>CAVRZM010000008.1:0-528585 GCA_963725735.1 uncultured beta proteobacterium | reverse complement strand
GGTCCCGAAGGCGAGGGCCGGAGGTCAGGCGGAACCGGAGCCGCGCGCAGTCGGGTCCCGATCACGCCGTGTCGGAGCCGTGGGGGCCCGTGGACCGGGGCTCCGCCGCCTGCCAGCCCAGCCACGTGTCGGGCTCGATGCGCGGGCGCGCCACCCACGCCTCCCGGCCCCGGAGCGCGACCTCCGGCGGGAGCGGGTGGGACAGGAAGAACGGCATCGACTCGGTGGCGCCGTAGGCGCCGACGTCCAGGATCGCGACGAGGTCGCCGGGGTCCGGCAGGGCCATGACCGCCGACTGGGCGAAGATGTCGAGCCCGGAGCACAGCGGGCCGGCGACGGTGACCGGGAAGCGCTGCGCGTTCGCGGCGGCCGGTGAGGCGGCCGCCGCGCCGGTGAGGACGCGGATGCGGTGCTCCTGCCCGACCAGCGCCGGGCCGGAGCACGTGGTGGATCCCACCGTCGAGGATGACCACGTGGCGGCCGTACACGACCTTCCGGTCGATCACGCGCGCGACATAGGCACCGGCCGTCCCCGACCAGGAAGCGGCCCGGCTCGAGGAGCACACGGGCGTCGCGCGTGATCGGCGTCGGCCGCCAGCCGGGACGCGACCGCGGCCAGCCGGCGGCCGAGCCCGGCCAGGTCCAGCCGTCCTCCTCGGGCTCGTACGGGATCCCGAGGCCGCCGCCGGCATCGACGAGCCGGAGCGCGAACCCGGCGCCGGCCGCCAGATCGCGGGCCGCTTCCACCGTCGTCTCGACGTGGGCGGCGAGGGCGCCCGCGTCCAGCACGTTCGACGCCCCGAAAGCGTGGAGGCCCAGCGGCTCCAGCCACGGCGAGGCGACCGCCTCGGCCGGCGGCGATCCGGAGGTCCCCGCCGTCCATCCCGAACTTGCCGGCGCCGTCGTCGCCCACCAGGCGGACCCGCTCGAGGCGCGCCGCCTCGGACACGGCCGCCCGCAGCAGGATGGGCTGGCGGCGGCCGAGCCCTTCCGCGATCCGCGCCAGGCGGCGCAGCTCGCCCGGCGATTCCACGGTCACGACGCGCACGCCCGCCTCGACGGCACCGGCGAGCTCGTCGTCCCGCTTGCCGGGGCCCGTGAACACGATCGCGCCCGCGCGGGAAGCCGGCCCGCAGCGACGTGGCGCAGCTCCCCGCCGGACGCCACGTCCGCACCCAGCGCCGAGCGCCGGCGAGGTGCCGCAGCACGGCGAGGTTCGGGTTGGCCTTGACCGCGTAGGCGAGGTCGAACGACGGACGGCAGGACGGCGCGAAGGGCCGTCGACCTGGCGCGTGACGACGTCGAGGTCGTAGGCGTAGAACGGCGTGCCGAACCGCTCGGCGAGCGCCGCCGGGTCGTGCCGCCGAGGCGGCCGTGCGCAGGATCTCGTTGCGGGTGGCGGGCGGCCCCGGCGGGCGGCGGGCGCGGCGACGCGCGACGGCGCCGGGCCGGGCTCGCGGAGCATGCTCATCGCAGCGCCTCCTCCAGGGCGACCCGGGCGTCCGTGCCGGCGTCGCGGTCCTTGACCAGCAGCGCGACCGAGACGGACAGCCCGTGGGCCGCGGCGAACTCGCCGCCGAGGGTACGCGACCCGGGCACGACCACGGCGCCCGGCGGGACGGCGAGCGGCGCCTCGGCCGTGCCCGTCAGCACGCGGCCGCGGACGAGGTCGTACAGGCGCGAGGTCCCGGTGAGGACCACGCCGGCCCCGATGACCGCGCGCTCGCCCCACAGCACGCCCTCGAGCAGCGACGCTGCCGGCCCCCACGAACGCGTCGTCCTCCACGATGACCGGCCGCGCGCCCGCCGGCTCCAGGACCCCGCCGATCGTGACGCCGGCCGACGAGGTGGACCCGCGCGCCGATCTGCGCGCACGAGCCGACGAGCACGTGCGAGTCCACCATCGTGTCCTCGCCGATCCACGCCCCGACGTTCACGAACGAGGGCGGCATGACCACGACGCCCGGGCCGAGGTAGACGCCGGCCCGGACGGTCGTCCCGCCGGGCACGATGCGCCACGGCCGGCCGGCCGCGAGCGCGGCCGCTGCCTCCGGCCCGTCCAGGAGCCGCTTCGGCGGCACGCCGACGCGGTCCCGGAACCGGAGCGCGCCCCCGATGTCCCAGGTCGACGGTCGCCCGGTCGCGGAAGCGGGCGAGGATCGCGGCCTTGACCTCCGGGTCCGCGCGCCAGCCGCCGGGCGCCGACGGGTCCGGCGACGGCGGCGCGGCGGCGGCCGGCGTCCAGGTCGTCGAGGATCGTCGCGGCGAGGCCCATGTCGGCCGTGGCCACGGCACACGCGCGCCGTCACGCCGCCGCCTCGCCCGTCGGCAACGGACACGCGCTCAACGGGCTGCCGCCCCCGCCGTCCACCAGGCCGAGGCCGCGCAGCAGCCCGACCAGCCGCTCACGCGGCGCGTCCGCGAGCGGCAGCAGCGGCGCACGCAGGTCGTCCGCTCCAGCAGGCCCATCGCCAGCATCGCGGCCTTCGCCGGCACCGGGTTGGGGGCGCCCTGGAAGTTCGCGCGGAACAGCGGCAGCCAGCGGTCGTGGACCCGGCGCGCCTCGTCCCAGTCGCCGGCGTGCGCGGCGGCGACCAGCGCGGCCATCTCGCCCGGGATCTCGTTGCTCGCGACGGACACCACGCCGTCGCCGCCCATCGCGAGGACGGCCAGGGTCGCGGCGTCGTCCCCGGCCAGGACCGCGACGTCGCGCGGCCGGTCGCGGCAGATCACGGCGATCTGCTCGATGTTGCCGCTTGCCTCCTTGACGCGCCACGACCCGCGGGTGCTCGGCCAGGCGGAGGAACGTGTCCGCCTCGACGTTCGCGCCCGTCCGGGACGGCACGTTGTAGACGACGATCGGCAGGCCGCCCTCGTCGGCGATCGCCCGGAAGTGGGCCTCGAGCATCCGCTGGTCGGGCCGGTTGTAGTAGGGCGTGACGACCAGCGCGGCGTCGGCGCCCAGGGCGGCGGCCCGCCGGGTGGCCTCGATCGAGGCGCGGGTGTCGTTGGTGCCGGTCCCGGCGATGACCGGGATGCGCGATCGGGACGGGCGCTGCGCGACGGTGGCCACGGCGATCTCGATCAGCCGGTCGCGCTCCGCGGCGGACAGCGTGGGCGACTCGCCGGTGGTGCCCACGGGGACGAGGCCGTCGATGCCGGCCAGCACCTGCCAGGCGACGAGACGGCGATAGGCGGCCTCGTCGATGCGGCCGTCAGCGGTGAACGGGGTCACGAGCGCGGTGAAGGCACCCCGGAGACGGGGCGTCCGGTGATGGGCGGAGCGGGTCGATGCGGGTCATGATCGATCTCCTTCGGTGCTGCGGTGGGTGAGGTCAGGCGGGGACGGCGACTGGGGCCGCCGACAGCAGGTCGTCCACGACGGCCTCGAACGGGTGGAGCCCGGGCGCGCGGCTCCCGGACCAGCCAGCGGGCGGCCGCGAGGGCCCCGTCCGCGTAGGCGGAGCGATCCCGGGCGGTGAGCCGCAGCTCGACGGACTCACCGGGACCGTCGAAGGTGACGAGGTGGGTGCCCGGTGCCGCGCCGACACGGACGCCGGCCACCTCGAGCACGGGCCGGGCGTCGCCCTCGGCCGCGCCCGCGATCGCCCATCGTGGATCCGCGGCGACGATCCGGCGAGCGAGGGCACGGGCCGTCCCCGACGGGCGATCCGCCTTGCCTCGCCGGTGCCACTCGACGATGGACGGCTCGAAGTCCCCGGCGCGGCCGTACCAGGCGGCGGCCGTCTCGACCAGCCGCCCGAACAGGGCGGCGCCGAGCGACAGGTTGGGGGCGACGACCGCGGCGGCGCCGCGATCGAGGAGCATCGACCGGACCCGGGGCAGGTCCGCGTCCCAGCCGGTGGCCGCCAGGACGAACGCGCGATGACCGGCGGCGAGCGCTTCGGCGACGTTGCCGGCCAGGGCCGGACCCGCGGACGCGTCGATCACGACGTCGGCATCAATGGCGGTTGCCGCCCGGCGCCCGCTGTCCGGCCGGCCGACGAGGCCGGGCGCGGGCCATCTGGCGGCGACCGCGGCGGCGGCGACCGCGCCGCCCAGCCGGCCGGGCCCGTAGATCAGGAGCTGCATCTCGAACGTCCTCCGCGGAGGGAGCCGCGGGTTCCGGAGGTCCGAAGAATCACAAAGGCCGCGGCACCGTCGTGGTGTCCGCGGCCCCTCGGCGCCTCCGGTCCCGGAGGCTCCTCGGTGTCGTCGCTCGCGCGCCGTCAGAGCCCCAGGGCCCGAGCCTTCCGGCAGGGCCGCCAGAGCTTCTTCTTCGAGTCGAAGCTGACGAAACGGTGCGACATGGCTCGCGCAGTGTGCCGCATACGCGTGGAGCATGCAACCATTCTTCCGTGCACGCGCCGGATGACCGCATCGTCCTCGCTCTCGCCGACGGCCCGTGGGGGCCCGTCCGGATCGCGGCCGGACCGCGCGGGGTGGTTGCGCTGGCGCTGCTGTCGAGCGCGGACGCGTTCGAGGCGGACCTCGTGCGGCGGCGGCTCGGCGCGTTCGTCGGGGTGGCGGACGCACCCGACGGCCCAGCGCGGGCGCTGGCGATCGGGACGCGGGCGCTGGTCGAGGCGATGCTCGCCGGCGAGCCGGCGCCGGTCGAGACCCTGCCCATCGACGTCTCCGATCGCCCGGCGTGGGACCGGCTGGTCCTGGAGGCGGTCCGGGCGATCCCGCGCGGGCAGGTGGCGAGCTACGGCGAGGTGGCGCGGCGGATCGGGCGGACGGGGGCGGCGCGCGCGGTGGGCGGCGCGGTGGGCCGCAACCCGGTGGGACTGCTCGTCCCCTGCCACCGGGTCATCGCCGGCGACGGGAGCGCTGGGCGGGTACGGCGTGGCCGCGTGGGGCGGGCGGGAGGCGGCCCTGGACCTCAAGCGCGACCTGCTGGCGCTGGAGGGTGTATTCGTCGCCCGGTAGCGCCCGGCGGACCGGAGCGTGTCCGAAAGCCGACACCCCCGGTGTGAAGTCGCCCCTTCCGGGGGCTGGACACCGGCCCTAGAGTGACCCGCACATCACGCAACGCGAAGTGACCGCGGGAGGTCGACATGCGCAAGGACAACGACCAGGGCAAGGAAGGCATCTTCGGCCAGCGGCTGCCCGGCACCGGCGGGGACGTCGTGCTCCGGAACGACGAGGGGCAGGACGCGGACGGCCACCGGTCCGGGGACGACGTGGAGGGCCACCTCTACACCGGCGGCCCGAAGACGCAGGGCGAGTTCACGCGGCGCGGCCCGGGCGAGAACCCGCACGGCGAGCGCTGATCCCCCACCCTCCGACACCCCGGCCGGTCCCGCCAGGGGCCGGCCGTCTTCGATTCCCCGGGCTACCGCGCGTTGTCGGCGGTCGCCGCCAGGATCGCCTTGGTCTCGAATGGCGTGATGCCCGGGTGCGCGCCCCGGATCCGCGCCGCATACCCGGCGATGTGCGGCGCCGCGAAGCTGTTGCCGGTCACGGTCATCCGCGTGCCGCCACGCCAGGCCACGTCAACATCCAGCCCGTACGCCCCGAGCTCCACCGGCGGCTCCGGGTTGTAGAACCACGTCCCGGCATCGGCGGCATCGTGGGCGGCGACCGAGACGACCGACGCGAACAGCGACGGATAGCTGGCCACCGACACGTTGTTGGCGGCGCACACGAGCAGCACGCCGCGGAAGTACGCCAGGTCGGCGAGCTCGTGGAGCGGGACCAGGAATGCGTCGCTGCGCGACGACAGCGACAGGTTCACGACCTGCGCCCCAGATGCCTCGATGGCCCACTCGAGCCCCGTCGCGAACGCGCCGCCATTGCCCCGGTTGTCCGCGCCCAGCACGCGCACCGACACGAGCTCCGCCTCGGGAGCGAGCGCGTGGATGATGCCGGCGCAGGCGGTCCCGTGACCGACGACATCCGTCGGCGACGTGTCGACCACGTGCCAGCCGTCGCCGTTCCGCTCCACCGCCACGCTGGCGACGAGGCGGCCGCCGACCGCCGGATGCGTCCCCTCGACCCCGGAGTCCACGATCGCCACCCGGACGCCGCGCCCGGAGCCGTCGCCGAATGCCCAGCCGCGCTCAAGGCGACCCCACGGCCCGTGCCGGGCCAGCCGGTCGCGCCGGCCGGCGGCGAACGGCTCGCTCCAGGCGGGAAGCTCGAGGCTCACCGGCGGAACGACCGGGACGCGGGCCGGTGCGCCCGGCGGGCGAGGGCGTCGAGGATCTCGACGACCAGCGCCACCTGGTCCGGGGCGGCGTGGCGGGCGCGAGCGACGGCATCGGCCAGCGCCCACAGCCGGTCGTCCCCGTCGCCGTCGAGGTCGGCCACGACCAGGGCTACCGCGGCGTCCACCGCGGCGTCCAGCGCCGCGTCGTCCAGCGCCGCCTCGTCCACCTCGGACCGGCCGGGGTCCGTCCGGCCATCCCCGGCCAGACGCGCCAGCGTTCGCCGCAGCAGCTCGGCGACGTCGCGCTCCAGGCGCCCGGCGCGGATCGCCACGGTCGCCTGCCGCGCGAACACGGACGCGAGCTCGAGATCCCGGAGCCCGAACCCGGCGTCCCCTCGCCGGTCGAGCACCTCGAGCACGCCCAGCGTCCCGTCGTCGTCCAGCAGCGGCACGGCGAGGATCGAGCGGGGCACGTACCCGGTCTCCTGTGCCGCGGACCGGTCGAAGCGGGGATCGGCAGCCACGTCGCTGATGGCCAGCGGCTGGCCGGTCGTGAACACGTAGCCGGCGATCCCCTCGCTCGAGGCGAAGGCCAGCCCGACCGCGCCCGCGCCCGCGGTGCCCGCGGCGACCCGGATGACCAGCCGGTCCCCGGACGGGTCGTGCAGGGCGATCGAGGCCGCCTCCGCGTCGAACAGGGTCACCGTCGCCTCGACGACCGATCGCAGCACGGCCTCGCCCGCCGCCGGCTCGAGCCGTCCGGCCACGGCGGCGCGCGCCGCGACCTCGTCGAGCGTCCGCCGAATCGCCGCGTCGCGGGGCTCCGTCATGGTCGCGGCCCCGTGACCGCGAACGCGCTGTCGATCACCGATCCTCCCTTGTGCGGAGGGCCAAATCCTACGCGGCGTGGATCGTATGCTTCGCGCCAATCCACGCGCCCCGGCCCGGGTCCTGCCCATCCTGGCGACGCGTGTGCGTGCCGGGGGTTGTGGAGGAGCGGATGCGGCCGATGGTGGCTCGGGTGGCGACGGGAGCAGGCGCATGACCGCGATGGCCCAGGTGGGGCAGCGGGTGTCGCCCACGGCGGTGTTCAAGAAGCGCGACTTCGTCCTCATGTGGGTCGCGCAGCTGGTGTCCACGGCCGGTTCCGCGCTGACGGACCTCGCCGCCGGCATCTACGTGTACGAGAAGACGCAGTCCGCCTTCCTCGTCGGCGTCACGCTCATGGCGACCGCGGTCCCGAGCCTGATCGTCGGACTGCTCGCGGGCGTGCTCGTCGACCGCTACGACCGGCGCTCGATCATGCTGGCCAGCAACCTCGGCCAGGCCGTCATCGTCGCCGCGATCCCGTTCCTGCTGGGCGTCAACGTCGCTCTGCTGTTCGTGGCCATCCTGGTCAACGCCGGCGTCAAGCAGTTCTTCGACCCCGCCTACGAGAGCATCATCCCGGAGATCGCGAGCGACGAGGAGCTGGCGGCGGCCAACGCCTTCCTGTCGATCGCCTCGTTCGGCTCGACCGCGATCGGGTTCGCCGGCGCCGGTCTGCTCGCGTCAGCGT
The DNA here is from genome assembly GCA_963725735.1 of uncultured beta proteobacterium. GTDB lineage: Bacteria > Pseudomonadota > Gammaproteobacteria > Burkholderiales > Casimicrobiaceae > VBCG01. Next base: position 520,873 of record CAVRZM010000008.1, on the reverse strand, counting down.
TCGACATCAACTGGGCGTTCTGGATCGACTCCCTCACGTTCCTGTTCTCGGCCGCCTGCATCTGGCTGCTCCGGGTGCGCTCGAAGGTCGAGGTCAGGAGGAGACCTCGGTCGGCGTCGTGCTCACCAACCTCCGGACCGGCGTCCGGACGATCGCCGACACCCCGATGCTCCGGTCGCTGTTCCTGCTCGGCGCGCCCGCGTTCTTCGCGTTCGGCCTGTGGAACGTGCTGCTCCTGCCGATGGCGATCAAGGAGCTCCATGCCACGGAGTTCGAGTACGGCATCCAGGAGGGCCTGACGTCGGTCGGGTTCGTCGTCGGCAGCCTGTTCATGGCGCGCTACAGCGACCGCCTGCCGACCGGCCTGTGGGTCGTTCGTCGGCCTGGCCGGGATGGGCGTCGGCGGGGTGCTGTACGGGCTGTCGCCCGGTGATCTGGATCGCCATCCTGTGGGTCGTCGTGTCCGGGTTCTTCAACTCCCCGTCGTCCGTCGCGCGCCAGACCCTCCTGCAGCGCAACACGCCGCGCGAGCTCCGCGGCCGCGTGTTCTCCGCCATGTTCGTGATGCGCGACGTGATCTTCCTGGTGGGCATGGCCGGCGCCGGCCTGGCCGACGTCCTCGACGTCCGCGCGCTGTTGATCGTCTCGTCGCTCATCCTCGGAGCCGTCGGGCTGGCGGCGCTCGTGGCACCCGGGCATCGGGCGTCCGGCCGCCGAGTGGCGGCGCGGCGCTGTCGGCCCTGCGCGGCGGCGCCCGACGGCGCGTGCAGGGCGCGGGCCGTCCCGCCACGATGAGGCGACTTCGACCGGCTGGTCGGACGCCTGGCGACGTTCAGCCGCCTGAGCGACGCCGCAGCGCGCAGCGTTCATCCACGACGCGGTCGTCCGCGAGGTCCCCGAGGGCTCCCGCGCTCGTGACCCACGGCGAGCAGGCGACAGCCGCCTACTTCATCCTCGACGGCGAGGCGGCGGCCGGGCATCCCGGAGCCGGACGGCGGCTACCGGGGCCTGTCCACCATGAGCGCCGGCGACTTCTTCGGCGAGATCGCCGCGCTCACCGGCAGCCCGCGAACCGCGGACGTGGTGGCGACCCAGCCGAGCACGCTGATGGAGGTGCCGTCCGACGCGCTGCGCGCGGTGATGGAGGTGCCGGAGGTCAACAGGCTGCTGCTGTCGACGCTCACCGAGCGCCTGCTCCGCACGCAACCAGCCCGACCTGCCCCGCCTCGCCTCGATGGACCGCTCCGCGCTGCGCGAGCTGATGACCAGGGCGCCCACGGTGGAGGCACTGCCGAAGGCGTACGGCGAGAGCTGAGGCGGGCGCGACCGGCGGCGGTCGCACAGCGAAACCACCTGGCCGGGGCGCGTGGACCGTGGGGCGGTCCGACTGGCGAGACCAGGGAAGCCTCGCGGGCGGCGTCAGGAGCGGGGGACGGGCCGCATCGGGTAGACGCCGACGACGACCGGCACGTCCGGGTCCAGCGACAGCTCGTAGCCCACGTCGCCGCCGCCGAGCAGCTCCGCCATCAGCCGGCCCTCCGCGGACGGCAGCCCGACGTACAGTCGCTTGTCGCCGACGCGGATCGGCGTCACGTCGTCCTCCGAGCCACTGATCCCGAACCGGCGCCGCAGCTCGTGCATCGGGATCCAGGGCCGGCTCTTGATGAAGCGCCGCAGCTGGGCGACGGTGCACGTCGGGCGCGGCCAGGCACCCTCGCCGCGGGTCGACGCCGGGGGCCGTCGACGCGGGGCGCGACCGCGTGCGGCTCGGGCACTCCGATCGAAGGCGCTCCGGCTGCGGCCGGGGGGCGCCGGTCAGGGGCCGGCACGGGCCGCAGGTGCTCGGCGCTCGCCGGTCGGTCGGCGACGGCCACCGCGGCCGGAAAGGGTCGCCGGGGCCGGGGTGCCCGCCGTCGGGCGAGCGGCACGGTCGCCCACCGGAGCGAGCGACTCGACGGCGGCAGCCTCGGCGGGTCCGGCGGGCACGCCGCCGCGCACGTCCGCCGCGGGCGTCGGGCAGCGGGATTCGCGCCGGCGCCGGCCGGCCGGGAAGGCCTGGGCGCGGGCTGCGGATGCGGGACGACGGCCGTGCCGCCCTGCTTCGGCTCATCGGCTCACCGGCTGCTGGGGCGCGGGTGATCGGCCCGCGCGGGAAGGTTCGTCATGGCTGGGCTCTGGCGTCGGCCGGGGGTCCGGCCGATCGGCGGATGATACCCCGGCGCCGAACCCGGCGGCGCCCTCAGCCAGCAACGACGAGCAGGTCGCGGGACGCCTCGTTGAGGACGATGGGCCCGGTCTCGCCGCACACGACGATGTCCTCGATCCGCGCCCCGTACCGCCCCTCGAGGTAGATGCCGGGCTCCACGCGAGAACGCCATGCCCGGGCGCCAGCGCCTCGCCGTTGCCGGCGACGAGGTACGGCTCCTCGTGACCTTCCAGGCCGATGCCGTGGCCCGTCCGGTGGAAGAAGTCGGGGCCGTAGCCCGCGGCCTCGATGATCCCGCGCGGCCACGCCGTCGATCGCGCTCGCAGGGCACGCCGGGCCGGACCGCGCCGGTCGCCGCCTCCTGCGCGCCGTGGAGCACGCGTACAGGCGCAGGAACTCCGGCGTCGGGGCCCTTCGCCGGATCGCCGCCCGTCACCCAGACCGTCCGCGTGATGTCGCTGCCGTACCCGCCGAGCGTGCCGCCGATGTCGATCAGCACGATCGGCTCGCCGGCCGCGATCACGCGCTCGCCCGGCTCGTGGTGCGGCGACGCGCTGTTGGGGCCGGAGGCGACGATCCAGAACTCCGCGTGGTCGTGACCCTCGGCGACCAGCCGCTCCCGGACCTCGCGGGCCACGTCCGCCTCGGTCCGCCCGACGAGCCGGCCCGGGGCGATCGCCGTCACCACCCGGTCCGCCGCCTGGGCCGCCGCGCCGGAGCAGCGCGACCTCGTCGGCGTCCTTGCGCATCCGGAGCTCGCGCAGGACCGCGGACGTCAGCGAGAACCGCGCGCCCGGGCAGCACCCGCTGGAGGCCGAGCACGAACGCGGCGCGCAGCCCGTCCGACACGGCGACCGACCCGGACGCCCGCCGGCTCGCCGCCCAGCCGCCGCCGCCAGCCGGGCCGCGACCAGCGCCATGGGGTCCTCGGTCTCCTCCCAGGTGGCGATCTCCAGCGCGCCGGACACGCGCCCCGGGCACGCTGCGGGCGGGCGTCGCCTCCAGCCGGGGCGCGACCAGCGTCACCGGTGACCCGGCGTGCCGTCGGCAGCACGAGCAGCGTGAGGCGCTCGAGCGGCATCGCCTCGTAGCCGGCCAGATACCGCAGGTCCGCCCCGACGCCGACCAGCAGGGCGTCGAGCCCGGCCGCCGCCGCCTCCTCGCGCGCCCGCGCCAGCCGTTCGGCGTACCGTCTCGCCCGGGATCCCGCCGCTCGCTTCATCCGCCTGCCTCCGTCAAGCCGCTGATGGCCGCCAGCCACGCGCCGAGCTCGCGCTCGCCGCGCTCGAACAGCACCCGGTAGGGGTGGACGCGGCTGGCGCCCGCGTCCCGGGCCGCGCGTCGCAGCTCGATCGTCGACGTGCGGCGCCACGGCGATCACCGGGATGCCCGCCGCCTTCGCCGCCCGGATCGCCGCCAGCGGGTCGTACGCGCGGGCCGTGGTGTCGACGACGACGCCGGCGACGCCCGCGAGGCCGGACTCCACCGCAGCCGCCGTGCGGACCGCGACCGGGTCGCCGCCCGCGCGCCTGACGCCCTCGAGCGAGACGGGAACCCCAGATCAGGTCGTCCGCGACGACCGCCACGCGCGGCCGCCGGTCACCGGCGGCCGGGCTCACCCCAGCGAGGCGACGATGTGGCGGAAGACGTCGGCGGCGGCGACGACGCCCAGGGCCCGGTCCCCCTCGACGATCGGGATGTGGCGGAACCCGCCGATGGCCATCTTGTGGATCGCCACCGCCAGCGTGTCGTCCGCCCGGAGGACGACCGGGTCCGGGGTCATGAAGTCCCGCACGTCGAACGCGTCGAGCCTCTTGCCGGCCACCTTCACCACCGCGTCGCGGTCCGTGAAGATCCCGACCAGCCGCCCTCGTCGACACACGAGCAGGCAGTCCACGCCGGCGGCATGCATCCTCCGGATCGCGTCTGCGATCGGGAGCGTGGGGGCCACGGTGAGCGGCTCGCCCACGCCCAGCGCAAGGAGATGTTCGCCCAGGATCGTGTCGTGGTAGTCCGCGAGCGACTGCGGGACGTCCGAGGTGGCAAGGTCGGCGCCGCAGTTGGAGCAGCTGTCCTCGCCCTCGAAGTTGTCGAAGTGGCAGACGGGGCAGAACATGGTCCTACTCCACCGTCCAGGTCTCGCCGGCGAGCAGGACCTTCGCGAGGCTGCCCTCCCCGGATCTCTCGATCGCCTGTCGGATCTGGTCGTCGACAAGGTCCGAATGGGTCGGCCGGTCCACGTCCCGCAGCACGCCGACCGGGACCGGGTACTCCGGCCAGAACATGCGCGACAGGATCAGCGCGAGGTACGGGTCTTCCGCATGGGCGTCGTGGACCAGGAGATCCGCCTCGGTCACGCCGTCCTCGCCGATCGTGACGATCTCCGGGTGCAGGCCGCGCAGGCGGATGCCCTTGTCGCGCTCCTTGCCGAAGATCATCGGCTTGCCGTGCTCCAGGAGGAGCATCCGGTCGTCGCGGACCTCGCGGTCAGTGAAGTCCCGCCAGGCGCCGTCGTTGAAGATGTTGCAGTTCTGGAGGACCTCGACGAACGAGGTCCCGCGATGGCGCCCGCCGGCCTCGAGGGTGGACTGGAGGTGCTCCGTGTGCGTGTCCACCGTGCGGGCGACGAACGTCGCCTCGGCGGCGAGGGCGATCGTGAGCGGCATGATCGGACGGTCCACCGACCCCATCGGCGTCGACTTCGTCCGCTTGCCGAACTCGGAGGTCGGGGAGGTCTGGCCCTTGGTCAGGCCGTAGATCCGGTTGTTGTGCATGACGATCGTGAAGTCCACGTTCCGGCGCATCGTGTGCAGGAAGTGGTTGCCGCCGATCGACAGCGCGTCGCCGTCGCCGGTGATCACCCAGACCATGCAGGTCCGGGCGGGCGACCTTGAGGCCCGTCGCCAGCGTCGGCGCCCGGCCGTGGATCGAGTGGAAGCCGAACGTGTTCATGTAGTACGGCAAGCGGCCCGAGCAGCCGATGCCCGAGATGAACACGATGTTCTCGCGCGGGACGCCGAAGTCCGGCATGACCTTCTGGATCTGGGCGAGGATCGAGTAGTCGCCGCAGCCCGGACACCAGCGGACCTCCTGGTCCGAGACGAAGTCCTTGCGGGTGAGCTGGACCGGCTGCACGCCGGGACTGGTCAGCTGGCTGGTCATGCGGTCTTCCCCCGGCCGTCGAGGATTCGCTCGGCCTCGTCCACGATCTCCTGGATCCGGAACGGCTTGCCCCGCATCCGGTTGTAGGCGACGGCGTCCACGAGGTAGGTGCCCCGCAGGATGAACCACAGCTGGCCGAGGTTGACCTCGGGGACGAGGACCGTCCGGAAGCGGGACAGGACGTCGCCCGTGTTGGCCGGAAAGGGGTTCAGGTAGCGGAGGTGAGCGTGGGCGACCGATCGGCCGTCCGCCAGCAGCCGCTCCGCGGCGCTCCGGAGCGCGCCGTACGTCGAGCCCCAGCCCAGGATCAACAGCTCGCCGCGGTCCTCGCCGAAGACCTCGAGCGGCGGGATGTCCCGGGCGATCCGGGCCACCTTCTCGGCGCGCAGCAGCGACATCCGGTGATGGTTCTCGGGGTCGTAGCTGACGTTGCCCAGGCCGTCCGCCTTCTCGAGGCCGCCGATGCGGGTGCATCGGCATCGCGTATCTCATGGAGGAGAACACGATGTGCACGCAGGCGCTGGTGATCGCGCACGCGTGCTACGGGCACAACTCGTTCTTCAAGGGCAACTCGCTGTTCCGCCAGTGGACTCAGGCCGACGCCATCATCGACTACCTCGTGTTCGCGCGCCGCTACATCATGGAGTGCGAGGAGCGGCACGGCTCGGAGGCGGTCGAGGAGATGCTCGACGCCTGCCATGCGCTGATGCATCACGGGGTCGACCGCTATCACCGTCCCGCGCCGCTGACGCTCAAGGCCGAGGCGGCGCGGCTGGCCGACCGCGAGCGCCATCGCGAGAAGCAATTCAACGACCTGTGGCGGACGCTGCCGGCGAAGGCGGAGAAGGCGGCCGCGGACGACAGCAGGAACTGGCCCCCCGAGCCGCAGGAGAACATCCTCTACTTCGTCGAGAAATTCTCGCCGCGCCTCGAGCCGTGGGAACGCGAGATCGTGCGCATCGTGCGCAAGCTCGCGCAGTACTTCTACCCGCAGGCCCAGACCAAGGTGATGAACGAGGGCTGGGCCACGTTCTGGCACTACACGCTGCTCAACACGATGCACGAGCGCCGGCTGGTCGACGACGGATTCATGCTCGAGTTCCTGAAGAGCCACACCAACGTGATCGCGCAGCCGTCTTTCGACTCCAACTACTACAGCGGCATGAACCCCTATGCGCTCGGGTTCGCGATGTTCACGGACCTGCGCCGCATCTGCGAGGAGCCGACCGACGAGGACCGCCGCTGGTACCCCGAGATGGCGGGCAGCGACTGGAAGAAGTCGCTCGACTTCGCGATGCGCAACTTCAAGGACGAGTCGTTCATCGCGCAGTACCTGTCGCCCAAGCTCATCCGCGACTTCCGGCTGTTCGCGATCGCCGACCATCGCAACGACAGCATGCTGAAGGTCGACAGCATCCACGACGACGCCGGGTACCGGCGCGTGCGCAAGCTGCTGGCGCTCCAGCACGCGCAGGAGTCGCGGGTGCCCGACGTGCAGGTGGTGAACTACGACCGCGACGGCGACCGCTCGCTCACGCTGCGCCACATGCAGCGCCGCGGGCGATCGCTCGGCGACGCCGCGGCCGCCGTGGTGTCGCACCTGCGCCGGCTGTGGGGCTTCCCGGTGCGGCTCGAGACCTTCGAGGACGACCGCCGACTGGCGGCGCTGGACCTGGTGGCGACGTAAGCCGGGTCAATTGCCGCAGCGCCGCAATCGCGGTAGGATGGAGACTTGGTTTTGTTCGAACCTCCAACGCGGGATTGCGCATCATGGTTATGACACCGCTGACGTGCCCGGAGACCTTCTAGCCCGAAGAGCGCATCCGCACGTCCGTCGTCTCGAGCATCTCGATGAAAAAGTGCGGCATTGCGTCCGCACTTTTTTCGTTTCCGGAGTCCGCATCCATGGTTTCCATCAAGCTGCCCGACGGCGCCGTCCGTCAATTCGAGCATCCCGTCTCCGTCGCAGGACGTCGCGGCGTCCATCGGTCCCGGCCTCGCCAAGGCCGCGCTCGCCGGCAAGGTCGACGGCAAGGTCGTCGACACGTCGTACGTGATCGACCGCGACGCCGCGCGTGGCGATCGTCACCGACAAGGACGCCGACGGCCTCGAGGTCATCCGGCACTCGACGGCGCACCTGCTCGCCTACGCGGTGAAGGAGCTCTTTCCCGACGCGCAGGTGACGATCGGCCCGGTGATCGAGGACGGCTTCTACTACGACTTCGCGTACAAGCGTCCCTTCACGCCGGAGGATCTCGCCGCCATCGAGAAGCGGATGGCAGAGCTCGCGAAGAAGGACGAGCCGGTCGTGCGCTCGGAGATGCCGCGCGACGACGCCGTGAAGTTCTTCGAGGACATGGGCGAGCACTACAAGGCCGAGATCATCGCGTCGATCCCGACCAACGAGCCCATCTCGCTGTACCGCGAGGGCGGCTTCATCGACCTGTGCCGCGGCCCGCACGTGCCGTCCACGGGCAAGCTCCGCGTCTTCAAGCTGATGAAGGTCGCGGGCGCCTACTGGCGCGGCGATTCGCGCAACGAGATGCTGCAGCGCATCTACGGCACGGCGTGGACGAAGAAGGAGGACCTCGACGCGTACATCATGCGCATCGAGGAGGCCGAGAAGCGCGACCACCGCAAGCTCGGCAAGCAGCTCGACCTCTTCCACCTGCAGGACGAGGCGCCCGGCATGGTCTTCTGGCACCCGAAGGGCTGGTCGATCTGGCAGGCGGTCGAGCAGTACATGCGCGGCGTGTACCGGACAACGGCTACCAGGAGGTGAAGGCGCCGCAGATCCTCGATCGCACGCTGTGGGAGAAGTCCGGGCACTGGCAGAACTACAAGGACAACATGTTCACGACGGAGTCGGAGAAGCACGACTTCGCGATCAAGCCGATGAACTGCCCCGGCCACATCCTGATCTTCAACTCGGACCTGCGCAGCTACCGCGACCTCCCGCTGCGCTACGGCGAGTTCGGCAACTGCCACCGCAACGAGCCCTCGGGCGCGCTGCACGGGATCATGCGCGTGCGCGCGTTCACGCAGGACGACGGCCACATCTTCTGCACGCCGGCGCAGATCGAGCCGGAGTGCGTGGCGTTCCACAAGCTCGCGCTGGAGGTGTACGCCGACTTCGGCTTCAACGACGTCGCGGTCAAGCTGGCGCTGCGGCCCACGCCGCGCATCGGGAGCGACGAGCAATGGGACACCGCCGAGGAAGCGCTGCGCGGCGCGCTGCGGGCCTGCGACGCGGAATGGACCGAATTGCCGGGCGAGGGCGCGTTCTACGGCCCGAAGATCGAGTACCACCTCAAGGACTCGATCGGCCGCTCGTGGCAGTGCGGGACGATGCAGGTCGACTTCCAGATGCCGGGCCGGCTCGGCGCCGAGTACGTCGCGGCCGACGACACGCGCCAGGTGCCCGTCATGCTGCACCGCGCGATCGTCGGTTCGCTGGAACGCTTCATCGGGATGCTGATCGAACACTACGCCGGCGCCCTGCCGCTCTGGCTCGCCCCGCAGCAGGTGGTGGTCCTCAACATCACGGACCGATCGCGCGGCCTACGCCGAGCGGATCGTGGGGGCCCTCAAGGCGGCCGGTTTCCGGGCATCGGCCGATTTGCGCAACGAGAAAATAACCTATAAAATTCGAGAACATAGCTTGCAAAAGCTCCCTTACCAGCTCATCGTGGGCGACAAGGAGCAGCAGGCTGATACGGTGGCCGTGCGTACCCGCGGCGGCGAGGACCTGGGGGCAATGTCCCTGGAGGCCTTGCTGGAACGCCTCCGCAAGGAGGTGGCGGCGCGCCAGTAACGCGTTGATTCGCCTGATGAATCAGGCATTCGGCGCGGGGCGCGCCTCCCGTGGAGCATGGCCCTTTTTGTCATCATTGGAGAATAGACACTGGCCCTCGACAAGCATCAGCGGATCAACGCGGAAATCACCGCTCCCGAAATCCGCTTGGTAGGTGAAGACGGTGAGCAGCTCGGAATTGTTTCCCTAGCGGACGCGCGTGCACGGGCGGAGACGGCGGAACTCGACCTGGTCGAGATCGCGCCGATGGCCAAGCCCCCGGTTTGCCGGATCATGGATTACGGCAAATTCAAGTACCGCGAAGCGAAGAAACAGCACGAAGCCAAGCTCAAGCTGAAGCAGATCCAGGTCAAGGAAGTCAAGTTCCGGCCCGGCACTGACGAAGGCGATTACCTCATCAAGCTGCGGAACCTCACCCGGTTCCTGTCGGAAGGCGACAAGGCCAAGATCACGTTGCGCTTTCGCGGGCGCGAGATGGCGCACCAGGAGTTCGGGGTGCGCCTTCTGGAACGCATCAGGAACGACCTCGACCGAAGTCAGCATCGTCGAGTCGTTCCCGAGGCTCGAAGGCCGGCAAATGGTGATGCTGCTGGCCCCGAAGAAGACCGTGCTCGTGAAGCCGGTCGCTGCAACGAAGCATCCCGAAACCAAGCCGGAGGCCGGTGCGGGCAAGCCCGCCAAAGCCTCTCCCGCGAAAGCGCCGGAGAGCACCGCCGAAAGCAGCAAACTAGAAGGTTGATGCAAATGCCGAAGATGAAGACCAAGTCGGGCGCGAAGAAGCGCTTCCGCGTGCGCGGGAGCGGTTCGATCAAGCGCTCGCAGGCGTTCAATCGCCACATCCTCACCAAGAAGACCACCAAGTCCAAGCGTCAGCGTCGCGGCTCGGCCGAGATCCACAGCACCAACATGGATTCGGTCCGCGCGATGATGCCCTTCGCGTAACGGAGACGAGCCATGCCAAGAGTCAAACGTGGTGTGACCGCCCGCGCGCGGCACAAGAAGGTTCTCGAACAAGCCAAGGGTTTCCGCGGCCGCCGGGGCAACGTGTACCGGATCGCCAAGGAAGCCGTGATGAAGGCCGGTCAGTACCAGTACCGCGACCGCCGGCAGAAGAAGCGCGAGTTCCGCGCGCTGTGGATCGCCCGCATCAACGCGGCCGTGCGCGAGCTCGGCATGACGTACAGCGCGTTCATCAACGGATTGAACAAGGCGTCGATCGACATCGACCGCAAGGTGCTGGCCGATCTCGCCGTGCACGACAAGGCGGCGTTTACGAAGATCGCGGAGCAGGCCAAAGCCTCTCTGGCCTGATCGAATCCGCGGAAAACGAGGGAGGCGCGAAAACGCCTCCCTTTTTTTCGCCATCGCCCCCGGCCATCGAACGTCACAGCAGAAGCGGCACCAGGAAGCGAACGCCATGTCCGACCTAGCCACCATCGTCAGCAGCGCCCGCAGCGAGTTCGAAGGCTGCGCGGACGCCGCCGCGCTCGAGAACGCGAAGGCGAAGTACCTCGGCAAGTCCGGCGCGCTCACCGAACTGCTGAAGGGACTCGGCAAGCTCACGGCGGCCGAGCGCCCTGCCGCCGGCGCCGCGATCAACGTCGCCAAGCAGGAGCTCGAAGCCGCGCTCGACGCGCGCCGCGACGCGCTCGCCGACGCGAAGCTCGCGCAGCAGCTCGCCGCCGACGCGCTCGACGTGTCGCTGCCCGGCCGCGGCCGCGGCATGGGCACGCTGCATCCGCTGTCGCGCACGCTGGAGCGCGTCGAGACGCTCTTCCACTCGCTCGGCTTCGCGGTCGCCGACGGCCCGGAGATCGAGGACGACTTCCACAACTTCACCGCGCTCAACACGCCGGAGAACCACCCTGCCCGCTCGATGCAGGACACGTTCTACGTCGAGGGCGGCATGGTGCTGCGCACGCACACCTCGCCGATCCAGGTGCGCTACATGGAAACGCACGCGCCGCCGATCAAGATCATCGCGCCCGGCCGCGTGTACCGCGTCGACAGCGACGCCACGCACTCGCCGATGTTCCACCAGGTCGAGGGCCTGTGGATCGACCGCGACGTCTCGTTCGCCGACCTGAAGGGCGTCGATCACCGAGTTCCTGCGCCGGTTCTTCGAGCGCGACGATCTCAAGGTGCGCTTCCGTCCGTCGTTCTTTCCGTTCACCGAGCCGTCCGCGGAGATCGACATGGCGTTCGGCGACGGCGGCTGGCTCGAGATCGCCGGCTCGGGGCAGGTGCACCCGAACGTGCTGAAGCGCCGTGGGCATCGACCCCGAGCAGTACCAGGGCTTCGCGTTCGGCATGGGGCCGGACCGCCTCGCGATGCTGCGCTACGGCGTCAACGACCTGCGGCTCTTCTACGAGAACGACCTTCGCTTCCTCAGGCAATTCGCATAACGGCGCACGGACATGAAATTCTCCGAACACTGGCTGCGCACGATGTGCAATCCGCCGCTGTCGAGCGCGGCAACTGTGCGACCGCCTCACGATGTCGGGCCTCGAAGTCGAGGAGGCCACGCCGGCGGCGCCGCCGTTCGACGCGCGTCGTCGTCGCGCGCATCGACGGCGTCGACGCCGCATCCGAACGCCGATCGGCTGCGCGTGTGCACCGTCGACGTCGGCGGACCGCGAGATGCTGCAGATCGTGTGCGGCGCGCCGAACGCCGCGCCGGGCATGCTGGCGCCGTGCGCGCTCGAAGGCGCGACGCTGCCCGGCGGCCTCGCGATCAAGCGCGCGACGATGCGCGGCGTCGAATCGCGCGGCATGCTGTGCTCGGCGAAGGAGCTCGGCATCGACGACGACGCGAGCGGCCTGCTCGCGCTCGACGCGTCGCTGGCGCCCGGCACGCCGGCTGCGCGACGCGCTCGCGCTCGACGACACGCTGATCACGCTCAAGATCACGCCCAACCGCGCCGACTGCCTGTCGATCGCCGGCATCGCGCGCGACGTCGCGGCCGTCACCGGCGCGCCGCTCGACGCTGCCGGACGTCGCCGCCACGCCGGTCGACGTTCGACGGCGTGCGCCCGGTGCGCGTCGAGGATCCGGAAGCGCTGCCCGCGCTTCGCCGGCGCGGCTCATCGACGGCATCGATCCGCAGGCGCCCACGCCGGCGTGGATGAGGCAGCGCCTCGAGCGCTCCGGCCTCCGCTCGATCTCCGCGGTCGTCGACATCACCAACTACGTGATGCTCGAGCTCGGCCAGCCGCTGCACGCGTACGACGACCGCCTGCTCGACGGCGCGATCGTCGTGCGCTTCGCGCGCGAGGGCGAGAAGCTCACGCTGCTGAACGGCCAGGTGCTCGACCTCGACGTCCGACCTCCTGCATGGTCGCCGACGAGAAGAAGCCGCTGGGCCTCGCCGGCATCATGGGCGGCGAGCACTCCGGCATCGCCGACGACACGACGCGCGTGTACCTCGAAGGCGCGTTCTGGAATCCCGCCGTGATCCAGGGCAAGATGCGCCGGCTCGGGCTTCACGAGCGACGCCGGCTATCGCTTCGAGCGCGGCGTCGACTTCGGCGGCTGCGCGCGCGCCGTCGAGCGCGCCACGCAGCTCGATCGTCGAGATCTGCGGCGGACGCGCGGGCCCGCTCACCGACGCCGTCGCCGCCGACCGACCTGCCGCCCGCGACTCCGGTGCGCGTGCGCACCGCGCGCATCGCGCGGCTGCTCGGCGTCGCGATCGGCGACGCGACGATCGCCGACGCCTTCACGCGCCTCGCGCCTGCCGTTCACGCGCGAGGGCGGCGACTTCGTCGTCACGCCGCCGTCGCGCCGCTTCGACCTCGCGATCGAGGAGGACTTCGTCGAGGAGGTCGCGCGCATCCACGGCTACGATCGCATTCCCGCGGCGCCCGCCGCGCACGTCCAGCACATGCTGCCCGACCCGGAAGGCGCGCGCTCGCGCAACGCCGTCAAGCGCGCGCTGGCCGCCCTCGACTGGCAGGAGGTCGTCACGTTCGGCTTCGTGTCGTCGGCGACGGAGCCGCGCTCGATCGCGCGCGCGCAGCCGATCAAGGTGCTGCAACCCGATCGCCGCGCAGCTCGACGTGATGCGCACGTCGCTGCTGCCCGGCCTGATCGAGACGCTGAGGACCAACGTCAACCGCAAGATGTCGCGCGTGCGCATCTTCGAGCTCGGCCGCACGTTCCATCGCGCGGGTCCCGGCTACGACCAGCCGCTTGCGGCTCGGCGGCCTCGCCTACGGCCCGGCGGCGCCGGAGCAATGGGGCGCGCCGACGCGCGACGTCGACTTCTTCGACGTCAAGGGCGACCTCGAAGCGCTGGCCGCGCCGCGTCGGTGTGACGACAGAGCGCGCGCCGCACCCCGCGCTGCACCCGGGCCGCTCGGCCGCCGTCCTGATCGACGGCGTCAACGGCCGGCTGGCTGGGCGAGCTGCATCCCCGGCTGCTCCGGCACTTCGACCTGCCCAAGGCACCGGTCGTGTTCGAGGTGGCGCTCGAGGCGCTGACGCAGGGCGCGCGTGCCGGTCGGCAGGGCGGTGTCCCGGCTGCCGGTCGTGCGCCGCGACCTGGCGCTCGTGGTCGACGAAAAGCTGTCCGGCGCAGGACGCTCCTCGACGCGCTCGACGCGGCCAAACCGGCGCACGTGATTTCGCTTGCGCTCTTCGACGTCTACCAGGGCCGCGGACTGACGGAAGGTCGGAAAAGCCTTGCGATTCTTGTGCTTATGCAGGATACTTCCCGCACTTTGACGGACGCCGACATCGATGCGACCGAGGGCTTGCTCCTCTCGGTCGCGCGGGACCGTTTCGGCGCCACGCTGCGCAGCTAGAGTTCCCGATGACGCTCACCAAAGCCGAACTCGCCGATCTGCTCTTCGAGCAGCTCGGCCTCAACAAGCGCGAAGCGAAGGACATGGTCGAGCGCTTCTTCGAGGAAGTCCGCATCGCGCTCGAAGCCGGCGAGTCGGTGAAGCTGTCCGGCTTCGGCAACTTCCAGCTTGCGCGAGAAGCCGCAACGCCCGGGGCGCAATCCAAAGACCGGCGAAGAAATTCCAATCACCGCGCGCCGCGTAGTGACATTCCACGCAAGCCAGAAACTGAAGGCCATGGTCGAAGCCGCGAACCATGCCGGAACCCAGCCGAGCTAACGCCGACCTGCCGCCGATCCCCGCCAAGCGTTACTTCACGATTGGCGAGGTCAGCGACCTCTGTGCGGTCAAGCCGCACGTGCTCCGTTACTGGGAGCAGGAATTCGCGCAGTTGAAGCCGGTGAAGCGGCGCGGCAACCGCCGCTACTACCAGCACCACGAAGTGCTGCTGATCCGCCGCATCCGCGACCTCCTCTACGAGCAGGGCTTCACGATCAACGGCGCGCGCCATCGCCTCGAAAGCGAAGCCGCCGAGCCGCGCGCCGCCGCGCGCGCGCCGACCAGCAGCGCCACCGTGGTCGACGATCGCGCCCGAGAACATGCTGGAGCCGGCCGACATCCGGCAGGAGCTGGAAGAAATCCGCGCGCTGCTGCGCTCGTCGTAGCGCCAGGTCCCCGGTATAATCGCAAGTTCGGTCGGGGCGTAGCGCAGCCTGGTAGCGCACCTGCATGGGGTGCAGGGGGTCGGAAGTTCGAATCTTCTCGCCCCGACCACTCGATGGAGCCGCAAACGAAAGGGCCGCATGCGCGGCCCTTTTGCTTTCCCCGATGCGCGGCGCAACGTCGCGTTCAGTTCTCCTGCAACGCCGCCTTGTGGCGCAAGCGCGCCTCGTGCTCTTCCCGCACGTCGGTGATCTCGCGCATCACGCCCGCGACGTCCGCGACGCGCAGGTCCGCCGCGACGCGCCCGGTGAGCACCGTATCCGATTGCAGCGCGCCGCGTTCGTAGAGCGACCAGATCTCCTTGCCGTATTCGCGTCCCCGCCAGCGCCGGCGCGAAGCGGCTGCAGTAGCCGGTCACGTTGTCGACGTCCCGCCGCAGCATGGCCTGCGCGTTGTTGTTGCCGGCGGCGTTGACCGCCTGCGGCAGGTCGATGATGACCGGGCCGTCGCGATCCACGAGCACGTTGTACTCGGACAGGTCGCCGTGGATGATGCCGGCGCACAGCATGCGGACGACCTCCCCGATCAGCGTGGCGTGATAGGCGAGCGCCACCTCCTCGGACAGCGCGAGGTCGTTGAGACGCGGCGCCGCATTGCCGTCCGCGTCGGTGACGAGCTCCATGATCACGACGCCGTGCGAGAAGGCATACGGATGGGGCACCCGCACGCCTGCCGCGGCGAGGTGGAACAGCGTGTCGACTTCGACGCTCTGCCACGCCTCTTCCTGCGCCTGTCGCCCGTAGCGCGTGCCCTTGGCCATCGCGCGCGCCTGGCGGCTGTTCTTGGTCTTGCGCCCTTCCTGGTAGAGCGCGGCCTGCCGGAAGTTGCGCTTGTTGGCGTCCTTGTAGACCTTGGCGCAGCGGACCTCCTGTCCCGAGCGCACGGCATACACCGTCGCCTCCTTCCCGCTCATGAGCTGGCGCAGCACCGAGTCGATGAGGCCCTCGTGCACGAGCGGTACCAGTCGCGGTGGCGTCTTCACGTCGGCGCGTTCAGTGCTTGGTCTTCGGGCGCGGTTGGAAGAGCACCGGCGTGGCCGGCGTGCGTCCCCCGCGATTCGCGGCAGGCGCGCGCGGATGCGCGTTGCCGTTCGCGGGCGGCGTCCCGCGGCCCTGTCCGTTGGCCGGCGTGCGTGGGTTGCCGTGGGCGGGCGCGGCCGAGCGCGCGCCGGAGGCGTGCCTCTGCCCGTTCGCCTGCGGTAGCGGCGCGGGCTTCGCGCCGCCTCGACCGCTGCCGTTGCCTTGCGATGCCGGTTGTTGCCGCTCGCGGTGCGCCGCGCGGGACGGCACCGCCGCACGCTCCTCGCGCGCCGCCGGTCGCCCGCCGTGCGCCCGGCCTTGCGGCGCGCCGCTCGGCCGCTGCTGGCCCTGGCCCTGCCGGCGTCCGCGCTGCGTGAAAACCGTCTGCGCGACCTCGTTGGGATCGGGCTCGAAGCCCGGCATCACCTGCTGCGGGATCGACCGCTTGATGAGCCGCTCGATGTCGCGCAGGAAAACGTGCTCGTCGACGCACACGAGCGAGATCGCCTCGCCTTCGTTGCCGGCACGGCCGGTGCGTCCGATGCGGTGCACGTAGTCCTCGGGGACGTTGGGCAGATCGTAGTTGACGACGTGCGGCAGCTGGTCGATGTCGATGCCGCGCGCCGCGATGTCGGTGGCCACCAGCACGGCGACTTCACCCGACTTGAAATCGGAGAGCGCGCGAGTGCGCGCGTTCTGGCTCTTGTTCCCGTGCAGCGCGACCGCGGCGATGCCGTCGCTGTGGAGCGAACGGACGAGCTTGTCGGCGCCGTGCTTGGTGCGCGTGAACACCAGCACCTGCCGCCAGCGATGATGGCCGACGAGCCACGCCAGGAGCCGGCTCTTGTCCGCTCGATTCACCGGATGCACGCGCTGCGCGATAGCGTCGACGGTGGAGTTGGGCGGCGTCACCTCGATGATCTGCGGCTTGTTGAGCAGCTTCTCGGCGAGTGCCTTGATCTCGGGGGAGAACGTCGCCGAGAACAGCAGGTTCTGCCGCTGCTTCGGCAGCAGCGCGAGCACGCGCTTGACGTCGGGAATGAAGCCCATGTCGAGCATCCGATCGGCCTCGTCGAGCACGAAGCATTCGATGTGCGAGAAGTCGACGTTGCCCTGCCCGTGATGATCGAGCAGGCGTCCCGGCGTAGCGACGAGGATGTCCACGCCGCGCTTCAGCTGCGCGGTCTGAGGAGAGATGCCGACGCCGCCGAAGATCGTCATCGACGTCAGCTTGAGGTACTTGCCGTACGTCCGGATGGACGCTTCCACCTGCGCGGCGAGCTCCCGCGTCGGCGTGAGGATCAGCGCGCGCAACGGCTTGCGCGTCCGCCCCGCGTAGGGCGACGGTTGCGTGGACAGCCGCTGCAGCATCGGCAGCACGAAGCCGGCGGTCTTGCCGGTTCCCGTCTGCGCACCGGCGAGAAGATCGCCGCCCGCGAGGACGAGCGGAATCGCCTTCGCCTGGATCGGCGTGGGAAGGGTGTAACCGTTTTCGGCGACCGCGCGCAACAACGCGTCGGACAGCCCGAACGTGGAAAAGGCCATGACAGCTTTCGAGTGTGTGCTCGGCCATTCGCCTCCTGCGGAGGCGGCCAGTCATAGCCAAACGGGAGAAACTACGAGGTCGGAATCGACTGCGGCAAGGGGACTGGAACAAGGGCCGCGGCGACATTGTACTCCAGATCGAGGGATTCCCCCGGAATCTTGTTGCCGAAGCGGCGCCCGGTGCGCGCCGGCCGGCACGCTGGGCCGATCGATCGCCTCAGCGCTGCGGCGCGTGCGTGCCCTCGCCAGGCGCCAGCGGCACCTCGTCGGTCCACACGCGGAAGCCGGCCAGGGTATTAGGCCCGAAGGTGCTGGACAGCGCAACGTCGGAGGCATCGCGGCCGCGCGCGATCAGCACGCGCCCGATCCGCGGCGTGTTGTTGCGCGCATCGAAGGTGAACCAGCGGCCGTCCAGGAACACCTCGAACCACGCTGCGAAATCCATCGGACCGTAGGGCGGAGGCGTCCCGATGTCGCCGAGATAGCCCGTGCAATAGCGCGCCGGGATGTTCATGCACCGGCAGAACGCCACCGCCAGGTGCGTGTAGTCGCGGCAGACACCGGTCTTGTCGTAATACGCCTCGAGCGCGCTGCGCGTCATCCGCGCGTGCTCGTAGCCGAAGGTGATGTGGGCGTGCACGTAGTCGCAGATCGCCTGCACGCGCCCCCAGCCCGTCGGCGCGTTGCCGAAGAGCTTCCACGCGACGTCGGAAAGGCGGTCGGTCTCGCAATAGCGGCTGCCCAGCAGGAACAGCAGCGTCTCCTCCGGCAGGTCCTGCACGGCGAGCTGGCGCGCGTCCGGCACGACGATGTCGGGCTGGCCCGAATCGTTGACCCGGACGTCGGCGCGCACGGTGGTCCTGCCCGTCGGGGCGACGATACGCGTGCACCAGTTGCCGAAGCTGTCGCGATAGCCGCTGACGGGAACCGGCGGGTCGAACGTCAGGTCGTCACGGCCGACGAGATCGGAAACGCGCGTGAAGTGCACGTTCAGCGTGAAGATCATGGGCGTGGGTTGGGGGCAGTCGTATGACATCTCGAAGCCGACCTGGAGCTGCATGGGAAACTCTCCGGTTGACGCCTCGGCGCGATGCCGGGCGCGGTGTTGCGCCGTGGGGTGCCGATCGGGCGACCAAGGTCAGCGGCGACTCGCCGCGCGCAGCGACGCCGCCAGTGCCGCTCGCAGCGCGGTCCACGGGCGTCCGCCGGCGACGACGATGCGCTGGTTCACCTCGAGCTCGACGCCGACATACGCGGCCGGCGGATGCCGCGAACGCAGGTGCTGCGCGAGTCCATCCGCCTTGCCCCGGTACGGGTAGTTGCGCCGCACGCGCATCGACGGCGTGAGCGAAACCAGCGCCGACCGCCAGCGCGCGCACAGCGCGACTTCTCCCGCGCGCCGCGGATCGTAGAGCAGCCCGACGTCCGCACGACGAACGTGACCGTCGAGCACGGGCGTGAAGCTGTGCGCTGCCACGTGGACGACGCGCCGGCCCTCCCGCACCAGCCGCTCGACGGCGCACTCCACTTGCGTGCGGTAGGGTGTGTAGTGCCGTTTGATGATGCGCGCCTGCTCGGCCTCCGGCAGGCCGCGGGTCACCTCGGAAAAATGCTGTCGGTGGCCCGGAGATCGGTTGAGGTCGACGAGCAGGCGGCTGACCGTGGACGTCACCAGCGCCGCCCGCGTGGCCCGGGCCAGCGATTGCGCCAGCGCGAGCGCCCCGAGATCGTAGCCGCGATGGGTGGCAAGGAGCCGCCCCTTGCCGCGAAACAGCGGCCTGTAGCGCGCAGGAATCCGGTTCCCGCCGTGCTCGCAGGTGACGAGAAACGCATCGCGCGCGCGGACGGTCACCAGCGCAACGCCGGAAGCCTGCGGAAGACCTGCCGCGTGCCCTCGCTCCACTCCTGGCTCAGCGCGGTGAAGTAGGGATCGCCGTGGTCGAAGCGGCAGCGCCGCGAAACCGCGATGCTGTCGCGTTCGTAGCAGATGAGGTCGATCGGCATGCCCACGGACAGATTGCTGCGCATGGTCGAGTCGAACGACACGAGGACGCACTTCGCCGCATCGGCGAGCTGGCGTCGAAGGCGCGATCACGCGGTCGATGATCGGCTTGCCGTACTTCGTCTCGCCCGTCTGGAAATACGGCGTGTCGTGGCCGGCCTCGATGAAGTTGCCTTCGGCGTAGATGCGGAAGAGCCGCATGCCCTCGCCGCGGATCTGCCCGCCCACGATGAACGACGCGTTGAAGCCGGCGTCGGTCTCGAGCAGGTACTGTCCATCGCGCCGCTCGATGTCGCGCATGGCGTCGGCCACCAGCATCGCGACGTCGAACATCGTGCGCGCGTTCCAAAGGTGCGCGGTCTCGTCGCCGGCCGCGCACCGCTGGTTCAGCACGCCGATGACCGCCTGCGTGCCGGCAAGGTTGCCGGAGCTCAAGAGCACCACGACGCGGTCCCCTGGCCGCTCGAAGACGGTCATCTTGCAGAACTTGGCGACGTTGTCCATGCCCGCGTTGGTGCGGGAGTCGGACGCGAAGATCATGCCCTCGTCGAGTACCAAGCCTATGCAGTAGGTCATGCGGAGGGCCGGCCTCGACCGCGCGTCGATGCGAAGGGAGCGGTCGGGCGTCTCATCGAAGAAGGATACACCCCGCTTCCCGCCGCCACGGGCCGGCGTGTCGGTCAATGCCCGACGCGGGAATCGGGCACCGGCCGCTAGGGCGCGCGCGCAAGGGACGGCAATGTTCGGTGCATCGAACCGACCAACGAGGAACAAACCATGTCGATCGGCACCATCCTTCTCATCATCCTGATCCTGATGCTGGTCGGCGCGCTGCCGTCGTGGCCGTACAGTCGCGCATGGGGCTACTACCCGAGCGGCATCGTGGGGATCATCGTGGTGGTTCTCATCGTTCTCCTCATCATGGGCAGGCTCTGACGCGGCAGGTGATGGTGCGCCCCCGTTCGCCCTCGGCGACAGCGGCGTACTACCGGGTTGCAAGGTTCACGGCATTGCGCATCTTGGGGGGCTCGCTCGGCTAGCGCGAACGGACGCACGTCGAGCCGTAGCGCGTGGTCCCAAGCTAGGGTCAGCACGGAACGCTGCTTGCGCCAAATGGCGCGGGAGTGCTCGCCTCACGGGGAATTGCGTCAATATGTCGCGTTTCTCCCGACGCGAAACCCCGGGTGCTCCCGCTCTCCCAAGACGAATCCGCAAGCTTCCTGTCGACCATGCGCCCCGATCGAGGCGCATGGGGGCTGGCGCTGACCGCGGTTCTCGTATCCACCGCGATCTTCATCGTGGTGCTGCCTTTCGCGCAGACGCAATTGCCGCCGGTCGTTGCGTTCGTGTCGATCTACCAGGCGGCGATCATCATCAACGACCTGATCACGGCCGCGCTCCTGTTCGGGCAATTCGCCATCCTGGGCGGCGTTTCGCTGGCCGCACTGGGCACCGGATTCCTGCTGGCCGCGTTCTTCGCCGCGGCGCATCTGCTCTCGTTTCCGGGCCTGTTCACGCCGACGGGTCTGTTCGGCGCGGGACCGCAGACGACCGCGTGGCTCTTCATGTTCTGGCACAGCGCGTTCGCGGCGGGCACCCTGGCCTACACGTTCCTGAGCCGCGCCGGGCATGCCCCGATCCTGGTGCGCCACCGCCGCGGAGCGCTCATCGGCATCAACGTATTCTGTGCAGCGCTCGTCGTGACGGCGGTCACCTTCGCCACGACCGCGGGTCACGACCTGTTGCCGGTGATCATGCGCGACTCCCGCTACACGGCAACCATGATCGGCGTGGTGACCTGCGTCCTGGCGTTGAATTTCGCAGCGCTGGCGATGCTGTGGCTGCGGCGTCCGCACACGGTGCTCGACCTCTGGATCATGGTTGCGGCATGCGCGGTGATCCTCGAGGTCGCGCTGTCCGCGGTATTCAACCAGGGACGATTCGACCTGGGCTTCTATGCGGGGCGCATCTACGGACTGGCGGCGTCGAGCTTCGTGCTGATCATGCTGCTGCTGGAGAACAATGTGCTCTACGCAAGACTCGTGCGCGCGGTCGATGGCGAGCGCAGCGAGTTTCGGCGCGCGCAGCAAAAGAGTGCCGAGATCAACGAGCTCAACGCATCGCTGGAGGGCCGCGTGGCGGAACGCACGGCGGAGCTGGACGCATCGAACCGCGAGCTGCGCCTGGAAATCGAGCAACGCGAAAGTGCCGAGGTCGATGCCCTCGAGGCGCACGCGCGGCTGGACGGCATCATCGACTCGGCCATGGATGCGATCATCACGGTCGACGACGAGCAATGCGTCGTCCTCTTCAACTCGTCGGCGGAAAAGCTGTTCGAGTGCCCGCAAGCCGAAGCGCTCGGCGCGCCGCTATCCCGGTTCCTGCCGGACCGCTTCCGTGTCGCGCACGCGGAGCACATCCGGCAGTTCGGCCAAGTCGGCGTGCGCTCGCGCCGCATGGCGCGCGCGCGGATCGTCACGGGCCTGCGGCGCAACGGCCAGGAATTTCCGATCGACGCCTCGATCTCGCAGGTGGCGCTCGGCGGCCGCAAGTACTTCACGATCATCCTGCGCGATGTCTCCGATCGCATGGAAGCGGAGGCGGCGCTGCGCCGCTCCAAGGACGAGCTGCACGAGATCGCCCAGGTCAGCGCCACCGCCCGGGAGCAGGAGAAGCAGCGCATCGCGCGCGAGCTGCACGACGAGCTTGCGCAGTCGCTCGCGATGCTCGGCATGGACCTCAACTGGCTCAAGGGACGGACGAGCGAGGACGCCGCGGCGCTCGCCAAGCTCGCATCGATGCAGACGCTGCTCGCGGGAAGCGTGGCCGCGACGCGCCGCATCGCCGCGGACCTGCGTCCCCTCGTGCTCGACGACCTCGGGCTCGTCGCGGCGGCGCAGTGGCTGGTCGAGAAGTTCAAGGAGCGGCACGCCATCGCCTGCGAGATCACGATCACGCCTGCGCACATCGACATCGAGGATCCGTATTCGACCGCCGTGTTCCGGATGATGCAGGAGTCGCTCGCCAACGTCGCCAAGCACGCGCAGGCGACCGAGGTGACGGTGGCGCTCGAGCACGCGGACGGGCGCGTGAAGCTCACGGTGCGCGACAACGGCCGCGGCTTCGATCCGTCGCAACCGCGCAAGACGACGTCCTTCGGCATCGTGGGGCTGCGCGAGCACGCCCATCTCGTCGCGGCCGACCTGCGGATCGAAAGCGCGCCCGGCCGGGGCACGCGCATCGACGTCTCCATTCCCGTCCCGTCGTCCCCCGCTGCGCATTGATCGTCAGGGTCGTTCGGTGGGCCGAATGCGACGCCTCGCATTGCGGTGCGCGCATACCCATCGACTAGGCCATAGACAAGTCAAGCGCTTGCATACGATACTTCGCGAACCGGGTAAATCACGGGGCGACTTGTGCGATACAATGTTGGACCGTTGCGCCGTCCGGTGGCGCAATGCGGCGCCGTTGCTGCACCAGGGGTGACGTAGTACGAATTCCGGCAGGCCCCGGGAACGCCATCCCGAATGCTCCGGCGGAGAAACGCGTTTTCGCCAGGATTCAAGAGGTTGCAGCGCCGTCCGCGGTCCGCGATGGCATTCTTCTTGCTGCAGTGTCGACTCGTGTCGCCATGAATTGCGCAAGGTGGAGATTCGTCAGCGACGTCGGTTCGGCCCGTTGTGAGGTGGGCGCCTCCGTGAGGGGCGACGCAGCGGCGTGAGCCGCAAGAGTGGGGAGCAGCAATGAGCGTACAACTCCGTCAAGCCACGCCCGGCTCCGGAGTCGTCTCGGAACTGGCGTTTGCGCGGGCACAGCGCAACACGGTCCTGATCGTCGACGACCTCTTTTCGAGCCGCCTGCTGCTCGCGGAGATCGTTCGCCAGATCGACGGCAAGCTGAACCTCGAGCTCTTCGACACGCCCTCGCGCGCGCTCGAATTCGCGCGCAACAATCGCGTCGACATCGTCCTCACCGACTACAAGCTGCCCGAGTTCGACGGCATCGAGCTCGTGAAGCAGATTCGCGCCCTGCCCCATTGCGTCGACGTGCCGATCGTCGTGATCACCGTCGTCGACGACCGCAAGATCCGGTACGACGCGCTCGAGGCAGGTGCCACCGACTTCCTGATCAAGCCGCTCGACGAGCACGAGACTCGCGCGCGCTGCGCCAACCTGCTCGAGCTGCGGCGGCACAAGATCGTGCTGTCCGACCAGGCGCGCGTGCTGCAGTACCAGGTCGACAAGTCGGTGTCCGAGATCCACGAGCGCGAGCTCGAGACGCTGGCCAAGCTCGCGAAGGCCGGCGAGTTCCGCGACAAGACCACCGGCAATCACCTCATGCGCATGGCGAAGTATTCGGCGCTGATCGGCGCGCACCTCGGCCTCGGCGCCGAGACGGTGCACGTGCTGGAGGTGGCGGCGCCGATGCACGACATCGGCAAGATCGGCATCCCGGATTCCGTGCTGCTCAAGAACGGGCCGCTGTCGGATGCGGAAGTCGACGTGATGAAGACGCACCCGCGCATCGGCTACGACATCCTGAAGGGCAGCCCGTCGAAGTACCTGTCGATGGGCGCCATCATCGCGCTCGGCCACCACGAGAAGTACGACGGCTCCGGCTACCCCAACGGCCTGCACGGCGACGACATCCCGCTCGTGGCGCGCGTGGTCGCGGTGGCCGACGTGTTCGACGCGCTGGTGAGCGAGCGGCCCTACAAGCACGCGTGGGCGATGGACGAGGGCATCGACTTCCTCAAGAGCCAGCGCGGCAAGCATTTCGATCCGGCCTGCGTGGACGCGTTCCTCGCCGACCGGGCGAAGGTGCAGGCGATCATCGAGGAATTCGGCGACTAGCGCGGGCGCTCCTGCCCTGCGAATCGAAGGCCGCGACGCTCGTTGCGGCCTTCGTCTTTCCGACGCTGCCTTCGCCTATCATGGCGGGCCCGAGGCCAAGTCCCTGACCCACGTGACGCACCTTCTGTCCAACATCGTCTGGCACACCCTCAGCGGCCCGCACGCGAGGCACGCGACCGGCACCGCGACCGCGCGCCGGTACGCGCCGGGCTTCTCGCCCATCCTGGGGTTCGTGGAGGCGGAGAACCCCGATTTCGCGGCGATCGCACCGTTCTGCGAGCGCGACGCGCATTTCTATTGCGGCGGATGGTCGGGACCGGTACCGGCGGGTTGGCGCCTCGACGCCGACACCACCATGTTCAGCATGGTGTGGGAGGGACCGCAGCCGGTCGCGGACGAGGCGCCCGAGGCGGTGCCGCTCGGTCCGCCGCACGCCGAGCAGGCGCTGGCGCTCGCCACGCAGTTGCGCCCCGGTCCGTTCGGCCCGAGGACCATCGAGCTCGGCGAATACTTCGGCTGCTTCGAGGGCGGCCGCCTCGTCGCGATGGCGGGGGAGCGTTTTCACGCCGGTACGCTGCATGAGATCAGCGGCGTGTGCACGCATCCGGATCATCAGGGGCGCGGCTACGCCCGTCGCCTGATGCGCAAGCTCATCCGTCGCCAGATGCAGCGCGGCGAGACGCCGTTCCTGCACGTAATGCGCGACAACGAGCACGCGCACGCGCTCTATCAGCGAATGGGTTTTCGCGACCACCTGGAGCTGACGGTCCGGGTCGTATCGCGCAAATGACCTCGATGAGGGATCTCGCTACGGTGCGCCACACGCCGTATCGCGGCTCCGCCGCGAACGACATCTATCACCTGCTGTTCGCCGATGACCCGCAGGCGTTCGCACCCGCCGCGGGCAGCACGCCGGCGGCATGGCAGGCCACGCTGCTCGGCGCCGGCGCGATCGCGCGCGACGTGCGGCAACTGGCAGAAGACGGACGACAGGACAGCCGCGTGCGGACGCTCGCCTTCCAGTGGCTGCGCACGCGCGGCGAAGCGGTGCCGGCCAAGGTGCTGCTCGGCGTCGTCGTGGAAGTCGCGCTGGACGAAGGGCTCGACGCGCTTGCCGCCTACACCGACGGCAGCGTCCGCTACCTCCATCACGACGGACACATGTCCCTGTTCGAAGGCCCGCTGCCCGCGCTGCAGCCGCACGTGCAGGAGGTGTTGGACGCGGCGGAGACGATCGTCTCGCGCATCGGGCCGTGGGACAAGCCGCGGCTGCCGCCGCCGGTCACCGACCATATCCGCCTGAGCTTCCTGGTCTCGGATGGGCTGTACTTCGGCGAGGGTCCGGCGAGCGCGCTCGCGGGCGACGGCCTGGCGGGCCCGCTCATCCAGCGCGCGACCGCCCTGCTCCAGCAGGTGGTGGCGCTCGACGCGCAGGCAAACCAGCGCTAGCGCCGCGCGCGCGACCATGTTCGGCATCCACGATTACAGCCTGTTCATCGCCGCGTGCGTGCTGCTGAACGTGGCACCCGGCCAGGACACGATGTACATTCTCGGCCGCAGCATGGGCCAGGGAAGGCGCATCGGCGTCGCCTCGGCGCTGGGCGTGAGCGCGGGCACGGTCGTGCACACGCTGGCCGCCGCGCTCGGACTGTCCGCGATCATCGCCACCTCCGCCACCGCCTTCCTCGCGATCAAGCTCGCGGGCGCCGCGTATCTCGTCTACCTCGGCGTGCGCGCGCTGCTCGATTCGCGCGCGCCGCGGGTCGCGCTCGACGGCACGCGTACGTCGGGCGCGTGGCCCGCGTTTCGGCAAGGACTCGTGACCAACGTGCTCAACCCCAAGGTGGCGCTGTTCTTTCTCGCGTTCCTGCCGCAATTCATCGCGCCCGACAGCGAGGCCAAGGTCGCGGCGTTTCTCGCCCTCGGCCTCACGTTCGTGACCACCGGCACGGTCTGGGTGCTGATCCTCGCGGTGGCGGGCGCCTCGGCGGGACGCATGTTCATCCGCTTTCCCGCGGCGCACCGGTGGCTGTTGCGCATCATGGGCGGTCTGTTCGTCTACCTGGGCGTGCGCCTCGTCGCCGCCGAGCGGTAGGCGCTTGGAAATCGCGGCCGCTTCGCGCACACTCTCACGCTGCGTTCACGCCGTCGCTCGTCGCAAGGGGAAGCTCATGAAGCGCATCGCCATCGTGCTGTCGTCCGCCGCCTGGGTGCTGTCCGCGCAGGCGCAAGCGCCGCAACCCGCGCCCGCCGCGCCGCCGGACGCGGCCGCCAGGCCCGTCGCGTACAAGGTCGTCGAGCCGCGGGCGGTGACGGACTACCCGGCGCCGTCGAAGGTCGATCCGCGCGTGTGCCTCGAATTCCCGACCCGGGCACAGGTCATCGCCTGCGCGAACAAGTACCTGCCGGCCAAGCGTCGCAGCTAGCGGCGCGCCGTCCGCGGCCGCAACGGCCTGCGGTACTATCGGCGCCCGGATGTCGCGCACGCGGGAGCAGGCATGAGGAAGGTGGTCTGGGGCGTCGTCAGCACCGCGAAGATCGGGCGGGACCGCGTCCTGCCCGGCATGCTGAAGAGCGGAATGCTGGAGATTCGCGCGATCGCGTCGCGCGACCCGGCCCTCGCGCGCAAGACGGCCGATGCGCTCGGCATTCCCGTGGCGTACGGTTCCTACGCCGAGCTTTTCGCCGATCGCGCGATCGAGGCGATCTACAATCCGCTGCCCAATCACCTGCACGTGCCCGTGACGCTGGAGGCGGCGGCCGCGGGCAAGCACGTGCTGTGCGAGAAGCCGATCGCGCTGACGGCCGCCGAAGCCATGCTGTTGCGCGAGGCCGCGCAGAAGGTGCACATCGCGGAGGCGTTCATGGTGCGCTTCCATCCCCAGTGGCAGCGTGCGCGGGAACTCGTGCGCCACGGCCGCGTCGGACTGCTGCGCGCCGTGCAGATGTTCTTCGGCTACAACAACCTCGACCCCGCCAACGTGCGCAATCGCGCCGACATCGGCGGTGGCGGGCTGTACGACATCGGGTGCTACGCGGTCGCCGCGGGGCGCTATCTTCTTCGGCACGGAACCCTCGCGCGCGATCGCGCTGGTGGACCGCGATCCCGGCTTCCGCACCGACCGCCTGACCAGCGGACTGGTCGATTTCGGCGACGGACGCCGGCTCGACTTCACGGTCTCCACGCAGATCGCCCCGCACCAGCGCCTGCAACTGTGCGGCAGCAAGGGCCGCATCGAGATTCCCATCCCCGTCAATGCGCCGCAGGGCGCCGCGACGCGGCTGCTGGTCGACGACTGCTCGTCGCTGGAAGGCACCGGCATCGTCACCGAGGTGCTGCCGCCGTGCGACCAATACCAGCTGCAGGGCGAGGCGTTCTCGCGCGTCGTGCGCGGGGAGATGCCGCTGCCCTACGGCGTGGACGATGCCATCGCCAACATGCACGTCATCGACGCCCTCTTTCGCTCGGAGACGTCAGGGCGGTGGGAGCCGGTCGCGGGCGTTTGACCGAAACGAGCGGGATGTGCTGCGTCGCGTTGCCAGAGTGCTGTGTTGCCGCTGCGTGCCTGATGCCGGATGCGCGCCTGAAGAAGCGGGCGGCGATGATCGAAGCGAACCGGACGCGCTGACGATGGCGCGACCCTTGCAGACGTGGCGCGGCGCGTGTCACTGCGGTGCGGTGGCGTTCGAGATCGAGACCGACTTTCCGGAGCTCACGACGTGCGACTGCTCGATCTGCCGACGCAAGAATGCGCTGATGGTCAAGGTGCACGAGAGCCGGTTCCGGCTGCTGCGCGGGGAGGACGCGCTGCGCCTCTACCAGTTCCACACGATGACGGCAAAGCACTACTTCTGCGGCACGTGCGGAATCTACCCGTTCCATCGCAAGCGCGCGGCGCCGGATCACTACGGCGTCAACGTATTCTGCCTCGAAGGCTTCGATCCGACGGGCATTCCGGTGCGCCTCACCGACGGCGCCGGCATGCCGTGAGGTCGCCATGGCGCTGACGTTCGAGACCCACGACGACGCGCCGGCGGACGATGTGCGGGTCGTCGACGCAGCCCTCGGCGCGGCCAACGACGACGCCGCACCGCTGCGCGACGTCGAGCGGCTGTGCTGCTTCGCACGCGACGAATCCGGCACGGTTGTCGGAGGTGCAGTCGGGCGCACATGGGGCTCGTGCGGCGAGCTGCAGCAGTTGTGGGTGGCGCCGGCGCAACGCAAGCGGGGCGTGGGCGCGCGACTCGTGCGGATGTTCGAGGCCCGTGCACAGGAGCGCGGCTGCCGCACGTTCTATCTCACCACCTTCAGCTTCCAGGCACCGCGCCTGTACGCGGCGCTCGGGTATCGCGTCGCGCACGAGTTGCGTGGGTTTCCCGACGGCATCGTGCGCTACGACATGGTGCGCGAGCTCGACTCCGAGAACGCCTAGCGACGCCGCACGCTAGAATGCGGGCATGAAGACCCATGCCCGCATAAGCCTGCTGGCGGCGATCGTCCTTGGCGCCAGCGCCGGCCCCGCGCTGGCGGTGGTGACGCCGGTCAAGGTCGTCCAGCGGTGGACCGGCCGCGTGCCGCTCGGCGTCCAGCCGCCGCTGCAATCGTCGGTGGTCTCCGCCGACGCGCTGCAGGTCGTGTGGACGCTCTGCCAGGTCAAGGGCGAGATGCCCGCCGTGGACTTCGGGCGGCAGATGGTCGTGGTCGCCGTGCGCAGCGGCAGCACGGTGCGCTTCCAGAACATGCAGCTGGTCGACGGCAACCTGCGGACCAACGTGGTGGTGACGCCCGACAGCCCGGCGCATTCGACATGCGCGCTGGCGCTGATCGATCGCGCCGGCGTGACCCGCGTCAACGGCATGCCGCTCGGACAGTGACGGCCACGCGACGCTAGCCGCCGCGGATCGCCGGCCATCGCCCTGGCGAAGCCCTGCTGCAGCATCTCGACGTCGCTCAGGTAGACGAGCAGCAGCGCGCCCGCCTCCTTCCACTGCTTCGCCTGCTCGGCGCTGCTCACGAGCATCGAGCACGTCTTGCCGTGCTTCTTCGCGGCGGCGAGGATCAGGTCGCGCTTCTCGTCGAGTGCGCGCGCCTGGTCGGGCGTGCCGAACACGCCCATGTCCTGCGCGAGGTCGGCCGGACCGAGCGTGAGCGCGTCGATGCCGTCCATCGCGGCGATCTGCGTCGAGATGCTCGAAGGCCGCGTCGGTCTCGAACATCACGGTAACGAACACCTCGCGATTGGCGAACGCGCGGCGCTCGGCGACGGTACCCGTCGGTCACGAAGTCGGTGGCAGGCCCCAGCCCGCCGTTGCCGCGCAGGCCCTGCGGCGCGTAGCGCGACGCCGCGACGATCTCGCGCGCGTGCTCGGCGTTCTCGACCTGCGGGCAATGCAGGTTCCACACGCCGGCGTCGAGCAGGCGCGTGATCCACTCGCGATTCGGCCCTGGGCGGCCGCACGGCGATCGGGAAGTCGATCGCGCGCGCAACGAGCGCCATGTCGGCAATGGTCTCCATCGAGGGCGAAGAATGCTCCATGTCGACGCGCGCGAAATCGAGGCCCGCGGCCTTGAGCAGCGGCAGGATCGCCGGGTTGCGGATCATGTTGATCCAGGTGCCGAGCTGCAGCTCGCCGCGCGCAACGCCGGCGCGCATCGGGATTGCCTCGCATCATGTCGGTCATGTCCTTTGGTCATTGCGGGCGGCCCTCTACCGGGCGCCGTTCCCGAGGTTACTATGCGCAACTCACGCACGGCCACAGTGCGAATCGCATCACGCAGCCAGGAGGAACTCGATGACGCCCATTCGTCGTTCGTCGACGTGCCTGCCGCGCCGCCGCGTGATCACCGCAGCTTGCCGCCGTGCTCATGGGCGGCGCGCTATCCCCCGGCGTGGCGGCCCAGGCCGCATATCCCGCCATCCGATCCGTATCATCGTGCCGTTCGGGCCCGGCGGCGCCTCCGACATTCTCGCGCGCATCATCGCGAAGGATTTGGGCGAGCGCCTGAAGCAACCCGTGGTCGTCGAAAACAAGCCGGGCGCAGGCGGCACGATCGGCGCCGATCTCGTCGCGAAGTCGCCTCCCGACGGCTACACGCTGCTGCTGGCCGACGTCTCGGTGGTGATGACGTTTCCGTCGCTGTATCCCAACCTGCCCTACCAGGTGAAGGACCTGATTCCGGTCGCCAACATCGCGACGTTCGGACTGATCCTCATCGCTCCGGCCAACTCGCGCTTCAACTCGCTCACCGAGGTGATCGCCGCCGACCAGGCGACGCCCGGCAAGCTCAACATGGCTTCGCCCGGCAGCGGCTCGTCGAATCACCTGACGCTCGAGCGCTTCAACGCGGCCGCGGGCACGAAGATCGTGCACATCCCGTACAAGGGCACCGGACCTGCGATCAACGACCTCGTCGGCGGGCAGGTCGACCTCACGCTCGCGAGCGGCGCCGCGTCGAAGCCGCTGCATCGACACCGGCAAGGTCAAGGCGCTTGCCGTAACCTCGGCCAAGCGCAATCCGCTGCTGCCGCAGGTGCCGACCGTGGCCGAGGCCGGGCTCGTCGGCTTCGAGTCGATCGCGGGCCAGGGGCTGTTCGCCCCGGCGGGCACGCCGCGCGACATCGTCGACAGGCTCAACGCCGAGGTCAATGCGATCATCAAGTCGCCGGAGACGCAGAACGCTGGACGAGCGATGGGCATCGACCGCGTCGAACAGTCGCCGGAGCAGTTCGCGTCGCTGGCTCGCGAGCGAGTCCGACCAATGGGCGACGCTGATCCGCCCGTAACATCAAGGCCGGAGTGAGGCCACGGCATCCACGGCATCGGCAATGGGATTGCGCACATGGACGGCATCAGGAAGACTCGTGAGCGCGCTCGTCGTGCTTGGCCGCCGGCATCTTCTACGCGACGCACGGCACGCGGCCGCGCCGATCATCGGCAAGGGCCAGGCGCCGGGCTACTACCGAATGATGCTCGGCGACTTCGAGATCGTCGCGCTATCGGACGGGACTCGCGCTGCGCGTCGAAGAAGCTCCTCACCAACATCACGCCGACGACCGTCGACGCGCTGCTGAAGCGGTCATTCGTCGCCGATCCGGTCGAGACGTCGGTCAACGCGTACCTTGTCAACACGGGCAGCAAGCTGGTGCTGATCGACGCCGGTGCGGGCATCGCTGTTCGGTCCCACGCTGGGCTTCCTCGTGCAGAACCTGAAGGCCGCCGGGTACCAGCCCGAGCAGGTCGACGAGATCTACATCACGCACATGCACGGCGACCACATCGGCGGACTCGTGACCGGCGACGCGCCGTCGTTTCCCAACGCGATCGTGCGCGCGGACAAGCGCGACGCCGACTTCTGGCTCTCGCAGGCGGTGATGGACAGCGCGCCCCAGGACAGCAAGGACGCTTTCACCGGCGCAATGAAGACGTTCGGCATCCTGAGCGCTGCCGGCAAGTTCAAGCCGTTCGACGGCGCGGGCGAGCTCGTGCCCGGCATCACCGCGCTGCCGACGTACGGCCACACCAAGGGCCACACCGCATACATGGTGGAGAGCAAGGGCCAGAAGATGGCCATGATCGGCGACCTGATGCACGTCGCGTCCGTGCAGTTCCCGGAGCCCTCGGTGACGTTGTCGTTCGACACCGATTCCAGGCAGGCCGCGGCGCAGCGCAGGAAGATGTACGCGAAGGCCGCCAAGGAAAGATTCTGGCTCGCCGCGGCACACCTTCCCTTCCCCGGGATCGGGCACATCCGGCCTGAGCGTGCCGGGTACGTGTACGTCCCGGCGAACTATTCCGTGCCGCGCTGACCGGTCGTCTCCCCGTTCAATCCGAGCGCAGGGTGATGCACGACATGCTGGTGCGGCTGTACGCGCTGCCGCCGCTCGAAGCGGCGATCGACGCTTGTGCGCGGAGCGGCGTGGCGGTGCGGCGCGCGATTGCGCCGGAGAAGACGGCGGTGCTCGATTGGGTCCGCACGCACTTTCCGGGTTCTCTGGCGGAAGTCGAGTCGGCGTTCGCGCAGGTGCCGGTACGGTGCTTCGTAGCCCTGCGCCAGGGTGCGGTGCTCGGCTTCGCGTGTCACGACGTGACCTGCCGCAACTTCTTCGGGCCGGAGGGGGTGGAGGCATCGTCGCGCGGACAGGGGATCGGGCGGGCGCTGCTGCTGTCGGCGCTGCATGCGCAGCGCACGGCCGGCTATGCGTATTCGATCATCGGTGGGGTTGGGCCGGCCGAGTTCTATCGCAAGACCGTCGGTGCCGTGGACATCGCCGGGTCGACGCCCGGCATCTATTCCGTGCCCGATGCCAGCTGAAGCCTTTGGCGGGTGGGCATGCTCCGAGCAAGGGGCGCCAATCCGTGCTCGCCGGACGGCCTGCCCCTCAAAGCTACCGCTGCAAGTGACTCGCCCCGGTTCCCGGTCGGAGCTAGACTTTGATGATGGCACCCGGTGCCGAGCCTTGAGCCGTCCTGGCGCGTTTGGGCGAGGTCATCCGTCCGGTTGCGGCGCTCGTGCGCAAGCGTCTCGGTGGGTTCCTGGACGCGGCGCTGGCACCGCCCGAGCTTGCGCGATTGCGCGCGGAGGGTGCCGCGCTGCGCAGCGAGGAGGCGTTCCGGCTCGGATTCGACGACGCTGCGTGATCGCATCGGCGTTCGTGGTCGACCTTCGCTGTTCTCGACGACCATCGGGATGATGATGATGATCACGCTCTATTACCACCCCGGCAATGCGAGCCTGACGCCCCACATGCTGCTCGAGGAACTCGGCGTTCCGTTCGAGCTGCTGCTGGTCGACCGCGCAAACGCGGCACACAAGTCGGCCCGGTACCTGAAGCTCAATCCGAACGGACTCATTCCCGTGCTGATCGACGGCGACTTGGTCCTGTACGAAACGGCGGCCATCTGCCTGCACCTGGCCGATACGCATCCGCAGGCGCGGCTCGCCCCGCCGCTGCAAACGGACGCGCGCGCGCACTTCTACAAATGGCTCGTCTGGAGCGCCACCACGCTGCAGGCGATGCTGCTGCACTATTTCTACGCTGAACGCATGGTGAACGAAGGCGACACGGCTGCAGCGGCTCAGGTGAGGAGCCACGCCGAGGCGCATGTAGGCGGCATGCTCGCCCAGCTGGACGCGCAACTCGCATCGCATGGGGCGGATTGGCTCCTCGGCCCGGAGTTCAGCGCCGTGGATCCCTACACGTTGATGTTGTGCCGCTGGACACGCGGCTTCGCGCGTCCCGCGCGAAGCCTGCCGCACCTGGGGCCCTATCTGCGGCGGGTGCTCGCCCGACCGGCCGTGCAGCGCGCGTTCGCGACCGAGAATCTGCAGCCGCCGCTGGTCTGAACGAGGCCTTCGGCGGGGCGATGCAGGTGCGGTCTGGATCGGAAAGGACGGCCCATCCGGCAAATTGCAGATCGCGCCCTATCCGGATGGGGTGACAGCTATCATCGGAGCATGCTGGCGCGGCGCACGCTTCGAGTGGTTTCGTTCTGTGCCCTGCAATGCGGATCCGCTGGTCCGGCGGGCGCTGCTGCAACGACGAATCAGGTCTTCGACGGCGCCCTGCTGAACCTGGTCTGGGCTGTCCCCTTCGCCGGCCTCCTGCTCTCGATCGCGCTGGTCCCGCTCGTCGCGCAGAGGTTCTGGCACCACCACTACGGCAAGTTCGCGGCGGCCTGGTCCTTCGCGCTGCTGGTCCCGCTGGCGTGGACGTTCGGGGTCGGCGAAGCGTGGCACCAGGTGGTGCACGCGGGCCTCCTCGAATACGTCCCGTTCGTCGCGATCCTGTTCGCGCTGTACACCATCGCGGGCGGCATCTGCGTGCACGGGCCCGTCGCGGGCACGCCGCTGCGCAACACCGCGCTCCTGGCGCTGGGCACGACGCTGGCGAGCGTGATGGGCACCACCGGCGCGTCGATGCTGCTGGTGCGCCCGCTTCTCGCGGGGAACGAGACGCGCACGCATCGCGTGCACGCGGTGGTCTTCTTCATCCTGCTGGTCGGCAACGTCGGGGGCGCCCTCTCCCCGCTGGGGGATCCGCCGCTCTTCATCGGCTACCTGAAGGGCGTCGATTTCTTCTGGACGACGAAGGCGCTGGTGCTGCCGACGCTCGTCATCTGCGGCGCCCTGCTCGCGGTGTTCTTCCTGCTCGACCTGTGGTTTGCGCGGCACGATCCGCCGGCCATATCGCCGGCGATTGCGCGGGGACCGATCTGGATCGAGGGCGGGCGCAACTTCGTGCTGCTGGCGGGCGTCGTCGGCGCCGTGCTGATGTCGGGCATGTGGAAGCCAGGCGTCGAATTCGACGTCTTCGGCACGCCGCTCGCGCTGCCGGCGCTGCTCCGCGACGTGCTGCTGATCGCGCTCGCGCTCGTATCGCTCGCCATCACGCCAAAGGACGTGCGCGAGCACAACGCGTTCCACTGGGAGCCGATCGTCGAGGTCGCGAAGATCTTCGCGGGCATCTTCATCACGATCATCCCCGCGCTCGCGATGCTCGCGGCCGGACGTGCCGGCGCGTTCGCGGCGGTGGGCGCATTCGTCGCGCCCGGCGGCAAGCTCGACAACACGCTGGTGTTCTGGACGACGGGCGTCCTGTCGGCGTTTCTCGACAACGCACCGACCTACCTCGTGTTCTTCAACCTCGCAGGCGGCGACTCGCAGACGCTGATGGGCCCGCTTGCGCCCACGCTGATGGCGCTCTCGATGGGCGCCGTGTACTTCGGGGCCCTGACCTACGTGGGCAACGCGCCCAATTTCATGATCAAGGCGATCGCGGAGGACCGCGGCGTGCCGATGCCGAGCTTCTTCGGCTACTTCCTGTACGCGGCGATGCTGATGGTGCCGCTGCTGGCGCTGGTGACGTACCTTACGCTGTAAGTCCGGACGCGCTCAACCCACAAGCAGGATGTGCACCCGATACGGCCCGTGCGCGCCGAGCACGATAGTCTGCTCGATGTCGCCGGTGCGCGAAGGCCCCGAGATCATGTTGATCGCGCGCGGCATCGCCCTCGCGCTCGTTGCGCACGAGCGCGAACGCCTCCTCCATGCCGGACACCATGCGGTCGGCGCGCACGACGGCGACGTGCGTGTCCGGCAGCAGCGTCGTGGCGGTCGGTGTGTCCTCTCCCGTGAGGAAGACGAGCGTGCCCGTCTCGGCGATCGCGCAGAAGCACCCGGTGATGCCGAGGCGATCGTGACCCACGGTCGGTCGCGCCTCGATCTGCAGTCCCGCGCCGGCCCAGTCGAGCGACGCCAACTCGGGCCAGCACACGCCGTTGTGCGACTTCTGCGCCGCGAGCATCGGCGGCAGGTCGAGGGCGTCGAGATAGCGCACAACGGCCGCGGGAATGTCGTCCAGCGACGCGATGCGCTCGACCGTGCTGGCCATGTCGGTGGCACGGGTCAGGAAGCGCGCGACGAGATCGGCGGGCATCGCCGGCCGCGGGCCTTCGCGGTGCGCGGCGATGTAGGCGTCGGCGTCCGCGCGTCCCTTGGCGTCCGGGCCGGACTTGCCGAGCGCCTTGCGCACCCGTGCGAGGATCGCGTCGCGCGATGCCTTGTTGTCGTCGATGGAGGTGGTCATCGCGTCACCGGCGGTTCTTGCGCACGAACTCGGCGAGCCGCCCCACGCCGCGCTCGATCGCGTCGTTGGACGCCGCATACGAGAAGCGGATGTGCTGGCCGTCGCCGGGCACGCGGCGCCCGAAGTGGATGTCGGCGAGCACCGCGATGCCGGCCTCGTGCAGCAGGCGCTTGCGGAACACTTCCGAGTCGGCGCAGCCCGTGAGCTTGCATGCCTCGGTGACGTTGGGCCACGCGTAGAACGCGCCGCCCGGCGTGGCGCACGCGATGCCGGGAATGTCGTTCAGCAGCCTCACGATGAGGTCGCGCCGCTCGAGGAAGCGCGCGCGCATGTGCTCGGCGGCATCCTGCGGGCCCGGTGATCGCGGCCACCGCGGCCCACTGCGAGATCTGCGATGCGCACGACTCGGTGTTGGTGATCCAGCGCGTGAACACGGGCGCGAGCGTGCGGTTCGCGACGTAGCCGATGCGCCAGCCGGTCATCGCCCAGGTCTTGGACGCGCCGTCGCTGATGATCGTGCGCTCCAGCATGCCCGGGCGCGTGGCGAGCGTGTCGAAGCGGCCGTCGTACACGAGGCGCGAGTAGATCTCGTCGGCGAACACCCACACCTGCGGATGCCGGCGCAGGATCTCGGCGATGGCGTCCAGGTCCTGCGCGCGCCAGGATGCCGCCGGTCGGGTTCTGCGGCGTGTTGAGGATCAGCAGTCGCGTCTTGGGCGTGATCTTCGCTTCGAGCTCCGCGGGATCGAACGCGAAGTTGCGCGACTCGCGCAGGAAGATCGGCACCGGTACCGCGCCGTTGGCGGCGATCTGCGATTCGTAGATCGGGAAGCCCGGCACCGGGATAGATGACCTCGTCGCCGACGCCGTAGTCGGTGACCGACGCGATCGTGTACGCGATGAAGGGCTTGGCGCCCGCGCCGATCACGACGTCGTCCGGGCGGATCGCGCAGGCCGCGGCGGCCGCCCAGGTCCTGCGCCGCGGCGGCGCGCAGCTCGTCGATGCCCGCGCTCGGCGTGTAGCCGTGCTTGCCCGACGCGGATCGCCTCGATCGCCGCGTCCTGCACGTGGTCGGGCGTCGGGAAATCCGGCTGCCCGATGCAGAACGAGATGATGTCCTTGCCTTCGCGGAGCAGCGCGTTGACCTCGGCCAGCACGACGAAGGCGTTCTCGGTGCCGAGCGATTCCGCGCGGCGCGACAGGCGCGGCAGCGCGAGGTTGCCGGCGCGTGCGGTGCATTCATGCACGACTCCCTTCGACGCTTGTCGCTTGCGCGTACAGCTCGCGGAACGTGCGGCCCGGCGGCGCGCGCATGTCGCGGCCGAGCGTCCAGCCGCTGCCGGCCAGCGGCAGCTTGCTGGATCATGCCGTCGGCGCCGCCAGCGATTGCGCAGGTAGCGCACGCCGACGCCGCTGGCCCAGCGCGTACAGCTTCGGCCGCCGCGCGACCCACGCCCACAGCCGCAGCGCCATGCGCTCCGCCCACGGCCGCATGTCCTCGGCGAACTCGCGCTCGCGCAGCTTGCGCTGCAGGTCCGGCAGCGGGATGCGCACGGGGCACACGACGCCGCACTGGTTGCACATGGTCGAGGCCTGCGGCAGGTCGAGCGCGTTCTCGAGGCCGACGTACATCGGCGTGAGGATCGAGCCGATCGGGCCCGGGTACACCCAGCCGTACGAATGCCCGCCCACGTTCTGGTACACCGGGCAATGGTTCATGCACGCGCCGCAGCGGATGCAGCGCAGCGCCTCGCGCACCTCGCTGCCCAGCACCTCCGAGCGCCCGCTGTCGACGATGATGAAGTACATGTGGTCGACGCCGTGGAACTCGCCCTGCCCCTTCGGCCCGGTCAGGATGTCGACGTAGTTCGAGATCGACTGCCCGGTCGCCGACCGCGGCAGCAGGCGCATCAGCGTGGCGACGTCCTCCAGCGTGGGAACGATCTTCTCCATGCCGGAGATCGCGATGTGCACCTTGGGCAGCGTGGTGGCGAGCGTCGCGTTGCCCTCGTTGGTGACGAGCACCACGGAGCCCGTCTCGGCGACGAAGAAGTTGCCGCCGGAGATGCCCATGTCCGCAGTCAGGTAGTGCTCGCGCAGCACGCCGCGCGCCTCGAAGCACAGCTCCTCGATGACGTCCTTCTTCGGCGTGCCGTGCTTCCTGTGGAAGAGCTCGGCCACCTCCTCCTTGGTCTTGTGCAGCGCCGGTCCGATGATGTGCGACGGCGGCTCGTAGTCGTTGATCTGCAGGATGTACTCGCCGAGATCCGTCTCGACCACCGTCATGCCCGCGCCCTCGATCGCGTGGTCGAGCGCGGACTCCTCCGACACCATCGACTTCGACTTGATGATCTTGCGCACGCCGTGCCGCGCGGCGATGTCGAGCACCAGCTTGTTGATCTCGGCCGGGATTCTGCGCGTACAGCACCGTCGCGCCGCGCGCGGTGGCGGTTTCCTCGAACTTCTCGAGCCACACGTCGAGGTCGTCGAGCGCCGCGCTGGCGGATGGCCTTGCCGGCGTCGCGCGTGCCCTCGAAGTCGTCGAGCTCGACGATCGACGCGCTGCCGCTTGGCGACGAACTTGCCCTGCATCTTGACGCATGTTCTTCTGCAGCACGCGCGTCCGCCATCTTCTCGGTGGCGCGCTCCTTGAAATGCATCGACGCGACTTGCATCAGCGCTCCTCCAGCCGAATCTCAACCGCCCGCCGTCGGGTCTTCTCCGGCCAGCACTTCGGCGACGTGCAGGACCTTCGTCTTCGTGTCGCCGCGCCGCCGCAGCCGGCCTTCGATGTTCAGCATGCAGCCCAGGTCGCCGAGCACGACGGCATCGGCGCCGGCGTTCGCGATGTGCTGGCACTTGTTGTCGGCGAGGCGCGTCGGAGATCTCGCCGAACTTGATCGAGAACGTCCCGCCGAAACCGCAGCACGTCTCGGACTCGGCCATCTCCTGCAACCGGACGCCCGGCACCTTCGCCAGCAGCGCGCGCGGCTGCGCCTTGACGCCCATCTCGCGCAGGCCGGCGCAGCGAGTCGTGGTAGGTGACCTTGCCCGTGAACGTGCCGGGCACGCGCTCGAGCTTCAGCACGTTGACGAGGAAGTCCGTGAGCTCGTAGACGCGCGGCGCCAGCGCCTCGACGCGCGCGAGCATCGCGGGATCGTCCTTGAAGAGCTCGGGATAGTGCGTCCGGATCATGCCGCTGCACGAGCCCGACGGCGCGACGAGGTAGTCGCAGCGCTCGAACTCGTCGACCACCTTGCGCGCCAGCGCGACTTGGCGTCGGCGCGGTCGCCGGAGTTGTACGCGGGCTGGCCGCAGCACGTCTGGCCGGGCGGGACGTAGACGTCGGCGCCGCCCGCCTCGAGCAGCTTGAGCGCCGCGAAGCCGATCGACGGCCGCATGAGGTCGACGAGACAGGTGACGAAGAATCCGACGCGCATGACGGGCAACCCGGGAGTTCGAAGGATGGTAGCACCGGCGACGCCGCACCGGGAAGGTGCGGCACGGCGCGGCGTCAGTAGAACTGCGACTGCACCAGCGCGACCGCGCACAGGCCCATCAGCGGCTGCGGCAGGATGCCGAACAGCAGCAGCGCGAGGCCGTTGGCCGACAGCAGCACGCGGGTGTCGCCGCGCGCCTCGATGGGCGACCGTGTCGGACGGCTCGTCGAAGTACATGAGCTTGACGATGCGCAGGTAGTAGAACGCCCCGATCAGCGCGGCGATCACGCCCACCACGGCCAGCCACACGTAGCCCGCCTTGATCGCCGCCTGCAGCACCAGCAGCTTCGCGTAGAAGCCGATGGTCGGCGGCAGGCCCGGCCAGCGAGAACATGACGAGCAGCATGACGAACGCCCACCACGGTGAACGCGCGTTCAGGCCCTTGAGGTCGGCGAGCTGGTCGGCCTCGAAGCCCTTGCGCGACAGCAGCAGGATCATGCCGAAGGAGGCGAGGCTCGTGAGCACGTAGGCGACCATGTAGAACATCGCCGCCGAATAGCCGGTGACGTCCGCCGCCAGGAAGCCCATCAGCACGTAGCCCATGTTGGCGATCGTCGAGTAGGCCAGCATGCGCTTCAGGTTCG
The DNA here is from genome assembly GCA_963725735.1 of uncultured beta proteobacterium. Taxonomy (GTDB): domain Bacteria; phylum Pseudomonadota; class Gammaproteobacteria; order Burkholderiales; family Casimicrobiaceae; genus VBCG01. Next base: position 481,027 of record CAVRZM010000008.1, on the reverse strand, counting down.
TCTGCGCGATGGCGACGATGTGGCCGAGCGCGACCGACAGCACGGTCAGCACGACCAGCATGCCCTGCCAGTCGACCTCGGCGCCGACCAGCGCGCCGCCCAGCAGGCGCAGCATCATCGCGAACGCCGCGAACTCGGGCGCGGTGCCGATCAGCAGCGTGATCGCGCGTCGGCGCGCCCTGGTACACGTCGGGCACCCACATGTGATACGGCACGGCGCCCAGCTTGAACGCGATGGCCGAGACCACGAACACGAGGCCGAAGAGTCAGCAGCACCTTGTTCTCGGTGTCGCCCAGCACCGCCGCGCGTCACCTTGTCGATCTCCAGCGACCCGGTGGCGCCGTAGATCATCGACATCCCGTAGAGCAGGAACCCCGACGCCAGCGCGCCCAGCACGAAGTACTTCATCGCGGCTTCGGCCGGCGCCTCCTCGTCGCGCTGCATCGCGACCAGCGCGTACAGCGACAGCGACATGAGCTCGAGGCCGAGGTACAGCGTGAGGAAGCTGTTCGCGGTGATGAGAACCTGCATGCCGAGCAGCGCGAACAGGATCAGCACGAACGTCTCGCCGCGGAACAGGCCGCGCAGCGTGAGGTAGCTGCGCGAGTAGAAGAGCACCAGCGACACGGCGACGAAGCTGAAGAAGCGCAGCACGTCGGCCACCAGGTCGACCACGACCAGGTTGTGCATCGTGTGCGCGACGTCGATCGAGACTGGGATGGTGCGCACGGTGACGCACGCGGCGATCAGCAGCGTGAACTGCGTGAGCCAGTAGCTCACGTAGCGCTGCTCGTCCTTCAGGAACAGGTCGACGAGCAGGATGATCGACGCGCCGACGAGGACGACGATCTCGGGCAGGACGGGGAGCAGGCTCAGGTTCATGGGGTTGCGCCCGCCTTAGAGTTTGCTCTTCGCGACGTGGGCGAGCAGGTCGACGACCGACACGTGCATGACGTCGATGAAGGGCTTGGGCCAGACGCCCATGATCAGCACCGCGGCAGCGAGCACGCCGAGCAGCCAGAACTCGCGGCGCGATCAGGTCCTACAGCGCCGCCACGCTGCGGCATTGGCCACCTCGCCGTAGATCACGCGCTTGTACATCCACAGCGTGTACGCGGCGCCCGAGGATCAGCGACACGGCGGCCAGGAACGCGATCCAGAAATTGAGCTTGACCGCCGCCAGGATCACCAGGAACTCGCCGACGAATCCGGAGGTGGCCGGCAGGCCCGCGTTGGCCATCGAGAACAGCATCACGAACGCCGCGAACTTCGGCATCGTGTTGGCCACGCCGCCGAAGTCCGCGATCGCGTGCGTGTGCATGCGGTCGTACAGCACGCCGACGCAGAGGAACATCGCCGCCGACACGAAGCCGTGCGAGATCATCTGCGCGAGTGCGCCCTCGCGCGCCCTGCACGCTGAACAGGAAGAAGCCCGAGCGTGACGAAGCCCATGTGCGAGATCGACGAATACGCGATCAGCCGCTTCATGTCCGCCTGCACCAGCGCGACGAAGCCGATGTAGACGATGGCGATCAGCGACAGCGCGATGATGAAGCCCGACAGGTACCGGCTGGCGTCCGGCAGGATCGGCAGGATGAAGCGCGCGAAGCCGTACGCGCCGATCTTGAGCGTGATCGCGGCGAGCACGACGGAGCCGCCGGTCGGCGCCTCGGGGTGGGCATCGGGCAGCCACGTGTGCACCGGCCACATCGGCACCTTGACCGCGAACGCGGCGAAGAACGCGACGAAGATCGAGCACCTGCGTGTCCAGCGACAGCGGCAGCTCGAACCAGTCCTGCAGCGCGAAGCTGCCGGACTTCTGGTAGAGGTAGATGAACGCCACCAGCATCAGCAGCGAGCCCAGCAGCGTGTACAGGAAGAACTTGATCGCCGCGTACACGCGCCGCTCGCCGCCCCAGATGCCGATGATGAGGTACATCGGGATCAGCATCGCCTCGAAGAACACGTAGAACAGGATCGCGTCGAGCGCGACGAACGCGCCGTTGATGAGGCCCGACATGATCAGGAACGCGGCCATGTACTGCGCGACGCGCACCTGGATCGCCTCCCAGCCTGCCCACACCACCAGCAGCGTCGTGAAGCTGTTCAGGATGACGAACAGCACCGAGATGCCGTCGACCCCGAGGTGGTAGTAGATGTCGAAGTACGGGATCCACTCGCGCGCGCTCGACGAACTGCATCGCCGACGTCGTCGTGTCGAAGTGCGTGTACAGCGGGATGGTGACGAGGAATCCGGCGAGCGCGCCGGCGAGCGCGGTCCAGCGCGCCTTCATCGCGTCCTGGTCGCGCGCCGAGCACGAGCACCGCGACGCCGGCGACGATCGGCACCCAGATCGAGAGCGACAGGTAGGGCGTCACTGGACTACCCTCCGCGCTTCGCGCTTCGGGCCCAATTCGCACTTGAGGCGGCCTTGCGTGCTCATGGCCGGATCACCCACCACGTCAGCAAGCGCGAAGAGGCCGATGATCATCGTGAACGCATAGTGGTAGACGTAGCCCGACTGCATCTGCCGCAGCACCCTGCCCCACCAGTCGACCATGCGTGCGGAGCCGTTGACGACGCCCTCGATGATCCAGCCGTCGCCGACGTTGGAGAAGAGGTTGCCGATCCGGCGCGCGCCGCCCGCGAAGAACCACTCGTTGAAGCGGTCGAAGTAATAGTTGTTGATCAGCACGGTGTAGACGGGCGCCAGCGCCTGCGCGATCGCGCGCCGGGCATCGCCGTGTTGACGAGGTAGAGGTATGCCGCGGAGGCGATGCCCGCCAGCGCGAGCCAGAACGGCAGCGCTCAGCACGCCGTGCTGGACGAACGCGCCGATGCCGTGCCATTCGTCCTTGAACTCCCGCAGCGCGTCGGTGCTCCGGGCGGATCACGATCGAGTTGCCGAAGAAGCCGCCGACGAGCATCGGCTCGATGTACGACCCAGCCGGTGTAGACCGACGGAATCGCGAGCAGGATCAGCGGGACGGTGACGACCCACGGGCTCTCGCTGCGGCGGTCCGCCGTGGTGGTCGTGGTCGTCGCGCGGCGTGACGCGTCGTGCGCGATGCGCGTGGCGATAGCGCGGCGCGCCGTGGAACGCCATGAAGAACATCCGGAACGTGTAGAACGCGGTGACGAACACGCCGGCCACCACGCAGAAGTAAGCGTAGCCATGGCCCGGGATCTCGGAGAGGTGCGTCGCCTCGATGATCGCGTCCTTGGAGAAGAAGCCCGCGAACGGCGGGATGCCGCACAGCGCCAGCGACGCCGACCAGCATCGTCCAGTACGTGACGGGCATGTACTTGCTCAGGCCGCCCATGTTGCGCAGGTCCTGGTCGTGGTGCATCGCGATGATCACGGAGCCCGCGCCGAGGAACAGCAGCGCCTTGAAGAACGCGTGCGTCATCAGGTGGAAGATCGCGGCCGGGATACGCCGACACGCCCAGCGCCACCGTCATGTAGCCGAGCTGCGACAGCGTCGAGTACGCGACCACCCGCTTGATGTCGTTCTGGCACGATGCCGAGGATGCCGAGGAACAGCGCGCCGGTGGCGCCGATCACGGTGACGAACGACAGCGCGGTGTCCGAGAACTCGAACAGCGGGCTCATCCGCGCGACCATGAAGATGCCGGCGGTCACCATCGTGGCGGCGTGGATCAGCGCGGAGATCGGGGTCGGGCCCTCCATCGAGTCGGGCAGCCACACGTGCAGCGGCACCTGCGCGCTCTTGCCCATCGCGCCGACGAAGAGGCAGATGCAGGTGACGGTCATCAGCGACCATTCGGCCGCGCCCCACAGGTTGATCGTGGCCTTGGCGAGCTCGGGCGCCTTCGCGAACACGTCCGCGTAGTCCATCGAGCCGAAGTACGCGAGCACGAGGCCGATGCCGAGGATGAAGCCGAAGTCGCCGACGCGGTTGGCGAGGAACGCCTTCAGGTTCGCGTAGATCGCGGTCGGCCGCTTGAACCAGAAGCCGATCAGCAGGTACGAGACGAGGCCCACCGCCTCCCAGCCGAAGAAGAGCTGCAGGAAGTTGTTGCTCATGACGAGCATGAGCATCGAGAACGTGAACAGGCAGATGTACGAGAAGAAGCGCGCGTAGCCGTCGTCGTCCGCCATGTAGCCGATCGTGTAGACGTGCACCATCAGCGACACGAACGTCACCACGAGCAGCATCATCGCCGTCAGCGGATCGATGAGGAAGCCGATGGCCATCTTGATGCCGCCGGTGTTGGCCCAGACGTAGACGTCGCCGTTGAACGTGTTGCCGGCCAGCACGTCGCGGTAGACGACGATCGACGCGACGAACGAGATCGCGACCGCGAGGATCGTGATCCAGTGCGCCGCCGCGCGCGGCATCTTGCGCCCCAGAGGCCGACCACGATCGACGCCGCGAGCGGCACCATCGGCACGACGAGATAGAGTTGCTGCATCGTCATGCCTCAGCCCTTCAGCCGGCCGAGGTCCTCGACGTCGATCGAGCCGGCGTTGCGGAACAGGAGCACGAGGATCGCGAGGCCGATCGCCGACTCGGCGGCGGCGACGGTCAGGATGAAGAACACGAACACCTGGCCGCTCATGTCGCCCAGGTAGCGCGAGAACGCGATGAAGTTGAGGTTGACGGCGAGCAGCATCAGCTCGATCGCCATCAGCATGATGATGACGTTCTTCCGGTTGAGGAAGATGCCGGCCATGCTGATCGCGAACAGGATCGCGCCCAGCACGAGGTAGTGCGCCAGCGTCGGCGCGGTCAGCAGTGACACGTCAGTCTCCCTGTTGTTGCTCTTGTTCCACGGCCGGCCGGCACGCGGGCGCCGGTCGTTTCCTTCTTTTCCGCCGGCAGGTCGACCAGCCGGATGCGATCCTGCCGGCGCACCTTCACCTGCGCGCCCGGGTCCTGGTGCTTCGATTCGCGGCGCTTGCGGTGCGTCAGCGCGATCGCGGCGATGATCGCCACCAGCAGCAGCACCGCCGCGATCTCGAACGGGTACACGTAGTCGACGTAGATGAGCCGGCCGAGCGCCGCGGTGTTGCTGCCCGCCGGCGTCGGCGGCGCGACGTCGCCCGCCGACGCTGCTGCCGAACGACGACCAGCGCCATCTCGAGCAGCACCAGCAGCCCCACGGTGGCGCCCACCGGGAATGTAGCTGCGGAAGTTCGTGCGCAGGCTGTCGAAGTTGACGTCGAGCATCATCACGACGAACAGGAACAGCACCATCACCGCGCCGACGTAGACCAGCACGAGCGCGATCGCGAGGAACTCCGCGCGCAGCAGCAGCCAGATGCCCGCGGCCGTGAAGAAGCACAGCACGAGCCACAGCGCCGCGTGCACCGGGTTGCGCGTGGTGACGACCCGCAGCGCCGCGAAGATCAGGATCGCGGCGAAGACGTAGAAGATGGCGTGAGAAGCTCATGTTAGTGAAATCGGCGCCCGTCCGGCGAAGCTGCCGGCGGTACGCGACGGCCTCAGACGTTCTGCGATCTCGCCTGGCGGTCCGCCGCGATCTGCGCTTCGTACCGATCGCCCACCGCCAGCAGCATTTCCTTGGTGTAGTAGAGATCGCCGCGCTTCTCGCCGTGGTACTCGAGGATGCGCGTCTCGACGATCGAGTCGACGGGGCAGCTCTCCTCGCAGAAGCCGCAGAAGATGCACTTGGTGAGGTCGATGTCGTAGCGCGTCGTGCGGCGCGTGCCGTCGGCGCGCTGCTCCGACTCGATGGTGATCGCGAGCGCCGGGCACACCGCCTCGCACAGCTTGCAGGCGATGCAGCGCTCCTCGCCGTTCGGATAGCGGCGCAGCGCGTGCAGGCCGCGGAAGCGCGGGCTCTGCGGCGTCTTCTCCTCGGGGAACTGCACGGTGACCTTGCGCGCGAACAGATAGCGGCCGGTGAGCGACATGCCCTTGAGCAGCTCCGCGAGGAGCCAGGTGTCGAAGAACTCCTTGACGCGAGCGAACATGACGTGCCTCGGTCCCGTCAGTGGAAAAGATGCGCCCAGCGCGTCTGCATCATCGCGCCCAGGAACACGATCCAGACCAGCGTGACCGGGATGAACACCTTCCAGCCGAGCCGCATCACCTGGTCGTAGCGGTAGCGCGGGAACGTCGCGCGCACCCACAGGAAGCACAGCAGCACGAACGACATCTTCGCGCGCGAACCAGACGAAGCCGTCGCCGAGCGGGCGCCATCGCCGAGGATCTCGACGTCGTTGAGGCAGCGGCCACGGCGCCAGCCAGCCGCCGAGGAACATGAGCGCCGTCAGCGCCGCGATCAGGATCATGTTCATGTACTCGGCGAGGAAGAACACCGCGAAGCGCGACGCCCGAGTACTCGACGTGGAAGCCGGCGACGATCTCCGACTCGCCTTCCGCCATGTCGAACGGATGGCGGTTGGTCTCGGCGAGTCCGGACACGAAGTAGACGATGAACAGCGGGAACAGCGGCCACACGTACCAGTACGCGGCGCCGCCTTCCTGCCCGCGCACGATCTCGGACAGGTTGAGGCTGTTCGCGCACATCAGCACGCCGACCAGCGCGAAGCCCATCGCGATCTCGTAGGAGACGATCTGCGCGGCGGAGCGCAGCGCGCCCAGGAACGCGTACTTCGAGTTCGACGCCCAGCCGGCGAGGATGATGCCGTACACGCCGACCGACGACAGCGCGAGCACGTACAGCAGCCCCGCGTTGATGTCCGACAGCACCAGCGTGTCGGTGAACGGGATCACCGCCCACGCCGCCAGCGCGGGCCCGATCGACAGCAGCGGCGCGATGAAGAACAGATAGCGGTTGGCGCCCGACGGGATCGACGATTTCCTTGAACAGGAGCTTGGCGACGTCGGCGAACGGCTGCAGCAGCCCGAACGGGCCGACGCGATTGGGACCGATGCGCACCTGCATGTAGCCGATCACCTTGCGCTCGGCGAGCGTCAGGTACGCGACCGACAGGATGAGCGGGATCGCGATGGCGACGATCTTCACGAGCGTCCAGATCACGATCCAGACGCGGGACCGAGCCAGTTCTCGCTGCACCGGGGCGAGGATGTCCATGGCGCGCGCGTCCTACGGCCTCGCTCGACGCGGTCACGGGACCGGACAGGCCGTCGAGGCCGCAGGTCGAGCGATGCGCGGCGCGCGATGCGCACGACGCCCGGCGGCACCGCCGCATCGACGACCGCGGTCAGCACCGCCTCGCCGTGCGCCCTGCCTGCACCTTCACCTGCCCGCCTTCGGCGAGGCCGAGCGTCTCGAACAGCGAGCGGTGCATGCGCGCCTTCGGCGGCCGCGCGTCGGCGGTCAACTGCAGCGGCGGCGAGCGGCGCACCAGCGGATCGGCGAAGTAGATCGGCACGTCGGCGACGCGCTCGACCGGCGCGGCGCGGCCGCGGGCTTCGTTCGATCGGCAACGCGCGTCCCGTTGTCGAGCCGCGTCGGCGATGCGTCGCGCTTCGGCAGCGACCGACGCGCGCACGTCGGCGGCCGTCTCGGCGTCGAAGCCGGCGAGCTTCAGCATCGTGCCCAGCACGCGCAGCACCTTCCAGCCGGGACGCGTATCGCCCAGCGGCTTCACGACGCCGTGGAACTCCTGCACGCGTCCTTCGCAATTGACGAACGTGCCGGCGGTCTCGGTGAACGGCGACACCGGCAGCAGCACGTCGGCGTACGCCTGGCCGTGCGCGAACGGGCTCATCACGACGACGAGGTCCGCCTGCTCGAGCGCGCCGCGCGCCGCCGACGCGCTTGGCGAAATCGAACTCGGGCTCGGCGTGCAGCAGCAGGTACGCCCTGCGCGGATCGGCGAGCATCGCCTGCGCGTTCATGCCGCCCGATCTGCGGCAGCGCGCCGGCGAGATGCGCGCCGACCGTGTTCGCGGCTTCGGTGAGGAAGCCGAGCGTGGCGCCGGTCGTCTCGCGCGAGCATCTGCGCCAGCGCGTGGAGCTGCGCGGCGTCCGCGTGCTGCACCGCGTAATTGCCGAGCAGGACCGCGGCCTTCTTGCCGGACGCGAGGCTGGCGGCGATCGCCTTGCTCGCGCGTCCGTCGGGCGTCGACGTCGGCCAGCGCGTCCGGGCACGGCGTTGCCGCCGCGCCTGCGCGCCGCGACCACGATGCCCGCGAGCGCCGCCGGCAGCTGCGACGGCGCGACGATCGCCTTGTGCGCGACGCGCACGAGCCAGTCGTCGTCGACCGAATGCAGCATCGACACCTGCGTGCCCTTCTTCGCCGCCTGGCGCAGCCGCTGCGCGACCAGCGGATGGTCCTTGCGCAGGAAGCTGCCGACGACCAGCACGCGGTCGAGCTTGTTGCAACGTCGGCGATCGGCATGCCCGAGCCACGGAACGCCCTGCGCGTGGCCGTTGCCGCGGAAATCGGTCTGGCGCAGGCGGAAGTCGACGTTGTCGCTGCCGAGGCCGCGCACGAGGCGCGCGGCGAGCGCCATCTCCTCGAGCGTCGCGTGCGGCGACACGAGCGCGCCGAGCGCGCCGGCGCCGTGGCGCGTGACGACGTCGGTCACGCCCTGCGCGACGAACGTCGAGCGCGGTCTGCCAGTCGACCGCCTTCCACTCGCCGCCCTGCTTGATCATCGGCGTGCGTGAGGCGGTCCGCGCGAGTTGAGGCCTTCGTACGAGAAGCGGTCCTTGTCCGAGATCCAGCACTCGTTGACCGCCTCGTTCTCGAGCGGCAGCACGCGCATCACGCGGTCGCCCTTCACCTGCACGATCAGGTTGCTGCCGAGCGAGTCGTGCGGCGCCACCGACTTGCGGCGCGCGAGCTCCCACGTGCGCGCGGCGTAGCGGAACGGCTTCGAGGTCAGCGCGCCGACCGGGCACACGTCGATCGAGTTGCCGGACAGCTCGGAATCGACCGTGCTTGCCGACGAACGACACGATCTCCGAGTGCTCGCCGCGGCCGATCATGCCGAGCTCCATGATGCCGGCGATCTCCTGCCCGAAGCGCACGCAGCGCGTGCACTGGATGCAGCGCGTCATCTCCTCGGCCGAGACGAGCGGGCCGAGGTCCTTGTGGAACACGACGCGCTTGGGCTCGCTGTAGCGCGACGACGATCGCGCCGTAGCCGACCGCGAGGTCCTGCAGCTGGCACTCGCCGCCCTGGTCGCAGATCGGGCAGTCGAGCGGATGGTTGATGAGCAGGAACTCCATCACGCCCTTCTGCGCGGTGACCGCCTGCTCGGAGGCCGTCCACACCTTCATGCCCTCGGTCACCGGCGTCGCGCACGCGGGCAGCGGCTTCGGCGCCTTCTCGACCTGCACGAGGCACATGCGGCAGTTGGCGGCGATCGACAGCTTCTTGTGATAGCAGAAATGCGGCACGTAGATGCCGAGCGGGTGCGCGGCCTCGATGACCGAGCTGCCCGGCGCGACCTGCAGCGCCTTGCCGTCGATTTCGATGTTCAGCGGCAGGACGCGCATCAGACATACGGCGGGACCAGGCAATGCTTGTGGTCGATGTGGTACTGGAACTCGTCGCGGAAGTGCTTGATGAAGCTCTTCACCGGCAGCGCCGCCGCATCGCCCAGCGCGCAGATCGTGCGGCCCGGCGATGTTGTCGGCGACCGAATTCAGCGTGTCGAGGTCCTCGTTGCGGCCCTGGCCGCGCTCGATGCGGTCGACCATCCGCCACAGCCAGCCCGTGCCCTCGCGGCACGGCGTGCACTGGCCGCACGACTCCTCGTAGTAGAAGTACGACAGGCGCAGCAGCGACTTCACCATGCAGCGCGTCTCGTCCATGCAGATGACCGCGCCCGAGCCCAGCATCGATCCCGCCTTGGCGATCGAGTCGTAATCCATGTCGGTGGCCATCATGACGTCGCCGGTCAGCACCGGCATCGACGAGCCGCCCGGGATGCACGCCTTCAGCTTGCGCCCGCCGCGCATGCCGCCCGCCATCTCGAGCAGCGTGGCGAACGGCGTGCCGAGCTTCACCTCGTAGTTGCCGGGACGCTCGACGTCGCCGGACACCGAGAAGATCTTGGTGCCGCCGTTGTTCGGCCGGCCGAGATTCAGGAACGCCTCGCCGCCGTTGCGGATGATCCACGGCACCGCGGCGAACGTCTCGGTGTTGTTGATCGTGGTCGGCTTGCCGTACACGCCGAACGACGCGGGGAACGGCGGCTTGAAGCGCGGCTGTCCCTTCTTGCCCTCGAGCGACTCGAGGAGCGCCGTCTCCTCGCCGCAGATGTAGGCGCCGAAGCCGTGGTGGTTGTACAGGTGGAACGAGAAGTCGGAGCCGAGGATGTTCGTGCCGAGCAGGCCCGCGGCGTACGCCTCGTCGATCGCCTCCTCGCAGCGCAGGTAGGTGTCCCAGATCTCGCCGTGGATGTAGTTGTAGCCGCGGTTCGCGCCCATCGCGTAGGCGCCGATGGCCATGCCCTCGATCACCGCGTGCGGGTTGTAGCGCAGGAGGTCGCGGTCCTTGAACGTGCCCGGCTCGCCTTCGTCGGAATTGCACACGACGTACTTGTCGCCGACGTAGTTCTTCGGCATGAAGCTCCACTTGAGGCCCGTCGGAAAGCCGGCGCCGCCGCGGCCGCGCAGCGCCGACTTCTTCACCTCGGCGACCACCTGCTCGGGCGGCATCTTCTCGGCGAGGATCTTCTTCAGCGCGTCGTAGCCGCCGCGCGCGACGTAGTCCGTGAGCCGCCAGTTGCGTGCCGTTGAGCCCCGCCATCAGGATCGCGTCGGGACCGTAGTTCAGGAACTCGGAAGGGGCGTTCATGAGTGCTGCCCGCCGCCGTTGTCCGGCCAGCCCGGCCGGCCCTCGCCGCGCGCCGCCGCCTGCTTGAGCTCGTCGACCAGCTCGTCGAGCTTCGCGTCGCTCATGAAGCTGCACATGCGCCGGTCGTTGACGATGAGCACCGGCGCGTCGCCGCACGCGCCCATGCACTCGCCCTCCTTCAGCGTGAACGTGCCGTCGGCCGTGGTCCCGTTGAAGTCGACGCCGAGCTTGGCCTTGAGATGCTCCGCCGCCTTCGTCGCGCCCGAGAGCGCGCACGGCAGGTTGGTGCAGATCGTGACCTTGAAGCGGCCCTGCGGCTTCAGGTTGTACATCGTGTAGAACGTCGCGACCTCGTACACCGCCACCGGCGGCATGCCGAGGTAATGCGCGACCGCGTCCATCACGTCGGTGGACAGCCAGCCGTGCTCGTCCTGCGCGAACGCGAGCGCGGACATCACCGCCGACTGCTTCTGGTCGGGCGGATATTTCGCGAGCTCGCGATCGATCTTGCTGCGTACTTGCGCCGATAGCATCGTCAACGGTCCATCAGCGGATGTAGTAGCTGGCCATTCGCCAGACACCATCCTTCTCGTACACCATGGTCATCTCTTCCGCGGCGTCCTTCTTCGCGGCGAACTTGCTCGCGAAGAGGATCACCACCTTCGCGCCGGGGACCAGCGCCGTGTCCGGCTTCGGCGGCTCGCCCACGAAGCCCATCTTCTCCGCGGCGCGGGTGCCGGCGTTGCCGAAATCCTTGCGGATGCCGGCGATGCCGTCGAGCCACTGCTGCCGCGTCACGCCGCGCTTGAATTCCTCCGACGCCATCGCATACGCATCGCCATAGCGGCCGGCGTCGACCGGCACGAGCCACTTCTCTGCCGCATCGAGCGCCGCGCGCTGCTCCGGGGACAGGGACTGCGCCGCCGACAGCGCGGGCAGGAACGCCGCCACGCCGATCAGCAGGAGGCGGCGCACGCTCATCGATCGACCGACCCGAACACGATGTCCTGCGTGCCGATGATCGCCACCACGTCCGCGATCATGTGGCCGCGCGACATCTCGTCGAGCGCCGACAGGTGCACGTAGTCGGGCGCGCGCAGCTTCACGCGGTACGGCTTGTTGGCGCCGTCGGACACGATGTAGACGCCGAACTCGCCCTTCGGATGCTCGACCGCGGCGTACGCCTCGCCGGCGGGCACGTGCATGCCCTCGGTGAAGAGCTTGAAGTGATGGATCAGCTCCTCCATGTTCGACTTCATCGTCCTCGCGCGGCGGCGGCGCGATCTTGTGGTTGTCGATGATCACCGGCCCGGGATTCGCCCGCAGCCATTCGACGCACTGCCGGACGATGCGGTTCGCCTGGCGCATTTCCTCGATGCGCACGAGGTAGCGGTCGTAGCAGTCGCCGTTCGACGCCGACCGGGATGTCGAACGCCATGCGGTCGTAGACCTCGTACGGCTGCTTCTTGCGCAGGTCCCACGGCACGCCGGAGCCGCGCAGCATCGGACCGGTGAAGCCGAGCGCGATCGCGCGCTCCGGCGTCACGACGCCGATGTCGACCGTGCGCTGCTTCCAGATGCGGTTGTCGGTGAGGAGCTCCTCGTACTCGTCGACGCGGCCCGGGAAGCGCTGGGCGAAGTCATCGATGAAGTCGAGCAGCGAGCCCTGCCGGTTCTCGTTCAGGCGCTCGAGCGCCCGCGCGTTGCGCAGCTTCGACGGCTGGTACTGCGGCATCCGGTCCGGCAGGTCGCGGTACACGCCGCCCGGACGGTAGTAGGCGGCGTGCATGCGCGCGCCGGACACCGCCTCGTAGACGTCGAAGAGGTCCTCGCGCTCGCGGAACGCATACAGGAACGGCGTCATCGCGCCGACGTCGAGCGCGTGCGCGCCGAGCCACAGCAGGTGGTTCAGGATGCGCGTGATCTCGTCGAACATCACGCGGATGTACTGCGCGCGGATCGGGCACCTCGATGCCGAGCAGCGCTCGATGGCGAGGCAGTACGCGTGCTCGTTGCACATCATGGACACGTAGTCGAGCCGGTCCATGTACGGCAGCGACTGGATGTAGGTCTTGTGCTCGGCGAGCTTCTCGGTGGCGCGATGCAGGAGGCCGATGTGCGGATCCGCGCGCTCGATGACCTCGCCGTCGAGCTCGAGCACGAGGCGCAGCACGCCGTGGGCCGCCGGGTGCTGCGGCCCGAAGTTCATCGTGTAGTTGCGGATCTCAGCCACGTTGCGCTACTGCATCGTCGCGGTCAGCGGAAGACCTCGAACCCCAGCACCACCGACGACACGAGCAGCGCCGCATAGGGCAGCGTGCGGCTCGACCGCCACGACTTCCGCCGCTTCGCGCGCGACGTGGGACGCCATCTCGGCATGGTGTCATTTGGTGCCTCCGTAGTGCTCTTCGCGAATGACCGCGGCGTGATTCTCGCGCGGCTCGATGGTGACCGGCTGGTAGATGACGCGGCCCTGCTCCGGGTCGTAGCGCATCTCGACGTAGCCGGACAGCGGAAAATCCTTGCGGAACGGGTGGCCGACGAACCCGTAGTCGGTCAGCAGGCGCCGCAGGTCCGGATGGCCGTCGAACACGATGCCGTAGAGGTCGAACGCCTCGCGCTCGAACCAGTTGGCGGTCGGCCACAGTCGACTGACGCTCGGCAGCACCGGAAAATCGTCGTCCGGCGCGAACGCGCGCACGCGCAGGCGCCAGTTGTGCGCGAGCGAGAGCAGGTGATAGACGGCCGCGAAGCGCGGGCCTTCCCACGCGCCGTCGCCGTACGCGGAATAGTCGACGCCGCAGACGTCGACCAGCATCTCGAACCGCAGGTCGGGACGGTCGCGCAGCTCGCGCAGGGTCGGCGCAGAGCTGCGCCGCCGTGCACGACGACGGTGACCTCGCCGCGATCGACGGTGACGCTCTTCAGGGCATCGCCGAACGCTGCGGGAAGCGCCGCGGCCAGCGTCTCGAGTTTCGTGGCCATCAGCGCGCGATCGTGTTGGTGCGCCAGATCTTGTTCTGCAGCTGCAGGATGCCGTAGAGCAGCGCCTCGGACGTCGGCGGGCAGCCCGGCACGTAGATGTCGACCGGCACGATGCGGTCGCAGCCGCGCACGACCGAGTACGAGTAGTGGTAGTAGCCGCCGCCGTTCGCGCACGAGCCCATCGAGATGACCCAGCGCGGCTCGGCCATCTGGTCGTAGACCTTGCGCAGCGCGGGCGCCATCTTGTTGCACAGCGTGCCGGCGACGATCATCACGTCCGACTGCCGCGGGCTCGGGCGGAACACGACGCCGAAGCGGTCGAGGTCGTAGCGCGACGCGCCGGCGTGCATCATCTCCACCGCGCAGCAGGCGAGCCCGAACGTCATCGGCCACATCGAGCCGTTGCGCGCCCAGTTGATCACGCTGTCGAGCGTGGTGGTGACGAAGCCCTTCTCGAGTACGCCTTCAATGGCCATGGTGCATCGGCCTCGCGCGTTCATTCCCATTCGAGCGCACCCTTCTTCCACTCGTAGACGAAGCCGACGACGAGGATCAGAAGGAAGATCATCATCGCCACGAAGCCGTCGAAGCCGATGTCCTGCAGCACCACCGCCCACGGGAAGAGGAACGCGATCTCGAGGTCGAACAGGATGAACAGGATGGCGACGAGGTAATAGCGCACGTCGAACTTCATCCGCGCGTCCTCGAACGCCTCGAAGCCGCACTCGTAGGGCGAAAGCTTTTCCGGATCGGGCTTGTTCGGCGAGAGCAGCTTGCCGAGGGAGAGGAGCACCACGCCGAGCCCGAGGCCGACGATGATGAAGAGGAGGATCGGAAAGTACTGTTCCAGCATCGCTGAAGGGCCTTCGGTACTGCGCGGGACCACGGGTATTACGCTGGACGGCGCAGGCGTCCGCTCGAACAAGGATCCTGGCGTCATCGCCGTCTGTTGCGGTCGCGCCGCGGATATCCGCGACGCGCCTTGCTGCTGGTGCCGACGGGGAGACTCGAACTCCCACGGCTTGCGCCACTGCCCCCTCAAGACAGCGTGTCTACCAATTTCACCACGTCGGCCGATCAGAATCCCGCTTACTTCGGTACGTCTCCTGCCTTCGATCCCGTTCCACCCGGCGCCGCGCTGCCCGCCGGTGCCGTCGCCGGCGCAGGTGCGGTGCCGCCGGGCGCGGGCGCGACCGGCGTCGACGGCACGTCGTTCGCCTTCGTCGCGGGAACGTCGCCCATCACGCCCTGCTGCATCACGTCCTTGGGTGCGTGCTGCGCGCCGAGCCAGGTGAGCCCGAGGCTCGACAGGAAGAACACCGCCGCGAGGACGGCCGTCGTGCGCGAAAGGAAGTTGGCCGAACCCGCGGCGCCGAACAGGCTGCCCGACGAGCCGCTGCCGAACGCTGCGCCCATGTCGGCGCCCTTGCCGTGCTGGAGCAGCACGAGGCCGCACACGACCGCCGCGACCACCAGGTGGACCACCAACAGCAGACGATTCCAGATATTGCATTGTCTCAACCTCGACGCCGTGAATGCTCAGGCATTCGCGATCGCCAGAAATTCCGTTGCATTGAGCGACGCCCCGCCGACCAGACCGCCGTCGACGTCGGGCATCGCGAAAAGCGCGCCGGCGTTACCCGCCTTCACGCTGCCGCCGTACAGCACCTGCACGCCTGCCGCGCCCGCGCTCGCTGCAGCCGGTTGCGCAGGAACGCGTGCACCTCCTGCGCCTGCTCGGGCGTCGCCGTCCGCCCCGTGCCGATGGCCCAGACCGGCTCGTACGCCAGGACCGCGAGGGCCAGGTCGGCCTGCAAGCAGCGGCGGCGACCGCATCGAACTGCCGCCCCACCACCGCCTGCCACTGCCCCGGCATCGCGCTCCGCGAGCGTCTCGCCGACGCACACGACCGGCGTCAGTCCCGCCGCCAGCGCCGCCGCCGCCTTCGCCGCAACCGCGCCGTCCGTTTCGCCGTGCTACTGCCGGCGCTCCGAATGCCCGACCAGCACGTACCGGCATCCGAACTCGCCGAGCATCGCCGGCCGAGACGTCGCCCGTGTAGGCGCCCGGCGGCATGCGGGCTCACGTCCTGCGCGCCCCACGCACATCGGCGTGCCGGCGAGCGCGTCGCGCGCCTGCGCCAGGTAGGGAAACGGCACGCATACCGCCATCGTCCGGTCCGCTCTGGGCCGCCAGCCGCGCGAGCAATGCCACGAGCAGCGCCGCGTTGTCCGCGAGCCCGCCGTTCATTTTCCAGTTGCCGACGACGAGCTTGCCGCGCATTGCCGCCTTTACCTTGCGATTTCCCGGTGCCGGCGCCCTGCCGGTTTCCCGCGCCCGATCAACGTGTTGCTTGGGGGGCGGAGCCGTCGTGGCGCTACCAAAACCTGTCGATTTTACCGCGCCGCATCACGAGGGGTCAAACTCGGATGCAAATAGCTCGGTTGCGGGTGCGCCTGCCACTCGCCCGCGGCGCGGCGCGCGGGGCGGCCGCCACGGCACCCGGCGACGCAATCGCGATGCCGCGGCCTGCTAGGCGCCGGCAATGCTCCGCATCCGCCGGATGACCGGCGGCAGGAACCAGGCAAGCAGCGTCAGCACGCCGAGCGTCGCCGCGACGCGGGCGCGCGAAGAACGCGGTGCAGCACCGCCGTCGGACTTGATCATCGAGGTGATGAAGTTCTCCTCGAGCATTCCGCCCAGCACCACGCCGAGGATGGCGGGCGCCACCGGGAAGCCGTTCTCCTCCAGCACGTACGCGATCACGCCGGCCACCAGCATCACGCCGATGTCGAAGGGCGTGTTGTTGATCGCGAACGCGCCGACGACGCAGAACAGCAGGATCACCGGCATCAGCACGTTGCGCGGCACCTTGAGGATCTGCTTGGCCGCCTTGATGCACGCGTAGCCGAGCGGAATCATGATGATGTTGGCGATGATGAACAGCAGGTACACCGCGTAGATGTTCTGCGGGTTCTGCGTGAAGAGCGTCGGCCCCGGGTTCATGTTCTTCATGTACAGCACGCCGATCACGATCGCGGTGATCGAGTCGCCGGGGATGCCGAACACGAGCGCCGGAATCCACGCGCCGGCCAGCGCGCTGTTGTTCGCCGCGCCGGACTCGACGATGCCCTCGACGTGCCCGGTGCCGAACTTCTCCGGCTCCTTCGACAGCTTCTTGCTGATCGCGTACGACATCCACGCCGCGATGTCGGCGCCGGCGCCGGGCAGCGCGCCGACCAGCGTGCCGAGCGCGCTGCCGCGCAGGATCTGCATCGGATACTTGACCGTCAGCGCCCACATGCCCTTGAACACGTTGTGGATCGGCTGGTCGACGATCTTGAGCTCCGGGCCCGTGTCCACCGCGTAGCGGATGATCTCGGAAATCGCGAACATGCCGATCATCAGCGGGATCAAGCCGATGCCGCCCATGAGCTCCGTGCTGCCGAACGTGAAGCGCGGGAAGCCCGCCGGATTGCCGAGGCCGACGCAGGCGATGAAGAGGCCGATGAGCAGCGACACCACGCCCTTCAGCGGGCGCTCCGAGGTGATGACGATCGCGCACGTCAGCCCGAGCAGCACCAGCCAGAAATACTCGAACGAGCTGAACTTGAGCGCGACCTCGGCAAGCGCCGGCGCGGAGAAGATGAGCACCGCGGTGCCGAACAGGCCGCCGATCGCCGAGAACACGAGACCGGCGCCGAGCGCGATCTCGGCCTGGCCCTTGCTGCGTCATCGCGTACGCCTCGTCGGTGTACGCGGCGGAAGCGGGCGTGCCGGGCATGCGCAGCAGGCATCCCGGAATGTCGCCGGAGAAGATCGCCATCGCGGTCGCCGTGACGATCGTGGCGATCGCCGGAATCGGCTCCATGAAGAACGTGACCGGCACCAGCAGCGCGGTCGCCATCGTCGCCGTCAGGCCCGGCACCGCGCCGACGAACAGCCCGAACAGCGACGCGAGGAGCATCGGCCACAGCGTCTTGACGCTGAAGACCATGCCGAAGGCGGTTTCGATCGCGTCCATCAGAACGCCACCTCGGTGAGCACGCCCCACGGCAGCGGCACGCGCAGCAGCTTGTAGAACGCGTACCAGATCACGAGCGTCGCGACGACGGCGACCACGACGGCGGTGCCGCGCCGCACGCCGAGCACCGTGAACCAGACCCAGAGCAGGATCGGCGCGACGATCAGGAAGCCGACCCTCGTTCGCGAGCAGCACGTAGGCGACGACGCCGCCGACGATCGCGAAGAATGCGATGGAGTGGCGGCCCGAGCGCATCCAGTCCGCGGTCTCGTACCACGGCTCCTGCGGCGCGCGTGCGGATGCCGCGACACGATCAGCAGCGACGCCGCAGACCGCGAGCCCGGCGGCGACGAGCCCCGGGAACAATGCCGGACCGACCTGCTGCCCCGGTATCTTCGGGAATGCCTGCACGTGCACGAGCACGACGACGCCGAAGCAGCAGGAACACCGCGCCGAAGATCGCGTCGTTGATCTTCATCTGCGATCCGCAGCGGGCCCGTTGCCGGGCCCGCTCCTGCCTTGCTGCCGTTACCGGAACGGTCGCTGGATCCCCGCCTTCGCGGGGATGATCGCGCGGCCGGCTGCGCAGGCGCGGTCACTTGGCCAGGCCGACCGCCTTCATCGTCTTGCCCATCGCCGCGTCGCCCTTGGCCATGAACGTGGCGAACTCCGCGCCCGGCGCCCACGCGGTGCCGTAGCCCTTGCTGGCCGCGAAGTCCTTCCACTCCTTGCTCTCGGCGATCTTCTTGATCGTCGCGATCAGCTTCGTCTGCACGTCCGCCGGCAAGCCCTTCGGACCCGCGATGCCGCGCCACGCGGCCACCGTACAGTTGACGCCGATCGCCTGCTGCATCGTCGGCACGTCGGGAAACAGCGCGGCGCGCTTGTCGTCCATCACGGCGAGCGGCCTGGCCTTGCCCGCGTCGATCAGCGGACGCGCTTCCGGCAGCGACGCGGTGACGATGTCGACGCCGCCGGCGACCAGGTCCTGCATCGCCGGTGCGGCGCCGTTCGACGGGACCCACGGAACCGCCGTCTGCGGAATCTTGAGGTCGTCGAGCATGCCGGCGAGCGCCAGGTGCCAGATGCCGCCCTGCCCCGTGCCCGACGCCTTCAGCTTGCCGGGGTTGGCCTTGATCGGCGTCGAGCACTTCCTTCACCGACTTGTACGGCGAATCGGCGCGCACGGTGAAGCCGGCCGGGTCGGAATTGACGAGCGCCAGCGGCGTGTAGCTCTGCGGGCCGAGGTCGGTCAGCCCCTGCCAGTGCATCATCGTGATCTCGACCGTGATCATGCCGAGCGTGTAGCCGTCGGCCGGCGCCTGGCGCGATGGCGCTGTGGCCGACCACGCCGCTGCCGCCGGTGCGGTTGACGACGTTGACCGGCTGGCCCAGCTCCTTCTCCATCATCGTCGCGAAGTAGCGGGCGGTGCCGTCGGTGCCGCCGCCCGCGCCCCACGGCACGATGAACGTGATCGGACGCTCGGGATACGCGGCGTGCGCGGCCGAGGCGGCGAGCGCGATGAGCGCGACGAGCGCGCGATGGATGAACTTCATGGAACTCCTCCTTGCGATGGGATGGGAAGCCGCCGGCCGCGCGTCCCCTCTTGCGGGAGACTGGCCGACGCCGTCACGGTCGTCGGACGTTAGCAGCGCCCCAGTACGCGGTCAAGTGGTCCGACCAATTGCCGCGGGCAGCCGACGCGTCATCGCCGGCGCGTGCGCGCCGACGTACGTCGGCCAGCACCGCGCCCAGACGCGCGAGATCGCGCTCGAGCCGCGCGTAGCCCGCGTTGGGCACGAGCGTCTCCTCGTCCATGTACAGCGTGCGCTTGATCTCGATCTGCAGGCTGTGGCGGTTCTCGGCGGGACGGCCGTGCTTGCGCACGATCTCGACCCCCTTGTACGGGTCGTTGATCGCGACGCTGTAGCCCATGCCGCGCACGGTCGCCGCCACGCATTGCGGTGAACGCCGGCTCGCACGTCGTGCCGTCGCGATCGCCGAGCACGAAGTCCGCGCGCTCGCGCCCGGCGTCGTCGGCCATCACGTCGCCGACCGCCGGCATCGAATGGCAGTTGATGTGCCACACGCCGCCGAAGCGCCGATGCCGGCGTCCACCGCGGCGTCGAGCGCGGCGTGGTACGGGCGCCAGCAGCGCTCGATGCGCGCACGCACTTCCGCGCTCGTGAGCCTGCGCGCGTACATCGGCACGCCGGCGCGCGCGAGCGCCACACGAGCCCGATGCCCTGCTCCGTCTTGCGCGACGGCGCGATCGGATCGGGCCACGCGTCGGCGAGCAGCTCGACGTCGATGTCGGCGAGGCTGCGATTGGCGTCGATGTAGGCGCGCGGGAAATGCGCCTCGATCAGCGTGGCGCCGAGCGCGGGCATCGCGCTCCACAGCCGGCCGACGTGCGTGTCCTCGGCCTGCCGCACGAGCCGCGCGGTCGGGCAGGTGGTCGAAGTCGTCGGGATACCACTCGCCGGAATGCGGCGAGTCGAGCACCAGCGGAACCGGCGCGGTCGTGGGTTCGTGCAGCGAGAACGGGGCCTGCATGTCATGACACCTCGTTGAGGAAGCACGCCGACCGGTGGCCCGGCGCGATCTCGGCGAGCGCGGGTGCTGCCGCGCGGCACCTGTCCATCGCGTGCGGGCAGCGCGGATGGAAATGGCAGCCCGACGGCGGATCGAGCGGCGACGGGATCTCGCCCTTGATCGGCACGAACGTGCGCTTGCCCGGGGTGACCTTGCCCACCTCGGCGAGCAGCGCCTGCGTGTAGGGATGGTTCGGATGCGCGAAGAGCTCGGCCGACGGCGCGCTCTCGACCACGCGGCCGAGGTACATGATGACGACGCGGTCGCTGATGAGCGCACGACGCCGAGGTCGTGGCTGATGAACAGGTAGGTGAGGTTGAGCGCCGCGCGCAGCTCGATGAACAGGTTGAGCACCTGCGCCTGGATCGACACGTCGAGCGCGGCCACCGACTCGTCGCACACCAGGAACTCGGGCTTCACCGCGAGCGCGCGCGCGATGCCGATGCGCGCGCGCTGCCCGCCCGAGAACTGGTGCGGATAGCGGCGCATCAGCGTCGGATCGAGGCCGACGCGATTGAGGCATGAGCCCGACGTACTCGGTCTGCTGCTTCGGCGCGATGAGCCCGTGCGCGACCGGCGCCTCGCCGACGATGTCGACGCACGCGCATGCGCGGATTGAGCGACGCGTACGGATCCTGGAAGATCATCTGCATCTTGAGCTGCTGGCGCGCGCGCCGCGGCGGGCGTCAGGTGCGCGAGCGAGGCGCCGCGCCAGAAGCGCTCGCCCGCCGGTGAGCGGCAGCAGGCCGACGGCGAGGCGGCCGAGCGTCGACTTGCCGCAGCCCGATTCGCCGACCAGGCCGACCACCTCGCCGGGCGCGACTGCGAGGTCGACGTGGTCGACCGCGTGCACGACCTCCTCGCGCATGTGCGCGCCGAGCACGTTGCCGATCCTCGCCGCGATGTCGAGCGACTTCACGAAGCGCTTCGAGACGCCGCGGAGCTCGACGAGCGCGTCGAGGTCTGGCTGCTCGCTGGGACGGCCTGGTGATGCCATCAGTAGAGCGAGATCAGCGGATGGAAGCAGCGCACGGTCTGGCCGGGTCCGCCCACCGGCGCGCATCTCGGGCGACACGTCGCACGCGGCGGTCGGCGAACGCGCAGCGCTCGCGGAACGGGCAGCCGGGCGGCAAGTCGAGCAGCGACGGCGTCATGCCGGGAATCTGCTGCAGCCGCTGCCCGCGCTCGTTGTTCGACGGCACCGAGTCGAGCAGGCCCTGCGTGTACGGATGCGCGGGCCGCGTCGAGCACGTCCTCGCACGTGCCCTGCTCGACGATGCGTCCGGCGTACATCACGCAGACGCGGTCGGCGAGGCCCGGCGACCACCGACAGGTCGTGCGTGATCCAGATCAGCGCGGTGCCGGTCTCGCGCGTCAGCTTCTGCATCTCGTAGAGGATCTGGCCCTGGATCGTCACGTCGAGCGCGGTGGTCGGCTCGTCGGCGATGATGAGATCGGGCTTGTTGAGCAGCGCGATCGCGATCGCGACGCGCTGGCGCATGCCGCCGGAGAACTGGTGCGGATAGGCGTCGAGGCGCTCGTCGGGCGACGGAATGCCGACCGCGCACCAGCGCCTCGCGCGCGCGCGCGCGCGCCGACGGCGCGGCTCACGTCGTCGTGCGCGAGGATCGCCTCGATCATCTGCGTGTCGATGCGCAGGACCGGGTTCAGCGTCATCATCGGGTCCTGGAAGATCATCGCGATGCGGTTGCCGCGCATGCCGCGCATGCGCTTCCGGCGAGCAGCGCGCGCAGGTCGCGGCCGTCGAGGACGATGCGGCCGGCGACGATGCGGCCGGGCGGATCGATGAGGCCCATGATCGAATAGCCGGTCATCGACTTGCCCGAGCCCGATTCGCCGACCAGGCCCAGCACCTCGCCGCGCGCGAGCGTGAACGATACGTCGTCGACCGCCTTCACGACGCCGGCCTTCGTGAAGAAATGCGTGCGCAGGCCTTCGACGGTCAGGACGCGGTCGCTCATGGGCGGTGCGACGGCTATTTCTGCAGCCGCGGGTTCAGCACGTCGCGCAGCTGGTCGGCGACGAGGTTGATGCTGACGATCGTGAGCAGCAGCGCGACGCCGGGGAAGAAGCTGATCCAGTACTTGCCCGACAGCAGGTACTGATAGCCGTTGGCGATCAGCAGGCCCGAGCGACGGCTCGGTGATCGGCAGGCCGAGGCCGAGGAACGACAGCGTCGCCTCGAGCGCGATCGCCGCCGCGACCTGCACCGTGGCGACGACGATCAGCGGCGGCAGGCAGTTGGGCAGCAGGTGCCGGAACACGATGCGCGGCGGGCGACAGCGCGAGGCAGCGCGCCGCCTCGATGTATTCCTTGCGCTTCTCGACCAGCGCGGCGCTGCGCACGGTGCGCGCGTAGTACGCCCACTGCACCGTGACCAGCGCGACGATCACCTTGCCGATCCCCTGCCCCAGCACCGCGATCAGGATCAGCGCGATCAGGATCGCCGGGAACGACAGCTGGATGTCGACGATGCGCATGATGAGCGTCTCGATGCGGCCGCCGAAATAGGCGGCGGTGAGGCCCGAGCGCGAGGCCGATGACGAGCGCGAGCACGGTGCTCGTCGCGCCGACCATGAGCGAGATGCGCAGGCCGTAGAAGATCGCCGACAGCATGTCGCGGCCCTGGTCGTCGGTGCCGAGCCAGAACGTGCCGCCCGTCGGGCGACTTCGAGCCCGGCGGCAGCTTGCTGTCCATCACGTCGAGCTGCGCGAGGTCGTAGGGATTCTGCGGCGAGATCAGCGGCGCGAAGATCGCGGCGGCCACGATCAGCGCGAGCAGCCCGAGCCCGAACACCGCGACCGGGTTGGCGAGAAAGTCGCTCGACGATGCGCGCGCAGCGGGCTCTGCGCGGCGCGCGGCGCGCGGTGCGCGGGCAGCGAGCTCACCGGGCCGCGTCGCGCAGGGCGTCCGGCGCGTCATCGTCAGCCCTTCGCGTCGCGTCAGCCGCACGCGCGGGTCGAGCGCCGAGTACAGCACGTCGACCGCGAGGTTGATCACGATGAACAACGTCACGATCACGAGCAGGTAGCGCGACGATCACCGGCCGGTCGAGCAGGTTGATCGAGTCGATCAGGAGCTTGCCCATGCCCGGCCACGCGAACACGCTCTCGGTGACGATCGCGAACGCGATCAGCGCGCCGAACTGCAGCCCGATCACGGTGACGATCGGGATCAGGATGTTGCGCAGCACGTGCACGCCGATCACGCGGCGGTTGGACAGGCCCTTCGCGCGCGCGAACTTCACGTAGTCCTGCAGCAGCGCCTCGTGCGCGCCGGAGCGCGTGAGCCGGATCAGCAGCGCGAGGTTGAACAGCGCGAGGTTGGTCGCCGGCATGATGAGATGCGCGCAGGCCGTCCCACGACAGGAACGACACGGGAACGAGGCCGAACAGCAGCGTCGTCGGGCCGCGGCCGTTCGACGGCAGCCAGCCGAGCATCACCGAGAACACCATGATCAGCATCAGGCCGACCCAGAACGTCGGCAGCGAGAAGCCGAGGATCGAGCCCGCCATGATCGCTGCGGCCGGCGACGCCGTTGGGCTTGAGCCCCGCCCACAGGCCGAGCGGGATGCCGAGCACGATCGCGATCAGCATCGCGGCGATCGCGAGCTCGAGCGTCGCCGGCATGCGCTCGAGGATGAGGCCGAGCGCGGACGTCGCGTGCACGAACGAGCGGCCGAGGTCGCCGGTCGAGCGCGCCTTTGCAGGAACACGAGGTACTGCTCCCACAGCGGCTTGTCGAGGCCGAGCGCGGCGATCGCGCGCTCGCGGTCGATCTGGTCGGCCTGCGGGTTGATCAGGATGTCGATCGGGTTGCCGATCGCGTAGACGCCGACGAACACGAGCAGCGACATCACGAAGAGCACGACGACGCTCTGCATGCTGCGGCGGATGATGTAGACGAGCATGGTGCAGTCAGTCCGTTCCGCGGCGGCGGCGCACTGCCTGCATCCGTCGTTCCCGCGCAGGCGGGAACCCAGTGTCGTGGGGTCGCCGGATCAGCAACACGGACGCCGCTGGCGTCCACCGCCTGCGCGGAGGACGGTCAAGCTCGCTGCGCCTCCCGGCAACCGGAACGAGACACTGGGTCCCCGCCTGCGCGGGGACGGTCAAGTTCGCTGCGCTCACTTGACCGGCTTGAACTGGAACGCGAGCGTGTATTCGTCGGTGCGCGGCATGTACTGCACGTTCTTCTTGGTCGCCCACATCGTGAACTGGAAGTGGATCGGCATGATGCCGAGGTCCGACATCGAGAGCTCGGTCGCGCGCTGGAGCATGATCGAGGCGGTTCTCGTCGTCGACCTGCTGCAGCGCCTGCTCGATCAGGTAGTCGACCTTCGGGTTGCTGTAGCGGCCCCAGTTCACCGCGCCCAGGCCCTTGTCGCGGTTGTACGTCGCGAGCAGCGAGCGCAGCGGCGACGACGCCTCGCCGGTCGACGCGCCCCAGCCGACCATGTGGAAGCTGAACTCCTGCTTCGACGCCCGGGACGAGTACGGCCCCATCGGCGCGGTCTCGACCTTCGACACGATGCCGACGCGCGTGAGCATCTGCGCGACGGCCTGCACGATCTTCTCGTCGTTGACGTAGCGGCCCGACGGGCCGTGGATCGTGAGGTTGAAGCCGTTCGGATAGCCGGCCTCCGCGAGCAGCTTCTTCGCGCCCTCGGGATCGTAGGCGTCGGGCTTCAGTGCCGGGCACGTGGCCGAAGAGCTTCTCGGACACGAGCTGGCCCGGACGGAATCGCCTGGCCTTCCATCACGCGCTCGGCGATCGCCGGACGGTTGATCGCCTTCGACATCGCGCGGCGCACGCGCAGGATCGAGCAGCGGGTTCTTGTCGAGCGGCTTGCCGTCCTTGTCGGTGATGAACGGGCTCGACCGGTCGAGGTGGTCGAAGTTGAAGTAGATGACGCGGTGCGAGATCTTCGACGTCAGCGTGAACTTGGGATCGGCCTTGAGGCGCGCCAGGTCGGCGGTGGGCGGCTGCTCGATCGCGTCGACGTCGCCCGAGAGCAGCGCCGCCATGCGCGCGGCCTCGTTCTTGATGATCTTGAACTGCACCTTCTCGTAGCCCGGCTTCTCGCCCCAGTACGCGTCGTTGCGCACGAGCTCGACGCGGTCGCCGTTCACGTAGCGCACGAACTTGTAGCGGCCGCTGCCGATCGCCGCCTTGCCGGAGTTGAAGTCCTCGGTCGACGCGCCGGTCGCCACCTTCTTCGACACGATGTAGATCGTCGACAGGTCGTTCGGCGCCAGCGGATACGGCGACGCGTAGTGGAAGCGGAGCGTGTAGGGATCGACGATCTCGATCTTCTGGATCGCCTTCGTGTAGGCGGTGAACGGGCCGGGGCTGTTCGGCACCTGCGGCACGCGCTCGATCGAGAACACGACGTCCGCGGCCGTGAGCTCGCTGCCGTCGTGGAACTTGACGCCCTTGCGCAGCTTGAACTCCCACGTCTTGTCGTCGACCGTCTTCCACGACGTCGCGAGGCCCGGGATCATGCGCGAGTCCGGGTCCATCTGCACGAGCTTGTCGAAGATATGCTCGGCGATGTTGTTGTTCGGGAACAGGTTGAAGAAGTGCGGGTCGATCGACGTGACGTCGGCGGCGACCGCGATCTTGAGCTCCTGCGCGGCGGCCGGAGCCGGCGCGGCGAGCGACGATGGCGGTGGCGAACGCGACGGCAGCGACGAACGACGGCAGGAAAGCGAATCGACGCATGAAGACCTCGGGTGGAAGAAGGGAAGGACCCATCGTTGCGACAGGCGCGAACCCAGGGGCCTGTGCGGCACGCCGGCAATCTAGCCTAGTTGCCACAGGGCGTCAAAGCGAAGGCCATTGCGCACCGCCGCGGTGCGCCGCGCCCCGAACGCGTGCGCAATGCGACGCGGCGTCAGCCCTTCTCGAGCCGGTCGCCGGTCGGCGCACAGCGCGGCAGGTTCGCGCGCACGATCGCCTCCAGCGACTCGATGAATCGCCGGTCCGCTTCCGCGTCGCGATTGGCCAGGGCTTGCGCCTCCGTCGCGGACAGCCGCCGGCCGTTCTCCGCGAACGCGCGGGCCTCGACGAGCGCGCCATCCTGGTAGCGGAATTCGGCGCGGTCGCGGCCGCTCGGATACCACGACCGCTTGACGCCTGCCAGGCGCCCTTGCGCGTAGCTCGCCTCGAGCTTCTGGCGACGGGTCGGCGACGCGATCGCCGGGCAGGTACCACGCCGCCAGGTTGCCGTTCAGGAGGTCGTCGTCGTACGGCAGCTGCGCGATGCGCGCACCGCGCGCTCGACCAGAAGAGGAAGCTGCCGGTGCGCTTGCCGCGATTGAAAGCGCCGACGACGCGCACCTCGCCAGCCTTGCCCTTGCGAAGCTCGTACGCGCCATGCGGCTGGCCGTCGCGACAGACGCCTTCGACCACGAAGTCCTGGGCAAGCGCGCTCGCCGCGACGAGCGCGAGCGCGGCCGCGGCGAGGCGGACTATCGGCTTGCGCTGCGCCCACCACGCTCCGAGCTCGCCGACGATGCCGCGGCGGAACGCGAGCACGCAGACGACGAAGATCACCCCGGTGATCACCGTGACCCACTGGCCGAAGCTCGGCGAGGTAGTTTTCCAGCCCGACGATGGCGAACGCGCCGACGACGGGCCCGAAGATCGTGCCCATGCCGCCCAGCAGCGTCATCAGCACCACTTCGCCCGACATCGTCCAGTGCACGTCGGTCAGCGAGGCGAGCTGGAACACGATCGCCTTGGTCGCGCCGGCGAGCCCCGACAGCGTCGCCGACAGCACGAACGCGAGCAGCTTGTAGCGCTCCGACGTCGTAGCCGAGCGAGATCGCGCGCGGCTCGTTCTCGCGGATCGCCTTCAGCACCTGCCCGAACGGCGAATGGATGATGCGGTAGATGAACAGGAACCCGGCGAGGAAGATCGCGAGCACCGTGTAGTACATCGCGAGCGTGCTGGACAGGTCGATGAAGCCGAACAGCTTGCCGCGCGGCACCGCCTGGATGCCGTCCTCGCCGTGGGTGAACGGCGTCTGCAGGTAGAAGAAGAAGATCATCTGCGCGAGCGCCAGCGTGATCATCGCGAAGTAGATGCCCTGCCGGCGGATCGCGAGCGCGCCGGTGACGAAGCCGAGCAGCGTCGCCGCCGCGCGTGCCGGCCAGGATCGCGAGCTTCGGGCGGCAAGCCCCACTCCTTCGCCGCGTGCGCGCAGACGTAGCCCGCGGTGCCGAGGAACATCGCGTGGCCGAACGACAGCAGGCCGCCGAAGCCGATCAGCAGGTTGAATGCGCAGGCGAACAGCGCGAAGCACAGCGCCTTCATCAGGAACACCGGGTAGACGCCGACGAACGGCGCGATCGCGAGCAGCGCCGCCATCACGCCGGTCGCGAACAGGATGCCGCGCGTGCGCGCGCGCGGCGGGCAGCGGCGAGCGCGGTCGAGGCGTGGTCGCCACGGTCAGCGCTCCTTCCCGAACAGGCCGGCCGGCTTGACCAGCAGCACGATCACCATGATGACGAAGATCACGGTGTTCGACGCCTCGGGATAGAACACCTTGGTCAGGCCCTCGACGACGCCGAGCCCGAAGCCGGTCAGGATCGAGCCCAGGATCGAGCCCATGCCGCCGATCACCACCACCGCGAACACCACGATGATCAGGTTGGCGCCCATCTGCGGGCTGACCTGGTAGATCGGCGCCGCCATCACGCCGGCGAGCGCGGCGAGGCCGACGCCGAAGCCGTAGGTCAGCGTGATCATGCGCGGCACGTTGATGCCGAACGCCTGCACCAGCGCCGGGTTCTCGGTCGCCGCGCGCAGGTACGAGCCGAGCTTGGTCCGCTCGATCACGAACCAGGTCGCCGAGGCAGACGACGAGCGAGGCGACGATCACCCAGGCGCGGTACTTCGGCAGGAACATGAAGCCGAGGTTGAACGCGCCCGACGAACTCCTCGGGCAGGCGATAGGGCAGCCCGGAGCTGCCGTAGTAGTTGGGGAACAGGCCCTGGATGATCGAGCGCGAGGCCGAAGGTCAGCAGCAGTCCGTACAGGTGGTCGAGCTTGTACAGCCGCGAGAGCATCGTGCGCTCGATGACGATGCCGGTGGCGCCGACGACGATCGGCGCGATGAGCAGCGACCACCAGTAGCCGATGCCCCACTGCTCGAGCAGGAACCACGCGCAGAACGCGCCCATCATGTACTGGGCGCCGTGCGTGAAGTTGATGATGTTGAGCAGGCCGAAGATCACGGCGAGCCCGAGGCACAACATCGCGTAGAACGAGCCGTTGATGAGCCCGATCAGCAGCTGGCCGAACAGCGCCTGCGTCGGGATGCCGAAGATTTCCATGGTCTAGCCCGAAGACGGCGCCGCCCGGCGCCCCGCCCAGCGGGCGGCGGCTTGCCGGCAAGCGACGTTTCGTGCCTTGCTGCGACGTTTCGTCGCTACTTAACCAGCGGGCACTCGCCATCCTTCAGCGGCCGGAACGCCTGGTCCGCCGGGATCGTCGCGCGGATCTTGTAGTAGTCCCACGGCCCCTTCGACTCCGACGGCTTCTTCACCTCGACCAGGTAGGCCGGGTGGATCTTGCGGCCGTCGACGCGGATCGTGCCCTTGCCGAACAGCGGATCGTCGGTCGGCATCTCCTTCATCTTGGCGATGACCTTGGTGCCGTCGTCGCTCTTCAGCGCCTCGACCGCCTTCAGGTAGTGCAGCACCGCCGAGTACACGCCGGCGTGCACCATCGTCGGATGGATGCCCTTGTCCGCGCCGGCGAAGCGCTTGGCGAAGGCGCGCGTCTGGTCGTTCAGGTCCCAGTAGAACGTCTCGGTGAAGATCAGGCCCTGCGCGGTCGGCAAGCCCGAGCGCGTGGATGTCGGTCAGGAACACGAGCAGGCCCGGCGAGGTTCTGCCCGCCCTTGACGATGCCGAACTCGGCCGCCTGCTTGATCGAGTTGGTCGTGTCGCCGCCGGCGTTGGCGAGGCCGATGATCTTCGCCTTCGACGCCTGCGCCTGCAGCAGGAACGAGCTGAAGTCCTGGGTGTTGAGCGGCACGCGCACCTTGCCCAGCACCTTGCCGCCGTTCTTCGGTCACGACCGCCTCGGTGTCGCGCTCCAGCGCGTGGCCGAACGCGTAGTCGGCGGTGATGAAGAACCAGGTGTCGCCGCCGGTCTTGACGATCGCGCTGCCGGTGCCGTTGGCGAGCATCCAGGTGTCGTAGGTCCAGTGGACGGTGTTCGGCGAGCACGCCTTGCCGGTGAGGTCGGACGACGCCGCGCCCGAGCGCCAGGAACGCCTTGCCCTTGTCCTTGGTGATCTGGTTGACGGCGAGCGCGACGCCGCGAGTTCGGCACGTCGACGATCACGTCGACCTTGTCGACGTCGTACCACTGGCGCGCGATCGTCGCAGCCGACGTCGGGCTTGTTCTGGTGGTCGGCCGAGACGACTCTCGACCTTGTAGCCGCGCTTCTCGATGCCCGAGTCCTCGACCGCCATGCTTGCGCGGCGACGACCGAGCCGGCGCCCGCGAGGTCGGTGTAGAGGCTCGACATGTCGGTCAGCACGCCGATCTTGATGACGTTGTCGGAAACCTGCGCCTGCGCCGCCGATGCCGCCAGCGCGGCGGCGACGGCGACGCCGATGGCCGTGCGTTTGAATGCGTTCATGCTTCCCTCCTAGTGGAAATGGTACAGCGTATCGCTACACGCCGAGATAGTCGTGCAGCTTGTCCATGTTCGCGTCGAGCTCGGCGTTGCGGATCATGTCGACGACGCGGCCGTGCTCGATCACGTAGTGCCGGTCCGCGACCGTGGCCGCGAAGCGGAAATTCTGCTCGACCAGCAGGATCGTGAAGCCCTGCGCCTTCAGGCTGCGCGATGGTGCGCCCGATCTGCTGGACGATCACCGGCGCCAGGCCCTTCGGTCGGCTCGTCGAGCAGCAGCAGCCGCGCGCCGGTGCGCAGGATGCGGCCGATCGCGAGCATCTGCTGCTCGCCGCCCGAGAGCTTGGTGCCCTGGCTCGCGCGCCGCTCCGTGAGGTTCGGGAACAGCTCGAAGATCTGCTCGACCGGGCAGGCCGCCCTCGCGCACCACGGGCGGCAGCAGCAGGTTCTCGTCGACGTTGAGGCTCGCGAAGATGCCGCGCTCCTCCGGGCAGTAGGCGATGCCGCGCCGCGCGATGCGGTTGGACGGCAGGCTCGATCGTCTCCTCGCCCTCGAACACGATCGAGCCCTCGCGGCGCGGCACGATGCCCATGATGGCGCGCAGCGTCGTCGTCTTGCCGGCGCCGTTGCGGCCGAGCAGCGTCACCACCTCGCCGCTGCGCACGTCGAAGTCGACGCCGTGCAGGATGTGCGACTCGCCGTACCACGCGTTGCAGTCCGCGCACCGCGAGCAGCGGCGCGCCCGCGGCGGCTGGCGACGGCGGCGGCCTCAGCCATGGCCGGCTCCCAGGTAGGCCTGCACCACGTCGGGATTCTTCGACACCGTCGCGTAGTCGCCCTCCGCGAGGATCTCGCCGCGCGCGAGCACCGTGATGTGGTCGGACAGCGTCGACACCACGGACAGATTGTGCTCGACCATCAGCACCGTGCGATTGGCCGCCACCTTCCGGATCAGCGCGGCGATGCGCTCGACGTCCTCGTGCGTCATGCCGGCGGTCGGCTCGTCGAGCAGCATCATCTCCGGATCGAGCGCCAGCGTGGTGGCGATCTCGAGCGCGCGCTTGCGCCCGTAGGGCAAGTTCCACGGCGGTCGTGCCCGCTGAACTCGGTCAGGCCGACGGCGTCGATCAGCTCGTCGCGCGCGCGCGTCGAGCGCGGTCAGCGTCGTTCTCGGACCGCCAGAAATCGAACGAGTGGCCGCGCTTGCGCTGCAGCGCGATGCGCACGTTCTCGAGCACGGTCAGGTGCGGGAACACCGCCGAGATCTGGAACGAGCGCACCAGTCCCATGCGGGCGATGGTCGCCGGGCGCGAGCCCGTGATCTCGCGGCCGTTGAAGGATACTGCCCGCGCGTGGGCGTCAGGAAATGCGTGAGCAGGTTGAAGCAGGTGGTCTTGCCGGCGCCGTTGGGACCGATCAGCGCGTGGATGGTGCCGCGGCGGATCGTCAGGCTCACGTTGCGCACGGCGACGAAGCCCTTGAACTCCTTGGTCAGGCCGCGCGTCTCGAGAATGATGTCGTCGGCCATGCGCAGGGCGCGCAGGGGGAAGCCTGTTGGGCGCCATTACCGAGGATGGAAAAACGCGCGGATTATCGTTTGCCGACGGGTTCTGCGCAACCGGCCCGGAAAGGGCGAAGGCAAGCTCCACAACACTCCCACTGACCGCCATCGGCGCCCGAGTCTGCCTGGATCATATACCGCGTTCAGTACTCGATGCGGGCAAAATAGGTCTGCTGCGACGCCGCACGCGCTTCCCCGAGCGTGCGGATGCCCTGCTCCGCCAGCAGCGGGACCATGCGCAGGAACACCTCGGCGGTCATGATCGCGTCGCCCACGCGCGGTATGGCGGCCGATCGGATTGACGCCCATCCGCTCGGCGATCGCCTCGAGGCCGTGCGGCGGCCAGGTCCGGGTGGATCACGGCCGACAGCAGCAGCGTGTCGAGCACCGGTTGCGTGAAGCGCACGCCGGTCGCCGCCTCCTTCAGGTGCAGGAAACGCATGTCGAAGGCGGCGTTGTGCGCGACCAGCACCGTGTCCTCGCAGAAGGCGTGGAACGCGGGCAGCACCTTGTCGATCGTCGGCTGGTTCTCGAGCATCGCGTTCTCGATGCCGGTGATCTTGCGACGCCTCGGGCGACATCGGCCGCCGCGGGTCGACGAGCTGCTCGAACACCTCCTGCTCGAGCAGCCGGCCGTTGACGATCCGCACCGCGCCCACCGAGACGATCTCGTCGCCCGCCGACGGGTCGAGCCCGGTCGTCTCGGTGTCGAACACCGTGTAGCTGAGCGCGGCCAGCGGCTGGCTGTCGAGCTCGGGCGTCTGCCCCGGCTGGTGGAAGAGGTCGAAGTCGTAGAACTCGGGCCGGCTCTGCGTGACGCATGCGCCGTGCTCCACGGCGTTTCCTCCGGCCGCGTCTTCGGGATCGCGATGCGGAAGTATTCGCGCTGCGCCGGCTTGTCGATCTGGTACCAGATCTCGGCGTCGTGACGCTCGATGATCTGCGCGAGCGTCAGCGGGCAGGCCTCGCCCCCCAGCTCCATCGAGTCGGTCTGCCACGCGCGGTCGTGGTCTCGAACCCGAGCGGCGCGCCGGTCCAGATGAGGTCGAGGTGCGCGAGCGTGCCGGCGTCCGCCAGCGCGAAGCGGATCTCGCGGATCCCGAATTCGTCGCGCAGCCGCGCCACGAGGTAGGTGATCCCCTGCATCAGCGAATAGCTGTCGACGTTGAGCCACAGCGCCTCGTCGACCGCCTCGAGCTTGGTCGGCAGCGCAGCCGGTTCTCGATGCGGCGCCGCGCCGCAGCGATGAGATCGGCGCCGCGCATGTCCTCGAGCGGCCACTCGGTGCGCAGCGAATCGGCGAAGTCGCGCACCGACGCGTCGAGATGCTCGCGACAGGTTGCGCGCCTCCTCGCCGATGATGCCGATGAACCGGTCCTGCGCGTCGCTGTCCATGTCCGGAAACGACGCGATCGTCTCCACCGCGGCCCGCATGTTGGCGAGCGACGCGCGCGTGCCCTGCGTCAGCGCCTGCAGCAGCTGGTCGCGGCGCGCGCCGGTCTCGATGCGGCGCGTGATGTTGTCGAGCATCAGCACGAAGCCGGCGACGCCGTCGACCGCCGGCCTCGGCCGCGCCGGCGCGCGACGCGCCGAGCACCGGCGCGAGCTGCACGCGGACGAGCTGGCCCGCCGGGCGCGGTCGTGACGAAGTTCGCGACCGGGCCGCGCTACGCCCTGCCGCATGCGGTCGTGGATGCTCTCGAGCGCGTGGATGATGAGGTTGCGGTCGAAGATCGCGAAGATCGAGCGACCCGAGGCCGACCAGGCTGTGCGCCTTGCCGGTGGCCGCGGCGCTCGGTCGAGCGGCTTGCGCAGGAGCTGCATCGCCCGCGCGTTGTAGAGCAGGATGCGGCCCTCGATGTTGCACATCACCACGCTCTGCGCCAGCTCCGACATCAGCGCCGCGAGCCGGCTGCGCTCCTCCTCGATGCGCTCGTTGGCCTCGCGTACCTGCCGCTCGACGTCCGCCTTGAGCGTCGCGTTGGCTTCCGCCAGGCAGTTGATGGCGCCGCGCGATGCGTGCGAACCTCCGGCCGCGCCGGCCGGCGTGGCGCCGGTGCAGCGGATTGGCGACCTGGATGATCCGCGCGTCCTCGGCGAGGTGGCGCAGCGACG
Source organism: uncultured beta proteobacterium (assembly GCA_963725735.1). Classification (GTDB taxonomy): domain Bacteria; phylum Pseudomonadota; class Gammaproteobacteria; order Burkholderiales; family Casimicrobiaceae; genus VBCG01. The sequence continues at coordinate 447,322 of CAVRZM010000008.1, read as the reverse complement.
TGACGTAGCCGCGCCAGATGGCGCGCACCACGAAGAACACGACCACGCAGCATGAACAGCGCCGACAACGACGAGGCTCGGCGCGCGGTCCGCGAGCAGCGAAGCCAGCGTCGCGCGATCCGCCGCCGGCATGTCGGCGACCACCAGCAGCGACGTGCCGGCGATCGCCGCCAGCAGCAGCACCCACGCCGACCAGAACGGTAAGCGTGAAGCGGGTCCTGCGCCGCATCGTCACTCGCCGAGCAGCGCGCGCACCTGCGCCAGCAGGTCCGCCGTCGCGAACGGCTTGGTCACGTACGCGTCGGCGCCCACCGCCATGCCCTTGCTCACCTCGATGTCGCGGCCCTTGGCGGACAGCATCACGATACGGATGCCGGCCCACGTCGGGATTCGCGCGCACCTTCTGGCACACCTCGTAGCCCGACAGGCGCGGCATCATCACGTCGAGCAGCACGAGATCGGGCGCGAACTCGGCGACGGCGCGCAAGCGCGTCCTCGCCGTTGCCCACCGCCTTCACCTCGTAGCCCTTCTGCTTCATCAGGAACTCGAGCGAGACGACGATGTTGGGCTCGTCGTCGGCGATCAGGATCTTCTTCGCCATCTCTCCTCCGGCGCCGTACGTGCGGCGCTTGTCGTCGTAGCGGTCGCGTCATGCCCCGCGGTCGTCGGTCCTCGCGCGCGCCGCGCGCCCGCCCACGGCGGGCAGCGCGAACGCGAATGTCGCGCCCTGCCCCGGCACGCTCTCCACCCACAGCCGGCCGCCGAGATGCTCGACGATCTGGCGGCTGATCGGCAGTCCGAGGCCCGTGCCCTGCGGCTTCTCGGTGAGTGTATCGCCTGCCTGCCGGAATTTCTCGAAGATCATGCGCTGGTCGGCGGGCGCGACGCCGGGCCCGTTGTCCGTTACGCGCACCGTTACATCGCGACCCTCCGTCGCCACGCGGACGCGCGACGCGACCGCTGCCGGCACGCGACGAACTTCACCGCGTTGGACAGCAGGTTGATCAGCACCTGCACGAGGCGGTCGCGATCGGCGCGCACCGGCGGCAGGTCCGGCGCGCACGTCCACCGTCAGCGCGACGTCCTTGCCGCCGAAGAGCTGGCTCGTCGCGGCGACCGAGTCCTCGACCACCGACTTCACGTCGACGTCGCCGACCTGCCACTCGGCGCGGCCCGACTCGAGCTTGGCGAGGTCGAGCACCTGGTTGATGAGCCGGGTCAGGCGCTCGCTCTCCTGGATCACGATGGACAGGAAGCGCTGGCGCTCCTCCACGGCGAGGTCCGGCTTGTCGTGCAGGATCTCCGAGAACGCGCGGATCGACGTGAGCGGCGTGCGCAGCTCGTGCGTGACGGTCGACACGAAGTCGTCCTTCATGCGGTCGAGCTCCTGCAGGCGCTCGTTGGCGGCGCGCAGCTCGGCGGTGGCGGCCATCGAGCTCCCGCGACTTCTGCTCGAGCTCGTGGCTGTAGGCGATCGCCTGCGACGCCTCGTCGAGCATCGTCATGCACCTCGTCGACCGACAGCGCGTCCTCCTTCACCGCGGACGCCACCATGATGCGCGCCGACGCGCCGCCGATGGCGCCGGCGAGCGCGGTCTCGACGAACTGCACGAGCGCGGCGTCGGCCGGCAGGCTGCGCGAGCGAGGCAACCCCGCGGCGGCGCGCGTGCTCGGCAAGCGCCGCCTGCGCGCGCTCCGCGCCCAGGAACTGCGCGAGCAGCGCGGCCAGGTCCGGCAGCGACGCCGTGCCCTTCCACGCATGGACGCTCGAGCTCGCCGCTCGCGTGCCGGTAGACGTCGACGAAGCGCGAAGCCTGCGCCTGCTCCGCCGCGCTCTGCGTGGTCGCCACCGAGACCAGCACGTAGGCGCCGACGTTGGCGAGCATGCTCCACAGCATCGCGTGCGTGATGTCGTTGAGGCCCGCGAGTCCGAACAGCGCATAGGGCTTGAGCAGCGCAACGCCGAACGGCCCGTCGCTGACGAAGCTCGCGGGCAGCCAGCCGGATTTCGCGAACGACGGCAGGAGCAGCGTGTAGAGCCACACCGCGAAGCCGGCGCACAGTCCGGCCAGCGCCCCGGCGCGGGTGGCGCCTTTCCAGTACAGTCCGCCGATCACCGCCGGCGCGAACTGCGCGACGGCCGCGAACGAGATGAGGCCGATCGCCACCAGCGCGTACGCCTCTCCGGCCACGCGGAAGTAGAGGTAGCCCAGCAGCACGATGGCCACGATCGCGCCGCGCCGGATGCCGAGCAGCAGCCCCGTCAGGTCGCGGCGGCCGGACAGCCGCGGCGAGCGCAGGCGCAGCAGCACCGGCATGACGAGGTCGTTGCACACCATGGTGGACAGCGCGATGGTCTCGACGATCACCATGCCGGTCGCCGCCGACAGGCCGCCGATGAACACCAGCAGCGCGAGCGCGTGGTGCTCCTGCGCCATCGGCAATGTCAGCACGAACGTGTCCGGGTCGGCCGCCGTGCCGCTGAAGTGCATCACGCCGCCGAAGGCGATCGGCACCACGAACAGGTTCATCGCGAGCATGTAGAGCGGAAACAGCCACACGGCCTTGCCGAGGTGGTTCTCGTTGACGTTCTCCACCACCGCGATCTGGAACTGCCGCGGCAGGAACAGGATCGCGAGCATCGAGAGCACGGTGAGCCACGCCCAGTTGGCGTAGCCGCCGGCCGCGCCGGTCAGCGGCGCGAACAGGCTCGCGAGGCGCGGATGCTGCGCGGCGCGGGCAAACACGTCGCCCAGGCCGTCGTAGAGGCCGTAGGTGACGAACACGCCGACCGCGAGGAAGGCCACCAGCTTGACGAGCGATTCGAACGCGATCGCCGCCACCATGCCTTCGTGGCGTTCGGAGGCGTCGAGATGCCGGGTGCCGAACAGGATGGTGAACACGGCGAGCAGCAGCGCGATCCAGAACGCGGTGTCGGCGGCGAACGAGCCCAGTTCGTGCGGGTCGCCCGCGGCGACCGCCGGCTGGCCGGCGAGAATGGCGTAGCTGCCGGAGATCGCCTTCAGCTGCAGCGCGATGTACGGCACCACGCCGACCACGGCGATGATCGTGACGAGGCCGGCGAGCAGCGCGCTCTTGCCGTAGCGCGACGACACGAAGTCGGCGAGCGACGTGATGCGATGCGTCTTGCTGATGCGGATGATCTTGCGCACCACGAGCCACCAGAGCGCCATCATCAGCGTCGGGCCGATGTAGATCGGCAGGAAGCCCACCCCGTCGGAGGCGGCGCGTCCCACGCTGCCGTAGAACGTCCACGCGGTCGCATACACGCCGAGCGACAGCGCGTAGATGAAGGGATTGGCGATGAGCGAGCGGCCGGCGTCGGCGCGCTTGTCCGCGACGTAGGCAATGGCGAACAGCACGCCGAGGTAGGCGAGCGCCACCGGGATGATCACGTAGCCGTGCAGCATGGAAGCTAGCGCGAGCGCTCGATGACGAGCGCCAGCAGCGCGATGAGCAGCGCCCACGCGCAGAAGATGTACACGTACAGCACGGGGATGCCGAGCACCGTCACCGCGCGGTCGAACAGCGCCAGCAGCGGAAAGTTGAACAGCACGACGCCGAGCGCAAACAGCGCGAGCAGACGCTCACCGGTGCCCGGCCGCTGGCTCATGGCGGTCCCGCTTCGCTCGGGCAGGGCGCAAGCCCGGCGCCGTGAAGCGAAAGCCTGAAGCCTTGCCCACCCGTTCGTTGCCGGCGCCCAGGCATGAGCCTCCCGTCACAGGCGGTAGGACAACCGCAACCGTTCCTGCAGCTGCTTCGCTTGCCGGAACGCCTCCTTCAGCATCCGCTGGTCGATCTCGTGCAGCGCATACGGGTCGATGCGATTGGGATGTCCCGGCAGCGGCGGCTGCTCCTGCTGCCGCAGCCGCAGGAGCTGCAGGAAGTTGAACGCCTCCAGCGTCGCCTGCACGTGCCGCTTCTCGACATGCAGCCGCTCGCCCGCCAGCGCGAGCCGCGCCGCCGTGCCCGTCTCCGCGATGCCGTTCGCCAGCGCGAACACGCGCGCGCAGTCGACGAAGATGCGCGTGCCGCGCGTCTTGAGATCGAGCGTGCCCTTGACGCCCGGCTCGTCGTCGACCGCGAACGCGCGGATGAGCCCGAGCGGCGCCTCGACGTCGATCGCGTTCTGCACCATCAGCCGGAGGAAAGTCGGGTTGGCTTCCGTGTAGCCCAAGACCCAGGCGCGCAGCGCGTCGCACAGCGTGCTGTCGCCGTACAGGGTCCGGAAGTCGAACACGATATTGGCGTTGAGGAGCGACTGCGGCGTCGGTTGCCGGATCCAGGCGAGGAACTTGGCCTTCCACTCGTCGACCGAGAGGCACAGGTCGGGGTTGCTCGCCATCACGTTGCCGGTGCACAGCGGGAAGCCCAGCCGGTCGAGGCCGGCGTTCACCTCGCGCGCGAAGGCGAGCAGCCGCGCCCGCGCGGCGTCCACGCTGCGGGCGGGCGGCACCGCGAACAGGATTGCGTTGTCCTGGTCCGTGGCGAACGTCTGCTCGCCGCGGCCCTCGCTGCCGAGCGCGAGCCAGCACCACTCGATGCCGGCCAGGTCGTGGCCGGCGCCGACGATCTCCAGCAGGCGGCGCGTCAGCGCGTCGTTGAGCGAGGCGATCGTGCGGGTGATGTGCTCGGCGCCCACGCCCTGCGCGAGGAGATTCTGCGTCAGGCGCCTGATGTCGTCGCCGGCGCGCTTGAGCGTATCCACCGAGTCGGCGGCGTGCAGGCCCTCGATCACGTCGCGCATCGCCACGCGCTGCAGGGCGAAGAGATCGCGCTCGTTGACCACGCCCATCAGGCGTCCGCCCTCGACCACGATCACCTGCCGGATGCCGCGCTCGGCCATCACGTGCATGGCCTCGTAGGCCGTCGCGGTGCCGGGCAGCGTGACGATCGGCGTGGACATCACCTCCGCCACCGGCGTGCCCAGCGGTCGCTCGGGGAGCACCACGCGCTCCAGCACGTCGACCAGCGTCAGCATGCCGACGGGAACGTCGCGGCCCTCGACCACGATGACCGTGCGCACCTTCGCGTCGGCCATCTTCTGCGCGGCCTCGCGCAGCGACGCGTCCTTCATGCACGATACCGGCGCATGGCGCACGAGCTCGCCGAGGGTCCGCGTCAGCGTCTGCTGCTCGGCCGCACGCTGCCGGTACTGGCTGTAGAGCGACTCGAGCGACTGGCGCAGCGTCTCCGTGATCGCCTGCGTGCAGTAGCGCTCGAACTCGGGCGACTCGCGCCGCAGCGCGAGGAAATGCTCGCGCGGCAGCAGGTAGCACGCCGTGTCCTCGCATCGCGTGGAAGATCTTGGTGGTGGTGCCGCCCGCCGACAGTGCGCCGACGGGAAACAGCTCGCCGGGCCCGAGCGTGCGATCCGGATCGGCTTGCGTGTCGTCGGGCCGGCGGCCGACGAATCCGCTTTCGATGATGTACAGCGCGGCGACCGGCCCGGTCTGGGCGGAGAGAATCGTCGCGTCCTTCGCGAACGCCGCCCTGGCAAGACGCGGCACGAGCGCGCGCACGACGTCCTCGCGCATCCCGTTGAACGGCGCATGCCGCCGCAGGAAGTCGAACGTCGCGGCGACCGGCAATGTCGTGGCGGGCGGAGTGGCGTTGCGTGCCATGGGCCTCAGCTTACCGGGCCGCGCAAGCAAAAGCCCCTGCACGCGGCAGGGGCCCTTGCGTCACGCGCTTGCGCTCCGATCAATGCGCCGCGGCTTTCGTCGCGAGCAGGCCGGTGTTCTGGCGGACGTACAGCTCGTCCCACATGTCCTCCGCACGCTTGTCGCGATACAGCAGCGAGCCGAGGATCACCGCGAGGAAGCCGAGCGGGATCGACACGAGGCCCGGATTGCGCAGCTCGAACAGCGGCTTCTCGAGGCCCACGATCGAGGTGCGGTCGTTGCCGATCTCCTTGATCTTCGCCTCCGCCGCCGCCTTCGCCTTCTCGGACTTGCGCGATCGCGGCCTTCAGCTTGTCCTGCGCCGGCGCCTCGGTGGCCGCCGCGAGGTCCGCGTTCAGCTTGGTCGAGGTTCGCCGTCTCGGCGGCGACGATCTTCTCCTGCGCCGCCTTGATCGCGAGCGGATACGTCATGTTCGGCGAGACCAGCACGAGGCCGATGGCGGTGAACGTGCCGACCACCATGCCGGCCACGATGCCGCCGGTGTTGCAGCGCTTCCAGAACAGCGTCAGCAGCACGCACGGGAAGTTGGCCGACGAAGCCACCGCGAACGCCAGCGCCACCAGGTGCGCGACGTTCTGGCCCTTGGACAGGATGCCGATCGTGATCGCCATCGCGCCGACGATGACCGTCGCGATGCGCGCCGCGCGGACCTGCTCCTGCCGGCGTGACGTGGCCTTCGCGGATCACGCCGACGTAGAGGTCGTGCGCCATCGCCGAGGCGGCCGCGAGCACGAGGCCCGCCACCACCGCGACGATCGTCGCGAACGCCACCGCGGCGACGAAGGCGAGGAACAGGTTGCCGAGCATCGAGTCCGCGCCGCCGCCGACGTACTGCGCGAGCAGCGGGCCGGCCATGTTGCCGCCGGCGTCGATCGCCTTGATGTTCGCGGCGCCGACCTTCATCGCCGAGCCCATGCCGAGGAACAGCGTCAGCACGTAGAAGCCGCCGATGATCGCCATCGCCCAGATCACCGACTTGCGCGCGTCCTGCGCGGTCGGCACGGTGAAGAAGCGCATCAGGATGTGCGGCAGCCCGGCGGTGCCGAACACGAGCGCCATGCCGAGCGAGATCTGGTCGATCGGCGCCTTGAAGTAGCAGCCCCGGCTCGAGGAAGCGCTGGCCGAGCTCGCCCGGCGTCATGTTCTTCGCGGCGTCGCCGAGCAGCGAGCGCCACCTGCGCCTGCACCTTCGGATCGCCGACCACCGCCGTGCAGGAACGCCGGCAGCCAGAAGCCGTACGGCGTCCACACGAGCATCACCAGCAGGATCGACGCGGTGACCAGCAGGATCGCCTTGATGATCTGCACCCAGGTCGTCGCGACCATGCCGCCGAACAGCACGTAGGCCGAGCATCAGCACGCCGACGACCATCACCGAGATCTCGTAGTCGATGCCGATCAGCGTCTTCACCAGCACGCCGCCGCCGACCATCTGCGCGGTCAGGTAGAACGTCGACACCGTGATGGTCGACAGCGCGCCGACGATGCGCGTCGGCCTTCGGGTTGTTGCGGTAGGCGAGGATGTCGGACAGCGTGTACTTGCCGATGTTGCGGCACGGCTCGGCGATCACCAGCAGCACCGTGATGTAGGCGACCAGCCAGCCGACCGAGTACATGAACCCGTCGTAGCCGTACAGCGAGATCAGGCCGGCGATGCCGAGGAACGACGCCGCCGACAGGTAGTCGCCGGCGATCGCCCAGCCGTTCTGCAGGCCGGACACGCCGCCGCCGGCGGCGTAGAAGTCGGCGGCGTTCTTGACGCGCTTGGCCGCGACGTAGGTCACGTACATCGTGACGGCGATGATCGCGCCGAACACCGCGAACGTGAGCCACGCGCCATTGCTCGTGCGACGGCGCCTTGCGCGAGCGCCGGGCGTGGCGATGGCCGCGACGGCGAGGGCGCCGGCGGCGAGTGCGAAGCGACGCGATGCTCATTTGCGGCCTCCCATGCGCTTCTCGGCGTCGCGCGACGATTTCCGCGGCCATCGGGTCGAACTCGGTGTTCGCGCGCCGCGCGTAGAACCAGGCGATGCCCCAGGCGACGACGAACTGCGACAGCGCGAACAGGAGGCCGACGTTGACCGGCCCCCACACCTTGATCTTGTAGAGGTCCTGGAAGTACGCGGCGCCGATCGGCAGCAGGAAGTAATAGACCAGCGAGAACACCATCAGCCCCCACAGGAACCGCATCTTCTTCCGGTGCAGCGTCCTGGAACTCGGGTCGGCTGTCGATCGCTTTCCAGTCGACCTGGCTGGTGTCAACCATCGTCTCCTCCCTCGAGTGCGTTCCGTCCCGTGACGCTGCGTCGTTGGTGCCGCGTTGGGCATTGAGTCACGCGCAGTATGATCCACGTTGACGCAGGTCAAAGGCCATGCGCCGTCGCCGCGCGCATTGTCGGGCGGGCCGCTTACAGCAACCTTACGCGCGAAGGACGGAGCGCGGGCGCGGTTACGGCGTGCGCCAGCGCGGCGGGCGCTTGCCGAGGAAGGCGTCGATGCCTTCGGCGGCATCGGGTTCGAGCATGTTGCACGCCATCGTCTCGCCGGCGAGTGCGTACGCGCCGGCCAGGCCCTGCTCGACCTGCGCGTAGAACGCGCGCTTGCCGAGCGCGACCGCGGCGGCGCTCTTGCGCGCGATGGCCGGCGCCAGCGCGTGCACGGCGCCGTCGAGCTCCGCGGCCGGCACCACGCGGTTGACGAGACCCCAGTCGAGCGCGGTCGCGCGCGTCGATCAGCTCGCCGGTGAACAGGAGCTCCATCGCGCGCTTGCGCGACGACGTTGCGCGCCACGCCGACGGCGGGCGTCGTGCAGAAGATGCCGGCGTTGATGCCGGACAGTCCGAACTTCGCGTGATCCGCGGCCACCGCGAGGTCGCACATCGACACGAGCTGGCAGCCGGCCGCCGCCGCCGCGCCGTGCACGCGCGCGATCACCGGCTGCGGAATCCGCGTGAGCTTCAGCATCATCCGCGTGCAGGCGTCGAACAGCCCCGCTGCCACGCCGTCGTCGATGTGGGCGCGCATCTCGGTCAGGTCGTGGCCGGCGCAGAACGCGCGGCCCGCGCCGGCCAGCACGACCACGCGCACCGTGCGATCGCCGGCGATCGGCGTCGAGCGCTCGCATCGAGCGCGGCGATCATCGCGGTCGACAGCGCATTGAAGCGATCGCCGCGATTCAGCGTCAGCGTGCAGATGCCGTCCGCGCGTGTCGCGCCAGCACCTAGGGCTGCAGGCCGGCGTCGAGCAGGTGCGTTCATGGCGGCGGCTCCGGAGGATGGACACGGCATTCTAGGCGCGACCGCGCCCGCCCGGCGCCGCCGCAACGCTCGCGTCCGCCGCGGATCCCTGCGCGCATTTCGCTGGTCATTCTCTCTAGATTTTTACTATTTTCTGGTGATATCATCCGCGCCGTCCACCGATTGCGCGGCGAGTTTGTCGTGGGAATTGCCACCGGAGCCGCGTTCGCCGAGGACTTCCCGTTGCGTGAACGGATCCGCGCCGACCATCGCCGACCGGAAGCCGACGCGATGGCCCCGCTGATCGCCGAAGCCGCGCTGGCGCCGGAGGCGCTCGAGGTCACGCAAGCGCTCGCCGCGCCGGCTGGCCGAAGGCGTGCGCGCCGAACCGCACCAGGGCCGGGCGGCGTCGACGCGCTGATGCTCGAGTTCTCGCTCGACTCGCGCGAAGGCATCGCGCTCATGTGCCTCGCCGAGGCGCTGCTGCGCATTCCCGATGCCGCGACGCGCGACCGCCTCATCCGCGACAAGATCGGCCAGGGCGACTGGCGCGCGCACGTCGGCCGCAGCCCGTCGCTGTTCGTGAACGCCGCCGCGTGGGGACTGCTCGTCACCGGCAAGCTGGTCGACACCGCACAGCACCTCCGCGCTCGACGCGGCGCTCACGTCGCTGCTGCGCAAGGGCGGCGAGCCGCTGATCCGCTCGGGCGTCGATCTCGCGATGCGCCTGCTCGGCAAGCAGTTCGTGCTCGGCCGCACCATCGACGAGGCGCTCGCCAACGCGCGCGAGCGCGAGGCGCGCGGCTACCGCTTCTCGTTCGACATGCTGGGCGAGGCCGCGCTCACCGCCGCCGACGCGCAGCGCTACGACGACGCGTACGGTCGCGCCATCGACGTCGATCGGCGCGCGCGCCGCGGCCGCCGGCGCCGATCGCCGGGCCCGGCATCTCGATCAAGCTCTCGGCGCTGCACCCGCGCTACGTGCGCGCACAGCGCGAGCGCGTGATGGCCGAGCTCCTGCCGCGCCTCGTCCGGTTGTGCGCGCTCGCGCAGGCGCCACGACATCGGGCTCAACATCGACGCCGAGGAGGCGGACCGGCTCGACCTCTCGCTCGACCTCTTCGACGCGCTCGCCGCCGATCCGACGCTCGCGGACTGGGACGGGCTCGGCTTCGTCGTGCAGGCCTACCAGAAGCGCGCGCGCGCCGTGATCGACTGGCTGGTCGCGCTGGCGCGCGCCCACGGGCGACGGCTCATGGTCCGGCTGGTGAAGGGCGCGTACTGGGACGCGGAAGTCAAGCGCGCGCAGGTCGACGGCCTCGCCGACTATCCGGTGTTCACGCGCAAGGTGCACACCGACGTCGCGTACCTCGCCTGCGCCAGGGCGATGCTCGCGGCGCCCGACGCGATCTACCCGCAGTTCGCAAGCCACAACGCGTTCACGATCGCGGCGATCCACACGCTGGCCGGCACCGCGCCTACGAGTTCCAGTGCCTGCACGGCATGGGCGAGTCCGTCTACGACCAGGTGGTCGGCCGCGAGCAGCTCGCGCGCGAGTGCCGCATCTACGCGCCGGTCGGCTCGCACGAGACGCTGCTCGCGTACCTGGTGCGGCGGCTGCTCGAGAACGGCGCCAATTCGTCGTTCGTGAACCGGATCGTCGACCCGTCGGTGGCGATCGACGACCTGGTCGCGGATCCGGTCGCGCGTGCGCGCGCGACCGGTGGCGCGCCGCATCCGCGCATTCCGCGCCCGCGCGATCTGTTCCGCGACCGGCGCAACTCGCGGGGGTTGGATCTCTCCGACGAGGCACGCTGGCGCGCGTCGAGGGCCTGCTTTCGCACGCGCACGCGCCGCTCGCGGCGGGTCCGCTGCTGGCCCAGTCCGGCGGCGGACCGCGCGCGTGGCGCGTGGAGATCCGCAATCCCGCGGACCGGCGCGATCGTCGTCGGCACCGTCGACGAGGCCGACGCGACCGATGCGCGGGCCGCCGTGGCGATGCGGCCACGAAGGGCGGCATGGTCGCGCACGCCGGCGGACGAGCGCGCCGCGCACCTCGAGCGCGCGGCCGACCTCCTCGAGGCGGAGCGCGACCGCGTTCCTGCAGCTCGCGGTGCGCGAGGCCGGCAAGACGCTGGCCAACGCCGTGGGCGAAGTGCGCGAGGCGGTCGATTTCTGCCGCTACTACGCGCGCAGGCGCGGCGCGAGCTCGCGCGGCACGACGCCGCGCGGACCGATGGTCTGCATCGCCCCTGGAATTTCCCGCTCGCGATCTTCGTCGGGCAGGTGAGCGCGGCGCTCGCCGCCGGCAACCCGGTGCTCGCCAAGCCCGCCGAGCAGACGCCGCTCATCGCGCCGAGGCCGTCGCGCCTGCTCCATCGCGCGGGCGTGCCGCGCGCCGCGCTGCAGTTCCTGCCGGGGCGCGGCGAGATGGTCGGCGCCGCGCTCGTCGCCGACCCGCGCATCGCCGGCGTGCTGTTCACCGGCTCGACCGAGGTCGCGCGCGTTCTCCAGCGCACGCTGGCGCCGCGCCGCGACGACCCGGTGCTCATCGCCGAGACCGGCGGCCAGAACGCGATGATCGTCGACAGCTCGGCGCTGCCCGAGCAGGTGGTGGCCGACGCGCTCGTCTCGGCGTTCGACAGCGCCGGCCAGCGCTGCTCGGCGCTGCGCGTGCTGTGCGTGCAGGAAGAGATCGCCGATCGCGTCCTCGCGATGCTGCGCGGCGCGATGCCGAGCTCGCGTCGGCGACCCGCGCCGCCTCGCGACCGACGTCGGCCCGGTGATCGACGAGGAGGCGCGCGCGCGGCTCGCAGCGCACGTCGGCGGAATGGCGTGCGCAGGGCGCGGACGTGCACGCCGCGCCGCTGCCGGCGGCCTGCGCGCACGGCACGTTCGTCGCGCCCACGCTCATCGAGATCGCCGACGTGCGCGCGCTGACGCGCGAAGTGTTCGGGCCGGTGCTGCACGTCGTCCGCTATCGCGAAGGCGAGCTGGCCGCGCTGATCGACGCGCTGAACGCGACTGGGCTACGGCCTGACGCACGGCATCCACACCCGCATCGACGAAACGATCGACCGCATCTGCGCGCGCATCCGCGCCGGCAACGTCTACGTGAACCGCAACATCGTCGGCGCGGTCGTCGGCGTGCAGCCGTTCGGCGGCGAAGGCCTGTCCGGCACCGGCCCCAAGGCCGGCGGTCCGCACTACCTGCTGGCGCCTCGTGCGCGAGCGTTCGCCGATCTCACCGCTCGCGTTGCGCGAAGCCTCGACGCTGGCCGGCCCGACCGGCGAATCGAACACGCTGTCGCTGCATCCGCGCGGCCGCGTCGCATGCCTCGCGCCCGACGAGGCCGAACTGCGCGCGCAGGCGCGCATCGCCGTCGGGCTCGGCAATACCGCGGTGCTCCGCGCCGGTCGCCATCGCGCAACGCGTGTGCGCGGCCGTCGGCGCACGCTGCGTCATCGCCGACGATCCGCTGGCGCCCTTGCCCGACGCGGTGCTGTTCGCCGGCAGCGACGACGATGCCGTCGCGCTGCGCACGGCGCTCGCGGCGCGCGACGGCCCGCTGGTGCCCGTGATCGTCGCGCGCGACGGCGGCTACGATCGCGCTGCGGCTCGTCACCGAGCGCACGCTCACCATCAACACGACGGCTTCGGGCGGCAACGCGTCGCTGCTGTCGCTGGAGGAACGGGAACCCGCATGAAGAAGCTCGACGCCATCGACGTCGCCATCCTCGACGCGCTGCAGCGCGACGGACGGTGCCCAACGTGACGCTCGCGAAGACGGTCGGCCTGAGCGCCACGCCGTGCGCCGAGCGCGTGCGCGCGCTCGAAGCAGCCGGCATCATCGCGGGCTACCACGCCGCAGCTCGACGCCGGAGAGCTCGACCTCGGGCTCACGGTGTTCATCGAGATCGCGATCGACCGCACGTCCGAGGACGCGTTCGACGCGTTCCGCACCGCGATGATGACGATCCCGGAGGTCGCCGGAATGCCACATGGTGGCGGGCGGCTTCGACTACCTGCTCAAGGTGCGCGTGCACGACATGGCGGCGTACCGGCGGTTCCTGGGCGACGTCCTCGCCAAGGTGCCGGGCATCCGCGAGACGCGCAGCTACGCGGTGATGGAGCGGGTCAAGGAAGTGCGCGAGATCGATCTCTCGCACCTCGCCGGCAACGGCTGACCGCGCACGCCGGCCCCCCTCTGGCCGCAAGCGGGGCGAATGCCGCCCTACTCGATCGCCGACGTCGACTTCGCCCGCTCGCGCAGCACGTATTTCTGGATCTTGCCGGTCGACGTCTTCGGCAGCTCGCCGAACACGATCTTCTTCGGCACCTTGAAGCGCGCCAGCAGCGACTGGCAGTGCGCGATCAGCTCCGCCTCGGTCGCGCTCGCGCCCGGCTTCAGCTCGACGTACGCGCACGGCGTCTCGCCCCACTTCGGGTCGGGCTGCGCCACCACCGCCGCCGCGACCACCGCCGGGATGGCGATACAGCGCATCCTCGACCTCCAGCGAGCTGATGTTCTCGCCGCCGGAGATGATCACGTCCTTGCTGCGGTCCTTGATCTTCACGTAGCCGTCGGGCTGCATCACGGCGAGGTCGCCGGAGTGGAACCAGCCGCCCGCGAACGCTTCGTGCGTCGCCGTCGGGTTCTTGAGGTAGCCCTTCATCGTGATGTTGCCGCGGAACATGATCTCGCCCATCGTCTCGCCGTCCCAGGGCACCTCGCGCATCGTCTGCGGGTCCATCACCGTCATGCCGTCCTGCAGGCGTGTAGCGCACGCCCTGCCGGCCGTTGCGCTCGGTGCGCGCGCCGATCGACAGCGACTGCCCACTCGTCGTGCTTCGCGCACACCGCCGCGGGCCCGTAGGTCTCGGTCAGCCCGTAGACGTGCGTGATGTCGAAGCCCGAGCCGCTCCATGCCCTCGATCATCGCGGCAGGCGGCGCGGCGGCGGCGACCAGCGCCGACACCTTGTGCGCGATGCCGTCGCTTCCATCTCGTCGGGCGCGTTGATCGAGCAGCGAATGCACGATCGGCGCGCCGCAGTAGTGGGTGACGCGATGCGCGCGGATGGCGTCGAGGATCGCCTTCGCCTCGACCTTGCGCAGGCACACGTTCATGCCGGCGTTGGCGGCCATCGTCCACGGGAAGCACCAGCCGTTGCAGTGGAACATCGGCAGCGTCCACAGGTACACCGAATGCCGCGGCATGCCCCAGTCGATGATGTTGGACACGCGCGTTGAGATACGCGCCGCGATGGTGGTAGACCACGCCCTTCGGATTGCCGGTGGTGCCCGACGTGTAGTTGAGCGAGATCGCCTGCCACTCGTCGGCGGGCGGCTGCCACGCGAACGCGGGATCGCCGGTCGGCGAGCAGCGCCTCGTAGTCGATGTCGCCCAGGAGCTCGCCGCCCGGCCCTTCCATGTCGGCGATGTCGACCACCAGCGGCTTGCGCTTCACCGTCTGCCAGCGCCGCGCCGATCAGCGGCGCGAACTCGGTGTCGGTGAGCAGCACCTTCGCCTCGCCGTGGTCGAGCATGAACGCGAGCGCCTCGGCGTCGAGCCGCGTGTTGAGCGTGTTGAGCACGCCGCCGGTCATCGGCACGCCGAAATGCGCCTCGACCATCTCCGGCGTGTTGGCGAGCATCGCGGCCACCGTGTCGCCGAGGCCGATCCCGCGCCGCGCCAGCGCGGAGGCGAGCCGCCGCGAGCGCTCGTAGGTCTGCCCCCACGTGTAGCGGCGGTCGCCGTGGATCACCGACGGGCCGGTCGGGCCAGATGTACGCGGTGCGGGCGATGAACGACACCGGCGTCAGCGGCGCGTAGTTGGCGGCGTTGCGATCGAGGTCGCTGCTCATAGGCATTCATGCGCGTTCCTCCATGAAGCCGCGCGTGATCCTGCACGCATCGTAGCAATCGCGCTTCGCTTGCCCGCCCCCCACCGATTTGGTTACGCTGGCCGCCTTTCACTCGCGAGAGCATCGCACGCATGGGTCATCGCCTGTCCAAGATCGTCACGCGCACCGGCGACGCCGGCACCACCGGCCTGGGCGACGGCTCGCGCGTGGCGAAGGATTCGCCGCGCATCGCGCGCGATCGGCAGCGTCGACGAGCTCAACTCGACGATCGGCGTGCTGCTCGCCGAATCGCTGCCGGACGACGATCGCGCAGTGCCTCACGGCGGTCCAGCACGACCTCTTCGACCTCGGCGGCGAGTTGTCGATCCCGGGCTACACGTCGATCACCGACGCGCACGTCGCGCGCCTCGAGGCGGACGTCGAGCGCTTCAACGCCGACCTGCCGCCGCTCAAGGAATTCATCCTGCCCGGCGGCAGCCGCGCCGCCGCGCTCGCCCACGTCGCGCGCACCGTATGCCGCCGCGCGGAGCGCACGCTTGATCGCCGCCGCGGCCGGCGACGCCATCACCGACCTTTCGCGCATCTACCTGAACCGCCTGTCGGACCTGCTGTTCGTGCTCGCGCGTGCGCTCAACCGCGCCGCCGGGCGGCCGGACGTGCTGTGGCGCAAGGATCGCGGCTGACCCGATGGCCACGCCGCCCACTTCGGACCGAAGCGCGCGCCTCGCGGCCCTGCTCTCCGCGCATCGCGCTGGGCGACCAGGCGGCGTTCGGCGAGTTCTACGAGAGCACGTCGGCGCATCTGTACGGCGTCGCGCTGCGTATCTTGAAGGACCCCTCCGCCGCGGAGGAGATCCTGCAGGAGGCGTACGTCAACGTCTGGCACCACGCGGGCGCGTACGAGGTCGCGAAGAGCCAGCCGCTCACCTGGCTCACGTCGATCGTCCGCAACCGCTGCCTCGATCAGCTCCGCCGGCGCGAGATCGACACCGTGACGCATGACGCCCGACGACGACGACGCGCCCGAGTTCGACCTGCCCTCCGACGCCATGACGCCGGCCGAGATGCTGCTGGCCGGGGCCGAGGCGCGCTCGGTGCGCGACTGCGTGGAAGCGCTCGACGCGGGTCCGAAGCAGGCGATCGCGCTCGCGTTCTACCAGGGGCTGTCGCACTCCGAGCTCGCCGCCCACCTGCGCGAGCCGCTCGGCACCGTCAAGTCGTGGGTGCGGCGCGGCCTCGAGAACGCCTCAAGAGCTGCCTCGACCGCGCCGGCTACGCACGCGTCGAATGAACCTGTCGCGCCCCGACCGCCTCGCCCGCCTCGACGCGCTCGCCGCCGCGTACGTGCTCGGCACGCTCTCGTCGCGCGCCCGCGCACGGCTCGCGCGCATCGCGCGCACCGACACCGTGGTCGCGTCCGTGCTGCGCGAATGGGAGCAGCGGCTCTCGCCGCTCGCCGAAGCCGCACCGCCGATCACCCCGTCGCCGCGCTTGTGGCGGCGGATCGCGTTGCGGCTCGGTCTGGAGCCGGTGCGTGCGGCCAAGGGACCGTGGTGGACGCGCGTGGGCTTCTGGCGCAGCTTCGCGGTGGCGAGCTTCGCGGCGGCGCTGGTGCTGGGCGTCGCCCAGTTCATGCCGCGCGAGGAGCCGTTGCCGGCGCCCATCGTCGTCGTGCTCGCGGGCCCGGACGCCAAGCCGGCGCTGCTCGCCACGCTGACGCGCGGCGACCGCACGATGATCGTCAAGGCGGTGGGCGCGGCACCGGTGCCACCCGACAAGTCGCTCGAGCTGTGGATGCTCCCGGATGGCGCCGCACCCCGATCGCTCGGCGTGATACCCGCGGCGGGCGTGGGACGCGTCACCCTGCCGGCGGTGCCGGACGTCGCACTCGCCAACGTGCCGGCGCTGGCGGTCAGCCTCGAGCAGTCCGGCGGCTCGCCGACGGGTGCGCCGCAGGGACCTGTCCTCTACACCGGCCGCGTCGAACGGTTCTACTAGGGCGAAGCGCCCGGCCTCGCCGCCGGTTCGCATCCGACCACGCCGTCGCCCTCGAGTGGGGCATCGGGCGTGATCACTCGTGCGCGATGGCCTTGTCCGTGAAGAGATAGTCCTTCATTTCCTTGGAGAACGTCGGATCCTTCCGGCGAATCCATTCCAGGACCATCGCCGCATGCTCCTTTTCCTCGTCGCGATTGTGTCGGAGGATCGCCTTCAGCTCCGGGTCCTTGGCGGCATCGGCCCTCTGGTTGTACCAATCCACCGCTTCCAGCTCCTCCATGAGCGAGACGAGGGCCCGGTGCATGTCCCGGGTTTCGTCCGAAAGTTCGGGGATGGGTTCGTGATATCCGACGCTTGACATGGTGGGTCCTCGAGGATGAAGGTTGACGATTGCGGGAACGTGGGCACGACCGCCGGTCCGCGCGCGGACCGGCGGTCAGCCTTCCTCGACGCAGATCTCGCGCCGCGAAATGGCAAGCGCCGTGCGCAGCAGCAGGAGCGCGACGACGACGGTCAGTGCCGCAAGCAGCGCGAGCGCCATCCACTCGAACACGACCCCGCCGACCTGGTGGGCCATGAGCAAGGTCGCGATCGTCATGGCGGCCAGCGGAAACGAATAGGCCCACGCCGACAGGAAGAAACGCGTCTTGAGGAACCGCGCGGCGTTGGTGGCGAGCAGCAGCGTGAAGGCCAGGGCCCCGTAGTAGAGGATGCGCGCGAACGCGTCGATCGTGCCCGTGAGCGCGAAATACGCGATGCATCCCACCGCGGGCGGCGCCACGAGGATGAACAGGGTCGGCGTGAGCCGCTCCGGCAGCGGCGCGTGGAAGAACAGGCGGTACATGACGATCGTGAGCAGCACCGGCCAGAACACGATGCCGAGGCTGAAGAAGAACCACGAGACCTCGGCCGGGAAGAAGCGCACGCCGGCGATCGGAACCAGGACATTGCCGACGACGGGGATGAACCAGGCCGGGCTGACATGTGGTCACCTCGATGCCCGCACGATGGATCCACGCGTTCATGACGTACAGCGTGAAGCCGAGCTGCATCGCGGCGCCTGCGGTCCACAGCCATTTCGCCGGATCGAAATGCCGCTCGAGCAGGATGATCGAGAGCAGCACCAGGCCGATCGAAATCGTCGGGACGAAGTTGAGCCGCACCGGGTGCCGGAGCTCCTTCGCCACCTCGGCGGGGTAGGTCGCGAGCTTCGCCGCGTAGGCGAGCGCGATCGCGATGAACGCGAGCACCGTCAGCCATTCCATGGCGCCGCTGACGACTGCGGGGAAGTGGAACACGCCCTCGGCACGCTTCCACGCGATCGTCAGGCCAGCAAGCCCCATCACGACCGCGAAGAACGCAACCGGGAAGTGACGCAGACGCGACGCCTCGCCCGGTACGGTGGGATTCGCGTTCGCGGTTGTCATGTCGGGATCCTATCGAGTCGCGCCGGTCGCGCTTCGCGGCCGGGTGGGGGCCCGACTGCGGGTGCGCGGACATCTCCCGTCCGCTGTCGCAGCAGTCGGCCGCTGCGTCGTTCGAACGCGAACCGTACGCGTTAGGGAAACACGGGAACCTTGGCGTCCGTGCCCTCGATTTCGGCACCGGGATGCCGCCCCTTGACGAGCGCCTCGATCTCCTCGACCCGCGCCCGCGGAAGGTCGACCATCATCAGCAACTGCCCGCCGTCGATCGCATCGCGAAAGCGGTCGAGTCGCGAGCTCGGAATGCCGACGCCGACCATCGTGGACATGAACGCACCGAATCCGGCACCGGCGACGGTCATCGCCAGCAGGAGCCCCCCGGCGATGGTGAGACCGGCGGGAGGAAACGCCATCGCCGCCAGCCCCGCCAGCATCCCGGTCGCCGCGCCCGCGCCGATCCCCCGCTGCAGCGCGGGCACCAGGTCCGATTTCTGGCTCAGCGCCGCCTCCGGCAGTTCCTCGAGCGGGACGCCTTCGCGTGCCAGCAGATGGATGTGCTTCCACTCGACATGTGCCAGCAGCAGCTCGTCGACGACCCCTCTTGCCGTGGGCACGTCAGGCAGGAGGAAATAGAGACGTCTTCTGAATCCGTGCATTTTTTTGCTCAATAAGTCGAACGATGAAAAGGCCGGACCGAAACACGCAGCAGGACAGTTCCGGCCCACTTTAGCGCATGCCGCACCCTTGCACCGTCACTCGCCCCCGAAAGTTTGTGGCAGGTCAAAGGTATCGGATCCGACCGCGCAGGCCTTGTTCGTCCGTCGCGACGTCGCGCAACACGGTCCCGTTGTCCGACGTCCCCGCGATCACGGCCTTGCCCGAAACCGGAATGAGGCTGTCGACCTGAAAGCGGCCGCCGCTTCCGCGCAGGAAACACTCCTCGTCGAAGTAGAGGCGGTCGCCTTGCGTCCCGACCGCCTCGGATTCGATCGTGTCGAAGCCGATCAGCTTCGCAATGTCCTCGCGGCCGCCGATGTCGATCGTTTCCACGGTACGGCGCTCGGGGATGATCAGTAGTGCCTTCATGTGTCTTGCCTCGTCAAACGCGCTTGGTGTCCGGCACCCTCATGAGGTGGCTTGGCCGCGAGCTCCGCCGTCGCGCCCGCGCGGCGTCCTCAGCCCACGTCGCTCATGGGAATGCCGAGCGCCTTGGCGACGCCCTCGCCATAGGCCGGGTCGGCCTTGCAGGCAGTTGCCGATGTGGCGCAGCTGGATCTCGCGCGGCGCCTCGCCGATCGAGCGTGCCGTGTTCTCGAACAGCACCTGCTGCTGCGCCGGCGCTCATCAGGCGGAACAGCGCTGCCGGGCTGCGAGTAGTAGTCGGCGTCCTCGCGGTGGTTCCAGTGGTCGGCGGCGCCCGTCGAGGCTCAGCGGCGGCTCGCGGTAATCGGGCTGCTCCTGCCACTCGCCGTAGCTGTTCGGCTCGTAGCCGAGCGTGCTGCCGTGGTTGCCGTCGACCCGCATGGTGCCGTCGCGGTGGTAGCTGTGCACCGGGCAGCGCGGCGCGTTCACCGGGATCAGATGGTGATTGACGCCGAGCCGGTAGCGCTGCGCATCGCCGTAGGAGAACAGCCGCCCCTGCAGCATCTTGTCGGGCGAGAAGCCGATGCCCGGCACGATGTTGGCCGGGATTGAAGGCGGCCTGCTCGACCTCGGCGAAGAAGTTCTCCGGATTGCGGTTCAGCTCCATCACGCCGACCTCGATCAGCGGATAGTCCTTGTGCGGCCAGACCTTGGTGAGGTCGAAGGGGTGGTAGGGCACCTTCGCGGCGTCGGCCTCCGGCATGATCTGCACCTTGAGCGTCCACTTCGGGAAATCGCCCTTCTCGATGCTCTCGTAGAGGTCGCGCTGGTGGCTCTCGCGGTCCTTGCCGATGATGGCCTCGGCTTCGGCGTCGGTCAGGTTCCTGATGCCCTGCTGCGACTTGAAGTGGAACTTGACCCAGTAGCGCTCGTTCTTGGCGTTGATGAAGCTGAAGGTGTGGCTGGCGAAGCCGTGCATGTGGCGGTAGGTCGCCGGGATGCCGCGGTCGCTCATGACGATGGTGACCTGGTGCAGCGCCTCCGGCAGCGAGGTCCAGAAGTCCCAGTTGTTCTTCGCGCTGCGCATGTTGGTGCGCGGGTCGCGCTTGACCGCGTGGTTGAGGTCGGGGAACTTGAGCGGATCGCGCAGGAAGAACACCGGCGTGTTGTTGCCGACCATGTCCCAGTTGCCTTCCTCGGTGTAGAACTTCACCGCGAAGCCGCGGATGTCGCGCTCGGCGTCGGCCGCGCCGCGCTCGCCGGCCACGGTGGTGAAGCGGGCGAACAGCTCGGTCTTCTTGCCGACGCTGGAGAAGATCTTCGCGCGCGTGTACTGGGTGATGTCGTGGGTGACGGTGAACGTGCCGTAGGCGCCGGAGCCCTTGGCGTGCATGCGCCGCTCGGGGATCACCTCGCGGTCGAAGTGCGCGAGCTTCTCCAGGAACCAGACGTCCTGCAGCAGCTGCGGCCCGCGCGGGCCGGCGGTCATCACGTTCTGGTTGTCGGCGACGGGACAGCCGGCGTTCGTGGTCAGGCGCTTCTTCTCGCTCACTGCGATCTCCTCGTTTCCCGGTGAGTCCGGGGTTGCTGCCGATCATAGGAAAGCGGATTCAATAATACCAATTGATTCGTATTAATTGATCGATAGTTTGTTTGTATGCCCGCTGCGCCGCCGCCGTCACGTTTCGCAAGGCTGCGCGCGCGGAGGGACGCGGTTCGGGGGGCGAAACGTGAGCACCTCGTCGCCCCCTCCTCGACCTCTTGGGCGTTCGGCATGCTCTTGCCGGCAAAAGCGGCGCCCCAGCCTTCGATTGGTCCGACGCCCGACATCAACACGATACGGCCGCTGACCTGACCCGCCACTGACGGTTGTCAGACATTGCGTTGAGACATCGCGCCACCTGTGCCGGCTCGTGCTTCCGCGGGCCAATGCGATAGATGCCGGCGGCGTACGGCAACGGGCAGGCCGGCCTGTGCGTTCAGTCAAAGACAGGGCCGCAGCCGGAGTGCAATCCTGTGATGCGACGCGACGCAGCACGGACCTCGACCATTCGCGTCTTTCCCCTTGAGTGCGCTCAACCCGATTGGCCCGGCCGGAGCTACGCGCATGTGCGAACTGTTCGTCCTCTCGAGCCGTCTGCCGACGACGGTGCGGTTCTCGCTGGAGAGCTTTGCGCGGCACGGCGGGCTCGAGGGGCCCCACAAGGACGGCTGGGGCATCGCGTACTACGTCGACGAGGACGTACGGCTGGTGAAGGAGCCTGCCCCCGCGGCCGACAGCGCGTGCGTACGGTTCATCCAGGACCATCCGTTCACGTCCCGGATCGTCGTGAGCCACATCCGAAGGGCGACGCAGGGCGTGATCGCGATGAAGAACTGCCAGCCGTTCGCGCGTGAGCTCGGCGGCCGGATGCACGTGTTCGCCCACAACGGCGACCTTGCGCTCGACCGTCTCCGCTTGCGCCTTCCGCTGGGCGACATCCGCCCGGTCGGGGATACGGATTCGGAGTACGCGTTCTGTGCCCTGCTGGAACGGTTGCGCCGCCTCTGGCTTCGCAACGGCGTCCCTTCGCTCGACGAACGATTGGCGGTCGTCGTCGATTTTGCCGCGGCGCTTCGCTCCTTGGGCCCTGCGAACTTCATCTACTCCGATGGCGATGCGACCTATCTTCATGGCCACCGGCGATTCCACGGCGACGGGCGCCCGGCGCACCCGCCGGGCCTCCATGTCCTGTGCCGGCACTGCACGGCGCGCGCCGACGCGCTCTACGCCGACGGGCTTGCTCTTGCGTCGGACGCCGACCAGGACGTAGTGCTCGCGGCCAGCGTGCCGCTCACGGCCGAGCCGGGATGGCGACCGCTCGCCGAAGGCTCGATCGTCGTCGCCAAAGGCGGGAGAGTCGTGGCGACGCGCCCGCCAATCGATGCACCATCCGGGTCGGGCGCGTGAGCACGTGCACCAGGACGCAACGCGGCGCGAAATGAGGTCGCCGTACTTGACCGCTGCGTCGTGCGCTCCGGGTTGCAATGACCGGAAGCCACTTCCGCGGCGTACGACGTCATCGGCCTTGCAAGGCGGGGTGGCCTTCGCAGACTCCGATCCACCCAAAAAATCGGCCGGTCCGCGGGAGCCGCGACCGGCCGTTCGGGGTAAGCGAATGTGCGCTTCGATCAGCCGCGCGGACGATAGGCCGCCGGCAGGTACGGGCTCTCCGCGCGCGCCGTGCGCACGCGCCTGCCCACCACCTCGATCGTGCCTGGCAGGATCGCGACCTCGGTGCTCCCCGGCGAGTGCCGCGCGATGGCCGCGCCGGCGCCCGGATCGGTGTGCGGCAGCGCGGCGGGCGTCACCACGGCGAGGCCCAGCGTCGCCGCGGTGGCCGCGGCGGCCGCGAGGCCGATGAGCGGCCGGAATTGCCAGCCGGTGCGGGAGAGATAGCGCTTCGTCGATTCGTTCATGGCGTCCTCTTGCGTTCGTGCGCCCGGCCCTTTGGTTTCCGTGCGCTTGATCCTTGGATGCGGCAAGTTGCGGATCCGGATTCACGCGCCGGCGCGAGACGGCGCGGCGTTGAGGACATCCTAGGCAAGCGCTGCGCGGGCCGCCATGGGCTTGCGACGAAACGGTGCCGGCCGCGCGCGAAGCCGCGGCCGGGCGGATGAAACGCGACGGGTCAGCGGCGCTTGAGCTTGTAGCCTGCCGCCTGGTCCTCCATGTCCCAGCCCTGCGCGGCCAGCTCGGCGCGCAGGCGGTCGGCTTCCGCCCACTGCTTCGCCTGGCGGGCCGCGGCGCGCGCCTGCGCCAGCGCCTCGATCTCCGGCGGCACCGACTTCCCGCTTCGGCGCCCACGTGGCGAGCCCCAGCCCCAGCACGTCGTCGAACTTCACGAGCGTGGCGCGCTTCACCGCGGGCGGCAGGTCGCCGCGCAGCACCTCCCACGCGACGGCGAGCGCGCGCGGCACGTTGAGATCCTCGTTGATCTCGGCCGTGAAGCGCTCGACGTACGCGGCATCCGGCTTCGCGCCGGCGTCGACGGGCAGCGCGAGCACGCCGTTGCGCATCCGGTCGAGCGCGGTGGCCGCCGCGTCCATCGCCTCCCACGAGAAGCTCATCTGCGCGCGATAGTGCGCGGTGAGGCACAGGTAGCGATACACGAGCGGATCGTAGCCGCGCTCGGCGAGCGACTGCACGCGCAGGAACCCGCCGGCCGACTTCGCCATCTTGGCGTCGTTCATCAGCAGGAAGTACCCGTGCATCCAGAAGTTCGCGAGGCGCGTGCCGACGCGCGCCTCGGTCTGCGCGATCTCGTTGGTGTGGTGGACCGGGATGTGGTCCTCGCCGCCGCAGTGGATGTCGAAGTAGTCGCCCAGGTACTTCTGCGCCATTGCCGAGCACTCGATGTGCCAGCCCGGGAAGCCGCGGCCCCACGGGCTGTCCCATTCCATCTGCCGCTTCTCGCCCGCGGGCGAGAACTTCCACAGCGCGAAATCGGTCGGCGAATGCTTCTCCCCGAGCTCCACCCGGCGCCCGGCGTCGAGGCCGTGCACGTCGAGGCGCGCGAGATAGCCGTAGTCCGGCTGCTTCGCGGTGTCGAAGTACACGCCGTCGGAGGTCGTGTAGGTGTAGCCCTTGCGCTCGAGATCGGCGATGAACTCGATCTGCTCCTCGATGTGGTCGGTCGCGCGGCACAGCACGGTCGCGTTCTCGATGTTGAGCAGCGCGAGGCACGCGAGGAAGTCGTCGGTGTAGAGCTGCGCGATCTCCCAGGCGGTGCGGCCGGTGCGCCGCGCGCCCTTCTCCATCTTGTCCTCGCCGGTGTCGGCGTCGGACGTCAGGTGGCCGACGTCGGTGACGTTCATCACGTGGCGCACGTCGAAGCCGTTCCAGCGCAGCACCCGCTTCAGAACGTCCTCGAACAGGAACGTGCGGAAGTTGCCGATGTGCTGGTAGTCGTACACCGTCGGCCCGCAGGTGTAGACGCCGACGGGGCCGGCGGGCTCGAGCGGATCGAACCGGCGCAGCGATCGCGTGTAGTTGTCGTAGAAGGCGAGTGGTGCGGGCATGGGACAGGTTCCGGAAATGAAAAAGCCGCCGAAGGTTCCGGCGGCTTCGCTTCGACGGTCGCGTGCGACCGTCAGGCCCGCGTGCGCGGGCACCGCCACGAAGGGGCGGGTCGACAGCGATGCGTCGGATGCGTCATGGCGTCGATGGTATGCGCAAAGCCCCTTCCGGCGCAAGGCGCGGCCCCCGTTCGCACGGGCGTGGCGGGGCCCCGCAGGGGTGCACGGTAGAATGCGCGGTCTTCCGGCCGGCTCTCGCCTGCGTCCCCCCGACCGCGACCTCCTTCCATGCTCGCCTCCCTCCCCCGCAGCGCCTGGTGGCTCGTGATACTTGCCGTTGCCGTCGCCTGGTTCGCGGCGCTGGACGCGCGGCGCCTGCAGCATCCGGACGAGGGACGCTACGCCGAGATCGCGCGCGAGATGGCGGTCAGCGGCGACTGGGTGACGCCGCGCCTGAACGGCCTCAAGTACTTCGAGAAGCCGCCGCTGCAGTACTGGCTGGGCGCGGCCACGTTCGAGCTCCTCGGAGTGAACGAATGGACCGCGCGCCTGCCGGGCGCGATGGCGGGATTCCTCGCGGTGATCGCCGTGGGACTGACCGCCGCGCGGCTTGCGGGTCGCGACGTCGGCGCGTATGCCGCGCTGGTGCTCGCCGGCACCGTGTGGCACGTCGGCCTGTCGCAGATCCTCACGCTCGATGCCGTGCTCTGCCTCGGGCTCGCGTCCTGCCTGTGCGCGTTCCTGCTCGCGCAGCGGCCCGCGCTGTCCGCGCGCGCGCAGCGCAACTGGATGCTGGCGGCCTACGCGGCGGCCGCGCTCGCCACGCTCAGCAAGGGCCTGGTCGGCCTCGTGATCCCCGGCGGCGCGCTCGTCGTCTACACGATCGCGACGCGCGACCTCGGTCCGTGGCGGCGCCTCCACCCGGTGCCGGGTCTGCTCGTCTATCTCGCGATCGCCGCGCCGTGGTTCGTGCTCGTCTCGCGCGCCAATCCCGAGTTCGCGCGGTTCTTCTTCATCCACGAGCACGTCGAGCGCTTCCTCACCGAGTCGCACAACCGCACGGGCGAGTGGTGGTACTTCGTGCCGTGGCTGCTGCTGGGTCTCCTGCCGTGGCTCCTCGTGTGGCTGGTCACGCTGCCGCGGAGCTGGCGCGCGCTCGCCGGTGGCGGCCAACGGCTTCGCGTGGCCGCGCTTCTGCCTCGCCTGGGCGGCGTTCGTCTTCGTGTTCTTCAGCGCGTCGGGCTCGAAGCTGCCGTCGTACATCCTGCCGCTGTTTCCCGCGCTAGCGCTGGTGCTGGGGCTGGAGCTGACGCGGATGCCGGCGCGCACGCTGATGTGGATCGCGCTGCCGCTGGCGATCGGCGCGCCCGTGCTCCTCGCGGGCTTCGGGCTCGGCTTCGACCGCGTCGTCGATGCGCTGTCCAGCGACATCACGCCGCCGTCGATCTACCGCCAGTTCGGCGCATGGATCCTCGCGGGGCTCGTCGCCTTCTCGGCGGGCGGCGTGGCGTCGTTCCTGCTGTTCCGTCGTGGAACCGCGGCCGCGAAGACCCTCGGCATCGCCGTGCTCTCGCTGACCACGCTCGCGGGCATGCAGCTCTCGCTGGTCGGGCACGACGCGTTCGCGCACGTCCGCTCCGCGTATTATTTGCTGGAAGACGCGAAGCGCGCCGCCGGCGGCGCCCTCGATCCCGACGCGGTCGTCTACCAGGTCAAGAGCTACGACCAGACGCTGCCGTTCTATCTCGGGCGGCCGACGCCGCTCGTCGACTATCGCGACGAGATGTCGCTGGGACTCGAGCTCGAGCCGCAGAAGGGATTCAGCGAGGCGCAATGGATTCCCGTCTGGACCGCCGCGCCGCAGGCGTACGCGATGATGGAGCCCGCGGCCGCCGAGGCGCTGCGCGCGCGCAACGTTCCCCTCACCATCATCGCGCGCGACCCGCGCCGCGTATTCGTCGCCCGCCGCTAGCACGAGAACACCACAAACAATGACCTGGTCCGCCTTTGGTTTCCTCATCACCGGCGTCATCCTGAACGCCGGCGCGCAGCTCCTGCTCAAGGCCGGCACCAACGCGCTCGGCGTCATCACGCTCACGCGCGAGAACTGGTTCGACACCTTCTGGCGGATGGGCACGCAGGGCCACTTCGTGATCGGCGTCGCGTGCTACATGGTGAGCCTCGTGGTGTGGATCATGGGGCTGTCGCGCGTGCCGGTCTCGGTGGCCTATCCCGATGCTCTCGCTCGGCTACGTGATCAACGCGATCGCCGCGCATTACCTCTTCGGCGAGGCGGTCAGCGCGTCCCGCTGGCTCGGCATCGGCTTCATCATCCTCGGCGTGTGGCTGGTGGCGCGCCAATGATCGGGCGGCTATCGCGATGAGCACCCTCCCGCACCTACCCTTCGCCCGGCCCACGCTCGACGAGGCGACCATCGCCGAGGTCGCCGCGGTGCTGCGCTCGCGGCTGGATCACCAGCGGCCCCAAGGTCGCCGGCGTTCGAGGCCGCGCTGTCGGACCTGGTGCGGCGGGCGACCGGTGCGCGTCGATGTCGTCGGCCACCGCCGCGCTCGAGATCGCGCTGCGCATCGCCGGGATCGGACCGGGCGACGAGGTCATCACCGCGTCGATGACGTTCTTCGCCGCCCCCAACATGATCGTCAAGGTCGGCGCCACGCCGGTGTTCGTCGACGTCGAGCCGACCACGCGCAACATCGACCTCGCGGCCGCCGAGGCGCGCATCGGGCCGCGCACGAAGGCGATCATGCCGACGCATTTCGCGGGCCTGCCGTGCGACATGGACGCGCTCTATGCGCTGGCCGAGCGCCACCAGCTGCGCGTCATCGAGGACGCCGCGCTGGCCATCGGCTCGTCGTGGCGCGGCAAGCCGATCGGCAGCTTCGGCGATCTCGTCGTCTTCAGCTTCCACCCGAACAAGAACATCACGTCGATCGAGGGCGGCGCGCTGGTCGTCAACGACGCCCGCGAGGCCGCGCGAGGTCGAGGTGCTGCGCTTCCACGGCATCACGCGGCTGCCCGACGGCACGCGCGACGACGTGGTGGCGGCGGCAAGTCCAACCTCCCCGACGTCAACGCCGCGATCGGCCTGCGCCAGCTCGCGCAGCTGACCGCGTTCAACGCGCGGCGCCGCGCGCTGGTGGCGCGCTACTTCGAGCGCTTCCGCACCGATCCGCCGTGCGAGCTTCCGCACCCGGGCTACGCCGGCGACGCGGCGGGCCACAGCTGGAACATGTTCGCCCCGCTGCTGCCGCTCTCCGACCTCGCGATCTCGCGCAAGGCGTTCCGCGACGCCATGTCGCGAGCGCGGCATCGGCACCGGCATGTCGTACGAGGCCGCGCATCTGGCCACCGCGTTCCGCGGCTTCGGCTATCATCGCGGCGACCTGCCGCACACCGAGCGCATCGCCGACACGACCGTGACGCTGCCCCTGTTCCCGGCGATGACCGACGCCGACGTCGACCGCGTGTGCGCGGCGTGCGCCGAGGTCCTCGCCGCGCACCGCCGCTGACCGGCACGCCCTCGCAATGGCCGCGCCGCAGCTCTCCGTCGTCATTCCCGTCTACAACGAGGAAGCCGGCCTGCCCGCGCTCTTCGCGCGCCTGTATCCGGCGCTCGACGCGCTCGGCATTCCGTACGAGGTCATCTTCGTCAACGACGGCAGCCGCGACCGGTCGGCCGCGATCCTCAAGGACCAGTTCCTCGCCCGGCCGGACGTGACGCGCGTGGTGCTGTTCAACGCCAACTACGGCCAGCACACGGCGATCATCGCCGGCTTCGAGCGCGTGCGCGGCGAGCGCGTCGTCACGCTCGACGCCGACCTCCAGAACCCGCCCGAGGAGATTCGCGCGCCTGCTCGCGGCGATGGACGCCGGCCACGACTACGTCGGCGGCGTGCGCCGCACGCGCGAGGACGTGTGGTGGCGGCGCATCGCGTCGCGCGCGATGAACCGGCTGCGCGAGCGCATCACGCGCATCAAGATGACCGACCAGGGCTGCATGCTGCGCGCGTACAGCCGCGACATCGTCGACGCGGTGGCGGCGAGCCCGCGAGGTCAGCACGTACATTCCGGCGCTCGCGTACACGTTCGCGCACAACCCGACCGAAGTCGAGGTCGCGCACGAAGAGCGCGCGGCCGGCGAGTCGAAATATTCGCTCTATCGGCTGATCCGCCTCAACTTCGACCTCATCACCGGCTTCTCGCTCGTGCCGCTGCAGCTGTTCTCGCTCTTCGGCATGCTCGTCGCCGCGCTCGTCGATCGTCCTCTACGCCGTGGTCTCGTGCAGCGCATCGATCGCCGGCGACTTCCGCGGCGGCCTCACGCCCTGTGGGATCGCGACATCCTGCAGTTCTTCCTGATCGGCGTCGTGCTGTTCGGCCTCGGGCCTGGTCGGCGAATACGTCGGCCGCATCTACCAGCAGGTGCGCGAGCGGCCGCGGTACACGATCCGTGCCGTGCTCGAGCAGGCCGGAAGAGGACGAGCGCGAGCCGCAGGGCCTGCCGGCCGCGCAGCGCGTGCGGTAGCGCATGGCCAGCGCCGTCGTCTTCGCCTATCACAACGTCGGCGTCCGCTGCCTGCGCGGTCCTGCTGGCGCACGGCGTGCGCGTGCCGCTGGTCGTCACGCACGACGACAATCCGACGCGAGACGCTCTGGTTCGAGCGCGTGGCCGACGTCGCGGCCGACCATGGCCTGCCGGCGATCATGCCGCGCGACCCCAACGACGCCGGCGTGATCGCGCGCATCGCCGCGCTCGCGCCCGATTTCCTGTTCTGCTTCTACTACCGGCAGATGCTGAAGCCGCCGCTGCTCGCCATCCCGGCGCGCGGCGCGCTCAACATGCACGGCTCGCTGCTGCCGAAGTACCGCGGGCGCGTGCCGGTGAACTGGGCGGTGCTGCACGGCGAGCGCGAAACCGGCGCGACGCTGCACTACATGGTCGACAAGCCCGACGCCGGCGACATCGTCGCGCAGACCGCGGTGCCGATCCTGCCCGACGACACGGCGCGCGAAGTGTTCGACAAAGTGACCGTCGCCGCCGAGATGACGCTCGATCGCGCGCTGCCCGGGCTGCTCGCCGGCACCGCGCCGCGCATCCCGCTGGACCTCGCCGCCGGCTCCTACTTCGGCGGCCGCAAGCCCGAGGACGGCCGCATCGACTGGCAGCAGGACGCGCAGCGCATCCACAATCTCGTGCGCGCCGTCGCGCCGCCCTATCCCGGCGCCACGACCACGCTGGCGGGACGCCCGGCGCGCGTGCTGCGCACGCGCGTGATCGAGGCGCACGGCGCACCGCACTCGCCGGCCCTTGCGGTCGACAGGCGATGCCCTCGTCGCGACCTGCGGCGGCGGCGGACGCCTGCGCGTGCGCGAGCTGGAGCTCGACGGCCGGCGCGTCACGGCCGCGCAGTTTCCCGCTGCGGTGGGCGCCGCGCGCGTGGCGCTGCCCACGTCCGCGCCGGCGGGCGCCTGACCGCCGGCGTCCGCGCGGTAAAATGCGCGGTTAACCCCCGCAACGGGCACCTCATGAAACGCGTTCTCATCCTGGGCGTCAACGGCTTCATCGGCCACCACCTGTCGCAGGCCATCATCCGGTCGACCGACTGGGAGATCTACGGCATGGACATGCAGGCCGACCGCATCGGCGACCTCATGGGCGAGCCGCGCTTTCACTTCTTCGAAGGCGACATCACGATCAACAAGGAGTGGATCGAATACCACGTCAAGAAGTGCGACGTGGTGCTGCCGCTGGTCGCCATCGCCACGCCCGCCACCTACGTGCGCGAGCCGCTGCGCGTGTTCGAGCTCGATTTCGAGGCCAACCTGCCCATCGTCCGCGCCTGCGTCCGCTACAAGAAGCGCATCGTGTTCCCGTCGACCTCCGAGGTCTACGGCATGTCGCGCGACGCCGAGTTCGATCCCGAACTGTCGGAGCTCGTGCTCGGCCCGATCAACAAGCCGCGCTGGATCTACTCATGCGCGAAGCAGCTCATGGACCGCGTGATCCACGCCTACGGGCAGCAGGAAGGGCTCGACTACACGCTGTTCCGCCCGTTCAACTGGATCGGCGCCGGCCTCGACTCGATCAACACCGCGAAGGAAGGCAGCTCGCGCGTCATCACGCAGTTCCTCGGGCACATCGTGCGCGGCGAGACGATCAAGCTGGTCGACGGCGGCACGCAGAAGCGCGCGTTCACGTACATCGACGACGGCATCGCGGCGCTGCTCAAGATCATCGCCAACGAGGGCGGCATCGCCACCGGCAAGATCTACAACATCGGCAACCCGGCGAACAACTGGTCGGTGCACGACCTCGCGCACAAGATGCTCGAGCTCGCGAAGCGCTATCCCGAGTACGCGGACACGGCCGCCAAGGTGCAGATCGTCGACACCACGGCCGACGCGTACTACGGCAAGGGCTACCAGGACGTGCAGAACCGCGTGCCGAAGATCACGAACACCTGCAGGGACCTCGACTGGCAGCCGCAGGTGACGATGGAGGACGCGCTCGCGCGCATCTTCGACGCGTATCGCGGGCAGGTCGCCGAGGCGCGGGGACTGGTCGACTAGGTGCAGCCTGCGCATGCGCCTCGCGCTCAAGATCGACGTCGACACGCTGCGCGGCACCCGCGAGGGCGTGCCCGCGCTCGTCGACCTGCTGCGCAAGCACGGCGTCACGGCGACGTTCCTGTTCTCGCTCGGGCCGGACCACACCGGCCGCGCGATCAAGCGCGTGTTCCGTCCCGGATTCGTCGGCAAGGTTCGCCGCACGTCGGTCGTGCGAGCACTACGGCGTGCGGACGCTGCTCTACGGCACGGTGCTTCCCGGTCCCGACATCGGGCGCCGCGCGGCCGACGTGATGCAGGGCGTGCGCGACGCGGGCCACGAGACCGGCGTGCACTGCTGGGACCACATCCGCTGGCAGGACGGCGTGGCGGATGCCGACGCCGAATGGACCTACGACGAGATGCATCGCGCGTGCGAGCGCTACGCGGAGATCTTCCGCGAGCCGCCGCGCACGCACGGCGCCGCCGGCTGGCAGATGAACGTGCACGCCTTGCGGCTCACGCAGCGCCTGGGCTTCGACTACTGCTCCGACGGTCGCGGCACCCACCCGCACCTGCCGATCTGGAACGCCGAGCCGATCCGCTGCCCGCAATTGCCGACCACGCTGCCCACGCTCGACGAGCTGGTCGGCCTCGACGGCGTCACCGAGGACAACGTCGCGGCGCATCTCCTCGAGCGCACGCCGGAGCCTGTCACGCCGCAGGTGTTCACGCTGCACGCGGAGCTCGAAGGCATGCGCCTCATCGGCCAGTTCGAGCAGCTGCTCCTGGGTTGGAAGGCACAGGGCTGGACGCTCGTGCCCACGCGCGCGCTGTACGAATCGGTCGAGCCGATGGCGCTGCCGCGCTGCACCGTGGGGCCCGGGACGGTGCCCGGCCGCACCGGGACGCTGCTGGTGCAGGGACCGGAATTCTTAGGTGACGTCGACCTGGCGCTCGCCGCCTGAACGATCCGACAAGGAGACCCCGATGCTCGGCAAGAAGGTGCAGGACTTCACCGCGGACGCCACGGGCGGCCCGTTCAGGCTCTCGGCGCAGAAGGGCAGGACCGTCGTCCTGTATTTCTATCCGAAGGACAACACGCCCGGCTGCACCACCGAAGGCCAGCAGTTCCGCGATGCGCACAAGCAGTTCGCCAAGGCCGGCGCGACGGTCGTCGGCGTCTCGCGCGATTCGCTGAAGTCGCACGAGAGCTTCAAGGCCAAGATGGAGTTCCCGTTCGAGCTCATCTCCGATCCCGACGAGAAGCTCTGCGCGCAATTCGACGTCGTCAAGATGAAGAACATGTATGGTCGGCAGGTCCGGGGGATCGAACGCTCGACCTTCCTGATCGGACCGGACGGAACCCTCCTTCGCGAATGGAGAAAGGTCAAGGTGCCCGGTCACGTGGATGATGTTCTGGCGGCGGTCAAGGCGCTCTGAGCCCGACCGGCACGTCGTGCCCCCAAGCCGGGGATTCAGGGGCGACGCGCACCGGAAGACCCGCCCAATCCCTGCGAATCGGGAATGCGGGCAAGTGCACGTTCCGCCGGACGGCTGAAGTGGGCTTCGATCGCACCGTCCAACAAATCAAGCTCGGTCTCCAGTGCGGCCCGGCGATGTTCCGGCAATGTGTCCCGGAGATTCTCGAGCATTGCACGCAGGCGACGCACGACCTGCAGGCTGCCGGCGCCGCAAGCGCGAATCTCGCTGCAAGCGACCTGGACGTAGTCTTCCCAGTTCGGAGTGCGGAAGACGAGGCGGGGCTGTCCGCTGTCGTCCACGATGACCTCGCCGCGCAGCCTTCGCCGGCCCACCATCCGCAACAGCCTGTGCACCTGGTCGAGGGCGAGCACGGCCGTCGTCGGATCGTTGATTGCTGGCGACAATGCTTTCAGCGCAATGTCGACGATGATCCGGAATGCGAACATCGGGTCCTGCTCGAGCGTGCGCTCGGGGCCGAAGGCCACGGTCGAACACACCGCGCGATCGTCGATCGCCATCGCGCCGCCGTGGAGCACGAACAGCGGCTCTTCCGCCGCGATGAAATCCCCGACCTGCGCCAGGAACTCGATCATGCCGTCGTGTCGTCGCGCCAGCGCCACCAGCGTCGCGATGTCGACGGCGAGCACGATCTCCGATTTGCCCCGATGCTCGACCATGCGGCTGGGGAGGGTGGGTCGGGGATTCATCGCCGCAGCCTCGGGTGTCAGCGCCGTTGCCGGATCCGGATAGACCGCCCTGATCATCGCCACGCCCTCGTCGCCGACCTTGGCAACGACACTGACTGGCCGCAGCAGGCGCGCGGCGTAGTCGATCAGGAACAGGAAGTTGGCGATGGACGCGACACCCAGAATCCCGGTGAGCAGCGCGATCAGCTCCTGCACCGACTCCTGCCGGTTGAGCGCAGCGACGGCAAACACCAGGGTGAAGACGAAGAGGCCGACGCTGTAGCGCACGACGTTGTTGCGCAACAGCGTCGTGGCGATGATCCGGGGCGTCAGCTGGCCTCCGGCAACCTGAATCGCCACCAGCAGCGAGCCGAAGGTGAAGACGAGGAACGAAAGCGTCAGCGTGATGACGGTCTGGTACAGCGCCGTCGCCCCGGACAGTTCCAGCCCGGCGAAACGCCAGCGCAGCCAGTCGTCGAGCGCGCGGATGATCGGCGCCAGCACGAGCTCGAGCGCGATGGCGATGAGCGGGACCGTCCACAGCGCCGACTTGAGGTAGCTCGTCGTGCGATACAGGCGACCCCACGTCAGCTTGCTCCGGACGTAGCTTCAGGAATCGGCGCCAGCGCGAGGGCACCGTCGAATCCGGCAGGGGATGGTTGGCGCTCGGACTCATCGCCGAATACTCTTCTTCTTGGTCGGGGTCATTGCTTCGAATCCTCACGAGCCGGAGACGCCGGGGGGCAACCCGTTGCGGGGACCCGCCATTCCGGTTTGAGCTTCCACCTTAACAGGGTGTCCCCCAAACCGGCAGCAGCCCACAGGTCGATCACGCTGGCGGATCGCGGAGGTGACGAGGATGCACATCGCGCCGACGTACGGCGCGCCGTTTCCCGCGTGAACTTCGCTGAGGGTCGAGCCTGGCCGGTGGCGCACCGCATCCACCACCCGGCAGGCCGCACCCATGTGGCGTGCATCCACCGTCGCGACCGCCTGCGCGTCCGAGCGAAAAGGCATCCGCGCGTCCCTCCGCTCGCGCGGCCGTGCGCATCCGCAGCGGCCGCGCTTGCCTCAAGTCGCGATCGACCGGCCGCTCAATCGTTCTTTCGGAACTTCGCCAGCCAGTGCTCCATTTGCCTGCCTGCAGCGTCCCGGCCACCGAGCCCGAAGGAAAGTGCGATGGCGACCGCGACCGCTCCGAAGGCCAGCAGGAACGCCAGATTCACGATGTCGTCGGCAATGCCCATCGCGCGCAGCCCCATGGCGATCACCAATCCCAGCATCGCGATTCGGGCGATGCTGGCAAGGCTCTCGGATTGCGTGGTGTCGGCGCGCCGGATGGCGTTGTACGCAACGTTTGCCAGCCAGAAGCCGATGGTGAGGATCGTTGCGCCAAGGACGATGTTGCCGCCAAACCTGATGAACAGCGTCACGACATCGCGAACTTGCGTGAATTCGAGACGGTTGGCCGCCTCCACGGTGGCGAACAGCATGGCGAAGAACAGCACCAGCATCGACACCAGCTGCGACGGCTGCATGGCGCCCGCAAAGACGCCCGAGAGGCCGAGCTTCGCCGGCAGCGTGTCAAACCGATGCTGTTCAAAAGGCGACCGAGCAGCCCGGCGGCGAACCTGGCGACGTAGAAAGTGACAACGAGGATCAGCGCGGCGGCAACGATGTTCGGAACGGCCGCCAGCATCTGGCCCAGCATGTCGGTTGCCGGCCGCGAGATCGCTTCGATCCTGAGCGCGTCGAGCGCGGCGATCAGCGCCGGCACGAACACGAAGATCAGCACGATGGTGCCGACGATCCGTGAAATGCGCAGGGTCGGATCGAGTCCCAGCCGATGGGCGCCCTGATCGGCGCCGGCAGCAGCGAGGATGTTGGTCACCAATCCCGCCAGCACCTTGCCGAGCAACCAGCCGGCGAAGCCGATCACGAACGCGCCAAACACGTTCGGCAGGATGTCGAGGATCTTGGTCACCATCACCTTGACCGGGTCGAGCAGTCCGCCAAGGTCGAAGACATGCAGGATCGCGGGCACGAACAGCAGGATCACCAGCCAGAAGAGCATGTTGCCGACGCTCTTGCGCATCGGTTGCATGCCGGCACTGCCGGAGAGCTTCTCGTCCCAGCCGCTGGCATCGAGCACACGGGTGACGATGGCACGCAAGGCGACCGCGACCAGCCAGGCGACGAGAGCGAGCAGCGTTCCGGCTACCACGCGCGGCAGGTAGGCTGCGATCTCCTTGACCAGGACCTCGAACGGCCCGGAAGCGAGCGCCAGATCGAGGGAATTGAAAACCCCGATCAACGTGACAAGGATGATCAGCCAAAAGGCCCCGGCAGACAGTCCTGACTCGAAGTCGAGGCTCTGCTCGGTGGTCTGGGCAATCCGACTGTTCAGACGTGCCATGGCGAGCAGCCGCCGGACTCCGGCCCGCACCACGACCGCCACGATCCAGCCGATGACGAGGATGACAATTGCGCCCAGGATTCGGGGCAGATTCGCACCCAGCGCAGTTCCTAGTGAACTCCCGATCGTCGAGAAATCCATGTCCCCCTCCCCCGTGAGCATGTCAGAAACGACTATCTACACTATCAGCATTGCGCGCGTACTGAGCGCGCCTGGAACCGGCAAAGCGGGGCTTACTTCTTCCGGGAACGGACGTTCTTGATCACCCCGGCGATCGCTCCGACTGCCGCTCCCGCCACCGGACCGACGACCGGAATGGGAACTGCCACAGCAGCACCAATCGCCGCACCCGCTGCAGCGTCTTTGCCCATGTCGTGCTGCAAAACCTTCTTGCCCAGTTTCTTGGCCCCTGCAGCGGTCGCAGACGCAACATTCTTGGCCTTTCCGGCCGCGATTCTCGCATCCTCCCGATCGACCTTGCCATCACGGTTCAAGTCGCCCGCGAATACCGTGGCGTCCTTCACGAAGCTGCCGGCAGATCGGGCAGCACCCGCGATCTTCGCGCGTGCGGACTTCCTCCTGGCCCCCGCAGCGCTCGCAGAACCCTTTGGTCCATTGTCGGTGGTCACCGGATCGACCAGCGATTCCGGCGTTGGTGATGGCGCAGTCGGCGCGCGCTTGTTCGTCTTTCCCCCGGTCTTCGCTGATTTCTCAGACACGCAATGCCTCCCGAGTTGTTCCGAACGGCCGGAATCGCAGTTGCAGCAACCCACGTCGGATTGTGTGGATTGGACGCGAAATCATCGCGCGGTTAAAACAGACCCCAAGCGTCGCGGTCCCTCACCGGACAAGAATCAATACGGGGGATTGACCACGACGAACTGCGACCCCTGCGGGGCATACCAGGTGCCACCGCACTGCTGGTAGACCATGCCACCGTAATTCACCGGCACACAGCCTGGCGGCACCGTGCGCACCATCGAGCCCACAATGGCGGACGTCACTCCTACCGCTGCCGTGACCGCCGCCGCCGTCGCCACCGGGTGATAGTCGTTGTCCCATCCGTTGTTGCAGCAGTTGTTGTTGCCACTCACGTTCACGTTGACGTTGCGGTCGACGTTCACGTTGTTGACGCTGGTGTTGCGGACGTTGTTGGTGCGCGTGTCGGCGCGGCTGTTGTCGACCTGCGCAGCCTGCCGGCCACCACCCGCTTGCGCCCCGCCGCCCGCGCGCGCGCCCCCACCACGATCCGCCTGCGCCCCGCCACCGGCACGGGCGGCACCGCCGCCACCACCTCCACCCGATGCGCGGGCACCACCACCGCCGCCGCCGCCACCACCTCCGCCGCCACCACCCCGACCGCCCGCGGCATCAGCATCCGCTGCCATCGCAAAGGCGCCCAACACGAGGATGGCCACCATGGCCGAAAGCAGTCTTCCGAAGGATCTCTTCACGATGACGCCCCTCTACTTGGTATTCCGCGGAACGATGTCGATCTTCGTGGCGCCCTTGGGCGGCGTGAACTTGAACACCGAGTCCTTGAAGGTCGGCTTCAGGTTCCAGTCGATGATGGAAACCGACTGCGGACGGGCTTCGTCGGCGCGATTGATGATCACGAGCTTGCGCGGCAGCGGCACCGCTCCGGTGGTGATCCAGATCTGCCAGTCGATCATGCCTTTGCGAAACGCGAAGTGATCGCAGATATCGTCGCCGATGAAGTCCTGCCCGGCGTTCATGGCCGACTCGATCTTGTCGAGCGGTGCCGCGGGCGTACCGAAGAGAAACAGGTCCGACAGCGGCAGCTCGACGGCATACCGTTCCTCCAGCTTGCCGATCAGCTCGCCGATCGTCCCGGTAAACGCCACCGTCGAATAATAGTTCTGCGCGGGTGTGTAGAGCGTGACCGTGCTGCCGTCGTAGATGAGTTGCCGTTCGGACCGCGCGCTGTGCATCACGGCGCGTATCCTGTTCGGACGTTCGACGTCCAACCTGGCCGTCGCACTGTGCTGCAGCTTCTGACCGTCGGCCAGGACGCGCTCGCCCGTCGCCTCGGTCGAGACCTGGAATCGCTTCAGCGACTGCAGGAACGTGCCCATGTCCTTGAGGGCCTGAATCGATGCCGGATCGACGGCATTTGCCGCCGGTCCGGAGGCGCCGGCGGCAGGCGTCTGCGCATGAGCGGTCGATGCCGCAAGCGACACGGCCAGCAGGCCGAGCACCAGCATCTTTCGTACCATGATCATCTCCCGGGTTGAAGGCAAGTACTCGCGCGATGTCGGCCGCGCAGCCTCGTCGCGAAAATCCAAGCCCGCGACCCCGCGCGTCACGGCTCGGGTCCGCATTCCCTTCGGCAGACGGACCACGCAATCCGAGACACGCTGGCCGGCACTGCCGCCCGCAAGCGCGGACGGCGACCGCTGCTCGATCAGTTGTACACGTTGACGATGGTCCCTCGCACAATGACCGGGTCGGTGTTCGGGGGCGCGCCCTTCTTGAACACGCGGACCTCGTACGTGTACGTGAGATCGTTCGTATTGAGGTTGTCCAGCGCAAACTGGTTTGCGGAGATCAGCCGCACCGGGAATTGCGTTGACGCACCCGTCGCGTTGGTTCCTGTCGCAACGACGCTGTTGGCGCGAAATTCGTAGTCGGGGCTGGCGACGAGGTTCCAGGACAACGTGCCGTCGGACAGCTTCCTCATCATCCGGACCTCGTCCCACTGGATGACACCGGTGGGCGCACCGCTTGCGTTCGGCACGACCTGAACGTACACGGGGCACCAAGGGAACATGCAGACCATCGTCCTGGGTGCCGTTTGCGCCAAAGGTTGCGCCCCCCATCCGGCCAGGACTGCGGCGGCGGCGACCATGCACATCGTGGGCTTGCGGATCATCGCTATCTCCAGAATCAGGTTCATCGGACCTTCGGACGGCGCAACCGCAAACGCTCGCGGCGCACGCTGTCCTCCCGACAGCGTTAAGAAAGGCGCGAATGACCTTGATGTCTTCGGCGCCCTTGGAAATAGTGCGCCTGTGACTGGCGCAATGCAATGGTGATCCGCGACGGCAATCGCAGCCCAGTGACCGGCCTCCCTGCTGACCTAAAGCATGGCGGACGGCACCTAGAGGGGATATATTGGACTGTCCGGCGGCTCCACGACGAACGGCTGTAAGTATTCATTGTGGCCACGGGCCACCGGATCATGTCCGCCGAAGAAGCGCTTCGCGTACATGCCGATTGCAATCGATTCGTAGACTTGGTCTGCGTCAGGTCGAGGGAAAGGGAGATCACATGAACGTTCGAATGATTATTGCGGCGTTTGCTTGCGCGTTGGCCGTTCCTTGCATCGCGCTCGGCGCAGACAAGGCGAAGGAGCAGGCGGAGGTGCGCAAGGCGGCGCAGGACGCGCTCGCCGCGGTCTACAAGGCGGCGCCGTCGGCGCGCAAGGCCGTCGAGTCGGCGGCCGGTTACGCCGCGTTCAGCAACTTCGGCATGAAGATCCTCGTCGCCGGGGGCGGCTCCGGCAAGGGCATCGCGGTCAACAACAAGACCAAGGCGACGACGTACATGAAGATGGCCGAGATTCAGGCCGGGCTGGGTTTCGGGGCCAAGAAGTTCCAGGTCGTCTGGGTGTTCGAGACCGAGCAGGCGCTGAACGACTTCATCAACTCCGGCTGGGAGTTCGGCGGACAGGCGACCGCCGCGGCGAAGTCCGCCGACAAAGGTGCCGCCTATCAGGGGGCGGTTGCGGTGGCTCCGGGGGTCTGGATCTATCAGGTCACCGACAAGGGCCTGGCGCTCGAGCTCACTGCCAAGGGAACCAAGTACTACAAGGACAGTGATCTGAACTGAGGCCCGCGCCGTAGTGCGAAGGCCGCCGCTGCGTCGTCGGCGGCCCCGCGCCAGCGCCTGCACACGCTGTTCAGGAGCGGCAAACCGGCGCTGCGCTGCCGTCCACTGCCGGTGCGCCTCGTTCCGCGTCCCGGCGCGGAAATCTGCGGTGGGAGTCGCATATGAGCTCGCACGACAAGTTTGATAGCGAATTGCGGCGACGCGACACCTCCGGGCTGCTGGACGTGCTCATCCGTGCCGGGCTCATCCTGGCCTTGGCCGTGCTTTGCTACCAGGTCTTCTCGCCCTTCCTGACGTTGATGGTCTGGGCGCTGATTCTGGCCGTCGCGCTCTATCCGCTGCACCAGTACCTCGCGGACAAGATGGGAGGAAAGCAAGGACTGGCCGCGACGATCCTGGTCCTCCTCGGCATCGCCCTGATCGTCGTGCCGACCGCCGTGCTGATGAGTTCGCTGGGCGACTCGGTGCATCAATTGATCATCGACGTGCAGGAGGGCGCGCTCGAGATCCCGGCCCCGCGCGAGGCTGTCGCGACGTGGCCCGTGGTCGGCGAGAAGCTCTATGCGATCTGGTCGGCGGCGTACACCGACCTGCCTGCTCTGATCGCAAGCCTGCAGCCGAAGATCGGCGACCTCGCGAAGATGGCGCTCGGCTTCGTTGCCGGCATTGGCGTCGGGCTTCTGCAATTCCTCGCCGCATTCATCATCGCCGGCATCATCATGGCCTTCGGTCGGGTCGGGCAGCCGTGCAAGCCTTGCCATCTTCGAGCGCGTCGCCGGCGCCGCGCGGGGCGCCGAGTTCACGAAGCTGGCCACGGCGACCATACGGGCCGTTGCACAAGGCGTCATCGGCGTCGCCTTCATTCAGGCGATCGTCGTCGGCCTTTGTCTGCTGGTCGCCGGCATACCCTGGGCGGGCGTGCTGGCGATGATCGTCCTGGTACTCGGCATTGCCCAGGTGCCCGCGCTGCTGGTCACCCTGCCGGCCATCGGCTACATCTGGTGGAAAGGCGATTACGGGACCGTCGAGGCGATCATCTACACCGTGCTGATCTTCGTCGCCGGAATGGCCGACAACATTCTCAAGCCATTGATGCTCGGCCGCGGGGTCGATGCACCGATGCCGGTGATCCTGCTCGGGGCGCTCGGGGGCATGGCCGCCGCGGGAATTCTCGGAATGTTCGTCGGTGCCACGTTGCTTGCGCTGGGCTACCAGATCTTCATGGGCTGGGTGGCGGCCCGCGACGCCGTGGAGGCGTCCGAGCAGGAGCGCGAGCCGCTGACGTAAATCCGGACGTCGTGCGGCAGGGCGATGCCGCCGGCGTTGCGGATCTGGCTTTCGTCGAGACGCGGCAATCCGGACGTCACGCGGCGCCGTGCCGGTGCAACCCAACTTGTCCCCTTTCCACCACAATACCTCCGGGGGTTTCGAGGTTCGTACCACAACCCCTTGTGTCCCCGTCGGAAACAGGTAGTATCGATCCGAGGCCGCCGGCGGCGGCCGCAATTTGGCCGAAGGAGGCCCATGGTCGAACGCAAGCTGCGCCCCGCCCCATCCACGCTTCACCTCCTCCCCTCCCGCAAGCCCGCCAAGACCGGCGGCGCGTCCGCGACGAAGCTCTTCGTCCTCGACACCAATGTCCTGATGCACGACCCCACGAGCCTGTTCCGGTTCGAGGAGCACG
Organism: uncultured beta proteobacterium; assembly: GCA_963725735.1. Taxonomy (GTDB): domain Bacteria; phylum Pseudomonadota; class Gammaproteobacteria; order Burkholderiales; family Casimicrobiaceae; genus VBCG01. The sequence continues at coordinate 406,256 of CAVRZM010000008.1, read as the reverse complement.
ACATCTACCTCCCGATCTTCACGCTCGAGGAGCTCGACAACCACAAGAAAGGCATGACGGAGGTCGCGCGCAACGCGCGCCAGGTGAGCCGGTTCTTGGACGAGCTGGTGACGGCGCAGGGCGAATCGCGGGAGAGCATCGCGAAGGGCATCTCGCTCGAGGTGAAGTCGAGCGGCGCGGCCACCGGCCGGCTGTTCCTGCAGACGGAGAACATCGCCACCGTGCTGCCGCCCTCGCTGGCCGGCGGCAAGGCGGACAACCAGATCATCGCGGTCGTGATGCATCTGGCGCAAACGCACCCCAAGCGCAACGTGATCCTGGTGTCGAAGGACATCAACATGCGCATCAAGGCGCGTGCGCTGGGTCTCGCGGCCGAGGACTACTTCAACGACAAGGTCCTCGAGGACACCGAGCTCCTCTACGCCGGCACGCGCGAGCTGCCGGCCGATTTCTGGGACAAGCACGGCAAGGGCATGGAGTCGTGGCAGCAGGGTGGCCACACGTACTACCGCCTGGCCGGCCCGCTCATTCCGTCGCTCCTGACCAACGAATTCCTCTACCAGGAGAAGAAGGACGAGGCGCCGCTCTACGCGATCGTCAAGGAGATCACCGGCAAGTCGGCGCTCCTGTCGACGCTCAAGGACTACACGCACCAGAAGAACAACGTGTGGGGCATCACGGCGCGCAACCGCGAGCAGAACTTCGCGCTCAACCTCCTCATGAATCCGGAGATCGACTTCGTGACGCTGCTGGGCCAGGCCGGCACCGGCAAGACGCTGCTCACGCTCGCCGCGGGCCTCATGCTGACGCTCGAGTTCAAGGTGTACACCGAGATCATCATGACGCGCGTCACCGTGCCCGTGGGCGAGGACATCGGCTTCCTGCCGGGCACCGAGGAAGAGAAGATGAACCCGTGGATGGGCGCGCTCGAGGACAACCTCGACGTGCTCAACAAGACCGACGACGAGGCCGGCGAATGGGGCCGTGCGGCGACGCGCGACCTCATCCGCTCGCGCATCAAGGTGAAGAGCCTCAACTTCATGCGCGGCCGCACGTTCATCAACAAGTTCCTGGTGATCGACGAGGCGCAGAACCTGACGCCCAAGCAGATGAAGACCCTGATCACGCGCGCGGGCCCCGGGACCAAGGTGGTGTGCCTCGGCAACATCGCGCAGATCGACACGCCCTACCTCACGGAGGGCAGCTCCGGCCTCACGTACGTCGTCGATCGCTTCAAGGGCTGGTCGCACTCCGGGCACGTCACGCTGCAGCGCGGCGAACGCTCGCGCCTCGCCGATCACGCGGCCGAAGTGCTGTAGGCGTCGTGTGCGCAGCCCGCCGGCGCGTCACGCGCCGGCGAGCATCGCCGACAGCGTGTCGACGAGCGGGATGTCGACGAGCGGACCGATGAGGCCCGCGAGGCGCGCGGACGATCCCGCGATCCTTGCGGGCTCGCCGGGGCGCACGAACGCGGGATTCACGCGGATCTCGATGCGGTGTCCCGTGATCTCCTCCAGCATCGTCACGATGCGGCGCACGGCCACTGCGCGGCCCGAGCACACGTTGAACGTGCCGCCCGCGGCCCCGGGCGCGGCGAGCAGGCGCCGGTACGCGTCGACCACGCTGCGCACGTCGAGGAAATCGCGCTCGACGTCGACGTTGCCGAGCTCGATCACGCTCGCGCGCTGCGTGAAGTGGCGGACGATCTTGGGCACCAGGAACGGCTCGCGCTGCCCCGGCCCCGTATAGTTGAAGGGACGCACGATCACGAGCGGCAGTCGCGCGGCGAAAAGCCGTGCCATCTGCTCCATCGCGTACTTGCTCACGGCGTAGTGCGAGCCCGGAGCAATCGACGCGTCCTCGGTGAGCGGCACGCCGGCCGGCGCGTAGATCGTGCCGGTGCTGGGCAGCAGCACGCCGCGCGCGCCGTGGCCGGTCGCGACCAGCGCCTGCAGCAGGGCGAGCGTGCCGTTCAGGTTGACGCGATAGATCGCGGCCGCTTCCGCGTGGCCCGGAAACGCGATGGCGGCCAGGTGGACGACGTGGTCGGGCGCCGCGGCGCGCACGGCCGCTTCGAGCGCGGGCACGTCGAGCAGATCGGCATGCAGCGCCTCGACGCCGTCGGGCAGCAGGTCGACCGCGCGCTCGGTCAGTCCGAAGACGCGGTAGCCATGCGCCGCCAGGTCGCGGCACAGGTGGCGGCCGGTGAAGCCGGCGGCGCCGGTGACGAGGACGCGGCTAGAACGAGACACCGCGATCGATGCGCGCGAGGTCGGCCTCGACCATGCGCCGGCAGATGTCCTCGAGCGGCATCGACGCCGACCAGCCGAGCTGCGCCTTCGCCTTCGCCGCGTTGCCGAGCAGCATGTCGACCTCCGCGGGACGATAGAACGCGGGGTTCACGCGGACGCGCACCTTGCCGCTGCGCGTGTCGACGCCCATTTCCTCGACGCCAGTGCCGCGCCACGCGAGCGCGATGCCGGCCGCGGCGAACGCGAGCTCGACGAAGTGGCGCACCGACTGCATCTGGCCGGTCGCGAGCACGAACGTGTCCGGCTCCCCGTGCTGGAGCATCCGCCACATGCCGTCGACGTACTCGCCCGCGAAGCCCCAGTCGCGCTGCGCGTCGAGGTTGCCGAGCTCGAGCGCCTCCTGCATGCCGCGCGCGATGCGCGCGACGCCGTCGGTCACCTTGCGCGTCACGAACTCGCGCCCGCGCAGCGGCGACTCGTGGTTGAACAGGATGCCGGAGGCACCGAAGATGCCGAACGACTCGCGGTAGTTCACCGTCATCCAGTGCGCGTAGAGCTTGGCCACGCCATAGGGGCTGCGCGGATAGAACGGCGTGGTCTCGTCCTGCGGCATCGCCTGCACGCGCCCGAACATCTCGGACGTGCTCGCCTGGTAGAAGCGGATGGAAGGATCGAGCATGCGGATCGCTTCCAGCAGGTTGACCACACCGATGCCGGTGGTCAGGCCCGTGTTCACGGGCTGGTCGAACGAGACCGCGACGAAGCTCTGCGCCGCGAGGTTGTAGACCTCCTGCGGCCGCGCCTTCTCGAGCAGGCGGACGCCGGAGCCGAAGTCGGTCAGGTCGAACTCGACGAGCGTCAGCCGCTCGTGCTGCGCGATGCCGAGCTCCTCGATGCGCCAGAAGTTGACGGAGCTGCCGCGGCGAAACGTGCCGAAGACGCGATAGCCGCGCTCGAGCAGGTGCTTTGCGAGATACGCGCCGTCCTGGCCGGTGATGCCGGTGACGACGGCGGTGCGTGGGGAGTTGTCGTTCATGGGGTCTTCGCTGCGCGCGGCCTTGCGACGGCCGCTTGTTCGTGGTGTCGGTGCCGGACGCGCGGCTTGCGCATCTCCGCGCGCCGCCGCTTTAGTAGCTCCCGGGCGTCGCGTAGTTCTCGAAACGCGTGTGCTCGCCCAGGAACGTGAGCCGCACCATGCCGATGGGGCCGTTGCGCTGCTTGGCCACGATGATTTCCGCGACGCCCTTGTCGGGAGAATCCTCGTTGTAGACCTCGTCGCGGTAGATGAAGAGGATGACGTCGGCGTCCTGCTCGATGGCGCCCGACTCGCGCAGGTCCGACATCACCGGCCGCTTGTTGGGCCGCTGCTCGAGCGAGCGATTGAGCTGCGACAGCGCGACCACCGGCACCTTGAGCTCCTTGGCGAGCGACTTGAGCGAGCGCGAGATCTCGGAGATCTCCGTCGCGCGGTTCTCGCCCGCGACTCTGCGCCTGCATGAGCTGGATGTAGTCGACGATCACGAGCCCGAGCTGGCCGTACTGCTTCTGCAGCCGCCGCGCCCGCGAGCGCACCTCGATGGCGTTGAGCGCGGGCGTCTCGTCGATCAGGATCTGCGCGTCCGACAGGCGGCCGAGCGCGCTCGACAGCCGCTCCCAGTCGTCGGGGCCCAGGCGGCCGGTGCGCAGCTTGTGCTGATCGAGCTTGCCGACGGACCCGATGAGGCGCATCGCGAGCTGCGACGCGCCCATTTCCATCGAGAACACGACCACCGGCTGCTTCAGCTCGAGGGCCACGTATTCGCCGATGTTCACCGCGAGCGCGGTCTTGCCCATCGACGGGCGTCCCGCGACGATCACGAGATCGCCGGGCTGCAGGCCGGACGTCATGCGGTCGAGATCGGTGTAGCCGGTGGCCACGCCGGTGACGTCGGAGGGATTGTCGCGGTTGTAGAGCTGCTCGATGCGATCGACCACCGAGACCAGCACGTCCTTCAGCACGGCGTAGGTGCGCTGGCCGCGCGCGCCCTGCTCCGCGATGTGCAGCACCTTCGCTTCCGCCTCGTCGAGCACCGCCTTCGCGTGGCGGCCGAGCGGATTGAACGCCGAGTCCGCGATCTCGCCGGCCGTGGACGCGAGCTGGCGCAGGATGGAGCGCTCGCGCACGATGTCCGCGTAGTGGCGGATGTTGGCCGCGGTCGGCACGTTGGCGACGAGCGCGCCGAGATAGGCGAGCCCGCCGACGTAATCGAGCCTCTGCACTGAGGCGAGCGCCTCCGACAGCGTGACCACGTCGACCGGCTTGCCCTCGCTCCCCAGCGTGGCGATGTGACGGTAGATCACGCGATGCGCGTCGCTGTAGAAATCCTCCTCGGCGACGATGTCGCCGATGCGGTCGGCGGCCTCGTTGTCGAGCAGGAGTCCGCCCAGGATCGACTGCTCCGCCTCCAGCGAATGGGGGGGCAGCTTCAGCGACTCGATTTGGGGATCGTCGGGCATCGGACTTCCGGCGGGCGACCTGTCATTTTACCCGCGTGCCGCGCGCCGCGGCGGGCCGCCGTTCGGGGCCGTCGCGGCGCGGACGCCGACCGGAAGGGGCGTCGCCGCCCTTTCTTTCCTGCGCTCCGGTGCATCGCTCGCCGTGCGCCCGGCGCTACCCCTGCGCCGTGTCGCCCACCACCGTCACGGTGATGTGCGCGATCACGTCGGTGTGCGGCGCGATCGAAACCGGGAAGTCGCCGACGTGCTTCAGCGGGCCTTCCGGCATCCGCACCATCGCCTTCTCGATCGCGATGCCCTGGCCCTTGAGCGCCTCGACGATGTCGACGTTGCCGACCGAGCCGAAGAGGCGTCCGTCCACACCCGCCTTCTGCGTGATGCGCAGCGCGGTTCCCTCGAGCTTCGTCGCGAGCTCCTGCGCCGCGTTGAGCTTCGCGTTCGCCGTCGCCTCGAGCTCGGCGCGCTTCGCCTCGATCAGCTTCAGGTTCTCGTCCGTGGCGCGCTTGGCCTTGCCTTGCGGGATCAGGAAGTTGCGCGCGTAGCCGTTCTTCACCTTCACGACGTCGCCCAGGTTGCCGACGTTCGCGATCTTCTCGAGCAGGATGATCTGCATGTCCCTCGCTCCCTTAGTGGCGGTCGGTGAACGGGAGCAGCGCGAGGAACTGCGCGCGCTTGATCGCCGTCGACAGCTGGCGCTGGTAGCGGGCCTTGGTGCCCGTCACGCGCGCCGGCATGATCTTGCCGTTTTCCTGCACGAAGTCCTTCAAGACGTCGATGTCCTTGTAGTCGATCTCCGTGACCTTCTCGGCCGTGAAGCGGCAGAACTTGCGGCGCTTGAACAGCGCATTGCCGCGGTCGCGCTTCTTGATGTCCTTCTTGCCTTTACCTTTACCTCTTCCCATCGGGCGGGGCATGGTGTTTCCTTTCAGCTATTCGATGTGCGTTATGTGCAGCGCGACGGTGATGCCGGTGCGGTAGCGGCGGGCGAGGAATCCCTCGCAGCGCACTTCGCTTCCCACCGGCCGCCGGGCGATGTTCCTTGCCACGTCGTCGAACGCCACCGCTGCGAGCTCGCATTCGACCTTGCGCTGTCCGCCCGCTTCGTCCTGCACCGACGTGTGGGTCAGCGTGCAGTCGATCGCCGGAAGGCCGGCGGGCGTGTAGCGAAGGTCGCCGCGTTGCGTCAGCGTGGCGTCGAGCGTGAGCCGGTTCTCTCCCGGCACGTCGGCTCGCGTCGTCCTGTTGCGCTCGTGGGGTGCCTTACGCTGCGGCCGGCGCGGCGGGGGCGGCGGCAGCGGCGGGCTCGGCCGGTGCGCTTTCCTTCGTCGCGTCGCGGTTGGTCAGCGAGCGCGCCTTCTCTTCCTTCATCATCGGCGACGGGGCGACCTTCGCTTCCGTCGTGGCGACGATGAGGTGGCGCAGCACCGCGTCGTTGAACTTGAACGCGTGCTCGAGCTCGTTGAGCGTTTCCTGGTCGCACTCGATGTTCATGAGGACGTAGTGCGCCTTGTGCACCTTCTGGATCGAATAGGCCAGCTGGCGGCGGCCCCAGTCCTCGAGGCGATGGATGAGGCCCTTGCGGCCCGTGACCATCGTGCGATACCGCTCGATCATCGCGGGCACCTGCTCGCTTTGATCCGGATGCACGATGAATACCACTTCGTAGTGACGCATTGGCAGAGCACTCCTTTCGGTCGGTGGATGACGGGCCCTCCTGCGAGGCACGGAAATCGTTCCGCGCTTCGAGGTCCGTCGGCGGCCTCCCCGTCTGCGGCGGGTGAGGCAAGGGAATCGAAAAGTATAGCCTGATTGGCTTTGCCGATCAATGACTTATCGCCGGGCGTTCCCGGCAGCCGTCCGTCGGAACGGAAAACATGCTTGCCGATCAGTGACTTACCCCTGCGGCGCGCGTCTGCCCCGGTGGCTTCCCGGTCCGGGCGAGGACGTTCTGGCGCCAGGCGGCTACTTTTGCGCGTGCATCCGCTGTTGCACGGCCTGCGCCAGCACCGCGTCGCGCTCGGACTTGGCGAGAGCGCCGATCGTGCGCACCCGGTCGTAGAACTTCGGCAGGTCGCCGCCGACCTCGGCCAGCACCGCCTTGAACGCGGGCACCTGCCCCGTATAGAGCACGACCGATACGATGCTCGCGTTGTTGGGGCCGGCATTGTCGCGGCCCGCGAACCAGCGGTCGTAGCCCGCGAGCCCCGGGGCGCCCGCCTTCGCGTCCTCGTACGCGCGCCGCATGCGCGCGAAGATCGCGGACTTGCCGGCGCGCTTCTCCTCGTCCGTCGCCTCCGACGCATACAGGTCGGCGAGCTCGCGCCGCGCATCGCGCGTCAGCGCGCGAAACACCTCGCGCAGGCGCTCGCTGCGCTCGAACTGCGCGTCGAGCGGCGCGCTCTTCTGCGCGTCGAGCCAGCGCTTCAGCCCCTCCTCCTCCACCGTCACGGCAAACGACTCGTTGAACGTGGAGTCGTCCTTCACGTACACGACCTGGTGCGCGAGCTCGTGGAACACCATCCGCGCGACCTCGGTCTCCGGCCAGCGCACGAACGTGGACAGCACCGGATCGTCGAAGTAGCCGAGCGTCGAATACGCGGGCACGCCGCTCACCCAGACGTCGTCGCCGCTCGCGGCGAGCCGCGCCGCTTCCGCGCGCGCCTCGGACTCGCTGAAGTAGCCGCGATAGTTGACGCAGCCGGCCACCGGAAAGCACCACTGCCGCGCGGCGAGCGAGAGCTCCGGCGCGGCGAACACGTTCCACACGACGAACTGGCGCCCGAGGTCCGCGTACCGCGTGTAGCTTGCGTTGTCGGGCAGCGCGAGCTCGCGGCTCGCAAACGCGCGAATCTCCTGCACCCGCGCGAGGCGCTGGCGCAGCGCCGCATCGTCGGAGGCGCCGATGACCTCCGCGATCGGCTTCGCGCGCGTCAGGATGTCGAGCTGTCCCGCGGCGCCCTGCCAGTAGTAGTCGGCGGCTTCCATCGCGCTGCAGCCCGAGAGGACGGCCGCGGCGAGCACCGCGAGCGATGCGCGCAGCGTCATCGGCGCAGATATCGCGCGAGGCGCGCGACGCCGTCCTCGAGCTTGTCCATCGCCGACCGTGTACGCGAGGCGGACGTGCTGCGCGGCGCGATGCCTGCCGAAGTCGATGCCCGGCGTGAACGCGACCCCGCAGCCTTCGAGCACCTCGCGGCAGAAGCGCTCGCTGTCGTCGCTGAACGCGCTGCAGTCGGCGTACACGAAGAAGCCGCCGCTGGGCATGACGGGAATGCGAAAGCCGATCTCGCGCAGCGCGGGCACCAGGAAATCGCGGCGCGCCTCGAAGGCCCGCCGGCGCTCCTCGAGGATCGCCAGCGTCTCGGGCGTGAAGCACGCGAGCGCGGCGCGCTGCGACGGCGACGCCGGCGAGATGTAGAGATTCTGCGCGAGCTTCTCGAGATCGCGCACGTGGCGCTCGGGCGCGACCAGCCAACCCAGGCGCCACCCGGTCATGTTGAAGTACTTCGAGAAGCTCGAGATCACGAAGGCATCGTCGGCGAAGTCGAGCACGCTCGCCGGCTTCTCCCCCGCGCCCATCCCGTACGTCAACCCGAGGTAGATCTCGTCGACGATGAGCTCGCCGCGGCGCGCCTGCACGACGTCCGCGATGCGCCGCATCTCGTCCTGCGGGACGACGGTGCCGGTGGGATTGGACGGGCGTCGCGATCAGCGCGCCGCGCGTGGTGGGCGTCCAGTGCCGCTCGACGAGGCTCGCGGTGAGCTGGTAGTTGGACTCCGGGCCGACCGGGATGCCGACGGGATCGCCTTCCAGCACGCGCACGAAATGGCGGTTGCACGGATAGCCCGGATCGGAGAGCAGGATGCGGTCGTCGCGATTCACGATGAGCGCCATCACCAGCAGCAGCGCCGCCGACGACCCGGCGGTCACGATGATCCGCTCGGGCGCGACGCGCGACGCCGTAGTGATCGCGATAGTGGCCGGCGATCGCCTGGCGCAGTGCGGGCAGGCCGAGCGCCGACGTGTAGTAGAGGTCGCCGCCCGCGATCGCCTGCTGGGCGGCCGCGATCACGGGTGCCGGCGTCGGGAAGTCGGGCTCGCCGATTTCCATGTGCACGACGGAGCGTCCGGCGGCTTCGAGCGCACGCGCGGCCGTCTGCACCTCCATCACGTGGAAGGGCGCGATCTCCGCGACGCGCGCGGCGGTAGTGATGCGGGACTCCATCGAAGGTCTTAGGGCGCAACCCGGGGCAAGCCGTTATCGTACCCCGTCCCCGATCTGGAAACCTTGCCATGGCGCATGCCGGACCGCTCGCCGTTTCGCTGGCTCTTGCGGTCGTCGCGCACGCCGCCGTCGCGCAGGTGTACAAGTGCGCGGGCGACGACGCGCGGCCCGTCTATCAGGACGCCCCGTGCCCGCCGGGGCGCGAGCTGCGCAACTTCACGACAGACCCCCCGCCGGTGTCGGTGGTTCCCATGCGGCCCGCGCCGGGCACCACCACGCGCCTGACCGCGCCTTCGCCGCCCCGCGACAAGCGCGCGCCTACCGCCGGGCGCAAGGCACGAGGCGCGCTGGGGCGATGCGAACGAGCGGCGCTATCTCCATCCCGGCATGCACGAGGGCGAGGTGATGGCGCGCCTCGGTCCGCCCGACATGAAGAGCGGCGGCGGCCGGCGCGCGCGCTGGACCTACCTGCCCGTCCCCGCCGATCCGCAGACGCTCACCACCGTCGTGTTCGACGCCGGAAAGGTGGTCGAGGTCGAGCGCACGGTGGTGCGCTAGAGTGCCGGCATGCGCGCGCTCGTCCAACGCGTCAGCGAAGCCAGCGTCACGGTCGACGGCCGCGTCACCGGCGCCATCGGCCGCGGCCTCCTCGTGCTCGTCGGCGTCACCGACGGCGATACCGACGAGGACCGCGACTGGGTGGTGCGCAAGATCGTCCAGCTCCGCGTGTTCGACGACGACGCCGGCGTGATGAACCGCTCGGTGGCCGATGCCGGCGGCGAGATCCTCGCCGTGTCGCAGTTCACGCTCTACGCGTCGACGCGCAAGGGCAATCGCCCGTCGTACACCGCGGCGGCGCGGCCGGAGGCGGCCGAGCCGGCGTTCAATGCATGCGTCGCGGCGCTCGCGGCGGCGCTCGGACGGCCCGTGCCGACGGGCGTGTTCGGCGCGCACATGGCGGTGCGCCTGACCAACGACGGTCCCGTGACGATCGCCCTCGATTCGCGCACGCGCGAGTGACGCTTCGCGTTCGTGGCGCTGACACGGCCGCGGCTCGCGCGCCGCGTGGCCGTGGTCACGCGCAGCTCGGAGTCGCTGCTGCCCGCGGGCCAGCGGCTGGCGGCGATGCTTGCGGCTTCGCTGCGCGAGTTCGCGCGCCGCCGCGGCGCGCCGCCCTGACGGCGACGCGCGCGGCGATCAGGGCCGCGACTACTCGAGCAGGCTGCGCAGCATCCACGCGTTCTTCTCGTGGATCTGCATGCGCTGGGTGAGGAGATCGGCGGTCGGCTCGTCGTCGGCCTTGTCCACCGCGGGGAAGATCGAGCGCGCGGTGCGCACGACGGCCTCGTTGCCTTCGACGAGCAGGCGCACCATCTCCTCGGCCTTCGGCTGGCCCGGCGTTTCCTTGATCGAGCGCGAGCTTCACGTATTCGGCGTAGGTGCCGGGCGCGGGGAAGCCCAGCGACCGGATGCGCTCGGCGATGAGGTCGTTGGCGAGCCACAGCTCGTTGTACTGCGTCTCGAACATGAGATGCAGCGTGTTGAACATCGGCCCCGTGACGTTCCAGTGGAAGTTGTGCGTCTTGAGGTAGAGCGTGTAGTTGTCGGCGAGCAGCCGCGACAGGCCGTCCGCGATCCGCGCGCGATCCTTGAGCGCGATGCCCGTGTCCATCGCGGGCGCGGTCTGCTTCCTTTCCTTCATGGGCGACTCCGTGAGGATGAGGGCGCCGCGGGCGCGCGGCGCCTGCGGAAGAGGGATCGTCGCACAAACGACGCGTCACCGGAATGGGTCGGGCGGCGGCTTGCGCCGCCGCCCGTGATCAGGCGTGCGCGGGGGAGCGAGCGCCGGCTCGTCGCGATCGAGCGAGAAGCGGACCGGCCCGAACGCCCACGCCATGAGCATGCCGCCCGTGATGGTGACGTTCTTCATGAAGCGGATCTTCTGCGCCATCACCTGCTCCGGCGGCACCGACCAGAAGCCGTGGAATCAGGGCAGGTCGAAGAGCAGCACCTCGGCGTCGCGGCCGCGCGCGATGGCGACGGCCTCCTCGCCCTCGACGCGCACGGCGTCGCCGGCGCGCAGCGGGTGACCGTTCACCTCCGCCGCGCCGCGCGCGACGTGCACGTACGCGCGGCGTCCGGGGGCGAGCGCGTGCGTCGCGGCCTCCTCGCCGTCGAAGAGCCCCGCGTACACGCGCGCGTCCTGGTGGATCTCGACTGCGCCGCCCGCGCCCCTGGGCGCGGCGAGCAGCGCCAGGCGCCCGCGCTTGTCGCGCCGGCGCGAGATGCGACTGCTCGTACGACGGCGCGATGCCGCGCGCCGGCGGGCTCGATCCAGATCTGCAGGAAATGCACGCCGTCCGTGGCGGACGGATTGAACTCGCTGTGCAGCACGCCGCGGCCCGCGCTCATGCGCTGCACGTCGCCCGGGCACGATGATCGAGCCGTTGCCCATGTTGTCCCGGTGCGAGAGCTGCGCCCTCGAGCACGTACGAGAGGATCTCCATGTCGCGATGCCCGTGCGTGCCGAAGCCCATCCCCGGCTGCACGCGATCCTCGTTGATCACGCGGAGCGGGCCGAAGCCCATGTGCGCGGGATCGTAGTAGTCGGCGAACGAGAAGCTGTGATGCGAATCGAGCCAGCCATGGTTGGCGTGACCCCGGTCGTCGGCGGCGCGTAGCGTAATCATTCGATTCTCCTTAATGCCTGGCGGCCGCCCGTCGCAGCCGCGCTTGCTTGTGGAGAGCATGATATGGGGGCTCGCCGGAATAGGGGAAGGGGAGTATCGTGACCAATTCATTCAAATTTTTTGAACATGGGGATCTCGCTCGAGGCGCTGGCGGTGCTGGATGCGATCGACCGCCGCGGCAGCTTCGCGGCCGCCGCGGTGGAGCTCGACCGCGTGCCCTCCGCGATCACCTATGCCGTGCGCCGGCTGGAGGACGAGCTCGACGTCCTGCTGTTCGATCGGCGGGGTCATCGTGCCCGCTTCACCCCGGCCGGAGAGGCGCTGCTGGCCGAAGGCCGCGCGCTGCTCGCCGCGGCGGCCGAAGCCGAGCAGCACGTCCGGCGCGTGGCCACGGGGTGGGAGACCGAACTGCGTGTCGCGGTGGATGCGCTCATCCCGCTGCGCGCGGTGTGGCCGATGGCCTCCGGCTTCTACGCCGATTGCGCGCGCCAGGGCGCGTCGCACACGCGCCTCGCCTTGAGCCGCGAAGTGCTCGGAGGTACGTGGGATGCGCTGGCCGAGGGACGCGCGGACCTGGTGCTCGGCGCCACTGGCGACGCACCGCCCGGGGGCGGCTACCGGATGCGAACGCTGGCGGAGGCGAGCGTCGTCTTCGCGGTGGCACCCACGCACCCGCTCGCGGCCGCGCGCGAGCCGCTTACCGAAGCGGTGATCGCGCGGCACCGCGGCGTGGTCGCGGCCGATTCGTCGCGCCGCCTGCCGCCCCGCTCGTTCGGCACGCTGTCGGGACAGGACACGCTCACGGTGCCGGACCTCGACGCGAAGCTCGCCGCGCAGATCGCGGGACTGGGCTGCGGGTTCCTCCCCTTCGCGCTCGCCGCCGACGCCATCGCGTCGGGGCAGCTCGTCGTGCGCGCGGTCGAGGTGCCGCGGCCGCCGCTGCGGATGCAGGTCGCATGGCGCACCACACGCCCGGGACGCGCGCTCGCGTGGTGGATCGATGCGACGGCGCAGGCCGACTGGCGGTTCCTGGCGCTGTCCCGGAACCCGGTGGCCCGCGACCGCAAGCGGTCCCCGCGGCGCTGATGCGAGCGCGCAGCGCTACAGCTTGTACGCGGCCTTCGCGAAGTCGTGCGCGAGCCCCGGCGCCAGCTCGAACGCCTCGTCCTCGCCGATCTTGTGCTCGGTCACCAGGGTGGCGAGGAAGCGGCAGTCGATGCGCCGCGCGACGTCGTGGCGCGCCGGGATCGACATGAACGCGCGCGTGTCGTCGTTGAAGCCGACGGTGTTGTAGAAGCCCGCGGTCTCGGTCGCCTGCTCGCGGAAGCGCAGCATGCCCTCGGGGCTGTCGTGGAACCACCACGGCGGGCCGAGCTTCAGCACCGGATAGTGGCCGGCGAGCGGCGCGAGCTCGCGCGAGTACGCCGTCTCGTCGAGCGTGAACAGGATGATCGTGAGGCTGCGCTCGTTGCCGAACCGGTCGAGCAGCGGCTTCAGCGCGCGGACGTAGTCGGTGCGCGTCGGGAATGTCGGCGCCCTTGTCGCGGCCGAAGCGGCTGAAGACGCTGCGGGTTGTGGTTGCGCAGGCTGCCCGGATGGATCTGCATCACGAGCCCGTCGTCGAGGCTCATGCGCGCCATCTCGGTCAGCATCTGGCCGCGGAACGCTTCGGCCTCCGTCGCGCGTGATCGTGCCGGCGAGCGCCGCGGTCGAGCAGGCGCTGGCATTCGCGCCGGCGAGAGATCGGAGGTCTGCGCGGTCGGATGGCCGTGGTCGGTCGACGTCGCGCCCATCGTCTTGAAGAACGCGCGGCGATTGCGGTGCGCGGCGAGATAGCCGCGCCACGTCGCCGTGTTCTCGCCGGTCAGCGCGCCGAACTGCGCGACGTTGCCCGCGAAGCCTTCGAACTCGGGATCGACGACCGGATCCGGGCCGGTACGCGGTGACCACGCGGCCCTTCCAGCCGGACGCGCGGATCTTCTGGTGATGCGCGAGCGGATCGAGCGGCGACTCGGTGGTGGCGATCACCTCGATGTTGAAGCGCTCGAACAGCGCGCGCGGCCGGAACTCCGGCTCGCGCGAGGCACGCGTTGATGCGGTCGAAGCAGCGGTCGGCCGATTCGGCGGTGAGCCGCTCGTCGATGCCGAACACGCGTGGCGAACGCGTGATCGAGCCAGATGCGCGTCGGCGTGCCGCGGAACAGGTGGTAGTGCGCGGCGAACGTGCGCCAGATCTTGCGCGCGTCCGTCTCGACCGGGCCGCCGTCGCGGCGCGGGATGCCGAGGTCCTCGAGCGCGCACGCCCTGGCTGTAGAGCATGCGGAACACGTAGTGGTCCGGCGTGATGAACAGCGCGTACGCGTTCGCGAACGGCGTGTCGTCGGCGAACCACTGCGGATCGGTGTGGCCGTGCGGGCTCACGATCGGCAGGTCCTTCACCGTCGCGTACAGCCGCGCGCGCGAGATCGCGCGTCGCGGGGTCGGCGGGGAAGAGGCGGTCGGGATGGAGGTTCGAGCGGAATGCGGCATGGATCGTGCATCCGGTTCATGCGCGGTTGGTCGCGACGACGCCAGGTGACGCGCGAGCGTCACCGCGCGCCGTCGCGGAACAGCGCGACCGACGTGCGCGCGCACCGCGGCGCGGAAACGCGCAGTGCGCGCACGAGGTCGCGCCGAACACGCTCGCGAGATCGAGGAAGCCGTCGGCGATGGCGGCCGGAGTCGCCGCTGCGCCTTCGCCACGATCTGCGCGAAGGTCGCGCGCCAGCGGATCCTGCACCTCGATGACGTCGCCCTGCTCGTCGCGTGCCGCTCGCGTAGCGGATCCAGCCGGCGACGGCGAGCGGGAGATGCGCGAGCGGCGCGCCGGCGGCGAGGCGGTCGCGCACCGTGCCGAGCAGCCGCTGCGGCAGCTTCTGCGAGCCGTCCATCGCGATCTGCCGCGTGCGGTGCGGCAGCGCCGGGTTGCGGAAGCGCGTCAGCAGGTCGCCGCAGTAGGCGCGCGAGATCGATGCCGGGCGGCTGCACGAGCGTCGGCACGATCTCCTCGGCCATCTGCCGCTCGACGAGCGTCGCGAGCAGCGGATCGCGACGACGCCTGCCAGACGAACTCGTGGCCGACCAGGAAGCCGAGGTACGCGAGCGTCGAGTGGCTGCCGTTCAGCAGGCGCAGCTTCATCGACTCGAACGGCGCGACGTCGGCGACGAACTGCGCGCCGGCGTCCTCCCACGGCGGGCGCGCGGCCGCGAAGCGGTCCTCGATGACCCACTGGCCGAACGGCTCGGCGGCGACCGGCGCGGCGTCGTGCACGCCGAGCAGGCGCTCGCGCGTCGGCGATGTCGGCGTCGGTGGTCGCCGGCACGATGCGATCGACCATCGTCGACGGAAACGTCGACGTTGTCGGCGATCCAGTGCGGCGAGCGCCGGCGTCGCGCCGCTGCGCGAAGGCGTGCACGAGGCCCTCGACCATGCGGCCGTTGTGCGGCAGGTTGTCGCAGCAGACGAAGGTGAGCGGCCCGGCGTTCGCGGCGCGGCGCGCGGCGAGCCCGGCGACCAGGAGGCCGATCGCCGATTCGGGCGCGTCGGGATGCGCGAGGTCGTGCGACGATGTCCGGATGCGCCTCGTTGAGCGTGCCGGTCGCCGGATCGTGGCAATAGCCCTTCTCGGTGACCGTCGCGGTGACGATCGTGATCGCGCGGATCGGCGAAGCGCGCGACCAGCGCGGTCGCGCGCGTCGCCGGCGAACATCGTCTCGCGCAGCGCGCCGATGACGCGCGGCGCGACGCCCTCGCTCGTGCGCGTGAGCAGCGTGTAGAGACCGTCCTGCGCGGCGAGCGGCTCGATCGCGCGCGGCGTCTTGAGCGACACGCCGCAGATGCCCCAGCGCGGATCGCGCCGCCAGGACGTCGTCGGTGTAGACCGCCTGGTGCGCGCGGTGGAAGGCGCCGAGGCCGAGGTGCAGGATGCCGACCGTGACGCGCGCGGGATCGTAGGCGGGGCGCGCGACCGCCGGCGGGACGCGGCCGAGCGTGGCGAGCGACAGGCGGCGCCGTCAGGCATGCTGCGGATGCTCCTTCACGCGCGAGACGAGCTGCGTCGGATTGACGAAGCGCAGCGCGATCAGCAGCCACACCAGCGTGACGACCATGTAGATCATCGCCATCGCGTCGACCGACTGCGGCGCGCGCACGCCGGCGGCGAACACCGCGTAGTACAGCGCGACGACGAGCGTCTGCGAATCCGGAGCCGGCGGTGAGGAACGTGAGCTCGAACAGCGCGATGGTGCGCACGAGCACGAGCAGCGATGCCGCGAGGATGCCCGGCGCGAGCAGCGGCACCAGGACGTGCCAGAACATCCGCCCGGTGCTCGCGCCGAACACGCGCGCCGCGGATTCGAGATTGGCGTCGATCTGCTCGATGAACGGCGTCATCACCAGGATCACGAACGGCGCCGCGGGGATCAGGTTGGCGAGGATCACGCCGTAGATCGTGCCGGCGAGATGCGCCTGGTAGAGCACGGTCGCGAGCGGGATGCCGTAGGTGATCGGCGGCACCATCAGCGGCAGCAGGAACAGCAGCATCAGCGCGCGCTTGCCGGGAAATCGCGCCGCGCGAGCGTGTACGCCGCGGGCACGCCGATCAGCGAGCGCCAGGAACACGACCGACGAGCACGACCTGCACCGTGACCCACAGCACGTCGCCGAGCTGGAATTCCTTCCACGCCGCCGTGTACCAGTTGGTCGTCCAGCCTTCCGGGAACCACGTGCCGAGCCAGCGCTTGGCGAACGAGCTCGTCGCGACCGCGGCGATCATGAGCCCGATGTTGACGACGAACAGCGTCATCAGGCCGAGCAGCAGGCCGCGCCACGCGCGATCGGGCAGGCTGCCGCGATCCGGAACGTTCGCCGGCGCCTCATCCCTTGCCTCCCGTCACCGGTCCGCGATAGAACACGTTGCGCAGGCTCAGCACCGCGGCGACGATGATGAGCTGCACGAAGCCCATGATCATCGCGATGGCCGAGGCGAGCGAATAGTCGTACTGCTCGAAGGCCGCCTCGTACGCCGCGATCGAGATCACGCGCGTCGGGCCCGCCGGCGAGCCCAGCAGCACCGCGGACGGGAACACCGAGAACGCCTGCACGAACGCGAGGCAGAAGCACATCGCGAGTCCCGGCGCCAGCAGCGGCAGGTAGATGTGCCGGAACTGCGCCTTCGGGATCGGCGCCCAGCGTGGCCGCCGCGCGCGCGAGCACCGGGTCGATGCCGGTGATGTACGACAGGATCAGCAGGAACGCGAACGGGAAGCCGGAGATCACGAGCGAGATCAGCACGCCCCAGTAGTTGTGCGTCAGGCGGATCGGGCCTTCGTAGAGGTGGAGGAACTGCAGGAACTGCGACAGCCAGCCCTTCGGGCCCGAAGTAGATCAGCATGCCTTCCGCGATCAGCACGGTGCCGAGCGTGATCGGCACCACGAGGATGGTCGTGACCCAGCGCTGGTAGCGCGTCTTGACGCGCATCTTGAAGGCGATCGGCAGCGCGAAGCCCACGTTGATCAGCGTCGCCGGCAAGCGCGAGCTTCAGCGTGATCCAGATCGTCGGCCACAGGTTGTCGGTGGTGAAGAAGTGCGTGTAGTTCGCGAGCGCGCCGCCCTCCTTCGGATTGAACGACAGCGCAAGGCCGTACAGGAACGGATAGACGAACAGCAGCAGCATGAACAGCGCCGCCGGCAGCACGAGCAGCAGCGTGCGGTCGAAGCGCGGACGCGCGAGGGAATCGGCGGTGACGGCCATGGCGCGCGCCCGGTCAGCCGAGCGGGTACACGAGCGCGCGCTCGACCGGCACGTGCACGTGGATGGCGTCGCCCGGCCGGATGGTCACCGGCCCGCGCACGTGCAGCACCGCACCCGACGGCGACAGGACGTCGAGCAGCGCGTCGCGGCCGCAGTACTCGACGTTCGTCCACCTTGCCCGCGATCGTGTTGTCGTCGCCCGGGCGGTCGGAGATCACGATCTCTTCCGGACGCATGGCGACCATCGCGCGCTTGCCGGCGAGCGCCTGCTTGCGGATGCCGGTGAGCGCGATGTCCGGCCCCGTGAGCGCGACGCGATCGCCCTGCTCGCTCGCGACGTCGAGCTCGAGCACGTTGCGATAGCCCATGAAGCGCGCGACGTTGAGGTTCGCCGGCTGGCCATACACTTCCGGCGGCGTGCCGATCTGCTGCACGACGCCGTCCTTCATCACCACGATGCGGTCGGCGAGCGACAGCGCCTCGTCCTGGTCGTGCG
Source organism: uncultured beta proteobacterium (assembly GCA_963725735.1). GTDB lineage: Bacteria > Pseudomonadota > Gammaproteobacteria > Burkholderiales > Casimicrobiaceae > VBCG01. The sequence continues at coordinate 388,303 of CAVRZM010000008.1, read as the reverse complement.
TGACGTAGATCGTCGCGCGGTCGAGCTCGCGATGGATGCGGCGGATCTCGGCGCGCGTCTCGATGCGCAGCTTGGCGTCGAGGTTCGACAGCGGCTCGTCCATCAGGATCAGAGGCGGCTCGATCACGATGGCGCGCGCGATGGCCACGCGCTGCTGCTGCCCGCCGGACAGCTGCCCGGGCAGCTTCTCCGCCTGGCCCACGAGCTGCACGAGCTTCAGCGCGTTGTCCACGCGCCGCGCGATCTCGGCGCTGTCGACCCCGCGCATCTTGAGGCCGAACCCGACGTTGCGCGCGACCGTCATGTGCGGGAACAGCGCGTAGTTCTGGAACACCATGCCGAAGCCGCGCTTCTCCGGCGGCAGCGTGTCGATGCGCGTGTCGTCGAGCCAGATGGTGCCGCCCGAAAGCTGCATCAGCCCGGCGATGCAGTTGAGCGCCGTCGACTTGCCGCAGCCCGACGGCCCCAGCAAGGCGATGAACTCGCCGCGCCGGACCGTCAGCGTCAGCTCGTCGAGCGCGTTGAACGCCTTGCCGCCCGCGCCCGCGAACCGGCGCGTCACGCGGTCGAGCCGAAGCTCGTTGAAATCGTGTTTCATGTGGATAAGGTCTGAAAGTGCAGCAAAGAGTGTGCGATCGCCTTCTGCACCGTCGTCCCCGCGCAGGCGGGGACCCAGCGACTTTGCCCTTGCGGCAAGACGCCGCTGGATCCCCGCCTGCGCGGGGATGACCTTCACGCCGGCGCCGCCGGCGTGCGGGTCACTTCGTCTTCTGCGCGCCGACCTGCTGGTCCCAGATGCGGAACGCCTCGACCTGCGCCTTCGGCTCCAGCGACTGCGTGTGCGGGAACTCCTTCAGCCAGCCGTCGTACTCGGGCGCGGCCGTATTCCTTCATCGCGTCCTGGCTTTCCTTCGGCGCCATCGACACCGGCACGTTCTTCACCGCGGGACCCGGGTAGAAGTAGCCCTTGTCGTAGGTGTAGGCCTGCGCTTCGGGCGTGAGCATGAACGCCATGACGTCGAGCACGACGGCCATCTTCTCGGCCGGCACGCCCTTCGGGATCACCATGTAGTGCGCGTCGTTGACCCACGTCATGCCCTTGAACGGCGCGACCTTGTAGTCCTTGGGCACGATGCCCAGCGCGCGCGGATTGATGTCCCAGCCCGTCATCGTCGGCGTCATGTCGCGCGAGCCCTCGCCCAGCTCCTTCATCACGGCGCCGGTGCCGGTCGGGTAATACTCGATGCAGCTGTTGAGCTCCTTCAGGTAAGCCCACGTCTTGTCCCAGCCGTTCACCGGGTCCTTCGGGTTCTTGTCGCCGAGGATGTACGGCAGGCCCATGATGAACGTGCGGCCGGGACCGGAGTTCGCGGGCCGCGCGTAGATCAGCCGGTTCGGATTCGCCTTGCACCACGCGAGGAGCTCCGCGGGTGTGGTCGGCGGCTGCTTCACCTTGGCCGGGTTGTACTCGAGCATCGGACCCGCCGGCATGAACGTCACCGCGATGCCCTGGTCCTGCGCGAGCTTCTGCATCTCCGCCGCGGGCGGCTGGTAGTTCGCCATCAGGTTCGGGAACTTGGCGCTGTACTCGGGCAGGATCTTCACGAGCAGGCCCTGGTCGACGCCGGCGGCGAGGAAGTCGGTGCCGGTGAGCACGAGGTCGATGTCGCTGCGGCCGGCACCCTGCATGGCCTTGAGCTTGCCCGGCAGTTCCGGCGCCGGCGCCTTCGTGAAGTTGAACTTGGCCACCATGTTCGGATGCTTCTTGGCGTACAGCTCGAAGGCATCCTGCGTCAGCGCGAGGTTGCCCGCGACGTCGACGATGTTGATGGTGACCGGGCTCTTCGGTGCCTGCGCCATCGCGGCGCCGGCCAGCGCCAGCGAGACGGCGGCGACGACGGCTTTCATTGCGCTGCGGCGCTGCGGCCGCACGGTTTGCGCACTCATCTGCATTACCTCCTTCGTTTGGACGTTCGAGGAAATCGACCGATACCGCCGCCGTAGCGCGCTGTCGGCGCCTGCGCTGCGGCAAGCGGCAAACCACACCAGTTTAAGCCTGTTCCCGTTCCCACCCCAATCACCCCGGCCACGCGCTTAACCGAGATAGCCGAACGCGCGCGGCAGCCACATCGAGAACGCCGGCACGTACGTGACCAGGAACAGCGCAGCGATGAGCGCACCGTAGAACGGCCAGATGGTCCGCATCACGTGACCGATCGACACGCCGCCGATCGCGCAGCCCACGAACTGCGTGGTGCCCACCGGCGGCGTGTTGAGGCCGAGCGCGCAATTGATGAGCATCACCATGCCGAACTGCACCGGGTCCATGCCGAATTGCTGGCAGATCGGCAGGAAGATCGGCGTGCAGATCAGGATCGTCGCCGCCATGTCCAGCAAAGTGCCGACGAAGAACGGGATCAGGTTGACCAGGAATAAAATCGTCCACGGCCTTGCCGCCCGGCTTCTGCTTGATGATGTCGCTCATTTACTTCACCGCCATCACGGTCGGGTAGTCCTCCGGATGCACGTCCGACGCGACCGGAACTCCTTCGCCGCGACGGGCAGGCAGACCGCGGCGGCCGCGACGGCCGCGGCAATGCGGGTGAGACGCAGGTTCATGGCTTTTCCTCCTTCAGGTGGCGGTGGGTTCGCTGGCGGTGCGCTTGCGCGGGACGGCGGTGCGGCGGGCGCCGGCCCTTTGTTCTTCGAGCGGGACGATCGACGTCCCACTGCCGCTGGAATTCGCGTTCGACCCGCGCGAGATGCTTGTGCATCGCCTCGCGGGCGGCGTCCGGATCGTGCCGCTCGATGGCATCGATGATGGCGAGGTGGTCGAGAAGCGTTCCCTCGCGGATCTTCTTGGTGTGGAAGAAGGCCTCGATGCGCGACCACAGCTTGCCGCGCCGCTGCTGCCAGAGCCCCTCCACGACGAGTGCCAGCGAGCTGTTGCCGGTGGCGGCGGCGATGCGCACGTGGAACTCGCGGTCGGCGGCGTCGCGCTTGCCGAACTCGTCGGCGAACTCGCGCATGCGCACGACGGTCGCGCGCATCGCGGCGATGTCGGCCTTGCGGGCGCTGCGCGCGGCCAACGCGCAGATCTCGCCTTCGATGAGGCGGCGCGCCGCGAGGAGGTCGAACGGGCTCGGGCCTTCGTCGACCAGTCCCACGATCTGCGCCGCGCCCGGCTCCGCCACGAAAATGCCGGAGCCGACGCGCACCTCGACGCGGCCGGCGATCTCGAGCGAAATGATCGCCTCGCGCACGGAGGTGCGGGACACGCCCAGCAGCGTCGCGAGCTCGCGCTCGGCGGGAAGCCTCGATCCGGCGGGAAATTCCCCGCTGTCGATCAGCGCGGCGATCTGGCCGGCGATCTGCCGGTACAGCCGCAAAGGCTCGACGGTGTGCAGCGGCACGCGCGTGTCCTCCTCCTGGAATCCGGCGCCGCGTTCGATGCGCGAGGCGTCCGGGATCGCCCGCTTGGGCGACGGGCTGCCGCGGACTCTACGGCCGGCCGGCCGGCTGGTCAAGTGGTCCAACCACCCAACCAAAGAATCCCGAGGTTGCGGCCCCGTCCGGGTTTCCGGAACGGATGCGGCCCGATGCCGCAGTCGCGCTAGGCGGCCTGGTAGTGGCCGGACTTGCCGCCGCTCTTCTCGAGCAGGCGGACGTTCTCGATGCGCATGCCGCGGTCGGCAGCCTTGCACATGTCGTAGATCGTCAGCAGCCCGGTGGCCGCGGCGGTCAACGCCTCCATCTCGACGCCCGTCTTCCCCTGCGTCTCCGCGGTCACCTCGATGTCGACGGCGCTGCGCCGCTCGTCGAGCGCGAACGCGACGGCGACCCGCGTCAGCGGCAGCGGATGGCAGAGCGGAATGAGATCGGCCGTGCGCTTGGCGGCCATGATCGCGGCGATGCGCGCCACGCCCAGCACGTCGCCCTTCTTCGCGCCTTGCTGCGCGATGAGCGCCAATGTCGACGGTTGCATCACGATCGTGCCGCCGGCGCGCGCGACCCGGTGGGTCACGTCCTTGCCGGCGACGTCCACCATGTGCGCCTGCCCGCCCGCGTCGAAGTGGGTAAAATGAGCGTCGCCGGGCGTTGGCTTGCCGGCGGAGCCCTGCGCGGCGCGGCGCCGGTCGGCGCCCGATGCGGTTTGCGGCACTGCCTTGGCCGAGCGGACGCGTGCCACGTGCGGGTTCCCCGATGAACTTGATCGTGCGGCGGGCATCTTAGCATTTGACCATGCACGTTCCGACCGTTCCCTCCACCGTCCGCGCCCGCGCGACGACCGCATTCGCGCGCAAGTGCATCGCCGCGGCCCTCGCCGTCGCGATGGCGTCGACCTCGGTGGCGCAGGCGCCTGTCGCGACCGCGATGCCGGCGTCGCCATCCGCCGCCGGCCGCGACCACCGCCCCGCCGCCGCCCCTTTCCCCGGGCACGTGGACGCAGTTGCCGGCGTCGACCGACCCTTGGATTCCGGTGCCGTCGCCGAGCCCGAACGCGCTGCGCGGAACGATCCTCGATGCCGCCGCCGCAGCCGCTGCCCGATCTCGGCGACGCGTCGCAGGCGGCGATGTCGCCGGCGCAGGAACGCAGGATCGGCGACGCGATCATCCGCCAGATCCGCGCGCAGGGCGGCTACCTGCAGGATCCGGAGGTCAACGATTACCTGAACGAGCTCGGGAATCGGCTGGTCGTCGCGCTGCACGACACGAAGCAGGACTTCGAGTTCTTCGCGGTCCCCGATCCGCAGATCAACGCGTTCGCGCTGCCCGGCGGCTACATCGGCGTGCATACCGGCCTCATCGTCCTCGCGCAGAACGAGTCGGAGCTCGCAAGCGTGCTCGCGCACGAGATCTCGCACGTCACCCAGCACCACATGTCGCGCATGGTGGCGAACCAGAAGAACACGATGCTGATGACGCTGGCCGGCCTTGCGCTGGCGATCCTGGCGTCGCGGGCGGGCGGCGCCAACGGCAGCCAGGGCGTGCAGGCCGCGATCGCGGGCAGCCAGGCGCTCGCGATCCAGAACCAGCTCAACTTCACGCGCGAGAACGAGTACGAGGCCGATCGCATCGGCTTCCAGCGGCTGGTCGCCGCCGGCTTCGATCCCAACGGCATGGCCACGTTCATGGAGAAGCTGCAGCGCTCCACGCGCTTCGTCGACGGCAACGCGCCGTCCTACCTGCGCACGCACCCCATCACCTACGAGCGCATCGCGGAAGCCCAGGCGCGTGCCCAGGACATGCCGTACAGGCAGATTCCCGACTCGCTCGAGTTCCACCTCGTCCGCGCGCTCCTGCGCAGCTACCAGGGCGACGCGCGCGAGCAGGTGACCGTGTTCGAGACCGCGCTCAAGGAGAAGAAGTACAACAACGCGATCGCCGAGCGCTACGGGCTCGTCGCGGCGCTGCTGCGCGCGCAGAACATCCCGCGCGCGAAGGAAGAGCTGGCGAAGCTCGAGAAGATCGCACCGCCGAACCCGATGTTCGACGCGATAGCCGGCAACGTGCTGATGGGCGGCGGCGAGTACGCCGCCGCGGCCAAGCGCTTCGAGGCCGCGCTGCAGAAGTATCCCAACAAGATGCAGCTCGTGTACGACTACCCCGAGGCGCTGATGAAGGACAAGCGCCCGGCCGAGGCGTCGGCGTTCGTCGAGCGGCAGCTCGTGCGCTTCCCCGACAACGGCCAGCTCCATCAGATCGCCGCGCGCGCGTACGCCGAACAGAACATGCGCCTGAAGGAGCACGAGCACCAGGCCGAGTATTACGCGTGGATGGGCAACCTTTCCCTCGCGATCTCGCAGCTCGAGCTCGCCTCCAGGGCCGGCGACGGCGACTTCTACCAGGTGTCGGTGGTCGAGGCGAAGTTGCGCAAGTTCCGGGCCGAGCAGGCCGATATGCAGAAGACGGCGATGGCCCCGGAGAGCTGAGCGACCGCCGCGCCACACCGGCTGTCGCAACTGCCAGTACCACGCCCGCCTCGCGCCTCGCATAGTCCGGGCACCGCGGCACCCTCCGCCGCGCCCTGCTCACGCGAGGGACGCCATGAAGCTGCTCGTGGTCGACGATCACCCGCTGATCCTGCACGCGCTGTCGCAGGTGCTGCCGGGCCTCGACGGCAGCGTCGACATCGTCGGCGCCGCCTCGCGCGAGGAGACGCTCACGACGCTCGCGCGCCATCCGGACTGCGCGCTCGTGCTCCTCGACCTCGCGCTGCCCGGCGCGCACGGTCTCGACCTCCTCGCCGAATTGGTGCGCGCGCGTCCCCGGCTGCCGGTCGTGGTGCTGTCGGCGACGCACGATCGCGCGACGGTCGCCGCCGCGCTCGCGGCCGGGGCGCGCGGCTTCATCGCGAAGACGTCCGACCCGCGCGCGCTGCTCGACGCGGTCCGCACCGTGCTGGCCGGAGGCGAGCACGTCACGCGCGACATCGCCCCCACGCGTCCCACCCGCGTGGACGGCGTGTCGATCGAGGTGCTGGGACTGACGCAGCGGCAGAGCGAGGTGATGCTGCTGCTGGCGCAGGGCAAGCCGAACAAGCTGATCTGCCGCGACCTCCGCCTGTCGGAGGGCACGGTGAAGGTGCACGTCAGCGCCATCCTGAAGGCGCTCAACGTGCACACGCGCTCGCAGGTGATCGTCGAGCTCGCGCGCCGCGGCATCGACGTCGATCGGGCGCGGCTCAACTAGCCGCGACACGACGGCCGTGACGACGCTGGCGCCGGGAGTGCTCGCGCGGGCGCGCGCCGACCAGGTCGCGCAGCTCTACGCCGGCTGGCATCGCACGTCGCTGTCGATGCTGCTCGGCGCTGCGCTCCTGTGCCTCGTGCTGTGGGACCAGACGTCGCCGTGGTACATCGCGGGCTGGGTCGCGCTCATCGTCGTCAACCAGGCGTGCCGCGGCATGCTCGCGCACGCCTGGCAGCGTGAGCGTCCCGGCCTCGCGGCCACGCTGCGCTGGGGGCGCTACTGGTCGGCAGGCTCGGCCATGGCGGGCGCGCTGTGGGGGCTCGCCGCCCTCGTGATGTACCCGTCGTCGGCACCGCACGAGGCCCTGCTCATCGTATGCCTCTTCGGCGTGGTGCTGGGCGGCCTCAACCTGACCGCCGTGTATCGGCCTTCGTTCTACGGCTTCGCGCTCGCGGCGCTGGTGCCGCTCATCGTCCGCGTCGCGCTCGCCGGGGACGCGGTGCACCTCTACACGGCGCTGGTGATGTCGGTGGTGCTGGGCTTCATCCTCGCGTTCGGGTCGCAGCTCAACGACGTCCTCACCCGCTCGCTCGCGATGCGCTACGAGAACGTGGACCTGATCCTCGAGCTGCGCGCCAAATCGCGGGCGGCCGACGACGCGCGCGCGGCGGCCGAGACCGCCAACCGCGCGAAGAGCCAGCTGCTCGCCGCGGCGAGCCACGACCTGCGGCAGCCGTTGCACGCGCTCGGGCTCTACGCGGCCGCGCTGGCCGCGCGCGCCACCGACGCCGCCCTGCATCCGCTGGTCGGCAGCGTGCAGCGCGCCGTGGCCGCGCTCGAGAGCCAGTTCGAGCAGCTGCTCGACCTCTCGCGCCTGGAAGCCGGCGCGCTGACGCCGTCGCCCGTGCGCGTGGCACTGGCGCCGCTGTTCGAGCGCGTGGCGGCGGAGCAGCGGCCGCATGCGGAGGCGAAAGGCCTGTCGCTGCGCGTGGCCGCAACGCGGCTCGCCGTGCACAGCGATCCGGCGCTGCTCGAGCGCGTGGTGCGCAACCTGGTCGCGAACGCGATCCGCTACAGCGAGCGCGGCGGCGTTCTGATGGGCGCGCGGCGGCACGGGAGCGAGGTCGCGATCGAGGTGGTGGACACGGGCATCGGCATCCCGCGCGAGCACCACGCACGCATCTTCGAGGAGTTCTACCAGGTGCGCACGACGAAGAGCAGCCGCGCGCAGTCGGGCATGGGTCTCGGGCTGGCGATCGTGCGGCGGCTCGCGGCACTCCTCGGACACCGCATCGAGGTCGCCTCGCGCGTCGGCCGGGGCTCGCGCTTCCGGGTTCATGCGCCGCAGGCGTGCACCGCGTCGCGGCGCGCGTTGCCCGCATTGCATCCCTACACGGCACGCGCGCGCGACGTCGCGGCCGCGATCGCCGGCTCGCTGGTCGCCGTCGTCGACGATGATCCGGCGGCGGTCGATGCGATGACCGTGCTGTTCGAGACGTGGGGAGCCCGCGTCGCGGGCGGCTGCGACGTGGACACGCTGCTCGATGCGCTGGGCGATGCCGACGGCTACCCGGATCTCGTGGTCGCCGACCTGCGGCTGGGACACGCCGGCAGCGGCATCGACGTCGTGCGCAAGGTCCGCGACGAGCTCGGCGTGACCGTGCCGGCGTTGCTGGTTTCGGGCGACCTCGGACCGGCCGCCGAGCGCGATGCACGCGCGGCCGGACTGGTCCTGCTCGACAAGCCGGTAGTGCCGGCGGTATTGCACGCGACGGCGACCGCGCTCATTGCCGGTGCGTAGGGCAGCTCCCTCGTCACGAGGAATGCGGCCCGTGCCGCTCAGGACGCCGCGGCGTCGGTCGCCGGGTTGAGCCGATCGCGCAGGGACGCAAGGCGGCGTCCGGGCTCGCAGTCGGGGCCCGCACCCGCCTCGTCGAGCGCACGCGCGGCCTGCGCGAGCACATCGTTCGCGGCGGCCGGCGCGCCCGCGGCCGCTTCCACGCTCGCCCACTCGCACAGGAGCGAGGCGCGACCGAACAGGTCGCCCACCTCGCGCAGCAGAGCGTCACCGGCGCGCAGCCTGTCGCGCGCCTCGTCGATGCGTCCGAGCTTCGCCAGGAGGCCCCCTAGCGTGCCCAGAGCGACGCCCTCCTGGTGCCGGTTGCCGACCGCGCGATGAATCTCGAGCGCACGGTCGCACTCGGCCATGGCAGCCTCGACGCATCCTTGCTCGCCCAGGAGCGTCGACAGCGCGCCGAGGACGTATCCTTCGAACCGGCGGTCGCCGACCTCGCGCGCGATGGCGATCGCGGCCGCGTACAACCCGCGCGCCTCCTCATGGCGGTCGAGATCGGCCGAGAGCAGGCCGAGGTTGGCGGTGACGATTCCTTCGTCGCGGCGGTTGCCGACCTCGCGGTCGATCGCCAGCGCGTCCTGGTAGCAACCCCGCGCCTCGTCGAACCGCCCGGCCGCGCGAAACACGTTGCCGAGATTGCTGGTGTCGATACCTTCGATGTAGCGATTGCCGACCTCGCGGTGGATCGCGAGCGCCTGCTCGAAATGCAAGCGCGCGTCGGGCAACCGGCTCTGCTCGCCGTGGATGATGCCGAGATTGCCGAGCGCCTGGCCCTCGGCCCGGCGATAGCCGATTGCGCGCGCCAACGCCAGCGCGTCCTCCTGCATCGTCCGCGCCTCGTCGATCCTTCCCTGGTCGCGGCGAAGGTTGCCGAGCATCAGCAGCTCGATCGCCTCGCGTTGGCGATCCCCGAGCGCTCGGTGCAGCACCAGCGCTTCGTCCCATGCGGCGCCGGATTCCTCGGTGCGTCCCGCTCTTCGCAGCGACATCGCGCGCGCGGCGAGCGCGCGCGCACGCGCAGGCGCGGAAATGCCCGGGACCGCCAGCACCTGCGCGCCGAGCGCTATCCCGAGACCGTACGGCCCGGTGAACTCGAGGACATCGCACACCGCGCGCAGCGTGGCGGCCGCGACGCCGCCGTCGCCGCGTATCACGGCGCGACGGCACGCAGCGACGAGGTTGTCGAGCTCGAGCGCCATCTCGCGGCGCCTGCGGACGCCGCCGTGCAGGAACATCGCCTCGATCACGTGGTCCTCGCCAAATGCCGCGAAGCACGCGCCGTGGCGCACTTCGGCTGCCGCCTTCGCCCCGCCGCCGCACGCTTCGAGCTTTCCCGCCGAATAGTCGTGGATGCTGAGATACATCCCGAAGAACGGCTCCTCGAACGCGTAGCGGTCATGCGCCCACGGGATCCACGTGCGCAGGAGGCTCTTGTCCGTGAGGGCATGGATGACGTCCATCACCGGCGGCGCCTCGGGCCATCGCGCAAGGTCGACCACGGCCTCCGCCGCTTCCAGCGTGAATCCGCCCTCGAACACCGAGCACTGCGCGAAGGCGTCCTTCTCCCAAGGGGCGAGCAGGTCCCACGACCAATCGATGGCAGCGCGCAAGGTCGCCTGCCGCGCTGCGGCGCCGCGGGCGCCGGCGAGAAGCGCGAACCGGTCGCGCATCCGCTGCACGATCTGCGCGGGCGACAGCACGCGTACCCGCGCTGCCGCAAGCTCGATCGCGAGCGGCAGGCCGTCGACCAGGCGCACGACTTCGGCGACGTCGGCCCGGTTGCCGTCGTTCACGACGAAATCCGGGCACTGCGCGCGCGCCCGCAGCCCGAAGAGCTCGATCGCGTCCTCGGCGAGCGGCAGTGGCTCGATCGCAAACGTCTCCTCGCCGCGCAGGTGCAATTTCTCGCGGCTGGTGACCAGGAACGCGACGCCGGGTGCGACGTCGAGCCAGACGCCGACCGTCGCGGCCGCGTGCTCCACGACCTGCTCGAAATTGTCGAGGATGACGAGACACCGGCCGCGCGCGGCCACGGCATGGCCGAGCTGCACGGCCGGGTCTTCGCGCCCTAGCGGGACGGCGAGCGCGCTGGCGACCGCGAAGAGGATCGCGTCCAGCGAATGCGCGTCGGAGAGATCGCAGAAGTACACGCCGCCCGGCCAGTCGCCAAGCCACGTCAAGCCGTAGCGCCGCACCAGGCGCGTCTTGCCGGTTCCGCCCGGACCCTGCACGGTGACGAGACGCGCGCCGGCATCGAGCCGCGCGGCAAGCGCGACCAGCTCGGCGCCGCGGCCGACGAACACGTCGCGCTCGGCGGGCAGGTTGTGGTGAACCTCGCGGGCCGGCCGCCAGGCGTCCCCGAGCGGACCACGCGATAGGCCTTGTCCGCATCGCGCGGCGGCACGAACGGAGATCGGCCGCGCACGCCGAGCTCGAAGATCTCGATTGGCGCATCGATCCCCTTGAACCGGTAGTAGCCATGACGCCGGATTTCCGCGCCTTCCGGCACCGTGCCGGCGAGCGCCTCCCGCGCCGCGGTGGTCACGAGCGTCTGTCCGCCTCCCGCCAGCGCAAGGACGCGGGCGGCGATGGGCTTGGCCAGGCCCTCGACCTCGACGCGCTTGGCACCGCGCGCGACATCCTCGGGCGCGTTTTCATGGACACTGACGGGACCCACATGCAGGCCGACGCGCGCCTTCATGCCGAGCTCGGCGAGCGCTTCGTGGTAGGCGAGCGCGAACGACGCCGCGTCGGCCGCACGATCGAACAGCAGGAAGAATCCGTCGGTGCGCTCCACCTCGCGCACGCCGTGCGCGGCCAGGAGCTCGCGCGCCTTCCGGTCGTGCGCCGCCCATAGCCGCGCGGCACGCGCATCCCCCAGCTGCTCGGTGAGGCGCGTGCTGTCGACGACGTCGGTAAAGAGAAGCGCGCGTTCCATGGCTCGCTCAGCCATGTTACCCCCGCCGCCGCGCGGGAAGCGCTGCCGTCCCGCGCGCGATGCGGCGGAGCTCCCGGAAAGCGCGAAGGGCCGACATCGCCGGCCCTTCGCGCCATCTGCGTTGCGGCGGCGCTACGCCATGAACCCCAGATCGGGGGCGGCGAAGTTGCCGAGATTCGGAAACACCTGCGAGATATCGCTGCCCGGCATTCCGAACCACTTCCCGAGCGTCGCGCCGACCTGGTCGACCGCCGATTCCCGGAATCCACGCGCCGTTGCTGCCGGAGTCCATGGTCCCGCCCTTGATGAGGTCGGGGTACGTGCCGTACATCGTGCCGCCATTCACCGAGCCGCCGACCACGATATGATGGCCGCCCCACGCATGGTCGACGCCGGCGTTCGCATTGCCGATGAACGTGCGATTGAAGTCCGACATCGTGAGCTGCACCACGTCGTTGCTGATGCCCGCCGCGACCGTGTAGTCGTAGAACGCCCTCATCGCCGGGAACAGCTGATCGAAGAGGTTGGTCTGGTTGGTCACCGTGTTCGAGTGCGTGTCGAATCCGCCCATGCTGACGAAGAAGAACTGGCGCTTCACGCCCGTCTCCGCGCTGCGATCGATGAGCCGCGCGACCTGGCGTAGCTGTGCCGCGATGCTGGTGTTGGTCGGGGCGGTTAACGGTATCGCCGTCTGAATGATTGGCGGAAGCGTGGCGGTAAGGATCGGGTTCGCCGTGGCGTTCGCAGTCAGCGCCTTGTCCATCACACCTGCGGCGCCCTGCACCACCTGGTTGCCCGGCGTCGCATTGCTCAGCAGCGAGACGAGCGCGTTGTAGCGCGCCATCGACACCGCATCGGTCGCCTGCCCGACAACGTGACGCCGCCGTTCTGCGGAATGACGAGCGGCGCCGTGGTGACGCCATTGGTGAACACCTGCGAGCCCGACACCGAAACCGCGGCTGGAATCAGGGCACCTGCGTTGCCGGTACGAGCTTGTCGGACATGCGGCCGCCCCAGCCCGTGCGCATCGGTGCGCCGGGATCAGGCCCGACCATGGTCCTGCTGGTCCGAGTGCGAGAAGAGGTTCGGCGGCCGCACCGACGGCGTCGACTGGTACTGCGCCCGCCCCGTGATCGGCGCGACCAGCGTGCCCGCATTCGCGAGCACCGCCACCTTGCCGGCGGTGTAGACGGGCGCGAGCGACGCCATGCTCGGATGGAACCCGAACGTCTTGCCCTGCCCGCGAACTGCACCAGGTTCGCCTGCGGGATCGCGACGTTCGAGGCCGGCGGTCCGCACGGCGGAGTACGCGGCGTAGTCGGTGTACGGGATGATCATGTTGTTCGAGTCGTTGCCCCCGAACAGGAACACGCACACGATCGCCTTGTAGCCGCTGCCGACGGCAGCCGAGGCGCTTTCGACGCCCCAGGTGCCGAGGTTTCCGGCGAGAGCGCTCGCGGTGAGAGCGCTCGTGGAGGTCAGGAACTTCCGGCGAGAAGTATTCATGTTAGCGCTGGACCTGGTAGTCGTAGGACGAGGCCATCAGGTAGACGGCCATACGGGCGCGGTTCGTGCGTTCCGCCGCAGTGGGAGTCGCGCTCATCGGCACGGCTGACACCGCCGTCACGATGGTCGGCTCGAGCGACACCGGGAACTGGCCGCCGGCCAGGTGCTGGTTGACCAGCGACACCATCGCCGCCGGCTGGTCGGCGACCGCCTCGAACGGCGCGAGGAAGAGCCGCGTGCCGGTCGAGTCCACGATCGTGTTGTCCGGGCCGTAGCCGCCGTACACCAGGGTGTAGATCAGGTTGGCGCGACCCACCGCGGTGACCGTCGTGTGGATGCCGAACTCCGGCCCGAGGATCGCCGTGCCCGGCACCGTCTGCGTCCGGCATGAAGTAGTTGAAGACCGTCGGCGAGTAGTACGGCCGCTGGCCGAGGCCGCCGGTGGCAGCCCTCGAGGCGCGCGCCGTCGGTGAGCGCCGGACAGCGCGCGCAGCAGGCCGGTCACGGCAGCACGGGCTCGCGCAGCTGGCCGAAGTCGGCGGCCGTCTTGGCGGCGCCGCGCGCTTCCGGGTCGGTCAGGATCGCCTTCACCACAGCCGCCAGGTCGCCACGCACGCCCGCGCCGTTGTTGGCGAACACGGCGGCGACGCGCTGTACGTACGCCGGCGACGGGTTGCCGGTCACGAGCCGCTGGATCAGCTGCTTGCCGACGTACACGCGCGGTGTTCGGATGCATGAACACGTTGCGCACCGCGGCGTCGATGTCCTGCTGGCCCGTCTGGCCGGCCGGCAGCACCGTGCCGTTCAGCAGCGTCTTGGCGTACGGGTCGTGGCCCGCGGTCGCGTGGTCGGATACGGCACCATCGGCGCCGCGTAGTACGCGGTTCTGCTTGCCGCGCCGCCGACGTCTGCGTCAGCGAGTTGGCGTAGGTGTACCCCGTGAAGACGCGCGCGAACTCGGAGATCGTCCGCCTGGTCGTAAGTCGGCACGGGTGTGCCTTGTCGCGTCGAGGATCGGCGTGCCGTCCGCGTTGAGCTCGACCAGGTTGATCGAGAACAGCTGCATGATCTCGCGTGCGTAGTTCTCGTTCGGCACGCGGGTGCCGGCCGGACGATCGTTGTTCACCATGTCGAGGTAGTTGCCCATGGCCGGGCTGTACGTGACCTTGCGCAGCAGCGTCTCGTAGTTGCCGAACGCGTTCTGGAACATGATGTTCTGGTAGCGCGACATCACGTAGGCGAACGAGAGATCCGGCTCGTTCGCCGACGTGACCACGATCTGCGACAGCGCCCACGCGACGCGCTGGCGCAGCTGGTCGTCGCCGTACACCGCGTTGGCGAAGAAGTCGCGCTGCACCATCGCGAGCGTCAGGTGGTCGCGCGCGCACCTTGCCTCAGGCGAGTCCGCGGGGTAGCCGGTGCCGTTCGGCATGCTGCGTCGTGCAGTCGGGCGTCGTGGTGAGCTGGATCCGGTTGTACTTGGCATCCGGGTAGCCCGAGATCGGCTTCGCGATCTGCGCGTCGATCCAGTTCGAGATCCGCGTGTTGGTGGAACCGGCCGCGATGACCTTCGCCGCCTCCTCCTGCGAGGCGCCGAACGTCGCCTGGTTGAGCAGCCGCCAGATGTCCGGGTCGGTGGTGGCCACCGGCGGCGCGGATTGCACCTCCGCCTGCTGGTCCAGCGTGCGCACGATCTGGCCGAGCGAGTCCTGCACCTCTGCGTAGAACGTGTACGTCTGGGCGCGGTCAACGGTGCCGTAGTCGTGTACGGCGGGGCCGAGAGGTCGAGGAGCTTGGCTGCCGTTCATGAAGAACGACACGCGCGTCACCGTGGCCCCCGTCGCGGTAGCGGCCGCGGTCGACGTGAGCGTCACGACCGGCGGGGTGGTCGAGTTGTACGCGAACAGCGTGTTGGACAGGGCCAGCGTGATCCGGGGCAGGAGCGGCGCGGGCGACACTACGATGTTGACCGGCGCGGAGGTCGTGATGCCGCCGAGATTGTCGTACGCCTTGGCCGTCATCGCATACGTTCCGACGGCCGCCGGGATGAAGGTCGACGTGTACGGCGACGTCGTGTCGGTCGCCATCAGCGTCGCGCCGTTGTAGAACTCCACCTTCGTGATCGTGCCGTCGACGTCGGTCGCGGTGGCGGTCAGCAGCGAGGAGAACCCTAGCGTGAACGCCGTGGACGACGCCGCGAGTGTCACCGTCGGCGGCGTGTTGGTGGCGGTTGCGCTAACCGTGACGGTCACGGCCGACGAGGTCGTTTGCGCGCCCAGGTTATCGTAGGCACGCGCCGTCAGGGTGTAGGTGCCCGCGGTCGCGCCGTTGAACCCGGCGGTATACGGCGCGGTCGTGGCCGTCCTGAACAGCGAAGCCCCGTTGTAGAACTCCACCTTCGAGATCGTGCCGTCCGGGTCGGACGCCGTGGCGGTCAACGTGGCGACCCCGCCGATCGGAAGCGTCGTAGTCGACGTCGCGAGCGACACGGTCGGCAAGCGGTTGGTGCTGCTGACGTTGATGACGACCGCGGTCGACGTCGTCGTGAGGCCCAGGTTGTCGTAGGCCTTGGCGGTGATCGAGAAATTGCCGGCGACCGTTGGTGTGAACGTTGCGTTGTACGGCGACGTCGTGTCCGTGGCGATGAGCGTCGTGCCGTTGTAGAACTCCACCTTGGCGATGGTGCCGTCGGTGTCGGCGGCCGTGGCCGTCAGCGTGGCCGCGAAGCCACCGACCGCGAGCGTCGTGGAGGAGCTGGCGAGCGTCACCGTCGGCGGCTTGTTGGTGCCCGCGCCGACGTTGATGTTGATGGCGCTCGAGGTCGTTTGGGCGCCCAGATTGTCGTAGGCCCTGGCGGTGATCGAGAACGTGCCGATCGCGGTCGGCGAGAAGGTCGCGGTGTAGGGCGAAACGATGTCGGTGGCGATCAGCGTCGTGCCGTTGTAGAACTCGACCTTGGCGATCGTGCCGTCGCGGTCTGACGCGTTGGCCGTGATCGTGGCAACCGCGCCTCCGACCGTGAGCGAAGTGGACGAGCTGGATAGCGATACCATCGGCGGCTTGTTCGTGCTGCTGCCGACGGTGATGGTCACCCCGGTCGACGTCGTTTGCGCACCGAGGTTGTCGTAGGCGCGTGCCGTGATCGTGAACGTGCCGGCGATTGTCGGGCTGAACGTTGCAGTGT
Organism: uncultured beta proteobacterium; assembly: GCA_963725735.1. Lineage (GTDB taxonomy): Bacteria > Pseudomonadota > Gammaproteobacteria > Burkholderiales > Casimicrobiaceae > VBCG01. The sequence continues at coordinate 372,127 of CAVRZM010000008.1, read as the reverse complement.
ACGGCGATGACGCGTCGGTGCTCATCAGCGTGGCACCGTCGTAGAACTCGACCTTGCTGATGGAGCCGTCGCTGTCGGCCGCTGTGGCCGTCAGGGTGGCGGCGGCGCCCAGCGTGAGCGAGGTGGACGAGCTCGAGAGCGACACGGTCGGCGGGACATTGCCGCCACCCGAGCCGACGGTGATGGTGACCGGCGCGGATGTAGTGGACGCGCCGCTATTGTCCTTGGCAACCGCCGTCAGCGAGTACGTCCCGGCATTGGCGGCCATCCAATTGGTGGTGTACGGCGGCTGGGTCACCGTCGCAATTTGCGTGTTCCCATTGAGGAAGGTCACGCTGCGAACCGTGCCGTCCGAGTCGCTCGCCGTGGCGGTCAGGGTGGTGAACGCGCCCACCACGACCGTGGTGGGCGACGCGGACAGCGAGACCGTCGGGAGCACATTCGTGCCCCTGGCCGCAAACACCGGCCCGGTGACGCTCCCGAGGGCGAGTCCAATCGCCGCGACCGCGCCGATCAACCAATGACGCGATCGCCGCGTCCCCACTGCCACCTTGGTATCGCCCTGCATCACCGGCCTCCCAGCGCTGGTCGATGTTTCTCGGTGGGAAGACTTGCCGCTGAGTGGTCGCCTGCGCAAACACCCAACCCTGCTGCCAAATCTCCCCGTGCCGCCGGATTATTCCGAAGTAATGTTGTCCATACAAGGCATTTATCAATATTGGCGACGGACGGTAGATCGCATCACTATCTAATGCTGATGACATGTAGCACTATATTAGTTATGTATTTGTTTTACTTGTTATTTTATTTGCAACTGTCATATCAACTTGTCTACTACTTGTATTCTTAATGACAATTGAATGCGGCGCCTGGCGCCGAAAATCCCCCCGTCACCGATCGCGTTCCGTCTTGTCCGGCGCCGTACGTCGGATTCGCGGTCAGGTTGTTCCCAATGTGCAACGCTTATGACGGAAGAATATTTCGGCACCGAGTGACCTGGATACCCCGGCACAAAAAAACTGCCGCCCGAAGGCGGCAGTTCTGCTCCAACGGCGGAGCCGGCTCTAGTTCGCCGGCTGGCCGCGCGACTGAATGCGTTGCTGCATCGTCGCCCGGAACGCGTCCATACGGTCCACGCGCGCCTTCACCGCATCGCGCACGACCGCCTTCTGCGCGGGCGTGAACGTCGTGTAGAGCGCGAGCCACTGGTCGCGCACCTGCTTGCGCAGTGCCTGGTTGTTCGCCTGCGCGGCATCGCCCGCCGCGGCCACCGCGGCGAAGTCGGGCTCCGCCTTGGCGAGCTCCGCGGTGAGCGTCGCGTGGGCTTGCTGCATGCTCGTGCGGCCCGTTTCGCGCGCCGCCTTGGTCGCGGCAGCGGCGTTGTCCCACATGACCTGCTGCGACGTGTCGAGGTTGAGCTGGCCCTTGACGGAGGCGAGCACGTTCTCCATCGCGAAGCCGTGTCCGGGACCGCCGTGCCGATACCCCGGACCGCCGGGTTGCGCCAGCGCAGCGTGCGAGCCGAGCGCGATGAGTGCGCCGGCGATGATGCCGGCCCAGCGTGTGTTGCGGGTGTTCATCTGCATTTCCTTTCGGTTGAAGCTCGAGGGATGGATTCGCACCGTCCGCGTGTTCGCGACTGCGGGCGGCTCGAGAGTGAGAGCCCCCATTGTCGGCGCGCGTTCGCCGCGCCGGCAGCCGTATTGCAACGGGACGTTGCCCGGGCCGCCGGCCGTTACAATCCCTTACAGTTGCATCCCCTCGGCGAACGCCCCAACCGTTCTAATCGCATCATGTCCGTCAAGCCTGCTGTCAACAAGATCCTCGTCATCGACGACGACGTGCGCCTGCGCGACCTCCTCACCCGCTATCTCGGCGAGCAGGGGTTCCAGGTGACCGCGCTCGCCGATGCGCGCGATCTCGACCGCAAGCTGCAGCGCGATCCGCCGCATCTCGTGGTGCTCGACCTCATGCTGCCCGGCGAGGACGGCCTGTCGGTGTGCCGGCGCCTGCGCGGCGCCGGCGAGTCGGTGCCGATCATCATGCTCACCGCAAAGGGCGAGGACGTCGACCGCATCGTCGGGCTCGAGATGGGCGCCGACGACTACCTGCCCAAGCCCTTCAACCCGCGCGAGCTCGTCGCGCGCATCCACGCGGTGCTGCGCCGCCACGGCGAGCGGGCAGTGCCGGGTGCGCCGGACGAGGAAGGCATGGTGCCGTTCGGCCCGCACGCGCTCGATCTGGCGGCCCGCACGCTGATCGTCGAGCGGCAAGAGCGTCACGCTGACCACCGGCGAATTCTCGCTGCTGCGCGTGTTCGCGCAGCATCCGCGGCAGCCGCTCGCGCGCGAGAAGCTCATGATGCTCGCGCGCGGCCGGGACCACGAGGTGTTCGACCGCGCGATCGACGTGCAGGTGTCGCGCCTGCGCAAGCTGGTCGAGCCCGATCCCGCCAATCCCCGCTACATCCAGACCGTGTGGGGCTTCGGCTACGTGTACGTTCCCGATTCGGCCCCGGGCGATCCCAACCCGGCGGAGGCGTCGCCGCGGAGTGACACGGCGTGACGTTGTTTCCGCGCTCGCTCTTCGGGCGCCTCGTTCTCCTGCTCGTGGCCGTGGTGGCGCTCGCGGTGCTCGCGAGCGTGCTGCTGTTCCGCATCGAGCGCGCCAATCTCATCAATCGCCAGCTCTCCGAGACGAAGCTCGTGCAGCTGCAGGCGATCCGGGCGGCGCTCGCCAGCGCCGACGGGCCGGCGCGGCGGGAAAACTTGGACGAGCTGTCGCGCGAATACGGCGTGCGCATCTTTCCCGAGTCCGAGCGGCCGATGCGCGGTCAGCCGCCCACCGGCCCCCTCATGCAGGACCTGGCCGAGCGCCTGCGCGAGCGGCTGGGTCCCGAGACCGAGATCCGCTCCGCGCCGCGCTTCAACATGCTGTTCGTGCGCGTGGTTGCCGCGGACACGCCCTACTGGATAGGCGTGCCGGTGCCGCCGCGACCGCCCGCCGACGAGATCCCGACCCGCGTCATCATCTGGACGCTGGTGGTGCTGGCACTGCTGCTGACCGCGGCCTTCGTGTTCGCGCGCTACCTCGCCCGTCCGCTGCGCGAGCTCACGGCGGCGGTCGAGCGCGTGGGTCGCGGCGAAAGCGCCCCGCCGCTGCCGGAGTCGGGTCCGTCGGAGATCGCCGCGGTCAATCGGGGCTTCAACGCGATGACCACCAACCTCTCGCGGATCGAGCGCGATCGCGCCGTGCTGCTGGCCGGCGTCTCGCACGACCTGCGCACGCCGCTCGCGCGCCTGCGGCTCGGCGTGGAGATGGGCCTGCAGGACGAATCGCTGCGCTCGGGCATGGTCGCCGACATCGAGGAAATGGACCGCATCATCGGGCAGTTCCTGGACTTCGCGCGCAGCGACGCCGCTGCGGCATTCGAGACCGCCGATCTCGATGCGATCGTCGGCGCCTGCGCCGAACGCTACATCCGCGCCGGCAAGCCGGTCACCTTCGCGGCCGGTCGCGTGCCCCCGATGCCGCTCAAGGCCACTGCGCTGTCGCGCCTCGTCGCCAACCTGATCGACAACGCGCTCGCGTACGGCAAGCCGCCCGTGGAAGTGGTCACGGCCACGCACGATCGGCAGGCCATCGTCGAAGTGCGCGATCGCGGCAACGGCGTCGATCCGGCGGACGTCGAGCGGCTGAAGCAGCCGTTCACGCGCTCGACCGAGGCACGGACGCGCGCGGACGGCGCGGCGGGCGCGGGGCTCGGCCTCGCGATCGTCGAGCGCATCGCGCGCCTGCACGGCGGTCGCTTCGACCTGTTGCCGCGCGACGGCGGCGGGGTGGTCGCGCGCGTGACGCTGCCGCTGGCCGCGCGCTGAGCGCCCGCTACTGGGGTGCGCTCGCCGACAAGACGAGCAGCACCGCGGCCTCGGCGGCGATGCCTTCCCCGCGGCCGGTGAAGCCCAGCCGCTCCGTCGTGGTCGCCTTCACCGAGACGGCGTCGAGCGCGCAGCCGAGATCGGCCGCGATGTTGGCGCGCATCGCCGGGATGTGCGGCGCGAGCTTCGGTGCCTGCGCGATCACCGTCGCATCGACATTGCCGATCGCATAGCCCCGCGCGGCCACCAGCGACAGCACGTGCCGCAGCAGCGCTGCGGCTGTCCGCGCCGTTGAAGCGGGCGTCGGTGTCGGGAAAGTGCATCCCGATGTCGCCGAGCGCGAGCGCGCCCAGCAGCGCGTCGGCGATGGCGTGCAGCAGCACGTCGGCGTCGGAGTGGCCGGCGAGCCCGCGCGCATGCGGGATCGTGACGCCACCGATGACCAGTGCACGCCCTTCGGCGAAGGCGTGCACGTCGAAGCCGGTGCCGATGCGCATCAGGTCCTCTCCTGCGCCGCGAGGATCGCCGCCGCCAGCGCGAGATCGTCGGGAAACGTGATCTTGATGTTGGCCGGGCTTCCGCGCACGAGCAGCGGCGCGCCCCCCGCCGCTTCCACCGCCTGCGCCTCGTCGGTGCAGTCGAGCGCGCCCGCGGCGGCGAAGGCGCGCGCGAGCACGCCGTAGCGGAACATCTGCGGCGTCTGCGCCTGCCACAGGCCGGCGCGCGGCATCGTGGCCGCGACGCGCGGGGCGTCGGCGTCCGCGTTGCTTCGCTTCAGCGTATCGGCCACGGGCACCGCCAGCAGGCCGCCGACGGCCTCGTCGCGCAGATGCTCGACGAGGCGCGCCAGCGCGTCCGGCGGTACGCACGGCCGTGCGGCATCGTGCACCAGCAGCCAGTCGTCGTCGGCGCAGCGGTCGCGCAAGGCGGCGATGGCGTTGCGCACCGTCTGCGCGCGCGTCGCGCCGCCGCACCGCAGGATGTCGACGTCCGGAAGGCGTCCCGGCATGCGCTCGTAATGGAGGTCGTCGGGCGCCAGCGCCACGAACGTCGCCTGCGCGTCGAGACAAGCGCGCAACCGAGCCAGCGTGCGCGCGAGCACCGGCACGCCGGCGATCTCCGCGAACTGCTTCGGCGCGACGCCGCCGAAGCGCGCGCCGCCGCCGGCGGCCGGAACGAGAACGAAGAGCGACATCAGATGAGCAGGGCCAGCCGCTCCTCGTCGAGCGGCCGGAATCCCAGTCGCTCGTAGAAGCGCCAGGCGCCTTCGTTGTCGCGATGGCAGCCGCAGTCGATGCGCGACATGCCTTCCGTGCGCAGGTGCTCGCGCAGCGCCGCCAGCATCGCACCGCCCACGCCCCGGCCCTGCCATTGGCGATGCACGGTGACGTCGTCGAGCTTGGCCACCATGGTGCCGCGCGAGGTCGAGATCGCGCGACAGACCACGCACGCGGCCACCGGCACGCGCCGGTCGTCCCGACGCGCGTAGGCGAGCCACACGAAGCCGATCTCCGGCCGCGCGAGGAAGAGCTCGAGCGCGCGGGCGAGCGCCGCATGCCCACCATCGCCGTAGATCGCCGCCGATGCGCGGTAATGCTCGTCGTCGCCGAGAAAGGTGCCCAGCAACGCCAGCGCGTCGTCGCGCGTCGCGGCAGTCATGCGCAGGCATTCCACGACGTCCGCCACGACTCAGGCCTCGACGACCAGCGGGGCCAGCGCCGCGCGGATGGCCGCCGGCACCTGCACCGGCCGCTCGCGGGCGCGATCGACCCACACGTGCACGAAGCGGCCGGTGGCGGCCGGCGCGTCGTCGTCCTGCTTGAAGAGCCCGATCTCGTACGTGACGGAGCTGGTGCCCAGCCGCACGACGCGCAACCCCGCGTCGATCGTCTCGGGAAAGGTCAACGACTTGTGGAAGCTGCACGACGACTCGACGACGAAGCCGATCGCGGGATCCTTCCGGATGTCGAGCCCGCCCGCGTTGACGAGGTGCTCGTTGACCGCGGTATCGAAGTACGAGTAGTAGGTGACGTTGTTCACGTGGCCGTACGTGTCGTTGTCCATCCAGCGCGTGGGAATCGCGAGGAAGTGCCGGTAGTCGGCGCGCGTGCGACGGTCGTCGGGCATCGCAGGCGCAGGGTCAGCGGCGGTTGACGTCGAGCATCCGCTCGTCGAGGAGCTCGATCCAGTGGCGCACCGGCGTGCGCGTGCCCGACTCGAGATGCGTGTGGCAGCCGATGTTCGCCGTGACGATCGTGTCCGGACGCGGCGCTTCCAAGGCCTTCAGCTTGTTCGCCTTGAGCTGGCCCGCGAGGACCGGCTGGAGCACCGAGTACGTGCCGGCGGAACCGCAGCACAGATGGCCGTCCACCGTCGGCAGCAGCGAATGGCCCATCGCGAGGAGAATCTCCTCGACCTGTCCGCGGATCTTCATGCCGTGTTGCAGCGTGCACGGCGAATGGAACACGACGCGCTGCGGCCCGTGGTCCATCGCGATCAGCGGCGCCACCTTCTTCCACTCCGACGTGACCACCTCGATGGGATCGCGCGCGAGCTCCGCGATGGTCTTGGCCTTCGCGGCGTACGCCGCGTCGTGCGCGAGGAAGTAGCCGTAGTCCTTGACCATCACGCCGCAGCCGCTGGCCGTGACCACGACCGCCTCCAGGCCACGATGCACGTGCGGCCACCACGCGTCGATGTTGCGGCGGACGAGCGTACGCGCCTCTTCCTCCGCGTTGAGGTGGTGCGGCATCGCCCCGCAGCAGCCGCCCGCGGGAATGCGCAGCGGCGAAATGCCGATGCGATCGAGCACGCGCGCCATGGCGGCGTCGATGTTCGGCTTGAGCGAAGGCTGCACGCAGCCTTCGAGGATCAGCATCTTGCGCGAGTGCTGCGGCGGCGGCCACAGTCCCGCGTTGCCGCCGGCCGGGATGCGCATGGCGAGCTCGCGCGGCAGCATGCTCTTGAAGGCGCGGCCCATCGCGAGCGCGCCGCCGAACATGCTGCGCGACAGCAGGGTCTTGCGCAGTGCCCAGCGTTGCGCGGATTCGGTGGCGGTGCGGCCGACCTTCGCCTCGACGATTCCCCGGCCGATGTCGAGCAGGCGGCCGTATTTCACGCCGGACGGGCACGTCGTCTCGCAGTTGCGGCAGGTGAGGCAGCGGTCGAGATGGAGCTGCGTGCTGGCCGTGACCGGCTTGCCCTCCAGCACCTCCTTGATGAGATAGATGCGTCCGCGCGGTCCGTCGAGCTCGTCGCCCAGCAATTGATACGTGGGACACGTGGCCGTACAGAAGCCGCAGTGCACGCAGGTGCGCAGGATCGCGTCGGCCTCGCGGCCCTCGCGGGTATCGCGGAATTCGTCGGAGAGATGCGTCTCCATCAGGCGTCCGCCGACATGCGGCCCGGATTCATGATGCCGTAGGGATCGAACACGGCCCTCAGCTTCCGGTGCAGGGTCGCCATCGTGGCGTCCAGCGGTTGGAACACCGGCACGTCCTTCGCGCTGCCGCGAAAGAGGGTGGCGTGCCCACCCTGCGCCACGGCCCACGCGCGCAACTTCGGCACGCTGGTCAACTCGCCGGCCAGGAGCCAGCGCAAGCCGCCGCCCCATTCGATGAGCTGCTCGCCGCCGAGGTCGGTGTACGGGGCGGTCGGCTTCACCGACAATCGCCACAGCGCCCTCGCTCCCGTGAGCGAGGGCGCGAAGAACGGATGGCGGTGATCGCGCACGCCGGTCCAGAATTCGTCGGCGTCGCCCACCGGCTTGCCAGCCATCCTGATCGTCGCGGCGGACACCGCCGGCGGCGCGCCCGAGAGGCGCACGTGCAGCCGGCCCTCGTGATAGCACGTGCCGGACAGCGGGAGCGGCTGGCCGCCCCACTCGTTCGTCATGCGGATCGCCTGGTCCGCCGAGCACTCGAACGCGAGCGTGGTCTCCGCCTTCGGCAGCGGCAGGCATTTGAGCGAGACCTCGGTGATGATGCCGAGCGTGCCGAGCGCGCCGGTCATGAGCCGCGCGACATCGAAGCCCGCGACGTTCTTCATCACGCGACCGCCGAACGTCAGGTCCTGCCCCACGCCGTCGAGCACGCGCACGCCGAGGACGAAGTCGCGCACGGCACCCGCATAAGGGCGGCGCGGACCGGAAAGGCCGGTGGCGACGGCGCCGCCGAGCGTGCCGCCTTCGGCGTAGTGCGGCGGCTCGAAGCCCAGCATCTGGCCGCGTGCGCGCATGGCCCGTTCGATCGCGCCCAGCGACGTGCCGGCGCGCGCGGTGATCACGAGCTCGGTGGGCTCGTACTCGACGATCCCGGCGTACACCCGCGTATCGAGCACTTCGCCGGCGACCGACGCCCCGTAGAAATCCTTGGTCCCGCCGCCGCGCACGCACAACGCCTGCCCCTTGTCGGCGGCCGCGCGAACGCGCGCCTGCAAGGCATCGAATGCGGGATCGATCAAGGGAGGCCCCCCACGCTTGCCGCTCGCGCGGCGGCGCTGCCCCCAAACGCGGGGGCGCTCGGGTTGCGCAGACGTCTAGGCACGTCCCGCTGCCTTGAGCTTGTCCCGGTACAGCACGCGCGGCTCGTCCGCCTCGATCACTTCCTTCTCCGCGAGCGCCGCCGTTTCCCATTCGCGCACGAACGGATGCGCGAGCAGCGCGGCCAGGTAGTCGGCGGCCGCGCCCTGCGGCTTCACGTCGTAGCTCTGGAAGCGGAAGGCCACCGGCGCGTAGAACGCATCGGCCAGCGAGAACGCGCCGCACAGGAAATCGCCGCCCCTGCCGTGGCGGCGCCGCGACTCGTTCCAGATTTCCTCGACACGCTTGATGTTGGCAGCCAGCGCATCCGACCACGGGCGCACGTCGAGGCGCTCGCGGATGCACATGGTCATGTCGTCGCGCAGCACCGAGAATCCGGAATGCATTTCCGCGGCGATGCAGCGCGCCCACGCGCGCGTCGCCGCGTCGGACGGCCACATGCCGGGGTGCCGCTCGGCCAGGTATTCGCCGATCGCGAGCGAATCCCATACGTGCACGTCGCCGTCGTGCAGCGCCGGGACCAGGGCCGTCGGCGAGAACGCGCGGTTGTCGGGGTTGTAGGTGCCCCGGAGCTGGATCACCACTTCGCGGAACGGCGCGCCGGAGAGCCTGGTCGCGAGCCAGCCGCGCAGGGACCACGACGAGTAGTTGCGATTGCCGATGTAGAGCGTGTACATGGGGTCAATAGGGAACGGTCTTGCCGGGATTCATGATGTCGTGCGGATCGAACGCGCGCTTCAGCGTCTTCATGAGGTCGACCGCCTCGCCGTGCTCGGCGATCAGCGCGTCGAGCTTGTGGATGCCCACGCCGTGCTCGCCGGTGCACGTGCCGCCCATGGCGATCGCGCGGAGGCTCACGCTCTTCGCGATCCGGTCGGCCCTGGCGCGCTCCGCCGTGCTCGCGGGATCGAACAGCACCAGCACGTGGAAGTTGCCGTCGCCGACGTGCCCCACGATGGGCGCGATCACGCCTTCCGCGTCGAGCTCGGCGCGCGTCGCGAGCAGGCAGTCCGCGAGCCGCGAGATCGGCACGCAGGCATCCGTGGAGAACGCCTGCCGGCCCGGCGACAGCGACAGCGCCGCGTAATACGCGTTGTGCCGCGCCTTCCACAGCCGTGCACGGTCCTCCGGCCTGGTCGCCCATTGGAACGCGCTGCCGCCGTGGTCGGCGGCGAGCGCCTCCATGGTCTCGGCCTGCTCGCGCACGCCGGCCTCGCTGCCGTGGAACTCGAACAGCAATGTCGGCAGCGCCGCGAAGCCTTCGAGCTTCGAGTACTGGATGCACGCCTGCATCTGCAGCGCGTCGAGGAGCTCGATGCGCGCGACGGGAATGCCCATCTGCATCGCGGCGATGACGGTATCGACGGTCGCCTTGAGATCGGGAAACTGGCACACCGCCGCGGACACCGCCTCGGGCAGCCCGTACAGGCGCAACTGGATCTCGGTGATGATGCCGAGCGTGCCCTCGGCGCCGACGAACAGGCGCGTGAGGTCGTATCCCGCCGACGACTTGCGCGCACGCCCGCCGGTGCGGATGACGCGGCCGTCCGCGGTCACCACGGTGAGCCCCAGCACGTTCTCGCGCATCGTGCCGTAGCGCACGGCGTTGGTGCCCGACGCGCGCGTCGACGCCATGCCGCCGATGGTCGCGTTGGCGCCCGGGTCGATGGGAAAGAAGAGCCCGGTGCCCTTCAGCTCGGCGTTCACCTGCTCGCGCGTGACACCGGCCTGCACGCGGCAATCGAGGTCGGCGACGTTGATCTCGAGCATGCGGTTCATCTCGGAGAGATCGATGCACACGCCGCCGTAGAGCGCAGCCACGTGGCCTTCCAGCGACGTGCCGACCCCGAACGCGATGACGGGCACGCGCGCGGCGGCGCACAGGCGCACGATGCCGGCGACCTCCTCGTTGCTGTGCGGATAGACGACGACGTCGGGCAGCGCCGGGTCGGCCAGGCCTTCGCCGTGGCTGTGCTGCTCGCGGATGGCCGCGGCAGTCTTCGCCCGAGCGCCGAAGTCGCGGACGAGCGCGTCGACCACGCCCTCCACTTCGGAGGCGGTCGGCCGGTGGCGCAATGCGTCGCGTGCGTTCATGAGCGTATCCCGGGCTAGAAGCGCGGCAGGTCCGGATGCGGCAGCGCGCCGTGATGCACGTGCATCTTCCCCATCTCCGCGCAGCGATGCAGGGTGGGCACCGCCTTGCCGGGATTGAGCAGGCGATAGGCGTCGAACGCTTCCTTGATGCCGTGGAAGCGCGCGAGCTCGTCGGGGGCGAACTGCAGGCACATCGTGTTGAGCTTCTCCACCCCGACGCCGTGCTCCCCCGTGACCGTGCCGCCGACTTCGATGCACAGCTCGAGGATGCGATCGCCGAAGGCGACGGTCTTCTCGGTCTCGCCGGGCTTGTTCGCGTCGAACAGGATCAGCGGATGCAGGTTGCCGTCGCCCGCATGGAAGACGTTGGCGCACGGCAGGCCATACTCCTTCGACCATTCGGCGATCGCGCGCAGCACCCTGGGCAGGGCCTTGCGCGGAATCGTGCCGTCGATGCAGTAGTAGTCGGGCGAGATGCGCCCCACCGCCGGGAAGGCGGCCTTGCGGCCCGACCAGTAGAGGAGCCGCTGCGCCTCGTCCTTCGACACGCGGATCTCGGTGGCGCCGCTGTCCGTCAGCACGCGGCGGATCTCGGCCATCTCGCTTGCCACTTCCTCGGGCGTGCCGTCGGACTCCACCAGCAGGACCGCCGCTGCGTCGAGCGGATAGTTGGCGTGTACAAATTGCTCGACCGCCCGCGTGGCCGGCTGGTCCATCATTTCCAGCCCGGCCGGAATGATGCCGGCGCCGATGATCGCGCCGACCGCCGCCCCGGCCTTCTCGACGTCGTCGAACGCCGCCAGCGCCACCTGCGCGAGCTGCGGCTTGGGCGTCAGCTTGACGGTGATCTCGGTGATGACGACGAGCAGGCCTTCGCTGCCGGTGACGAGCGAAAGCAGGTCGTAACCGGCGCTGTCGAGCGCCTCTCCGCCGAACTCGACGACTTCGCCGGTGATGAGCACGCCGCGCACGCGGCGGAGGTTGTGGCAGGTGAGGCCGTACTTGAGGCAATGCACGCCGCCCGCGTTCTCCGCGACGTTGCCGCCGATGGTGCAGGCAATCTGCGACGAGGGATCGGGCGCGTAGTACAGGCCGTAGGCGGCCGACGCCTCGGAGATCGCGAGGTTGCGCACGCCGGGCTGGACCACCGCGGTGCGCGAAAGCGGATCGATCTGGACGATGCGCTTGAATTTCGCCAGCGACAGCACGATGCCCTTGGGATCGGGCAAGGCGCCGCCCGACAGGCTGGTGCCCGCGCCGCGCGCAACGACGGGGATTTTCGCCGCGTGGCACGCCTTGAGGATGGCGACGACCTGCGCCTCGTTCTCGGGCAGCACCACCGCCGCCGGCTGCGCGCGATAGAGCGTGAGCCCGTCGCACTCGTAGGGCTTCGTGTCCTCCGCGGAGACGAGCAGTGAAGCAGGCGGCAGGATCGCCGCCAGTTGTGCCTGCACGTTGGTGTCGAGCATCGGTGCGGTCTCGTGATCCGGGGCAAGCGTGCGCTGACGGTATCCGGGAGCGACTGCGCCCCGGACGACGATTATTTCACAAAGAGGACGTGGTGCTACGCGCGTTCGGCGATCGCGCGAAATCGGGTGCTGTCTGCCGGTTATACTGCATGCCGCCCCGCCCGCAACCGGGCGAACAGCCGCTCACTGTCTCGAGAGGCGGCCATGGCACCCGAACCCACGGAGGAAATCATGCGTTGCGCGCGTTTTGCGTCCCCCCTCGTCGTTGCCGCCCTGCTGGCAATCCTGCCCTGCACGCCCGCGGTCGCGCAGGAGACGCTCAAGATGAACATTTCGGTCAGCCAGAACTCGCACTATGGCGTGGCCGTCGACACATTCGCCCGCGAAGTGGAAAAGCGGACCAACGGCCGCTACAAGGTCCAGAATTTCTACTCGGGCGCGCTGGGCGCCGAGCGCGAGTCGATCGAGGCGCTGCAGCTCGGCACGCTCGACCTCACCCTGACGTCGACGGGGCCGGTGCCCAATTTCGTCCCCGAGGTGGCCATCTTCGACATTCCCTTCCTGTTCCGCGACTACGCCCACGCGCGCGCGGTGCTCGATGGCCCCATCGGGCAGGAGTACCTCGCCAGGTTTCCGGCCAAGGGCATCGTGGCCCTGGCGTGGGGCGAGAACGGCTTCCGCCACATGACCAACAGCAAGCGCTCGGTGAACAGCCCCGACGATCTCAAGGGCCTCAAGATGCGCACGATGGAGAATCCCGTCCACATCGCCGCGTACAAGCAGTTCGGGATCATTCCGACCCCGATGGCCTTCACGGAAGTCTTCACCGCGCTCCAGCAAGGGACGGTGGACGGCCAGGAGAACCCGCTGTCGGTGATTTCCGCCGCCAAGTTCGACCAGGTGCAGAAGTACATCACGCTCACCGGCCACGTCTACTCGCCGGCGCTGATCCTCATGAGCAAGGCCAAGTACGACAAGCTTTCCGCCGCCGACAAGCAGGCGTTCGCGGAGTCCGCCAAGGAAGCGGTGAAGGCCAATCGCGCCCGCATCGACGAGGACGAGCGCAAGGTCGTCGCCGAGTTGAAGGCGCACGGCATGATCGTCGTCGAGGTGGTCGACAAGGCGAAGTTCCAGAACACGCTGCAGCCGACCTTCGTCGAGTTCGGGAAGAAATTCGGGCAGGACAACATCGACAAGATCCGGAACTACAAGTAACGCCACGGCAGGCCCCCCGAGACCACCGCCCCTCACCCGAGCCCTCTCCCCGCACGCGGGAAGAGGGCGCGTTGGTGGCACATGCGCAGCGCCTTCCTCGCCTTCGAGCGCCGCACGACCGCGTTCTCGCTGGCCGTCGCCTGCGCGATGCTGGTGGCCGCGGCGTGCCTCGGGATGTACCAGATCCTGTCGCGGTTCGTGTTCGAGCAGCCGGCCGAATGGTCGGAGGTGCTGATCCGATTCACGCTCATATGGATGGTGTTCCTCGGCGCACCGGTCGCGTTCCGCCAGGGCGCCATGGTCTGTGTCGACCTCGCGCACCGCATGGCCGGGCCCGTGGGCAAGCGCGTCCTCGACCTCCTCGCGGCGGCCTGCGCGCTGGTGGTGATCGGGGTGATGCTGTGGTTCGGGAGCGACTACGCGTACCGCGGGCGCTTCCAGACGATCAGCGGCCTCGAATCGTTCTCGATGACGTGGGCCTATCTCTCGATTCCCGTCGGCGCGGTCTTTTCCGCCCTCGCGGTGATCGCCTGCCTGCTCGACCCGCGCCGGTACGAGCTCGAGACCGCGCAGTAGGGATCCGCCATGCCCGGTGCGATGCTGGCCACGATGCTGATCGCGTTCGCGCTGTCGATCTCCGTGGCGGTCGCGATCGGCATCGCGAGCCTGCTGGGCGCGTACCAGGCTAACCTCACCTTCCTCGCCGTGGTGAAGGAGATGTTCTCGGCGATCAACAAGTTTCCGCTCGCCGCCATCCCCTTCTTCATCCTCGCCGGCAACCTGATGGAATCCGGCGGCATCTCGGCGCGGCTCGTCGAGTTCGCGAAGTCGATCGTGGGCGGCGTGCAGGGCGGCCTTGCGGCGACCTGCGTGCTCACCTGCATGATCTTCGCGGCGGTGTCCGGATCGAGCGTGGCGACGACGTTCGCGATCGGCGCGATCCTCATTCCCGCGCTGATCAGGCACGGCTACCCCGCGAATTACGCCGCCGCATTGCAGGCGACCTCCGCCGAGCTCGGCGTGATCATCCCGCCGTCGATCCCGATGATCCTCTACGGCGTGTCGGCGGAAGTGTCGATCGGCGAGCTCTTCATCGCGGGCTTCGGCCCGGGGCTCCTCATCGGCTTCGCGCTGATGGCGTTCGTCGTCGCGTATGCGCGCATCAAGGGCTACGGCAAGGGCGACCGCGAGGGGCGCCTGCCCTTCTTCGTGGCACTGCGCAAGGCGGCGCTCGCGCTGATGATGCCGGTGATCATCCTGGGCGGGATCTACGGCGGCGTATTCACCCCCACCGAAGCGTCGGTCGTGGCGGTGTTCTACGCGCTCGTCGTGGGCGTGGGCATCTATCGCGAGACGAAGGTCTCGGACCTGCCCGGCGTGCTGCGCAAGAGCGTCGTCTCGTCGGCGGTGATCCTGTTCATCATCGCCAACGCGGGGTTGTTCAGCTATCTCATCACGCGCGCCGGCGTCCCCGAGAAGATCGGCGCCTTCCTCGTCGACATGCTGCGCACGCCCGCCTACTTCCTGCTCGGGGTGAACATCGCGCTCTTCGTCATCGGCATGTTCATCGAGACCTCCGCCTCGATCATCGTGCTGGCGCCGATTCTCGCGCCGGTCGCGCAGCACTTCGGGATCGACCCGGTGCACTTCGGGATCATCATGGTGGTGAACCTCGCCCTCGGGATGATCACGCCGCCGTTCGGCGTCAACCTGTTCGCGGCGTGCACCGTCGCCCGCATATCGCTCGACCAGATCGTCACGCGGCTGATCCCGTTCGTGCTGGTGGTGCTCGCATGCCTGATGGCGATCACCTATGTGCCCGTGCTGTCGATCGGCCTGCGCGACCTGGTGTACGCCAAATGACGCCGGGCGCCAAGCCGCTCGCCGGCCTGCGCGTGCTCGAGATGGGCGCGCTGATCGCGGGCCCGTTCTGCGCGAAGATCCTGGCCGAGTTCGGTGCCGACGTCGTGAAGATCGAGCCGCCGGGCCACGGCGACCCGCTCCGCAAGTGGCGCTACGTCAAGGACGGCACGTCGGTGTGGTGGCACGTGCAATCGCGCAACAAGCGCTCGGTGACGCTCGACCTGCGCAGCCCGGACGGCCAGGCGATCGCGCGCAAGCTCGCCGTGCGCGCCGACATCGTCGTCGAGAATTTCCGGCCGGGCACGCTCGAGGCGTGGGGGCTCGGCTACGACGCGCTCGCCCAGGAGAACCCGGGCCTCGTGATGGTGCGCATCTCCGGCTATGGGCAGACCGGCCCGTATCACGAGCGGCCCGGCTTCGGCGTCATCGGCGAGGCGATGGGCGGGCTGCGCTACGTCACCGGCACACCCGACCGGCCGCCGGCGCGCACCGGCATCTCGATCGGCGACACGCTCTCCGCGCTGTACGGCGTGATCGGCGCGATGTTCGCGCTGGAGCATCGGCGCAAGACCGGCGCGGGCCAGATGGTCGACGTCGCGCTGTACGAATCGGTGTTCTCGGTGATGGAGTCCCTGCTGCCGGAGTTCGACGCGTTCGGCGCGGTGCGCGAGCGCACGGGCTCGATCCTCCCCGGCATTGCGCCCACGTCCGCGTATCGCTGCAGCGACGGCAGCTACGTGCTGATCGCGGGCAACGGCGACTCGATCTTCAGGCGCCTTGCGCATGCGATGGATCGCGCGGACCTCGCCGGCGATGCGTCGCTCGCGCACAACGACGGCCGCGCCGCGAGGCAGGCCTGGCTCGACGGCGAGATCGAGGCGTGGACGCTCGCGCATTCCCCCGACGAGGTGCTGGCCGCGATGGAGAAGGCCGACGTGCCGGCGTCGAAAATCTACACGATCCGCGACATCGCCGCGGATGCGCAGTACCGGGCCCGTGAAATGATCCGCGAGATTCGCACCGCCGATGGCGGCACGCTGAAGGTCCCCGGCGTGGTGCCGAAGCTTTCCCGCACGCCCGGCGATTTTGCCGGCGGCGGGCCGCGGCTCGGCGAGCATACGGACGAGGTGCTGCGCGAGCTCGGCTGCGACGACGCGGCGATCGCCGACCTGCGCGGGCGCAACATCGTCTAGCCGCGCCGGCCGTTCGCCGCCGCTTCGTTGGCGCAGCGGCGGACCTCAGCCCGACACGTTCGCCGGCAACACCGGCGCCTTGCCGCCCTCGGCCTCGACGTCCTCCGCGATGCCGAGGCTGCGCAGGAGCATCCGCTCCGTCGCCCGCATCACGCGGTGTCGCGCGTCCGGCGCGGGCAGCGCGCGCGCGACGGTGACCGCACCGACGCAGCTCGTGTACACCATCAGCGCGGCCTCGCGCGGCGTCATGCCGGGCACCTCGGGAAAGTGCTCGGCAATGCGGTCGAGGAGCGCGCCGGTGCGCTGCGCGAACGCGTTCTGCCATTCGCGGCCGCCGCGCGCGACCTCCGGCAGGAGCAGGGTCATCGGGCAGGCGTGGGCCAGGGACGCTTCGTCCGCCTGCGCGAGATAGAGCCGGATCAGCGCGCGCACCCGTTGCGCGCGGTCCGCGATCGGCGCGAGCCGTGTGAGCAACCGGTCGACGCTTGCCTCGAGCCCGAACAACAGCGCCTCGCGAGCCAGCGCCTCCTTGGACGGGAAGTGCGCGTAGAAGCCACCCACGGTGAGGCCGGCATCGCGCATGACGGCCTCGACCGACGCGGCCTCGACCCCCTTTTCCTTCATGAGGCGGTCGGCGGCAACCAGGATGCGCTGCCGCGTCTGGCTCTTGCGATCGGCGGAGTATCTTGACATTATGCATATAATATTATATTTATCATATTAATGCAAGGTGGTCCCTGTTCTGCCAAGGAGCCGACGACGATGCCCTGCCTTTCCTGGCCGTTATTCCTTCGCGCCAAGCCCTCTCCCGTCCTCGCGGACGGCCGGCCGCTGTGGATCGGGCCGATCACGCCCGCCGCGAGGCCGCTAATCGAGCGCGGGCTCGCGCGCATCTCGCCCGAGACCAGCCGCCGGCGCTTCTTCACGGTGCGCTACCGGTTCTCCGACGAGGAGCTCGACGCCATGACCCGCCTGGACGGGCACGTGCGCTATGCGCTGGGAGCGACCGTGCGTGGCGCGGACGGCGTCGTCGATCCCGTCGGCATCGCCCGGTTCGTCCGTCTCGCGGACGCGCCGACGGTCGCCGAGGTCGCGATCCTCGTCATCGACGCCTTCCAGGGCCTGGGTGCCGGACGCGCGCTGCTGCAGCGCCTGGCAGCGGCCGCGCTCGCACGCGGCATCTCCCGGTTCCGCGGCATCGTGCTGGCGGAGAACGCGCCGATCATCGGGCTGCTCACGCGCTACGCCCCCTTCCCGGTGTTCGCGCGCGGCGACGACCACCTGGTGATCGACGTCGACCTGACGGCGATGCCCGGTGTGGCATGAGCGGTCTTCGCGCACCGGCCGCCGGGGCGTCTCCCGCTAGTCCGGCGGCCCCTTGAGCTCGACGGTGTTGCCGTCGGGATCGGTGACGTAGATCGAGGGTCCGTCGCCCTCGGCCCCGACGCGGCGCGCAGTGTCGCCGGCGACAACCCCGCCGCGCGCGAGATGCGCGCGGACCGCGGCCTCGTCGAACGGATCGACGCGCAGGCAGAAGTGATCGAGGTTGCGTCCTTCGGCGCCCGGTCCCGCCCCGCCCGCCGCGCCCAGCCTTCCCGTCAGCGGGACGAGGTCGATGAGGCTGCGGCCCGCGCGCAGCTGCACGAGGCCGATCCCGTCGTTGCGCCGCTCGACCGTGCAGCCCAGCACGTCGCAGTAGAAGGCGAGCGATCGCGCGAGGTCGGCGACCCGCAATACGACGTGGTCGATCTCGCGGATGCGGATCACACGCAGCGGCCGCCGTCGACCTCGAGGCACGCGCCGGTGACGAACGAGGCTTCGTCGGAGGCGAAGAAGACGGCGGCGGTGGCGATGTCGGACGGCTGCGACAGGCGACCGAGCGGAATCGACGCGACGAACTGCGCGCGGCGCTCCGGCGTGTCCTGGCCCATGAAGTCGGCGAGCATCGCGGTCTCGCCGGCTACGGGATTGATGACGTTCACGCGGATGTTGTCCTTCGCGAGCTCCGCCGCCATCGAGCGCGACGTGACGATGGCCGCGCCCTTGCTGCCGTTGTACCAGGTGAGGCCCGGCCGCGGCCGCACGCCGGCCGTGGACGCGATGGTGATGAACACGCCGCTCTTCTTCGTGCGCATGTGCGGCACCGCGTGCTTCGCGGTGAGGTACAGGCTCTTCACGTTGACCTGGTAGATGCGGTCGAACTGCTCCTCCGTCACGTCGAGCATCGGCTGGTTCTTGTGCGTGGTGCCCGCGTTGTTGACCACGATGTCGAGGCCGCCGTAGGTGGCGAGCGTGAAGTCCACCAGCCGCTTCACATCGGCGTCGCGCGACACGTCGCCCGCCATGAAGCGCGCGTGCCCGCCCGCCTCGACGATGTCCTGCGCGGTGTGCTCGCCGTTCTCGGCATTGAGGTCGTTGACGATCACGCGCGCGCCCTCGCTCGCGAAGCGCTGCGCGATGCCGCGACCGAAGCCCGATCCGGCGCCCGTCACGATGGCGATCTTGTTGGCCAGTCTCATGCTCGTCCTGTCGTCAGTCGTTCTGTCCATCGCGGCACGCCTTCGGCTCGTAGGCCACGAGCGGCTTCAGCGCGACGTCGCTCCACGTGCCGTTGCGCTGCTCCTGCAGCTTGCCGGCTCCCGCCAGCGACACGCTCGTGTAGTTGCCGAGCGCCTTCTGCTTAAGATAGATCATCGTGCAGCCGTTCGGGGCGATGCCGATGGTGCCCTCGTGCCAGTCGCGGCCGAAATCGGAGACCTGCACGCGCACGAGCGCGCCCTTGGGCAGCGATTGCGCCTGCGCGGCCCCCGCGTCGAGCGCGAGGACGATTGCCAGCGCGAAGGCGACGGCGCCCTTACCCATGCCGCAGCACCACGGTCTTGACGGTGGTGAAGCCATACAGCGCCTCGAAGCCCTTCTCCCGGCCGTGGCCCGAATGCTTGACCCCGCCGAACGGCAGCTCGACGCCGCCGCCGGCGCCGTAGTTGTTCACGAACACCTGCCCGCTCTGCACGGCGCGCGCCATGCGCATCTGCCGTCCGCCGTCCTGCGTCCACACGCCCGCCACCAGTCCGAAGTCGGTGGCATTGGCCACGCGCACGGCATCCGCCTCGTCGGCGAACGGCATCGCGGCGAGCACCGGTCCGAAGACTTCGTCGCAGGCGAGGCGATGCTCGCCCGGCACGTCGCGCAGCAGCGTCGGCGCGACGTAGAAGCCCCCGGTGGGCGCGTCGTCGGCCACGCGACCGTGCGCGACCATGGCGATGCCGTCGCGTTGCGCGTCGGTCAGGAAATCCTGCACGCGCGTCAGTTGCGACGCGCGAATCAGCGGTCCGCAATCGAGATCGGCGAGTGCCGGCCCCGCGCGCAGCGCCGCGAAGCGCTCGCCGAGGCGCGCCAGCACCTCGTCGTAGCGCGAGCGTTCGACGAGCAACCGGCTGCCGGCCGAGCAGGTCTGGCCCGCGTTCTGCACGATCGCGTTCACGAGCGCCGGCAGCGCGAGCTCGAGGTCGGCGTCGGCGAAGACGATCTGCGGCGACTTGCCGCCGAGCTCGAGCGTGACCGGGCAATGCCGCTTCGCGGCCGCGCCGGCGACCCACGCCCCCGTCGCCGGCGAGCCGGTGAACGAGATGTGCGCGACGCCGGGATGCTCGGCCAGCGCCGCGCCCGCCTCGGCGCCGAGACCCGTGACGATGTTGAGCGCGCCGCTCGGCAAGCCCGATCTCGGCGGCGAGCTCCGCCACGCGCAGCAACGACAGGCACGCGTCCTCGGCCGGCTTCACCACGCACGCGTTGGCCGCCGCCAGCGACGCGCCGACCGAGCGCCCGAAGATCTGCAGCGGATAGTTCCACGGAATGATGTGACCCGTGACGCCGTGCGGCTCGCGCCACGTGAGCACGGCGAAGCCTTCCGGATACGGGATCGTCGTGCCGTGCAGCTTGTCGGCGGCGCCGCCGTAGAACTCGAAATAGCGCGCGCAGGCCGCGACGTCGGCGCGCGCCTGCTTGAGCGGCTTGCCGCAATCGCGCGCCTCGATGAGCGCCAGCTCCTCCGCATGGTCGAGGATCTTGCGCGAAAGCGTGCCGAGCAGCCGGCCGCGTTCGGCCGGCGAGAGCCTCGCCCAGGGGCCTTCGCGCGCCGCCTGCGCGGCGCGCACTGCAGCATCGATGTCCGTGGAATCGCCGCGCGCGATGGCGGCGAACGGCGCGCCGTCCGAGGGATCGACCATCGGCAGCGTCGCGCCCGACGCTGCTGCGACAAAGCGATTGCCGATGAAATGCTGCGCCGGCGTGACGATCGCCGGCCACTTGGGATGCGGCGCGTTCATGCGGTGCTCCTTACTTCTTCGGCGGGAGGAACTTCCACGCCAGCGTCTGCTCGTCGACGCGCGGCGTGTACGTGATGCCGTCGCGCGCGGCCCACAGGCTGATCTGGAAATGCAGCGGGATGATGCCCGTGTCGTTGATCGCAAGCTCCGCCGCGCGCTGCAGGTAGGCCTCGCGCTTGACGTCGTCGACGAGCTGCAGCGCGTCCTCGGTCAGCGCATCGACCTTCGGATTCGAGTAGCGGCCGCGGTTCGCGGTGCCGTAGCCCTTGTCCTTGTTGTACGTCATGAGCAGCGCCTTGAGCGACGACGACGACTCGCCGGTGCCGGTGCTCCACCCCACCAGCAGCACGCTGAATTTCAGTTCCGTCGCCTGCGGGAAGAAGGTGGCCGACGGCATCGCGATCACCTTCGTCGGCACGCCGGCGCGCGTCCACATCTGCGCGATGGCCTGCGCGATCTTGGCGTCGTTCACGTAGCGGTTGTTGGTCGCGTACAACGTGATCTCGAACCCGTCGGGATAGCCGGCCTCGGCCAGCAGCTTCTTGCCGCCTTCCGGATCGAACGGCTCGACCTTGAGCGCCTTGGTCGCGCCGAACAGGAAGTCGGGAACCACCTGGCCCGCCGGCACCGCCTCGCCTTCCATCACGCGCTCGACGATCGCCTGCCGGTTGATCATCTTGGACAGCGCCTTGCGCACGCGCGCGTCCTTGAGCGGGTTGCGGTCGAGCGGCTTGCCGTCCTTGGCCGTGACCGTCGGCGTGACGTTGCGGTCGCTGTCCATGTGGACGTACATCAGGCGATCGGAGGTCTGCCGGAAGATCGCGAGCTTCTTGTCCGCCTTGAGCTTGGCGACGTCGGCGGTGGGCACGTTCTCGATCACCTGCACGTCACCGGCCAGCAGCGCCGCGACGCGCGCGGCGTCCTGCGTGATGATGCGCAGCGTGACCTTGTCCCAGGGCGTCTTGCCGCCCCAGTACGCGTCGTTGCGCGCGAGCTCGATGCGGTCGCCCTTGGTGAACTTGACGAGCTTGTACGGCCCGGTGCCGATGGCCGCCTTGCCGGAGTTGAAGTCGTCCGTGCTGGCGTTGGCGAACGCCTTGTTGATGATCGCGATCTGCGTCATGTCCGACGGCATCAGCGGATACGGCTGCGCCGTCTTGAAGCGGATCGTGTACGGATCGACCACCTCGATCTTCTGGATCTGCTTGGTGTAGGCGGTGAACGGCGACGGGCTGTTCGGCACCTTGGGCACCCGTTCGATCGAAGCCACGACGTCGGCGGCGGTGAAGTCGCTGCCGTCGTGGAACTTGACGCCCTTGCGCAGCTTGAATTCCCACGTCGTGGGATCGATCGTCTTCCACTCGGTGGCGAGGCCGGGCATCGGCTGCGACTTCTCGTTGCGCTCGACCAGGTAACCGAAGATGTGCGACGCGACGTTGTTGTTCGGCGTGAGGTTGTGATAGTGCGGATCGGTGGCGGTCACGTCGGTGCCGAGCGCGATCGTCAGGTCGGCGGCGGTGGCAACGGCGGCGAACAGCGGCAGGACCGTGGCCGCGAGGGCGGCGCACAACCAGCGGGCAGCATGCATGCGGAAGTCTCCAGGCGGGCAATGGCCCCGGCGGTGCTTGACGTTCGTGCCGGTGGCGATCCCCCAAGAATAGCGCAACGCGTTTCGATTTGTAACAGGCCGATTTCGCGAAACCCGCGCGTCAACCGACGGTCTGACTTTGACGTTCTTGGCACCACGACCCCGTGCTCCGGAAGATGTCCGGCAGGGTCCTACAAGCAAGGAGATCGATCCATGAACAGCACCAGAGTCGTCACCGCCGCCATCGGCACCCTTCTCGTCGGCGCTGCCGCGGCGTTCGCACCGGCCGCCTCCGCCAACGGCAACGTGGGCTGGAGTGTCTCCGTGGGCGTGCCGGGCCTCGCCATCACGGCGGGCGCGCCCGCGTACTACGGCGCGCCCTACCGCCCGTACTACCGGCCTTATTACCGGCCCTACCATCGCCCGGTCGTCGTCGCGCCGCCGGTGGTGTACCGCCCGTACTACGCGCCGGCGCCGGTTCCCTACTACTACGCGCCGCGGCCCGTGGTCTACCGGGCACCGGTGTACGGGCCGCACTACTACCCTCGCTGAGGCCGCGCCCCGCGCGAACGGCGCCGCGTGGCGCCGTTTTGTTTTGCGATGTGCCGGAATCGGCGTGTCGCCATGCAACTACATCGTCCGCTTCCTACATCACCACACGCGAACCTCCGACGACGCGCATGCCGCTCGGCGCGTTGTCTCCGATGCAGGCAAATGAAAAGCTTGAACCGACGACGAATCGTCGGCCCGGCGCGCGGCAACGTGCGTCATCAGCATACGGAGGCAGGACATGGTTTCGAAGCTCAAGTTGGCGGTGGCGGTGGGGGCTACCTGCGTGGCGATCGGCGCGCAGGCGGACGTACGTTTCTTCGAGCGCGACGGCTTCGCCGGCCGCACTTTCATCGCCGACCATCCGGTCGGCAACCTCGAGCGCTTCGGCTTCAACGATCGCGCGTCGTCGGCGGTCGTCCGCGGCGGACGCTGGGAAGTCTGCGAGGACGCGCGCTTCGCGGGCCGCTGCGTCGTGCTGCGCCCGGGCCGCTACCCCGATCTCCGCGCGATGGGACTTAACAACCAGGTCTCGTCGGTGCGCCCTGCGGATGGTCGCAACGTCCATCACGACCGCGACTATCGGTCGTCCAACGATTACTACGATCGCGGCCGCTACTGATCCGGCGGATCATCCAGGAGGCATACATGATGAATCGTAAACTCAAGCTGGCCGTGGCGGTCGCGGCAACCTGCGCCGCGATGTCCGCGGTGGCGGACGTCACCTTCTACGAGGGTGAAGGCTATTCGGGCCGCTCTTTCACGGCCGACCGCCCGGTGGGCAATTTCGAGCGCTTCGGCTTCAACGACCGGGCGTCGTCTGCCGTGGTGCGCGAAGGACGCTGGGAAGTGTGCGAGGACGCGCGCTTCGAAGGCCGCTGCGCCGTGCTGCGACCGGGCGACTACGGCAACCTCGCGGCGATGGGCCTCGGCAACCGGATTTCGTCGGTGCGCCCGGTGGGACGCCAGGCGGCGTATGCGGCGCCCGAGCGCTATGCGCAGGCCGCGCCCGCCAACGACTACCATCGCCGCGCGGGCGAACGGATCTACGAAGCCGACGTGACGTCGGTGCGCGCCGTGGTCGGCCCACCCGAGCAGCGGTGCTGGGTCGAGCAGCAGCAGGTCGTGACCAACAACCCGGGCAACGTCGGCAGCGTCAACGTCCCCGGCGCCATCATCGGCGGCGTCCTCGGCGGCGTGCTGGGCCACCAGATCGGCGGCGGCCGCGGGCGCGACGTCGCGACGGGCATCGGTGCGGTCGGCGGCGCGGTGGTCGGCTCCAACGTCGGCAACCAGGTGGGCGGCGGCCAGACGGTGACCACGCAGGACGTGCAGCGCTGCGCGTCGGCGCCCTCGTCGGGCCGGCCCGATTACTGGGACGTGACGTACAACTTCCGCGGCTATGAGCATCGGGTGCAGCTGGCAGCGCCGCCGGGACGCACGATCCCGGTGAACGGGGCGGGTGAGCCGCGCGTGTAGTATCGGCGCGATCGCGGCACGTGCACGCGCAAAGGCGGCCCGCGGGCCGCCTTTGCGTCTCAGCGCGGCTTGTAGCTGATGCGGTAGATCGCGCCGGCGCTGTCGTCGCTGACCAGCAGCGAGCCGTCGGGCGCGACCAGCACGTCGGCCGGACGCCCCCACGCCTGCTGTCCCTGCAGCCAGCCCTTCCGCGAACGGCTGCGTAGGAGACGGCCTTTCCGCTCGCGTCGAGGCGCACGAGCGTGACGCGATAGCCGATCTTCTTGCTGCGGTTCCACGAGCCGTGCTCGGCGATGAAGACCTGGTTGCGATACTCGGGCGGGAACTGCGTGCCGGTGTAGAAGCGCATGCCGAGCGGCGCGACGTGCGGGCCCGAGGTTCTGCGCAGGCGGCACGAATTCGCTGCACGCGCGCTGCGCGCCGAACTCCGGGTCCGCGATGGTGCCGCCGTGGCAGAACGGATAGCCGAAGTGCTGGCCCGGCTGCGTCACGCGGTTCAGCTCGTCCGGCGGCACGTCGTCGCCCAGCATGTCGCGGCCGTTGTCGGTGAACCACAGCTCGCGCGTCTGCGGATGCCAGTCGAAGCCCGACGGTGTTGCGCACGCCGCGCGCGACGATCTCGCGGTCGCTGCCGTCCGGGTTCATGCGCGTGATGATCGTGTAGCGCTCGGTGTCGGGCAGGCAGATGTTGCACGGCGCGCCGACCGGCACGTAGAGCTTGCCGTCGGGACCGAAGGCGATGAACTTGCGGCCGTGGTGGCCGTCGCTCGGCAGCGCGTCGGTGACGAGCGACGGGCGCGCGGCGGCGCATCGAGGCGCGTCTCGATGTCGTCGAAGCGCACGATGCGGCTCACCGCGGACACGTAGAGCGCGCCGTCGCGAAACGCCACGCCGCGCCGGGTCGCGCAGCTTCGCTCGCGATCGTGCGCACCCGCGCGGGCCCGCGCTGCCCGCGCGCGGGCAGCGTGACCGCGTACACGTTGCCGCGCGTCGAGCCCACGAACAGCGTGCCCTGCGCTGCCCCAGGTCATCGCGCGCGCCGACGGTGCGCGCGCCACCATCTCGATCGCGAAGCCCGGCGGCAGCTTGATGCGGTCGAGCGGCAGCGGCGACTGCGCGCCGGCCGGCGCGGCGAACGCGGATTGCGGCAACGCACGCGATGCGCGCTGTCGCGGCGACGATGGCGCGGGACGTGTCATGGCGGCTTCCCCGGATGGCCTGCGACAGGCCAGTTTCGCATGAAAGGCGATGGCGGCCGCACGTTGCGTTGGTCGCGTCGCGTGCGCGGTGCTATCCTTCGCCTTTGCGTCGAGGAAGGTCTCGCCATGAACGCTCCCGCCACGCTCGCGCAAGTGCGGCCCGCCGAGCCGGCGCGCGCCGAAGACCTCGCCTCGCTCGAACTCATCCGCACGCTCGTCGCGCTTCGACACCACGAGCCGCGACTCCAACCTCGCGCTCATCGACTGGGTGCGCGACTATCTCGAGCGGCCACGGCGTCGCGTCGACGCTGACCTTCGACGACGACCGGCGCAAGGCCAATCTCTTCGCGACGCTGCCCGCGCGCGACGGCAACGCGACGGAAGGCGGCATCGTGCTCTCCGGCCACACCGACGTCGTCCCGGTCGACGGCCAGCCGTGGGACACCGATCCGTTCACCGTCGACGCTGCGCGACGACCGCCTCTACGGCCGCGGCGTCACCGACATGAAGAGCTTCTCCGCGGTCGGCCTCACGTTCGTGCCCGAGTTCCTGCGCCGCGGCCTCGCGCAAGCCGCTCCACTTCGCGCTGTCGTACGACGAGGAGGTCGGCTGCATCGGCGTGCGCCGGCTGATCGCCGACATCGTCGCGCGCGGCGTGCGTCCGGCCGGCTGCATCGTCGGCGAGCCGACCGGCATGGAGCTCGTCGTCGCGCACAAGGGCAAGAAGGGCTGGCGCTGCCGCGTGCGCGGCCTCGAGGCGCACTCGTCGCTGACGCCGCTCGGCGTCAACGCCGTGCAGATCGCGTGCGAGATCGTCGCGTACATCGCCCGGCGCGCGCGCGAGTTCCGCGACGCGGGCCGGCGCGACGACGCCTACGACGTGCCCGTACACCACGGTGCACGTCGGCATCATCCGCGGCGGCACCGCGCTCAACATCGTGCCGCGCGACTGCACGTTCGACTTCGAGATCCGCCACCTGCCGTTCGACGATCCCGACGCGTTCTTCGCCGACGTGCAGGCGTTCGCCGCGCGCTTCCTGCCCGACGATGCACGCCGTCGATCCGGCGACGCTACATCGAGTTCGACCACCTGTCCACGCTGCCCGGCTTCGACACGCACGACGGCAGCGCCGATCACCGCGCTCGGCCACGCGTGCAACGGCACGCGCGACGTCGGCAAGGTGTCGTTCGGCACCGAGGCCTCGCTGTTCCACGGCGCCGAGCGTGCCGACGGTCATCTGCGGCCCCGGCCACATCGCGCAGGCGCACCAGCCGAACGAATGGGTCGCGCTCGAGCAGGTCGCGCGCTGCGAGGCGTTCATGCAGCGGCTGGTCGAGCACGTCGCGCTTCCGTGACGCGCGACGCCGGCGGACGGCGGTCCACGCGCGACGCCAGCGCGCCCGGCGATCGACGTCGAGTTTCCCCGACCTCGACGCGCTGGGCAGACAGGCAACACCGGCATCCCCTATGTCTGGCGTTTCGCGTCCGACCGGCCCGGTCCGCGCGTGACGATCCAGGCGCTCACGCACGGCAACGAGGTGTGCGGCGCGATCTGCAACGACTGGCTGCTGCGCGAGGGCGTGCGCCCGGTGCGCGGCACGCTGACGCTGACGTTCGCCAACATCGAGGCGTTTCTGACGCTTCGATCCCGCCGGACCCGTTCGCGTCGCGCTGCCTCGACGAGGACTTCAACCGCCTGTGGTCGGCCGACGTGCTCGACGGCCCGCGGCAGTCGCGCGACCTCGCGCGGGCGCGCGAGCTGCGCCCGGTCTACGACGACACCGACTACCTGCTCGACCTGCACTCGATGACCGATCCCTGCCCGCCGCTCGCCCTCGCCGGACGGCAGCAGAAGGGCCTCGAGCTCGCGCAGGCGGTCGGCGTGCCGCAGCACATCGTGATCGACGCGGGGCCATGCCGCGGGCAAGCGCCTGCGCGACTACGCGCGCGTTCGACGATCCCGTCGATCCGCGCAACGCGCTGCTCATCGAGTGCGGCCAGCACTGGGAGCGCGCGGCGCCCGAGGTCGCGAAGCAGGCGGCGCTGCGCTTCCTGCGCCACTTCGGCATGGTCGACGCGGCGTTCCTCGACGAGCATCTCGACGCCGCCGCCGCCGCGCGCAGCGCGCGATCGAGGTCACCGACGTCGTGACCATCGCCAGCGACGAGTTCGCATTCGCGCAGCCGGTGGCGGGCCTCGAGCGTCATTGCCGAGGGCGGCTCGCTGCTCGCGCGCGACGGCGACCGCGACGTGCGCACGCCGTACGACGACGCGGTGCTGATCATGCCGACGCGCAAGCCCAAGAAGGGCGAAACGGCCGTGCGCATCGGCCGCTTCGTCGCCTAGCGCCTTTCCCGCCCGCCAGCGCGCGTGAACTGCGCGCCGGCCGCCCTCCGTGGTCGCCGCCAAGCCGGCGTCCGTGCGCGCGTGCGCTCATTCCTACAGCGCCTTCGGCGCGCCGCCGATGCAGCGCGCCTCTTCGCTTGCCGATCATCTCCGTACGGGATTGTCGATCCCGCGTGAAAGGAGAGGATCATGGCTTCCAAGTACGGCAGGAAGGCGCAGTCGAAGGTCGAAAAGACGATGCACGAGCGCAAGCACGGGACGCTCAAGAGCGGTTCCGGGAGGAAGGTGACGAGCCGCAAGCAGGCGATCGCCATCGGATTGTCGGAGGCACGCAAGGCGGGCGCCAAGGTACCGAAGAAGAAGTAGTCGTGCCGTCGGGGCGCGGCGGATCGCGACGGCCCGCCCGCTCCGATCCTGCGGATCGCCTCCTCGCGCGTCGGGTCGTTTCGTTCGCGCGCCGGCTCCGGGTCGCGCGTCTTACGCGATGCGGTTCGCGGCCTCGCGCCCGAGCGCATGCTCGCGCAGACCGTCGACCAGCACCTGCGCCATGGCGACGCGCGCCTCGATCGTGGAGCTGCCGATGTGCGGCAGCATGAAGACGTTGGGCAGGTCGCGAATAGCCGGGGTGAATCGCCGGCTCGCCGTTGAACACGTCGAGGCCCGCGGCGGCGATGCGCCCGCGGGCCAGCGCCGCGAGCGAGGTCTTCGTCCACGATCACTGCGCCGCGTCCGATGTTGACGACGATCGCGCCAGGCGGCAGAGCTCGATGCGCGCCGCGTCGAGGAGACCCGTCGTGACCGGCGTTGCCGGGCACGCGAGCAGCAGGCATTGCGCGATGGGCAGCAGATCGTCGACGCGAGCGTGATAGGTCGCGCCGTCCTCCTGCGCGGGATCGAGTCGCGTGCGGTTGGTGTAATGAACCGTCATGCCGAACGCCTTCGCGCGCTTCGCCACCGCGCGCCCGATGCGGCCCATGCCCACGATGCCCAGACGCTTGCCGGCGAGGCCGGTGCCGTTGAGCTGCGTCGGCGACCAGCCGCGCCAGCGACCGCTGCGCACGAGGTCGATGCTCTCGGTGACGCGGCGCGCCGCGCCGAGCAGCAGCAGCATGCCGACCTCGGCGACCGCATCGGACAGCACGTCGGGCGTGCCGAACACGGCGATGCCGCGTGCGCGCGCGGCCGCGAGATCGACGTGCTCGTGCCCGATCGAATAGGTGGCGATCGCGCGAACGCTTTCGGGCAGCGCCGCGATGACGGCCGGCATCGAGGCGATCCTTGGTCGCCGAGACGACCAGCACGTCGTGCCCCGCGAGCGCGCTGGGCCTGCGCGACGTCCCCGAACGCGAAATCCGGGGCGTAGTCGACCGCATACGCACGCGGCGACGATCGCCAGCACCGGCGCCGGCAGTTCGAGCGTGACGAGCGCGTGGGGCACGACGGTCAAGAGACGAAAGCGCGCGCTGCGCGCCTCCCTTCGGCCGCCGCGCTCATTCCGCCTCCCTGTACCGCGGTCGAATGACGGAGGACATCGCGTCGGCGGATGTCAATCGCGCGGCGACGCGCGCTGCGCGCCTCCCTTCGGCCGCCGCGCTCATTCCGCCTCCCTGTACCGCGGTCGAATGACGGAGGACATCGCGTCGGCGGATGTCAATCGCGCGGCGACGCGCGCTGCGCGCCTCCCTTCGGCCGCCGCGCTCATTCCGGCTGAATACCCGCGTCCTTCATGATCTTGTGCCACTTGGCCGTCTCGCGCTTCATCATCGCGCCGAACTCCTCCGGGCGTGCTCGTGCGCGCCTCGACGCCTTGCGCGATCAGCGCCTTCCTGCACGTCGGGGTTCTGCATCACCTTGCTGATTTCCGCGTTGAGCCTCGCGATGACCGCGGGCGGCGTACCGTTGGGCACGAGGATGCCGAGCCAGCCGGTCGCGTCGAAGTCCGGGAAGCCCGATTCGGCGACCGTCGGCACGTCGGGCAGCGCGGGGCTGCGCTTGGCCGACGTCACGGCGAGCCCCCGCAACTTGCCGGCCTGGATCTGCGGCATGCCGGACGCGACCGACAGCGCCGCCAGCTGCATGTGCCCGCCGAGCAGGTCGGTGATCGCGGGTGCCGCGCCCTTGTACGGCATCTCGATCATCTTGAAGTTGCCGTCCTGCATCAGCAGCTCGACGGCAAGCTGCGGAAACGTGCCGTGCCCGGCCGTGCCGTAGGTGACCGCCGTGGGATTGGCCTTGGCGGCGGCGATCACGTCGCCCAGCGTCTTGAACTTGGAGTCCGCGCTGCGTCATGAAGAGGCTGGGCGAGCTCGCCACCTGCATCACCGGCGTCAGGTCCTTCAGCGGGATCGAGTCCGGGGTTCTTCATGGTGGCCGGCGCGATGATCATGTTGTCGGCCTGGCCGATCACGATGTCGTAGCCCTCGTGCGGCGCTCGCGCGGCCTCGACGAGGCCGATCATGCCGGCGGCGCCGGCCTTGTTCTCGACCACGACCGTCCAGCCGGTCGACTTCGCGAGCTCGGTGGCCACCGTGCGCGCGACGAAATCGGTGCCGCCGCCGGGCGGGAACGGCACGATCAGGCGAATCGGCTTGGTCGGGTAGTTCTGCGCGTGCGCCGGCGCGGCGAACGCCGAC
Organism: uncultured beta proteobacterium; assembly: GCA_963725735.1. Taxonomy (GTDB): domain Bacteria; phylum Pseudomonadota; class Gammaproteobacteria; order Burkholderiales; family Casimicrobiaceae; genus VBCG01. The sequence goes on along the minus strand of CAVRZM010000008.1, from coordinate 341,752 downwards.
GAGCGCAAGCAGGGCAACGATCACGCGAATCATGGTCATTCCTCCTTGGCTGGTAACGAGATCACCGACGGCGCGGCGCGCGCCGTCGAGCGAAAACGTGCGCAGCCGCGGACCGGCCTTCATCACCTGGCCGGGCAGCGGGCGCCCGATCACCTCCTCGACGCGCTGCGCGACCGCGATCAGCGCCTCGAGGTCGACGCCCGTGTCGTAGCCCGATTCCTCGAGCAGGTACACGAGGTCCTCCGTGCAGATGTTGCCGGTCGCGCCGGGCGCGAACGGGCAGCCGCCCAGTCCGGCGATCGACGACTCGTATTCGCGAATGCCGAGGTCGAGCCCGACCATCACGTTGGCGAGGCCGACGCCGCGCGTGTTGTGGAAGTGCAGCGCGATGCGCAGTTGCGGGAAAGCGCTGCTGGATCGCCTCGCACGAGACGCGACACCGTCGGCGGCGTCGCCATGCCGGTCGTGTCGCCGAGCGTCAGACGCGGTCGATGCCGAGCTTCGCGTAGGCGTCGACGATCCGCAGCGCGGCCGCCGACCGGCACCTCGCCTTCGAACGGGCAGCCGAACGCGCATGCGACCGCGCCGCGCACCGGCGTGCGGCCGCGCGCGATCGCCGCGATCTCCGCGACGTTGGCGAGCGACTGCGTCGATCGGCGCGTTGAGGTTGGCCTGGTTGTGCGTCTCGCTGGCCGAGACGAAGCACACGATCTCGTCGACGCCCGCGCCCAGCGCCCGCTCGGCGCCGCGCGCATTGGGCGCCAGCGCGGCGATGTGCGCGTCGGCGCGCCGCGTCAGCAGCGCGAGCATGTCGTGCGCGTCGGCGAGCTGCGGCACCGCGCGCGGGCTGACGAACGACGTCGCCTCGACGTGGTCGCAGCCCGGCGGCGATCAGCGCATCGACGATCTCCGGCCTTGACCGCGGTGGGAATGAACACGGGCTCGGACTGGAAGCCGTCGCGGGTGCCGACCTCGGTGATCGCCGACCGTGGCGGGCGCGGCTTGCGGCATTTCGGCGATAGTTCATGTCGTGCTTCGTCCGATCCCGCGGCGTTACCGGCTCACGCCACCCGCGTGGCGTGCAGCGCCGCGATCGCGTCGCGCACTGTAGCCGAGCTCGGCCAGGATCGCGTCGGTATCGGCGCCGAGGTCCGGCGGCAGGCGATGGACGCGGCAGGGATCGTCGGTGAACTTGATCGGGAAACCCGAGCACGTCGAGCGGCCCGTGCCGCGGATGGTCGATCGTGATCTTGCATCTGCTGATGGCGGATCTGCGGGTCGTCGAACACTTCCTTCAGGCTCATCACGCGGCCGCACGGCACGCCGGCCGCGTTCAGCACCGTCGAGCCAGTGCGCGATCGGCTGCTTGCGGATCTCCGCGTTGACGATCGCGTTGATCGCCGCGCGGCGCTCGAAACGGTCGCGATTGGTGCAGGAACTCGGGATGCGTGCGCAGGTGCGCGAGGCCCGAGCACGTCGAGGAGCTTGAAGTAGACCTGGTCGTTGGACGGCGCGATCGCGACCTGGCCGTCGGCGGCCTCGAACAGGCCGTACGGCGCGACCAGCGCGTGGTCGTTGCCGGTGCGCAGCGGCTGCTCGCCCGTCTCGAAATAGTGCGTCGCGAGAAACGCGAGGTTGGCGATCATGCTGTCGGTCGAGGCGGTCGCCACCTCCTCGCCCTTGCCCGTGCGCTCGCGCCGGACCAGCGCCGCGCAGATGCCCATCGCCGCGTAGGCGCCGGCGATGAGGTCCGACAGCGGCGGCGCCGCGCGCGCCGGCGGCTCGCCCTCGGCGCCGTTGACGCTCATGAACCCGCTCATCGCCTGCGCGATGAAGTCGAACGACGGCCGGTCGCGATAGGGGCCGTCCATGCCGAAGCCCGTGATGTGGCAGCTCACGAGGTCCGGCTTGATCCGGTCAGAGCTCGTCGCGCGAGAGGCCGATCTTTTCCATGACGCCGGGACGGAAATTGTCGAGCACGACGTCGGCCGTCGCGATCAGCTTGCGCAGCACCTCCTTGCCCTCGGCGCTGCGCAGGTCGAGCGTCAGCGACCGCTTGTTGCGGTTGAACGACGCGAAGTAGAGGCTGAAGCCGTTGCGCAGGATGCCCTGCCGGCGGACCGGATCGCCCTCGTCGACGTCCTCGATCTTGATCACCTCGGCGCCCATGTCCGCGAGGAACATCGAGCAGAACGGGCCCGGACAGGATTCTCGACAGGTCGACGACGCGAATGCCCTGCAGTTGCATGCTGAATGACGCAAATGCCGGTGAATAGGTGCGATTGTGGACGCGAGGCCGCGCCGCCGGAAACTGGGTCGACTCGACTTCGTGAGCCGCGCGGCCCGCGGATGCCGCGACTTCGAATCGCGAGCCACTTCAGGCCGCGATGGGGATCGTCGCGCGCGGGCGTGCGGAACTGCGCGAGCAGCGCGGCCTCGCGCGCCTTCGCGGCATCGATGTTGCGCCGCTTCACGTGCCCGTAGCCGCGGATCGTCGCCGGCAGCGCGCCGATCTCCGCCGCCAGCGCAACGTTGTCGGCCGCTGAGCCCGCGTTCCAGCTCCGCCACCGTGCGCTCGTAGTCCGCGATCGAGCTGCCGCTCCAGCTCGCCGCTCCTCGGTGTGCCCGAACGGATCGAGCCACGTGCCGCGCAGGCCCTTGGCACTGCGCGAGCAGCGACCAGCACCGGACGCATCCACGGTCCGTAGCTGCGCTTGCACCGGCGCGCCCGTGACCTTGTCGGGCTTCACCCACAGCGGCGGCGCGAAGTGGTAGCGCAGCCTGTAGTCGCCCTCGAACGCGCTGGCGACCTGCCGCTCGAACTCGCCGTCGGTGTAGAGGCGCGCGACCTCGTATTCGTCCTTGATCGCGAGCAGCTTGAAGTAGTTGCGCGCGACGGCATCGGTCAGGCGCGTGCTGCCGCGCGGCCACGCGCGCCTCGGCCGCGCGGACGCGTTCCACCAGCGCGCGGTAGCGCTGCGCGAGCCGGCGTCCTGGTACGCGGTCAGATAGTCGACGCGGCGCGCGATGGCGGCGTCGAGGTCGGGGGCGAGCACGCGGTCGCTGCCGACCGCGGTCGTCGGGCGGGCGCGCCTGCCGCTCGACGCTCGCCGGATCGTGGCACGCGAGCCGCCCCCATTCGAACGCGCGCTGGTTGGCCGTCGACCGCGGCGCCGTTGAGCTCGATCGCCGCGATACAGCGCCTCGCGGGACACCGGGATGAGGCCCATCTGGTACGCGTAGCCCAGCAGGAAGATGTTGGTCGCGAGCGAATCGCCGAGCAGCGCCGGTCGCGAGCCGCGTCGCGTCGAGGAACCGCGCCGCGTCGGCGCCGATCGACGTCGCGCAGGCCCTCCTCCATCGCGACCCACGGCGTCTGCAGGTCGGGATTCTTGATGAACGCGACGGTCGCCATCCGGTTCGTGTTGATCACCGCGCGCGTCACGCCGCGCTGCATCGCGCGTCAGGATCGAATTCTCGGCGGTGACCAGCAGGTCGCTGCCGATCACCGCATTGGCCTCGCCGGCCGCGATGCGGATCGTGTGCAGGTCCTCGGGCCGCGCCGCGATGCGCACGAAGGTCGTGACCGCGCCGCCCTTCTGCGCGACGCCGGTCATGTCGAGCACCGACACGCCCTTGCCTTCGAGGTGCGCGGCCATGCCGAGCAGCGCGCCGACCGTGATGATGCCGGTGCCGCCGACGCCGGCGACGACGATCGAATACGGGCGCTCGAGCGCCGGCAGCTCGGGTTCCGGCAGCCGCGCGAAGAGGTCGTCCCGGCGGTCGCGTGCCTTGCCGCGCCGCAGGCGTCCGCCTTCGACGCTGACGAAGCTCGGGCAGAAGCCGTTCTGGCAGGAGAAATCCTTGTTGCACGACGACTGGTCGATCGCGCGCTTGCGGCCGAACTCGGTCTCGACCGGCGTCACCGACACGCAGTTCGACTTGGTGCTGCAATCGCCGCAGCCTTCGCAGACGCGCGTGTTGATGAACGAGCGTCGCGCCGGATCGGGAAACTTGCCGCGCTTGCGGCGGCGGCGCTTTTCCGCGGCGCAGGTCTGGTCGTAGACGAGCACCGTCACGCCGGCCACCTCGCGCAACTCGCGCTGGACCGCGTCGAGGTGATCGCGATGGCGCACGGTCACGCCCTTGGCGAACGGCGCGTCGCCGGCCGTACTTCTCCGGCTGGTCGGTGACGACGACGATGCGGCTCGACGCCCTCGGCCTCGAGCTGGCGCGTGACGCGCGGGCACGTTGAGCGGCGCGGGCAGCGGCTGGCCGCCGGTCGCGGCGGTCGCGTCGTTGTAGAGGATCTTGAACGTGATGGCGACGTTCGCCGCCACCGCGGCGCGGATCGCGAGCAGCCCGGAGTGGTAGTACGTGCCGTCGCCCATGTTGGCGAAGATGTGCCGCGTGTCGGTGAACGGCGCGTGGCCGACCCACGCCGCGCCCTCGGAGCCCATCGGCGAGAAGATCTTCGTGCCGCGAGAAGATGTAGGTCGCCATGAAGTGGCAGCCGACGCCGGCGATCGCCTCGCTGCCCTCCGGCACGCGCGTCGAGCTGTTGTGCGGGCAGCCGGAGCAGAAGTAGGGCACGCGGCCGGCGTCGCTCAGGTAGCCGCGCAACTGCGGCGACAGCGACGGCTTGCGCGAGCGCCTCCTCCTTCGCGCGCAGCCACGCGGCGCGCTCGTCGATGCGCGGCTCGGCATGGAAGCGCGCGAGGCGCGCGGCGATCACCAGCGCCACCTGCTCGGCGGTCAGCTCGCCGGTCGGCGGCAGCAGCCATTCGTTGGGGCCGCTCTCGCTCGTCGCGCTTGCCGAGCGATGCGCGGGCGCCGCGCGTCGGGCCAGTGGTAGAGCAGCGCGCGGATCTGGTCCTCGATGACCGGGCGCTTTTCCTCGACCACGAGGATCTCCTCGAGCCCGAGCGCGAACGCGTGCAGGCCCTGCGGCTCGAGCGGCCACGTGAGGCCCAGCTTGTACACGCGGATGCCGATGCGCGCGGCCGCCTGCTCGTCGATGCCGAGATGCTCGAGCGCCTGCCGCACGTCGAGATACGACTTGCCGGCGGCGACGATGCCGAGCCGCGCGCGCGGGCTGTCGTAGCGCGACGAAGTTCAGCCGGTTCGCGCGCGCGTAGGCGAGCACCGCGGGCAGCCGCTGCTCGTGGATGCGCCGCTCCATCGCCAGCGGCTGGTCGGGCAGCCGCAGGCCGAGCCCGCCGCGGCGGCAGCGTGAAGTCCTCGGGCAGGCGCACGCTGATGCGCGCCGGGATCGACGCTGACCGACGCCGAGCACTCGATCGTGTCGTCGAGCGCCTTGAACGCCGATCCACGAGCCCGAGTAGCGCGACATCGCGTAGCCGTGGATGCCGAGGTCGAGGTATTCCTGCACGCCGGACGGCGCGAGGACCGGGATCAGTCGGCGACATCAGCATCGGTCTCGCTCTGCGTCGCCACGGTCGACGAGCGCGCCATGTGGTCGTCGCCGCACACGAGCAGCACGCCGCCGTACGGCGCCGCGCCCGCCGAGTTGCCGTGCAGCAGCGCGTCGCCAGCAGCGCGCGAGCCCCGCCCACTTGCCGTACCACATGCCGAACACGCCCTGGTAGCGCGCGTGCGGGTCGAGCGTCACCTGCTGCGAGCCCCACACGCCCATCACCGCGAGCTCCTCGTTCTGCCCGGGCTGGAAGTGGATGTGATGCCGCGCGAGGAGCGTCGTGCGCCTCCCACAGCGTCTTGTCCATGTTGTTGAGCGGCGAGCCCTGGAAGCCCGACACGAAGCCGGCGGTGTTGAGCCCCGCGGCGGCGTCGCGCACGCGCTGCATGATCGAGCAGCCGCGTGAGCGCCTGGATGCCGTTCAGGTAGACGCGGCCGCGTTCCAGCGTGTACTTGTCGTCGAGCTTGACGTCGGCGAGCTGAGCTGCTTGCGCGACCGTCCTAGACGACCTTGCCCGGGATTCAGGAGATTGCCCGGATCGAGCGTGGCCTTCAGCTGGCGCATCACGTCCACGCCCGCGCCGAACTCCTCGACCAGGAACTCGCGCTTGCCGAGCCCGATGCCGTGCTCGCCGGTGCACGTGCCGCCCATCGCCAGCGCGCGGCGCACCAGCCGCGTGTTGAGGTCCCACGCCTCCTCGCAGGTCGGCGTCGCTGTCCGGGTCGACCAGGATCATCAGGTGGAAGTTGCCGTCGCCGACGTGGCCGAAGAGCGGGATCGGCATCGTCGAGCGCGCGATGTCCTCCTGCGTCTCCGCGATGCATTCGGCGAGGCGCGAGATCGGCACGCACACGTCGGTGGCGATCATCCGGCTGCCCTTGCGCAGCTGCAGGCACGCGAAATAGGCGTCGTGCCGCGCCTGCCACAGCCGCGTGCGCTCCTCCGGACGCGTCGCCCATTCGAAATCGAGGCCGCCGTGCGCGCGCGCGATCTCCTGCATCTGCGTCGCCTGCTCCTCGACGCCGCGCGTGCGTGCCGTGGAACTCGTACCAGAGCGTCGGCGCCTCGCGCAGGCCGAGCTTGCTGTAGCGATTGACGGCCTGACACGGTGAGCGTGTCGAGCAGCTCGACGCGCGCGATCGGAATGCCGCACTGGATCGCCTCGATCACCGAGTCGACCGCCGCGGCCACCGTCGGAAACGCGCACACCGCCGCCGACATGCCTTCGGGAATCGCGTACAGGCGCAACGTGAGCTCGGTGATGATGCCGAGCGTGCCTTCGGCGCCGACGAACAGGCGCGTGAGGTCGTAGCCGGCCGCGGACTTGCGCGCGCGCCCGCCGGTGCGGATCACGCGGCCGTCGGCCAGCACGACCGTCAGCGCCGAGCACGTTCTCGCGCATCGTGCCGTAGCGCACGGCGTTGGTGCCCGACGCGCGCGTCGACGCCATGCCGCCCAGCGACGCGTCGGCGCCCGGATCGATCGGGAAGAACAAGCCCGGTGTCGTGCAGGTACGCGTTGAGCTGCTTGCGCGTGACGCCCGGCTCGACGCGCACGTCGAGATCGCTGGCGTTGACCTCGACGATGCGGTTCATCTGCGACGAGGTCGATGCACACGCCGCCGTGGGTCGCGAGCACGTGGCCTTCGACCGAGGTGCCGACGCCGAAGGGGATCATCGGCGTCGCGGTGGCGCGCGCAGGCGTTGACGATCGCGACGACCTCGTCCGTGGTGTGCGGGAACACCACCGCGTCGGGCGGCGTGACCGGGTACGACGAGATGTCGGTGCCGTGATGCTCGCGCACCTGGCCGCGTCGGACGACGCGGTCGCCGAGCAGCGTGCGCAGCTCGTCGAGCAGCGCCGGCGGCAGCGCGCGCTCGTCATGCGCGTGCTCGCGCAGCTCCGCGAAATGATCCCGCCGTTTGCGCTACGGCCGCCATCGTGCCTCCTTCCGTACGTCGCCCGTCGTTCTGGCGCGGCTGCCGTCGCGTCGTTGACAGCGGGCGCCAGTGCTGGGGCACTATACCAAACAACTGTTTGTTTTGGGAAGAGTCCATCCGTCCGACCGCCGCCGTCCGTCTCGCGCCGCGCGCCCCCGCCGCGCCGCGCGCCGACAACCGCCTGCCGCTGATCCTCGACGCGGCGGCGCGGTTCTTCAGCGAGAAGGGCTTCGGCGACACGTCGATGCGCGACATCGCCGGCATGGTCGGCATGCTGCCCGGGCTCGCTCTACTACCACTTCGCGTCCAAGGAAGAGCTGCTGGTCGCCGTGTACGCGGAGGGCGTGCGGCGGATCAAGGAGGCGGTCGCGCCCGCGCTCGCGCAGCGACGGCGATCCCTGGACGCGGCTCGACGACGCGTGCGCCGCGCACCTGGAGGCCCTGCTCGAGGACAGCGACTACGGGCAGGTGGTGATCCGCGTGCGGCCGGACGACGCGCCCGAGGTCGGCCGCGCGCCTGGTCGCGCTGCGCGACGAGTACGAGCAGACGTTCGCGCAGGCGATCCAGGCGCTGCCGCTGCCGCCGCGCACCGACCGCCGCGCGCTCCAGCTGATGCTGCTGGGCGCGCTCAACTGGTCGCAGACCTGGTACCGCGCCGGGCAAGGATTCGCCCGCAGGTGCTCGCGCGCCGTTTCGTGCGCCTGCTGCGCGAGCCGCTCGACGCCTGACGCGCCGCATCCGCCCGTCGACTCCATCGCCGAGCCCGCTCCGCATGGACATCCGCCCAAGGTACTCATCACCAAGATCGGCCTCGACGGCCACGACCGCGGCAGCCGCATCGTCGCCGCCCACCTGCGCGACGCCGGCATGGAGGTCGTCTACACGCCGCCGTGGCAGGAGATCCGGACGGTGGTCAAGCTCGCGCTGGAGGAGGACGTCGACGTGATCGGCGTGTCCTCGCTCGCGACCGACCACCTGATCGTGCCCAAGCTGATGGCGGCGCTGCGCGAGGCCGGCCTCGACCGACGTCGCGGTGATCGTCGGCGGCATCGTGCCCGACGAGGACGAGCCGATGCTGCTCGACGCCGGCGTGGCGCGCGTGTTCCATCCGGGCGCGCGCTCGAGGACATCTCGCCGTTCGTCCGCGAAGCCACCGCCGCGCGTGCGCGCCGCGCGCTTCCCTGCCTGAAGGCCAGCTCGCCATGAACAAGCCGCTGCCCGAGCCCGTCCCCGGCGTCCACCGAAGAAGCGCACGTGCGCTGGGAGCGCGAATACGCGCGCGCAGATCGGCGCCGACCGCGCCGGTCCACAACCGCTCCGGCATCCCGGTCAAGCCGCTGTACACGCCGCTCGACTCGACGCCGGCGCGCTTCGACGCCGACCTCGGCTTTCCCGGCCAGCCGCCCTATACGCGCGGCATCTACGCCGACGATGCACCGCGGCCGCACCTGGACGCAGCGCCAGCTGATCGGCCTCGGCACGCCGGCCGCGTACAACGCGCGCCTGCGCGACATCCTCGCCCAGGGCGCCACCGCGGTGTCGCTGATCCCGTGCAACTCGGTGTTCCGCGGCTACGACATGGACGAGGTCGACGCGGAGCTGCTCGGCACCTGCGGCGTGGTCGTCAACAGCGCCGACCACATGGCGACGTGCCTCGACGGCGTCGACCTCGCGCGCACCTCGTGCGCGATGAACGATCCGTCGCCGTTCACGCTGCTCGCCTTCATGCTGGCGACCGCGAAGCGGCGCGGCGTCGACTGGCGCGCGATCAGCGGCACCTCCAACCAGAGCGACTACCTGTCGCACTTCGTCGCCAACCACATGTTCTTCCGGATCGCGCTGCCGGGCGCGCGGCGCATCCTCATCGACCACATCGAATTGTGCGGCGAGCACCTGCCGCGCTGGAACCCGATGTCGGTGGTCGGCCAGCACATGCAGCAGGCCGGCGCGACGCCGGCCGAGGCGATGGCGTTCACGCTCTCCTCGGCGATCCAGTACGCCGAGGACTGCGTCGCCGCCGGCATGTCGCCCGATGCGTTCCTGCCGCGCTTCACGTTCTTCTTCGACATCTCGATCTGCTTCTTCGAGGAGATCGCCAAGTTCCGCGCCGGCCGGCGCATCTGGGCGCGCCTCACGCGCGAGCGCTTCGGCGCGCGCGACCCGCGCTCGTGGCGCTTCAAGTTCCACGGCCAGACCTCGGGCGTCGACCTCACGCGGCAGCAGCCGCTCAACAACATCGCGCGCGTCACCGCGCAGGCGATCGCCGGCATCTTCGGCGGCCTGCAGTCGCTGCACACCGACGCCTACGACGAGGCGCTGTCGTGCCCGACGCAGTTCGGCGCGCGCATCGCGGTCGCGACGCAGAACATCCTGCGCGAGGAAGCGCACCTGACCGACGTGATCGATCCGCTCGGCGGCTCGTACTACGTCGAGTCGCTGACCGACGAGATGGAAGCAGAGCGTGCTCGCGCATCATGGCCGACGTCGAGGCGGCGGGCGGCATGTACCGCGCGGTCGAGTCGGGCCTCGTGCAGCGGAGGATCGGCGACTCGGCGCGCGCGTTCCAGGAGCGCATCGACTCGCGGCGAGCAGACGGTGGTCGGCGTCAACGCCTACCAGGTCGACGAGGACGCCGAGCGCGCGCCCGGCGCTGCGCGCAGCCCGACCCGGCGAAGATGCGCGCGCACATCGCCGCGTTCGCCGCGTGGAAGGCCGCGCGGTCGGCCGGCGGCGGTCGCGCAGGCGCTCGCCGACCTCGCGCGGCGCGCGCAGGCGCGACGGCGGCAACATCTTCGGCGCGCGTGGTCGCGGCGGCCGGAGCCGGCTGCACGCACGGCGAGATCTGCGGCACGCTGCGGCGCGAGCTCGGCTTCGGCCAGCCGCTGGTCGTCGTCTGATCGGCGCGCCGATGAAGCAGTCCGCGCCGAACGCGGGTGCGGCGCCGGCGCCGACGGCCGCCGTCGAGCAGCGCGTCGCCGCGATCCGCGCCGGCACGCGCCGCCGATCGCGCGCGCGCATCACGGAGATCGAGAACGACACTGCCGGCGGCGCGACGCGCTGTCCGCGGCGCTCGCTGCGCGATGTCGGCCGCGCGCACGTGGTCGGCATCACCGGCGCGCCGGGCGCCGGCAAGTCGACGCTGATCAACGCGCTGCTGCGCGAGTACACGGCGCGCGGCCGGCGCGTCGCGGTGGTCGCGATCGATCCGTCGAGCCCGATCACCGGCGGCGCGGTGCTCGGCGATCGCATCCGGATGGGCGAGCAGCGGCGCCGCCGAGCGGTGTTCATCCGCTCGCTCGCGTCGCGCGGCCATCCCGGCGGCCTGTCGCGCACCGACGCGGCGCGTCGTCGACCTGCTCGACGCCGCCGGCTTCGACCCGATCATCGTCGAGACCGTCGGCGCCGGGCAGTCCGACGTCGACATCGCGCGCGCTCGCCGACACCAGCGTCGTCGTGTGCCCGCCCGGGCTCGGCGACGACGTGCAGGCGATCAAGGCCGGCATTCTCGAGATCGCCGACGTGCTGGTCGTGAACAAGGGCGACCTGCCGCTCGCCGAGCGCACCGAGCGCGAGCTCAACGACATGCTGCACCTGCGCGCGCGCACGGCCGGGCTGGCAGCGTGCGCGTGCTGCGCACCGCCGCGACGACGGGCGAAGGCGTGGCGGCGCTGGTCGACGCGCTGGGCGCGCACGCGAAGCCGATGCGGGCGTCGGTCGGCGCGGACGCCAGCGCGGCCGGCGAGCGGCGCGGAGCACGGCGCGAGTGCGCAGTTGCGGGCGTTCTGCGCCGCCGATCCCTACCAGCGCCTCAACGGCATCGAATTCGTCGACGTCGGGACCCGGCACGGCGACGATGCGCATGCGCGTCGCGCGCGCAGCACCTCAACTTCAACGGCACCTGCCACGGCGGCGCGATCTTCACGCTGGCCGACTGCGCGTTCGGCGTGGCGTCGAACCGTACGGCGTGATCGCCGCCGGCATCGACACGCACCTGACCTTCCAGGTCGCGGCGCGCGAAGGCGACGTGCTCACGGCGCGCTCGCTCGAGGTGAGCCGCACCGCCCGGCTGGCGATCTATCGGGTCGACGTGACGCGGGAGGACGGCACCGCACGTGTCGTCGTTCACCGGCACCGTGTACTTCACCAAGCGGGCGCACGCGCGGCAGGTCCAGCCTTAGGCGAACTGCGGACCTGCGGCCGTTCCGGGGCTCCAACCCGTCAGCGCGAGGCGCTGGCCGCGACCGCTGCCCGCGCTGCCTCGACGAGGTCGGGGCCGATCGCGGTGGTCCACTTGACCCACACAGGCTCGACGGCGGCGCGGAACGCGCTGCGCTGCGCCGGAACGAGCTTGACCAGGGTCACGCCCTGCCTGACCAGGGCGGCGGTGGCGTCGTCCTCGCGCGCGAGCGCATTCGCCTCGCGTGCAGCCTCGACGGCGGCGGTGCGCGCACGTTCGCGCAGACGCTCGTCCCACCGTTCCCACGTTGCGCGACGCACGGCGAATACCATCGCGTCGCTGGTCGCGCCCCAGCGCAGCACGTAGCGCAGCCCGAGAGCCGCGATGCGGGTGGCGGCGAGCGTGGTGGCCGGCCCTTCCTGCCCCGCGAGCGTGCCGCTGGCGAAGGCGGCCTGGGCGTCCGCCAGGCTCATCGCGTCCGGCCGCATCCCGAGTGTTGCCAGCGTCTCCATCAGCAGCGGATGGGCGACCGTGCGCACGCGCAGGCCGGCCAACTCCGCCGGCGCTTGCAGCGGACCCTGCACGGTCGCGAGCACGCGATCGCCGAGCGGCGCCACGCCAACCACCACGACGTCGGCGAGCGCCGCGCGCGCGGCCACCTTCTCGCGCACGTCCGGGTTCGCGGCCAGCGCTTCCTGCTCGCGCGGGTCCGGGCTCATCCATGGCAGCGCGTATACCGCGAACGAGGGAAGCTCTGCCGACCACATGAGCGCGGAGCCGACCGCCAGGTCCGCTCCGCCGTCGCGCAGCGTGCCGAATTCCCGCAGCGGATCGCGGCCCGCGAGCACCATGCCGGGGTACGGCTTGATCTCGAACGCGCCACCGCCCGCCTCGTTGACGAGGGCTGCCCAGCGCTCCGCCGCCTTGCCCAGCGGGAAGGCCGGCGACTGCGCGACCGACAGCTTGAGCTCGGGGACGTTGCCCTTGTCCTGCGCACTTGCGATGCCGGCCGGTGCGCACGCGAGCAGCGTGATCGACAGGATGAAGGCGACGCATCGGCGGGCAGGCATCGGCGACAAGTCTAGCAGCCTCACTCGAGCGGGGCGGCCTGCGGGGCGGGCAGGTCGAGCCAGTAACGCGCGCGCTGCGCACGGGCCTCCACCATGCGCGGACCGCCGTCGCCCTCGAAGGTCAGCGTCGACCGCGCCGGCCAGATCGGTGCGCACCACGCGGATGTCGTGCATCGTGTAGCGCGCGACGATGTCTGCGCCGCGGATGGCCGAAGCGATTGCGATAGCCGCTCGGCGACCACGGCGATGGCCGGCGCGACCGCGCGAACGAACGGAAGCGTCGACGACGTGCGCGAGCCGTGGTGCGGCACCACGAGCGACGTCGGCGCGCAGCCGCGTCCGCGCTGCGTGCGCACCAGCACGGCCTCGCTCCGGGCCTCGATGTCGCCGGTGAGGAGCGCGCTGCCGTGCGCCGAGTCGACCCGCACCACGCACGAGCGATCGTTGGTCCTCGCGTAGGCGTCCTCGTATTCCGCGGTGGTCGGATGCAGCACCGCGAAGCGCACGCCGTCCCAGCGTCCACGACTGGCCGGCCATGCACGCGAACGCGGGCGCGATCGCCTGCGCGCGCGCGACGACCGCGTGCCCGGCGGGCAGCGACGATGCGAACCAGCCGCACCGGCGTCGCCTGCATGAGCGACAGCGCGCCGCCCGAATGGTCGAGGTCCTGGTGGCTCACGATCAGGCCGTCGGCGCGCGGCTGCCCGATCGCGCGCAGGAACGGCGCGACGATGCGCCCGCCGGCGTCGGCGGTATCGGTGAAGCGCGGCGCCGGTGTCGTAGACCAGCGTGTAGCTGCGCGTCTCGACGACGGCGGCGAGCCCCTGCCCGACGTCGAGCACGGTGAGGCGAAACGCGCCTTCCGGCAGCGGCGGCGGGCGTCGCGACGAACAGCGGCAGCAGCCACAGCGACGGCCGAGCGCGCGTCCCGGCACGCCGCGCGGCGCGAGCAGCCACAGCGCGCCGGCGCACCCCGCCGACGACGCGTCCAGGCGCGGCGGCGCGTGCTGCTGCCACGTCGCATCGGGCAGCGCCGCGAGCATCTCGAGGAACGCGCATCAGCGGCGCCAGCACCGCATGCGCGAGCGACGAAGAAGCCGTCGAACGGCATGACGATGCCCGCGAGCGCGAGCGGCACGACGCACGAGCGTGACGAGCGGGATGGCCACCGCGTTGGCGACGGGCGCGACCAGCGACATCTGCTGGAACAGCGCGAGCGTGAGCGGCGCGAGCCCGATCGTCACGACCCACTGGGCGTGCGCGCCCTCGCGCATCGCACGCACCGCGCGCGCGCGCCAGCGCCGCGGCGCGGCGTCGTCGCGTAGCCGGCCGACGCCGAGCGTACAGGAGCAGCGCCACCGCGCCGTAGGACAGCCAGAAGCCCGGCGTGAGCGGCGCCCAGGGATCCCAGGCAAGCACGGCGGCGAGCGCCCACAGCCACACGAGTCCCGGCGGTGCCCGGCCGCGCGAGCCAGACGCCGGCCGCGGCGACGGCGAGCATCGCGAACGTGCGCACCGCGGGCACTTCGGCGCCGGCCAGCAGCACGTAGCCGCCGGCGGCGGCAACGCCGACGATCGCGGCGATCCGGCGCGCCGGGATGCGCGACGTCAGGCGAGCGCTGCGCCGGGCGAGCGCGAAGGCGAGCCCGCCCGCGAACGCGGCGAACACGGTGACGTGCAGCCCGGAAATGCTGACCAGGTGCGAGATCCCGGTGCGGTTGAACACCGTCCACTGCGCCTCGGGAATGGCGCGCTGGTCGCCGATCGCGAGCGCGACGATCACGCCCGCGTACGGCGCGTCGGCCAGCGCGCGCCGCGATGCGCTCGCGCACCCGCTCGCGCGCGCGCTGCACGTGGTCGCGCCAGCGTCCGGCGAACGCATCGCGCCGCACGTTGCCGTGTGCCGTCGCGGACGTAGCCGGTCGCGCGCAGCCCCTGCTGCAGCAGCCACGCTTCGAGATCGAAGCCGCCGGGATTGACGGTGCCGTGCGGACGCTTCAGGCGCACGGTCGAGTTGCCAGCGCTCGCCGGCGCTGGCAACGCGGCGTCGACCGTGTCGTCGTCACCCTCGTCGTCGGGTCGCGCAGCGTACCACGCGAGCGAGATTCGCGCGCGGCACGCGCGCGCCCGGCGTACGCACCTCGCTCGACCGCGAACGCGAAGCGCACGCCGCGCGCGGACGCGGCCGGCAGGTCGTCGACGACGCCGACGAGCCGCAGGTCCTCCCCTTCCCATTCGCGCGGCAGCGCGTCGGCCAGACGGACCTCGGCGCGCCATGCCGCGTAGCCGAAGCCGAGCAGCGCGAACGCGAGCACGCCAACGGCCGTGCGCGTGCGCAACGACGCGACCCGCCATGCAGGCCGCACAGGGCCGGCGGCGGCTGCGGCCAGCATCCCGACGAATGGATGCGGCGGCAATGCGGCGCACGTCTGCAGCGCGGACACGCCGCAGGCGAAGGCGAGCAGGCAGAAGCCGGTGAACGAGCGCATCGCAACGGCCGCGCCATCGATGCGCAACCGCTGTCAGTCTCGAGCAGCGCCGATCGACGCGCGATCGGCCGGCCGGATTAGGCCGCCGGGCCGATGGCACCCCGCGACGTGAACGACGCCGACCGCAGCCCCTAGCCGCCCGGCTTCTTCGGCCAGAGGATCAATTGCGTGCAGCGGAACAGCGCCATCTGGCGGTCGTCCGCCTTGCGCTTCACTTCGGCGTCCCACACCTGCGTCGTGTTGCCCAGGTGCACCGGCCGCGCGGCCGCGACGATGGTGCCTTCGCGTGCGGTGCTGAAGAAGTTCGCCTTGAGCTCGACCGTGGTGAAGTTCTCGGCGCCCGCGGGCAGGTGCGCGATGCAGCCGAAGCCGCACGCGGTATCGGCGAGCGCGACCACCGTCGCCGCGTGCAGGAAGCCGTTCGGCGCGAGGAGCTCGGGCCGGATGTCGAGCTCGGCGACGAGGAGCCCGTCGCGGAGCGCCTCGACGCGAAAGCCCACCAGTCCGGGCAGGCGGCCGTCGCCGCGGCGATTGAGGATGTCGAGCGTGACTTCGGGGCGCAATGGCATGGTCGTTCCCTGGGCGCTACAGCACCTTGTACTTCGCGAACACGTCGGCGAGCTTGGCGCCGGCGGCCAGCTCCTCGCGCGTGCGATCCTCGCTCGTCACCTTGGCGAACGCGCGGCGCACCGCTTCGGCTTCGACCGCGCGCGGCACCACGATCACGCCGTCGGCATCGCCCACCACGAGGTCGCCGGGCGCAACCGCCACGCCGGCGCAGGCGATGGGCACGTCGATCTCCGCGACCATGCCGCGCCCCTTCGAGTCGAGCGGCGCGATGCCGCCGTGGAACACCGGAAAGCGCAGCGCGCGGATCTGGCGGATGTCGCGCACGAACCCGTCCGTGACGCAGCCCGCCGCGCCCCGTGCGCGCGACGCCGTGGTCAGGAGCTCGCCCCACGGCGCGATGCGCCGTGAGCCGCCGCAGCCGAACACCGCCACGTCGTCCGAGCTTGAGGTCGTCGATGAGCGCCATCTCGAGCTCGTACGGATTCTCGTCGGGCACGATGCGGTAGATCTCGCGATAAAGGCCGGTGCGCGCGAAGCCGGCCATCACCAGTGCATCGTCGAGCGGACGGATGGAAGGCGGCATCGCCTGGTCGCGATGGCCGAGCTCGTCGAGGACGTCCGACAGGACCGCGGTGTACAGGCGCTCGCGGATCTCGTTCAGGTATTGCGGGTCGCCACGCTGGGCCATGGATGCTCCGTGCAAGAGTCGGGCGCGCGGCGCGCGCCGGTCACAGCAAGCCGAGCGCGCGCAGCTCGCTGCGCAGCGCGTCGGCGGTGCGGAAATGGATGCCGTGCATGCCGAGCTCGGACGCCGCGCGCGCATTGGCCGGATTGTCGTCGATGAACACGGCGTCTCCGGCTCGATCGCGTAGCGCGCGAGCAGGATCTCGTAGATGCGGCGGTCGGGCTTCATCACCCGCTCCGCGCCCGAGACGACGATGCCATCGAACCACGCGAAGAACGGGAAGCGGCGGCGCTGGCCGGCGAACGTCTCGGCCGACCAATTGGTGAGCGCGTAGAGCGGCACCCCGCCGCCACGCAGTTCCTCCGCGACCGCCAGCGTGTCGTCGAGCGGGCCGGGAATCATCTCGTCGAAGCGGTCACGCCACGCCTCGATCAGGTGCCGCTGGTCCGCATGACGCGGCATCAGCGCGGCGACCGCCTCGTCGAAGGGACGGCCGGCGTCCTGCCGCGCATTCCATTCGCCGGTGCACACCTCGGCCAGGAAGCGCTCCATCGCGGCCTCGTCGCCGGCAAACAGCTTGCGGTAGAGGTGCCGCGGATTCCAGTCGAGCAGGACGCCGCCCAGGTCGAACACCACGACGCCGGGCGCCGCGGTGCGGGGCGGCGTCGGAGAGTCGTCAGGCCGCGGCATTGCCCGCGAGCGCCCGGACATCGGCCAGGAATGCGTCGATGGCGGACGCCGGCGTGTCCCAGGCGCACATGAGGCGGATGCCGGTGGCGCCGACGAACTCGTAGAACTGCCAGCCGCGCTCCGCGCAGCCCGGCGATCACCGGCAGCGGCAGGTCGACGAACACGCCGTTGGCCTGCGACCGGCGCCAGCAGGCGCGTCGCCGGGATGCCCGCGAGGCCTTCCGACAGGCGCTGCGGCCATCGCGTTCGCGTGCGCGGCGTGGCGCAGCCACGCGCCGTCCTCGAGCACGCCGAGCCACGGCGCGGCGAGATAGCGCATCTTCGACGCGAGCTGGCCGCCCTGCATGCGCCGGCGGCCGAATTCGTCCGCGAGCTCGCGATCGAAGAACACGACCGCCTCGCCGAACGGCAGGCCGTTCTTGGTTCCGCCGAACGACAGCACGTCCACGCCGGCGCGCCACGCGATGTCCGCCGGCGCGCAGCCGAGCGCCGCCACGGCATTGGCGAAGCGCGCGCCGTCGACGTGCACGTTCATGCCGAGCCCGTGCGCGCATTCGGCGAGCTCCCACATCTCCATCGGCGTGTACAGCGTGCCGAGCTCGGTCGCCTGCGTGAGCGACAGCGCGCGCGGCCGCGCCGAGTGCACGTCGTGCGGCGTCACCGCGAGACGCTCGACGCGCCTCGACGGTGAGCTTCGCGTCGCGGCGTGTCGGCGGTGAGCAGCTTGGCGCCGCCGCTGAAGAAATCGCGGCGCGCCGCATTCGTCGACGTTGATGTGCGCGTTCGCGTGGCAGACGATCGCGTCGGTGCCGCGGCACAGTCGCGGAGAGCGCGAGCGAATTCGCCGCCGTGCCGTTGAACACGAAGAAGACCTCGCAGTCGGTCTCGAACACCTCGCGGATCGCCTTCACGCGCGGCCGCCGTCCAGTCGTCGCCGCCGTAGCTCGGCGCGTGGCCGGCGTTGGCCGCCGCGAGCGCGGCCCACGCTTCGGGACAGATGCCCGACCAGTTGTCGCTCGCGAACTGCGGCGACTGCGGCACGGGCCCGTTCATGGGCAGATCGCGGCGGTCACAGCCGCTGTTCGACGAAGGCCTGCACCGACTTGCAGCGCCGCCGGCAAGTCCGGCGGGATCGGTGCCGCCCGCCTGCGCCATGTCGGGCCGGCCGCCGCCCTTGCCGCCCACCTGCTGCGCGACGTGGTTGACGAGCTCGCCCGCCTTCACCTTGGCGGTGAGGTCGCTGGTGACGCCCGCGATCAGCGTCACCTTGCCGTCGGTCACGCTGGCGAGCACGATCGCCGCCGACTTCAGCTTGTCCTTCAGCTTGTCCATCGTCTCGCGCAGCGTCTTCGCGTCGGCGCCGTCGAGCGCGGCCGCGAGCACCTTGGCGCCCTTGACGTCGACCGCGCTGCCGGCGAGGTCGTCGCCCGCGCTCGCGGCCGCCTTCGACTTCAGGCGCGCCAGCTCCTTCTCGGTCGCGCGCGCGCTGTCCATGAGCTGCGCGATGCGCGTCTCGAGCTCGCCGACCGGCGCCTTCGAGCGTCGCCGCCGCGCCGTCAGCTTCGCTTCCTGCGCCTGCACGAACGCGAGCGCGCCGCGCCCGGTCACCGCCTCGACGCGGCGGATGCCGGCGGCGACGCCGCCTTCGCCGATGATCTTGAAGAAGCCGATGTCGCCGGTGCGCGCGACGTGCGTGCCGCCGCACAGCTCGCGCGAGCGTGCCGATGTCGAGCACGCGCACCTCGTCGCCGTACTTCTCGCCGAACAGCATCATCGCGCCCGAGCTTCTGCGCGTCGTCGATCGGCATCACGCGCGCGCTGCGTCGCGTGCGTTGTCGAGGATCTCGCGCGTTGACGAGCTCCTCGACGCGGCGGATCTCGTCGTCGGTCATCGGCGCGTTGTGCGCGAAGTCGAAGCGCGTCTTGTCCGGATCGACCAGCGAGCCCTTCTGCTGCACGTGCGAGCCGAGCACCTCGCGCAGCGCCTTGTGCATGAGGTGCGTGGCCGAGTGGTTGCGCATCGTGCGGCCGCGCGCGTCGTGATCGACCTGCGCCGCCACCGTGTCGCCGACGCTTCAGCTCGCCGGTCTTCACCGTCGCCGAGGTGGCCGAACACGTCGGGCTGGATCTTCTGCGTGTCGCGCGACCGCGAACAGCGTGAGGCACGCGCCGCCCTTCGACGAGCTCGCCGCGGTCGCCGACCTGGCCGCCCGACTCCGCGTAGAACGGCGTGCGGTCGAGCACCACGATGCCCTGCTCGCCCGTCGTCGAGCGCATCGACCTTCGCGCCATCCTTGTACAGCGCGACCACGCGCCCTTCCTCCGACAGCGTGTCGTAGCCGTGGAACTCGGTCTTCGGCCCCGCGTAGTCGAGCTGCGCGCCCATCTTGAACGTGGACGCGGCGCGCGCGCGCTCGCGCTGCGCGTTCATCGCCGCCTCGAAGGCCGCCTCGTCGACCGTGACGCCGCGCTCGCGCGCGATGTCGGCGGTCAGGTCGAGCGGAAAGCCGAACGTGTCGTAGAGCGTGAACACGGTTTCGCCGTCGAGCACCTTGCCGCCCGACTTCGCGAGCGCGTCGAGCGCGGCGCTGAGGATCTTCATGCCGTTCTCGAGCGTCTCGCCGAAGCGCTCCTCCTCCGCCTTCAGCACCTG
The DNA here is from genome assembly GCA_963725735.1 of uncultured beta proteobacterium. Taxonomy (GTDB): domain Bacteria; phylum Pseudomonadota; class Gammaproteobacteria; order Burkholderiales; family Casimicrobiaceae; genus VBCG01. Next base: position 322,039 of record CAVRZM010000008.1, on the reverse strand, counting down.
CGCGACGCGCGCCTTGTCGCGCGCGCAGCTCCGGATACGCGTCGCCCATCTGCGCGGTCGAGATCCTCGACCAGCCGGTGGAAGAACGGCTGCTTCTGGCCGAGCTGGTAGCCGTGGCGGATCGCGCGGCGGATGATCCGGCGCAGCACGTAGCCGCGGCCGTCGTTGCGCGGAATCACGCCGTCGACGATCAGGAACGAGCACGCGCGGATGTGATCGGCGATCACCTTCAGCGACGGGTTGTCGAGGTCGGTGCGTGTGCGTCTCGCGCGCGGCCGCCTTGATCAGGTCGACGAAGAGGTCGATCTCGTAGTTCGAGTGCACGTGCTGCAGCACCGCGGCGAGGCGCTCGAGGCCCATGCCGGTGTCGACGCAGGGCTTGGGCAGCGGCGTCATCGTGACGTCGCCGTCGCCGTTCGCTCTTCGCGGTTGAACTGCATGAACACGAGGTTCCAGATCTCGATGTAGCGGTCGCCGTCGGCGTCGGGCGATCCCGGCGGGCCGCCCCAGACCTCGGGGCCGTGGTCGTAGAAGATCTCCGAGCACGGGCCGCACGGACCGGTGTCGGCCATCTGCCAGAAGTTGTCGCTCGCGTACTTCGCGCCCTTGTTGTCGCCGATGCGCACGACGCGCTCGGCCGGCACGCCGATCTCCTTCGTCCAGATGTCGTAGGCCTCGTCGTCGTCGATGTAGACGGTGGCCCAGAGCTTCTCGGCGCGGCAGCTTGTAGACCTGGGTCAGCAGCTCCCACGCGAACTGGATCGCGTCGTGCTTGAAATAGTCGCCGAAGCTGAAGTTGCCGAGCATCTCGAAGAACGTGTGATGGCGCGCCGTGTAGCCGACGTTCTCGAGGTCGTTGTGCTTGCCGCCCGCGCGCACGCAGCGCTGCGACGGACGTGGCGCGCGGGTACGGCCGCGCGCTCCTGCGCCGAGGAACACGTCCTTGAACTGCACCATCCCCGAGTTGACGAACAGCAGCGTCGGATCGTTGGCGGGCACGAGCGACGAGCTCGGCACGAGCGTGTGCCCCTTGGCGACGAAGTAGTCGAGGAACTGGCGGCGGATGTCGGCGACTTGCATGGTGGGCGGGTCCGGCCGGACCCCTCGTGAGGGCGCGGCAAAAGGTAACGCGGAATCAAAAGGTTGGATTGTAACGCGAGCCGCCCCCGCGCTGGGCCGGCAACCCCGGCGCAAATGCCTCGCGGGATGCTCCGGGCCTCCCGCAGTGAAGATGCGGAACCTGGCTAACCCGCGGCGAGCGGCGTGCAGGCGGCCTTGCGGGAGGCGAGCGCGCAGGTGGTCAGCACCCGGCCATTGCGGTCGAATCCCTTGATGGTCCAGCCTGATGCCGTTGCGCTCCAGCGTCATGAAGCCGAATTGCGACGACTGCAGGAATTCCGCCACGGTCGCCTTCCGGTACGGCGCCGGCTGCGTGAAGCTGGTGAACGCCGGCACCAGCTCGGTGCCGCCGTTGCCCGGGATGAAGATCGGCGGCTGCGGCGTCACGTAGCTCACCACCTGCATCATGTGCACGTGTCCCGAGAGCACCGCTTCGATACCCGGCGGGAACAGCGCGTCGCCGGGGACGACGGTCTCCAGCACGGATTGCAGCGCCTCGTTGCCGGGCTGCCCTACGGTGGTCTGGTCCGAGTTGAAGCCGAGGATCGGCTGGTGATTCATGAAGAATGCGTGCGGCCAGCTCGCGGCCAGCGTGAACCCGGCCTGCATCTGCTGCTGGTACGTCGCGAATTGCGGATCGTCGGTCTTCAGCTTGTTCGCGACCACCGCCGAATCGAACACCACGAACGCCATGTCGTCGTCGACGGGCACGACGTACGGATTGCTGTAATCGCCGGTGTTGTCGTTCGCCGCGAGGTTGCAGTCCTGGCTCACCACGAGCGGACGCGGGTCGAGCATCCGCCACCAGCCCTGCCCGCCGCGGTCGCAGGTCTCGTGGTCGCCGCGCACGAACACCCACGGCGCCGCCGCGAGCAGCGCCTGCGCCGGCGCGAAGAAATCCGGCTCCCAGCTCGACCATCCAAAGCCGAACGACGTGATGGTCGCGCACGCGGAGCCCACGGGACACGACGTCTCCCGGTAGTGGTAGTCGCCGATATGGACGACGAGGTCGGGCGCCTGCGCGGCGGCCGCCTCGGCAATGGGCCGCAGCGGCCATTGCGCCGGATCGTTGCACGCCTGGTACAGGTTCTCGGTGCTCTTCATCCGGCAGCCCGTATCGGCGATCAGCAGGATCTTCTGCGCGTGGCGCTTGGGGAGCGGCAGCACGCGCGCGCCGATGGCGGCGCGCGCCGTGCCTGCGGGAATCGGCGCGTCGCACACCGTGACCGGAAACTCGACGGGCACGGTGTTGTGCGGTTCATAGGCGGTCGGGCGCGGTGGGAGGGTGGCGGCGGCCGCGCGCATGCTCATCGCGACCGGTCCGCCGCCGTCGAAGGCGATGGCCGGGCAGGCGGACGCGCTGGTGATCGCGCGGGCGATCGCCTGCCCGTTCGGCCCCATCGCGACGAACGCATAGCGGACGTCGGCCGGCGACGAGGTGTCGTCGTCGCCGCCGCCCCCGAAGCATCCGGCAAGAAGCGAGAGGGCCGCGAGGCTCGCGGCGAGGGTACGGCCTGTCGTTGTTCGCGTTGTCGTCATCGTCATTGGCAGCGCGCCAGAAGCGTCGCCGGCGTGGCCGCGCGCAGCGACAACGCCTCGAGCAGCGGATTCTCGTCGCGGAAATCGCGGGCGTAGAGCGTGGACAGCAGGGTGATCGTCGCGGCCGTGGCCGGCACCGGCACGCCGACGATGCCGGCGAGCGCCTCGTTGCACGCGAGGCCGAAGGGCACGTCCTCCAGCACGAACCGCGAGTCGAGCGCCGTGGGCCCCGGCGGCCCGCCCCGGCGGCGATGCAGCTCGGCCGCGATCTCGGCGAGCGTGCGCTGCGGGACGTCGAACGAGCGCTGGAAGTGCACCTCGATCGGCGCGACGACATGTCCGAACGCGGCGGCGATGGCCCGCCGCTCCGCGTCCATCGCGCCGACGAGGCGCGCCACCGCAGGCGTGAGGTAGTGATACTGCGGCCACGCTTCCCCGTATTCCATGCGCGTCAGATTGCACAGCGCCATCGCGGCGTGTGCGACCGGATTGATGTTGGCGAGGGTGACGGCAAGGACGTCGCCGGCGTTATCGAAGCGATCGCCGAAAAGGGTCGCGAGCGTCTCGAGCACGGCAGGCGCGGCCGTCACCGGCAACGCGGCGACCCCGACCCGCGTGCGCACCGTGTTGACGGCGACGCCGCCCTCGCGCGCCCGCGCCGTCGCGACCGTCGTTCCCGACGCCGCCAGCGTGGGTCGTGCGCCGTGCTTCGCGGCGAGTTCGGCGAGCCACAGCGGCGCGAGCGACAGCGCGCCGCTGACGAACACGATCTGCCCGGTGCGCAGGTGCCGCGCGAGGCGCGGCAACGTGGCCGCGTAGGCGTTCGCCGGCAGTGCGACGATGACGACGCCGGCATCGGCGATGGCGTCGGGCGCGGCAAGGACGGAAATGGAATGGTCGCCGGTGACGAGGCCGCTGGCGGTCAGTCGTGCGCCCTGCGCGGACGACCATGGCGACGCCGTCGCGCCCGCCGCCGCGACATCGCGCAGCCCGCCGCCGCGCGGCGACCACAGCGCGGCAGCGTGCCCATCCCGCGCGAGCAGCACCGCGTACGCGCGGGCGATGGCGCCCGCGCCGACGATCGCAACGCGCAACATCAATCGAGCTTGACGTTGGCGCTCTTGACGATCTTCGCCCAGCGCTCGATGTCGTTCTTCACGTACTGCGTGAAGTCGGCGCTGGTGCCGCCGACCGGATCGACGCCGAGCTGCGCCAGGCGTGCCTTCACGTCGGGCGCGGCGAGTGCCCTGTTGAACTCGGCATTGAGCCGCTCGACGACAGGGGCCGGCGTGCCGGCAGGCACCGATATCCCGATCCAGACCGACACGTCGAGCGGCACGCCCGCTTCGGCGAAGGTCGGCACGTCCGGCATCATCGGCGAACGGCGGGCGACGGTGACCGCGAGCGCGCGCAGGCGGTTGGTCGACGTGTACGGCTGCGCCGAGGCGGTGGTGGTGAACATCGTCTGCACCTGTCCGCCCAGCATGTCGTTGAACGCCGGGGCGGCGCCCTTGTACGGCACGTGCGTGAGGTCGGCGCCCGAAGCCTGCTTGAAGAGCTCGAGCGTGAGATGCGTGTAGGTGCCGTTGCCGGTCGACGCCGTGTTGATCGATGCCTTCTTGGCCTTCGACAATGCGATCAGGTCCTTCAACGTCGGCGCCGGCAGCGACGGCGTGGCCAGCAGCACGAGCGGCGCATCGGCGAGATGGATGACCTGCACGAAGTCCTTGAGCGGATCGTAGCCCGCCTTCGGATTCAACGCGGGCTCGATGGCCATCTGCGCCCCCGTGGACAGGAACAGCGTGTAGCCATCCGGCGCGGACGCGCGCGGTCTTCCTGCGTCGCGATGAGGCCGCCCGCGCCCGGCTTGTTCTCGACGACGATGGTCTGCCCGAGTGCGTCGCCCACCTTCTGCGCGAAGAGGCGCCCGATAACGTCCTGCGAGCCGCCGGGCGTGAACGGGATCAGCAGGCGGATCGGCTTGGCGGGGTACGGCTGCGCGGCCGCCATCGCCGCGAACAACAGCGAGCCGAGCGCAACGATGAGGGTTTGCAGCGGACGCGAGCGCATTCGAGCCTCCGGAGTTGGGGCGCGCGCCCGATGCGGCGCGCCGGACCGCTCCCGGCGCGCCGATGGTGCGCGCGACGGGTGCGGCGAATGCGCGATTTTACGCGTCGTCGGCGTCGCGGTGCCCGGCGGCGCGCAGCACGCGCAATGCGACCGAAAGCGAATAGCCGCGCGCCTGCAGGAAACGCACCTGGCGCGCCTTCTCGCGATCGTTGGCGGGCGCAACGCCGAAGCGCTGCTGCCACAGCGCTTGCGCGTCGGCCAGCTCGTCGGTGTGCGCGAGGGCGGCGAGCGCCTGCGCGGCGTCGGCTGCCGCCGATGCCGCGCTCCTTCAGCGCATGCACGATGGCGCGCTTGCCGTAGCGTCCGGCACGATGCGCTACGACCGCCTGCGCGTAGCGCGCATCCGACAGGTAGCCGGCTTCGGCGAGCGCGTCGAGCGTGCGCTTCGATCTCGGCATCGGCGACACCGCGTGCGGCGTAGCCGCTGCGCCAGCTCGGCGCGGCTGTAATCGCGCCGCGCGAGCCAGCGCACCGCCAGCGCGCGCGGCGTGACGGCCGCGCGCGCCTGCCGGGAACCCGCGGATCGGGGCAGCCGCGGGACGGCGTTCGCGCACCGCGCGTGCGCGCCGTTACTCGTCGGCGGGCGCCGCGTGCGGGCTGCGGTTCGGCGGCGGGCATGCCGACGGCCTCGCGCACCTTGTTCTCGATCTCCGCGGCGATTTCCGGGTGCTCGCGCAGGAACTCGCGCGCGTTGTCCTTGCCCTGGCCGATCTTCTCGCCGTTGTACGCGTACCACGCGCCGGATTTCTCGACGATCTTGTTGTTGACGCCGAGCTCGATGATCTCGCCTTCGCGCGAGATGCCCTCGCCGTACAGGATGTCGAACAGCGCCTCGCGGAACGGCGGCGCCACCTTGTTCTTGACCACCTTGACGCGCGTCTCGTTGCCGACGACTTCCTCGCCCTTCTTGATCGAGCCGATACGGCGGATGTCGAGGCGCACCGACGCGTAGAACTTGAGCGCATTGCCGCCCGTGGTGGTCTCCGGGTTGCCGAACATCACGCCGATCTTCATGCGGATCTGGTTGATGAAGATGACCAGCGTGCCCGCGCGCTTGATGTTGCCCGCGAGCTTGCGCAGCGCCTGGCTCATGAGCCGCGCCTGCAGGCCCGGCAGCTGGTCGCCCATCTCGCCTTCGATCTCGGCCTTGGGCACCAGCGCCGCCACCGAGTCGATGACGATGATGTCCACGCCGCCCGAGCGCACCAGCATGTCGGCGATCTCCAGCGCCTGCTCGCCGGTGTCCGGCTGCGAGATCAGGAGGTCGCCCACGCTCACGCCGAGCTTGCCGGCGTAGACCGGGATCGAGCGCGTTCTCGGCGTCGATATACGCCGCCACCCCGCCCGCCTTCTGCACCTGGGCCACGACCTGCAGGCACAGGGTGGTCTTGCCGGAGGACTCCGGGCCGTAGATTTCGACCACCCGGCCGCGCGGCAGTCCGCCCACGCCCAGGGCGATGTCGAGGCCGAGCGAGCCCGTCGACACCACCGAGAGGTCGTTGGCGATCTGGGCCTCGCCCATCTTCATGATCGAGCCCTTGCCGAACTGCTTCTCGATCTGCGCGAGCGCGGCGGTCAGGGCCTTGCTTTTCTGGTCGTCCATCGGGGAATCGAGCGGCATGTCAGTGATCTCCGGAGTATCGCCCGGCGGCCTGGCGGCCGGGAAGGCGGGCTTTACCTCGGCGGGAATGATGGCATAGAACGATCGTTCGACGCAAGCTGTCCGGACGGCCTAGGCTCGTCGGCGAATGGACCCCGCGGCGAGCCCGTGCGGGCCCGCGTGCCGCGGGGCGGCCACGGGTGCCCGCCTGACTCCATCGGGGACCCGTTTGCCGACAGCGGCGGGGACGCTACCATCTGGGCCCCGCGCTCAGGTATCGACGCGCTGCCGCTTCCGGGTGCTGACGTGAGGAAATTTGCGACAGGGTGCATTACCGCTTTGCTGGCCGCGATCGCGTCCACGGCGTCGGCACTGCCCGGCACGTTCGCAATCGACGAGATCTACTCGAACGCGGACGGCACCGTGCAGTTCATCGAGATCTTCGACTCGGGTCGAACGGACTGTGACGCCGGCGAGGCATTCTGGAGCGGCCTCGCGCTGACGAGCTCCGGCCCGGGTCCGCAGAAGACGTATGTGTTTCCCGCCAACCTGACGACGTGCAAGACCTCGGGACGGCGCATCCTCATCGCTTCCGAGGGATTCGCTGCGCTGGGCCTCGTCGCGCCGGACTTCGTCATCCCGAACCATTTCCTGCAGGTGCCGGCGGGCGCCGTCGACTTTGCCGGCCTGAGCGAGCTGACTTACGCGGCGCTTCCGACCGACGGGGTGCGGGCCATCGACGGGAACGGAAACCCGATCCAGAACGTCGCCACCAACCTGGCGGGGGCATCGGCGTCCGTCGTGCCCACGGCCCCGCCCACTACCGTCAACATCGATCAGCAAGGGCTCACCGGCTCGTGGTACCAGGCGGCGACGAGCGGCCAGGGCATCGAGGTCGAGGTGTTCGAAGATCTGGCAGGCGCGGGCGTGGGCTATCTGCAGGGCAGCTGGTTCACGTTCGATGCCGCCGCGAGCGGCGGTGCCGACCACGGCCGCTGGTACACGTTCGGCGGCAACGTAAGCGCAGGAACCAACGCGGCCACCTTGCCGCTGTATCGCAACGTAGGCGGCAATTTCGATGCGCCGCCGGTCACCGCGGCCGCGCAGGTCGGCACGATCACGCTGACCTTCGCCGATTGCGCGAGCGCGCAATTCGCCTACACGTTCACCGACGGCACGAATCGCAGCGGGACGATTCCCCTCACCCGCCTCACGCCGAACGTCCTTTGCGCGACCGCCGGCAGCCTGCCGGGGCCCTCGGACTTCGGGCTCTCCGGCAACTGGTTCGATCCGGCGAAGGGCGGGCAGGGTTTCGTCTTCGAGATCAATCCGGCCGCCCGCGTCGTGTTCCTGACCTGGTACACGTACGCGGCCAATGGACAGTCGCTCGGCGCCGAGGGCCAGCGCTGGTACACCGCCCAGGCCGCGTACACGCCCGGGACGCGCACGATGCCCGTGCTGCTGTACGAGACGACGGGCGGCCTGCTCGACCGCGCGTCGCCCGCTCCCGCCACTGCGCAGGTCGGCACCGCTACGCTCACCTTCGCGAGCTGCAACTCGGCGACGATGACGTACGCCTTCACCGCGGGATCGAACGCCGGCCGGGCGGGCGCCATGAATCTCGTTCGCGTGGGCTCGGTTCCCGCCAGTTGCACGTTCTGACGGGCGGCCATGGATGCCAGTGGCCACGCCGCGTCCGATCTCCCCGCGTGACGTGCCGGCAACGCAAGACCACCGCTGCGGGCACCGCCAGGCACCTTGGCATCCGCCGTCGGCGGCGGGCGCTGCGCGCGCGGTAGCGGCACGCGACATGCCCCTGCATGCGCTATGACGGTGCCCGCGACGCCTCCGCGACGAGCCCCGCCAGCGCCTCGACCACCGCGGCACGGCGCACCGCCGCGCGATCGCCCGTGAAGTGGCGCGTGCACGCGCGGACGTCGCGCACCTCGCAGCGCCCACGCGAAGCACACCATGCCGACCGGCTTGCCCGGCGTGCCGCCGCCCGGTCCCGCGACGCCGGTGATCGCGACGGCGAGGTGCGCGCGGCTGCGCGCCAGCGCGCCCTCGGCCATCGCGCGCGCGGTCGCCTCCGAGACCGCGCCATGCTGCGCGAGCGTCGGTGGCGGGCACGCCGAGCAGATTCCTGCTTCGCCTCGTTCGAATAGGTCACGAACCCGCGCTCGAACCAGGACGGAGCTGCCCGCGATGTCGGTGATCGCGCCGGCGACGAGCCCGCCCGTGCACGACTCCGCGGTGGCGCAGAGTCCAGCCCCGCGCAGAGCATGCGCTCGCCGAGCCGCGCGCCAGGTCGCCGATGTCGTCGCTCATCGCATGTCCTCCGGACGCGCGCAATAGTGATACGTGTAGGCGGTGACGAAGCCGAACGTGCGATACACGGCGAGCGCGGGACGTTCTCCGCGTCGACCTGCAGGTACGCGTGCGCGCGCGCCGCGCTCCCACGCCCACGCGAGGAGCCGCGCGAGCAGCGCGCTCGCGATGCCGCGCCCGCGCATGTCGGGCGCGGTCGCCATCGAGAAGATGCCGGCGATGCCGTCCTCCAGCATCGCCGTGCCGACGCCGACCGGCGGCCGTCGCAGTCGCGCGAGCAGCGCGCGCGTGACGCAGCGGCGTGGCCGCCATGCGCTCGAGATAGGCGTCGCGCTGCGCCGGCGTCGCGTCCTGCAGCACCGCCACCGCGTCGGCGAACACGTCGGCCGCCGGCGTGCACGATGGCCACGCCGTGCCGGGTCCGCGGCATCCGGCGGCCGCGCGAGGCGCATCGACCTGCACCAGCGTCGTGTCGAACGCCACGTAGCCGCGCGCCGCGAGCGCGTCCGCGAGCATCGGCCGGCTGCACGAACGGCGTCATGCGGAACAGCACGGGCAGGCTGTGCTGGTCGGTACAGCTGCTCGCAATAGTCGATCTTGTCGGCGAGCGGCAGCGTCGAGCCGAAATGCGCGTTGACGCTGCGCGCGCGGCGCGCCTTGCCCGGCGAGATGCGCAGGAGCCACCCGTCGTAGAAGAGCTGGCGCTGCGTCTGCAGCGCGTTGAGGCCCACCTCCTCCACGCGGCGCAGGTCGAGGCCGGGAGCGCCGGCAGGCTTTCGATGCGCAGCCTGCCCGTTCCCGCAGGGTTCACGCGACCACCCGTCTGCCCGACGCGCGAACACGATGAGCGCGTAGCCCGCCGCGAGCAGGTCGTCGAGCATGACGCCCAGTCCGTTCTTCATCGCGGCGTCGAGCTGGCGGATGGGCGGCGGCTTCACGATGTCGAAGAAGCGGAACAGCGCGAACGCGACCGCGATGCGCAGCGGCGTGGTGCCGGTGAAGAACAGCACGAGCAGGAACGCCACCACCTCGTCGATGACGATGGCGCCGTGGTCGGGCACGCCGAGCGCGCGGCCGGTGACGCCGCTCGCCCAGGTGCCGACCGCGAACAGCGCCGCGCAGGCGGCGAGATAGGCGAGGTCGCCGCCGTGCTCGCGCAGCAGCAGCGCGATCGGGATCGCGACCAGCGTGCCGAAGGTCCCCGGCGCGACCGGCGCCAGCCCCGCGCCGAAGCCGAGCGCGATGAAGTGCGCCGGATGATGGAGCAGGAAGCGCAGCGAGGGCGGGTCGCTCATCGGAAGTGATCGAATGCCTGCGGCAGCGTCGCGAGCGGCCGTCCCGCCTCGTCGTGCACGCGCAACCCGGGCTCCGCGGTGATCGACGCCGATGCGCGTGAGCGGCAGCGACAGCGTCGCCGGCCAGCGCCGCCAGCCGCGCGCGTGCCGAGGGCGGCGCGGTGAAGCACAGCTCGTAGTCGTCGCCGCCGGCGAGCAGGCAGTCGAGCGCGAGCGCGCGCTCGGCGCACGCAGGCGCTGCGGCGAGCGACGGCGCGCACGGGATCAGCGGCCGAGCTCGATCGTGCGCGCCGACGCGCGACGCCTCGAGGATGTGCGCGAGATCGCCGGTCAGGCCGTCGGACACGTCGAGCGCGGCGCTCGCGACGCCGCGCAGCCGCTCGCCCAGCGCCACGCGCGGCTCCGGCCACTCGAGGCGCGCGCCGCAGCGCGGCCAGCGTCGCGTCGTCGAGCGCCACTCGCCCCTGCAGCGCGGCGAGCGCGAGCGCCGCGTCGCCCAGCCGGCCCGACACGCAGCACGTCGTCGCCCGGCTGCGCGCCCGGCGCGCGTGATCGCGGTGCCGGCCGGCAGCTCGCCGACGATGGTCACGCACAGGTTGCGCGGGCCGCGCGTCGTGTCGCCGCCGATCAGCGCGACGCGATAGCGCGTCGGCGAGCGCGAAGAGGCCGCCGCGCGAAGGCGCCCGAGCCAGCGCTCGTCGTCGTCGGGCAGCGCGCCGGCCAGCAGCGCCCAGCGCGGCGTCGCGCCCATCGCGGCCATGTCCGACAGGTTCACCGCCAGCGTCTTGTGGCCGAGCGATGCCGGATCCACGTCCGGCAGGAAGTGCCGGCCTTCGACCAGCATGTCCACCGACAGCGCGAGCTCCATGCCCGGCGTCGGCGCCACCACCGCCGCGTCGTCGCCGATGCCGATGCGCACCGCCGGATCGCGCACGGCGCGATGGAAGTAGCGCTCGATGAGCGCGAACTCGTTCATCGCGCCGCCTCCCGCCGCGCCGTCATCGCAGCGCGTCGCCGATCTCGCGCTGCCAGCGCGCGAGGAGCCGCCGCCGTTCCTCGGGCTGCCCGAACTTCGCGGGATCGACGTCGAGCGTCGCCACGTTGCGCGAAGCGCGCGGCCTCGGGCCGAATCGTCGCCGCCGCGTTGGCCGGGATGATGAGATTGCGCGTGCGGTTGGCGAGCTCCTGCGCCGTTGCGCGTCAGCGCCCAGTCGTAGAAGCGCTTCGCCTCGTCGGGATGCGGCGCTCCGGCGACGATCGCCATGCCGCCCAGCGCCGCGCCGGTGCCTTCGCAGGGAATCGCGATGTCGACCGCGAAGCCCGCGAGCTGCTGCGTCACGAACTCGTGCGCGAACGACACGCCCACCGCCACCTCGCCGCGCGCCACCGACGGGCCCTGCGCCGTGCCCGACTGCGTGTAGCGCACGACGTTCGGCGCGAGGCGCTTGAGGTACGCGAACGCGCCATCCTCGCCGTACAGGACGACCAGCGTGGCCAGGATCGTGTAGCCGGTGCCGCTCGTCACCGGGTTGGAAAGCTCGATCTCCGTGCGATAGCGCCTCGCCGGGAAGATCGGACCAGCACTGCGGCGCGGCGACGCCGCGCCTGGCGAGCAGCGCCGGATTGCTGCCGAAGCCGATGATGATCCGGTAGATCGCCGCGACCTTGAAGTCGCTGCGCTCGGTCGCGCGGCGCGCCCAGGGCGCGAGCTCCGCGCAGCCGCGGCGACGCGTACGACGCGAGCAGCCCTTCGGAGGCCGCCTGCAGCAGCGGATCGATCGTGCCGCCGTACCAGACGTCGGCGCGCGGGTTGTCGCGCTCGGCGCGGATCTGCGCGTAGTACTCGCCGGTGGCCTTGCGCGTGATCGTGGTCGCGATGCCGGTCTCGCGCTGGAACTCCGGGCGGCGAGCTCGCAGGCGTCGGCGTCGTGGCTGCAGTAGACACCAGCGAGCGCTGCGCGTGCGCAACGCCGCGCCGCTGTCGAGCAGCAGAAGCCCGACGACGCACGACCGCGAGGCGCGCGGCTCGCATCAGCGGTGCAGTGCGGCGATCTCGGTCGCGCGGACGTCCGCCGCGAACTTGTCGAGCACGCCGTTGACGAAGCGATGGCCGTCGGTGCCGCCGTACGACTTCGCGAGCTCGACGGCCTCGTTGATCACGACCTTGTAGGGGATCTCGAGGCGCTCGCGCAGTTCCCACGCGCCGATCACGAGGATCGCGCGCTCGATCGGCGAAAGCTCCGCGGGCTTGCGCGTCGAGGTGCGGCGCGAGCGCCGTCGAGCAGCGCGTCGTAGTCGTCGTCGACGCCGCGCCACAGCTCGTCGAAGTACGGCTGGTCGGCGCGCAGGAAGCCGGGGCTCGCCGACCAGGTCGTCGCGCACGCTCGCGCGCGCCGTTGCCGGAGAGCTGCCGCTGATAGAGGCCCTGCAGCACCAGTTCGCGCGAGCGCCGCCGGCTGGGCTAGTCTGCGTCATCGATCGCCTGAAGAGATTGGCCATCTCGAGCGCGGCCTGCGCCGCCTCGAAGCCCTTCTGGTCCATGCGCGCCTGCGCCTGCGCATCGGTGTCGCAGGTGAGGATGCCGTTGCCGATCGGAATGCCGAACTCGAGCGCGACGCTCGACACGCCGGACGCCGACTCGTTGCACACGATCTCGAAGTGGTACGTGTCGCCGCGGATCACCGCGCCGAGCGCCACCAGCGCGTCGTAGTCGCCGGTCTGCGCGAGGCGCTGCAGCGCGAGCGGCGACTCCAGCGCGCCGGGCACCGTGACGACGCGTGATGCGCGCCTCCGTCACGCCCGCTTCGGCGAGCGCGCGCAGCGCGCCGGCGAGCAGTCCCTCGCCGATCGCCGGGTTGAAGCGCGACAGCACGATGCCGACGCGAGAGCCGTCGCCGCGAGGTCGGGAGCGATGCGCTTGACGGGCATGCGATTCCTTATGCGCTCTGCCGCGCGGGCGGCTCGCTCTCGTAGCCGGTGACCTCGAGGTCGAAGCCCGCCATGCTCGGCATCTTGCGCGGCTTCGCGAGGAGGCGCATGCGGCCGACGTTGAGGTCGCGCAGGATCTGCGCGCCGATGCCGTAGTTGCGCAGGTCCATCTTCGCGGGCGGCGCCGGCACGTCGCGCGAGCGCGCGCTCGCGCAGCTCGGCGGCGCTCTCCGGACGGTGCAGCAGCACGACCACGCCGCGGCCCGCCTTGGCGATCGCCGCGAGCGCGCCGGGAATCGTCCACGAGTGCGCGGCGCTGTCGGCGTCGAGCAGGTCCATCACCGACAGCGGCTCGTGCACGCGCACGAGCGTCTCGGCGTCGGGCGCGATCGGGCCGCGCACCAGCGCGAGGTGCGTCGCATCGGAGATCTTGTCGCGGTAGACGACGAGCCGGAACGCGCCGTGCGGCGTGTTGAGCGGCCGCTCCGCGATGCGCTCGACGATGCGCTCGGTGCGGCTGCGGTAGTGGATGAGGTCGGTGATCGCGCCGATCTTGAGCCCGTGCTCGCGCGCGAAGATCTCGAGGTCGGGCATGCGGGCCATCGTGCCGTCGTCGCGCATGATCTCGCAGATGACGGTCGCCGGCGTGAGGCCCGCGAGCCGCGCGAGGTCGCAGCCGGCCTCCGTGTGGCCGGCGCGCACCAGCACGCCGCCGGGTTGCGCCATCACCGGGAAGATGTGGCCCGGCTGCACGAGGTCGCTCCGGGCGCGCGTCGGGCGCGACGGCCGCCTGCACGGTGCGCGCGCGATCGGCCGCGGAGATGCCGGTGGTGACGCCCTCGGCCGCCTCGATCGAGACACGGTGAAGTTGGTGCCGTGCCCCGACCGGTTGGCGGACACCATGAGCGGCAGCCCGAGCTGCCGGCAGCGCTCCTCCTCCAGCGTCAGGCACACGAGGCCGCGCGCGTGCCGTGCCATGAAGTTGATCGTGTCGGGCGTGACGAAGTCGGCGGCGACCACCAGGTCGCCCTCGTTCTCGCGGTCTTCCTCGTCGACCAGCACGACCATGCGGCCCGGCCTTCAGCTCGGCGACGATCTCGGGTATGGGGGCAAGCGGCATCGGCGAATCTCCGGACGGATGCGCGGCGTGGGACGGGTGCGGCGCGAAGGGATGCCAAGTTTACCGCAGCGGCGTTGCGCGCCGCGTCAGTCCGTGAGGACGACGGTCTGCTGGACGTAGTCCGGCGGCGGCCAGGTTCTCGACGATGAAGTCGGCGACGTCCGCGCGCGCGATGCGCTTGCCGCGCACCCGGCGCGGCGCCGGTCACCGCCCGGTAGAGACCCGTCGCCGTGGGCGTTGGTGAGCGCGGCGGGGCGCACGATCGTCCAGTCGACGGCCGCTGTCGCGCACCTGCGCTTCGCGCGGTCGTGATGCGCGTCCGGCGCGCCCGGGGTCGCCGGCGCCGACGCAGCGCGGGGCCGCAGGAACGCGCTCGCGTCGCGGTGCGCGCGCGGCACCGTGCAGCTCACGCACACGAGGCGGCGCACGCCGTGCTCGCGCATCGCGGCCAGCAGGTGCGGGATTCCGGCCTCGAACGCGTCGGCGCCGTGCCTCACGGGGCGGCGCGCACGCGTCCACACGACCGCGTCCTGCCCCGCGATCGCGCGGTCGACGTCGGCGGCGTCGCGCGACGTCGCCCAGCACCATGCGCACGCCGCACGATCGGCGCGGCGAACCCGGCCGCGTGGCGCGCCATCACCGTCAGCGTGTGGCCCGCCGCGTGCGCCGGCCAGGATCACCGCCCGGCCCAGGCCGCCGCGTGCCGCCGAGGATCACGAGGTTCATGCGGGTGCCGGCCGGCGCGTCGCGACGGCGGCCGTCCGCACCGGCGCGCACCCGGAACCACGTGGCGTAGAGCGCGGGCAGGAACACGAGCGTCAGCACGCGTCGCGACGACGATGCCGCCCATCATCGCCACCGCCATCGGCCCGAAGAAGTCGCTGCGCGACGAGCGGGATCAGCGCGAGCACCGCGGCGGCCGCGGTCAGCACGATCGGCCGGAAGCGGCGCACCGTCGCGCCGACCACGGCGTCCCACGGCGGTCGCGCCGCCCGCGATGTCCTGGTCGATCTGGTCCACGAGGATGATCGAGTTGCGCATGATGATCCCGGCGAGCGCGATGGTGCCGAGCATCGCGACGAAGCCGAACGGCTTGCCGAACGCGAGCAGCGCCACCACCACGCCGATGAGCCCGAGCGGCGCGGTCAGCACCACCATGAACGTGCGCGCGAAGCTGCGCAACTGGAGCATGAGCAGCGTCAGCACCGTGATGCACGAGCAGCGGCATGCCGGCGGCGATCGACTTCTGGCCGCTTCTGCGAGTCCTCGATGGCGCCGCCCATCTCGATGCGGTAGCCGAGCGGCAGCCCGGCGCGCAGCGACCGCGAGCTCGCGCTCGATGCGCGTCGCGACGTCCGGTCCCTGCGCGTCGCCGCGCACGTCGGCGCGCACCGTGATCGTCGGCAGCCGGTTGCGGCGCCAGACGACGCCGTCCTCGAGCGTCGTAGTCGATGTCGGCGATCTGCGTGATCGGCACGGCGCGGCCGCTGCGCGTCGGGATCGCGAGGTCCTTGAGGAAGCTCATCCGCGCGCGCTCGTCGGCCGCGCCGCGCGAGCACCACCTCGATCTGCTTGTCGCGCCTCGCGGTAGTAGGTCACCGAGTTCCCGACAAGCGCGTTGTTGAGGAACGCGCGAGCTCCTGCGACGAGATGCCGAGCACGCGCGCCTTGTTCTGGTCGATGGCCACCCGGATCACCTTCGACGGCTCGTCCCAGTCGAACTGCACCTGCGACGTGTCGGGGTCGCTGCGCATCAGCCGCGCCACCTGCTCGGCGATCGTGCGCACGTTGTCGCGACATTCTCGCCGGACACGCGGAACTGCACCGGGAACCCGACCGGCGGTCCGTTCTCGAGGCGCGAGATGCGGCCGCGCAGCTCGGGAAAGTCGTTGTCGAAGAGCGCGAGGAGCCGGTCGCGCACCTGCTCGCGCTCGACGATGCCCTTGGTCGACCAGCACGACCTGCGCGAAGTTCGACTGCTGCAGCTGCTGGTCGAGCGGCAGGTAGAAGCGCGGGCTGCCGGCGCCGACGTACGTGACGTAGCTCTCGACGCCCGGATCCTTGGCGAGGACGGCCTTCGAGCCTCTTGGCGGCCGCGAGCGACGCGGCGAACGAGCTGCCCTCCGGCAGCCGCAGGTCGACGAGCAGCTCGACGCGCGACGAGGCGGGAAAGAACTGCTGCGGCACGAAGCGGAACAGCGCGAGCGCGCCGACGAAGAGCGCGAGCGTGCGCGGCGAGGATGAGTCGTGCGATGCCCGACGCACCACGCGATCGCGCCGCGCAGCGCGCGGTAGAACGGCGTGCCGTAGACGTCGGCGTGCGCCGCGTGCCCCGTCGCCGCCTCCGGCAAGGCGCGGCCGCGCAGCCGCGCCCACAGCCGCCGTCCGAGCGACGGCCGCGCGGCCTGCGCCGCGTCCGGCAGCATGCGGTAGCCCAGGTAGGGGATCACCACCACCGCGATCACCCACGACGCGATGAGCGCGATCGCCGACACCTCGAAGATCGAGCGCGTGTACTCGCCCGTGCCGCTCTTCGCGGTCGCGATCGGCAGGAAGCCCGCGACCGTCACCAGCGTGCCGGTCAGCATCGGGAACGCCGTGCTCGTGTACGCGAAGCTCGCCGCCCGGAAGCGGTCGAAGCCCTGCTCCAGCTTGATCGCCATCATCTCGACCGCGATGATCGCGTCGTCGACGAGCAGGCCGAGCGACAGGATGAGCGCGCCGAGCGAGATCTTGTGCAGGCCGATGCCGAACAGCCACATGCAGAGGAACGTCACGGCGAGCACCAGCGGGATCGACACCGCCACCACGAGCCCGGTGCGCAGGCCGAGGCTCACCAGCGACACCGCGAGCACGATGATCACCGCCTCGGCGAGCGAGCGCAGGAACTGGTTGATCGAGCGCTGCACGGCGCGCGGCATGCTCGACGACCTGCGGCGAGCTCCACGCCGACCGGCAGCGCCTGCGCCACGCGCGCGGTCTCGCGCTCGAGCGCGTGGCCCAGCTCGATCACGTCGCCGCCCTTCACCATCGTGACGCCCAGGCCGAGCGCCTCGCGGCCCTGCCAGCGCATCTTCTGCTGCGGCGGGTCGACGTAGCCGCGGGTCACCTTCGCGATGTCGCCCAGCCGGAACACGCGGTCGTTCTCGCGGATGCTGATGTCGCGGATCGCGTCCACGCTGTCGAACGCGCCCGAGGGACGCACGTAGATGCGGTCGGTCGGCGTGTCGAACACGCCCGCGGCGGCGACCGCGTTCTGGCGCGCCAGCGTCTCGATGATCTGCGCCGGCGCAATGCCCAGCAGCGCGAGCTTGCTGTTGGACATCTCGATGAAGATCTTCTCGTCCTGCTCGCCGATGAAGTCGACCTTGGCCACGCCGGGCACGCGCAGCAGCTCCGCGCGCACCTTGTCGCCGAATTCCTTGAGGTCGCGATAGCCGAAGCCGTCGCCGGTGAGCGCGAAGATGTTGGTGTAGGTGTCGCCGAACTCGTCGTTGAAGAACGGACCCTGGATGCCCGACGGGCAACTGGTTGCGGATGTCGCCGATCTTCTTGCGCACCTGGTAGAAGGCGTCGGGGACGGAAGCCGGCGGCGCCGAGTCCTTGAACGCGAAGAACACGAGCGATTCGCCCGGCTTGCTGTAGCTGCGCACCCAGTCGACGTTGGGCACCACCTGCAGCTCGCGCTCGACGCGGTCGGTGACCTGCTGCTCCACCTCGCGCGCGGTGGCGCCCGGCCAGTTGGTCTTCACCACCATCACGCGGAACGTGAACGGCGGATCCTCCGACTGCCCGAGCCGCTGGTACGCGAGGATGCCCGCGACCGCCGCGACGAGGATGAAATAGAGCACCAGCGAGCGGTTGTCGAGCGCCCACTCGGAGAGGTTGAAGCGCGAACGCGCGGCGGCGTTTCGCGGGCCGGCGGTGGCAGCGGCTCGTTCATGCGCAGGATGCGGCGGCGAACGCGTCAGCCGCGCACGACGTCGCGCTTGCCGGGCGCGTCGCCGCGCGCGTCGCGCGCCGGATCGTTCGGCGGCGACAGCGGACCCGGCCGGGAGACGGGTCCGGCCTCGTACGGACGCACCACCTGGCCCGGCACCAGCTTGTGCACGCCGGCCGCGACGATCCACTCGCCGTTCGCCACGCCCGAGGTGACGACCGCGCCGTCCTCGCGGTACTGGCCCACCGCCACCGGCGACGAGCGACACCTGGCCGCGCGCGGGATCGTAGCGCCACACGGCCGGCTTGCCGTCCTTGTGGTAGATCGACGGTCAACGGCACCAGCGCGGTCTGCGCGGTGGTCCGTGCGCGATCAGCGCGACGTTGGCGGTCATGCCCCACTGCACCGACGGCATCGGGATCGACGATCGACACGCGCACCGCGAACGTGCGCGTCGCCGGATCGACGGCCGGCGCGACCTCGCGCACGCGGCGCCTCGTAGGTCCGGCCCGGCTTGCGCCCACAGCGCCACGACGAGCCGCTGCGCGCGCCTTCGAGCTCGCCGATGCGGTTCTCCGGCACGCTGATCGCGACCTCGCGCTCGTCCTCGCGCGCGACGCGCACCACGGGCTGCCCCGCCGTCACCACCTGTCCCGGCTCGGCCCCATCGCGGCGGTGACGACGCCGTCCTCGTTCGCGACGAGCGTCGCGTAGCTCGCCTGGTTCTGCGACACGGCGAGGTTCGCCTGCGCCTGCTCGAAGCGTCGCGCGGTTCGCGTCGAGCGCGTTGCTTCTTGGCGTCGAGCGCGGACGCGCTGATGAACTTCTCGCGAAACAGGTTCTGGTAGCGCTCGTACTCCGCCTGCGCGAACTGGTACTCGGTCTCGGTCGCGGCCACCTGCGCCTTCGCCGCCTCCGCCTGCAGCCCGACGTCGGCGGGATCGAGGCGCGCGAGCGGCTGCCCCTTCTTCACGCGCGCGCCGACGTCGACGTTGCGCGCGACGATCTTGCCGCCGATGCGAAAGCCGAGATCCGCCTCGTGGCGCGGCTTCACCTCGCCCGCGAACACCGCGCTGTCGATCGCCCGACCCGACCGCGACCTGCGCGAGCTGCACCGGGCGCACGACCGGTCCGCGGGCGGCTCCTCGGCGCCGCATGCCGGCGAGGGCGGCGGCGAATGCAACGCACGCCGAGCCGCGAGATCTGCCGGGCGTTCATCGCGCGCCTCCCGACGGTCACGGGACGGCCGACGGTGCCGCCCCACAGCGCGAGCAGCGCGCGGTCGAGCTCGCCGGGATAGTCGTAGCTGAACACCGGCGACGCGTCGCCGGGCTCGGCCGCCATCGGGCAACCCATGTTGTGCGCCTGCGACGCCGGCCGACATCTGCCACAGGCCGATGATGAGCGCGTAGCTGTGGCGCAGCAGCGCCAGGCCGTCGCCCGGCTGCAGCTCGGCGAAGTGCCGCTCGAGCCCGGCGCCGGCCTTCTGCAGGCGTTCCGCCCATGCGCTGCTTGAACGCGAGCGCCGCCTCGGGCGGAACGCTCTGCCCCATGAGGCCGAAGCAGCGCGCGGCGAGCGGCAGGAACAGCGGCGGCTCGACCATGTGCTGGTGCGTGAGCGCGAGCACGTCGGCGACCGCCACCGGCGCGGTCGCCGCCGAGGCGCTCGATCAGCGCGCGGAAGAAGCCGTCGATGTTGCGCTCGTGCACCGCGAGCAGCAGCTCTTCCTTGCTGGGGAAATAGAGGTAGACCGTGCCCTTCGCGAGCCCGGCCTCGTCGGCGACCTCGGCCACGTTCGCGATGCGCTCGGGCGAGCGCAGCGAGCAGCCGCGCGGCCGCATCGAGAATCGCCTGATGCCGTTCCTGCTTGTCCTCGGCCTGGATGGCCCGCTGCCTGATCACCATGTGCCGCCGCCTCTCGGGAAGCCCGTAACTGACTACGGGTCACTTGAGCGGTCAGCGTAAATGACCGACGGTCAGTTGTCAACCGCTCGCGGCGGATTCGGAGCGCTGCGAGGGCCCTCCGACGGGCTTCAGAACAGCGTCGCCAGGCGTGGCGCCCGGCGTCAGAACAGCGCCAGCGTGGCCCGCGTCAGCGTGCTGTCCGGATCGGCGTGATCCAGCACGACGCTGAAGTGGTTCCGGTGCCGGGCACGAACAGCGGCGCCGCCTGCCGGCCGGCGGACCTGCGGCCAGGCGTCCCACAGGAGCTGCGATCTGGCGCAGGAACTCGGACGTCTCGTCTGCCGCCGCACGCCATCAGCAGCGGCGCGGCGACGCGCAGCGGGTGGCTGACCGGCGACATGCGCGCGGCTTCCGCGTCGTCGAGCCGCAGGTCGGCGTTGAACGAGAAGTGCACGAGCGGCGCCAGGTCGTGGACGCCGGACAGCGTGAGCGCGCCCGCGAACGGCGCGCGCGGCGAGCCGTAGCGCGCTCCAGTCGGTGACGAGCATCATCGCCGCGAGGTGGCCGCCCGCCGAGTGGCCGCCCACGACCACGGGCCCGCGCGGCGCCGTGCCGCGGGCCGTCGCGGGCGATCCACGCGAGCGCGCGCCGGCATTCGTCGACGATCGTCGCGATCGTGACGTCCGGGCACAGGTCGTAGTCGATGACGGCGACCGCGATGCCCTGCGTCCACGAGCGGCCGGCGCGACGAACGAGTAGTCGTCCTTGTCGAGCGCGCGCCAGTAGCCGCCGTGGATGAACGACGAACGTGCCGCGCGGCGTGCCGGCGGGCACGAAGAGATCGAGCGTCTCGCGCGGATTCGGGCCCGTAGCGCAGGTCGCGCTTCGGCGCGTACCGCTCGCGCGCCGCCGCGACAGCGCGAAGCCACTGCTCGAGAACAGCGCGGATGGTCGGGCACCGCCGCGCGATTGTTGTAGCCGCGCTCGATGGCCTCGGCCGCTGAGCTGCGGGGAGTGCCATCGCGCCTACTCGATGCGCGATCGCGAGCGGCGTCAGGCCGTCGATCCGTGCCCTTCGAGCGTGTCGCCCGCGACCACCGCGCCCACGCCCGCCGGCGTGCCGGTGAAGACGAGGTCGCCGGGCAGGAGCTCGTAGTAACTGCGACAGGAACGCGAGCGTGTGCGGCACGTCCCAGATCATGTCGGCGAGGTCGCCCTGCTGCCGGCGCTGCGCCGTTGACGTCGAGCGTGATCGCGCCGCGCGTCAGCGATGCCGGTGTGCGACGACCGGATGGATCGGCGCGATCGGCGCCGCCTGCGCGAACGACTTGCCGATGTCCCACGGCCGCTTCTTCTCGCGCATGTCGTTCTGCAGGTCGCGGCGCGTCATGTCGAGGCCGACCGCGTAGCCGAACACGAGGTCGTTCGCGCGCTCGGGCGCGACGTTCACGCCGGCCTTGCCGATCGCCACGACGAGCTCGATCTCGTGGTGATAGTTCTTGGTCGCGAGCGGATAGCGGATGCGGCCGACCTCCGGCGGCACCACCGGCACGACCGCGTCGGCCGGCTTGGTGAAGAAGAACGGCGGCTCCTTGGTGGCGTCGCCGCCCATCTCCTTCGCGTGCTCGGCGTAGTTGCGGCCGACGCAGTAGATGTGGCGCACCGGAAAGCGGTCGGCCGAGCCGACGATCGGAACGGTGGGCAGCGTCCCACAGGGGAAACGGATAGGTCATGGCTCGTTCGTCCGGAGAAGGAAGTTGCAGTGGGTGTCAGGTCTCGGCGTCGGGCTGCCGCGAAGGCTCGGCCGCGCGCGAACGCCGGCAGCGGCCTGGCACGCGGCCTCGATGCGCACGAGCGTCGGATAGGGCGAGAGGTCCATGTCGACGCGCCGCGCGTTGGCGAGCTGCGGCACGAGGCAGATGTCGGCGAGCGTCGGCGCGTCGCCATGGCAGAAGCGGCCGGTGGCCGGATCGCGCGCGACCTGCCGCTCCAGCGCTTCGAGCCCGACGTCGATCCAGTACTTGTACCACGCGTCCTTCTGCTCCTCCGTCACGCCCACCGTGTGCAGCAGGTAGCGCAGCACGCGCAGGTTGTCGATCGGATGGATGTCGCACGCGATCGCCAGCGCCAGCGCACGCACGCGGGCGCGGCCGGCCGGATCGGCGGGCAGCAGCGGCGGCTCGCGGTGCGTCTCGTCGAGGTACTCGATGATCGCGAGCGACTGCGTGAGCACGTTGCCGTCGTCGGTCACGAGCGCGGGCACGAGCCCCTGCGGATTGAGCTGCGAGATAGTCGTCCGCGCGCTGCGCACCCTTGCGCAGGTGGACGAACGCGCGCTCGGGCGCGAGGCCCTTGAGGTTGAGCGCGATGCGCACGCGGTACGCGGCCGACGAGCGGAAGTAGTCGTAGAGCTTCATGGGCGATGCCGATCAGAAGGCCGAGATGCCGGTCTGCGCGCGTCCGAGGATCAGCGCGTGCACGTCGTGCGTGCCCTCGTACGTGTTGACCGTCTCGAGGTTCAGCACGTGGCGGATCACGTGGAACTCGTCGACGATGCCGTTGCCGCCGTGCATGTCGCGCGCCATGCGCGCGATCTCGAGCGCCTTGCCGCAGGAGTTGCGCTTCATGATCGACGTGATCTCCGGCGCGGCGATGCCCTCGTCCTTCATGCGGCCGAGGCGCAGGCAGCCCTGCAGGCCCAGCGTGATCTCGGTCAGCATGTCGGCGAGCTTCTTCTGGACGAGCTGGTTCGCCGCGAGCGGCCGCCCGAACTGCTGGCGGTCGAGCGTGTACTGGCGCGCGGCGTGCCAGCAGAACTCGGCGGCGCCGAGCGCGCCCCACGCGATGCCGTAGCGCGCGCTGTTGAGGCAGCCGATCGGCCCCTTGAGGCCCTGCACGTTCGGCAGCAGGTTCTCGCCCGGCACGAACACGTCGTCCATCACGACCTCGCCCGTGACCGACGCGCGCAGCGAGAACTTGCCCTCGATCTTCGGCGTGACGAGCCCCTTCATGCCCTTCTCGAGGATGAAGCCGCGGATGACGCCGTCGTCGTTCTTCGCCCAGACCACGAACACGTCGGCGATCGGCGAGTTGGAGATCCACATCTTCGCGCCGGAGAGCTTGAAGCCGCCCGGCACGCTCGCGCGCGCGCGTGATCATCGAGCCCGGATCGGACCCGTGGTCGGGTTCGGTCAGCCCGAAGCAGCCGATCCATTCGCCGGTGGCGAGCTTCGGCAGGTACTTGCGCCGCTGCGCCTCGCTGCCGTACGTGTAGATCGGGAACATCACGAGCGAGCTCTGCACGCTCATCATCGAGCGGTAGCCCGAGTCGACGCGCTCGATCTCGCGCGCGATCAGCCCGTAGCAGACGTAGTTGAGGCCCGCGCCGCCGTATTCCGGCGGGCAGCGTCGCGCCGAGCAGCCCGAGCGCGCCCATCTCGGGAAACATCGACGGGTCGGACTTCTCGTGCCGGAACGCTTCCTTGATCCGCGGCATCAGCTTGTCCTGCGCGTACGCGTGCGCGCGTGTCGCGCACCATCCGCTCCTCCTCGGTCAGCTGGCGCGTCGAGGAGCAGCGGATCGTCCCACTTGAAGACCGGCTTGGCCTTGGCGATGGATTCGGGGGCATTCATGGCGGGGCTCCGGAGGAAATCGGCGCTGCGGCGGACGGCGGCGTCAACCCGCGGCGCGCAGCCGAGGGGGAAGCAGGCCGTGCGACGCGCACCGCGGGTCCATCGGAATTATGCATGAGCGGGCGCGCGCTCGACCGTCGCGCCTTCAGGAATCCGGCACGACCGCCGTGGCTTCGATCTCGACCCGCGCGCGATCCTCGATCAGCGCCGCGACCGCACCGCCGTCATCGCCGGATAGTGCCGACCGATGACCGTCGCGATAGGCGGCGCCCAGCGCGCCGGCGCATCGCGAGGTACTCGCGCTTGTCGACGACGTACCACGTCATGCGCGTGATGTGCTCCGGCCCGGCGCCCGCCTCGCGCAGCACCGCGACGACGTTCGCGAGCGCCTGCCGCGCCTGCGCGACGAAGTCGTCGGTCTCGAACTGCTGCTGCGCGTTCCAGCCGATCTGGCCGCCGACGAACACCAGCGTGCCGTGCGCGGCGACGCCGTTGGCGTAGCCCTTCGGCGCCGTCCAGCCGGCGGCTGCAGGATGCGCATTGCGCGGCTCTGTTCATCGCGGCTCCCGTCCGCGCCATCTGGCGCAGCCGGAAGCGCTGCAGCTTGCCGGTCTCGGTGCGCGGCAGCGCGTCGACGAACACCGACCGCGCGCGGGTACTTGTACGGCGCGATCGTCTGCTTCACGAACTCCTGCAGCGCCTCGACCATCGCCGCGTCGCCCGCGTGCCCGGGCTTCAGCACGACGTACGCCTTCACGATCTGCGCCGCGCTCCTCGTCCGGCGCGCCGACGACGCCGCACTCGGCCACCGCCGGATGCGTGAGCAGCGCGCCCTCCACCTCCGGACCCGCGATGTTGTAGCCCGCGCTGACGATCATGTCGTCGGTGCGCGCCTGGTAGACGAAGTAGCCGTCGTCGTCGACGAGGTAGGCGTCGCCGGTGTAGTTCCAGCCGTCGCGCACGTAGTCGCGCTGGCGCTCGTCGGCGAGGTAGCGGCAGCCGGTCGGCCCCTTCACCGCGAGCCGGCCCACCTGTCCGCGCGGCAGCGGCTGGCCGTGGTCGTCCATCACGCACGCCGTGTAGCCGGGCACCGGCGTGCCCGTGGCGCCGGGCTTGCGCGTGCGCCTCGTCGTGCGAGATGAAGATGTGCAGCATCTCGGTGGCGCCGATGCCGTCGATGATCTCGATGCCGGTCGCGTCCTTCCACAGCTTGCGCGTGGCCGCGGGCAGCGCCTCGCCGGCCGACACGCACTTGCGCAGGCTCGACAGGTCGTGCGCCTTCGACCTGCGCCGCCATCGCGCGGTAGGACGTCGGCGCCGTGAACAGCACGGTCGCGCGGTGCGCGGCGATCGCCGGCAGCAGCGCGTCCGGCGACGGCCGCTCGACCAGCAGCGTCGGCGGCGCCGACGCGCAGCGGGAACAGCAGCAGGCCGCCCAGGCCGAACGTGAACGCGAGCGGCGGGCTGCCGGTGAAGACGTCGTCGGGCGTCGCGCGCAGCGTCGAGCGCGGCCAGCAGTCGCACGCGGCGAGCACGTCGCGATGGAAATGCATCGTGCCCTTCGGGCGTGCCGGTGGTGCCCGACGTGAACGCGATCAGCGACCGTGTCGTCGGCCGCGGTGCGCACGTCGTCGAACGTCGCCGGCTTGCGCGCCGCGCGCGCCTCGAGGCCGTCGCGGCGCATCGCCGTCGAAATAGGCGACGCGTGCGCAGCGTCGGGCAGGCCGGCCGCGCCATCGTGAGCTCGTCGGCCAGCCGCGCGTCGCACAGCGCGTGCGTGACCTGCGCCTTGTGCACGATGTCGGTCAGCTCCTTCGCGCGCAGCAGCGGCATCGTCGCCACCGCGATGCCGCCCGCCTTGACCACGCCGAACCAGCAGGCGGCCATCATCGGCGTGTTCGGGCCGCGCAGCAGCACGCGATTGCCCGGCACGAGCCGCAGGTCCTCGACGCAGCACGTGCGCGATGCGGTTGGCCTGCGCGAGCAGCTCCGCGTACGTCCAGCGCACGCCGTCCGGGCGAGAGGATCGCGGTGCGATCGCCCCAGCCCGCGCGCGAGCGCGCCGTCGAGCAGCTCGGTCGCGCAGTTGAGCGTGTCCGGGTACTGCAGCTCGGGCAGCGTGAACACGAGGTCCGGCCACTGGTCGCGCGGCGGCAGGTGATCGCGGGCGAACGTGTCGACATGGGCGGTCATCATGCGTCCTCCTCGGTGAACGAGCCGCCGCGTCGGGCGCCCGTCGTTGCGGCGTCACGGCGCAGCGCGTCCGCGGCAGCCCTTCGCGACCGCGCAGCAGCTCGCGGCCGACGATGAGCTTCTGCACCTCGG
Organism: uncultured beta proteobacterium; assembly: GCA_963725735.1. Taxonomy (GTDB): domain Bacteria; phylum Pseudomonadota; class Gammaproteobacteria; order Burkholderiales; family Casimicrobiaceae; genus VBCG01. The sequence continues at coordinate 296,176 of CAVRZM010000008.1, read as the reverse complement.
TCGCGCCTTCGTAGATGCGCAGCGCGCGGATCTCGCGATACAGCCGCTCGACGACCTGCCCGCTCGCGACGCCGAGCGCCGCCGTGCATCTGCAGCGGCGCGTCGATCACGCGCTGCGCCGACTCGGTCGCGGCGAGCTTGGCCATCGCCGCCTCCTTCGTGGTGCGCTCGCTGGCGCACGTCGCGCAGCCACGCGGCGCGATACGTGAGCAGCGCCGCGGCGTCGACGCTCGGTGGCCATCTCGCCCGAGCGTCGCCTGCGCGAGCTCGCGGTCGGCGAGCATGCCGCCGAACATGCGGCGCGCTGCGCCGCGTGCGCCAGCGCCTCGGCGAGCGCGCGCCGCGCGAAGCCGACCGCGGCCGCGGCCCGACCGACGCGCGGAAGATGTCGAGCGTGCGCATCGCGAGCTTGAAGCCGTCGCCTTCGCGCGCCGAGCAGCGCCTCGCCGCCGGCAGGCGGCAGCGCCGGAACTCGAGGCGCGCGAGCGGATGCGGCGCGATGACCGTCGATGCGCTCGGCGACCACGAGCCCGGGCGCGTCGGCCGGCACGACGAACGCGGAGATGCCCTTCGCGCCGCCCGTGCCGTCGCCGGTGCGCGCGAACACGCAGTAGAAGTCGGCGATGCCGCCGTTGGAGATCCACGTCTTGCAGCCGTCGAGCACCCAGTGCGCGCCGTCGCGCGCGGCGCGCGTCGTCATCGCGCCGACGTCGGAGCCGGCGTCGGGCTCGGACAGCGCGAACGCGGCGATCGCGTCGCCGCGCGCGACCGCGCGGCAGCCAGCGCGCGCGCTGCGCGTCGCGTGCCCGCGAGCGTGATGCGCGCCGCTGCCCAGCCCCTGCATCGCGAACGCGAAGTCGGCGAGGCCGTCGTGATACGCAAGCGTCTCGCGCGCGACGCACAGCGCGCGCGAGTCGAGCGCCGCCAGCGCGCCGCCGTGCGCGCCGGTACGCAGTAGCGCAGCCACCCGGCGGCGCCGAGCGCGCGCACGAGGCGCGCGGCACGTCGGCGTCGACGTCGCCGTGCGTCCGTCGCTGCGCCGGCTGCAGGCCGCGCCCACGCGGCAAGGCCGCGCGCGAGCTCGCGGTGCGCGTCGGCGAAGAACGGCAAGTCGAGATGCGCGCGCGGCACGTTCAGTTGCCTTCGAACGTCGGCGTCTGCTTCGCCGCGAACGCGTGATACGCGCGATGGAAATCCTGCGTCCGCATGCACAGCGCCTGCGCCTGCGCCTCCGCCTCGATCGCGCTGTCGAGGTCCATCGCCCACTCCTGGTGCAGGAGCGTCTTGGTCATCGCCGTGCGCGAACGTCGGGCCGTCGGCGAGCGAGCGCGCGAGCGCCTGCGCCTCGCGCCAGCAGATCGGCGGACGCGCACGATCCGGTTGAAGAAGCCCCACGCGGCGCCTTCCTCGGCGCTCATCGCGCGGCCGGTGTACAGCAGCTCGGCCGCGCGGCCCTGGCCGATGGTGCGCGGCAGCAGCGTGCACGCGCCCATGTCGCAGCCGGCGAGGCCGACGCGCACGAACAGGAACGCCGTCCTGCGCCGCCGCGCGTGCCGAGGCGCAGGTCCGCCGCGAGCGCGACCATCGCGCCGGCGCCCGCGCACACGCCGTCGACCGCCGCGATGATCGGCTGCGGGCACTGGCGCATCGCGAGCACCAGGTCGCCGGTCATGCGCGTGAAGGCGAGGAGCTCCGGCGTCTCCATCCGCGTCAGCGGACCGATGATCTCGTGCACGTCGCCGCCGGAGCTGAAGTTGCCGCCCGCGCCGGCGATCACCACGCGTCTTGACGTCGCTCGCGTACGACGAGGCCGCGGAAGAGGTCGCGCAGCTCGGCGTACGAGTCGAACGTGAGCGGATTCTTGCGCTCGGGCCGGTCGAGCGTGACCGTGGCCACCTTGCCGTCGTCGCTCGTCTCGAAGCGGAAATGCCGCGGACGGAAATCGCGGTAGGCAACGAGGTGGGTATCCATGGTCATGGGTTCCTTCGCGCGCGGGTCACGCGGCGCCTTCCGTGGTGCGCAGGTTGAGCTTCAGCGTGCCGAGCAGCGCGTGGAGATGTGCGCGCTCGGCCCTCGGCATCCCGTGGAGCATGTCGATGATCCACCGCTCGTGCTCGCGCGCCATCGCGTCGAAGGCGCGCTTGCCCTTCGCGGTCAGCCGCACCGAGTACGAGCGGCGGTCGTCGCGCGCGACCTTGCGCAGGACGAGCCCTTCCTCGACCAGTTCGCGCGTGAGCCCGGTGACGTTGCCGCCGGTCACCATGAGCCGGCGCGACAGCTCGCCCATCGCAGTCCCTTCGGGTGGCGCTCGAGCTGCGCCATCAGGTCGAAGCGCGGCAGCGTGATCGCGAAGCGCTCGCGCAAGCCGGCTGCGCACCTCCCGCTCGATCATCAGCGTGCAGGTGAGCATCCGCAGCCACAGCCGCAGCGACTCGTGATGATCGTCGCTGACGCGGGACTCCGGCATCGGCCACGCAGCCGATGATCGGCGCCGGCGATGCCATGGCGTCAGCCGTTCGCCTCGGGTCGCTCGCCGGCCAGTTGCGCGGCGCGCGCGAGGTTGCGCTCGAGCTGGGCCTTGCCCGTGCAGATACTGCACCGGCCATTCGACGTCGCTGACCCCGAGCTGCGCCGCGGCGTGCAGCGTCCAGTAGGGATCGGCGAGATGCGGCCGCGCCAGCGCGCACAGGTCCGCGCGGCCGGCCATCAGGATGCTGTTCACGTGGTCCGGCTCGAAGATCGCGCCCACCGCCATCGTCGCGATGCCCGCTTCGTTGCGCACGCGGTCCGCGAACGGCGTCTGGTACATGCGGCCGTACACCGGCCGCGCCTCGCGCGTCGTCTGGCCCGACGACACGTCGATGAGATCGGCGCCTGCGGCCGGAAGAGCGTCGCGATCGCGACCGCGTCGTCCGGCGTGTTGCCGCCGGGCGCCCAGTCGTGCGCCGAGATGCGCACCGACATCGGCCGGTCGGCCGGCCACGCCTCGCGCATCGCGCGAAAGACCTCGAGCGGAAAGCGGCAGCGGTTGGCGAGCGATCCGCCGTACTCGTCGTCGCGATGGTTGGTGAGCGGGCACAGGAACGCCGACAGCAGGTAGCCGTGCGCGCAATGCAGCTCGAGCCAGTCGAAGCCGGCCTCGGCGCCCCAGCGCGCGGCACGCACGAAGTCGTCGCGGACGCGGTCCATGTCGTCGCGAGTCATCGCGCGCGGCACCTGGTTCGCCGGGCCGTAGGCGATCGCCGACGGCGCGATGAGCGGCCAGTTGCCGCCTGGAAGCGGCACGTCGGCGTCTTCCCAGCCCAGCTGCGTGGAGCCCTTCGGTCCCGCGTGGCCGAGCTGCAGCGCGATCTTCGCGGTGGTGCGCGCGTGCACGTAATCGACGATGCGCTTCCACGCGGGCAGGTGCTCCGGCCCGTACAGTGCCCGCGCATCCCGGCGAGATGCGCGCGTCGGCCGCCACGCACACCATCTCGGTGAACACGAGCCCGGCGCCGCCGTGCGCGCGGCTGCCGAGGTGCACGAGGTAGTAGTCGTCGGGCGTGCCGTCGACGCACGAGTACTGCGCCATCGGCGACACCACGACGCGATTCTTGAGCGTCACGCCGCGCAGCGTGAACGGCGTGAACATCGGCGGCACGGGCTTGCCGGCCGGCTCGCGCGCGCGCGAACCAGCGCTCCATGCCCGCGACGAAGCCGGGGTCGCGCAGCCGCAGGTTCTCGTGCGAGATGCGCTGGCTGCGCGTCAGCAGGCTGTAGGCGAACTGCGGCGCCTCGAACGCCGTGTAGCGCCTGACGTTCTCGAACCACTCCGTCGAGTTGCGCGCGGCGTTCTGGATCTTCAGCACCTCGACCGACGCGCTCGGCCTCGTAGGCGGCGAGCGCGTCGCGCAGGCGGCATGGGCGCCTGCAGGGCGCGCGGCGAGCGCGATCGCGTCCTCGAGCGCGAGCTTGGTGCCCGAGCCCACCGAGAAGTGCGCGGTGTGCGCGGCGTCGCCCATGAGGATCACCGGCACGCTCGCGGCCGTCGATCGCGTTCCAGTGCACCCACGTGCGGCAAACGACGCGCGGAAAGCGGATCCAGATCGCCGATCCGCGCAGGTGCGCCGCGTTCGACAGCAGCGGGTGGCCGTCGAGCCACGGCGCGAACAGGCGCTCGCAGAACGCGATCCCCTCCTCCTGCGCCATCGCGCTCGAGACCGGCCGCGCGCCACGTCTCCTCCGGCGTCTCGACGATGAACGTCGACGTGTCGCCGTCGTACTGGTAGGCATGCGCCTGGAACCAGCCGTGCTGCGTCTCGACGAACGCGAACGTGAACGCGGGGAAGAGCTTGCTGCGTGCCGAGCCACACGAAGCGGCAGCGGCGCACGTCGACGTCGGGCGCGAACGTCGCCGCGTAGCGCGTGCGGATGCGGCTGTTGAGGCCGTCGGACGCGATGACCACGTCGGCGCCGAATTCGCGCGCGGCCGCGACGTCGTCGGTCACGTCCGTCTCGAACACGAGCTCGACGCCGAGCGCCTCGCAGCGCGCCTGCAGGATGTTGAGCAGCCGCTTGCGGCCGATGCCGCAGAAACCGTGGCCGCCCGACGTGACCGTGCGGCCCCTGAAGTGGACGTCGATGTCGTCCCAGTGGTTGAACGCGCCCGCGATCTCGCGCGCGGTCTCCGGGTCGGCGCGCCGCGAGGTTGCCGAGCGTCTGGTCGGAGAACACGACGCCCCAGCCGAACGTGTCGTAGGGCCGGTTGCGCTCGACCACGCGCACGGCGTGCGCCGGGTCCGCCTTCTTGAGCAGCAGGCCGAGATAGAGGCCGGCGGGACCGCCGCCGATGCAGAGGACGCGCATGCGCGCTCGCTTCCAGGGGGCCCCGCGGAGGGCCGGTGGAATTATTTTAGAACTAAAATAATTTCCGTCAACCCCTGCGTCGCCCGCGCCGGAGGCGGTGGCCGCGCGGGTCGTTCCGCCCGGCGCGGGAGCGGAGGGGCCGGGCGCTCGCGATCGGCAGCGCCGGACATCATCCAAACGACCGATCCCCGCCCGGGCACCGCCGCACTTACCGTGAGCCACACGCCAACGCAGGGCTCGCGATGCACCCCATCCCTCGCCGCCATGGCTTCACGCTGCTCGAACTGCTGGCAAGCCTCGCCATCGGCGCGATCCTCGTCGTCCTGGCCGCCCCGTCCTATCGCGCGTGGATCGCCGAGATGGAGCTGCGCGACCGCGTCGAGGCGCTGGTCGAGGCGATGAGCTTCGCGCGCGCCGAGGCCATCAAGCGCGGCGTCCGCGTCAACCTGTGCCCGACCAGCGGCGGCGACCATTGCGCGGGCGGCGGCCGCTGGGAGGGCGGCTGGATCCTCTTCGCCGACGAGAACCACGACGGCGATCGCGACGACGACGAGCCGATCATCCGCCACCAAAGTGCGGCGCATCCCGGCATCACGGTGCGCGGCAACCGGCCTGTCGCCGACTACGTGTCGTATACGGGATACGGACAAACGCGTATGGCCAACGGTGCGCTGCAGATGGGAACATTCACGGTATGCCGCGCCGGCGCCAACGCCGTCGACGTCGTGCTGGCCAACGGCGGGCGCGTGCGGGTCGATCGCACGCGCAGGGCCTGCCCCTGAGGCCGCAGCGCCGCGACCCACGTGCGCGAATGGGCGACGCCTGACGCCCAGCGGCAATGGCGGGCGGACTTCAGGTGTTTCGCCCGATGCCGGAAACCGTCCGTACCCTTGCGTAAGCCACTGGTCAGCCCCGTGCTTTCCCCTGCGCGGGATCACCTACCATGCCATTGAACCCATGGGAGTTTTCATGCCGAAACCGCGCTCACACGCACGTCGCGCCGCCGGCTTCACGCTGATCGAAGTCATGATTACCGTCGTGATCGTCGGCATCCTCGCCGCGATCGCGCTGCCGTCGTACAGCGAGTACATCACGCGCAGCAAGATCATCGACGGCACCACGAAGCTCGGCGATTTCCGCGCGCAGATGGAAAAGTACTTCCTCGACAACCGCACCTATCTCAGTGGCGCCAACTGCGGCGTTCCCGACAAGCCTGCGGGTGCAGGCGATGCCTTCGCGATCACGTGCGCCGGCACGGCGACGACCTACACGATCACAGCGACGGGTCAGGCGGCAAAGGGTATGAGCGGATTCGCGTACACGGTGGACCAGACGGGCGCCAAGGGGTCGTCCGGACCCGGCGGCAATTTCACCAACGGCACCTGCTGGGCCGTGCGCAAGGATGGCTCCTGCCAATGACGCAGCGGACGGCACCGCACGGCTTCACCCTGATCGAGCTGTTGGTGGCGCTCGCCATCGCGGTCATCCTGCTCGTCCTTGCCGCGCCGGCCTACGTGCGCTGGGTCGCGGACGCCGAGACGCAGAGCGGCGCATCGTCGATCGCCGACGGTGTGCGCGCGGCGCAAGCCGAAGCCATCAAGCGCAACGCGGTCGTGGAATTCGTGATGGACCCGACGTCGGGCAGCGGCGGCTGGAAGATCCAGCTGCAGGGCACCACGACGGCGCTGAACCAGGGAACGTTTGCGGCAGGCTCGGCGCGCTCGGCCTTCGCCCCCACGCCGGCCGGCGCCACCACCGTGACCTTCAGCCCGCTCGGCCAGATCTGGACCGACGACGGCACGATAACGGGCAAGAACCTGGACGGCAGCGATCCGCTCGCTCAGATCGACGTCTCCACTTCGGCAGGCACGCGCCCGTTGCGGGTCGTGGTGGGCGGCATCGGCGGCGGCGTCAAGCTCTGCGATCCCGCGTGGACTGTCATCGATCCCAACGATCCCAAGGCCTGCCCGTGACACGCCTGCACTCGCTTCGCTCTTCCCATGGCACACGGACCGGACGTCGGCAAGCGGGCTCGTTCCTGCTCGAGGCGCTCATCGCCATCCTGATCGTCGCCCTCGGCGTATTGGGCTCCGTCGGCCTGCTCGCCCGCTCGATGCAGGACGTCGACGATGCCAAGAATCGCGGCGAAGCCGCGTACCTCGCGAGCTGGCTGATCGGCCAGATGTGGGTGTCCGATCGCAATACCGCGAACCTCGATGCCAACTACGGCAGCGTGACGGCAGGTGCAGGCTACACGGACTTCAAGGACATGGTGCAGCAACGGCTTCCCAATGCCGGCGATCCCGTGGTCACGGTCGCCGCGGGCCCGATCGCCGCGACCGCCACCAATTCACTCGTCAGCATCACGATCACCTGGACACCGCCGGGCGACACCGGCGGTGCCGCCCACCAGTACAACGTGACCGCGACGATCGGAGCGAACCAATGATCGCGTCGCGGTCCCATGCGATGCAACGTTTCGCTCAGCGCGGCGCCGGCATGGTCGAGACCATGATCGGCATCCTGATCGGACTGCTCGTGGTGCTGGTCGTCTACAACCTGCTGTCCGTGGCCGAAGGCTACCGGCGCACGACCACCGGCGCCGCTGATGCACAGATCACCGGCCTGCTGAGCCAGTTCCTCACGATGCAGGAAGCGGCCAACGGCGGCAACGGCCTCACCAGCGCCTATTCCGACCTCATCGCGTGCGAGAAGACCGAAGGCGACGTCGCCTACACGGCGGACAACACCCTGAAGCCGATTCCCGTGATCATCACCGCGGGCGCCGGTCCGACGGACTCCGACAGCTTCGTCTCGCGTCAGAGCGGCTCGCCGCACGTCGTGTGGCCCGTCGACTTCCGCCTGCCGAAGCCCAGCTGGCCGGCCAGAGACATCGTGGTGCAATCGCCGAACGGATTCTCGTCGCCGGACGGGCGCTTCGCTGCCGACTGCGGCCAATCCCTTCTGGGCCATCGCCATCGCCAACGACGGTACGGGACGCTGCGAGCTGATCCAGATCGCGAGCGCTTCGGCGCCCGATGCGGCGACGGGCGAAGTGACGCTCACCCAGGGCGCGCTCAAGACCACCAGCTGCCTACACCGGTGTGCCGGTGACGGCGAGCATCTCCGGATCGCGGCTGCTGCCGATGGGCCGCACCGCGCAGCGCATCCGCTACGACGTCGTCAACGATCAGCTCCGCGTCACCGACTGCCTCGCCAACCAGACCTGCAGCGGCTCGGCGTGCCGAACCCGATCGCGCAGAACGTCGTGTTCATGAAGGTGCAGTACGGCATCGACACCAGCGCGAAGAACCCCAACGGGACCTTCGACGGCTCGGTCGACTGCTGGACGCCACCGCGACTCCCGACCAGCGAGACGGCTCCGTCGGCGGATTCGACTGGTCGCCCGATACCATCATCCAGGCAGGCGACAGCGGCGGCGGCACGCCGCCGCGCGGATTTCCTCAATCGCATCGTCGCCGTGCGCATCGGCCTCGTAGTCCGCAGCGACGAGCCCGACCTGCGCAATCCCGCGCTGTACGTCCCGTCGTCGACCACCCCGGACGGCGTCACCGGCACCCGGCAGGCGACCTACCTCTTCAACTGCGCGACCAACACCGACGCCGGATGCCAGAACCGCGTTCTCGTGCCCGCCGGTGCCGTCTCCGCGATGGGCAAGTCCGATTGCGCAACAGCGAGCGCCTCGATCCTCTGCGACGGCTGGCGCTATCGCACGTACGAGGCGATCGTGCCGCTGCGCAACACCATCTTCAACGCCACGATCATTCCATGAGTCCGCGCATGTCGCTCCGCCGATCGCAACGCAGCGAGCAGAAGGGCGTGGTGCTCTTCGTCGCCCTCATCGCGATGGTCATCTTGAGCCTCGCCGGGGTGGCGCTGATGCGTTCGGTCGACACCAGCACCGGGGTGGCCGGCAACCTCGCGTTCCGTCAGGCGTCGTTCCCGATGGTGAACCAGGCGATCGAGGAGTCGATCAACGCCATCTACAAGGCGAAGACGCTGCCCACGCAGCTCGCCAGCCATGCCCCCTCGAACTACTACGCGTCCATCCAGCCGGGCGAATCCAAGACGGGCGTGCCCTCCCTGCTGGCCGGCGACTACAACACGATGAAGGCCGCCTATACGGCGGCCGGCTTCACGACCTTTCCCGACGCAGTGAGTGGTGGCGAGGTTCGCTGGGTCATCGAGCGCGTCTGCAACGCCGATGGTGGCGTCACCATCGCCAAGTGCGACATCCTGCCGCCGAAGGTTTCGCAGGCGGGCACCGACAACAAGGCGGGCATCCCGTTGCCGCCCATTCCGCTGTTCCGCATCACCGTCCGCGCCGACATTCCGAACACCAATGCGATCTCGATAGCGCAAGGGTTCGTGAAATAAACACGACAAGAGGCTTCAGGGAGCTTCCACATGCGACCGTCCACACCGCTGCGCCTGCTTGGCGCCCGCCTCCTGTCCGCGCTCGTCGCGTGGACGATGACGTTCGGGCCCATCACCGCCGCCTACGGGGCCGCCACGCCCCTCGCCGACATGCCGATCGCCGCCAAGGTCAGCGCGAAGCCGAACATCGTCTACACGCTCGACGACTCGGGAAGCATGCAGTACAACTTCCTGCCCGACTACGTCACGAGCACCGCGGCCAACATCAAGGTATCGCATCACCCGTTCAGGGTCCACGGCCACCGCGTACGGGCAGCGTAGAGTTCGCGGCTCAGTGCCCGGCGACTGGATCAACATCATCGGAGCCAACCAGCCCGAGTACAACGGCTTCGTCCAGATCCTCACCAAGCCGACCGCGACCACGTTCACCTACGACGTTACCGGTACGCCGCACACGCCGATCAACGGTCGCACCGGGCTACGGCAACATCCAAATCGTCACCAGCGCCGCCTACTGCCGCTCCGGCAACGGCACCACGCCGTGTACTCAGCAGCCGGTTGCCATCTCGTCGACGGGCACCACGATTTCGACCTCGTCGATCACCCGGCCAGGTCCCTTATCCACCGGCGGGCCTGTGACGGCCACGGCCACCGGCACCGCCGCCAATTTCCTGCCGCTCAACTCGGGCGACACCGTCCTCATCCAGAACAACTCGTCGGGCAATCCGCCGGGCACGACGTCCGATCCGTACTACGGCGTCTTTGTGATCACCAAGACCAGTGCCACGACATTCACGTACACCATCGATGCGATCGGCGGCACCACCCCGCTTTCGGCCGGCGGCGGCCGCCAGGTCGTGATGCAGGGCGGCACCACCTTCGCAGCGCCCCCATTGCACGCGGCGGACTTCAACCGCCTCGCGTACAACCCGGCGGTCACCTATACCGCACCGAAGAAGGCCGACGGCACGCCGCTCACCAACACGGGCACCGATGCCAACGGCAACTACGCATTCAACCTGCTCAAGTGGGCAAGCCCCTCGGTCGATCGCGACCCCTACTCCACCTATGAAACGGCGGCCGGCGTCACGCCGATGTGGGCGGCGACGGTCAAGGACAACCTCGGCATCAAGGTGGGTGTTGCCCTCTACTGCAACACCGACTGGCCGCACGCTGGTCAACGAGCGCCAATGGCCCCGCGACCGCGCTCGACGCCGGCGACCAGAACGGCCAGTACCAGGCGACCAAGGGGGCCTAGTGCCGCATCAACGGCACCAAGTACGACGCGTCGCCGCATCTCGGGCGCGCCGGCGGCGGACGCCGCACTACAACTACCCGTGGAGTCGTCGTCGGGGGCAGTGGGTGCCCAGTATTTCTACCGTCAGCTCGGCAACAAGGTACTCTATTGCGACCAGTCCTCGCCCTACTATCCGCGCAACACCGCGAGCATCATCGGCTGCAACGGCGGCACGCCGAACTACAGTGGCTCGCCAACGAAGCAGACGTGCAATAAGAACGCGAACGCCTGCAACACGACCCCTTCGCTGCGCAACTACACGCCCGCCGCCTGCAAGACGGACCCGCCCGCGATGTACTGCGTGCCGGGCACCGGGGGATCGGGATCGAACACGCCGGGCACCGGCTCGCTTCCGGAATGCCTCGCGTGCACCTGCAACGCCGACATGCCGGTGGCCAATGGCAGGTGCAGCGTCACCAACGCCGTGTGCACGGGCAATTACGGCGTGCTGGGCGGCAACACGGCGGAATGTCCGGACCAGCCGCCGACCACCATCACCAGTTGCACCGGCGGCAACCCGATCTACGCGAAGGCCGGCATCAACTGCAACACGGTGCTATTTGACCCGTACACGAACGCTAACATCGCCTCGGGCATGACGCTGCTGCAGGACTCCAATGCCAACGGCGTGGTGTGCCGCCACAACAACCAGGCGTACACCATCACCGGCATCCCCTCCGCGGGCGGCATGTGGACGTACTCCCGCACCAATAGCGGCGACGTCGATCCGGCCGAACAAGGCCGGCGGCACCACTCCTAAGGGGTACCCGCTGACGCAGACCGGTGCATTCACCACCGCCGTCACCTCCGGCTGCCCGACCGTCGGCACGACGGTCCAGATCCCGCGCCACTACTACGTCGTCGACAAGGTCGAGTTCTGCGACAACCGCGTGGTCACGGTCAACGATCAATGGCGGGGCTTCGGCGCCGGCGCCTGCCAGGAGCAGAACGACCTCGGCCGCTACAAGGAAGTCAAGTACACGAAGTTCACGCGGATCGACCTCTTCCCGACCAACGCCAGCTCGTTCGCGGGCAACGCCAACTTCGCGGCCACGGCATCCGGCCAGTATCCCAAGGGCGATCCGGCCAATCCGTCGAGCCGCGCGTGGCTCGCGCGCATCGAATCCGGGCCCGGACAACTCCGAGTCGATCAACTACGCCAACTGGTACGCGTACTACTCGACGCGCCTGCTCGCCGCGAAGACCACGTCGGCCACCGCCTTCTCCTACCTGACCAACGTCCCGCCCGACCCGATCGCCTATCGCGTCGGCTTCCACAACCTGGGCGAGGAGCCCTCCGGCTATGGCGGCGCCGGCACGCCCATCATCTGGCAGGACGTCAAGGACTGGGACCTCACGCAGCGCACCGCGTGGTACGGCAAGCTCTTCGGCGTCGCCGTCAACAACTACAAGACGCCGACGCTCGACGCGATGCTGCGCATCGGCAACCTGTTCGAGACCGGCGGCGCAGTCGGGACTGCCGGCAGTCGATCAACCCGTTGCCGGTGGCCGCGACCGATCCGATCGCGACGAAGCCCGACGGCTCGCTCATCAGCTGCCAGAACAACTATCACATCCTGTTCACCGACGGTAAGACCAACCAGGTGACGGCCGTCACCACGCCGGGCGACCAGGATGCGGTCGTGCCGAGCACGCTTTCGCTGGCCGTCGGCAACGCCATCCAGCCCGTGCCGCCGGACAACGTCCTCGAGTCGCTGTCCCCGCTCGCGGTCACCAATGCCGCGTGGCCGAAGCCTTTCGTGCAGGGCACCCCGGCGGTGGCCGAACACGCTGGCCGACGTCGCGGCGTACTACTGGACGCGCGACCTGCGGCCGTCGCTGACCAACGACGTACCGGCATCGGCGAGCAAGGGCACGTCCGACCTCGACCCGACCAAGGACGTCGCGTGGTGGCAGCACGTCAACTTCAACGCGATCTCGTTCGGCGCCGACGGCACCCTCGACGCGACCAACCAGACCGCGACCATGGCCGCGATCAACGGCCGGCACGACGAGCTGGCCCGACCTCACGCACCCGTACAATCCGATCGATCCGAAGGGCGCGGGCGCGGGCGCCGTGGCCGTCGACGACCTGTGGCACGCCACGGTGATGTCGCGCGGCTCGTTCGTGTACGCGCGCTCGCCCATCGAGGTGGCCTACGGCCTCGCGCAAGATCCTCGCCGGCATCCAGAACCAGCGCAAGTCGCGCGTGGGCGCGGCCTTCGGCGGCCAGGTGCTCAATCCGCGCGCAACAACGTCATCTACGAGGCGACCATCGAGCCGGGATGGGCCGGCGACCTGCTGAAGGTCGAGATCGACCTCCGGCCGACGGCAGCCGACGTCAAGCAGCGCTGGTGGCCGCGCCGAGCCGACACGCTCGCTGACGCCAGATCGATCCGGTGTGCGACCGGCGTCGCGGAGCCGTGGATGGATTCCACAACCGGCGCATCGTGACGATCGACGGCGGGCACCGGCGCCGAGCGTCCCGTTCCAGCTATGGCGAACCTGTCGGCGGCGCAGTAGCCATCGCTGGCGCCACAACGCCACGCAGCAGCAAGAAGATGATCTCGTACCTGCGCGGCGGCTACACCTTCGGACTGACGCGACCACGAATCCGGCCGGTCATCGATCGAGGGCATGCGAATCGGCCAGTTCCGCCAGCGCTTCGGCCCGCTCGGCGACATCAGTCGAACGCGCAAGCCGGTCATCGTCGGACCGCCGCCCAGGCGCGACTACAGCGACACCTACGGACCCGGGCTACACCGACGTACGAGGCCGCCAAGGCGACGCGCGCACGATGCGCGTCGTACGCGGCGGCCAACGACGGCATGGTCCACGTGTTCGACGCGGGACCGATGCCGAGTACCGGCGTCCGAGTACGCGGGGCGGCACCGAAATCTTCGCCTACGTCCCGAAGCGCGCTGTTCAACGGCGCGTCGGACGACGGCGGCAAGACGCGAACGGCATCCAGGCGCTCACCTACCAGGATGGCGGCGTGCCGATCTTCAAGCACCACATGTACGTCGACTCGTCGCCGCGCGTGGTGGACGTCGACTTCGGCAACTGGTCAACGCGGCGCGGACTGGCACACCATCGTCGTCGGCGGCCTCGGCAAGGGCGGCAACAGCTACTTACGCCCTCGATCTCACCAGGAGACCGCGACCGACGAGACCGCAGGCGGCCGCCAAGGTCCTCTGGGAGTGGAGCGATCCCGAGGTGCAAGTACTCCTACGGCCGCCCGGTCATCGTGAAGGTGCGCGACTCGACGGGTGCGTCACGTCGGCGCTGCCGGTCGTCATCGTGACCGGCGGCTACGACAACGCCAGCGGCAAGGGCAAGGTCTTCTTCCTGCGCGTACCGACGGGCACGCTGCTGGCCACGCTCACCACGAGCCGGCGCCGCCCCGGCTCGGGCCAGTCCGCAGCGGCCTCGCGCAGATCCACGCGTTCATCCAAGACCTGCGCAACCAGATCGTCGAGCAGATCTACGGCGGCGACCTGCTCGGCAACGTGTGGCGCATCGACGTGTCCGACGCCGAACGCCTACCTCACGGCGAGCGCGGAGCTGTTCGCGCAGCTGACGGACCCGTCGGGCAATCGCGCAGCCGGTGACCATCGCGCCGCAGATCGAGATCGACATCAACAACGGCATCGACCGCTACGTGTTCATCGGCACCGGCCGGCTGCTCGACCCGACCGACCTCACGACGCCGGTCGCCGCCGCAGACGCAGACGATGTACGCGATCCGCGACGGCACGCTGGCGAACTTCCGGACGCCGGGCCTGCCGATCGCACCGCGCACGCTCTGCGCCCGTCAATCCGCGACGGCGTCAGTCGGGATCGGCGCCGTCGCGCCGGACGGCTGGTACCACGACCTGCCGAACGCGGCGATTCGAGCGCATCGTAACGATCCCGCGGCGGACCTGAACCTCGTCGCGTATGTCGGCACCATCGTGCAGCCCGATCCGTGCCTCACTCGCTGCCGGCCTAGCATCTACGCCCGCGACTACACCACCGCGGAATCGCTGATCTTCACGCGGCAGCAGTCGGTCGTGCAGCCGTACTTCTCGACCGAAGGCGCGGTCGGCCTCGAGCTGGTCGGCATGGACCAGGCCGACGGCAGCCTCGTTCCCGGCACTGCCATCGTGTTCACCAGGGAAATCGACGCGACCATCAAGCCGGTCGAAGCTGAAGCCGACAAGTCCTTCGGCGGCGGTCAGCCGCCTGTCGTGGCGCATCCTCGGCGAATGACGCGCGAGGCTGCGGCGGCGGCAGACTGACCCGCCGGGAGCGAGAAGACGCCAGCGGGCGACGCTGACGCGCCGCCCCTTTGCCTTCGGGCGGCCGCTGAAATCATGCCAAGCCCGTCCGCAGTGGCCGCCCGCAATCGCACCGGCGTTCGCGGCTTCGCTGGTCATCCACGCGGCGCTGGTGTTCGCGCTGATTGGCGTCATCTCGACACGGGCAGCCCGTGCTCGGCGATGCCACATCGCGGCTTGCCGTCCGCTTGGTGGAATCGCCGGCGGACAACGCCATAGCGGCCGGATGTTGCGCCCGCCACGCTCGACATCTCCGAGTCGCCGGTGAAGGCACCGTTGCCGCAACCGGCTACCTGCGTCATCGGACGATCGTACCGACCCCCGCCCTGCAGCCGGTCGCGCCGCGGCCCGCAGCGGCGCCCCCTGCATCCGCCGCCGCCTCGCTGCCGCTGGCAGGTCGAGCTGGCCGAGAGCCGCTACGGCGCGAACCTCGACAGGACTGGTATTGCGCACGCATCGGATATCGCGCGGAGGTGGCAAGACGCTGCGCGCGACCGCAGCCGCCGTCGGCGAGCTCTCGACCGGCAGGCGCTGCGCCGTTCCCGATCGGAGATCGATCAGCCGCATGCGCCATCGCCGGAGCCGAACCGTCGCGGTAGTCCGCATCGCCGCGCTGGCGCAGAGGTCGCACGATGCGGTCGGCGCGTGGCTCATCGTCGACCGCCGACGGCCTTCGGCCGAGGACAGTGACAGATTCGCTGCGACGGCACCCCGGAGTTCGCGTTCGCACGGGGTCTGCCGCCGGCCTCCGCAGCGGCGCGAGTTCCTGCCGACGCACCGCGATACGGCATCCGGTTTCCGTCGCGAACTGCGAAGTTCGCGAGCTTCGCGGCCGTATGCGGCCGCCGGCCGCCCGAGGCGCGCAATCCGCCCGCCGCGCGCAGCGAAGCGGCGAAGCCGCGAGCGTCGCGCCGTTGCTACCCCATCATCGGCATGTGAAACCCCGGCGCCGCGCTGCCGTCGTCGGGCCAGCGCGTGGTGAGCGTCTTGCCGCGCGTGTAGAAGCGCACGCCGTCCATGCCGTGCACGTTGAGGTCGCCGAAGAGCGAGGAGCGCCAGCCGCCGAACGAGAAGAACGCCATCGGCACCGGGAATCGGCACGTTGACGCCGATCATGCCCACTTCGACGTCCTGCTGGAAGCGCCGCGCCGCGTGGCCGGAGCGCGTGAAGATCGCGGTGCCGTTCGCGTACGGATTGGCGTTGATGAGCGCGATCGCGTCGGTCAGCGATTCGACGCGCACCACCGACAGCACCGGCCCGAAGATCTCGTCGCGGTAGATGGCCATCGCCGGCGTGACGCTGTCGAACAGCGTCGGGCCCGACGAAGAAGCCGTCTGTCGTGCCCGGCAATGCCGGGCTCGCGGCCGTCGACGACGAGCCGCGCGCCCTCCGCGACGCCGCGATCGATGTAGCCCGCGATGCGGTCGCGCGCGGCGCAGGTGATCACCGGCCCCATCTCGATGTTCGGCGCGTCGCCGGGACCGACGCTCACGCGGCGCGCGCGCTCGGCCAGCCGCGTCGACCAGCGGATCGCCGGCCTCGCCGACCGCGACGACGGCGGAGATCGCCATGCAGCGCTCGCCGGCGGAGCCGTAGCCCGCGCCGATGATCGCTTCGGTCGCGAACGCCAGGTCCGCGTCGGGCAGCACGACCGCGTGGTTCTTGGCGCCGCCCAGCGCCTGCACGCGCTTGCCGTTGCGCGCGCCGGTCTCGTAGATGTACTTCGCGATCGGCGTCGAGCCGACGAACGAGATCGCCTTCACGGTCGGGATGCGCGAGCAGCGCGTCGACCGCTTCCTTGTCGCCGTGCACGACGTTGAACACGCCGTCGGGCAGCCCCGCTTCCTTGCAGGAGCTCGCGCCATGCGGATCGACAGCGTCGGATCGCGCTCGGACGGCTTCAGCACGAACGTGTTGCCGCACGCGATCGCCACCGGAAACATCCACAGCGGCACCATCGCGGGAAAATTGAACGGCGTGATGCCCGCGCACACGCCGACCGGCTGCCGCAGCGAGAAGCTGTCGACCTCGGTGCCGACGTTCTCGCTGAACTCGCCCTTCAGGAGGTGCGGAATGCCGGTGGCGAACTCGATCACCTCGATGCCGCGCGTGACCTCGCCTTCGGCGTCGGCGAGCGTCTTGCCGTGCTCCTGCGTGATGATCTTCGCGAGGTCCTTGCGATGCGCGTCCATGAGCTCGCGGAAGCGCATCAGGATGCGCGCGCGGCGCAGCGACGGATACGCGCGCCAGGCCGGCAGCGCCGCGGCGGCGGCCGCGCACCGCGGCGTCGACGTCGGCGGCATCGGCCGAGCGGCACGTGGCGGATCACTTCGCCGGTCGCCGGATTGGTGACTTCGCCGTAGCGCTTGGTGCTGCGCGGCGACCGCCTTGCCGCCGATCCACAGCGGCAGGCGTTCGAGCGTGGTCAGGTCCATCGTCCTCCTTCGGGGACCGTATGTTACGCCGCGCGCCGCGGGAAACCTGGCGGCCCCGGCCGGGCGCCGCCACTGCGGCTGTCGTCGCCGGAACTCGCAGAGCCGCGCGACGTAGCGCGCGACGAGATCGATTTCGAGGTTGACGCGCGCGCCCGGCGCGAGCGACTGCAGCGTCGTCACCGCGAGTGTATGCGGGATCAGGTTGACGGCAAAGCGCACGCCGTCGACTTCGTTGACGGTGAGGCTCACGCCGGCGACCGCGATCGACCCCTTCGCGCGCGATGAAGCGCGCGAGCTCGCGCGGCGCGTCGACCGCGAGGCGCAAGCTGCCGTAGCGCATCGCCGGGCACCGCCGCGAAGCTCGCCACCGTGCCGACGCCGTCGACGTGGCCGGTCATCAGGTGGCCGCCCAGGCGGTCGGACAGGCGCAGCGCGCAGCTCGAGGTTGACGTCGCCCGTCGCGGTCGAGACCGGTCGTGCAGCGCAGCGCTCTCGGCGGAGACGTCGAACGCAAGCGTGCGCGCCGTCGATGGCCGACGACGGTCAGGCAGCAGCCGCTCGACCGCGATGCTGTCGCCGACGGCGACGTCGCCGAGCGCCGGCGCGCCGGTGTCGACGACGATGCGCAGCCCGTCGCCGTGCGGCGCGCCGACGACGATGCGGCCCACCGCTCTGCACGATGCCCGTGAACATCAGCGCTTCTCCGTCGAGTCGCGGCGCGCGACGATGCGCAGGTCGGCGCCGACGCGCTGCACGTCGTGCCACGCGAATTCGTGCGCGGCCCGCGAGCGCGCGCGAGCGGCGCGCGCAGCTCGAACATGCCGCGCGCCGGATCGCCGAGCACGGCCGGCGCGACGTACAGCAGGACCTCGTCGATCGAGTCCCGCCGTCGAGCAACGCGCCGTTGAGCTTGGCGCCCGCCTCGACGTGCAGCTCGTTGATGCCCGCGCGCGGCGAGCGCCGCGAGCATCGCGGCAAGGTCGACGCGGCCGTGCCGTCGGGCAGCGCGAGCGACTTCGACGCGCCGCGGGCCATGCGGGATTGCGCTCGCCCGCGGTGACGACGCAGCGCGTCGCCGTCGTCGAGACATGCGCGCCGAGGCCGGCGTCTGCGCGTGCCGGTCGACGACCACGCGCCGCGGCTGTCGCGTCGTCGCCACCGCGCGCACGGTGAGCTGCGGATCGTCCTGCAGCACCGTGCCGACGCCGGTCAGGATCGCGCAGGCCCGCGCGCGCCACGCGTGGCCGTCGGCGCGCGCCTCGGGGCCGGTGATCCACTGGCTCTCGCCGCTCGACGAGCGCGGTGCGGCCGTCGAGGCTCGCCGCGAGCTTGGTGCGCACCCACGGACGCCCGCGCGTCACGCGCGACACGAAGCCGATGTTGAGCTCGCGCGCCGTCGTCCTCGCCCAGTCCGAACTCGACGGCGATGCCCGCGGCGCGCAGCCGTGCCGCGCCGTCGGCCGCCTGCGGATTCGGATCGCGCATCGCGGCGACGCACGCGCGCGATGCCGCTCGCGAGCACCGCATCGACGCAGGGCGGCGTGCGGCCGTGGTGATTGCACGGCTCGAGCGTGACGTACATCGTCGCGCCGCGCACGTCGGCGCCGCGCCGCGCGCGTCGGCGAGCGCGTTCGACTTCGGCGTGCGCCTCGCCCGCGCGCGCGTGGAAGCCTTCGCCGAGGACCGTGTCGCCGCGCACGATCACGCAGCCGACGCGCGGATTGGGCGTCGTCGGTGTAACAGGCCGCGCGCCGCGAGCGCCAGCGCGCGCGCCATGTGCGCGCGGTCGGCGTCGGTGAACTCCGCGTGCATGCGAGCGACGGCCTACCGGCGCGGCCGCTTGGCGGCGGGCGGCGGCGCCTCGACCTCGCGCAGCGCGTCGCGGAAATCCGACACGTCCGGAACGAGCGGTAGACCGACGCGAACCGGATGTACGCGACCTTGTCGAGCTTGTAGAGCTCCTGCATCACCATCTCGCCGATCTGCCGCGACGCGATCTCGCGCTCGCCGAGCGACAGCACCTGCGCGACGATGCGGTCGATCGCCGCGTCGACGAACTCGGTGGGCACCGGACGCTTGTGCAGCGCGCGCGCGAAGCCGACGCGGATCTTGTCGACTGTCGAAGTCGGAGCGGTTGCCGTTGGTCTTGACGACCTGCGGCAGGCGCAGCTCGACGGTCTCGTACGTCGTGAAGCGCTTCTGGCAGTCGAGGCAGCGGCGGCGGCGGCGGATCGAGTCGCCGGGCTCCGACACGCGCGAGTCGATGACCTGCGTCTCGGCGCTGCCGCAGAACGGGCACTTCATCGCGGGGCTTCCATGCGGCGCGCGGTGGCGGCGAACGGGCGCGGCGCTACGGCGAAGTACACCGGGAACATCCCGCGTCAGCGCCGCCACGCCGCCGCGCACGCGTTGGTCGTGCGTCGTCGTCGTCCGGCGCGTCGAGCACGTCGGCGATGAGGTGCGCGAGCTCCTCGCACTCGATCTCGGTGAAGCCGCGCGTCGTGATCGCCGGGCTGCCGATGCGGATGCCCGACGTGACGAACGGCTTCTCGGGATCGTTCGGGATCGCGTTCTTGTTGACCGTGATGTGCGCGCGGCCGAGCGCGGCCTCGGCGTCCTTGCCGGTGATCCGCTTCGGCGCGCAGGTCGACCAGGAACATGTGGCAATCGGTGCCGCCGGACACGATGCGCAGGCCGCGATCCGCCAGCACGCGCGCCAGCACGCGCGCGTTCTCGAGGACCCGCTCCTGGTAGACGCGGAAATCGCGGTGCAGCGCCTCGCCGAACGCGACGGCCTTGGCGGCGATGACGTGCATCAGCGGGCCGCCCTGCAGGCCGGGAAACACCGCGGAGTTCATCGCCTTCTCGTGCTCGGCGCGGGCGAGGATGATGCCGCCGCGCGGTCCGCGCAGCGTCTTGTGCGTCGTGCTGGTCATGTAGTCGGCGATGCCGACCGGCGACGGATAGACGCCCGCGGCGACGAGACCGGCGTAGTGCGCCATGTCGACCATGAGCTGCGCGCCGACGGCGTCGGCGATCGTCGCGGAAGCGCTTCCAGTCGATCACCCGCGAATACGCGGAAGCGCCGGCCACGATGAGCTTCGGCTTGTGCTCGTGCGCGAGCCGCTCGGCCGCGGCGTAGTCGATGAGCTCGGTTTCCGGGTCGAGCCCGTACGGGACGACGTTGAACCACTTGCCGGACATGTTCACCGGCGAGCCGTGCGTCAGGTGGCCGCCGTGCGGCAGGCTCATGCCGAGGATCGTGTCGCCGGGCTTCAGCGTGGCGAAGAACACCGCCTGGTTCGCCTGCGCGCCGGAATGCGGCTGCACGTTGGCGGCTTCGGCGTGGAAGAGCTTCTTCACGCGGTCGATCGCAAGCTGCTCGACGATGTCGACGTACTCGCAGCCGCCGTAGTACCGCTTGCCCGGATAGCCTTCCGCGTACTTGTTCGTGAGCTGCGAGCCCTGCGCGGCCATGACGGCGATGCTCGCGTAGTTTTCCGACGCGATGAGCTCGATGTGGTCTTCCTGCCGCTGGTTCTCGCCGCGATGGCCTTCCAGACTTCCGGATCGGCGTTCTCGAGCGTTGGTCGAGCGGCGAAACATGGCGAAGGCGTCCCGGTTCGGTGAAAACGTGCCATTTTAGCATTCGCGGTCGCAAAACCGTCGCCGCGGCCGGCGCCTTGCACGGCCGGGAAAGCCCCTTATAATCCCGCCGACCGCCGCGCGGTCGGGTGCACGCAACGCTCGCGTGCCCCGCCCGAGGCCGGCCACGCCGCTGCATCCGTACAGCACGGAGGTCCCGTGAACGCCCTGCTTGCCCTGTCCCGCGCCATCGACGCGCTCAACGAGCGCGTCGGCCGCCTCGTCTACTGGCTGGTCCTGGTCGCAGTCCTGATCAGTTGCGCGAACGCGATCGTGCGCAAGGCGTTCGACATGAGCAGCAACGCGTTCCTCGAGATCCAGTGGTACCTGTTCTCGGCCGATCTTCCTGCTCTGCGCGGGTTACACGCTGCTCAAGAACCAGCACATCCGCATCGACGTGATCGCCGGCCGGCTGTCGCCGCGCGCACGCAGACGTGGATCGACGTCTTCGGCACCGCTGTTCTTCCTGTTCCCGATGTCGATCCTGATCATGTACCTCTCGTGGCCGGTGTTCGTGCATGGCCTACGAGCGGCGAGGTCTCCACCAACGCGGGTGGCCTCATCCTCTGGCCGGCGCGGCTCCTGGTGCCGATCGGCTTCGTCCTGCTCATCTGCAGGGCGTCTCCGAGCTCATCAAGCGCGTCGCGTTCCTGCGCGGGCACTGATCCCCGACCCGACGGAGAAGCAGCGCGAGAAGACGGCGGAAGAGGAGCTCGCCGAGGAGATCCTGCGCGCGCGGGGCGAGCGCGCATGAGCGCACGGCAACGAGCACGACGGCCAGGCAGGGGAGGGTGGCATGACCGCGTTCCTGATCGCACAACATGGCGCCGCTGATGTTCGCGGCGCTGGTCGTGTTCCTGCTGCTGCGGCTACCCGGTCGCGTTCGCGCTGGCCGCCGACGGCATCGTGCTTCGGGCTGATCGGCATCGAGCTCGGGCTGCTGCACGCCACGCTCTTCGGCGCGCTGCCCGAGCGGATCTGGGGCGTGATGTCGAACGACACGCTGCTCGCGATCCCGTTCTTCACGTTCATGGGCCTGATCCTCGAGCGCAGCGGCATGGCCGAGGACCTGCTCGAAACGATCGGGCAGCTGTTCGGCCCGATCCGCGGCGGCCTCGCGTACGCGGTGATCTTCGTGGGCGCGCTGCTCGCCGCGACCACGGGCGTGGTGGCGGCGTCGGTGATCTCGATGGGCCTCATCTCGCTGCCGATCATGCTGCGCTACGGCTACGACCGCCGGTTCGCGATCCGGCACGATCGCCGCGTCCGGCACGCTCGCGCAGATCATCCCGCCGTCGCTCGTGCTGATCATCATGGCCGACCAGCTCGGCCGTTCGGTGGGCGACATGTACGCCGGGCGCGTTCATTCCCGGCATCGTGCTGGCGGGCCTCTACGCCAGCTTACACGTTGCTGGTGTCTGCATCGTTCAAGCCGGACTGGGTGCCCGCGCTGCCGCTCGGAGGCGCGCACGCTGCGCGAGCCCGACGGTCGCACCGGCATCGCGGTCGCTGCGGCGTGCTGACGTCGATCTCGGTCGCCGCGGCGGTCGCGTTCTGGCAAATCTACTACCACCGGATGAACCCCGACGTCGCCACCGACATCCGCCTCGTGCTGCTGCGTCAGCGTCGGCACCGCCGTCGCGTTCTTCGCCGCGGTGATCGACAAGATCCTGAAGCTCGGGCTGCTGTCGAGGCTCGCCGAGCGCGTCGTGTTCGTGCTGATCCCGCCGCTGGCGCTGATCTTCCTCGTGCTCGGCACGATCTTCCTCGGCGTGGCCACGCCGACCGAAGGCGGCGCGATGGGCGCGACCGGCGCGCTGATCATGGCGGTGGCCCGCCGCCGGCTGTCGCTCAAGCTGCTGAAGCAGGCGATGGACACGACGGCGCAAGCTGACCGCGTTCGTCGTGTTCATCCTGGTCGGCGCGCGCATCTTCAGCCTGACGTTCTACGGTGTCGACGGCCACAAGTGGGTCGAGCACCTGCTGATCGGGCTGCCGGGCGGCCAGCTCGGCTTCCTCATCGTCGTCAACATCGTCGTCTTCTTCCTCGCGTTCTTCCTCGACTTCTTCGAGCTGTCGTTCATCGTCATCCCGCTGCTCGGGCCGGTCTGCGGACAAGCTCGGCATCGACCTCATCTGGTTCGGCGTGCTGCTGGGCGGTCAACATGCAGACGTCGTTCATGCATCCGCCGTTCGGGTTCGCGCTCTTCTACCTGCGCAGCGTCGCGCCGGCGAAGGAGTACCTCGACAAGGTGACCGGCAAGATGATGGCGCCGGTCACCACGATGCAGATCTACTGGGGCGCGGTCCCGTTCGTGATCATCCAGATCATCATGGTCGCGCTGGTGATCCTGTTCCCGCAGATGGTGATGGTCTACAAGGCGGGCGACGAGCAAGGTCGATCCGAACAAGATCGAGATCATCATCCCGTCGGGCGACCGCGCTCCGCGCCGAGCGGCGGCGCGCAGCCGGGCACCGGACAGCGCGCGGCACGCCGCAGACTTCCAGCAGCAGGAAGCCGACGGGCGAAGGCGCTGGAGGACGCAGTTCAAGCGACGCCGACACCCGACGGGACGACGCGCCGAGGCGCCCAGGAGCCGGTCAAGGAGCCGGGCAAGTAGCAGCGCGGCGCATCGCGCCAAAGAAAAAGCCCCGCGATGCGCGGGGCTTTTTCGTCGAGCGGTTGCGCGCGCTACTTCTTCGCGGGCGCCGCCGTCTGGCGGGTGGCCGTGCATCATGAAGTTGTCGAAGTGCTTCTCGGCGACGCGGAACCAGAGGATTTCCTCGTCCTGGAACGTCGTCCACGGTGTCGTACACCTTCTTGAAGTTGGCGTTCTTCGCGGAGTCTCCGCGTACACCTCCATCGGCCGCCTTGTAGCACGCGTCCATGATCGTCTTGCGGAACGGACGCAGCTGCGTGCCGTCGGCGACGCAGCCGGCGCAGCGCCGGCGGGTTCTGCGCGTCGTACTTCGCGCAGCATCCACGTTTGCCTTCGGCGCAGCGCGGCCGCAGGCCGCCTTGTACTCCGTCGGCAGCTCGTCGTACGCGGCGTGGTTGACGAAGAGATCGAGCGCGGGACCGCCTTCCCACCAGCCCGGGTAGTAGTAGTACTTGGCGACCTTGTTGAAGCCGAGCTTCTCGTCGTCGTACGGGCCGACCCACTCGGCCGCGTCGATCGTGCCCTTCTCCAGCGCCGGGTAGATGTCGCCGCCGGCGATCTGCTGCGGCACGACGCCGAGCTTCGTGCAGCACCTGTGCCGGCGAAGCCCCCGATGCGCATCTTGAGGCCCTTCAGGTCGGCGACCGTCTTGATCTCCTTGCGGAACCAGCCGCCCATCTGCGCGCCCGTGTTGCCGCGGAGGATGCTTGACGATGTTGTACGCCTTGAAGAACTCGTCGCATGAGCGCCTTGCCGCCGCCGAGGTACCACCACGCGTTCGTGCTGGCGCTGGTTCAGGCCGAACGGGATCGCCGGTGCCGAACGCGAACGTCGGGTCCTTGCCGAAGTAGTAGTACGGCGCGGTGTGGCCGCACTCGACCGTCGCCGTTCTGCACGGCGTCGACCACCCGCAGGCCGGGGACGATCTCGCCCGCCGCGAACACCTGGATCTGGAACTTGCCGCCCGTGATGTCGCGGCGACGCGCTCGGCAGATGGTGACCGCCGCGCCGTAGATCGTGTCGAGCGACTTCGGGAAGCTCGACGCGCAGCCGCCATTTGACTGTCGGTGCCTTGCGCGAACGCAGGCGCGGTGCCGGCAGCGAGAATGCCGGCGAGGCCGGTATGCTTGAGAAACGAACGACGTTCCATCGATGACTCCCTCCGATAGATGCCGGACTGTTCGCCGGCGTAGTGTGTGCTGCAACCGTCCCGGGCATCGGTGCCGCGCGCTGTGCGCTGCGCACGCGGGATCGCAGCAGGCGCCCCATCAGCCGGAACCGGTTAGCGCGCGAGTGTAACGGAATTCGCCAGCCGGCAACACACCGGTGCCGGCGGCCTGACCAGAAGGAGGCCGGACCGCTCAGCCGGACAGCTTGCGCACGGCGTTGAACATCGCCCAGCTCCAACCCGGCCTGCTGCTCGAGCGTCTGCGTGAACCGGATGAGATAGCGGGCGTTGCCGGTGTCGAGCTCGACCATGCCGCCGGTCGAGAACTTGTCCTCGGGGCCGATCAGGCTGCGCTGCGACGACTGCCGGTTGTCCGGATGCGCCGGCAGGTAGATGCCGAAGAACGGACGCTCCGCGTTGGTGCGGCCGGTGTCGGACGGCGTGACCCAGCTGCGCATCAGCACGCGCACCAGCCGCCGGGCGATGATCTCCACGCCCACGGTCACCTCGTCGACCTGCAGCCGCTGCATCCGGCGCACGACGGCCAGCATCCACAGCTCGCCTTCCTTGATCGCGATGAGCTCGCCCAGCTTGGCCGGCGCCTCCTTGGCCGGTGCCGTGAGCCGGCAACCGGTCTCGCTGCGATCGGTGAGCCGCCACGTCGCGCCGCGGATCGCGTCGCGCGACCGATTCCGGATTGGCGTTCGGGTTCACGATCTGCGTGACCTCGTCGTAGCTCGCGGCGATGCCCGGCGTGCGCGCCTGGTCCGGCAGCCGGTCGATCTCGGCGACCGCGCGCGTCAGCGCCTGCAGCCCGACCACGACGCGCACCTCGGACTCGGTGGCGAAGCGCGGCGCGCGCGGCGCCTGCGCGATGGCGTCGGGGCCGTACAGCGAGGCGAGGCGCATCAGCAGCAGCCGCTGCTCGCGCACCGGCAGCTCGCCGGGCTTCGGCACTTCGGCGTCCTGCTCGGGCAGCCAGCGCATGCGCTCGACGATGCGCGCATAGACCGGCGCCGGCGTCGAGGAACATCACGCGGCCGCCGGCCTGCGCCCGATCGCGGCGGCGCAGGCCGGCGGTGCCGGTGAGGTCGACGAAGAACGGCGCGCCTTCCGACGGCGGCGGCGTCAGCGCGAGCGTCGGCGTCCAGTCCTCGAGCTGCTTCGCCACCCACTCGACCTGGTCCGGCGTGAAGTTGCCGGAGTCGAGCCGCATCAGCAGCAGCGTCTTCAGGTATTCCTGCTCGAACGACACGCCGGGCTTCGCGAACGCGCCGACGCCGAACACGAGCTGCTCGCGCTGCCAGCCGCGCATCCGCGCGAACTCGTAGAGCTCGTGGAACTCGCGCCACTGCGCGGGGATCCAGTGGCTGTAGCGGAACAGCCGGTACTTGCCGTCGAGGCCGCGGTAATGCGCGAGGCGCACGATCACCCACGGCAGGATCGCGCGCCAGCGCTTGTTGTCCGCGCGCGGGTAGCCGGCCTTCAGCGCGATCTGGTAGGCGGCGATGAACGCCTTCACGAGATCGAACACCGAGTGCCACAGCCGCGACTCGATGTTCGTGCTCTTCTGGTAGTTCTGCGTGTACTGCTGCGTCAGCTGCGCGATGATCGGCTCGACGCGGCCGTCGATGCGCAGCAGCGCCTCGACCTGGCCGGGCCCGCCTCGCGTGCGCGACGCCGGGAAAGCTCGACGACGAGCTCCAGCGCTTCCTTCTGCAGCGCGGCCGCGTCGAGCGTCGGCAGCTGCGCGATCCAGCGCGCCGCATTGTTCGCGCTCGCGAGCGGATCCGAGAACGAGCGGAACCAGCTCAGCATCGGGCTGCATCATGCCGCGATCGGGAGCGCTCGGCGACGGCCATCGTGGTCAGCGCCCGCGCCACCGTCATCCGGCCGACGAGGATCGAGCCCGGTGTGCCGCGAGCCGCGCCGGTCGACGTCGCTGCCGACGGCGACGATGTCGCGGAACATGTCGCGCAGGTTGCCGGCGATCGTGATCTCCTCCACCGGATACGCGATGCTCGCCGTTCTCGACCCAGAAGCCCGCGGCGCCGCGCGAGAAGTCGCCGGTGACCGGATTCACGCCCTGCCCCAGCTGCTCGGTCACGAACAGGCCGCGCCCCATGCGCTGCATGCAGCGCCGGCAGGTCGTCGCTGCCGTGCGAGAGCACGAGGTTGTGGCTGCCGCCGCCGTTGCCGGTGCTCTGCATGCCGAGCTTGCGCGCGCTGTAGGAGCCCAGGAAATAGCCCTGCACGACGCCGTCGCGCACGACGTCGCGCGGCGCGGTGGTCGACCCCTTCGCTGTCGAACGGCGCGCTGCCGCGTCCGCGCAGCAGGTGCGGCTCCTCGCGCAGCTGGATGTGCGGCGCGAACACCTGCGTGCCGAGCGAGTCGAGCAGGAACGACGACTTGCGATAGAGGCTGCCGCCGGACACCGCCTGCACGAAGAAGCCGACCAGGTCGGCGGCTTCCGGCGCCTCGAAGAGCACCGGGCATTCGAGCGTGCCGAGCTGTCGCGCGCCGAGGCGTCGCACGCGTGCGCTCGCCCGCCATGCGGCCGACCTGCGCCGGCGGCTTCGAGGTCCTGCGGCGCGCGCGCGGCCGTGTACCAGTAGTCGCGCTGCATCGCGCCGTCTTCCTCGCCGATCACCGCGCAGTCGATGTGATGCCGCGAGCTGCGGTAGCCGCCCAGGAACCCGTTCGAATTCGCGTAGACGAACTCCGACTCGCCGCGCGCGACCGTGGCGCCTTCGCGAGTTGCGTGATGCGCGGGTCCACGGCGAGCGCCGCGGCTTCCGCCTCGCGGCCCAGCTCGATCGCGGACTCCACCGTCAGGTCCCACGGGTGATAGAGGTCGAGGTCGGGCCAGCTGCGCGCGAGGCGATCGCGGATCGGCGAGTCCCGCGGCCGGATCCTCGGCCGTGTAGCGTGCGATCGCCAGCGCCTTGTCGACGGTGGCCTGCAATCGCTTCGTCGGCGAAGTCGGCGGTGCTCGCGTGGCCGCGCCGCTGGCCGACGTACACCGTGACGCTGATGCCCTTGTCGCGGTTGTACGCGATCGTCTCGACCTCGGCCTGGCGCACGGTGACGCTCTGCCCGATGCCTTGCGACACCTCGGTCTCCGCGGACGTGGCGCCGCCGCGTCGCGCGGCGTCGAGCACCGCGGCGGCGACGCGTTCGAGGTCGCCGGTGCTGACGGGAAAGTGACGGGCGTGCGCGCCGGCGTCACGAGATGCCTGCTGCGCTTGTCCGGTCGGCAGATGTAGAGTCATCGGAAGGAGGCGAATTCTCGCCGCAAGAGTGTCGCCGGGGCCTGTTCGGCTCCCCGGCGAAGGCGGCGCTGGAAACGGTCGGTTATCATAGCAAACGCCCACTGCCGCAACCGCAAGCGGCCCCTCCTTTTGCAGCCTACGATGCGCCGCCAACGAGAACCGATACCCGATGCGGACGCCGGACGCGCCGGCGCCTTCCAAGACCCGGCGCAAGCACGCGAGTGCACGCCCTGCAGGAGCTGGGGCGAGCGCTGGTCGCGCAGGACCCGTCGCGCCTGGCGGAGCTCGGCCTTCCCGAGCGCGCTCGCTGGATGCCATCGTGCAGGCGCGCGGCATCCGCGCCCACGAAGGACGCCGGCGGCAGATCCAGTACATCGGCAAGCTGATGCGCGACGTCGATCCCGCGCCGATCGAGGCGGCGCTCGCGCGCTGGACCGCGGGCATCCCGGTGGATCAGGCGCAGATTCGCGGCGGTCGAGCGGTGGCGTGACGAGCTGCATGGCCGACGATGCTGCGCTCGATCGCTTCGTGGCCGCGCACGCGCCGGCGCGATCCCGCGGCCCTCGCGTCGCTGGTGCGCGACGCGCGCGCCGAGCGCGCCCGCGGAACGCCGCCGCATCGCTATCGCGAGCTGTTCAGGACATTGCGTGCGCTGGTTGCGAACGCCGACCAGGCGGCACCGACCGACGACGCATGAACGCAGACGCCACGCTCCAGATCGGACTCGTCTCCATCTCCGACCGCGCCTCCGCCGGCGTCTACGTCGACAAGGGACTGCCCGGCCTCACCGAGTGGTTCACCGCCGCAATGAAGTCGCCGTGGCGCATGTCGCAGCGGCTCATTCCGGACGAGCAGCCCGTCATCGAGCGCACGCTGGTCGAGCTGGTCGACGTCGAGCGCTGCCATCTCGTGCTGACCACCGGCGGCACCGGGCCCGCGCCGCGCGACGTGACGCCCGAGGCGACGCTGGCTGTCGCCCACAAGGTGATGCCGGGGTTCGGCGAGCAGATGCGGCAGGTGAGCCTCAAGTACGTGCCCACGGCGATCCTCTCGCGCCAGGTGGGCGTGATCCGCGGCAACGCGCTGATCCTCAATCTGCCCGGGTCAGCCGAAGGCGATCAAGGAGACGCTCGACGGCATCTTCCCCGCGGTCCCCTACTGCATCGACCTCATCGGCGGGCCGTACATCGAGACGCACGAGGACGTGTGCAAGGTGTTCCGGCCGAAGAAGAAGTAGCGGCCCGCACGCCGCGCTCCTTTCGCGATTGCATCACGTTTCCAGCAGGAGCTCCGCACGCGCCGCCGGCTCCTGCCGGTAGAAGCGCGCGAACTGCTGGTACACCGCGAGATACTCGTAGCGCAGCAACGCGGGCTCGACGAAGAACACCTCCGACAGCACCGCGAAGAATTCCGCGGGGCTCTCCGCCGCATACGGATCGATCGCCGTGCGGTCGCCGCGGTCCACCCGCTTCTGGAAGTGCTCGTAGGCCGCGAGCATCGTCCTCTTCCATACGTGCGGCGGCATCTCCGCCGGCAGCGGCGGGCAGCCGTTCGCCGCGCCGTTGCGCATGTCGAGCTTGTGCGCGAACTCGTGGATCGCGAGGTTCATGCCCGACGTGTCCCAGTCCTGGCTCGCCTCGACATCGGCCCACGACAGGATCACCGGCCCGTGCGGCATCGCCTCGCCCGCGAGCGGCTCGTCGTTGGTGTGCACGACGCCCGCCTCGTCCTCCCACTCCCAGCCCGGCACGAACTCGTCGGGGTAGACGATCACGTTCTCCCAGCCGTCGTAGTACCCGAGGTCGAGGTTCAGCACCAGCACGCAGGCCTGCAGCGCGATGACCACGCGCTGGCGCGGCGTCACGTCGTGCCCGCGCGCGCCGACGATGCTCTTCGCGTCGAGGAACAGCACCACCTTGTCGCGCAGGCGCGCGATCTCGTGGTCGGTGTAGATCGCGAGGAACGGCAGCGACTCCAGCGCGTCCCGCCACAGGCCTTCGGGAATGGCCTGCGTCTTGCAGGATGCGCTGCTGGCGCCAGCGTCGCAACGCCGGTGAACATCGATCGCCCGCGCTACTTGGAATCCTCGACCGGCCCGTCGTCGCTGTCGAGCAGCAGCGACGATCCCGAGCAGGCGCTGCGCATCGTCGTCGGGCATCGCCTCGACGTCGCGCAGCTGGCGCGAGATCGCGCGGCTGCGCACGCCGCGTCTCGTCGAGCGTCTTGCTCGCCTGGTCGAGCTTCTTCCTTGCGCTTTCGCGATGACCTCGCCGAACTTCGCGAACTCCGTCTTCACCGCGCCGAGCACGCGCCACACCTCGCTCGAGCGCTGCTCGATCGCGAGCGTGCGAAAGCCCATCTGCAGGCTGTTGAGCAGCGCCAGGAAGTTGGTCGGGCCCGCACAGCACGACGCGATAGTCGTGCTGCAGCGCCTCGCGAACCCGGCGCGCGCCATCATCTCCGCGTAGAGGCCCTCGGTAGGCACGAACAGGATCGCGAAGTCGGTGGTGTGCGGCGACGCGATGTACGACGCGCGGATCGTTTCGGCCTCGCCGCGCAGGTGATCGGCGAGCGCCTTGCGCGCCGCGTCCGCCGCCGCGAGGTCCGCGCGTTCCAGTGCGTCCTGCAGGCGCTGCCACTCCTCGAGCGGGAACTTGGCGTCGACGGGCAGCCAGCACGGGACGCCGTCGTCTGCCGCGCCCCGGCAGGCGGATCGCGAACTCGACGCGCTGGTCGCTGCCGGGCACCGTCTCGACGTTCGTCGCGTACTGCTGCGGCGTCAGCACTTCGGAGAGCAGCGCCGCGAGCTGCACTTCGCCCCACATGCCGCGCGTCTTGACGTTCGCGAGCACGCGCTTCAGGTCGCCCACCCCGGTCGCGAGCGACTGCATCTCGCCCAGCCCGCGATGCACCTGCTCCAGGCGATCGGACACGATCTTGAACGATTCGCCGAGCCGCTGCTCGAGCGTGGCCTGCAGCTTCTCGTCGACCGTCGCGCGCATCTGCTCGAGCTTGGCCGTGTTGTCGACGCGCAGGGCGTCGAGACGCTGCTCGACGGTCACGCGCACCGCGTCGAGACGCTGCTCGTTGCGACTGCGTGAGCTTGGCCGAGATCCGCGCCGAACGCAGGCCAGCTGCCGCTGCTGCAGCGTGGCCATGTCGGTGAGCTGCTGCTGCGTCGCGTCGCGGAAGCGGCCGAGCGCGCCGCCGACTTCGCGTGCGCAGGCCGGTGGCCGCATGGCCCTGCTCCGCGCGCGTGTTGGCGAGATCCTGCCGCACGTCGCGCTCGACGTGCGCGACCTGCGTGGTCGAGCGCCTCGAGGCGCGTGCGCAGTTCCGCCGCATCGCGGATCGCGCTGCGCGCCTCCTCCTCGCCGCGAGACGGGCGAGCCCGGACACGCGCAGCAGCACCGCGCCGGCGAGCACGACCAGCACGAGCAGCATCGGCGATGACGAGCGAGGACGAGCATGTCGATCTGCATGCGTGCAAAGTCTAGCAGCGCGCGAGCCGTTCGTCGCACGCGGGCGACTCCGGCCGTCAGCGCCAGCGCCGCGAACGTGGCGAGCCAGTGCTCGCCGACGTAATCGCCGCTTGCGAGCCCCGCGAGGCCGGCCGCGACGGTGGCGCTCGGCCGCGACTGGCCGCAGAGGTTCGCGTCGCGCATCGTCCCGTCCGGCAGCGCGCCGGCAATGCCCGTGCAGGCACCACGCGCGCGACAGATTGAGGCCGTCGAGATGAACGAGCAGCGGGTCGGCGCGATCGTCGACGACGACCGGCGGAAGAGCGCGCGGGTCGCCTGCGCCATGACGCCCGGCAGGAAATCCGTCGAGCCACGCCGCGAATCGTGCGGCAGGGCAAGGACGCGCCGCATGAGATCGGCCTCCATCAAGCGAGGCGACAGGAAATCCGCACCCGACGGCTCCCAGGCGGCCGGCGCTTCGCGATCGTCGCCGAACCAGCGCAGCGCGGTGGCACGGCACAAGTCGCGCGAACGTCGTCGTCGTCCGCCTCGAGCGCGTAGTCCAGCGCGAACGCGAGGCCGAACGCGCTGTTGGGATGCAGGCCCTGCCGCAACGGATAGCGCTGGCGCGGCAGGTAGTCGCGATAGCGCGCGACGATGACCTCCGCCAGCGGCGCGAGCGCGGCTGGCCCAGCGGCGCGCGTCCGGATCCGGCGTTCGCCGCAATTCCGTGCGCCAGCTCGAGGAGCCACGACCAGCCGTACGTGCGCTCGAACGTGCGCGGCTTCGGGCCGCGCGAAATACGCGCATTCCACCGCGATGTTCGCCGTCGGTGAGGTGCCGGTCGAACACGGCGGCGATTGCGGCGCGCTGCGGCAGGCCGGGCAGCAGCCGGCGCACGCGCGCCAGCAGCCAGTGCATGTGCACGCACGAATGCCAGTCGTAGCTGCCGTGGAACGCGGGATGCAGGTCGCGCGGCGTGCGCAGGTCGTGCGCGCTCGCCAGCACGTGGTCGGGCTTGATTCGGATACTCGCGCACGACGTTGGCGAGCGCGGTCCGCGCGAACGACGCCGCGAGGTCCGCGGTCAGCGTCGGGGAGTCGGCCATGGCGGCCGGATCATAGGCGACTCCGCCGGCAGGCGGTCAGGCGCCCGCGACTGCGCGCTGCCGCGTCCTCGGCGGGAAGCAGGCTGCGCAACTGCCGCCACCGACGGGTCCGGCGCGCGGCGGCGCCGTCGCGGTTGAGCCACACCGCGGCGATGCCCGCGCCGCGCGCGCCTTCGACGTCGTGCACGCCACGAGTCGCCGACCATCACGGCGTCCGTCGGCGCGCAATCGACGCGCGCGAGCGCCGCGGCGAAGATGCGCGCCGTCGGGCTTCGCGGCGCCGATTTCCTCCGACGTCACGAGCGCGTCGACGAGCGACGCGAAGCCGAACGTCGCGAGCTTCTCGGTCTGCTCGGCCACCGTGTTGTTGGTGACCACCGCGATCGCGCACGGAGCGCCGCAGCAGCGTCACGAGCTTCGAGCGCACCGTCCACGCGGCACCGGTTCGCCTGGTACAGCGCGGCGATGCAGCTCCGCCGCGGCCGGCGCGTGGCGCGCCCTCGTCGCCGACGAAGGCGAACAGGCGGCGATAGCGCTCGATCCGCGCATCGGCGACGGCGCGGGCGCCGAGCGCCACCTCGGAATGCAGAAGCTCGAGGATGCGCTGGTGCTCGGCGGCCAGCTCGTCGAGCGGCACGCGCGCGGAACGCGGGAAAGCGCTCGCGCACGCCGGTCATCGCCGCGTGGCGGCGTGCCGGTGGTCGATCAGCGTGTCGTCGAGGTCGAAGAGGACGGCGCGCAGCATCGGCGATGCGCTCCGGCAGCACTTCGGACGGCGCCATTCGGATACGCCGCCTCGCGGCTCGCCTTCTTGCGCTCGTGCTCCTTGAGGAAGCGCTTGCGGATGCGGATCGACTTCGGCGTCACCTCGACCAGCTCGTCGTCGGCGATGAACTCCACCGCGTACTCGAGCGTGAGCTCGATCGGCGGCACCAGCCGCACCGCTTCGTCGGTGCCGGAGGCGCGCACGTTGGTGAGCTGCTTGCCCTTGATCGGATTGACCACGAGATCGTTGTCGCGGCTGTGGATGCCGATGACCATGCCCTCGTACAGCATCTCGCCCGGCGACACGAACATGCGGCCGCGATCCTGCAGCTTCCACAGCGCGTACGCGACCGCGGGGCCGTCCTCGGCGGAAATCAGCACGCCGTTGCGGCGCTCGGGAATGTCGCCCTTCACCGGCGCGTAGTTGTCGAACACGTGGCTCATGAGCCCCGTGCCGCGCGTGAGGTTCATGAACTCGCCCTGGAAGCCGATGAGGCCGCGCGCCGGCACGCGGTACTCGAGGCGCGTGCGGCCGTGGCCGTCGGATTCCATGTGCGTGAGGTCGGCGCGGCGCGTGCCGAGCGCTTCCATCACCGCGCCCTGGTGCGCCTTCCTCGACGTCGACCGACAGCGACTCGTACGGCTCGCACGTCACGCCGCCGATCTCGCGCATCACGACGCGCGGCCGCGACACCGCGAGCTCGAAGCCTTCGCGGCGCATGTTCTCGATGAGGATCGTGAGATGCAGCTCGCCGCGGCCCGACACCAGGAAGGCGTCGGTGTCGCCGGTGTCGTCGACCCGCAGGGCCATGTTGGTGAGCAGTTCGCGTCTGCGAGCCGCTCGCGCAGGTTGCGCGACGTCACGTACTTGCCCTCGCGGCCCGCGAGCGGCGACGTGTTGACCTGGAAGTACATCGACAGCGTCGGCTCGTCGACCTGGATCGGCGGCAGCGCCTCGGGCGCGTCGACGCGCCGCCAGCGTGGTGCCGATCGACGAGGTCGTCGACGCCGGTGACGAGCACGATGTCGCCGGCCTGCGCTTCGTCGACCGGCGCGCGCTCGAGGCCGGGAAGCCGAGCACGGTGCACGATCTTCGCCTTCTTCGGGACCTCGCCCTTCGGCGAGCGGCCCGTTGAGGCACCGCGACTTCCTGGCCCGGCTTGAGCTTGCCGCGGCGGATGCGGCCGATGCCGAGGCGCCCGAGGTAGCTCGAGTAGTCGAGCGCGCTCACCTGGAACTGCAGCGGGCCGTCGACGTCGCCCGCGGGCTCCGGCACCGCCGCGAGGATCGTCTCGAACAGCGGCCGCATCGATGCCGTCGGCGCCCGGCTCGCCGCTCTTCGCGACCTTGACGTCGAGCGTCGCCCAGCCGTTCAGCGCGGACGCGTACACGACCGGGAAGTCGAGCTGGTCGTCGGTGGCGCCCAGCTTGTCGAAGAGCTCGAACGTCTGCGTTGACGACCCACTCGGGACGCGCGCCCGGGCGGTCGACCTTGTTCACGACCACGATCGGCTTCAATCCCTGCTGCAGCGCCTTCATGCGTGACGAAGCGCGTCTGCGGCATCGGCCCTTCGACCGCGTCGACCAGCAGCAGCACGCCGTCGACCATGCCGAGCACGCGCTCGACCTCGCCGCCGAAGTCCGCATGGCCCGGCGTGTCGACGATGTTGATGTGGTGGTCGCCGTAGTCGATCGAGCAGTTCTTGGCGAGGATGGTGATGCCGCGCTCGCGCTCGATGTCGTTGCTGTCCATCATCCGCTCGGCGATGTGCTGGTGCTTGGCGAACGTGCCGGCCTGCACGAGCAGCTTGTCGACCAGCGTGGTCTTGCCGTGGTCGACGTGGGCGATGATCGCGATGTTGCGGAGGTCGGGGCGGGTAGGCGTCATGGGTTCCATTCTGGCCGGCCGCTCGAAAGGTACCCGGCGTGTAACCGGGTGCGGCGCAACAAAAGCCTTTGATTATACGACGCAAGACCGGGCCAGCGCCACGAAAATTTTGAAAAATCCACGACTTAGGCTACAATGACGCTTCGGGCGGCCGTTCCGGTCACCGCCCACCCGCGCAGGTCCGGAGGCTCCGGCAAGCACCGCCAGGGACGCCTCGGCCGCCGCGCAATCCTCGCAACGTCATTCAACGCTGCCTGGACCGGAAGCCGCGCAACCCGCGGTAGGCCGCGCCAGGAGTATTTCATGAGTGCCTCGAGCTTCGAAGAGCTCGGCTTGAGCCCGGAAATCCTGCGGGCCGTCGCCGAGAGCGGCTACACCACACCCACCCCGATCCAGGCGCAGGCCATTCCCGTCGTCCTCGCCGGCCGCGACGTCATGGGCGGCGCCCAGACCGGCACCGGCAAGACCGCCGGCTTCGGCCTGCCCGATCCTGCAGCGCCTGCAGCCGCAGGCCAACGCCAGCCCGTCGCCCGCCCGCCATCCGGTGCGCGCGCTGATCCTCGCGCCGACGCGCGAGCTCGCGATCCAGGTCGAGGAAGCGATCAAGGAATACGGCAAGTACACCGGCCTGCGCTCCACCTGCGTGTTCGGCGGCGTCGACATCAAGCAGCAGCTGCCGATCGTCCGCGCGGGCGTCGAGATCCTCGTCGCCACGCCGGGCCGCCTGCTCGACCACATCGAGCAGAAGAGCGTGAACCTGTCGCAGGTCGAGATCTTCGTGCTCGACGAGGCCGACCGCATGCTCGACATGGGCTTCATCCCCGACATCAAGCGGATCATGGCGCTGCTGCCGGTCACCGCGAAGCGCCAGAACCTGCTCTTCTCCGCGACGTTCTCCACCGAGATCAAGCGGCTCGCCGACCAGCTCCTGAACGCGCCGGAGCTGATCGAAGTCGCGCGCCGCAACACCGCGGCCGACACCGTCACGCAGAGCGTCTACAAGGTGCCCGCAGGACGGCAAGCGCGCGCTGCTCGCGCACATCGTGAAGTCGCGCGGCCTGCGGCAGGTGCTGTGCTTCGTGCGCACCAAGCACGGCGCGTCGCGCCTCGCCCGGCAGCTCGAGAAGGATGGACTCGAGACCTCCGCCATCCACGGCGACAAGACGCAGGGCGCGCGCATCGAGGCGCTCGACGCGTTCAAGGAAGGCAAGCTCGAGGTGCTGGTCGCCACCGACGTCGCCGCGCGCGGCCTCGACGTCGACGACCTGCCGCTCGTCGTCAACTACGAGCTGCCGCACGTGCCCGAGGACTACATCCACCGCATCGGCCGCACCGGCCGCGCGGGCGCCACCGGCGAGGCGATTTCGTTCGTCGCGCCCGACGAGGAGAAGTACCTCGCCGACATCGAGCGCCTGCTGAAGAAGAAGATCGCGCCGAGCGACGCTCGACGGATTCGATCCGATCGTCCGCGAGCCGACCCGTTCTCGCGTGCGCCGCGCATCGCGCGAGCACGACGCACGCGCGCGAGCCGCGCGAGGTGCCGCGCCGAGCGCGCGCCGCGAGCGACCGGCGCTGGCGCGCGACACCGCCGCGCGCGGCGACAGCGCCGCCGCGCAGCACCCGCGAGCAGGAGCGCGAGGAAGCGTACGCGCGCAATCCCGACCAGCCGTTGCCCGCACGCGACGGCCGCGATGGACATCCAGGCCACGTCGGCGCTGGTGCATGGCCACGCCGCGCACGGCCATCGCGCGCGGCAAGTCGCGCCCCGTCCCCGCGCTGCTGATGAAGCGCAAGGCGCCGGAAACCGCAGGGCGCCTGAGCCGGCCGGCCCGGGTCGCTGGCGGCGCGACGATGCGGCCTGCGCGTCGTCGCGTATTGCCGCGCCGGTTTCGAGGACGAGGCCGCCGCCGACCTGCGGCGCCTCGCCGCGCACGCCGGCGTCGCGCTCGACATCGCGCGCCGTCCCGGCGCCGCCTACGTGATCGCGCACGCGGAGCGGATCGATCCCGACGCGCTGGCGAACGGGCCGCGCGCAGCGGCGCCGCCGATCTTCGCGCGCAGCGTCTTCGTCGGTCACGGACCGTTCGCGCTGCTGCCGCACGGCGACCGCGCGCGCGCACGCGCCGACCGCGTCACCCCGCTCCTGGCGGCGATCGCCGGCGCGACGCGCCACGCCGCCGTGGCGCAGCGCGTGGATCGAGTATCCCGACACCAACGAAGGCAAGGCGCTCTCGACCGCTCGCCCGCGCGCTGGCCGCGCGCATCGAAGGCGACCCTGCGCGAGCGCGGCCGCGCTCGACGCCGGACGCGGCGCGGCGCCTGCACGTGTTCCTGCTCGACGGCGCCACCGCCTACGTCGGCACCAGCGTCGCGCACGCATGGCGAGTGGCCGCTCGGCATTCCGCGCCTGCGCATGCCGCCGCGGCGCGCCGTCGCGCTCGACGCTCAAGCTCGCCGAAGCGTTCGCGACGTTCCTGGGCGAGCGAGGAGCCGACGCTTGCTGCGTCCCGGGATGCGCGCGGTCGATCTCGGGCGCCGCGCCGGGCGGCTGGACCTGGCAGCTCGCGCAGCGCGGGCATCAGCGTCACCGCGGTCGACAACGGCCCGCTCAAGGGCGCCGTCGCCGGCGACGCGCTCGTCACGCACCTGCGCGAGGACGGACTGCGCTGGCGGCCGCGGCGGCCGGTGGACTGGCTCGTGTGCGACATCGTCGAGCAGCCGATCCGCATCGCGGAGCTCGTCGCGCGCTGGATCGCCGACGGCGCCGCGCGGCGCGCGATCTTCAATCTCAAGCTGCCGATGAAGAAGCGCTACGACGAGGTGCGCCGCTGCGAGCAGCGGATCGCGCGAGATCCTGCGCGGCAACGGGCCTCCGGCACACGCTGCGCATGCGCCAGCTCTACCACGACCGCGAGGAAGTGACCGCGTATCTCGCGCGGATCGACTAGAAGCGCCGGACACGACCACGCGCCGCCGTCGCTGGCGACGAAGCGCATCGGCAAGCCGGTCTGCCGCAGCCACTCGTAGGTGGCGGTGCGCATGATCGCGTAGGCATCGTCCGCCGTCGCGCCAGCGCTGCGCGAACGTCGCGATGTCCTGCGATGAAATTCTGCGGCGCCAGCGGCGATGCCCCAGTCGACCTCGCCCTGCTCCTTGACGAGCGTCACGGTGCGCCCGAGGTAGAACGGCACCGTCTGGTCGAACAGGTCGACGCTGTAGAACGGAAGATCCGTCCGGAAGGGACGCACGCCGCCGCGTGACGACGCGCAAGCACGCGCTCGGCGGAGAAGTAGGCGTCGATGCGCCAGGCCAGCACCACGCCCGCCTGGCAGGCCGCGAGCATGCCGAGCACGAGGACGGCGAGCGCGCGCAGGCGCCGGCCGCGGCGCAGCGCCCACAACGCGAAGAGGCCGGTCGCCGCCAGCAGGGCGCCAGCGCGCCACCAGCCACACCGCGCTCTCTGCGTACGATATCCTGCAGCATCTCCGCCTTCAACCAGTCCGCGGCCGGCCAGCGCCAGCGCCGCGACCGCCACGCCGAGCGCGATCGTCGACCACGCCGTGATGCGCACCGCGCCCGCGACGTCGCGCGCGAGCGCGATGCCGCCCGCGATCGCGACCCCGCCCATCGCCGGCAGGATGTACGCCGGCAGCTTCGACGACGACACGCTGAAGAACACGAGGATGACCGCCGCCCAGCACCACGCGAACCGGGTCGCCGAGAACGCGGCGCGCCCGGTCCCGCCGCGGCGTGCGGCCACGAGTGCGGGCAGCCACGGCGTCAGGAACGCGATGGCGATCGGCACGAAATACCAAAGCGGGCCGGGCCGGCGATGTCCCGGCTGCGTGAAGCGCTGCCAGTGCTCGCGCACGAAGAAGAACTCGGCGAATCCGGGATTGCGCATCTGCACGAGCGCGAACCACGGCACCGTGATGGCCAGCAGCACGAGCATGCCGCGCACGATCTCGAGGCGGCGCAGCAGTGCGAAATCGCGGCGCCACGACGACGTACGCCGCGATCGCGAGCATCGGCAGCGCGAGGCCAACGAGCCCCTTGGTCAGCACCGCGAGGCCGCACAGGGCCCACGCGACCAGCATCCAGCGGCGATGGTCCGCCGCCGTCGTGCGCGCGTCCTGCGCGAGCAGGAACGCGCACAGCGCGCAGGTCAGGAGCCCGGTGAGCAGCATGTCGAGCGTGACGAACTGCGCCGAAAGGAAGTAGCCGACGCTGGACGCCATCACGGCTCCCGCCATCCAGCCCGCGCGCCGGCCCGCGAGTCTTCCGCACGGTGCCGAGCACGGCGAGCACGCCCGCGAGCCCCGCGAGGGCGGGAATGAAACGCGCCGCGCCCTCGTCCTCGCCGGCGACCGCGAACACCGCCGCCGTCAGCCAGTACTGCAGCGGCGGCTTCTCGAAGTAGGGAAAGCCGTTGAGTCGCGGCGTGACGAAGTCGCCGCTCGCGAGCATCTCGCGCGGGATCTCCGCGTAGCGGCCCTCGTCGGGAAAGTAGAGACCGCGCAGGTCCAGGAAGCCGAACCAGAGGACGATGAACGCGGCCGCCGTCACCACGACGCCGAACCGCAACCGGCTCCGCGCCGCGCGCGGCGCGAGCGCCGGCGCGACGGGTGGCGCCGCTTCGGGCATCAGCCGCCGAGTCGCTGGTATTGCTGGTCGAGCTTCGCCAGCGTGGCCTCGAAGGCCGCGAGCCGCGCGCGCTCCTGCTCGACCACGGCGGCCGGCGCGCGGGCGACGAACGAGTCGTTGCCGAGCTTGGCGCGCGCCTTGCCGATCTCGCCTTCGTACGCGCGATTTTTCCTTGCCGATCCGCTCGCGCTCGGCGGCCAGGATCGACTTCGATGTGCAGCATCAGCCGGAACTCGCCGACGATGTCCACCGGCGCATCGGAGGACGGCAGCTCGTCGACCACGCGCACGTCGGAGACCTTGGCCAGCGGCTTCACGTAGCGCGTGAGCTCGGCCAGCACCGCGGCGTCGCCGGCGACGAACAGCGGCGGCCGCTTGTCGGGAGACACCTTCATCTCGCCGCGCAAGCCGCGGCACGCATTGACGATGGCCTTGAGCGTGTCCATCTTCGCATTGGCGGCGGCATCGACGCGCGTCGAAGTTCGCCTTCGGGAACGGCTGCAGTCGAGATCGAGTCGCCGCGCTTGCCCGCGAGGGGCGCCACCGACTGCCACAGCTCCTCCGTGATGAACGGCACGAACGGATGCGCGAGGCGCAGCGTGGCCTCGAGCTCGCGCACCAGCACCGAGCGCGTGCCGCGCGCCGCGGCCGCGTCGCCGGCCGTGTCGGCATCGGCCATCTGCACCTTGGCGAGCTCGACGTACCAGTCGCAGATACTCGTCCCACACGAACTCGTACAGCGCCTTGGCCGCGAGGTCGAAGCGATACTGGTCGATGCCGGCGGCGATGTCGTGCTTCGCCTGCTGCAGCCGGCCCAGGAGCCAGCGATCGACGAACGAGAGAGTCTTCGGCTGCGCGTCGTCCTGCCCGCAGTCCTTGCCCTCGAGGTTCATCAGCACGAAGCGCGTCGCGTTCCACAGCTTGTTGCAGAAGTTGCGATAGCCCTCGCAGCGGTTCAGGTCGAAGTTGAGCGTGCGGTTGAACGTGGCGAGCGACGCGAACGTGAAGCGCACGGCATCGGCGCCGAACGCCGGGATGCCCTCGGGGTAGTTCCGGCGCGTGCGCTGCGCGATCTTCTCGGCCTGCCGCGGGTCCATCATGTTGCTGGTGGCCTTGGTCACCAGGGTCTCGACGTCCACGCCGTCGATGAGGTCGAGCGGGTCGAGCACGTTGCCCTTCGACTTCGACATCTTCTGCCCTTCCTCGTCGCGGACGATGGCATTGATGTAGACGTCGCGGAACGGCACGTGGCCGGTGAAGTAGGTCGTCGTCATGATCATGCGCGCGACCCAGAAGAAGATGATGTCGAAGCCGGTGACCAGCACCGACGACGGCAGGAAGGTGGAGAGCT
The DNA here is from genome assembly GCA_963725735.1 of uncultured beta proteobacterium. Classification (GTDB taxonomy): domain Bacteria; phylum Pseudomonadota; class Gammaproteobacteria; order Burkholderiales; family Casimicrobiaceae; genus VBCG01. The sequence continues at coordinate 254,918 of CAVRZM010000008.1, read as the reverse complement.
CCGGCGTGTTCGCCGGCCAGCCGAGCGTGGAATGGCACCAAAGCGCGGAGGAGAACCACGTGTCGAGCACGTCGTCGTCGCGGACGAACGACTTCGGTTCGCGACCGAGCTTCGCGGTGGCGGCCTTGCGCGCGGCGGCCTCGTCGCGCGCCACGTACACGTTGCCGGACTCGTCGTACCACGCGGGAATCTGGTGGCCCCACCACAACTGGCGGGAGATGCACCAGTCCTGGATGTTGTTGATCCAGTTGTAGTACGTCGAGATCCACTCGCTCGGCACGAACCTGACGTTCTCGCCGGTGCCCGGCGCGCCCGCCGGCAGGCCGGCGTCGCTGACCGCCGCGAGGCACAGGTCCTGGATCGACTTGCCGGGGAAGAACGGATGCGTCGCCGGCGCGGGCTTGCGCATGTCGACGAACCACTGGTCCGTCAGCATGGGCTCGACCACTTCGCCGGTACGGCCGCAGCGCGGCACGACCATCGTGTGCGCCTTCTCCGACACCAGGAGCCCGGCGGCGGCGAGATCGGCGAGCACCGCCTGGCGCGCGACGTAGCGATCGAGGCCGCGATACTTTTCCGGTGCGTTGTCGTTGACCTTCGCGGTCGAGGTCGAGGATCGGCAGCGGCGCGAGACCGTGGCGCTGGCCGATCTGCCAGTCGTTGAAGTCGTGCGCGGGCGTGATCTTCACCGCGCCGGTGCCGAACTCGCGGTCGACGTAATCGTCGGCGATGATCGGGATCGTGCGGCCGGTGAGCGGCAGCGTCACCTGCCTGCCGATCAGGCCCGCGTAGCGTTCGTCGGCCGGATTCACCGCCACCGCCATGTCGCCCAGCATCGTTTCCGGTCGCGTGGTGGCCACCACCACGGAGTCGCTGCCGTCCGCGAAGGGATACCGGATCTGCCAGAGCTTGCCCTGCTCCTCCTCGCTGTCGACCTCGAGGTCGGACACCGCGGTGCCGAGCGTCGGGTCCCAGTTCACGAGGCGCTTGCCGCGATAGATGAGGCCGTCGTCGTACAGACGCACGAAGGTCTCGAGCACGGCGGCGGACAGGCCGTCGTCCATCGTGAAGCGCTCGCGCGACCAGTCGGCCGAGGTGCCGAGGCGGCGCATCTGCTGCGTGATGGCGGAGCCCGACTCCTCCTTCCACGCCCACACGCGCTCGACGAACTTCGCGCGCCCGAGATCGTGCCGCGACTGGCCCTTCGCCTTCAGCTGCTGCTCGACCACGATCTGGGTGGCGATGCCGGCGTGATCGGTGCCCACCTGCCACAGCGTGTTGTCGCCGCGCATCCGGTGGTAGCGGATCATGAGGTCCATCAGCGTCTGCTGGAACGCGTGCCCCATGTGCAGCGTGCCGGTGACGTTCGGCGGCGGCAGCTGGATGCAGAACGGCCTGGCGTCGGCCTTGCCCGACGGGCGAAACATGCCGTGCGATTCCCAGAACGGGTACCACTTCGCCTCGATGGCGCGGGGTTCGAAGCTCTTGGCGAGTTCCATGGTCGTGCCGCGCCTCGTGAACGCGGGCAGCCTTGCAAAAGACAAAAATTATAGCGGATCGCGGCGGCCCGGCCCGGCGCATGGCGCGTCAGGCAACCGCGAACTCGCGGGCCATCCGCGGATCGGGCGCCGCGCGCGGCACCGGCAGCGTGCGCCCCACCGCTGCCGCCACTGCGCCGAGCTTGCGCATCAGCGCGGAGAATTCGGCGGGCGTCAGCGCCTGGTCGGCATCGCACCATGCCGCGGGCGGATTCGGATGGGCCTCCACCAGCAGGCCGTCCGCGCCGGCGGCGACGGCCGCGCAGGCGAGCGCCGGCACCATCCACGCCTTGCCTCCCGCGTGCGACGGATCGACGATCACCGGCAGATGCGTCTCGCGCTTCAGCACCGCGATCGCGGTGACGTCGAGCACGTTGCGATACGCAGTCTCGAACGTGCGGATGCCGCGCTCGCACAGCACGATCCGGTGGTTGCCGCCGGCCGCGACGTATTCGGCGGCCATCAGCCACTCGGAAATGGTGGCGCTCATGCCGCGCTTGAGCACCACCGGCACGTCCACCCGTCCCACTTCCTTCAGCAGATCGAAGTTCTGCATGTTGCGGGTGCCGATCTGGATCGCGTCGACCCCTTCGCGCAGGAAGGTGTCCAGCATGCGCACGTCCATGAGCTCGGTGACGACCGGCAGGTCGTGGCGCGCGGCTGCGTCCTTCAGCAGCCTGAGCCCATCCACACCGGCGCCCTGGAACGCGTAGGGACTCGTGCGCGGCTTGAACGCGCCCCCGCGCATCATCGTCGCGCCGCCGGCGGCGACCGCATCGGCCGCGGCGCGCATCTGCGGTTCGGTTTCCACCGAACAGGGTCCGGCGATCACCTGCACCGCCGCGCCGCCGATCGGGATGCCGCGCACGTTCACCACGGAGCTCGCCCGGTGCCACTCGCGCGCGACGAGCTTGTACGGCTTGCCGATGTGCAGCGCCCGCTCCACGCCGGGCAGCGTCTCGAACGTCGCCGGCGCGAGCGTGCGCGCGTCGCCGATGGCGCCGATCAGCGTGCGCTCGATGCCGCGCGAGACGTGGACGGCGATCCCTTCCGCGCGTATCCGTTGCTCGACGGCGGCGATCGCGGCATCGCCGGCACCGGGTTGCATCACGACGATCATGGCGCTCTCCTTGCAAGGGAAATGGGACACGCAAAAACGAACCGGGCGACCCTTTTGGGGCCGCCCGGTTCGTGGATTCCGTGTTGCTGGTGATGGGAAGTCTACGGTCGCGTGCGCCCCTCTGGCTGCAGGTACCAGAAAGAGAACGCAAACGCGTATGAACGCGCGGGGCGCGCTGCAAGCGACGAGCGTCGGGCGGACGGAAGCGACTTCATGGCGGGCAGTCTAGCACGCGGGCTTGCGAGGACGTCAACCCCGAGGCTGCGCGACGATCCCGAGCAGCGGTCGAGCGGAAGCGGGAAAGCGTGGCGCTAGTGGTTCTTGCGCCAGCTGTCGATCTCGCGCTCGATCGCCTCCGCGACGTACGCGCGCAGCAGCTCGCCGACGTGCTGATTGATCGTGGCGACCAGATCGGCGCTCGCGCGGTCGACGATCGGCTGCAGCCGTCGGCCGAGCTGCTCGCGCAGGCCCGTGTCGGTGAACAGGTCGATCCGCTGCAGCACCTGCATCCGGATCTCCTCGGCGATCGCATCCCAGCGGGCGTCGTCGGGCGCGGCCGCCGGTGCCGCCGGCGCGGGCGCAACGCCCAGCGCCTCGGCGGGTGATGGTGCGAGTGATACCGGCTCGGTCGCCGACGGTTCCGGCGGCGGCACGACGTCGATCGCGTCGGCGGAAGGGAACGTGTCGTCCTCGCGTTCCTCGACAGCGGGCGCCGCTGCCATCGAAACCTCGACGACCTGGGGCGGCGCTTCCGTCTCCGGCGCGGACAGCGCGGCCTCGACGTTCCAGGCCGCCGAAGTCGGCGACTCGAACACGATCTCCGTTTCCGCGGCCATTGGCAGCGGGGCCACCTCCGGCGGCAGCATTTCGTGCGGGAACGATTCGAGTCGCGCCGCAAGCGGCGTCGGCTCCTCGGGCGCCGCTGGCGCAACGACGCTCGGCTCCACGACCTCCGGCGTCGCCGGCGGCGCTTCCTCGACGAACGCAGCCGAGCGCTCGTGCTCCGGCGCTTCTGCGACGGGTTCCGGTGCCGGTGCAAGCTCCGCTGCTTCGTCGAGCGGCGCGCGTGCGGCTGCCACCTCAGCCTCCGCCTCCACTGCGCCGGAAAACTCCTCGTCGAATCCGGCTTCCGCCGCCGGCTTGAGCTCGATCGCTTCCGCGTGCGGCGGCGCTTCCTCGTCGGCGGTGTCGTCGCGCGCGTCCTCGGCGGACACCTTCGGCACCTGGATGATGGAATCGGGAGCCTGGCCGGTGATCGACGGCTCGCCTTCGTCGAAGTCGAGCCAGTCGGATGGCTCGCCTTCCGCGGCGATCGAGTCCGCGGACCGCTCGGCCGCCGCCGCCTTCTCGGTCAGCGTCGGGATCTCTTCGGGCGCTTCCTCCACGACCGGCGGCGGCGATTCGGGCGACGGTCGCAGCGGCACGCGAAACGTCGGCCGCGGCGACACCGCTTCCGTGAGCACCGGGATGTCGTCGCTCATTGCGGTGCGGTTGCGGCGCATCAGCGCGTCGGCCTGCTCCAGCAATTCGCGCGCGGTGGGCATGGGCTAGGTCCGCTCGCTCAAGTCGTGCGTGCGCAGCTCGTAGCCGCGTTCGCGATAGAAACGATAACGCTCGCGCGCAGCGGCCGCATCCTCGATGCCCACGATCTCGGCGAGGCGCTCGAAGCGACTGAAGAAGGGCGGCGGGTCGTCGTGCAGGTTCACCAGCACGGCGGCAGGCCCCGTGTGCTCGAGGCGATGATCGATCCACGCCGGCGTGTCCGCCGCCAGCGGGCTGTCCATCCGGCAATGCGGCAGGAAGCCGGTGGCCGGCACGACCCACAGCAGGCGGTCGAGCGCATCGGTGGTTTGCGCATCGGGCGTGAGCACGCGCACGCTGCCGTGGGCGGCCACCGCTTTCGCGACCAGGCGCGCGGCCACCGCGAGGCGGTCGGGCGCGCGCGTGTAGAAGTCGATGGTCGTCATGCGTTCGCGGTGCGCCGCCGGCCGCAGCCGCCTATACCGCCGCGCTTTCCTGCGCGAGCAGCCACGTGGTGAGGAGCGGCACCGGCCGGCCGGTGGCGCCCTTTTCCTTGCCTTCCTTCCACGCGGTGCCGGCGATGTCGAGGTGCGCCCATTCGTATTTCTTGGTGAATCGCGAAAGGAAGCACGCCGCCGTGATGCTGCCGCCCGCGCGACCCGCGATGTTCGCGAAGTCCGCGAAGTTGGACGCGAGGCCTTCCTGGTAATCCTCCCACATCGGCATCTGCCACGCGCGATCGTACGACTCGTCACCGGCGGCGATCAGCGTGCGCGCCAGCGTCTCGTTGTTGGAGAAGAGCCCGCTCGCCACGTGGCCGAGCGCGATGACCATCGCGCCGGTGAGCGTCGCGATGTCGACCACCGCCTCGGGCTCGTAGCGCTCCGCATAGGTGAGCGCATCGGCGAGGATGAGGCGGCCCTCGGCGTCGGTGTTGAGCACCTCGATCGTCTGGCCCGACATGCTCGTGACGATGTCGCCGGGCTTGGTGGCGCGTCCCGACGGCATGTTCTCGCACGCCGGCACGAGGCCGACCACGTTGACCTGCGCCTTCATCTCCGCGATGGCGCGGAACGTGCCGAGCACGGACGCCGCGCCGCACATGTCGAACTTCATCTGGTCCATGTCGAGACCGGGCTTGAGCGAGATGCCGCCGGTGTCGAACGTGATGCCCTTGCCGACCAGCACGCACGGCTTCGCCTGCTTGCGCTGCGACTGCATGTACTCCAGGACGATGAAGCGCGGCGGCTGGTCGCTGCCGTTGCTTACCGACAGGAACGAGCCCATGCCGAGCTCCTCGCATTCCTTGCGCTCGAGGATGGTGACCTTGACGTCGGGGAACTCGGTGCCGAGCTGCTGCGCGCGCTCAGCGAGGTACGCCGGCGTGCAGACGTTGCCCGGCAGGTTGCCGAGGTCGCGCGCGAGGTCCATGCCGTGCGAGATCGCGAGACCGCGCGCCGCGGCCTTCTCGCCGGCGGTGAGGTCGGAGCGCTGCGGAACGGAAAGCGTGAGCTTGCGCAGCGGCCTGCGCACCTCGGTGGGCTGGCTCTTCATCTGCTCGAAGCGGTACACCGCTTCCATCGACACCACCACCGCGTGCTCGACGCGCCACACCACCTCGCGCCGCTTCACCTTCTCCTCGGTGAGGTAGAGCACCGCCTCGTAGCTGCCGGTCTCGTTGAGGAGCTTCACCGCGGAGCGGATCGCGGAACGGAACTCGCGGTCGCGGAAGTCCCGCTCCTTGCCGAGGCCCACCAGCAGCACGCGGTCGGCCAGCGTGCCGCGGACGTTGTGCAGGAGCAGCGTCGCACCGAGCTTGCCCTCCATGTCGCCACGGCGGATGATTTCGCTGATGTAGCCATTGCTGGCGCGGTCGATCAATTCCGCCGACAGCGAAAGCTTGCGGTTGTCGAACACCCCGACTACAACGCAAGCGCTGCGCTGCTTCTCGGGGCTTCCGCTTTTTATGGTAAATTCCATCGCGTTCCCTCGTCTCCCGCTTTGGCGTTTTGTTAGCGTTACACGGCCTGCCGAGCATTATCGGCAAAACTTCCCGAAAAAGTCAAAACTTTTCCCGGCGTCATGATTTTCCGCCGTAGCCTGGTACGGGAGCTCACCGCTACGGCGATCGGGCTGTTCGTCGTCCTGCTGGCCATCCTGTTCACCCAATCGGTGATCCGGATCCTCGCCCGGGCCGCCGGCGGCGCCGTGGCGGCGGACGGGGTGCTGGCGTTGATCGGCTTCAACGCCATGTTCTATCTGAACCTGCTGCTGGCCGTCGCGCTGTTCCTGACGGTGCTGCTCACGCTCTCGCGCTGGTACCGCGACAGCGAGATGGTGGTCTGGTTCACCTCGGGCCAGTCGCTGACGGCCTGCCTGAAGCCGATCCTGCTGTTCTCGGCGCCGTTCCTGGTCGCGATCGTCCTGCTCTCGCTGTTCCTCTCGCCGTGGGCGGAGCAGCGCAAGATCGAGTTCGAGCGCCAGCTCGAGTCGCGCGACGAGCTCGCGATCATCTCGCCCGGCCTGTTCCGCGAGTTCCGGCGCGCGGGCATCGTGGTGTACGTCGAGAGCATCAACCCGGTCGACGGCCGCATCCGCAACGTCTTCCTGCACTCGATCGACGACGGCAAGGACGCCACCACGGTCGCGCGCCTCGGCCATCTCGTCGAGGAGCCCAACGGCGACCGCTTCGTCGTGCTCGAGGACGGCCGCCGCTACGAGGGCAAGCCCGGTTCGGCCGACTTCCGCCTGATCGAGTTCGACAAGCTCGGCCGGCGCATCGAGCCCGCGGAGGCGCGCGCGCTGCCGACGTCGAACAAGGCCATTCCCGACCGCCGCCCTGCTGATCGCCGACGGCCGCAGCGAGCGCGCGCGAGCTGTTCTGGCGGCTGTCCGTGCCGATCCTCGCGTTCGTGCTGACGCTGCTCGCGATCCCGCTCTCCTACGTGAACCCGCGGATGGGGCGCTCGTTCAACCTGATCGCCGCGGCGTTCCTGTACATGCTCTACACCAACTGCATCAACATCGTGCAGAGCATGATCGTGCAGGGCACGGTCGACCTGTGGCTCGGGCCTGCTGCTGCCGCACGCGATCGCGCTCGTGGTCGTGTTCCTGCTGTTCCGCCACCAGCTCTCGATCACCGGCCTCTTCGGCTGGCGGCGCAGCGCGGCTGAGGCGCCGCGATGCGCACGCTCACCCGCTACATCGGGCGCGACGTCCTGTGCGTCGACGCTGCTGATCTTCGTCGCGCTGATCGGGCTCTTCCGTTCTTCGACCTCATCAACGAGATGCGCGACGTCGGCAAGGGCGGCTACACGCTGACCACCGCGCTGCTGTTCGTCGCGCTGCACATCCCGTCGCGCATCTACGAGCTGTTCCCGGTGGCCGCGCTGATCGGCACGCTGTTCGCGATCTCGCAGCTCGTCGCCAATTCCGAGTTCACCGTGATGCGCGCGTCCGGCGCCTCGATCACGCAGGTCGGCTGGGCGGTGATGCGCGTCGGCATCCCGCTCGCGATCGCCACCTTCCTCGCCGGCGAATACGTGGCGCCGCCGGCGGAGCGCCTCGCGCAGACCGTGCGCGCGGCGGCCATGGGCAACGCCACCGGCGTCGTCGCGCAGCAGTTCGAGTCCGGCTTCTGGTTCAAGCAGGACCTCACGTTCGTCAACATCCGCACCGTGCTCTCCGACATGACGCTGGTCGGCGTGCGCATCTACGAGTTCGACCGCGACCTGCGGCTCACCGCGGTGCGCAGCGCCGAATCCGGTCGCTTCGCTGGGCGATGGCCGCTGGAATCTCGAGCAGGTGAAGGTCACCGAGATCGGCCACGACTCGGCGAAAGTGTCGTCGACCCCGTCGTGGACGTGGCATGTCGGTGCTGCAGCCGTCGATCCTCACCGTCTACCAGGTGGCGCCGGAGCGCCTCGCGCTGTCCACGCTCTACGACAACATCCGCGTGCTCGGCACCAACGCGCAGAAGACGTCGCGCTTCGAGATCGCGTTCTGGTCGAAGGTGCTGTACCCGGTCGCCGTGCTGGTGATGATGCTGCTGGCGCTGCCGTTCGCGCAGTTCCAGCGGCGCGCAGGGCGGCGTCGGCTTCCGCATCTTCGCGGGCACCATGCTCGGCCTCGCGTTCTGGCTGATCGAGCAGCTCTTCTCGTATCTCGGCGTGCTGAACGACTGGCCGCCCGTCTTCTCGGCGGCGTTCCCGCTCGTCGCGTTCTCGAGCCTCGCGTTCGGCATCCAGTACTGGATCGAGCGGCGCTAGCCGCGCCACGTACAATCCGCGCTTTGCCCACGCGGGACTCCGCCTTGAATTTCGCTCGCCTGTCGCTGCTCGCCCTCGTTTCCGCCCTCACCCTTGCCGCCGGCCCGGCCGATGCCGACGGCTATCCCGACCGTCCGGTCCGGTTCATCGTCGGCGCCCCGCCGGGCTCCGGCATGGACATCGCGACGCGCATCGTCGCCGATCGCCTGCACGAAACGCTGCGGCAATCGATGGTGGTCGAGAACCGGATCGGCGCCGACGGGGCGATCGCCGCGCGCAGCGTCGCCGCGGCACCGCCCGACGGCTACACGCTGCTCCCCTCGACCGGATCGCAGATGTCGGTCAATCCGGTGCTGCAGAACGATCTGCCGTACGAGCCGCTGCGCGATTTCGAGCCGATCGGCCTCTTTGCGCGCATCCCGCTCGTGCTGGTGGTGAGCCCCGCGGTGCCCGTCACGACGATGCGCGAGCTCGCCGCCTATGCGCAGGCGCATCCCGATGCGCTCAACTACGGTTCGGGCGGCAGCGTGTTCATGCTGGCCACCGAGCAGTTGCGCAAGCTCGCCCACATCCCGATGCGGCACATCCCGTTCAACGGCGTGCCGCCGGTCGTCAACGCCATCCTGGCCGGCGACGTGCAGGTGGGCGTGGTGAACGTCGCGCCGTCGCTCGCGCACATCAAGTCGGGAAAGCTGCGCGCGCTCGCCCTGCTCGGGCCGGTCCGCGATCCGCTGCTGCCCGACGTGCCGACGATCGCCGAAGCCGGCGTGCGCGGTTTCGACATCGCGTGTGGCTCGGCATGTTCGCACCCGCGGGGACGCCGCCCGACGTCGTCGAAGTGCTGGCGAAGGCCGTGGCCGGCGCCGTCGAGGCGCCGGACGTGCGCGAGCGCCTGCACGCGGCGGGCGTGGTGCCGGCGACCAGCACGCCGCCCGAGCTCGCCCGCCTCGTGCGCCGCGAGCTCGCGCAATACGACGCGCTGGCGCGGGACGTCGGGCTGGTACCCGCGACAACGCGCAACGTTCAGGCGAAGTAGCCGGGGTTGCGCCGCGCGATCGTGCGCGCCAGGTCGAGGTTGCGCGCGAGATGCACCGCCATTCGCGATTGCGCCGATGCACCGTTGCCTGCGCGCAGCGCGCGCGCGATCGCGCGGTGATCCGCGATCGCCTGCCGCGCGCTGCCGAGCTCGGGCACGGCGATCGCGCGCAGCCGGTGGTGCAGGTCCCGCGCGCGCGCCACCACTTCCCATACTCCCGGCAACCCGCTCGCCGCCACCAGCGCCTGATGGAAGCGCGTGTCGGCCTCGAGCGCCGATGCGGTATCGCCCGCCGCGGCCGCCGCGGCCTGCGCGTCGACGATCGCCGTCAGCTCGCGCACCAGCGAGCGCCGGTCGTCGCGCAGCGCCACGCGTCCCAGCACCGCGCATTCGACCGCTTCGCGCACGAACAGCGCCTCCTCGATACGGGCGAGGCTCATGCGCGCGACGTAGGTGCCGCGCTGCGGACGGATCTCCACCAGCGATTCGTCGGCCAGCCGCAGCAGCGCTTCGCGCACCGGCGTACGGCTGGTCCCGAAGCGCTCGGCGATCTCGCTCTCCGCGATCATTGCGCCCGGCTTCAGCTCGACCGCGAGAATGGCCGCGCGCAGCCAGGCATGCACCCGCGCGCTCTCGAACGGGCGCGCCAGCGCGGGTGCGCTCGCCGACGCGGGCGGCGTCAGCACCAGCGGACGGGCGCTCACCGGGCTACCCTCCGCGCGATCGCGCTTCGGGGCAATTCGCGCTCGGGACGGCCCTTCGCGCTCATGCCGGCGTCCCCGCGCAGAGCGATGCCAGCGCCGCGAGCTTGGCGTCCGACAGATAGCCATAGCGATTGATCCACAACGGCAGCCCGGACTCGCGCGCGATCGCGAAGCGCGCGAGGACGTCGTCGATCGGTCCGTAGCTGTGCACGAACGCGATGACCGGTACGGCGCCCGCCGCGGCGCGGGCGATGCGCAGCTTGTGCGATTGCGCGAGCCGGCCGACCGGATGCGGCTGCTGCGGCTCGGGGTAACGCAGCGTCGCGCCGGCCTCGAGCGCGTCGGTGAATCCGAAGCGCAGCGCGATGGCCGCGGTGAGCGCGTCCTGACGCTCGTTCGTCGTCTCGCCCGCGATGTCGCGCGCCCAGTAGCGCGCGATCATCGGCCAGTGCATCGTGTAGAGCTTGACGCCGACGCGATCCGCGATGCCTCGCCGAGGTCACCGAGCGGAAATCCGGAGACTGCGGAGAACGGCGGCGGGAACGCCTGCGGCTCGAGCGCTCGGCGCTGGCCCGGGCAACGCGTCGAGCGCCGGCGCACGCTCGCGAGCAATTGGCGGACGGCCGCGCGCTTGGCCTCGAACAGCGGCAGCAGCGGACCGTCGCGTCCCGCGAGCGCGGGCCATCCGTTCGCATCGAGCACGCCGCCGAGCGTCTCCGCATCGCCCGCGCGCGACGCGCGCACGGCATGCACGAGCGCGTCGCGCCACGCGCGCACGTCGCGCGCCACCTGCTGCGGATCGTGTCCCGCGGCAGCGATCACCGACGCCAGTGCGGGATTGAAGTCGAAGAGCGCGCTCGTGAAATCGTAGGGCGGGTACTCAGGCCAGTCGAGGCGGAAGCCAGTGACCGCCGGATAGCGTTCCGCCAGCTCGGTCACCAGCGTGGCGACATAGGCCACCACCTCGCGGCTGGCGAGCGAGGCATTCCTGTCCACGCGCGCCGAATGCTCGACACCGTCGGGCGTCAGGCACTGGTCCTCGGCCACCGCGCCCGAAAATTGCACGCGATAACCGGGCGGGCTCGCGGCCATGACCTGCAGGTAGACCGCCAGCTTGCGCGCCTGCGCCGCCGCGAGCACGCGATCGAGGAGATTCGCATGGCGCGCGGTGAGCGGCGATGGCGGCGACGGCTGGTAGCGCAAGCCGCGGTAGCGGGCACGATCGTGCGCGAACGCCGGCGCAGTGCGCACCCAAAGCTCCGTGCGGCCGAAGAGCGGGCGGTCGAGCGGACGCACGCGCCCCGCCTCCCCATCCGGCGGCGGCTCGCGGCCGCCTTCGCCTTCGGGCGCCTGCTCCAGCACGTACGGACTGGTCGCGATGGCCGTGGCGCCGATCGCCTGCACGCGGTCGAGCACCGCCTCCACCCCTTCGTGCTGGAACCATTCCGGCATCACCGTGACGCCGAGGGCGGGAGGAGCGGGCATGTCGGCCTGACGCTGGAGGCGTTGAACGAAGACGGCTTGTCGACTAGTATATTAGTGTCTGGACGCCCCTCACAACCGCCCACCCGAGGATTTCCGATGACCGCGCTTTCCATGCTCGCCCGTCGCGGCGCGCTGCTCCTCGTCGCGGCGCTCGCCGGCGCCGCGCTCGCGCAAGAGCCGTTTCCCTCGCATCCGGTGCGGCTCATCGTGCCGGTGGCCGCCGGCGGCGGAATCGACAGCGCATTCCGCGCGATCGCGCCGGCGTGGTCGGAACAGTTGGGACAGCAGGTGGTGGTCGAGAACAAGCCCGGCGGCGGGCAGGTGCTCGGCAGCGACCTGGTCGCGAAGGCGAAACCCGACGGCTACACGCTGCTCGCGGCGGGCGTGCCCATCGCCTTCAACACGGCGCTCGGGCGCAAGCTGCCGTACGACGCGGTGAAGGACTTCACGCCGCTCGCGGTGGTCGTCAGCCAGCCGCTGCTCATCGTCGTGAATCCGAACGTGCCGGCGAAGTCGATGGCGGAGCTGGTGGCGTACGCGAAAGCGCAGAAGCAGCCGCTGCAATACACGAGCGGCGGCATCGGCAGCTACGGCCACCTGTGGTGGGAAATGTTCCGCTCGCGGCAGGGCATCGCCGGCGAGCACGTCGCGTACAACGGCATTGCGCCTGCGCTGAAGGACGTGATGGGCGGCCAGGTGCCGCTCCTCATCGATGCGATCGTGCCGTCCGGCGCGCAGGTGCAGGCCGGCACCGTGCGCGGCCTGGCGATCGTGGCGGCGCAGCGCGCGAAGTCGCTGCCGAATCTGCCGACGCTCACCGAGCAGGGCTTCACGGGCTTCGACGCCGCGCCTTTCTACGGCGTGCTCGGACCGGCGGGCATGGATCCCGCCGTCACGCAGAAGCTCAACGCGTCGCTGGTGAAGGCGCTGCAGATGCCGGCGGTGCGCGACCGGCTGCAGGAGGCCGGCTTCGACGTGATCGCGAGCACGCCGGAGGCCTACGCCAAGCTCATTCGCGACGAGATCGAGCGCTGGTCGAAGGTCGTGCGCGAGCAGCACATCAAGGTGGACTGACGCGACGTCAGGGCCGCTGGACGCCGCGGGTCGCGAGTCGGATGCGATACAGCGACGTCGACGCCGCGATGTAGAGCTCGTCGCGTGCGGCGCCGCCGAAGGTGACGTTGCCGACCTTCTCCGGCACGTGGATCTTCCCCAACAGCGTGCCGTCCGGATGCAGCACCTGCACGCTGTCCCCGGAGCTCGTGTAGATCCAGCCCTGCGCGTCGACGCGGAAGCCGTCGGGCACACCCGGCGCGACGTCCGCGAACTTCCGGCCGTGGGCAAGCCGCGTCCCGTCGACGACGTCGAACGCAAAGATGCAGTGGTTGCCGGTGGCCTCGCGGCCGAGCGCGGCCGACGTGTCGGATACGTAGAGCAGCGATTCATCGGGCGAGAACGCGAGGCCGTTGGGCTCGATCGGCAGGTCGGTGACCGGGTAGAGCGCGCCCGAGCGCGGGTCGAACCGGAACACGTAGCAATCGCCGATCTCCGACTCGCCGCCGTGGCCTTCCTCGGGGATGATGAGGCCGTACGGCGGATCGGTGAACCAGATCGTGCCGTCCGATTTCACCACGATGTCGTTCGGCGCATTGAAGCGCTTGCCTTCCCAGCGATCGACGACGATGCGCTGGTCGCCGCCGTCGGGCCGCGTTCGGAACACCGCGCGCAGTCCGTGCGAGCAATGCAGGAGCGTCCCGTCGCGGTCGCGCGTGTGGCCGTTGGTGAACTCGACGCGCTCGCGCCATACCGTCATGCCATCGCGCACCGACCAGCGCAGCATGCGATCGTTCGGGATGTCGCTCCACAGGACGCTGTCGTCCTCCGCCATCCACACCGGGCCTTCGCTCCAGCGGGCGCCCGTGCACAGGCGCTCGAGGCGCGTGCCGCGATTGACCACCGGCCCCAGGCGCGGGTCGAGCACTTCGATGGTGGTAGCGATCGATTCGGACATGCTGCTCCCGCTTCGCGGATTCTAGCGGCACGCGCCGGCGGCGCCGGCTGCGGAACCCGGCGCCCGCGGCGCCATCCAATTGTCATCGGTCAGCGAGGAGGTTGCCATGGTCGTGCATGCGATGCCCGGGGATGTCCGGGTCGAGCCACCGTTCCCCGTCGAGCAGGCGATCAGCGTCGACGGCGAACCTTTGCGCGTCGCCCTCGAATGGCCGGTCGTGCAGCAGCTTGCGGGCTCCCGAAATCCCGATCGGGACATGGTGCGCGCGATGCTGCACGAGAGGCGCCGGGAGATCGAGCGCACCATCAAGGCGCACCTCTTCGCGCACGGGTTCCCGCTATCCGGCGAGTTCTCCCTGTCGCTCGCCGACTTCCGCGCCGCCGCGCCCTGATTCCGCCGCTTCCGCCCGCGCGGCGATCGCCTGCGCGAGGCCGCGGAAGATCACGAGGTGCGCGGGCGTCAGCGCGTGCCAGTACAGGAGCCCCGGCGCGCCGGCGGGATGGAAATAGGCGGTAATGCGGATCTTGGTGCGTCCGTCCTGCCAGGGCTCGACCGCGAATTCCAGCGCAGCGGCACCGGGCAGTCGCATCTCCGCCAGCAGCGTGAGCCGGCGTCCTGGCTCGAGCGCCACCACTCTCCAGAAGTCGATCGCGTCGCCCACCGCGACGTCGCGTGCATCGCGGCGTCCGCGACGCATGCCGCTGCCGCCGACCAGCTCGTCGCAGCGGCCGCGAATCCGCCACAGCGCGTCGAGGAAGTAGTAGCCGTTGTCGCCGCCGATGCCCGCCACCTCCCGCCACACGGCATCGACGCCGGCGGGGGTCACCGTTTCCGCCGCCATGCGCTTCGCGTAGAAGGCGAAGTCCGGGCGGTTCTGGCGATAGACCATCGAGCCTTCGGTCCAGTGGCCGCTCGCGCCGCCTGCGCGCTCGGCGGCGAGCGCGGCCTCGGCCGCCGCCCGATACGTGCGAAGCGGCAGCGGCACCAGCGCGCGGATGCGTGCGTCGTCGGCCAGCACGTCGTGCGCGAGGCCTTCGATCAGCGCACGTGCGACGTTCGTGGGCACCGCGGTCACGAAGTTGAGCCAGTACGACGACAGCGTCGGCGTCAGCACGGGCACCGGCACGATGAGCGGCCGCCTGCCGACCAAAATCCCGAACTGGCGCATCAGCGCTTCGTACGTTAGGACCTCGGGACCGCCGACGTCGAACACGCCGGTCGCAGCATCGCCGAGTTCGGGGAGGCGCGCCAGGTACTCGAGTACGTCCGAGAGCGCGATGGGCTGCGAGCGCGAGCGCACCCAGCGCGGCGTGACCATCGCGGGAAGGTGGAACACGAGATCGCGGATCACCTCGAACGCCGCGGATCCCGGACCGATGATCATGCCCGCCCGCACCTCGGTCACCGGCACCGGGCCTTCACGCAGCAGGTCGCCGGTCTCGCCGCGCGATGCGAGGTGCGGGGACGACCCGGCCGCCGGTTGCAGCCCGCCGAGATAGACGATCCGCCGCACGCCCGCGCGCGCCGCGGCGTCGCGGAAGTTGCACGCGGCCTCGCGGTCGAGGCGCGGAAAATCGGGGCCCGCCGCCATCGAGTGGACGAGGTAGTACGCCGTCTCGACGCCGGCGAGCGCGCGATCAAGGCTCGGCGGGTCGAGCGCATCGGCGGCGACCGATTCCACGCCTGCCCACCCGTGAGCCGCGAGGGCCTCGTGCCGGCGTGCGGCCGCGCGCACGGAACAACCGCGCGCGGCCAGGAACGGCACGAGGTTGGTGCCGACATAGCCGCTGGCACCGAGCACGAGGACATGCGGACCGGTGTGGGTCATGCCCCGCTCCCGTCACGATGCTGGTTTGTCCTGGGCAAAATGATCATGAACAGCATTCTATCGCCTGTTTTGCATTTTTGTCCTAGACATTATAACCCGAAAGACGGGATTCTAGGTCGTGGAGAGGCTGCGCACCGCCAGCGCGAACGGTCCCGCCTGTCGGTCGGCGATCACGAGACCGGCCTGGCGAACGGACCCGGAATCGAGCGGTGGCGTGCCTGGGACCTCGCGGCCGCGGAAGCTCGGACGAAACGCGGCGAGCGGCAGCAGGACTTCGCGCCACTCGTCCGCCGGCGCCGTGAACGCGGCCACATATTGCACCCCGTCGAACGCATCGTCGGTGCGCAGTGCAAGCTTGTACCGGCGACCGTCGCCGCGGACGTCGATTGCGTAGGCCTTTGCGCCCGTATCGCCGAGGTCGGCCGGACGCGAGCGCACCGATGCAAAGCCGCCGCCGCCGGCGAGCGAAACCTCACCCTCGAACACCGCGAAGCCACGGTCGGGCCGCAGGCGGCTTTGCGATGCGCCGCCCATGATGCGATCGTCGACCGCAAACCACGCCTGCGCGATGGCGTCGGCGTCGAAGCGGAAGAGCACGCGCATGCGCGCATTCTCGCGATCCGCGATGCGCGTGGCAATCCGGCGCGGCGCCCGCTCAGCCGAGCGGCAGCGTGAACGTGAACGTCGAGCCCTTACCGAGGATGCTGGTCACGCCGAGCGTGCCCCCATGCAGCTCGACGAACTTGCGCGAGATCGCAAGGCCCAGGCCGGTGCCCTCGGCCTTGCGCGAGGTGGCGCCCACCTGCCGGAATTCCTCGAACACCGCTTCGCGGTCGCCGGGCGCGATGCCCACCCCCGTGTCGGTCACGCTGATCTCCGCGTTGCGCGCGACGCGCACGGCGCGCACGTCCACGTGGCCGCCCTCGGGCGTGAACTTGATGGCGTTGGACAGGAGGTTGAGCAGCACCTGCTTCACCTTGCGCTCGTCGGCGCGGATGGTGCCGAGCCCGTCGCCGATGGTGCACCCGAGCGCCACGCCGCGCCGCTGCGCGCGCTCGCGCACGAGGGCCAGCGTCGACTCCACCAGGCGCCCGAGATCGACCTCCGACGGGTCGAGCTCCATGCGGCCCGCCTCGATCTTCGAGAGATCGAGGATGTCGTTGATGAGCGCCAGCAGGTGCTGGCCGGATTCCATGATGTCGGACAGGTATTCGGCCTGCTTCTCGTTGATCTCACCGAAGAGCCGCTGCGCCAGCACATCCGAGAAGCCGATGATCGCGTTGAGCGGCGTGCGCAGCTCGTGCGACATGTTCGCGAGGAATTCGCTCTTGTGCCGGCTCGC
Organism: uncultured beta proteobacterium; assembly: GCA_963725735.1. Lineage (GTDB taxonomy): Bacteria > Pseudomonadota > Gammaproteobacteria > Burkholderiales > Casimicrobiaceae > VBCG01. The sequence continues at coordinate 238,065 of CAVRZM010000008.1, read as the reverse complement.
GGTCTCGAGCTGGCGGCTCTTCTCCTCCACCTCGCGGAACAGCCGCGCGTTCTGGATCGCCAATGCGGATTGCGCGGCGAACGTCTCGAGCAGCGCGATGACATGCGGCGGGAACTCCCCGGAGCGCGCGCTATTGACGACGAGGCCGCCCAGCAACCGCTCGTCGCGACGCAGCGGAATCGCGAGAAGCGACCGGTAACCGAGCTGCACGAGGAGATCGCGCACGCGGCTCTGGTATTCCGACGTGTCGGCGATGTCGTGGATCTGCACGGGCTTGCCCGTCACCGCCATGCGGCCGAGGGCGCCTTCGCCGCGACGCATGCGCGACACCCGCAACGCGTCGACGAGCTCGGGCGGCAGCTGGTCCGCGGCGTGCAGATGGAATTCGCCCGCCGATTCGTCGTACTCGTAGATGGAGCCGCCTTCCATGCCGGAGAGCTCCCGCGCCCGCGCGACGATCGTGCGCAGCACCGTCGAAAGGTCGAGCGACGAGTTGACCGCCTGCCCGACTTCGCCGAGCGCCTTCAGTTCGTCGACCGAGCGCGTCAGTTGCCCGGTGCGCGCCTCGAGCTCGTGGAACAGGCGGGCATTCTCGATCGCGATCACCGCCTGGTCGGCGAAGGTCTGCAGGAGCGCCACCTGCGACTCCGGAAAGCGCCCGGGATGCGCGTGCCCCACCGCGATGCCGCCGATGGCGCCGCTCTCGCGCAGCAATGGCACCGCAAGCACACTCCGGAAACCGCCGGCCGCCGAGTGCGCGCCGATCGCGTACTCCGGGTCGAGAAGAACATCCTCGATCATCACGACGCTGGCTCCCGCGATCGCGCGCGTGACCGCAGTGGAGCGGTCGGCGGGGCGCGGAAAGAGGTCGTTCAGGTCCTCGACATACGTCGGGTCGGAGTTCACGGCCGCCGCGATTTGCACCAGCGACCCGTCGAACGTGAACACGTTGGCGGATACCGCCTCGCAGAGTGCCAGCACCGACCGTGCGATCGTCTCGAACACCGGCTGCACGTCGACCTGCGATTGGCTGATCACGCGCAGAATCTCGCTCGTCGCGGTCTGCTGTTCGAGCGCCTCGGTGAGCGCCGCATTGCGCGCGCCAAGCTCGTTGAACAGGCGCACGTTCTCGATCGCGATCACCGCTTGGTCGGCGAAGGTCTGCAGGAGCGCGACCTGCTTGGCGGGAAAGGGGCCAGCCGCGGGACGCCCCACCGTGATGCAGCCTATCGTATCGTCGCCGCGCTTCAGAGGCACCGCGAGCACGCTGCGGAAGCCGGACTCGAGCGAGGCCTCGGTGGTGGCGAACTCGCGGTCGGCGGCGACGTCGGGGATCATCACGGTGTTGCGCGTGAGGATCGCGCGCGTGGTGCCGTTGTCCGGACTGGGCGGGCGCGGGAACAGCGCCTGCACGGCCTCCGCGCCGCCGGCCGTGGTGCTTGCGACGGCGGCGACATGGACGAGCATGCCATCGAAGGTCGCGACCAATGCCGTGTTGGCGGCGCACAACGCGAGCGCGGCATCGGCGATGGTCGCGAACACCGGCTGCACGTCGCGCGGCGAGCGGCTGATCACGCGCAGGATCTCGCTGGTCGCGGTCTGCTGCTCGAGCGCTTCGGTGAGCGCCGCGTTGCGCGTCTCGAGCTCGGTGAAGAGACGCACGTTCTCGATGGCGATCATCGCCTGGTCGGCGAAGGTCTCGACGAGCTCGACCTGCTTGGGCGTGAACGGGTCGACCCGCTGGCGCCAGGTGACGATGACGCCGGCCACCTGGCCGTCGCGGATCATCGGGACCGCGAGGACCGTGCGATAGCTCTGCAGCTTTTGCGCTTCCACGTGCTCGTAACCGGACTCCGCGAGCACGTCGTGCACGTGCACCGTCCTGCGGTCGGCGACCGCGCGTCCGGAAATCGATCCGCGTCCCGCCGGCAGCGGATGGTCGCGCCAGTACTGCTCGAACGACGCCGATACCGCGTGCTGCCCCACCAACAGCAGCCTGGACCCGTCGAACCGAAAGATGAGGCTGTGCTGCGCATCGCACAGGCGCACCGCGCTCTTCACGATCGCGTCGAAGACCGGCTGGGGATCGACCTGCGTCGCGCTGATCACGCGCAGGACCTCGCTCGTCGCGGTCTGCTGCTCCAGCGCCTCGGTGAGCGCCCCGTTGCGCGCCTCGAGCTCCTTGAACAGGCGCACGTTCTCGATGGCGATGCCGGCCTGGTCGGCGAAGGTCTGCACCACCGCGACCTGCGACTCGGAGAAGTGCCCCACCTCGCCGCGACCCACGAACAGCGAGCCCACCACATGCTGGTCGCGCATGATCGGAACGCCCAATGAGCCGTGGTAGCCGGCGGCGCGCGCGAAATCCTTGACCTCGTAGTCTTCATCGTCGAGCACGTCCGGGAGATGCACGGTCGTGCCGCTGCGTATCACGCGCGCGCTGATCGTCTGCGCGTCCACGCGCATCGGGAACACCTGGCGGACGATGCGCACGGCCTCCGGCACCAGGCCGTCGATCGCCGCCAGCTCGATCATGCGACCGTCGTAGCGCGAGATCACTGCGACGTCCGCATTGCACAGGCGGCCGGCGCGCTGCGCGAGGAGATCGAAGACCGGCTGGGTGTCCGTCGGCGAGCTCGCAATCACGCGCAGGATCTCGCTGGTGGCGGTCTTCTGCTCCAGCGCCTCGGTCAGCGCCGCGTTGCGCGCTTCGAGCTCGTCGTACAGACGCACGTTCTCGAGGGCCAGCGCGGCCTGGCGCGCGAACGTTTCCACCAGCGCCACCTGGTCGGGCGTGAAGAGGCCCGACTCGCGGCGCCAGAGGAAGATCGCGCCAAGCGCGGCGTCGCCGGCGACGAGGGGCACGGCCAGCACCGCGCGGAACTGCGTCTCGGCCCAGTTCTCGCGCGCGTCCGGAAACTCGGTGTCGAGCAGCGGCGCGACGTCGGCGAGGTGGATCGTGCGGCGCTCGAGCATCGCGCGTCCCGAGACCGTCGTCGGGCGCGCAGGCATCGGCCGCATCGCATCGACCGGCCTGCCATCCGCTACGTATTGCGCGATGGCCTTCAGCGTGCCGCTTTCCTCGACGATCACGCGCGCGAACGGCGCATCGCACAGCCGCGCCGCATGCTCGGCGATGGCCTGCGCCATCGGCATCGGATCCGTCGGCGAGTCGGCGATGACGCGCAGGATCTCCGCGACGGCATCGCGTTGCGCGATCGCAGCGGCAAGCCGCGGGGCCTCGCTCATGCGCGGGCAGCGACGAGCCACGCGCCGTCGCCACCCCTGTTGCGCCCTTCGTCTTGCCGGCCTGCCGGTTCATCGGCCCCCCGCCTCAAGATCCAAGCTCGCCTGCCGCGCCCCGCGCAGCAGCGGAAGGCTACGCCCGCCTCGCGGAATTCGCCACTACCCGCGGAAGGGGGATCGCGTAGGGCAAAAGGGGTCCCCGCGGCGCTCCGCAAACGAAAAGGCCCGGCGTTGCGCGCCGGGCCTGCTCGATGCAACAGGTCGCTGCAGTACTACGCGGCCTCGGGCTCGCGCGACACGACGTTCGCGTACTTGTTCTGCTTCGGGTCCCTTGGTGCGGAACTCGACGTTGCCGTCGACGAGCGAGAACAGCGTGAAGTCCTTGCCCATGCCGACGTTGACGCCGGGATGGATCAGGGTGCCGCGTTGACGGACGATGATGCCGCCGGCGCGGATCGCCTCGCCGCCGTACACCTTCGTGCCCAGTCGCTTCGAATGGGAGTCGCGTCCGTTGCGCGAGCTGCCACCGGCCTTTTTATGTGCCATGGTTGTTCGTCCTTAGCCTACGATCGCTTCGATCTTGAGTTCGGTGAAGTTCTGGCGATGGCCCTGGTGCTTCTGGTAGTGCTTGCGGCGGCGCATCTTGAAAATCTTCACTTTCTCGCCGCGGCCGTGCGACACGACCGTTGCCTTCACCGTCGCGCCCGCGACGGTGGGTTGACCCAGACGGACGCTTTCGCCCTCACCGACCATCAACACCTGATCGAGGATCACTTCCGCGCCCACGTCCGCCGGTATCTGTTCTACTTTGAGTTTTTCGCCGGGGGCAACCTTGTACTGCTTGCCGCCGGTTTTTATGACCGCGTACATGAGAGACTCCAATTGGGATTGCCGGATCTTCCCGTGCATGGCCGCGAAGCGAATTGCCCTGTCGCCGGCCGAATACGGGAAAGCCTTGAATTATAAGGCACAAGCGCTCAACCTGTCAAAGCGCCCTTGCCCTGGGTCAAGGGGGCCGTCATCGCGGCCGGCAGGACGCGCGACGCCACCCCGAATCGGGGTCCCGGTCGAGTAGAATGGCGCGCTAGCCCGGCGCCGGCCCGGTTGCCCCCGCGGTCGCCACGCCGGCCGCCCGCCCCACGCCGGGGAGCGCCGGGCGCAAAGTCCATGTTTTCCCCGGCGCCATTGCGGTCTGCGCGCCACGTTTGCCGTCCAGAACCCTCGCTTTCACCACCGTTTCGTGACCATCGACATACTGAAGCCCGTTATCGGCGCCGACATGGAGGCCGTCGACCGCGTGTTGCGCGCATCCCTCGACTCGGACGTACTGCTCGTCCGGCAGGTGGCCGAGTACATCGTGGGCGGCGGCGGCAAGCGGTTGCGTCCGGCGCTCCTGCTGCTCACGGCCGGCGCGACGGGCTATCACGGCACCGAGCATCACACGCTCGCCGCCGTGGTGGAGATGATCCACACCGCCACGCTGCTCCACGACGACGTCGTCGACGAATCCTCGACTGCGCCGCGGCCACGCGACCGCGAACGCGGAGTTCGGCAACGCGGCGTCGGTGCTGGTCGGCGACTTCCTCTACTCGCGCGCGTTCCAGATGATGGTGCGCCTGCAGCGCATCCGCGTGCTCGAGATCCTCGCCGAGACGACCAACGCGATCGCCGAGGGCGAGGTGCTGCAGCTCATGAACGCGGGCGATGCCGATCTCGACGAAGCCGCGTACCTCGAGGTGATCCAGCGCAAGACCGCGCGCCTGTTCGAAGCCGCCGCGCGGCTGGGCGCCGTGCTCGGCGATGCGCCGCGCGACGTCGAGGACTCGCTCGCGCGCTACGGCATGCATCTTGGCACCGCGTTCCAGCTCGTCGACGACGTGCTCGACTACTCGGGCAACGCCGACGCCATCGGCAAGAACCTGGGCGACGACCTCGCCGAAGGCAAGATGACGCTGCCGCTCATTCGCGCGCTCGCCACCGGCAGCACCGAGGAAGCGGCGGTGATCCGCCACGCGATCGGCGGCGGCGGGCTCACCGATTTCGCGCCGGTGATGGCGGCGCTCGAGAGCACCGGCGCGCTCGCCTACACGCGCGCACGTGCCGGCGAGGAGGTGCGTCGCGCCGAGGCGTGCCTCGCGAACGTACCCGCTTCGCCGTACCGGAAAAACCTGCTAGAATTGACGTCCTTCGCCGCGCACCGGACGTATCTGATCGAGTCCCGCGCAGGCGAGCGCCGCGGGTGCCCTGCACGCTTCCCGCCGCGGCTGCAGCAATCGCACGCACCAAGACTCGGGGTGTAGCTTAGCCTGGTAGAGCGCTACGTTCGGGACGTAGAGGCCGGAGGTTCAAATCCTCTCACCCCGACCAAGACTCCTTGCGGGCGGTTGGCTCACTCGAGTTCGCTGCCTGCGTACGCCCACCCTGGACCCTGCGATAAATTTGTCGCAGCCGCGCCGCGCGGTCGGGAACGGATGAATTCTTGTGCGACAGGAGACTCCATGACTGGAGAACCTGTGGCCACCCTCCAGAACCGCTCGCGCGTCCGCGTTACCGTCCGGCACGACTCGGCCAAGACGCGCCGGTTCAGCTTCAACCGGCTCCGCGCCATAGAGACCTGTCGGGCGGACCTCCGCCAGCGTGGGTGCTGGCCACGGGTCGAGCAACTCGCCGACTGCTTCGAAGTCCGGATTCGCCGACGGGGTTTCGCCCCGATTGGCAGCAATGAACAATGTCCAAGGAGCACGAGGCGACACCGAGGCCGATGTCCGGACAAGCCGGCAGTGAATCGTCGACGGCGCTCGACGCCAAGCAGGCACCGAAGAAGTAAGCTTGCCGTCGACGCTTGCGTCCTTGCGCGCATTGGCCCGTTGCCTCGCCATCTCGGCAGGAGAATCGGCCGCCGTGACCGTTTTCTACTGAGGCAGCGCAGATCGTAGGTTCGCTACCGTACATCGTGCGCCAGCCGGCGGATGATAGAAGGGGTCGGAAGCGGCGGGCTGTTCCGGGTCAAGCCCGCGCGATTCATCGAATGCCGACCATCGCTGTCGGGCGCAATCCGGACCTCGCTTCGACATCTTCGTCCAGCTGCAATGGCCGCGACCAGGATACGGCAATGGGTTCGGCGCATATCGGACCGTTTCGGGCACTATTGATCCACGACGGGAGTTGCGATGTTCGTCAGCGGCCTCGGTACGGCGAATCCTCCGCATCGCTACAGCAAGGCCGAATGCTGGGCGGCCTTCAAGGCGTCCGAATGGTTCCGGAAACTCGACCGCCGTTCGCACATCATCGCGGAGACAGTCCTTACCAAGGACAACGGCATCGAGTCCCGGGCATTGGCCGTCGACGCGCTGAGCGACGTGTTCCGAATCGACCCGGATACGCTGCACGCCCGGTTTCTGGCCAACGCCCCGCTGCTGGCCGCCACTGCGGGGAAGTCGGCACTCGCGGAAGCGGGGCTTGCCGCGTGCGAGATCGACGCCCTGGTCATCAGCACCTGTACCGGCTACCTGTGCCCGGGCCTCACCAGCTATGCCGTCGAGCGTCTTGGCCTGCGCACCGATATTCTGGCCTTCGACCTGGTGGGACAGGGCTGCGCGGCCGCGCTGCCGAACTGGCGTTTGGCGGATGCGCTGCTGGCCGGCGGATCCTGCCGGCATGTCCTGTCCATATGCGTCGAGGTCAGCAGCGCCGCAATGTATCTCGACAATGATCCCGGCGTGCTGATCAGCGCCTGCCTGTTCGGCGACGGCGCCGGCGCCGCGGTGCTGTCCAGCAAAGCAGTTCCACAGCGTCGCAGCATCGAATGGAAATCGTTTGCGTCCGTCGTCAATCCTGGCGAGCGCAGCGCCTTGCTGTTCGAAACGCGCAGCGGAATGCTGCGCAACATCCTGACCCGCCCGGTGCCTCGGCTGGCGGCCGATCATGCCGAGCAGGTGCTGCAGACCGTACTTGACGCGGCCGGCCTCGCGCGCGCGGACATCACGGCGTGGATCATGCATGCGGGCGGCCGCGACGTACTCGACGCACTGCAACGCCGGCTTCAACTCGACGAACGCGACCTCCGTTACAGCGCCGACGTGCTGCGCCGGTACGGCAACATGAGCAGTGCCTTCGTTTACTTCGTGCTGCAGGCCGCGCTTGCGGACGACGCCGCGCCGGGATGGTGGTGGATGTCCGCCTTTGGTGCCGGCTTCAGTTGCCACGGCGCGCTGCTGAAGGCGGCGTGAGCCTTCCGAAGCCGACCTCCGCCATGACCTTCAGCCTGCCGCGCCGCGTGGAGCATGAGCTGCTCGACACGCTCGCCGCCGATGATCCGCGCGCGCGACGTTCCAGGGCCGATCTGCGGCGTATCCACCGTGCCATGGCGACGCTGCCGATCCTGCAGCGCGCCTTCGATCGCGGCGCTCGAGGCATGGTTCCCCGCACGATGCTCGAGCTCGGTGCCGGCGACGGTTCGCTGATGTTGCGCGTGGCCCGACAGCGGGCGTCGCGCTGGCCGGGGGTACGCGTCACGCTGCTGGACCGGCTGAACCTGGTCGCGCCGCGGGTGCTTGAGGGCATGCGCGAGGTCGGCTGGGTGCCGCGCGTCGTGGCGATGGATGTATTCGACTGGCTGCAGGCACGCGACGATACGCGCTGGGACGTCGTCGTGGCCAATCTGTTCATCCACCACTTCGGTACGGACGAGCTCCGGCGACTGCTTGCGGGAATTGCGATGCGCACGTCGTTGTTCGTCTGCTGCGAACCCAGTCGTTCCGCGCCCGCGCTGGCGGGAAGTCGCCTGGTCGGCCTGCTGGGCGCGGGCCCGGTGACGCGACAGGATGCGGTCGCGAGCGTGCATGCGGGCTTTCGTGCGCTGGAAGTCTCGAGCCTGTGGCCCGATGGGCAGCACTGGACCATCGACGAGTATTCCGCGGGCTTGTTCAGCCACTGCTTCGTCGCGCTGCGGAAGGCGCCATAGATGCGAGCGGACTACGACGCGATCATCGTGGGCGGCGGGCCCTCCGGCGCGACTGCCGCCGCCCTGCTGGCGATAGGCGGATGGCAGGTGGCCGTCGTCGAGAAGGCGGCATATCCGCGGCGCAAGGTCTGCGGGGAGTTCATCTCGGAGACCACCTGGCCGCTCTTGCGGCAATTGGGGGTTGCCGCTCCATTGCAGCATATCGCCGGTCCGCCGGTACGCCGCGTCGGCGTGTACGCCGGCGTCCACATGCTCACCGCGCAGCTGGCATCGGTGGCCGGTCGAACGGGAGGCGGGGGCCGCGCGGTGGGCCGCGAACACCTCGACACATTGCTGCTCCTTCGCGCCGCGGAGGCCGGCGCGTCCGTTTGGCAGCCCTGCGCGCTATCGCAGTTCGCCGCCGGTCGCGGTGGCTACGAATGCACGCTCGTCGACAAGCGCACGCGCGAGCTCCACCGATTGCATTCGCCGCTGATCGTCGCCGCGCACGGCTCCTGGGAGTCCGGGCCGATACCCACACAGCAATTCCGCCGGCCGGCCCGGCCGTCGGACCTGTTCGGCTTCAAGGCGCACTTCATCGGCAGCGCATTGCCGCCGGACCTGATGCCGCTGCTGGCATTTCCCGGCGGCTATGGCGGCATGGTGCATACCGACGCGGGTCGCGTCAGCCTCTCCTGCTGCGTTCGCCGCGATGCGCTTGAACGTTGCCGCAGGCAATGGCCGGGCGCGCGGGCGGGCGAAGCGGTGCTCCGGCACATCGAATCATCGTGCCAGGGCGTTGCGTTGGCACTGGCCAACGCAACGCTCGACGGCGCATGGCTGTCCTCGGGTCCGCTGCGCACCGGCATGCACACGTTCGGCCGTGACGGCATCTTCGCGGTCGGCAATGCGGCCGCGCGAGGCGCATCCCGTCGTCGCCGAAGGCATCAGCATGGCCATACAGTCTGCGGCCCTGTTATGCGAGCAACTGCTTGCGCATCCGGAATTCAAGCGCGGCCGCACGCGCTTCGCCGAAATGCGAACGCAGGTCCGCGCCGAGTATGCTCTGGCGTGGCGTCGCAATTTTTCGCGGCGCCTGTTCGTCGCGGCGTCGTTGGCGCACGTGTTCATGCGGCCCATTTCGACGCGCATCGCAGCCACGCTGCTCCGGGGCCTTCCGCAACTTCTGACCGCCGGCGCACGCTGGAGCGGCAAGTCCGTGCCGTTGCGGGCGGCGCGCCGCGGCGACGTGACCAGGTCCTGAGCGGCGCGGCAGGCGATCGCAGCGGGCACGTTCCCTCCGAGTCCAACCAGGCCCATCGCGGAGAATCCATCATGACCACGCTTCAATCGTTGCAGGCCATATTCAAGGCCAACTTCGATCTCGGGCCCGAAGTCCTGGTGCCCGAGGCGAAGCTCGAAGATCTGGCGATCGACTCACTGTCCATGATCGAAGTCCTTTTCGCGGTCGAAGATGCGTTCAAGATAACGGTGCCATCCGAGCCTGCTGCCTGGCGCACCCAGGTGCGCACCTTCGGTGACCTGGTCGCCTATGTCGACCAGCTCGTCGCCGGGCAACGTTCCACGAACGACACCGGAGCGTTGGCGTCGTGAGACGAGTGGTTGTCACCGGCATCGGCATTGTTTCGCCGCTGGGAAACGACGCGGACTCGTTCTTCGGGAATCTCGTGCGCGGTCACTCGGGTATCGGCGTCCTGCCTGCGCCGACCCGCGCGCCTGCGGGCAAGCCGGTGCCCGCAACGGTCCGGAACCACATCGGGGGCGCGGCGACGTTCGATGGCAGCCGCTTCTTTCCCGCGCCGAAGCTGCGCATGCTGGACAGGGTCAGTCAGTTTGCGCTGGCGGCCGCCGCGCAGGCGCTGAGCGACGCCGGGCTGGTGTTCGACGAGCCCGACCGCGAGCGCGCCGGGGTGTTCATCGGCACCGGCATGGGCGGCGCGCAAACGACCGACGATGGCTACTTCATGCTCTATGCGCAAGGTTCGGATCGCGTCAAGCCGTACAGCGTACTGATGGCGATGAACAACGCGGCGGCGTCCTGGATCGGCATCGAATATGGCTTGCGGGGTCCGAACCTGACCTACTCGACCGCCTGCTCCTCGTCCGCGGTGGCGATCGGCGAAGCCGCGCGTCGAATCGCCACGGGCGAGGTCGACGTGATGCTCGCCGGAGGCAGCGAGGCGCCGCTGAACCTGGGAACGCTGGTCGCGTGGGATGCGCTGCGGACGCTCGCCGACATCGACGCGGATGATCCGGCCGCATCGTGCAAGCCCTTCGCCCTGAACCGGACGGGCATGGTACTGGGCGAGGGCGCGGCCATCGTCGTGTTGGAGGAGCGCGACCACGCGCTGGCGCGCGGGGCCCGACTCCACGCCGAATTCGTCGGGTACGGCCTGTGCACGGACACGATGCACATGACGCGGCCGACATTGGAAGGCCAGGCCGCCGCCATGCGTCGTGCGCTGTTGTCGGCGGGCATGCCTGCCGACGAAATCGGCTACATCAATGCCCACGGCACGGCCACGCTCGCCAACGATGCCGTGGAGACCGCAGCGATCAAGGACGTGTTCGGCACGCGCGCCTTTCGGATTCCGGTGAGTTCCACCAAGTCCATGCACGGGCATCTGCTCGGCGCGGCCGGGGCCCTGGAGTTCGTCGCGGCAGTGCTCGCGCTCGCGCGACAGGTCATTCCACCGACGATCAATCTGCAAGTGCGGGACCCGGAATGCGACCTCGACTACGTCCCCGGCACCGGCCGCACCGGCGTCGAGGTTGGCGCCGTCATGTCGAACTCGTTCGCGTTCGGCGGCACCAACGCCGTACTTGTCTGCCGGCAGGCGAGGTAACCCGTCCGACTGCGCAGGACCACGCATGAGTCGCGGGCCGCCGGGTAAACCTCGGCGATGGTCGCCAGGACAACGGTACCTTCGCCAACGTCCCGGCGCCACCCATCGCCATCGCCTACTGGAAACTCGCCGGTGACGAGCGCTTGCGCGAAGTCATCGTCGCCGTCCGTGCGGATGAGGCCCACCATCGCGACGTCAATCATCGCTTTGCCGACCAACTGACTTGTGCACGGCTCGCGCTCGTCGCAATCTGGATTGAGCCGCATGGCGGTCGCCGCAATAGACATTGCCGAACGGGTGCCCGGCGGGCAAAATGGGCGAACGCGCAGGACGTGCAAGCGCGGAATGGGTGTTGCAAGTTGGTGGAACGTGCGGGAACAGTGGGATCGCGTTTCCTATCGCTCGGTGCCGCGCACAAAGGACCCGAAGACCCATGAGAGTGCGTTTCTGGGGTACGAGGGGGTCGATCGCAACCCCGGGGCGGGGCACCAACCACTTCGGCGGGAATACGTCGTGCGTCGAGCTGACGACGGCCAGCGGCAACCTGCTGATCTTCGACTGCGGCACCGGCGCTCGCGGGCTGGCAGCCGATTTGATGGCTCGGGGGAAGCAAGCGATCAACGCGAACATTCTCCTCGGACATACGCATTGGGATCACATCCAGGGGTTCCCCTTCTTCGGTCCAGCGTTTGTCAACGGAAACTCCGTTGCGATCTTTGGCCCCGAAGGCAGCCGCGGACCGCTGCATGACGTGCTGGCCGGCCAGATGGAGTACACCTACTTCCCGATCGACCTGAATCAGCTCCCGGCGACGATCACCTATCACGACCTGACCGAGGGCATCCACACGATCGGCGACGCACGAGTCGCCACGCAATTTCTCAACCACCCGGCCATGACCGTGGGCTACCGAGTCGAAGCGGACGGCGTGGCGATGGTCTACCTGGTGGACCACGAGCCGTTCTCCGATGAACTCTGGCGTGCCGGCGCCGAGCCGGGCCTCATCGAATCCATTCTGCACGACGGAGATCGCCGGCACGCGAGATTCATGGCCGACGCCGATCTCGTGATTCATGACGCGCAGTACACGCCCGAGGAGTATCCCGCGAAGAAGACCTGGGGACACAGCCCGTACGACTACGTGGTGCAAATTGCTGCAGCCGCCGGCGTGCGGCGAGTTGCACTGACCCACCACGATCCCGGCCACGACGACCTTTTCATCGCGGAAATGGAGCGCAAGGCACGCGGCCTTGCCACGCAGCGCGGTGCGGGACTCGACGTCTTCTGCGCCTTCGAAGGCTGCGAGATCATCCTGGAGCCGCGCACCACCCTGAGGCCGTTCGTCGCGCAGGCTCCGTTCCAGGCGTCCGTCGCGCAGCGTCGATTTCGCATCCTTGCGGTGGATGACCAACTGGATACGCTCATGATGATCGTCCGCGTGCTCGAGGCGGAGCAGTACATCGTCAGCACGGCGACCAATGGCTCGGACGCGCTTCGAATGATCGACGAGCGCATGCCGGATCTCCTCGTGCTGGATTACAAGATGGCCGGCATGGACGGGATGGCTGTCATGAAAGCGCTCCGGGCCAAGCCCGAGACACAGCGCCTGCCGGTATTGATGCTCACGGCCATGACCGACGAGCCCAGCACGCGCGCCGGCTTTGATGCGGGAGTGACTGACTACGTGACGAAGCCGTTCTCGATCCCCCAGCTCACGGCACGTGTCCGCGCCTGCCTCACCAGAATTCCGCCGCAGTAATCGTGTGACGGGCTAGTCGTAGACGATCTCCACACGGTCGAGGTACCGGGACAATTCACCCACCCATTTGCGCGATCCTTCGTTGTCGGCGCTCTCGGCGGCCCGCTCCAGGGCGGCGCCGATGTCGGTGATGCCCTGGAATCCCCAGCTACCGCCGGCCCCCTTCATGCCGTGTCCCAGATTTTCCACCTTCGCAAAGTCACTCCCGTCGAGGGCGTCCAGAATAGCTGTGACGTCATGCCTGCGATTCTGCAAGAATCCGGGGATGAGATCTGCAAGCTTCGGATTCGCGCGCACAACGATCGCGTCGGTGCGGCCGCTCTCCCCATTCCCCGAGGCGGACGCCCCCATGGAATGCTCCTTGATCGCCTGTAGCAGGACATCCTGCTTGATCGGCTTCGTCAAATAGGCCGTACACCCGGCCGCCACGAATTTTTCCTGATCGCCCTTCAAGGCAGAGGCCGTCAGCGCGATGATCGGCGTCGGCGGCCGATGAATCGCCTGTTCCCACTCTCTGATCGCCCGCGTCGCGGTCAAGCCATCCATCACCGGCATTTGCCGGTCCATCAGCACCAGGTCATATTCCCCGGCGATGAATTTCTCGAAGGCGATGGCGCCGTTTTCGGCGATCTCCACCCGGTACGGAGTGTCTCGCAGGTACGCCACCGTGATCGTCCGGTTGTCCGGGGAGTCCTCCACTAGAAGAATGCGCAGCTCCGGCAGCGGGAGTTCGTTGCACGCGCCCACCGGTGCGGTCGCCCGCCGCGTCGCCTCGGCCCAGATCCCGAGTGGCACCGCGAAAGAAAATACGCTGCCCTTGCCGAGACCGCTCTCGACCGAGATGCGCCCGCCCATCAGCTCCACCAGCCGCTTCGAAATCGTGAGTCCCAGGCCCGTACCCCCATACCTGCGGGTGGTGGATGAGTCCGCCTGCGTGAATCGCTCGAATACCGCGCCCAGCTTTTCCTCCGGGATTCCGATGCCGGTGTCCGAAATCGCGAACCGCAAGACGCCCGAGGCGGAAGCCTCCCGGTCCGGCGAGACGCGCAAGGCCACTTCTCCGGATTCCGTAAATTTGAGCGCGTTCCCGAGCAAATTGAGCAGCACCTGAAGCAGCCGCGTCGGGTCGCCTATCAGGTTGCGGGGTACTTCCGGCGCGATCTCGCACACCAGGGCCAGCCCCTTTTCCCGGGCTCGGACCGCCACCATCTCCGTCACCTTCCCCAGCAGGTCGTCCAGCGAGAACCGGGTCCGTTCCAGTTCGAGCTGCGAGGCCTCTACCTTGGACAGATCGAGGATATCGTTGATCAGATGGAGCAGGTTGTCGCCGGCACGGCGAAAGATCTGCACATACTTGTCCTGCTCAGGCGAGAGAGGAGTCTTCGCAAGCAGGTCCGCGATGCCGATGATCGCATTCATCGGCGTCCGGATTTCATGACTCATGCTCGCCAGAAAATCGGACTTGGTCTGACTCGCGGTTTCCGCCATGGCCTTGGCCTGCTGCAGTTCCGCTTCCACCCGCTTGCGCTCCGTGACGTCGCGTGCAGCGGCGAAGACGCCCTGCAACGTGCGGTCCCGGTCGTAAAAGGTGGTTGCGTTGTAGGACACCACGGTCTGCTTCCCGTCGCGTGCGCAGGCCGTCAGTTCATAGTCAGTGACTTTCCTTTCGCTGAGTACGCGCTTGATCGCCGCCTCGGCGCGCTCCGGATCGGTGAAATAGCCCTTGAATGGCGCGCCGATGAGCTCGTCGCGCGTGCAGCCGGTTAACGCCTCCATCTGCTTGTTCACGTCGGTGATGATGCCGGCGGGATCGGTGGTCATCAGGGCGTCGATATTGGATTCGATCAGCGAGCGCGTGTAGAACTGCTGGTCGCGCAGACGCTGGTCGAGCTTTCGTTGCTCGGCTTCGACCAGCTTGCGCGCAGTGTTGTCGGTTCCGATCAAGAGATATCCGATGATGGCGTCCTGCGCGTCGCGCAGCGCCGTGACGGACACCACCGCCGGGAATCGGCTTCCGTCCTTTCGGATGTAGGTGAGCTCGTAGATGTCCTCGATTCCGCGCGAGGCCTTGAAGACCAGCGCCTCGAAGCCCGGCGTGATCGTGGCCGCGAGCTCGATGCTCAATGCCTTGGCGCGCGCGACCAACTCCTGCGGATCGGAAATGTCAGCGGGGGTGATCGTGTTCATGACTTCGGCGGCCGTGTAGCCCAGCATTCGCTCGGCGCCGACATTGAAGATCTGGATGACGCCCTTCGCATCGGTGGCGATGCTCGAGAAGTTGGCGCTGTTGAAAATCGCTCGCTGCAGAGCGCCCGCTTTCAGCAGTACCTCTTCTGCCTGCTTGCGCAAGTTCACATCGCCGGCGCTTTCGACGACACCGACCTTGGTCCGCGTGGCCTGCTTTGCCCTCGGCATGATGGTTGCCTCTGGTAACTGATACGCGCCGCCGCGGTCGGCGGCGGCGGTCCAATACTGTGAGCCGCCCTTCGATCATCCTCTGTTCGGCAACGCACATTGCAGATTCGCCTCGTCCCGCCGCCTTCGAGCGTCAACCCGTATGCCAACAAGACTACCTGCGCGACATCGTCGCGCTGGTGCCAGGCGACGGCGCCGCTGTCGAACGGCAAGACCGACACGAGCACGATAGCGTTCACCGGCGTCTCGAAGTCGGATATGCGGGCCGATGGGCGTCATGCGTGAACCCGACGGAACCTGCCGCACACGACGGCGTCACTCGGTCAGGACGATGCCCCGCTTCGTGATGACTTCGCCCAGGCGCTGCCGTTCCTTGGCCATGTAGGCTTCGAACGCCGCCTGGGAATCGCCGGCCGGCGAGGCGCCCGTGGCCAGCACCTTGTCCCTGACGTCGGGCTGGCCCATGACCTTGACGATCTCCGCGTTCAGCCTGCTCGCGACGTCCTGCGGCGTGCCGGCGGGCGCCACGATGCCCCACGTCTGCGTGATCTCGTACCCCGGCACCGTTTCGGCAATCGTCGGCAGGTCAGGCAGGCTCGGATTGCGCTCGCTGCCGGTGGTGGCCAGCGCGCGCACGCGGCCGCCGTTCATGTGCGCGCCCGCGGCGATGGGCGACGTGATGATGAACTGCGCGTTGCCGGCGATGACATCGGTGAGTGCAGGCGCCGCGCCCTTGTACGGAACGTGCACGACCTTGATGTCGGCCAGGAGGTTCAGCATCTCGCCGGCAAGATGAGCGGGCGTGCCCACCCCGGCCGACGCGTAGTTGAGCGCGCCGGGCTTCTCCTTGGCGAGCTTGACGAGTTCGGCAACGTTCTTCGCCGGCAGCGCGTTGTTCACGACCAGGACGTTGGACGCGGTCGCGATGCGGGTGATGGGCACGAAGTCCTTGACCGGGTCGTACGGAAGATCCTTGCGCAGGTTGGGCAGGATCGCGTAGATCGCCGTCGTCGTCAGCAGCAGCGTGTACCCGTCGGGTGCAGACTTCGCGGCAAGGTCCGCGCCCAGCACGCCGCCCGCGCCGGGACGATTGTCGACGACCACCTGCTGGCCGAGGCTGTCTGACAGCTTCTGCGCGACCAGCCTGCCGAGCTGGTCGGGCGCCCCTCCTGCCGCATCGGCGACGATCAGCCTGATCGGACGGTTCGGGTAGGGTTGTGCACTTGCGCCAACCGCGCACAGCGCGCAGGTCGCGAGCAGCAGGACACTACGATGCAGGCGCTTCATAGCTCCTCCAGGACGGTGGTGCAAACGCATGCAATATACGCCTTCGCGGGCGTGCGATCCCTTCCCTCGGCCGCACCACGTCGCGCGCCACGAGCACATGCGACGGATGGCGAATCCGAGTTCACTGGCACGCGGTGAGCCCGCCATCGACGTACAGGATCTGGCCGGTCACGAACGCGGCCTGCGATCCGAGAAAGAACAGCACCGGCCCGCTCACATCGTCGACTTCGGCAATCCGACCCAGCGGAATGCGCTCGATGAGCCGCCGGTAGACATCGCCGTCCGCGAGCCAGTCCGCGCCCATCGGCGTGCGCACGACGGTCGGCGCGACCCCGTTGACGGTAATGCCATGGCGCGCCAGTTCCACGGCGTGCTGCTTCACCAACTGGACCAACCCGCCCTTGCTGCTGCAGTAAGCGGAGTAGCCTTTGTCGCGCATCCCGAGTTGCGCCCGAACCGACAACAGATGGACGTGCCGCCCGCCCCGGGCAGCCGCGATCTGCACACGCGCCACGGCCTGCGCAAGGAACATCGCCGCCTTGAGGTTGACGTCCAGCACGCGATCGAACGCCTCCTCGGACACGTCGACCAGCGGCTCGATCTGTTGCGTACCGGCACTGTTGACGAGGAAATCGATTCCGCCATGCCGCTCCGCCGCTTCGGTGACCGCCTCGCGAATCGATGCGACGTCCCGCGCGTCGAAGGCAACGCCGCTTGCCTCCCCGCCGCTCGCGCACAACGCCGCTGCCAACGAATGCGCCTTGTCCGCGTCGCGCCCGGCGACGATCACCGTGGCGCCGCGGTGCGCGAGCGCGCGGGCGACGGCCTCGCCGATGCCCCCGTAGCCGCCCGCGACGAAGGCCACCTTGCCGGCGATGCCGCCATTCGACCCGTCAGACATCGAGCACGCTCTTCTTGCCCCACAGCCCGCGCGCGCGGAACGTGACGATGGCGATGAACAGCAGGTACATCGACAGCAGCGACCACTCGGACGCATAGGCGCCGGTCAGTCCGACGACCAGGCCGACGAGCAGCGCGGCGATCACCGCGCCCCAGAAGCTGCCGACGCCGCCCAGCACGATGATCAGGAAGGCCGGCACGACGGCATCCACGCCGACGTGCGGACGCATGCCCCAGATCGGCGCCATCACGACGCCGGCCATGCCGGCGAGCGCGACGCCGAGCGCGAACACGAACAGGCGCAGCCGCGCGAGATTGATGCCGAGCGCGCGCACCATCTCGCTGTCGTGCGCGCCGGCCTTGATGATCGAGCCGTAGGGCGTCTTCTCGAGGAACAGCCAGAGCAGCCCGATCGCGCACGCCGCGAACGCGCACGCGAACAGCCGGTACCGGGCGTAGATGAGGTCGCCGACCATGACCGCGCCGGTGATCGCGTCCGGCAGCGGCAGCTGCTTCTCGGTCGATCCCCAGACCGCGCGGATGCCCTCCTCGAGCACCAGCGCCGCGCCGAAGGTCAGCAGCAGACCGTAGAGCGGATCGCGGCCGTAGGTGCGGCGCAGCGCGAGCTCGAGCAGCATGCCGAACGCGCCGACCACGAGCGGCGCCACCACCAGCGCGATGCGCGTAGCGCAGCCCGATCGGGAAGCGCTGCGACAGGCGTCGAACGTGCTCGCCGAACGGCTCGCCGGTCGGCGCGATGAGCAGCAGCGCGACGTACATGCCGAGCGCGAAGAACGAGCCGTGCGCGAGGTTGATCGTCTCCATCAGGCTCACGACCAGCATGAACCCGAGCGCGATCAGCGCGAACAGCAGCCCGAGCGCGACGCCGTTGACGAGGTGGGGGCAGCAGCGTCAACGCGGCGTCGCGTCGTTCGTCAGGTCCGTCGCCGGCGAGACTCACATCTCGTAGGTCGGCGTCGCGTCGTACGCCTCGAGCTTGCACGCTCTTCGGCGCTTCGGGATCGATGACGTCCTTGGGCTCCGATTGCGTCAGGATCTTGAAGATGTCGTCCTTCGCCTTCGGCTGGTCGTTGTAGGTCGCCATGTAGATCGTCTGCTGGCACTGGTGCGTGGCCGGCGTCGATCCACGCGTCGTAGTGCTGCATGCGGTCGCGCGCCGTCATCTTGCGGCCCTCGAGCTTCTTGATGACGGCGATGTTGGCCGTGGTGCCGGCCTCCTCGACGCAGCGCAGGAGCTCGCGCGTGGCCACGTAGCCGTTGTAGTAGACGTTGCCCGGCACCGGATCGCCATGCCCGGATAGCTCTTCTGGTAGCTCGGCGACGAATTCCTTGACGCCCGGCAGGTCGAGGCAGCCAGTACCAGGTGGTGCCGAACACGCCGAAGATCTGCTCGGGCCCGAGGCCGTAGACGTCCGGCCAGTCCTGCTGGTTGTTGATCCACGCCATCTTCTTCTGCAGGCCGAGCTGGACCACCTGCTGGCGCAGCGCCTTGATGTCGTCGCCGCCGACCGCCGCAGCCACGACCTCCGGCTTGATCTGCTGCAGCTTGAGCAGGTAGGACGAGAAGTCGCGCGTGTTCTGCGGGATCATCAGTTCGTCGACGATCTTGCCGCCGTTCGCCTCGACCAGCGTGCGCGTCGCCTTCGACGTGTTGTGGCCCCAGACGTAGTCGTTGGTCAGCAGCACCCAGTTCTTGCCGTTCGCCTTGATCGCGTTCTTGACGATCGCCTCCGCGAAATTGGTGCCGTTGCCGTCCCACACGAACTTGACGCGGTGGCAGTCCTTGCCCGCCTCGGTGGGCGAGCTCGAGTTGGTGTTGAAGTAGATGCAGCCGTACTTCTGCGCGACCTGCGAGATCGCGTTGGCCACGCCCGAATGCAGCCCGCCGATCAGGAACGCGGCCTCGTTGCGCGTGATCATGCGCTCGGCCACGCGCGAGCCGGTCGCCGGCGTCGTCTCGGTGTCCATGTGCAGCGCCTCGATCCGCCGGCCGAGCACGCCGCCCTTGTCGTTGAACTCCTTGATGGCCATCATCGCGCCCAGGCGCTCCTCGACGCCCGACGCGCGCGTACTGGCCGGAGGCATCCATCGTCAGCCCGATCACCAGCGGCTTCTTCTGCGCCGCCTGCGCCCAGACGCGGTTCTCCTTCCACGGGCCGAAGAACGTGGCGCCGCCGACCCCCGCCGCGATGCGCGGTCATCAGCGACCGCCGCTTCCTGCCTTCCGTGCTGAGCGCTTGCGCCTCGATTTCGTCGTTGACATGCATCGCCGTCTCCTCCTGGATGCCTATCTGCGCCAGCGTGGCGGAAAACAGCGCGCTGGACGCTGCTAAGGTCGAACGCGCCTGTTGCCGGTCGCTCGCCGGCTTGCTCGCATTCGATTCCGTTATTTCGACAATAAAGCAATTGGAATAATCATTCCATTGACGGGCCCTGTCAAGTGGGAGCGGCCGCTTTTCGCTTTCCCGCCTTGCTTCGCCCGTTGCGCTCCGCCAGCGCGTAGCCGACGGACATGACCAGGGCCTGTGCGGCGCACAACGGCGCCACCAGCGAGCGGAACTGGACGCGACGGGTCGTCGCCGATCTCCAGCGTGACCTTGGCCACCCGGGCCAGCGGCGAGACGGGATGATCGGTGATCGCGATCACGGCCGCGCCGCGCTTGTGCGCGAGCTCCGTGCGCTTCGATCACTTCCGCCGTGTAGTTGCGGAAGCTGGCGGCGAGCAGCACGTCGCCCGGCCCGGCCGCGCCGACCTGCTGCCGCAGCATGCCGCCGACGGAATCCAGCAGGACGACGCGGACCTCGAGCTGCGCCAGTCCGTAGGCCAGGTAGCCCGCGACCGGGAACGCGCGGCGCTGCGCGAGCAGGTACACGATATTGGCGCCGAGGACGAGTTCCGTCGCCGCCTGCAGCCGGCGCGCGTCGAGATGCTCGCGCAGGCGCTCGAGCTCGTGGATCGACGTGTCGACGAGCTGGGGCAGCACGTGACCCTTGTCGCCGCCGGACTTGCGCATCTGCTCGATGCGCTCGCGGTAGGTGGCCGAGCGCGCCACCAGGCGCTCGCGGTAGATGCGCTGCAGGTCGGTGAACCCCGGATGGCCGAGCGCATTGGCGAACCGGATGACCGCGGACGGCGGGACCGCGGCGGCATGCGCGATTTCGGCGACCGTCGACAGCGCCATCGCATCGGGATTGCCGAGGGCGAAACGGGCGATGCCTCTGCAGTCGATTCGGCAGCTGCGAATACGTGTCCGTGATCGCGCGCGCGAGATCGTCGTAGCGGGTGACACCTGGCATCGTTGTGTGGCTCCTGCCACCGCGTGTGGCGCGGGGCTTGTCAGAATGGAAAGTTTATTCTATCGTGGAACGAGATGGAATGCAGCCGAGCACGTTCTTTCCGCGATCCCACCTGTTCCCCACCATTCCCGCGACGATGAGTGCTGCCGTCGACAGCGTATTGGAGGCGCCGGTCTCGCCGACCTTGTCGCAACCGGCTGCCGTGGTGCCGCTGCCGCTGGTGGCGCTGGCGGTCATCCTCGCCACATCGCCGCTGTGGCTGTCGCGCATCGGCCTGTATCAGTATCTGGCGCTCGAGATCGCGATCTTCATGATCTACGCGATGGGATACAACCTGCTGCTCGGCAACGCGGGCCTGCCGTCGTTCGGCCATGGCGCGTTCTTCGGCGTCGGTGCCTACGCATTCGGATTGCTGCAGCTAAAGGCCGGGCAGGGACTGTGGATCGACCTGGCCGGCGCGGTGCTCGCGGCAGCGATTGCCGGCGCGGTCGTGGCCGCGTTCATCTCCCACCGCCGGGGCATCTACTACGCACTGCTCACCATCGCGTTCGGTCAGGTGTTCTGGTTCGTCGCGGTCAAATGGCATTCGGTCACCGGGGGCGAAGACGGCCTTCTCAACCTGCAGCGCGCACCGATCGAGTTGGGGTTCGCGACCCTCGCCCTGAAGTCGAACGACGCCCTCTTCCACTTTGTCGTGGTCATGCTGGTCATCGTCGTTCTATTCTGCTGGCGCTTCGTCCACTCGCCCCTTGGCCGGGCGCTGCGATGCATCAAGCAGAACGAGATGCGCGCCCGATTCCTGGGCTACCCGGTGTGGATCTACAAGTGGCTGGTATTCGTGATCTCGGCGGCGATTGCAGGCCTCGCCGGGGCCTTGTTCGCAATGGCGCAGCAATCCGCCTATCCGAACGTCATGAGCCTGCAGCAATCCGGATTCGTCGTGATGATGGTGCTGATCGGTGGCGGGTTGACAAGCTTCTGGGGTCCCCTGGTCGGCGCCACGTTCTTCATCCTCGCCCGCGATCTGCTTGGCGCGTACACCGAGACCTGGCTTTTCTGGTACGGGCTGCTGTTCATGGCGATCGTCCTGTTCAAGCCCGAAGGGCTGGTGGGGATGGGTCGCGACCTGCTGGCGAAACTGCGCGCCTAGCGGAAATGGCATTGTTCGAGGCCCGGGGTCTGTCACAAGCGCTTTGGCGATCGCGTGGTGCTGGAAGAGATCGACCTCGCGTTCGACGAGGGCACGCTCACCGGCATCATGGGGCCGAACGGCGCCGGCAAGACCACCTGCTTCCACTGCCTCACCGGCATGTACGCGCCGGATCGCGGCCGGATTCTGTTCGACGGCGGGGACATCGCCGCGCCTGCGCGCCACCTGCGATCACGCGGCTGGGCGTTGCGCGCTCGTTCCAGGCGATCAACCTCTTCAACGACGACACGGCGCTCGACAACATCGTCGTTCGCGCTGCCGGCGATCCGGGCGCGCTCGTTCGACGCGTGGCGCGACCGCGCGCGCGACCGCGGCGCGCAGGAGCGTGCGGCCGCGGTGCTGGAGCGCGTCGGATTGCGCGGGCCGCGAGCGGGTCCGCGCGCAGGACCTGGCCTACGGCGAGCGCCGCGCGCTGGAGATCGGGCTCGCGCTCGCGACCGAGCCGCGCATCCTGTTCCTCGACGAGCCGACCTCGGGCCTGGGCGCGAACGGCACCGCGCGGCTCCTCGAGCTCGTCGCCGAGC
The DNA here is from genome assembly GCA_963725735.1 of uncultured beta proteobacterium. Classification (GTDB taxonomy): domain Bacteria; phylum Pseudomonadota; class Gammaproteobacteria; order Burkholderiales; family Casimicrobiaceae; genus VBCG01. The sequence continues at coordinate 215,597 of CAVRZM010000008.1, read as the reverse complement.
TCAAGCGCACGCATGACGCTGGTCATCATCGAGCACGACATGCGCTTCCTGTTCGGCACTCGCCGATCGCATCAACGTCATCCACTGGGGACAGGTCATCGCGCGCGGCACGCCGCGCGAATTGCGCGACAACCCGTGGGTGCGGCGCTCGGCGCTGGGGACGCAGCCTGCTGACCGTACGCGACATGGAGACGTACTACGGCGAGACGCAGGTGCTGTTCGGCGTTTCGCTCGACGTGGGCCGCCGGCGAAATCGTCGCGCTGCTGGGCCCGAGCGGCGCAGGCAAGACCACGCTGCTGCGGTCGATCCTCGGCCTGACGCCGGCCCGGCGCGGGCAGCGTCGAATTCGGCGGGCGCGACGTGACGCGGTTGCCGACGCACGAGATCGCCCGCGCAGGCATCGGCTGGGTGCCGGACGATCGGCGGGTGTTTCCGTCGCTGACGGCGGCGCGCAACCTGGCGATCGCCCGCAAGCGCACGCCGTTTCGTGCGTTCGCCGACCGGCGACTGCTGCGAAATCTTCCCGGCGCTTGCGCCACCTGCTGCCGCGAGAGTGCGAGAACATGTCCGGCGGCGAATTGCAGATGGTGTCGATCTCGCGCGCGCTGGTCGGCGGACCGGGACTGATGCTGCTTCGACGAACCGAGCCAGGGACTGGCGCCGAAGGTCGTGCAGGACGTGATGCGCACGATCACCGACCTCAAGGCGGCCGGGCGTGGCCGCGCTCGTCGTGGACCAGAACGTGCGCACCGTGCTCGACGTCGCAGACCGCGTCTACGTGATCCATGCGGGGCGCATCGCGTATCGAAGGCACGGCCGCGACGCTCGACGCGCGACGCTGATGAGCGGCAAGCACTGGGACTTGCGGCGTGAGTACGAGCGCTCCGCTTCTGCAGTCGATCGTCTGGTCAAGCGCTACTACACGCAGGGTTGGGTCACGCGGCCGACCTTCACGCTCGGGGCGGATTTTCGAGTCGACGCGCCGGTGACGATCGGCGTCCTTGGACCCAACGGCTCCGGCAAGACCACGCTGTTCGAGCTCATGACCGGCAGCAACGTGCCCACCGCCGGACAGGTGATGGTCGACGGGTCGCGACATCCACCGGGTGCGGTACGACGAGCGCGACCGCCTCGCCATTCACTATCACCAGTCGTATCAGGTTCGCGCCTTCCGCAAGACGCGTCCCGCGTTCATGATGGAGCGGGCGGGCCGCGACGCGGCCCCTGGTGCATCTCTTCGACGAACCGCAGTTCTCGGTGCAGGACGGCTACATCGGTTTCATGCTCGATTTCTTCGCGCGTCTGCGCCGCGAGGGACACGTCGTATTCCTATGCGTGCATCCGAACGAGTCGTTTCACCTCGACATCCTGCGCGAGGCCTGCGAGCGTTTCATCTTCGTGCAGAAGGGGACGATCACGGAGTTCAGTTCGTTCGACGCGTTGCTGGAAGACCCGGCCGTGAAGGATTATCTGGGAGTCCTTGCCCGCGATCGGGCGGCGTAGTGCGCGCTTCCGCCCGCGTCGCGGCTTCCCGAGGCGGACCGCGATAAGATCGATCACGTGCGCAGTTCCCTTCCCTCTATGCACGCATGGAAACCGCCATGGCCGCATCGCCTCGCAAAGTCATCATCAGCTGCGCCGTCACCGGCTCGATCCACACACCCTCGATGTCGCCCTACCTGCCCATCACGCCGGCACAGATCGTGGATGCGGCGGTTGGCGCGGCGCAGGCGGGCGCGGCGATCGTCCACCTGCACGCGCGCGATCCAGTGGATGGACATCCGACGCAGGACCCGCGCTGGTTCCGGGAGTTCGCGCCCGCCATCGCATCGCAGGCGGATGTCGTGCAGAACTTCACCACGGGCGGCGCGGCCACGATGTCGATCGAGGAGCGCCTGCAACCGGCACTCACGCTCAAGCCCGAGGTCGCCTCGCTCAACATGGGCTCGATGAACTTCGGGCTGTTTCCCATGTTGCGGCGCTATCCCGATCTCAAGTACGGCTGGGAGCGCGAGTACCTCGCCGGATCGGACGACCGGGTCTTCAAGAACACGTTTGCGGACATCGCCTACATCCTGCAATCGTGCGCCGAGAACGAGACCCGTTTCGAGATCGAGTGCTACGACATCGGTCACCTTTACACGGCCGCGCATTTTCTCGACCGCGGCCTGCTGGCACCGCCGCTCTTCATCCAGAGCGTGTTCGGCATCCTGGGCGGCATCGGCGCGCACGAGGACGACGTGGCCCATATGAAGCGCACGGCGGATCGACTGTTCGGTGCCGACTTCGAGTGGAGCGTGCTGGGCGCGGGCCGCAACCAGTTCCGCGTCGCCGAGCTTTCGCTTTCCATGGGTGGGCACCTGCGCGTCGGTTTGGAGGACAGCCTCTGGATCGGCCCGGGGCGTCTCGCGCAAACCAACGCGGAGCAGGTCGCAAAGGCCCGCGCCCTCGTCGAGGGAATGGGACTTGGCGTGGCCACGCCCGACGATGCGCGCCGCATCCTGCGCCTCAAAGGGCGGAACGGCGTCGCGTTCTAGAGCCCTGTCGGGCCGGCATACCCGATCGTGTCGGCGACCACGGGACATGCCTCGCAAGCAAAGCGTCCTGCAGCCAAGGCCGGGCGGCTGCATGCGCGGCGCGTCACGCACAGCTGCGCCCGCAACCGCGCGCGTAGCGTCGGTGCCGCAGGTCTGCTGCCGGCGGCCCCACATGCGTTCGCACATCAAGGCGGAATCACGCAATGGCCCGCCCAATGCAGGACAGACGCCGGGCGCGATATCCCACGGGTCCCGGCAAGTGAAAGGATGGTGTCGTGCGCCGGAGGGTGCACGACAGCCATGCGGACGCGCGCCTGTCGATGCCCGCCCCCGACTCAACCCTTCGCCGCTGCGTTCCAGTGGAAGTACAGGTCCTTGCCACCTTTCGCATCGAGCGCCACCTCCTGCGTCTCGGTGCGGCCCTTGAACCGCGCGCTCACCTTGTACCTGCCATGGGGCAGCATCACGTACAGCATCGGACCGGCATTGGGCAGCTGGAAGACCGGGTTGCCCTGGGCATCGGAGATGACCACGGGCACGTCGGCGAGGAACTCGCCGTCCTTGCGCTCCGAGAACGCGATCCGCAGCGGAAATTCGTGGGCCACCCGGTGCATGGCCGCCTCTTCGCTCCTGCCGATGCCACCGTTGAGGTAGGTCGTCGTGGTGACGGTCGCGAGGAGAATGGCGTCGTCGGCATGCGCCCACAGGGGCAGCGACGCAGCCAGGCCGACGCCCACCATCGCGATGACCCGCGTTCGACGTGTGCTCATGTTTGCGGACCTCCGATCGACAACGCCGTCTTGGCGCTGGGTGCACGCGTGCCGGTCGCATCGATGTCGTCGCCCAGTGAGGCGAAGGCCTTCGAGACTTCTTCGCGCGTCCAGGTCCCCCCGGCGGCGAGTCGCTCGCCCAAGGCGCGGACATCCGTCACGGTCGCCGACACGTCCGACTTCGCCGCATCGCCGACCCACCCCGCGGCGCTCTCCAGGCCGCGCGCGGCCGCCATGAGCTCGTAGCCGGTCCGGTCGTACTCCTTGCGGGCCCAGTATTCGGCTGCCTTGGAACGATGCTCCAGGGCAAGTGCGTGGTCGGCGGTCGCGAAGGCACCGGCCATCGATCGCTCGGACTTCGTCGTGCCGGACGCGACGGACGCGGCGAGTGCGTCGAGCTGCGCGATGGCATGATCGAGCGCCTGCTTCGCATCCGCGTCGGCGCGATTCGACTCGAGGCGCAGGTAGCCGATCGCCTTGCGGATATCGGTTGCGGCCGCCTGGTAGTCCTGTCTCGCGTAGGCTGCCACCGCCTGCGTGAACTGGCGTTGCGGCTCCTCGCTTGCGGGGTACCACGTGATCACGTCGGCAACCTCCCAACGACGATCCATGTCGGCGCGCGCGGCCTTGTCGATCACCTTGTCGAGATCCGCCATGGTCTCGATCCGACCGCTCTTGATGGCGACGGCGGCCGATTCGACCTTGCGTGCGCTGTTGTCCAGGCGCTGTACCGTGTCCTGCCCATGCTTGTGGTCGGCCGCCTCGAGCGCCCGGTCGGCCTGGACCTTCGCGATGTCGGCCTTGTCGGCGCGCGCGGCCTGCCGCTTCAGTTCACCGGCTGCCGCGTGCAATTCGGCCGCGGCCCTGGCGTCGTCCTTCGCGTCGAAGGCCTTGCGCGCGGCGTCCAGATGCCGGCTGACGGCATCGACTACCGGGGCGTACGTGACATCCTCGTAGGTGATGAAGTCATCCACCGGTCGGGTCGCGATCGGCGCCTTGGCGAGCTTCGTCGAAGCGGATGCCGGAGCAGCGGGCGCGTTCGATGCCTGCGGGGGCTGCGCACCCGCGATCTGCGCCGCCGCGACGAGGACGGCCAGGGCGATGGGTTTGAGTGCGTGCTTCATGATGTGATCCTTTGCACAGTGACGTTGTTGCGACCGGCGGTCAGGCGTGCGACGGCGCCGCGTCCTCCGCGTGGTGATGATCGAACGAGGCGAGGCCGGATGCCTTGAGCAAGTTCGTGCGCGCGCCCGATCGCCTGCGCGTCGCCATGCACGACCAGCATGAACTTGTTCGCCTTCAGCGCGGTTTCGTAGCGCAGCACGGAGTCCCTGGGAATGCCGACCGCCATCAACGCGCCGGCCAGGGCGCTCAAGCCGCCCACGACCACGGCGCCCTGCAGGCCGCCGAAGAGCATGGCCGCGAGCGGACCGAGGACGATCACGTGGCCTACCACCGGCACGAACATCATCGCCGAGCCGAACAGGATGCCCATCAGTCCGCCCCAGAACGCGCCCCACTTGCCGAATACCTTGGCTCGATCGCCGGCATTGAGGAAGCCGACGACGTGCTCCTCCTTCTCGTAATCCTTGCCGATGATCGAGATCTGCCTCATGTCGAATCCGGCGCGCTGCAGTGCCTTGACGGCGTCCTCCGCCTGCGTATGGTGGTCGTAGACGGCAACGGCGATATCGGTACGGGACTGGGTCATCATGGCTTCCTTTGCAGGTTGTGTTCTTGAAAGGGACCTCGCGGCGTTGTCGCGATCCGCGCGTCCATGGCGGCAACTCTAGCCACCGCGCGGTCGGGCGTAAGCTGCCGAAGGTCACGACTTTCCCGTGCACGACGTCACGAACGACCCGTGACGAAAGTCATCGGGAAGGGCGATCAGACGACGGCAAGGCGTGGAAACACGAAGCGCTTGGCCTGATCGAGCACCAGCGCAAAGGCGACGACGGCGGCGAAGAGGCCGGCCACCAGCGCCATCGGCAGTGGCGCCATCAGCGAGCCCGTCAGCGCCAGCAGGCATACGATCGCGACGTCGCCGGCGCTCGCCAGCGCCATCCAGCGACCGGGTGCGAACGCCCACGGCCGGCCGTCGGTGCGCAGCACGTAGATGTTGGCCTGGTTGGTGAACACCAGGAGCAGGAACACCACGGTTTGCAGCGCGGCCGCATCCAGGCCCTGGGTGCTGCGCACCCACCCGTAGGCCGAGAACGAGAACAGCAGCGACAGGACCGCGAACACCAGTGCCGCCGCCATCAGGCGGCGCACCTGCCAGCGCTGCGGCCTCGGGACGGCCTGCACGCGGTCCGTGGCGATGGTCATGGTGACGAAGTCGTTGGTGAACAGCAGCAGCACGATCAGCGTCGACGACAGGACGAAGCGGCCCGTGAGCCACAGGCCGAGCGTGAGGAACAGCACGATCTCGAAGGTCTTGAGCGTCTTGTTGAGGGCGTACGTCAGCATGCGCCGGTGGACCTCGCGCCCGGTGCGCACCACGGTCAGCACGCCCGAGAGCCCGGGATCGGTCAGCACCACGCCGGCGGCGGCCTTCGCCACGTCGGTGGCATTGGCGACGGCCACCCCCAACTCGGCCTGGCGAAGGGCAGGGGCGTCGTTGACGCCGTCGCCGGTCATGCCGGTGACGTGCCCCGATCGCTGCAGGGCCTGCACGATGGCGTGCTTGTCCTCGGGCAGCACGCGGGCGTAGAGGTCGCAGTTCTCGGGGTGGCGCAGGGCGTCGCCGCTGGCGTCGCAGACGCGCGTGCCGATGCCGAGCGTCGCGCCGATCGCGCGTGCGGTTTCCGCCGCGTCGCCGGTGGCCATGCACACGCGCACGCCGAGTTGCGCGAGCCGCGCGATGAGATCGGCTGCGTCCGCGCGCGGCGGATCGGACAGCGCCACCAGGCCCAGCAATCGCATGGCATCGACGTGCCCGGCCGCCACGGCCAGCACGCGCGCGCCGCCTTCCTCCAGCGAGCGCTCGGCGGCCTCGAGCGCACCTTGCCCTTGCGCGTCGAGGCCGCACAGCGGTCCGACGACGCTCGCCGCACCCTTGACCGCATGCCACTCGCGACCGTGCACGAGGTAGACGCCCTCGCTGCGCCGGTTGCTCGGGTCGAACGGATGAAAATCCTGGCGAGCGGGTGCATCCACCAGCAAGCCTTGCGCGCGTGCCGGGGCCAGCAGGGCCAGGTCCAGCGGATCCTGCGTCGCGTCGTCGCTCGCCAGGGCCGCCACGCGCAACACCTCGCGTTGGTCGCCCGGCTCCGCGAGCGCCCTCACGGCCGCGAGGCGCAGCACGTTCTGCGTCAGCGTGCCGGTCTTGTCCGCCACCAGCGTGTCCATGGCCGCCGCCTCCTCCACCGCCGGCAGGTGCGTGACCAGAACGCCTCGTTGCGCGAGCTGGCGGCTGCTGAATGCAGTCGCCAGCGTATAGGTCGCCGGCAGCGCCACGGGGACGGACGCCACCAGCAGCATCAGGGAAAAGACCACCGTGTCGGCCAGCGGCAGGTGGTGCAGCACCGCGTAGGCCACGACCAGCACCACGAGCACGGCGTCGAAGATCACCAGCCGCTTGACGATCGCCAGAATCGTGCGCTGCATGTGGCTGGGTGCGCTCGACGTCCGCACGAGCTCGGCGGCACGGCCGAAGAACGTGCGCGCCCCCGTCGCGACGACTTCGCCGCTGGCTTCGCCTTGCCGGACGATGGCGCCGGTGTAGGCGGGTTGGCCGGGTCCCTGCTCCACCGGCAGCGATTCGCCGGTGAGCGCCGACTGATCCAGCGAGACCACGCCGTCGACGAGCCGCAGATCGGCGGGCACCAGGTCGCCTGCCCGCACGTGCACGAGGTCTCCCGGCACCAGCTGTTCGGCCGGAATCCGGCTCCAGCGCCCGTCGCGCAGCGCCCGCGCGCTCACGTGCAGCCGCTTGCGCAGCAGGGCCAGCGCATCCCCCGCGCGCCGCTCCTGCACGAATGACACCACGGCGTTGAACGCCAGCAGCGTCGCGATGACCAGCGCCTCCAGCCATCGGCCGAGCAGCAGCTGCAGCACGATCACCGTCTGCAGCATCCACGGCACGGGCGCCCAGAACTTGTCCGCCAGCTGCCGCCACGCGGGCACCGACCGGTCGGCGATCGCGTTGGAACCCCATTGCGCCGTGCGCTCGCGCACCTCGGCGGCGCTCAGTCCCCGCTTGCCGCTGGACGCCGTATCGGGCACCGCGTCCGGCGCGCGTTCGTTGGCCAATGCCATCGACGATCGCTTCCTCTTCGCTTCGGTGGACGCAGGGCCTGCCGTCCGCGCCGGCGCGCACCCGGAGCCCCGCTCCGATCGGCGCGCCGGCGGACATGGTTACGCTATCGGCATGGCGCCCTGCCCTCGATCCGCGATCGACCCGCCCGGCAACGCGGTCCCTACTTCGTCGATTCCTGCTGCAGGAACCGCTCTTCCGTCATGTTCGCCGCCACTCGTTGTGCCTTGGTTGCGGGCTTCGGCATCGGATCGAATGCCGGTTCGTGCCGGTTCACGGGCGGGCTGCCCGCCGCCATCCCCGTCGACTCGTTCTGCAGTCGCCGGTCCTCGGTCTTGAACAGCGCCTCCTCCTGGGCCAGGTTGGTCGCAGTGGCGACGGGGTCCGCCGCCTTGGCGCTCCGGTCAACCGCGGGACTGCCGGCCGGCATCGACGTGGATTCCTGCTGCCATGTCTGATTCTGCAGGCGGAACCGTTCGCCCAGGCTTCCGGGATCTGAAAGGCTCGCGTGCGCATACGAAATCAGCGCGCCGCCGGCAGCGAGTGCCGCAAGTGCAGTTCGAAGGGACTTGTTCATGTTCGACTCCTCAAAGGATTGGGAAAGTGGCGAAGGCTGCGGAATGGGGTTGTCGCCCTCGCCGAGTGCCTTCGCTGAACGCTGCGGTATCAGTGATCTCCGCGCGTCCATGATTCGCACACTAGACCTGCGCCGGCCGTGCGTAAGCTGTCGAACGTCATGAATCGCGACTGCTGCAAGTCACGATCACGCGGTGACGATGGTCACGTACGGGGCTGCGCTCGGGAGCGCACGCGGCGCGCGCCGGCGAACCGCCGGCGCGTTTCCCGACGGGGCGCCCGGATGGCGCCTTCAATCCCGCAGGGGCTTGCGCAGCGACATCACCGCAAGCTCCGTCCGCGTGCTGGCATGGAGCTTCTCCATGATGCGGCTGACGTAGTTCTTGACGGTGCCCTCGGCCAGGAAGACGGCCGCGGCGATCTGCTTGTTGCTCCTGCCCTCGGCGATGAGGGTCAGGATCCGCTCTTCCTTGTCGCTGAGCGCGTCGGCCGCGACGGCGGTCTTCGTGCGGGCGGCGCCCGGACGCAACGCCTCGCGCGGCGACGCCATCGACGATGTCCAACCCGGCGGCAGCACCCGCGCGGGATGCAAGCCGCCGAAACTGTTCCATCACCTTGCGTGCGACCTGCGGCGTCAGCCACGATTCGCCGCGGTGGACGGCACGAACCGCTTCGAGCACGTCGCTCTCGCTCGCGTCCTTCAGCAGGTAGGCCTGGGCGCCGGCGCGGACCGCCTCGAAGACCATTTCCTCGGTGTCGAGCGTGGTCAGCACCAGCACACGCGTCTGCGGCAGGGCAAGCGTGATTTCGCGCGTTGCGGCCACGCCGCCCTTGCGCGGCATGTGCAGGTCCATCAGGACGACATCCGGTCGCAATCGCTCGGCCATCGCCACTGCCTCGACGCCGTCGACGGCCTGGCCCACCACGTCCATGTCGGCTTCGGACGCGAGCATCAGCGTCATTCCGCGCCGGATCAGCGCCTGATCGTCGACGACGAGCACGCGAATGCGCGGACCGCCGCTGCCGACGGTCGCCGTCACTTCACACCATCGCAGCCGGCTCCGGATCCGCCGGCGCCATCCACGCTGTCCAGTTGCTCGCGAATGCGTCCGATCACGGGAGACGGCAGCCGCATCGCCAGGTAGCCCAGCATGGCCGCGATGGCCAGGGCCGACTGCGCGGAGGAAATCCCCGCCCGTCGGGCGACCATCTGGATCAGTTCATCCATCGCGAGTGATGTCGAGGTTGGGTTGTCCGAGGGAACCCGGATCCGTCTTCATGCCACCAATCTATCCGCACGCGCCGCCGCCCGCGAGGGCCGGCGGTCACGAATTCGATGTGACTTTGGTCACTTGGCACAATGGTGCAATACCTTTCCAATCAGGCCATGCTTCGCTTGTTGCGCTACCTCGACCCTCGCCGGAGCCTCGCCTCCGCCATCGGCTGGCTGGTCTTCGCACTGTCGATCGGCCTCGTGCTGACCGCCAGCGCGTGGGTCGGCGACATCGTGCGCGACAGCCTCCTCGACCAGCAGGGCCGGCAGCTCGACGCAACGGCCGAGCATATCGCGGCGGAGCTCAATCTCAACCTTACGCTTCGCCTGCAGTCGGTACGGGCCCTGGCCGCGACGCTTGGCACGGAGCTCCTCGACGAAGACCATGCGATGCTGCAGCGTGCGCTCGAAAACCTGCAACGGGCGTATCCCGAACTCGAGACGATCGTGGTCGCGAATCCACAGGGCCGGTTGCTGGCCGCGACGCCGGGCGCGGCGGACGGTGTCAGCATGGCCGACCGGGCGTGGTTCGCACTCGGGCTCGAAGGCTCGAAGATCGGCGTCGTGCGCACGCCGCCCGCGGCGACCATGGCCGCGGCCCCTGGAACCGACGGGTCCTCCAGCACCTATGTGGACCTGTTCGCGCCCGCGACCGACGCCCGCGGAAAGACGGTGGGCGTGGTCGGAACGCAGCTCCGCCGGAGCTGGCTGCTGGACCTCGCGAGCGGCCTCAGGCAGGAGTTGCAGGCGTCGACCGGCGCGGAGGCCATCGTACTGAATGCCGACGGCACCGTGCTGATCGGACCTCCCGGCATCATCGGCAAGCAATGGGACGCCGCCCGCGAATCAGCGGACGCCGCGACGCCGTTTGCGGCCTTCGATGCGCGCGGAGACAGGGGGAGGAGGTCCTCCCGGGTCGAGCTGATGGCCGATGGCAGCCGCTTCGTGGTCGCGCGCGCAGCGCCGGCCGCATCCGACGCGCTGCACGCGCTGGGGTGGCGCGTGATGGTGCTGCAGCCGTTGCAGGATGCCACCCAACGTGCCCGGGTCCTGCAGGGCCGGATCGCCGCCGTTCTGCTCGGCCTCGGCCTGGTCGCCGCCGTCCTGGGCGCGCTGCTGGCGCGCCGCATCACGCGCGGCCTCGATGCGATCGCCCGTTCGGCCGACGCCGTGCGGGCAGGCAGCGCGCGGGAAATCACCGTCCCGCGCGGTTTGAACGAAGCGGCACGCCTCGGGCGCGCGCTGGACGAATTGCTGACCACGTTGCAGCGCGAGCGCAGCGCATTGCAGTCGCTGAATGCCGAACTCGACCAGCGCGTGGCGGCACGCACACGCGAAGTCGAAAGGCTGGCCGGCCAGGAACGGCATGCCGCCATCGTGCGCGAGCGCCTCAGGATCGCGCGCGACCTGCACGACACGCTGGCACATTCCATGATGGCGATGCTCACGGAGATCCGCCTGCTCAAGCGGCTGTCGACCGCGGATCCCGGCGCCATGGCGGAGGAGCTGGCGCGAGCCGAGGAAGCCGCGCACCACGGGCTGCAGGAAGCCCGCGCCGCCATCGCCCAGATGCGTTTCAACCCGGTGCGCGATGCGGGCCTGGCAGCGGCCCTGCGCGACCTGGTGAAGCTGTTCGTCGAGCGCTCCGGCATTCCGGTCGACTACGCGAGCGACGTTCCGGCCGGTGCCTTCGCCGACGAGCGGGCCGAAACGCTGTTCCGCATCGCCGAGGAGGCGCTGAACAACGTGCAACGACATGCCAACGCCACGCGCGCCGCGATCTCCCTGCAGGCGAGTGCGGACGGGCGCGAGTTGCGCCTGACGATCTCCGACAATGGCGTGGGCTTCGACACGGGCGCACCGCACCCCGGGCACTACGGTCTCGCGGGGCTGCGCGAGCAGTCGCAGTTGATCGGCGCGGTCCTCGACATTCGCAGCGCGCCGCAACAGGGGACTATCATCTGCGTGATGCTCGCGCTGGCGCCGGGGCTCGACGCGTGAGCGAGCGCAGGCACCCGCGGCACCTCCCCCGGCGCAGGGTCGCGCGGCGCGCTCGCGCGCTTTCGCCCAACGGCAAGCCCGCAGCGCGGCGCGAGATGCGATCATGATCCCGACCCTTGCCGCCACCTTGGCCGTTGCCGGAATTACGCGTGCCGGTGCGCACGCGGCGATCCGGCGGGGACTCAAGGCGGCGCGCGAGGAACATGTCGACACACCTGCGCATCTCGGGCTGCATGCGTCGGAAGTGCGCATTGCGACGCGCAACCACAAGCACCTGTTCAGCTGGTTCATTGCCGCGGAAAGCGGCGTGCCGGCGCCGGCCGTCGTCGTGATGCACGGATGGGGTGCCAACGCGTCGCTGATGCTGCCGGTGGCACGGCCGCTTCATCGGGCCGGTTTTGCGGTCCTGCTGCTCGACGCGCGGGGCCATGGCCGCAGCGACGAGGACGACTTCGCCTCGCTGCCGCGGTTTGCCGAGGACATCGAACATGGCCTGGATTGGCTGCACCGGCAGCCGGGGATCGACGCCGCGCGCTGCGGAGTGCTCGGACATTCGGTGGGGGCGGGTGCGGCACTGCTCGCCGCCACGCGGCGCCCCGATGTCGCCGCGGTCGTCAGCGTATCCGCGTTCGCGCATCCCGAGGAGGTCATGCGCCGGATGCTCGCCCAATTGCACGTGCCTTACCCAGTGATCGGCTGGTACGTACTGCGCCACGTGCAGCGCATGATCGGGTGCCGGTTCGGCGACATCGCACCCGTCAACACGATCGCGCGCGTGCCCTGCCCAGTGCTGCTGGCCCACGGAACGGAAGACCGCACCGTGCCCTTCGCCGATGCAACGCGTATTCTCGCGGCCGGCAGGCGCGATCGGATCCACCTGGTCGCCCTGCCCGGTGGACATGACACGCGCGCGGCGATGGCGCAGCATGCGGGAACGATGATCCGCTTCCTCGATCGGACGCTCGCCGGGGACGGCGCTGGCGGAAGCTTCCTTCCCGAGCGCGCCCGCGAGGGCGGAGCGAGCGGGTCGACGAGGTAATTGCCGCGACGCGGACACCGGCAAAATGACCGGTGACCGCGCGGATCGGCGCGCGCGCTATCGGCCCGGTTGCACGCGCGACCGCAGTCGCCGCAGGGAGGGCCCGGCCGCGAGGAACACGAGCAGGCTCACCACGACGAGCGCCCACTGCGACAGCGTCGGTATCGCGCTCGCGGGCGTGACCGCGCCGCCGGTGACGGGAACGAAGAACGCATTGACGTTCGCGAGATCGTCGATGTAGACGACGCAGGCGGCCGTGCCGCTGCAGGCACCGGTCCACTCCACGAACGTGTAGCCGACGTTCGGCGTGGCCACGAGCGCCACCGAGGTTCCCGCGGCGAATTCTGGTCTGAGGCTCCGCCTGCGACCGTTGTAAGCCGCCAGACCCATCAACAACAAGCCCCGCAGAACGGGGCTTGTGTTGGGGCTGGATCGGCTTCTGTGTACGTGCAGAGGTGGAGAGCTTTTCGCTCCGGCGCATCCATTAGGGCCCGCACCGGCTCCCAATCGCCACCATGGCTATTGCTGCCGTTAGCGGCTCCCCAGTCACTCCGGAGAGGGTATTCACCCCGTCCTGCGCAGTGCCGTAGGGACAGCCCCCCAACACTCGGGCAGTGTAGTACCTCGCCACGTCCAACTTACTTGCCACCGTTGCTGAATCGATGGGACCGATTGCGCCATTTATTACGTCCAACGTGATCGTCTGCAGCGTTTTCCGACCTGCGGCAAGCTCGTTGACGTAAAAATCCAGCCCATTAGGATCAGGATCACGGCCGAGCGCTTGGCGATATACGGTAGTGACCAACTCCGCATTGCTCAACCCACCATACCTCCGAGTGAACTCGGCGGACGTGCCAAAGGCGGCAATGATCGCATCAAGAGTCCCCCCAGACGCGTCCATTCGCACGGCCCAATAATCGAGTCCAGCGGGGTCCGCCGGTCGGCCGTAGTAGGCTACGTACGCCTTCTGCACGTATTCAACTGAGTAGTTGCTAGGCCCAGCGACCGGGTTGTATTCAAATGCACCCATGTCCGCGGTAGCACTCAATATGCGGGGAAACGCAATCCCGCGCTGGTCGGTCGTCAGATTCAGCGAATTGCTGCCTGTGTCAATTGCAGGGCTGGCGGCCAAGAGCGCGTGTGTGCGAGTCGTACCGCCGTTGAACGCGATTGGACCGATCACCGGATCGATCCCCGTGACATTGCCGGAGCCCACGACCGTGATCTGGCAACTGGGAGGCGGGCAGACCTTTTCGATGAGCGTGTTAGTGGCGTTGACGGTCAGCGCAGGAATGTTGGCGACATTCGATGCGATGTCTCCCCCATCGCTACTGTTGTTCGCCAGAATCGACGACGCGACCGTCAAGGTAGGTACCACGGTGCCTGCCTGAGTCGTCATCGCGATTCCGCCGGTGCGGGTAGGAGCCGCCACGTTGTCGCTGATCGTCGAATTGAAGATCTCGAGCGCCACGTTGCCATTCAAAAACATCGCGCCGGCGGTCGCGGTTGACGTATTACCCGAGATGGTCGAATTGACGATTGCGACGTGCATAGTGTTGGCAGGCGTCTGCCGGTCCGTGGCTACGATGGGAAGCTGCAATCCGCCACCACGCACGATATCGCCTCCCGCTGGGTCGCTCACCGAGTTATTGGCGATCTCGGTGCGCATGATCGTCAGCGTGTGGGCGCGGGCAAAGATACCACCGCCATTGAACGTATTCCCCGCAAGAGGCGTATTCGAAGCGATCACACTGTTGCCGACAATCCGAGTGTCCGTGATCGCGACGTTCGCAAAGGAATCGAATCCGAGCGCGCCCCCGTTTCCACCTTGCGTTGTCGGGAAGCGCTTGATTGCCGCTGAATACGCTGTTGCTGATGTCCACGGTGACCGGACTGGTCTTGCTTGGGGTACACCGTTCGAACACAGCGACTGCGCCGCCGAACGCGTTGGAGGGACCGGCCAGCGGCACCGCCGTGTTGTTCAGAAACTGCGAATTCGCAATGGTCAGCGCCTGCCCCGAGTACTGGGTTTGCATGTTTACAGCGCCCCCGAGCCCAGCTTTGCTGTTGTCGATGATCACTGAGTCCAGCGCAAGGCTGTGCTCGGTGAAAATTGCTCCGCCGGCGTTGCTTGCGGCACGACGCGCATTGGTCAGCCGAACGCCGGAGATCGACACTAGGTAATCCGGTCCATCAAAATCGGGGCACGCCGGGTCGGTTGCAAAGACCGAGAAAATGCGACTGTTGGCGTTGGCGTCGATCGTAAGGGACGCCGCGCCCGGTCCGACGATGGAAAGGGGTCCGTTGATCGCAATCTGCCCCGATGTAAGAAGGATGGTGCCGGTTACGGTGAAACCGATCGTATCCGCACCCGGGTTGGCATTGGCCTGCGCAATTGCATCCCGCAAACTTCCAAAACCACTGTCGTTGAGATTGTTGACTGTAAACGTGGCGGCGTGCGCCAGCGGAAACAAGACCGTCAGGACCAGGGCTATGATCGTACGTGGCATTTGTCGCCTCCCCAAAGCAAGTGTTGGTGATCGAACGCGTTACACCGCCAGTACTTCGCGCACCCTACCAAGAAAGAGTCCGGCGTTGTGCATCAATCCATGTCCGGAACCGAAAAATCATCTACTCCTGCATTGTCGATGGGCTGCTGGCGACTCCGAAGGTCTGTCCAAGAGAATCAGACACTTTGAGACAATTCATGACCAACACCTGGACACTCCTTCCTTCAGCACGCTGATAATCTGCCGCACGCTGAGCCGTCTCGTCTACATCGTTCGCACTGGCTCCGGATTGAGGCAGATTCCATTCCTAACGCGAATTGAGCCCGGGTCGGCTCGACCTCGTCGCCACCAAATTGGGGGTTGGATATGAACCTAAATTCCGACACCCAGGACGGAGGCAGGCTCCCGCTGCCAGCCGTCCAACCCTCGGGCCCAATCACTTAACCCGCGCAATTCGCTATGCGGTCGCCTCTGCAATTGCGGCAAGACGTCCCTCGACCACCAAGCCGGTCGTGCGGTCGAAATCGGCAACCGCGCGGGCTAGCTCGATGCGGAAGATCGCCTCGGCATCGCTCGGTCACATGGCCGAAGCATTCCATCGCGCGCGGACAACGCCCAACGCCAGCCCTTCTAGCAAATTTACTACGGCGTGCCGTCCGGTGCGTTGGCGTCGCAAACAAGCGAGGGACGCCAATCGTCCGGCTCGGCTCGCCGAGCCGGACGTCGTCGAATCCGTTCGTCCGTACATTCTCGAGCGGATTGACGACGGCATCGCGGCAATGTGACCACCGGTGAAACGTCCGACGACCACATGCGCCGCGAAGCGCGCTACTTCGACTGCCGCAGGCGCATGGGCAGCCGCCGCAGGCGCGGAACCGCTAGGGTCACCAAGAGCAGACTCAAGACGGCGAGGGCCCATTCCGATAGCGTCGGGATCGGGTTGCCCCCGGCGCTCGTGCCGCCGGCTGCGATGGGCACGAAGAACGCATTGACGTTCGCGAGATCGTCCATGTAGACGACGCAGGCGCCCGTGCCGCTGCAGGCACCCGTCCACCCCGCGAACGTGTAGCCAGCCTTCGGCGTGGCCACGAGCGTCACCGACGTTCCCGCGGCGAATGCCGTGCTGCACGACGTTCCGCACGCAATGCCCGCGGGTACGCTCTGGATCGTGCCCTCGCCGTAGTCGCGCACGGTCAGTGCGTACTGCCCGGCGGCGACGGGGGCGAACGACGCCTGCAACGCGGCGCTGCCGTTGAGAGTGATGTCGCAGGTCTGCGTTCCGCTGCAGGCGCCGCTCCAGCCCGCGAAGCGGTAGCCGGGATTCGGACGCGCGGTGACGCTGACCTGCGTGCCGCTCGCGAAGCCGGCGATGCAGCGCGTGCCGCAGTCCACACCGGCCGGGAAGCTCACGACCGTGCCGCCGGCAGCGCCCGTCACCGACAGCGTCTGCTGGGCACTCGTGACGAACGACGCGCCGACGTTGCGGGATTGCGCCATCGTCACCACGCAGGTGAGTGCGGAACCCGCGCAGGCGCCGGACCAGCCGGCGAACGCCGAGCCCGCGGCGGGACTCGCCGTCAACGTGACCTGCGAGTTCGCCGGGAACGCCTTGCTGCAGGCGCTGCCGCAGTCGATGCCGGACGGCGCGCTGGTCACGGATCCCGCGCCGCTGACCACCACGTGCAGGCCATTCTGGGTCGGCACTGCGGCCGCGATTGCGCCAAACAGCGCGGTGACCGTGGTCGACGCGTTGAGCGTGAGCGTGCACGTGGAGCTGGTGCCGCATCCGCCCCCTTGCCATCCCACCCAGATCCAGCTCGGCGCGGGCGTCGCCGTGAGCGTCACGACGGTTCCCGGCGCGTATGCCTGGCTGCACGTGGTGCCGCAATCGATGTCGCCCGGCGTGCTCGTCACCGTGCCGCTCTCAGGCCGGCTGACCACGGTGAGGGTGGGATTCTGCGGCGCCGTGACCCATGGGCCGAACGTGATCGTGTTGAGGCTGCTGGTCCCGTACACCACCGTGCCGTCGAACTTCGACGGCACCTCCGGTTGCAGCGTCGTCGCGATCTGCGGCGTCGGGTTCTCGTCGTTCGAGAAGCCATAGGCCATCCCCATCGTCTTGCCCTGGCCGGGCAGGCTGCTCGCCGACTTCACGGCACCGGCCGGACGCACGAACATCGGCACGCCGCCGATGGTGGCCGTGTGCATCCAGCGCGAGAAGAGGTTCTGGGTGATGTCCGGGAACGTCGGCGCCGTCGCTGCGACCTCGGTCGGATACCAGTACGTCTCGTCCTGCCAGCACTGCCAGGTTTGCAGCCACGTCGCGCAACTCGCCAGTGCGACTCCTCGGTTCATCGCGCCCGAGATGAGGAAGCCGAGCCGCGCCACGAGATTGTAGTAGCCGGTGTCGCCGTAGTCCGTGCTCGCCGTCGTCGACAGCAGGCCGGCGTTGCCGAGCGCCGTGAACGTACCGGCAGCCGGCGTGCCGAACACGCCCGCGCCGGCGAAGACCTGGTACCCGGTCGACGCCGCGTTCACGCAGTTCGGGATGGAGCCGTTGCCGCACCCGGTCTGGTAGTCCTCGGGATTGACGATGTAGGCGACCATGTTGTTGGACGCCGCCGTGCCGGTGAACTTCATCGCCGTCACCGTCATGGCTGGACTCGAGCCGGGGTAGGTGATGGTCACGATCGAGCTCGTGAACGTGTCCTGCGGCACGTTGTTGGTGACGCCGGGAAGGGCGCCGCCCGTGTTGAGAACCAGCTGCGGCGGATTGGTGGTGGACCAGAGCTTGGCGATCACGCCGTCGAATACCGTATTGAGCCGGCTCGCCTGCGTCGTCGACGAGTACTGCCCGAGGTAGCCGCCCGGGTTCTGGATCACGTATTGCGGCTGCGTGCTGCTCGGCGTGGTGACGTCCTGCAGGAGGTCGAGATACGCGCAGGCCATCGGCGAGGAATCCTGCGCGCAGGTCTGGTTGTTGTTGGCTTTCTCGGCCAGCGCATCGATGAACTTCCGGTAGCTGTCGCGGATGCTCATGTGGTTCACCGCGGCATTCGGGTTCGGATTGGCCGTCGAGCCGATCGGATTGCCGATCTCCGACGGATTCGCGGGCGTGGCGGCAAGGACGTTCGCCGTCGAGTTCATCGGGAAGGCGAAGAAATCCACCTGCGAAAGGTCGATGGTGCCGTTGCCCGAGCTGGCGCCGATCTCGGAGTAGGTCCACCCCGGCATCGTCTGCTGGGAGACCTCGACGGTCGCGGGCTCGTTCAGGTTGAGCGGATTGATCGCCGAATAGGTGAAGGCCGTGCTCGACTTGAAAAGTCCGTTGCCGCTGACCGCAGGCGTGCATTGCGGGAACGTCGTCGTGTCGGTCACGATGAAGTAGTAGACGCGCGCGCTGATGCCGGCCTGGGCGCCGTTGATCTGGATCTTCTTGATGTCCTGCGGAAAGCGGTAGCACGGCAGTGCCACGGTACCGCTCGGCGCGGTGGGCGTGGCCCACGAGCCGTCCGGCTGCAGGATATAGGACGGGTTCGTCAGGACGCCGGCAGAAACCGTGGCAGCGCCGGTCGAGAAGCCGGTGACGTAGATCTGGTAGGTGCCCTGAGGCAGGTTCGTCTGGTCCTGGAGCGTGAACACGGCCTGCGCCTGCGCCAGGGCCGGCGCGAGTGCGGCGGCCACGAGGAATGCGCCCTTCCCGAAGCGCGAGGCGAGCGTGCGGCAGGCGGGCGTGCCGAAGATCATCATGGTTGGCGTCTTTCGTGGGCAGCGGGCAAGGGGGCGCGTCCCGGCGCCCGTTCCCGCGAAAGGCGAGCGGAGACAATCTCTGGCGTGTCGTCGCGCCGGGTCGTGGCCACCCGTTGAGCAAGTTCCATACCGGCGTCGTTGCGACGCCGTACGCGCGGGTGGTGCGCCGGGATCAGGTGCCGAGCATGGGCATGTGCAGACGTTGCGCGCGCGCGACCGCGATCGCCTCGTCGTATCCGGCATCGGCATGGCGCACGACGCCGAGCGCGGGGTCGTTCCAGAGCACGCGCGCAATGCGCTTCGCCGCTGCCTCCGTGCCATCGCAGACGATCACCACGCCGGCATGCTGCGAGTAGCCCATGCCCACGCCGCCGCCGTGATGCAGCGACACCCACGTCGCGCCGCCGGACGTCGACAGCAGGGCGTTGAGCAGCGGCCAGTCGGACACCGCATCCGAGCCGTCGCGCATCGCTTCGGTCTCGCGGTTCGGGCTCGCCACGCTGCCGGTGTCGAGGTGGTCGCGCCCGATCACGATGGGCGCCGCGAGCTCGCCGCGCGCGACCATCTCGTTGAACGCGAGTCCTGCGCGATCGCGCTCGCCGAGGCCGAGCCAGCAGATGCGCGCGGGCAGCCCCTGGAACGCGATGCGCTCGCCCGCCATGTCGAGCCAGCGATGCAGGTGGGCGTTGTCGGGGAACAGCTCCTTCACCTTGCGGTCGGTCCTGCGGATGTCCTCGGGGTCGCCGGAGAGCGCGACCCAGCGGAACGGCCCCTTGCCCTTCGCAGAACAGCGGACGGATGTACGCGGGTACGAAGCCCGGAAAGGCGAACGCGTCGCGCACGCCCTCGTCGTGCGCGACCTGCCGGATGTTGTTGCCGTAGTCGAACGTCGGCACGCCCTGCGCGTGGAAGGCGAGCATCGCCTCGACGTGCGCCTTGATCGACCGCTTCGCTGCCGCGACCAGTTCGCCGTGCTGCGCCGGGTCGGCCTGCGCGCGCACGCCAGCGCTCGACGCGACCAGCCCGCGGGCAGATAGCCGTACACGAGATCGTGCGCGGACGTCTGGTCGGTGACCATGTGCGGGCGCACGCCGCGCCGCACGAGCTCCGGCAGGATTTCCGCCGCATTGCCGACGAGGCCGACGCTGACCGGCTTGCGCGTGCGCGCACGCGTCGTCGATCAGCGCGAGCGCGTGATCGAGGTCGCGCGCCTGCGTGTCGAGGTAGCGCGTCGCCAGGCGCATCTCGATGCGCGAGGCCTGGCATTCGATCGCCAGCATCGACGCGCCCGCCATCGTCGCGGCGAGCGGCTGCGCGCCGCCCATGCCGCCCAAGCCCGGCCGTGAGGATCCACTTGTCGGCGAGCTCGCCGCCGTAGTGCTGGCGCCCCGCCTCGGCGAACGTCTCGTACGTGCCCTGCACGATGCCCTGGCTGCCGATGTAGATCCACGAGCCGGCCGTCATCTGGCCGAACATCATGAGGCCCTTGCGGTCGAGCTCGTTGAAGTGCTCCCACGTCGCCCACCTCGGCACGAGGTTCGAGTTGGCGATGAGCACGCGCGGCGCGTCGGCGTGCGTCCGGAACACCGCCGACCGGCTTGCCCGACTGGATCAGCAGCGACTCGTCGTCGCCGAGCTCGCGCAGCGCCGCGACGATGGCGTCGAAGCACTCCCAGTTGCGCGCGGCGCGGCCGATGCCGCCATAGACCACGAGCTGCCTTCGGGTTCTCGGCGACCTCGGGATCGAGGTTGTTCATCAGCATGCGCAGCGGCGCCTCGGTGAGCCAGCTCTTCGCGGTGCGCTCGGTGCCGCGCGGCGCGCGGATCACGCGGTCGGCGTAGCGCGTGCCGACGGGCGCATGCGCCCGTGAATTCGGGTCGTCGCGATGCATGGAGATCTCCTTCCCGCGAAGTTTATGCCGAGGCGAGCAGCGGCGGGACGAGCGCGTCGAACGCGCCCGCCTCCACCTGGGCGCGCATCGCGGCCAGGTCGGGCGCGAACGCGCGGTCGACGGTCCCAGAACGCAGCCGCGCGCCGGATCTCGCGCCTGCGCGCGCTGCGAGCGTCGGCGACGTGACGAGCGGCTGGCGCATCTCGACGCCCTGCGCCGCCGCGAGCAGCTCGATCGCGACGATCGCCGCGGTGTTGCCGGCCATCGGCAGCAGGCGGCGGGCGGCGTTGGTCGCCATGCTCACGTGGTCCTCCTGGTTCGCCGACGTCGGCAGCGAGTCGACCGACGACGGATGCGCGAGCGCCTTGTTCTCCGACGCGAGCGCGGCCGCCGTGACCTGCGCGATCATGAAGCCGGAATTGACGCCGCCGTCCTGCGACGAGGAACGGCGGCAGGCCCGACAGGTTGGTGTCCATCAGCAGCGCGATGCGCCGCTCGGACAGCGCGCCGATCTCGGCGATGGCGAGCGCGAGATTGTCGGCCGCGAACGCCACCGGCTCGGCGTGGAAGTTGCCGCCGGAGAGGATCGTCGCCCGATGCCGGCGAACACCAGCGGATTGTCGGAGACCGCGTTGGCCTCGATGAGCAGCACGTGGGCCGCGTGCCGCATCTGGTCGAGGCACGCGCCCATCACCTGCGGCTGGCAGCGCAGGCTGTACGGATCCTGCACGCGATGGCAATCGACGTGCGACGCGCGGATCGCGCTGCCGGCGAGCAGATCGCGATACACGCGCGCCGCGTCGACCTGACCGCGATGTCCGCGCACCGTCGTGGATGCGCGCGTCGAACGGCGTGTCGCTGCCGAGGCACGCGTCGACCGTGAGCGCCCCCGCGACGAACGCCGCGGCCATGGCGCGCTCGGTCGCGAACAGCCCCGCGAGCGCCAGCGCGGTCGACACCTGCGTGCCGTTGAGGAGCGCCAGGCCCTCCTTCGGCGCGAGATCGAGCGGCTGCGATGCCGCACGACTGCAGCGCTTCGCCGCCCGTCACGACGCGGCCGTCCACGCGCGCCTCGCCTTCGCCGATCAGCACCGCTCGCCAGGTGCGCAAGCGGCGCGAGATCGCCCGACGCGCCGACCGAGCCCTGCCCGGGAATGCAGGGCACGATACCCGCGTTGGCGACGGCCACGAGCGTCTCGATCACCTGCCAGCGCACGCCCGAGTAGCCGCAGGCGAGCGAGGCGGCCTTCAACGCGACGACGAGCCGCACGACCGCGTCGTCGAGCAGCGGACCCGTGCCGGCGCTGTGCGAGCGCACCAGCGCGCGCTGCAGCTCGGCAAGACGCGCGATCGTCGATGCGGGTGCGCGCGAGGAGGCCGAAGCCGGTGTTGACGCCGTACACCGTGTCGCCCTGCGCGATCACGCGGTCGACCGTGGCAGCGGACGCGTCGACGCCTGGCTTCGCGCCCGCATCGACCGCCAGCGCGACCGGCATCGACCATAGACGACGCAGTTCCGCCAGCGACATCGCGGCGGGGGCGATGACGACGCTCCCCTCTTTGGCGTGACTGCCGGCGGTGGGTCGCAACGGCTCGTTCATGGTCGCGAGGCTCGTCAGACCGGCGCGACGTGCGACGGCGCGGGAAAGGCCGGCCACGTTGCCGGGTTCCGCGGTGCGACCGCGGACACCGCAACGCCAAGGTCGCCGCCCTCGGGGTCCTGGTCGCGAAGGGTGAGCGGCGCCAGGCCGTACTTGCGGCGCAGCGTGCGGATCACGGCCGCGTGGTGCATCGGCGTGTTGATGACCGTCCCGGCGGGCGTATGGGCCGAGATGGCGATTGCCGGCACGCGCAGTCCCAGCGAGGTGAAGTCGTAGCCCTGTTCGTGGGGGACGGGAGGAGCCTCCGGTGCGGGCACCCCGCTCGCCTTCGGCGCGACGTGATCGTAGGTGCCGCCGTGCTCGTCGAACACGACCAGCAGCAGCGTGTTGATCGCATAGGCGCTCGTGCGGATCGCCTCGTAGACCTGCCGCAGGACTTCCTCGCCGGCGCGCACGTCGCCCGGCGGATGGAAGTCGTCGTGGCCGCCGTACAGACGCTCGAAGAATGAATAGGCGGGCAGAGTCCCCTGCGCCACGTCGGTGAAGAATTTCGAGTAGTCGACGAATCGCTCCGGGTAGCGGCCGCTCGTGCGCGGGTGGATGAGGCCCGTGAGGCCGTGCGGAAGCGCCGCGCGTTCGGACTCGCTGGCCGGCGACTCGAAGTAGACCTTCCACGGGATACGCGGGCTGGCGGCCTCGAGGCGATCGAGGATCGTGTCCGCGGTGTTGCCCTGCCACTTGTCGACGGGTTGATTCTGCACGAAGCCCGACGACGTCGACGCGTGGAAGAACGACCGGTTGCAGTACGTTTCCGACGGCACCGCGCAGAACCAGTGGTCGAACACGGCGAACTCGCGCGCGAGCGTGGACAGCACCGGCAGGTGCGCCGGCGCGTACGACCCCATGATGGCGTCGACCTGCGCCCCGGTTGCGCTTGCGTGCCGCTTCCGGTAGTTGCGTACGAACCCGCGCATCGTTCCGCCATCGATCTGCTCGGCCGTGGGCGCGAAGCCCTCGTCGGGGTCGGGGTCCGGGTGCGTCCAGTCCGTGGTCAGCGTGCTCGTCGGCGCGAAGTCGTGCGGGTGCGCGTAGATGCGCGCGCTGCCGTCATCGCTGTAATGCGTCTTGCCGAAGAGTCCGTCGAACGATGCGCCGGCCGGCACCGGCGGCGGTACCGGCACGGCAGCCGGCCAGTCGGCGGGCGTGGGTCCGTCCGAGTACAGGTACCCCAGCAGGTTGTCGAACGAGCGGTTTTCGAACATCACGACGACGAGATGATCGAAGCGCGTGAGTGGATCGACTTCGGTCGCCCCCTCGAGGATCGGCTCTTCGCCGCCGCCCCCGCCGCAGGACGCAAGGAGCGTCGCGCCTGCCGCGGCGGCCGAGGACTTGAGGAAATGGCGGCGGGAGACGATCGCGGGAGCATCGTCTTCGGTGGGCGGCTCGCTCATGTAGGCGTGGACTGAGACCGGGAAGCCGCGAGCGTGCCACGCGCGCCGCGCGCGGACAACCCCGCTACGACAGCAGCACGTTCACGATGGCGTTGCCGATGCCCATGAGTGCCGCACCGGAGATGAGGCCCGCGCAGATCGGCTCCATGCCGTCGACCCAGAACCGGTGGCCGGGAGTGCCGGCTTCCCGGTACTTCCGGCCCATTAGCCAGAACACGAGCGCGCCGACCCACATGGCGAACGTGGACTCGGGCGGCAGCACGACGCCGAGGCCGATCGCCACCGAGGACAGCGGAAAGCGCCCGCGCGTCAGCATGCGCGCCACCTCGATCAGCGCTGCCGCGACCGCCGCGACGATCATCGACACCAGCGCCGAGTGGGGCAACGCGCTGAAGCCCTTCGCGATCAGCTCCGCCACGCCCTTCCACTGCAGCGCCGCGGGGAACGCGAAGTTGTCCGACACCATGCTCGTCACCGTGCGCACGCCGTTGGCGTCGGGCGGCAGGAAGAGCAGGAAGAAGAGCGGCACGCAGGAGAGCGCGCCGGCGAAGATGCCGATCACGTGACCGACAGCCTGCTGGCGCGGCTTGCCGCCGAGCATGTAGCCGGGCTTGATGTCGGACAGCAGGTTGGCCGCGTTGTTGGAGATCTCGGCCGTCATGCCGGCCGGAATCAGATTGCTCGCCGGATTGCTGCGGTCGATCGCGCCCATCGTGAACTGCGTGATCTTGGACAGCGCGCCGGTGGGCGTCCACGACGTCAGCGCCATGGAGTTGGTGCAGATCACGGCCAGCACGAAGATGAGCGGCAGGCAGACGAACGCGAGGAACCACGGCACGCCGAAGAACGCATGCGTCGCCCACGCGCCGAGCGCGCTGAAGATCGGAATGCCGACGCCGGAGATCCACAGCGGCAGCTCGATGTGGCGCAGCACGTCGGTGCCGTCCGTCGGCGGCGCTGCGCTTGAAGAGGCCGCGAAAGATCTCCGGGCGGCCGAACAGGCTCACCAGCGAGCCCACCACCATCATCGTCACGCCCCACCACAGCGACCACTGGTTGACGATCTCCGGCGCGCGAGATCGGGACGATGTTGCCGGTGGGGCCGACGCGCGCGACGATGTCGCCCGCCTGGATCATGATCGGCGCGAGGATCACGAAGTTGACGAACGAGCCGAGCAGGCAGCTCGTGGCCACCGCGATGCCGATGAGGCCGCCGACGCCGAGCATCGCGACGTCGAGGGTCAGGCGCAGGCCGAGCTGGCGGATGTCGGTGCCGAGGATCGTCGGGATGTACGCGCTCGCCTTGCCCACCGCGGCGTAGTAGTAGTCGTCGATGCGCTCGTGGAAGATCCATGGCTCCTGCATGCCCGCCCACTGGTCCATGCGCAGGATCTTGAACTGGACGAGCCGCATCCAGCCGTCGCCGACGATGGCCTGGTAGAGCCCGGCGATCACGGCGGTCCAACCGAGCAGGCGCGCCTTGTACATGCCGGCGGCCGCGGCGCCGGAGTACAGCGCGTCGAGCACCACGCCGCTCGCGCGGCCCTCGGGAAACGGCAACTGCTCGTCGTTGATGAAGCGCCGCTTCATCGGGAACGCGAGCAGCACGCCGATGACCGACACGATGCACATCCACACCACCATGTGCCACCACGGGATCACCTGGCCCGTGACCAGCATGTACGCGGCGAGGCTGCGAGATCAGCGGCGACACCATGTAGCCGGCCGCCGTCGCGATCGACTGCGTGCAGTTGTTCTCGAGGATCGTGAAATCGGAGGCGATGCCGGCCGCGTCCATCATCCGGTACATCGCGAAGGCGAGGATCACCGACGTGAGGCCGACGCCGATCGTGATGCCGGTCTTGGCGGCGATGTACAGCGCAGTGGCCGAAAGCACGCCGCCGAGCAGGAATCCGGTCAGGGCCGAGCGGATCGTGAGCTGCGGCATGTCGCCGCGGAACACGTTCTCGAGCCACCAGCGGTCCTTCTGCGCACGCGTCCACGTGCGGACCTCGGTCTCGCTCAGTTGGGTGATGGCCATTGCAGCGGGCTTTGGTGCGCGGGCGGGCACCGCGCGGCCGCTATCGTACCCTACCCGGCGGCAGACGGAACCCGCGCGTCGGACACCATCGCCGCGAAGTCGTAGCGCGGACGAAAGCCCAGGAGCTCGCGGGCGCGCGCGTTCGACGTCGCGTAGTTCACGGCCGGGCCGGGAAGCCGCGCACGGACGACCGGCAGTCCCAGTCGTCGGCGCAGCAGCGCGACGGCCTCGTCGAGCGACGTCGGCTCGTCGGGCCCGAGGTTCATCATCGCGTTGCGCGCGCGCGGTGCGTCGAGCGCGAGCACGACGCCGTCCGCGATGTCGCGCGCGTCGGCGATCATCATGCGGTACGGCGTGCCGTCCTCCCCGCACTGCACGAGCAGCTTCTCGCGGCCGTCGTCGAGCGGCTCCAGCACCGCAAGCGCGCGCGCGTTGCCGAACGCGCGCTGCTGGCGGATCTTGCTGCGCAGGAAGAAGCGCGGGCCCGAGAAGAAGCTCGCGGGATCGAGCGAGCTCGCGCCGCGTCCTGCGTGTGCGCGAAGCGCAGGATCGTGTACGGCGAGGCCCTGCGTGCGGCGCGAAGAACGTCGGTCATCTCCTCCGCCAGCAGCTTGGACAGCCCGTAGACGGACGCCGGCTCGCGCGGATGGCTCCTCGTCGATCGGCAGGTAGCGCGGCCGCACCTTCGGGATACACCTCGCCGGTGCTCGCGAGCACGAAGCGCTGCACCTTCGCCTGCGCCGCGGCGGCAGCAGCTCGAACGTGCCGGTCGCGTTGGCCGCGTACACCCGCGCGGCATCCGCGGGCAGCCACGACATGAAGGCGCCCAGGTGCAGCACGGCGTCCGCGCCCTCCATCGCGCGCGCGACGGCCGCCGCGTCGTCGAACGCAGCCGATGCACCTCGCGATAGCCGGCGTCGTCGCGGCCGAGCGGATCGAGATCGAAGCCGGTCGACCGTCGTCGCCGCGCGCGCGCAGCAGCGCGACGACGCGGCGGCCGACGCGGCCCGCCGAACCGGTCACGAGGATGCGTGTCGTCATCTCACTTCACTGCGAGCCCGACGTCATGCCGGACACGAGGAACGGCTCGAGCAGCAGGAACAGCACGATCATCGGCACCATCGAGATCGACGCCGGCCGCCATCAGCGCCGACCACTCGATGCCGTGCTCGCCGATGAACGACACCATGCCGGTCGTGATGGTCCAGCGCGCCTGGTCGTTGATCAGCGTCTTGGCGAACACGAAGTCCGACCACGACAGGATCGCGAGATAGATCGCGCACGCGGCGAGCCCCGGGCGCGCGAGCGGCACGATGACGTACAGGAACGCCGTCAGGTGCCCGCAGCCGTCGATCATCGCCGCCTGCTCGAGGTCGCGCGGGATGCCGTCGAAGAAGCCCTTGAGCAGCCACGTCGCGAACGGCACGCCGACCGCCGCGTTGGCGAGCATCAGCGCCCACAGGCTGTCGATCAGGTGGAACGTCGACGCCATGATGAAGAACGGGATCACGATGAGGCTGCCCGGCAGCATCTTGGTCAGCAGCAGCGTGAGGCCCGTGAGCTCCTGCGCGCGGGTGCGAAAGCGCGACAGGCTGTAGCCGGCGAGCGACGAGATGACGAGGCTGATCGCGGTCGCGCCGAGCGTGACCAGCAGGCTGTTGGTGAGCCAGGTCGGCGAGCGGCTTGCGCTCGAACGCCGCGGCGAACGCGCGGAGGCTCATGTCGGCGAGCGACGGCACGAGCGTGGGCTCCCGCGCCAGCACCTGCGACGTCGGCAGCACCGCCGTGACGAGCATCCAGTAGAACGGGAACAGCAAGCACGAGCGCACAGCAGCGCGACGCCGACCGTCCACGCGAGCGGATGCCGCGCGCCGTGCGCATCAGAAGAACTCCTTGCGCAGCTGCTTGCGCGCCAGCAGCACCGCGATCGAGCGCGATGACGAGCATCAGCACGCCGATCACCGCGGCGCGGCCCATGTAGAAGTAGCCGAACGCCTCGTTGTACGCGCGGATGCCGAGCGTCTCGGTGGCCTTGGCGGGCCCGCCGCCGGTGGCCGCGTAGATGATGTCGAACTCGCGGAACGCCCACAGGCCGTTCAGCACCAGCGCGAGCGTGGCCTGGCCGCGGATGCCGGGCCACGTGATGTTGCGCGAAGCGCTGCCACGCGGAGGCGCCGTCGACCTCGGCGGCCTCGTACAGGTTGCCCGGGATCGACTGCATCGCGGCCAGCAGCGTCAGCGTGAAGAACGGATAGCTCTTCCAGATCGTCGGCACGATCACCGCGAACGAGCGCCGTCGACTCGTTCGTGTACCACGCGATGTCGGTCGCTGATGAGGCCGAGCGTGCGCAGGAAGTAGTTGACGACGCCGAACGACGCGTCGAACAGCCACAGGAACACGATGCTGACCATCACGCCGGGGACCGCCCAGGGCAGCAGCATCAGGCTGCGCAGCCAGCGGCGCAGCGGGAACACGCGGTTGAGCAGCACCGCGGTCGCGAGACCGATCAGGAACGCGGGATCGATGGTGCCGAACGTGTAGGCGAACGACACCCAGACGCTGTGCCACGTCGCGCTGTCGCGTCAGCACCGACCGCGTAGTTGCCGAGGCCGAACGGCCGCGTGTTCGAGCGCGAGGAAGTTGAGGCTCTTCCCCTCGCGGAAGCTCATCGAGAGGATCAGGTACATCGGCTACGCGATCAGCGCGGCAACCGGCGACCACCGCCGGCGCGAGCAGCGCGTACGCGAAAAGGCGCCGTCGCCGCGCGAGCGAGCCGCGGGCGCGGCGCGCGGCGCCGCGAGCGGGGTCGTACGGACGTCGGTCGCCACGGCGCGGCGGCGCGCTACTTGAGCGGGATGCGCTTGGTCATCTCCGCCTGCAGATCCTTCATGATGTCCGCCGTCGGCCGGTCGGTGGTCATGAGCTTCATGCCCGCCTCCACGAACACCTTGGCGAACTCGTTGTAGTTCTCGCGCACCGTCGACGCTCTCCGGGAACAGGTTGACCGCCTCCGCGGCGGCCTTGTTGATCAGCGCGAGATCCGGGCGCGCGGCGAGCTCGGCCGCGGCAGCGCATTCTGCGCGGCGCCGGCGACGACGTGAGCAGCGTGAACTTCGCCTGCCACTCGGGCGTGGTCGTCATCCTGATGAACTCCCACACCAGCTTGCGCTTCTCGGGATCGAGCTTCGCCGGCATGTGCAGCGAGTTGCTGGTGCCGCCGGGGATCGTCGCGAACGGCATCATGCCCATCTTGAGGCTGGCGCGCGTCGCATCGGGCGCCTTCTTGAGCTGCGCCGCGACCCACGGACCGTCGCGGATCATCGCGATCTTGCCGTCGACGAAGAGCTGGCGCGCCTGCTCGCTCGACGTGCCCTTGGGCGCGCTCTTCACCGCCGTGCGGAACTTGTCGATCGCGCGGATCACCGCCGGATCGGTGAAGTTGTACTGGTCGCCCTTGAAGAGGCTGGCGCCCTCGCCCGTCACCCACGTGCCGATCTCGACGAACACGTTCGGATGCTCGTTGGTCGGCGCGCCGTAGCCGAAGCGGCCGGCGTTGGCGTCGGTGGTGGCGGCGATCGCCTTCAGCAGCTCGTCGCTGGTCTTCGGCACCGCCGACCTTGGCGTCGGCGAGCATCTTCTCGTTGTAGTAGAACATCATGCCGTAGCCCATCATCAGCACGCCGTAGCACTTGCCGTTGTAGAGCATCTCGTCGGTGAGCTTCGTGTACGTCGCCTTGACGTCGGTCTGCGCGAGATACGTCGTCGAGCGGCGCGAGCCAGCCCTGGCTCGCGAACGCCAGGTAGTTGCGCGTCGGCAGGTGCACGATGTCCGGCGGATTGTTGCCGGCGAAGCGCACCGTCATCTTGTCGACGTACTCGCGGAACGGCACCTGCTGCTTCTTGATCTTGCACGTTCGGGTACTTCGCCTCGAACGCCTTGATGAGCTCGGTCCAGTACTCGCCGGCGCCCGGCTCCTCGATCTGCCACGACGGAAACTCGAGCTCGATCGGCTTCGGCTGGGCCGCGCGAAGCGCGGCCGAGCGCGGCGGCAGACGGCCGCGCAAGCGATGCTCGCGATCGCGCCAGCGTGAGGTCGCCTGGCCTTCATGCCTGCGTCCTCCTGTCAGTGCGTCAGTTCACCACGAAGTTCCACAGTTCCGGCTTCGGCTCGACGCCGAGTCCCGGACCCGTCGGGCAGGTGGTAGTAGCCTGCCTCGCAGCGCATCGTCGTCGTGACGTAGCGCAGGTTCTTGTCGAAGATCGAATGCTGGTATTCGTGATACGGCACGTTGGGCAGCGTCGCCGCCGCGTGCAGGCTCGCGGCCTGGAAGATGCCCGACGCCGATGCTCGCGTGCGGCATCACGCGCGCGTGGAACGCCACCGCAAGCCGGCCGATCGCGAGGAACTGCGTGACGCCGGTGTGGCCCATCTCGGGCTGCAGCACCGACACGCGACGTCGCTCGAGCCGCGGCAGCACTTCGTAGATCGTCGCGCCACTCCTCGCCGGCGGCGATCGGCACGCGCGCTGCGCGCGGCGACCTGCGCGAGTCCGTCGATGTCCTCCGGCGCGCACGGCGCCTCGGCGAAGTACGGACGGTACGGCGCCAGCGCGTCGATGCAGCTGGATCGCCTCCGCGGCCGTGAACTTCCAGTGGAGGTCGACCATCAGCTTGACGTCGGGACCGAGCGCCTCGCGCAGCGCGCGCATCTCCGCGACGATGCCTTCGTGCGACACGGCGGCCGCGTACTTGATCGCGTCGAAGCCCTTGGCCGACCCATTCGCGCGCGAGCGCCACGCGCTCGGCGAGCGTCGCGCGCGGCAGACCCGACACGTAGGCCGGCAGCCGGTCGGCGCGCTGGCCGCCGAGCAGCTTCGACGAGCGGCAGTCCCGCGAGCTTCGCGGCAGAGGTCCCACAGCGCGATGTCCACGCCGGCGATCGCGTCGACGTAGTAGCCGCCGTGAAAGCCGCGCACGCGCATGAGGTCGTACAGGTCCTCCTGGATGACGGCGACGTCGCGCGCGTCGCGGCCGACGATCACCGGACCCAGCACGTCGTCGATGATCGCGGTGACCGCGCGCGGCGCGACGATGCCGTACGTCTCGCCCCAGCCGACCGTGCCGTCGCTCCGCGGTGACCTTCACGATCACCGACATGTCGGTCGACGGATAGATCGTGCGATTGCCGCGACGGACGAAATAGCCCTTCGCGTTCACCGTCTTCGCCCGGGCCGAGCGGGCCGAGATAGGGCACGTCGCGCGGCAGCGAGACGATGAACGTCTCGACCGACGCGAATGACGGCGCGCTCAGGCATGGGCCGCCCGCACGGGCGGTTGCAGGAGGTCGGCCACCTCGGCCAGCAGCTCCGTGAGCTCGCGCTGGTCGCCGGCATCGAGCTCGGGGCCCGCCGCGCGCTTGCCCGCGTGCGCGATGATGCCGCGGCGGCGCAGCGTTTCCTTGGTCATCGCCATGCGGAACACCGCCTGGAAATTGAGCAGCGGCAGCATCCGGTTGAAGAGACGCCGCACGCCCGCGCGATCGCCGCGCGCGATGCGCGCGCGAGCAGCGCGACGTGGACCTCGGCCAGCTCGCACGCGGGCATCGTCCCCACCGCGCCGCGCGCGAGCTCGTCGGTGATGTAGCGGCCGCCCGCGCCGCCGAACACGCCGCGCAACGTCGGCGGCGCCTGCGCGAGCATCTGCGTGATGCGCGCGCCCGACGGCATCGCCTCCTCCTTGACGTACGCGATCTGCGGCACCGCGCGCACGACCGCGAGCACCACGTCGACCGGCAGTCCGCTGCCCGCGGGCGGCGGCGCGTTCTGCAGCATGATCGGCACCGCGCCCGCGGCCGCCGCGACGCGCTGGAAGAACGCGATCACCGCATCGCGGC
Source organism: uncultured beta proteobacterium (assembly GCA_963725735.1). Taxonomy (GTDB): domain Bacteria; phylum Pseudomonadota; class Gammaproteobacteria; order Burkholderiales; family Casimicrobiaceae; genus VBCG01. Next base: position 184,002 of record CAVRZM010000008.1, on the reverse strand, counting down.
TCGGTGATCGCCTTCGGCGCCATCACCATGATCGCGGCCGCGCCCTGCGCCTGCGCGTGGCGCGCAATCGCTTCGGTGGTGGCGACGTCGCGGCGCCGAGCCGCCGACGACGAACGCCGCGCGTCCGCGCGCCTCGCGCGCGACGAGTCGGACAGACGCGTGCGCTCCTCGGGCGTCAGCGTCTCGTACTCGCTCGCCACGCCGGGAAACACGACGCCGTCGGCGCCCGCGTCGAGCGCGTAGCGCGCGATCGCGCGCAAGCCCCGCCTCGTCCGGCGAGCCGTCCGGCGTCGAAACGGCGTGCGCAAGACCGGGAAGACGCCGGCCAGGCCGGATGGGGGCACGCTCATGGGTTCTGCAATGCGGAACTATGACGGTGGACGTTTGCGGAGCGTACGGAGATTCCTCGGGGTGGTCAACTGGCACCCGGTTGACAGTCGACCCCCATCTAGTTCCACAATACGGAACTCATGGCGCCGTCTCTTCCTGCTGTGTCCACCGCTGCCGCGCGACGGGATTGCCGTGCTCGAGAAGGCCATGGCCGTCGCCAATCTCGTCGCACGCGCCGCGCAGCCGTTGAGCTTCACCGATCTCGTGCAGGCGACGGGGCTGCCGAAGACGACGGTGCACCGGCTGCTCGCCTCGCTCGTCGCGCAGGGGCTGCTGCGACTCGATGCGCACGATCGCACGTATCGCCTGGGGCTGCACTGGCTCGAACTCGCGCATCGCGTGTGGGCCGACTTCGACCTGCGCGTCGCGGCCGAGGACGAGATCGCGCGGCAGGCAGAGGCCACCGGCGAGACGATCGAGCTCGGCGTGCTCGAAGGCGACCACGTGATCGTCGTCGCGCGCGGCGATCCGCGGCACGCCGGGCGCGCGGCCCCGGTGGGCGAGCGCATCCCGGTCCACTGCTCCGCGCTCGGCAAGAGCATCGCCGCCTATCTCGACCCGCTCGCGCAGCGGCGGCTGCTCGAATCGCTCACGCTGAGCGCGCCCACGCCGTCCGCGCTGACCACGGTGGCCGCGCTGCGCGCCGATCTCGACCTCGCCCGCGCCCGCGGCTATGCGATCGAGGACGGCGAACGGCGCGAGGACCTGCGCGCGATCGCGGTGCCGATCCTCGACGCCGCGGGAACGCCGCTCGGCGCATTGGCGCTCACCGGACACGGCGAGGCGCTCGACGCCGCGCGTCTGCATGAGTTCGCCGCACGCCTGATGGGCGCCGCGCGGCGCATCGCGCACAACGCGGGCGGCTCGGCGATGTCGATCACGCCTGCGCCGCGCCCGGCACCGGCGCCCGCGATCCCGGTCACGTGCGTGGTGCGCACGCGCTCGCTGCTCGGCGAAGGCCCGTGCTGGGATGCGCGCGAGCAGGTGCTGTACTGGGTCGACATCCTGAAGCCCGCGCTGCATCGCTTCGATCCCGCCACCGGTCGCGACGAGATGCACGCGCTCGACGTCATGGCGAGCCTCGCGTGGCCCCGCGCGCGCGGTGGCCTGCTGCTCGCCGCGCAGAACGGCATCGTGCAGTACGACGTCAAGCGCGCGCGCCGCCTGCCGTTCGCGCATCCCGAAGAGGCGCGGCCCACCAATCGCTACAACGACGGCAAGTGCGACCGGCGCGGCCGCCTGTGGATCGGCAGCCTCGACATGGGCGCGGCGCCCAACCGCGGCAGCCTCTTCCGCGTCGATCCCGACGGCAGCGCGCACCGGATGGACAGCGGCTTCACGGTGGCGAACGGTCTCGGGTTCTCGCCCGACGACAAACGCCTCTACTTCGTCGACTCGGGACGGCGCACCGTCTACGTCTACGACTTCGATCTCGCGCACGGGCGCATCGCCCATCGCCGGCCTTTCGTCGAGCTGACCGAAAGCGAAGGCATTCCCGACGGACTCACCGTCGACGCCGAAGGCTACGTGTGGGTCGCGATCTTCGACGGTTGGACGCTGTTGCGCTACGACCCCGAGGGCCGCGTCGCGTTGCGGGTGCCCATGCCGGTGCCGCGCCCGACGAGCTGCTGCTTCGGCGGCCGCGACCTGCGCACGCTGTATGTCACCTCGGCCTCGGTACGACTGCCCGAGCAGGCGCTGGTCGAGGCGCCGCTGTCCGGCGCGCTCTTCGCGTGCGAGCCGGGGGTGGCGGGATTGCCGGAAACGCCGTTCGGCGCGTGAGCGCACGCCGCGCGCCGGCCGCTTTCTGCGCGCAGCCGCCGCCGGCGCATGTCGAAGCAGCCGCGATCCGAAGCGTGCGGTGGGTCGTTCCGAGACAAGCGCCAGGCGTCAAAGCCGCGGCCGCGAATCACCGCCCGCGTCGAGTACCGGTGCAAGACCTCTGAATCGGCGAAGAAGAGCATCGCCGGCAAGTCGCCGAAGCGTCAGGCGTCGCCGTCGGCGATCTGTTGCAGCGCTTCGCGGTTGACGAGCCGCACCGCGCGTCCCGTCACGCGAATCGTTCCCTCACGATGCAGCCTCGACAGCAGGCGACTCACCGTTTCCAGCTTGAGCCCGAGGTAACTGCCGATCTCGTATCGGGTCATGCGCAGGTTGAGCTCGCTCGACGAATAGCCGATGGCGTGGAGTCGCCGCGACACCTCGAGCAGGTAACCCGCCACGCGCTGGTCGGCACGACCGGTTCCCAGCGTCAGCATCAGCGCATAGGCCCGTACGCATTCCTGCGCTAGCGCGCTGTAGAGGTTGTGCCGGAACCGATCGCAAGCCTGTGCCAGTTCGTCGAGCTGATCGAGCGGCATATGGTTCACGTCGGTGTCTTCCAGCGCAACCGCCTGACAGTGGTGCACGCCCGCGAACATGCCGTCCAGGCCAACGAGATCGCCCGCTATGTGAAAGTCGCCGATCTGGGTTTGCCCGTCCTTGGATATGAGGACCGACTTCAGGGAGCCGTTGCGAACGACAAAGAGTCCCTTGCACGACGCTCCTGCGCCATACAGCACTTCGCCTTTTGGTACATGCACGCGTTTCGCAAGGAGGCGTTGCACCTGCGCCGAAAATTCCTCCCCGAGCCCATGGGTCAACTCGTTCGCAATCCTGGTACACGCCGCATTGTTCCCAACGTGGCTCGCCACCTCGCGACCGTATTGCGCGACGTGCTGCTTCAGCTCGTCATTCGCGCTGGACAGCATCTCCACTTGCCTGCGGGAGTCGAGCAATTCCTGACGACTCGACGTCAGCTCGAACTGCAGGACGGAAAGACGCGAAAGCGCGGAATGCAATTGCGGCGAAACGGCTGTGCGATTGCGTCGGGACGCATCCCGCGCGGGACGCGATGAGTCGCCAGGCAGAGGGCCCGTGCCGCGCAAAGTCTTCATCGGTGCCACCTCCTCGGCGACGCTGAACGAGCGCAGGCGCCGAAAGATCGAGATCTTGCACGATAGACCTCATTGCGAATGTGCGCCAGCGCACATTGCCTGGTGCCGGGTGACCATGCGATACCGGCGGGGGAGTTCGGGCGAACGGCTTCCCCAGTCCCGGCAGGGATGTGCCACAACCCCTTGTATGTTCGAAGGAACATGGGATGCCCGTAACGCAGCCGTCAATACCCTTGCTGTCATGAATGCGATGACGCGCCAACGCGGCAACGCGTGAGCCCTTCGATGGCGTCGACAGCAGACCTCGCACTCGCCGCGACCGTCCTGCCCTGCTGCGCCGGTCGGCTACTTCGGCTTCCACTCGCGGGCGAGCTTTTGCGCCTCCGCGACCCTCCAGCGGCTCAGCTTCGTCGCCACGATGTCGCGATTCTTGATGGCGTGGGCGCGCTTGTCTGCCTCCGACGGCAAAAATCGGGAAGCGGCAAGGTTGAGCCACACGTGGGCTTCGAAATAGTCCTGCGGCACTCCGCGGCTGACATAGCACATGATGCCCAGGTTGAGCTGAGCGGCAGGGTCGCCCTGATCGGCCGCCATGCGATACCACTTCACCGCCTCGGCATAGTCCTGCTCCACCCCGTAGCCATTCTCGTACATGACCCCCAGGCTGAACTGGGCGCTCGCATTGTCCTGCGCCGCCGCGGCGAGGAACCAGCGTCGCGCCTCCGCATAATCCGTGGGTGCGCCCTGGCCCGTCTCGCACATGACGCCGAGGTTGTATTGCGCGACGTCCAGTCCATGCCTTGCCGCGTTGAGGAACCACTTGCGCGCTTCGGCAAGGTCCTGCGCCACGCCCTGTCCGCTTTGACAGAGAACACCCAGGTTGTTCTGGGCGAATGCGCAGCCCTGCTCGGCCGCCTTGCGATACCACTTCGCCGCCTCGGCATGACTCTGCGGCACGCCACGGCCACGCTCGTACATGTAGCCGAGGTTGTTCTGGGCGAGTGCCAGGCCACGCTTCGCCGCCTTGCGGAACCACTTCACCGCCTCGGCGTAGTCCTGCGCCACGCCCCTTCCCCGCTCGTACATGACGCCGAGATTGAGTTCCGCGTCCCGCAAGCCTCGGTTGGCAGCCTTGCGGTACCACATGACGGCCTCGGCATCGTCCTGCGGCACCCCGCGGCCGCGCTCGCACATGAAGCCGAGGTTGTTCTGCGCTCGGGGATGATTCTGGTCCGCGGCTCTGCGATACCAGGCGACCGCCTCGACGTGATCCTGCGGGACGCCCTGCCCGGTTTCGTACATCACGCCGAGGTCGCTCTGGGCCTCCGCGTTGCCCTGCACCGCGGCCCGGCGCAGCCACAGGGCCGCTTCGACAGGGTCCTGCGGCACGCCCTCGCCGGTGCTGTAGATGCGCGCCATCGCGTACTGGGCACGGGCGTAACCCTTTTCCGCTGCCTTGCGGTACCACGCGAACGCCTGGGCTTCGTCCTGCACCATGCCCATGCCGGCGCCATACAGGCGGGCGAGCCGGTACTGGGCGCGCACGTTGCCCTGCTCCGCGGAAAGGCGATACCACTTCGCCGCCTCGGCATGGTCCCGCGCGACGCCGAGGCCGCGCTCGTACACGACGCCCAACTGGAAGTTCCGCTTGGCTTCGCGCGGAACCGGGACGACCAGTCGAAGCGCCGGAAGATTCGAAGGCGAGCGAGCTTTGGTCACGGTTGGCGTTCGTACGATGGCATCGCTCAAGTAGGCGTCTGACGCCCGGTCAGGCCGGCTGCCTTTCGGGATTTTGCATCAAGTGGCGGCCCGTCGGCGAAGGCATTTCATTTCCGGGCCGACGATGCAGGCCTCCACGCCGGCCACCCGCCGAAATGCTTTCCGCCGGTGAGGGATAATGCGCGAAATGTCCCGCTCCGCCGCGTCTTCCCGATGAACGATCTTGCCAGGCACACGCCGATGATGCAGCAGTACCTGCGCGTCAAGGCGGAGCATCCGGACAAGCTCGTGTTCTACCGGATGGGCGATTTCTACGAGCTCTTCTACGCCGACGCCGAGCGCGCGGCACGCGCGCTCGACATCACGCTCACCGCGCGCGGGCAGTCGGCGGGCGCGCCGATTCCGATGGCCGGCGTGCCCTACCACGCGCTCGAGCCGCACCTCGCGAAGCTGATGCGGCAGGGCGAATCGGTGGTGATCGTCGAGCAGTTCGGCGATCCCGCGACGAGCAAGGGACCGGTCGAGCGCAAGGTGGCGCGCATCGTCACGCCGGGCACGCTCACCGACGCGAACCTGCTCGACGCCAAGCGCGACTGCCTGCTCGCGGCCTTCGTGCCGCAGGGCAAGCGCGCCGGCATTGCGTGGCTCAATCTCGCATCGGGCGCTTTCACGCTCACCGAGGTGCCGCTGGCCGAGGCGGCCGGCGTGCTCGAGCGCGTGGCGCCCGCGGAAATGCTCGTGCCCGAGGACGCCGTGCTCCCCGCGTTGCGCATCCGCACGCCCGCGGTGCGCCACCTGCCCGCATGGCATTTCGATCGCGAGGGCGCGCAGCGCGCGCTTGCCAAGCAAATGGGCACGATGGATCTCGCGGGCTTCGGCGCCGACGACGTGCCGCTCGCCATCGGCGCCGCGGGCGCTCTGCTTGCGTACGCGGGCTCCACGCAGCAGGCGGCGCTCGCCCACGTGCGCACGCTCGAGGTCGAGGTGGAAAGCGCGTTCCTGGCCCTCGATCCCGCGACGCGCCGCAATCTCGAGATCACCGCCACGCTTTCCGGCGACGACGCCCCGACGCTGCAGTCGATGCTCGACCAGTGCAGCACCGCCGCCGGCAGCCGCCTGCTGCGCCAGTGGCTGCTGCATCCGCTGCGCGACCACGCCCGCCTCGCCGAGCGTCACGACGGCATCGCCGCGTTCCTCACGGTACCTGCGGCACAGCGCGCGCTCGACCGAGGCGCTGAAGCGCACGGTCGACGTCGAGCGCGTGGTCGGGCGCATCGCGCTGCGCAACGCGCGGCCGCGCGATCTCGCCGGCCTGCGCGACACGCTCGCGCGCGTGCCGGCAGTCCTCGACGCCTTGCGCGACCTCGAAGGACCACTGGTTGCCGAAGCCCGCGCCGCGCTCGCGCTCGATCCGCAATGGGCCGCGTTGCTGACGCGCGCCATCGCGCCGGAGCCGGCCGCGCTGGTACGCGACGGCGGCGTGATCGCGGAAGGGTACGACGCGGAGCTCGACGAGCTGCGCGCGATCGACGCCAACTGCGGCGCGTTCCTGCTCGAGCTCGAGGCGCGCGAGCGCTCGCGCACCGGCATCGCGAGCCTCAAGGTCGAGTACAACCGCGTCCACGGCTTCTACATCGAGGTCACCAACGCGCACGTCGAGAAGATTCCCGACGATTACCGTCGCCGCCAGACGCTCAAGAACGCCGAGCGCTACATCACGCCCGAGCTGAAGACGTTCGAGGATCGCGCGCTCTCCGCGCAGGAGCGCGCGCTGGCTCGCGAGAAGCTGCTCTACGACGAGCTGCTGACGGCGCTCGCGCCCGCGATCCCGGTGCTGCAGGCGGCAGCATGCGCGCTCGCGACGGTCGACGTGCTCGCCAACCTGGCCGAGCGCGCGCAGACGCTCAACCTCGTGCGCCCGACGCTCGCACGCGAGCCGGGCATCGCAATCCGCGGCGGCCGGCATCCGGTCGTGGAGCGGCAGGTCGAAAGCTACGTGCCCAACGACGTGCTGCTGGGCGGCGACCGGCGCCTGCTGATCGTGACCGGCCCCAACATGGGCGGCAAGTCGACCTACATGCGGCAGACCGCGATCGTCGCGCTGCTCGCGCATTGCGGCATGTACGTGCCGGCGCGCGAGGCAGTCCTGGGGCCGCTCGACGCGATCTACACGCGCATCGGCGCCGCCGACGATCTCGCGGGCGGACGCTCGACCTTCATGGTGGAAATGACGGAGGCGGCGTACATCCTCAATCGCGCGACGCCGTCGAGCCTCGTGCTGATCGACGAGATCGGCCGCGGCACGTCGACCTTCGACGGTCTCGCGCTCGCCTGGGCGATCGCGCATCGGCTGGCCGAGCGCAACCGCTGCCTCGCGCTCTTCGCGACGCACTATTTCGAGCTGACCGCGCTCGCCGCGGAGTTGCCCGGTTGCGCGAACATCCACTTCGATGCCGCCGAGCACAAGAACGGCATCGTGTTCCTGCACGCCGTGGAGGATGGTCCCGCGAATCGCAGCTACGGGCTGTCGGTGGCCAAGCTCGCCGGCGTTCCCGCCGAGACGATCCGGCAGGCGAAGGCGTATCTCGCGCGCCTCGACCAGTTCTCGGCGCGTACCGACCAGCAGGGCGACCTCTTCAGCGCACCGAACGCGGTGATCGCGGGCGAGCCCGCAGACCCGCGCGGCGCGGACCTCGTGGAGCGGCTGCAGGCGCTCGATCCCGACGCGATGTCGCCGCGCGAAGCGCTGGACGCCCTCTATGCGCTGAAGAAGCTGCTGTAGCGATTCGCCGCGTCGACGCAACGGGCCACCGCCCCTCAAGCCCTTGATCCGGTCTAGTGGTGGTGCCCGCCGTGGCCGTGGATGTGGCCATGCGCGATCTCTTCCTGTGTCGCCGGCCGCACGTCCATCACGGTCGCATCGAACCGCAGGCGCTGGCCGGCGAGCTCGTGATTGCCGTCGAGCACGGCCTTGCCGTCGGCGATCTCGGTCACGCGCCAGATCACTTCCTGGCCGTCCTGCTCCGCGACGAGATAGCCGCCGACGGTGACGTCGGGCGGAAGATCGGAGATCGGCTCGACGCGCACGCGCTTCGCGTCGTATTCGCCGAAGGCATCCTCGGGCTCGAGGGTGACGGAGATCGATTCGCCGACCTCCTTGAAGTTCAGCGCTTCCTCGATCTTGGGGAAGATGCCGGAGTGACCGCCGTGCAGGTAGACGAGCGGCTCGGGCGATTCCTCGATCAGCTTGTTCTCGGCATCGTAGAGCTTGAACGAAAGGGTGACGGCGGTGTTGGCGAAGACGTTCATGGAAGGGGCTCGCGGCTCTTGTAGGTTGGAAACGCCGCGAGCTTCCGCGTCGTCGACGCGCCCATTGTACAAGGCCGGGCGCGACGCTCGGGGCCGCGGTGATACGCTTTCCGCATGGCCTCGTCCCCGCAGGTTCATCTCCCGCTGCTCGGCGGCCGCACGCCTGCGACATTCCTCGCGCGCTATTGGCACAAGCAGGCGCTGCGCGTGCCGGCGGCGGTGCCGGGCTTCGCCGGGCTCCACACGCTGGCGGACCTCGCGCGGCTCGCCGCGCGCGACGACGTGGAGTCGCGCCTCGTCGTGCGCAACGGTCGCGACTACACGCTCGAGCATGGACCGTTCCGGAAAGCAGTCTTCAAGGGCCTGCCGGAGCGCAACTGGACGCTGCTGGTGCAGGGGATCAATCTCTACGATGCGCCGTCCGACGCGCTGCTGCGCGGCTTCTCGTTTCTTCCGTTCGCACGTCTCGACGATCTCATGGTGAGCTACGCGGTCGCCGGCGGCGGCGTCGGTCCGCACTTCGACTCGTACGACGTCTTCCTGCTGCAGGGCTTCGGCCGCCGCCGCTGGCGCTATGGCCGCCAGGACGACCTCGCGCTGCGTCCGCGGTTGCCGGTCAAGATCCTCAAGACCTTTGCGCCGGAGCACGACCACGTGTTCGCGCCGGGCGACATGCTGTACCTGCCGCCCGCCTACGCGCACGACGGCGTCGCACTGGAGCCGTGCACCACGTACTCGATCGGCTTTCGCGCAGCCGCGCATACCGAGCTCGCGCAGCAGTTCCTCGATTACCTGCGCGATCGCATCGAGATTCCCGGCCGCTACGCCGACCCCGACGCCAGGCCCACGTCCGAACCCGCGCGCATCGGCACCGCCATGCACAAGCGCGTCGGCCGCGCGCTGACGCAGATCCGCTGGGATGGAGGAACGGTCGCACGCTTCCTCGGCAGCCTCCTCACCGAGCCCAAGCCGAACGTCTATTTCACGCCGCCGGAAGCGCCGCTTGCGAAGGCGGCCTTCGCCGCACTCGTGCGCAAGCGCGGCCTTGTCCTCGACCGCCGCACGCAGTGGCTGTACGACGACGACGCCTTGTACGTGAACGGCGAAGCGCATCCGTGGCCGCAGGGCGCGCACGCCGCGCTGATCCGCCTCGCCAACGCGCGCGCGCTGACCGGTCCGCAATCGCGCGAGCTCGGTCCGGCGGCGATCGCGTTCCTCCATCAGGGATATGTCGATGGCTACCTCACCCCCGCCTGAGCCGCGCGAAGCGATGCTCGACACCGTCGCGGCGCAGGTCGCCGCGATCGACGAGCTGATCGAACTCGCGCAGCATCACCTGCAGGTGTTCGACGTCGATCTTGCGCAAGGGGGATGGCACACGGCCGCGCGCAGCGAGCGGCTCGCCGCCTTCCTGCGCCGTGCACCGAAGGCGCGGCTCGACCTCATCGTGCACGACACGCGCTGGCTCGAAACCTCCTGCCCGCGCCTGCTCTCGCTGCTGCGGCTCCATTCGCACGCGATCACGATCTACCGCACGGGTCCCGAAGCGCGCTCGGCGATGGATCCGCTGCTGATCGCGGACGGCCGGCACTTCCTGCATCGCTTCCACATCGACCAGCCGCGCGCGTCGCTCGCCATCGAGCAACCGCAGCAGACGCGTCCGCTCGTGCTGCGTTTCGAGGAAATCTGGGCCACAGGAGAGCCCGGATTGAGCGCCACCGTGCTCGGTCTTTGATTCGGCGCAAGGGTTTGCGCGGTTGCTGCGGTGCGATGCCTTTGATTCGTATGGGATTAAGTGGTATAATTGAACTGTTCGGTTGCCGCAGCGCACGAGCCGGGTAGAGGATGTTGCACCGGCTTTGCGCATCGGGTTTCCGACCCGATGCTGCGCTCACCGTATCCAAAAACCTTCCAACCAAGGATCGCCATGAACAAGACGCTCGTCTTCGTCGCTGCCGCCGCGTTCGCGCTGGCCGCTTGCAGCAAGTCTGAACCGCCGAAGTCCGCACCGGCCCCGGCCCCCGCGCCCGCCGCCGCACCGGCACCGGCCCCCGCGCCGGCCCCGGCCCCCGCCACCGATGCGAAGCCGGCCGACGCCGCGCCGAGCACTGCCGCCTGCCGCGCCGCCGACGCCGCCCGCGCCGGCCGCCGATGCCGCCAAGGACGCGAGCAAGGAAGCGCCGAAGAAGTAATCGCTTCGTCGCTTAGCAGAAGGGCCGGCGCATGCCGGCCTTTTGTTTTGGGGTCCGCATGCCGCAGCGGCGCTTGCCGCCAGTGCGCGGTGCAGGGACAATTCGCGGCGCCTTCCATCACGACGAGGAGCCGTTCGATGCCGAAGCACGCAGGAGTTCGCAGGACCGGTCGCTGCGCCGTTCGCACGGCGGCCAGCGCCTTCGCGCTGGCGCTCGCCACCACCGCGGTTGCCACCGACGGCAAAGCCGGTGCCGCGCAGGTGCGGCGTGGCGAGTACCTCGCGGTGTTCGGCGGATGCAACGATTGCCACACGCCGAAGACGATGACGCCGAATGGCCCCGTGCCCGACAAGTCGCGTCTGCTGTCGGGCCATCCCGCCGCCGTGGCGTTGCCGGCGATCGCGCCGGGGGCCTTGAGTCCTGACGGCTGGATCGCCGCCACCAACAAGGACCTCACCGCGTGGGTCGGGCCGTGGGGCGTGAGCTACGCTGCCAACCTCACGCCCGACAAGACCACCGGACTCGGCGCGTGGACGGTCGACCAGTTCGTCAAGGCGATGCGCACCGGCAAGCATCTGGGGACCAGTCGTCCGATCCTGCCGCCGATGCCGTGGGAAAACGTCGGGGCGCTGAACGACGCCGATCTCAAGGCGCTGTTCGCCTACTTCATGAGCATCAAGCCGATCGCCAACCAGGTGCCGCCGCCCGCGCCGCCGAAATAGCTGGAATTCTTCGATCGGCTGGCCGCGTCTGCCACAATCATTGAACTCCTCCCGATCGGACGCTTGCGGCTCGATGGAATTGTCAGGTCGCGTCGGACAAGTCGCACGACTCACTCCGCCACCGGGGTCAACGTGTTGGCGTCGCGGGCCAGGAGCCAGCGGCCGTCGGACTGTTTGCGGTAGATGGTGATCCGATGGCCGGCCAGTTCCGTTGCTTCTCCGCCCGCGCGCGGTGTCACGGAAAACGAGTCCCGGCAGCGTGTGTAGGCGACTTCGCCGGCGACCACGACCTCTTCCAGCTCGCTGACGCAACGGATCCGAGCTTGTTGGTGGGCGGTCGAGAAGCCGGCGGGAAATCCATCCCGGTCGATCGGCGCCCGGCCCGGATTCAGAAACACGACATCGTCCGCCATCAAGCTGAGCAAGCGGTCGAGATCGCCTGCGTTGACTGCATCGATCCAAGTCGTGTGCGCCTGACGGATGGCTCGTTCATCAGATCCCATCTGCAACCTCCGTTGCCAAGTAGCTTGATCGCGCGACAATCAGGGTGCCGATCGGCATCGATCGCCGTTTCTCGCCCCGTCGCTGCCGTTGAGCCCTCGCGCAGCCGACGACAGGAATGCCAGGCGAATTCAACCGGTCAACGCAACAGCTTGATGAAATTGCTCGGCTGGAGTCTCTCGCTGACAGCGTAGTTCTGTGCGTCCCGTATGAAGCACACAGACGTCATCCCTGCATGGACTTCTGTACCTTCAGGCAGCGCTCTAGAAGGCGCGGCGCCGCCAAGCGATCGGCCCATCCTGCGAATGCGGCGGTGGGTCCACACCAGCGCAAGGCGTCAACGTTGCGGAAGAGATCAGTACCGGTTTCGAGCGTCGCGAGCGTTTTGAACAACAATGCCTGCTTCCGCTGAGCGCCGAGCACATTTTCCGGAAACGCTTCGATCGGTCCATATTGATTGAGCATGCGGGCCGCAGTGACCGCACCAATACCTGAAATGCCTGGATAACCGTCAGCCGCATCGCCTACGAGCGCCAGATAGTCGGGGATCAGTGCCGGCACGACGCCATATTTCGCACGCACGGCATCGGCGTCCAGCATCTTGTTGGCCCGGCGATCCATTTGCACGACTCGGTCGCCTCGTACACATTGCGCGAGATCCTTGTCGACCGTCCAGATGCAGACCTTTTCCACACGACGCGATCGCGCCGCAATGTTCGCGGCCGATGCCAGTGCATCATCCGCCTCCAGCTCGACCATCGGCCAAACCGCCACACCCATGGCACCCAACGCATCTTCGAGCGGATGGAATTGCGCCGACAACGCCGGATCGATTCCCTCGCCAGTCTTGTAATCGGGCCAGAGCTCGTTGCGAAACGACTCGATGACGTGATCAGTGGCCACTCCGATATGTGTCGCGCCCTTCTCGAGCATCTGAATGACTGTCTGTAGCACGCCAACTACTCCGCCGTACGGGCGATCCTTGCCCTTGGTAAAGCGACGCAGGCCATAGAAGTGACGGAAGAGCTCGTAGGTGCCGTCGACGAGATGGATAACCATGCTGACGCCCGGAAGAGGTGTCCATGGATACAGCGGACCGCGAAGTATCGCTATTCCGAGAGAATCGCGCCAGCTTCACTGGAGCGCCCGTCACGAGACAAAGCGGCCCTAGGCGGCCATTGACTTTTCAACTAACCTGCGGCCCGTCGCTGGGCGTGGCAAGATTCCGTTGGATACCGCCGCGTCCGGTCAACCGCATTTCTAGGTCGCTTCGAGTTCATTGACTCGTAGTGCAGCCTGCATGCTAGCCGCGCAGCGCCGATAATCGAAGCCCTTCGGAATTCGCTTTGGGCGAACGCGCAGCTTTGCAGTCGCCAGCGCTGCGATTTTTTCAAACCGAACTTGTTCCGAGATGGCCGCCATTTCTGCGGGCGAAATATAGATAGCGACTCGCAGGTTTCGCCTGCGCTCGCCAGGCGGCATTATGGTCAGGGTTTCCAGGCGATCGCTTCCATACTTGGCGTTCTTCGATGGATCGTCATCAACGGCTACAACAACAATGGTGAACTGGTGCAACGAAGATCCCAATTCCCCATCACTCAATGCCGCGGCTAGCCAGTCCTCGATACGAGTCGTGGTCGCGCTTACCATGGCCCCGACGGCTGGATCAACGATGGAAGTGACGCGGAAACGCATCGGTAGGTTGCGTTCAAGCTAGCTGGCGGACGGCGACGATATCGAAGCCAACGATTCAGCGCGCTGGTCCGACTGGCTGAGGGCAGGATAAGGCCGAAAACTCACACGACGTGAACCTGGGGCATTTCGCCTTGAAGGACTCATAGCAATGCTGGCAGACGAGCTGGATGTCCGCGGTGGCGCTCGCCTCGTCTGTCCATCCACCCGCAGACGAATATGCTTCGTGACATGACCCGCACCATGAGTCGGGCCAAGGATCGTCTGACGAAGGGGCCGCGGAGTACCAGTCCACATCCGCTGCGCCAAGCAAATGGCGACATACAAATGCCTCATGTGCAATTCCATGATGCTTGCACTTGATGGACCATGGCGACATGTTCACGAGAAGCGTAACGTCTTAGCTAACCGGCCCCGATGGCGGGGCCGAAGGCCCGCCGGTCGGGCTCCGCGTTGAACGCCTGGTTAGGCGCCAGAACACGAGTGCCGCCGCAAGCCCCCACAGCAGGCTATTGCACCCGAGCGCGAACCATTGAACGAGCGATGAGTGCGAACCGGGCTCAAGAAAGCCAAGGATGGCCATGACCGGCTGAAACAAGACATCCGAAGCCCCATTGGCGAAACGTTCAACGACAGAAGGTTCGAGGAACTCCGCCGCGTCGAAGCGCGACATTACGAGAGTGTATGACGTCGCAAGGCTGCCAAGCGCCAACGCCAAGTGGACCGCCGCAAGGATGGCAACCAAGCGCAAGAACCGAGATTGCGGCGACATGCTGGCGCCTAACGTTCGAGCTAGGCGGGCGACGACGGCAGGACGCCAGGCCCGACGGACGCAAGATAGACCACGGCGGCCGTCGGGCCTGTTGGCCTGCCGTTGGCTCTCCGCTTGAGCGAGGGGTTAGGCCTCAGCGTAGTTGGAGATTTCAATGAGATTCCCATCGGGATCTCTGATGTACACCGACAAGATTGGCCCAGTTGCTCCGGTGCGCTTGACCGGGCCCTCCAGAATTGCGACTCCAGACTCCCGGAGTTTCTCCATGGCTTCATCGATTGGGGTAACTGTGATAAAGCACAAGTCCGCTGATCCTGGAGTGGGATTCGTGGCCTTTGGTTCGAATTCTCTTCCCTGCTGATGCAGATTGATCTTCTGTGATCCGTAGACCAGTGCCTTGCGATCAGCTCCGAAGGTGACCACGCTCATCCCGAGGACATTGGAATAGAAGTGGCACGTCTCGGCAATGTTCGCAACTGTCAGGACGAGGTGATCGAGGCGGTCAATCTGCATGAGTGTGTTTGAGGCGTAACGAAACAAGCTAACCGGCGGCCCGCCGCGGGGGCGCAGCCCACGCATGCGGAACCTCCGTGCTGAGCGACGGGTTAGGCGTCAAGGACCCTCTGGATTCTTGGGGCCGCCGTCCCGGCTCGATGGGTGCGTTTGGGGCAGGCGAAAATAGATAGTCGGAGTCTTTGGTGCATTTCGCAGTATCGCCTCCTATTCGGGATTCTTTCGAGGCACGCAAGGCACACGAATCAATACTACGCCGGTTGGCGAGTCTATCGATTCAAGCGACTCAGCTCGCTCGTCTCGCTTGAACTTGATGATGTAAGCATGACCAGCCTCAGCATCAATGGGTAGTTGCCCTCGGCACTTTCCAAGTAGTGGCGCGACTCCGAAAAGCCCGGTAGGACCTTTCCAGACATCTACGGTGACCGTGTGCTTTCCAGGAGTAAGCGCAGCATCGTGAAACGCGGGCAATAAGATGGAGTTTCCATCCAATTCGACGATGTATGCGTCCGTACTCCAGAAATCGAGTCCAAGAAGCGGAGGGTGGATTGGTGCCTCAACGCGCACGGTGGCTGTTTCTTTGGCTGGCATCGGCGCACACGCGGTACTCGAAAATGCTGCCAGCGCGATCAACCAAATTCTACGCAATGTCGGGTAAGTAGCCGACCCGGCGTGTGGGGGAGAGTCGACTCTCATTGGTCACAACGTGGCTGTGAAAGACGCCTAACGAACCAGGTAACCGGCGCGCCGCCACCAACGCCCGGGAGAAGAAGCCGCTTGCCAGCGCGTCCGGTTGACCGCGTGGTTAGGCCGCAGTTTGCACTCAGCCGTAGCAAAAAACATCGAGCTTGTTGCCGTCCAGGTCGCGGAAGTAGGCCGCATAAAACCCCTCTCCACCTTCAGCTCGCAGACCAGGCTTGCCTTCGTCAATACCTCCGAGCTCTAGAGCCTTCCTGTGGACTCTGTCCACAGTCTCACGGGAGTCTGCGGATATGCCTGCCATCACACCGTTTCCGACGGTAGCTGGCCGGCCATCGTAGGGCTTGAAGATGCAAAGCATTGGCTGATCCAGGCTGGCCGCCCAACCATAGCCACGGTCACCGAAGTCCATCAATCTCTTTACGCCCATTTCAGAGAGCAGAGCATCGTAGAACGATTTGGCACGTTCAAGATCATTAGTGCCGAGTGTTATGTAGCCAATCATACGTACCTCTTGGAAAGTGTTGGAACGACTCTTGATGCTCACACGAAACTGTTTCTGCGGCCTAGCGTTCTAGCCAATCGGCGGGCCGCGCCGACGCTCGCGAGCAACGAGCCGCGTGCCAGCCCGTCCGGTTGAGCGCAGGGTTAGGTCATACTACCTTGGGACAATTTGGGTCCACAGTGACGACCCAACCATCTCGTTTCCACCTGCATATACATTCAGGCTACAAGACAACGTGTTCAAGACATCAGGCAATTTCTCGTACTGGGAGGCACGGCATCAATTTGAACAACCCCTTATCTTTCACGCCGCCGGGGTCCGAACGTATTTTGTGGATTACTCGGGGCCATGGACCTTGCGTGGAACCGCCACCGTTCAAGTGGTCGATCCGGAGTACGCTATCCCGATTCTGGACTGGCCGGCGTTCGCGGCGCTGATACTAATAATCGGAGTCGTCGCATACCGCCACTTTGCTCGTCGCCGCTCGACGAACCTTACACTGAGTGCGATCTACGACGTGGGGACGATCTGACCGGTCAGGCACAACGTGACTGGAACGGGGACATCGACCGTATATTTTGGGGGCGAGTAGTTCTCTCCGCCGCCTCCTTGGCATGCGTCCTGCGCGTTGGCCAGCGCGCTTGCGGTAAGGGCGATAGCAGCGATCAACCAAACCCACACGATCGGCATTGCGGCGGAATCTCGGGACATAGGATGGAGCCTAACGTGCCAGCTACCCGGCGGGCCGCGCCGACGCTCGCCAAGTTGAGCCGCGTCCCGGCCCCGTCCGGTTGAGCGCAGGGTTAGCCCTCATTTGTGACGAGCAATATTCAAGGCGAGGTATCGATAAAGGTCACAGTAGGCATCAAAGTAGGTTTGATATTTTGCTTTGACCCGATTGTTGAATACGGCGACTGGCTTTCTCATTAGAAGGTCGCCAATGCTGAAACCCTGCGTTAGCTTCGCTGTAGGCTGTAATGCAAGATGCGTCCTCGCCACCTTCTTGAAGTCTTCTCTGCACTTTTCGGAGTTATGCGCGACACGGTTGCGCATCTTGACCGCGGCCTGGAGAGGGTCAAGATACGCATGCATCCGCGTTGCATATGGCACTCCATTTTCAAAATATATTCGCGCAGTCTCGATCACCCATTTGGGCTCGCCAAACTTACTGTAGTTTCGAGCAGGGTCGTAAGCGGGGTCCCCAGAAAGCACATGATGCCATCGGTGTTCGGAGACTCTGCCGCCAGTAATCAGTCCGGCTGGCGTCGCGTGTTCGACTGTGTGGCAATGTCCAGAAGCGCGCCGCGCAGGTGCGCACCATGCAAAAGGGCCGGCACATGCCGGCCCTTTGCTTGTGAAGCCGTCGCCGTCAGAGCGGCGCGCCGATCCGCCGCGCCACCTCGCGGTAATGCTCGATGACTTCGCCCAGGTCGCGGCGGAAGCGGTCCTTGTCGAGCTTCTCGCCGGTCTTCGCGTCCCACAGGCGGCAGCCGTCGGGCGTGAACTCGTCGCCCAGCACCAGCGGACCGTTCGGGATCGTCGGTCGGATGTCCGAACTCGAGCTTGTAGTCGACGAGGTCGATGCCCGCGTCGGCGAACAGCGGCTTCAGCACCGCGTTCACCTTGTGCGTGATCGCGTGCATCTGCGCGATCTCGTCCGGCGCGTCGCCCAGCCGAGCACGCGGATGTGGTCGTCGTTGCACAGCGGATCGTGCAGCGCGTCGCTCTTGAGGAAGAACTCGAAGATCGGCTCGGCGAGCCGCGTGCCCTCCTCGATGCCGTAGCGCTTGGCCATCGAGCCCGCGCACACGTTGCGCACCACGCACTCGACCGGCACCATCTTCATCGCCTTGACCAGCGACTCGCGCTCGTTCAGCACGCGCACGAAGTGCGTCGCCACGCCCGCGGCGGCGAGCTTGCCCATCACGTACGCGTTGATCTTGTTGTTGGTCTCGCCCTTCTGGTCGAGCTTGCGCGAGCTTGACGCCGTCGAACGCCGACACGTCGTCGCGGTAATGCATGACGAGCCGATGCGGATCGTCGGTGGCGTACACCGTCTTCGCCTTGCCGTTGTACAGCTCCTGTCGCTTTTCCATCGCGGTCCCCTAGTGTGCGTTCAGGCGAAGGCGCGCCAGCGCGAAGCCGTTCCGCCTGGTCGGCGATGCCGATCCAGTCGGCGGCGCAGGCGAGCGCGCCGGCGAGCGCCGCGCGCGCCTTGTCGGGCGTGTTGTTCTGCTGCGAGAGGTGCGCGGCGATGACGTGCTGCAGCCGGCTCGTGTCGAGCGCCGCGAGCAGCGCCGCCGACGCCTCGTTGTGCAGGTGGCCGAAGCGCCCCGCGATGCGCTGCTTCAGCGAAGGCGGATAGTCGCTCCCGGCGAGCAGGTCGAGGTCGTGGTTGCACTCGAGCACCAGCGCGTCGCAGCCGGTCAGGCTCGCTTCGACGCACGGCGTGATCACGCCGATGTCGGTCAGCACGCCGAGCCGGTGCGCGCCGTCGGTGACGACGAACTGCACCGGCTCGCGCGCGTCGTGCGGCACCGGGAACGGGCGCACCTCGAGATCGCCGATCGCGAACGCGTCGTGGCTGTCGAAGCCGTAGACATGCGCCATGCCGGCGAAGCGCTCGCCGACGACGCGACAGCGTGCCGAACGTCAGCCAGACCGGGATGCCGTGCGCGCCGCGAACGCCGGCACGCCGCCGACGTGGTCGGAGTGCTCGTGCGTGACGAGGATCGCGGACAGCGAGTCCGGCGCGACGCCGATGCGCGCGAGGCGCGTCGCCGTGTCGCGCACGCCGAACCCGCAATCGATCAGGACGCGGGTGCCGCCCGCCTCGACGACGAGGCCGTTGCCTTCGCTGCCGCTGCCGATCGAGGCGAAGCGCACTGCGGGCGCCCGTCCGGCCGGCTACTTGAGCTGGTCCTTGAGCAACGCGAGGATCTTCTCGCTGGTCGGCGTGCGATCGGGCACGCCGCCCGGGTCCTGCACGCTCGACCACGCTGTTCTGCTGCGGCTTCGGCGACGACGATCTGGTACTGCTCGGGCTTGTCCTTCTCGTCGGTCTTCCAGAACTGCAGCTTGTGCGAGCCAGCCGGCCTTGTTGGCCTTGGCCGCGAGCGCGTCGGGATCGCCGTAGCGGACGAAGTACACGCCGCGCGAGCGGTCGCGGTCGATCACCGTGAAGCCGGCGCGGTCGAGCGCCAGGCCGACGCGCCGCCACGTGCGGTCGAACTGGTCGTCCACCGTGAGCTTGTACGAGCCGTCGGCGTTCTTGTCGATGCGCGCGCGTGTCCGGCGCGATCGCGGCCTGCACGACGGCGGCGCGCGCGGCGGGCTCGGGCGTGCCGAACTTCATCATGAGGCGCGTCAGCATCTCCGCCTCGAGCGCGGGATTGGGCGGCATCACCGCCCACGCGAAGGCGGCCGGCGACGAGTTGTCGATCTTGCCGGTCGGCACCTGCTCCATGCCGCGATGCGAGATGTAGATCTCGACGGTGCCGGGCTCGGCGCCGCGCTCGATGCGCGTCCGGAACTTGTCCTGGCTTGTACGTCGAGTAGAACACGTCGAGGTACTTGCCGACGGTGCGGCGCAGGAAGTCCGCGGGATCTCGGCGCGGTTCTCGGCGAAGTCGGTCTCCATGACGCCGACCTGCGGATTCTCGACTGCGCGAGCACGAAGCCCTGCTCCTGCCAGAACTCGCGGCACGTGTTCCACGCCTGCTCCGGCGTGGCCTTCACGACCAGCCAGCGCTCGTTGCCGGCGCGCACGATCTTGGCGTCGGGCGTCGTGCGGCAGGAACTCGGGCTTGCGTGCCCTTGTTGGCGCCGGCCGCGGCGAGGCCGGTGGCCGTGGTGACCTGGTAGCGGTCGTCGTAGCGCGGCGTGGTGAGATCGGGCGGCAGCTCGAGCGACGGCGCCGATCGCCACCGACTTGTAGTCGATGCGCTTGGTGGGCGACACGTTGGTCAGCGACTCGCAGCCGCGAGCGCCAGCGCGAGCGCGACCAGCGCGGCGACGCCGGCGGCGTGATGACGAAACGAATTCGTTCATGGACTTCAACCTCGATGGCTTACGCGAGACAACCGGCGTCGCGCAGCGCGGCGCGGACGGTCTCGTGGATATTGCGGCGACAGCGGGACGAGCGGCAGCCGCAGCGCGTTGTGGATGAGGCCCATCTCGGCGAGCGCCCACTTGGCGGGGATCGGATTCGCCTCGACGAACAGCTTGCGGTGCAGCGCGAGCAGCCGGTTGTTGATGCTGCGCGCCGGCGCGACGTCGCCCGCGAGCGCCGCGGCGCACATCTGCGCCATCAGCTTCGGCGCGACGTTGGCCGTGACCGAGATCACGCCGTGGCCGCCCATCAGCATCAGCGGCAGGCCGGTGATGTCGTCGCCGCTGTAGACGGCGAAATCGCGCTGTGCCCGGCGTCGGCGAGCGCCTTGCAGGAGCTCGCTGCCGCGGCCGAGGTCGGCCGTCGCGTCCTTGATGCCGACGATGCCGGGCACCTGCGGCGAGCCGCAGCGTGGTCTCGTTGGCGAGATCGGCGACCGTGCGGCCCGGCACGTTGTACAGGATCATCGGCAGCGCGACCTTCTCCGCGATCGTGCGGAAATGGCGGTAGAGGCCTTCCTGCGTCGGCTTGTTGTAGTACGGGACGACCGACAGGTGCGCGTTGGCGCCGGCGTCCTTGCGCGAACGTCGCGAGCTCGATCGCCTCGGTCGTCGAGTTGGCGCCGGTGCCGGCGACCACCGGGATGCGGCCCGGCCGCGTGCTCGACCGCCGTCTTGATGAGCAGGCAGTGCTCGTCGAAGTCGACGGTGGGCGACTCGCCGGTGGTGCCGACGACCACGATGCCGTCGGTGCCGTTGGCGACGTGGAAATCGATGAGCTTGCGCAGCGCGGGCAGGTCGAGCGCGCCGTCCTCCTGCATCGGCGTCGCGATGGCGACGAGGCTTCCGGTCAGCATGTAAGCACTTGAGCCAAAATGGCGCATTTTACCCCATTCCCACGTGGTCGCCCGGGCGGTTTCGACCGCGCCGACCGCGGGCGTTCCGCGGGATCGCGCGCCCGACGCGGCCAGCGGCGGCGGCCATGCGCGGCGCGGCGACCGCACCGCGGCCAGGTCGCTGCACCACCGCGCGACGCGCCGGCGTCGCCGGTCGACGCGCCCTGCTCGAACGCGACCACCGTCATCGGCGCGGGCGGCAGCGCCGCGAGCGACAGCAGCTCGTCGCGCACAGCAGGAAATCGGGATTCGACGGCCGCCCGTAGGCCTCGTTGCCCATCGCGAACGTCTCGTAGAGCAGCACGCCGTCCGGCGCGAGCGCCGCGCGCAGATGCGGGAACAGCGGCCGGTGCAGGTAGTTGGCGACGACGATCGCATCGAAGCGCTCGCCCGCGAGCGGCCACGTGCCCGCTCTCGAGGTCGAGCACGCGCGCGGCTCGACGCCGGCGACGTCCGCGAGCGCCGGCGAGCGCCTCGGCGTCGCGATCGACCGCGAGCACCTGCGCGCCGCGCTCCGCGAAGTAGCGCGCGTGCCGGCCGCGGCCGGCCGCGAGGTCGAGCACGCGCGCGCCCGGCGCACGAGATGCGCGAAGCGGGCGATCCACGGCGAGGGCGTGAGATCGTCGTGGGCCTTCATCGTGCGGCTCCGGGCGTCGGGTGGCGCGTGCGCGCGGCGCCGGCGTGCCCGCCGCGCGTGCCTGCGCTTCGTCGCGCAGCCACGCGATGAAGGCTGCCGCCTCGGGGCGCGCGACGGCATGCGGCGCGACGATCGCGAAGTAGCCGCGCGGCGAGTCGTAGCGCTTGGCGAACGGCGCGACGAGCTGGCCGCGCTCGAGCAGCCCCGCGATGAGCGGAATGCGGCCGAGCGCCACGCCCTGCCCGTCGAGCGTGGCCTGGATCACCTGGTCGTACAGCGAGAAGCGGATCGCGCCCGCCGGCTTCAGGCCGGCTCGCGCCGTTGCGGTTGAGCCACGCCGGCCAGTTGAGCCACGGCATGACGCCTCCCGCGGATCGTCGAGATGCAGGAGCACGTGGCCGCGCGAGATCGGCCGGGCTGCTTGCAGCGGCGGCCCGCGCTTCACGAGCGTCGGGCTCGCGACCGGCAGCAGGCGCTCGCCGAAGAGCTTCACCGCGGTGCGCGGCGCGCCGGCGTCGCGCAGGTAGCGCACCGCGACGTCGACGTCGCCGCGCGCGAGGTCGACGACGCGGTCGTCGGCGGACACGTACACGTCGTCGCCGGGTGCAGCGCGCGAAAGCGCGGCAGCCGCGGGATCAGCCACAGCGACGCGAACGACACGGTGGTGGACACCGTGAGTCCCGGGCTCGCGCTCCGGCGCGCGCAGCGCGTCGGCGGCGGCGGCAATCTCGGGCAGCTTCTCGGTGACCGTGCGATGGAACGCGACGCCCGCGGGCGTGAGCGCCAGCGCGCGATGCCTGCGCTCGAACAGCGCCACGCCGAGCGCGTCCTCGAGCGCCTTCACCTGGCGCGAGAGCGCCGACTGCGTGACGAAGAGCTCCTCCGCGGCGAGCGTGAACGACAGCCGCCGTCCCGCGGCCTCGAAGCCGCGCAGGAAATCCAGCGACGGCAGCCGGCGTAGCGTCTTATGCATTCGTCCAGTTCATGCAAGCCATGCGGATTGAACGTTTGAGCGCGCCGCGGCGCGCCCGCACAATCTGCTCCATGCCAGAGGGAGAAATACCCGGCGGGCGGGTCCGGCAACCGCGCTGCGGGCGGACGGCAACCGATGCATTCTACGCATCCGAAAGGAGAACCACCATGGCCTGCTTCAAGCACGGAACGATCATCGACCTCGCACCCCGCGAAAGCGTGCCGCTGCCGGACATGCGCGGCACGACGCTGCGCGTGACGCGCGGCACGGTGTGGATCACGCAGGAGAACGACACGCAGGACATCGTCCTGCGCGCGGGCGACACGTGGACGGTCGAGAAGAACGGGCTGACGATCCTCGAGGCGCAGCAAGACGCGACGGTGTGCGCGCTCGGCCGCCGGCTCGAGACGTGGATCGCCGCGCCGCGGAAGGGGCGCTCCGGCCTCGACGCGTTCCTGCGGAGCGTGGGCGCCTGGGTCGAGGCGCCGTTCGCCGCGCGAGCGCGCCGGCCCCTGCCCCACTACTGACCCGACGGAGACCGCGACCATGCCTCTCGTCACCGTGACGTTGCGCGCCGGCAAGCCGGCCGCCTTCAAGGATGCCGTGCTGCGCGGCGTGCACGGCGCGCTCGTCGCGGCCGGCGTGCCGGAGGCCGACCGCTTCCAGCGCGTGCTGGAGCTGGCGGCCGGGGACTTCCGTTTCGACGCGCGCTATCCGGACGCCGCGTCGCCGCGCGGCGACGACTTCGTGCTGGTCGAGATCCTGTGGTCGGTGGGACGCAGCGTCAAGGTCAAGCGTAAGACGGTCACCGACATCGTGAATGCGCTGCGCACCGATCCCGCGGTGGACCCGGAACACGTGATGATCGTGTTCAAGGAAACGCAGTGGGAGAACTGGTCGTTCGCGGGCGGACGCCTGCTCCACGCGTAGACGCAAGACCCCGAATCATGGAGACGGCATGGATGCAGCCCTGACTTACATCGGTGGCCCCACGGCGTTGATCGAGATGGCCGGAATGCGACTCCTCACCGATCCCACGTTCGACCCGGCCGGGACCGACTATCCCGCCGCGCGCTACACGCTGCGCAAGACCGCGTCACCCGCGCTGGCGCAGGACGCGCTGGGCCGCATCGACGTGGTGCTGCTCTCGCACGATCACCACGCGGACAATCTGGACGGCGCCGGCCGCGCGCTGCTCGATCGCGTGCCGCACGTGCTGACCACGCGGGCCGGGGCGCAGCGCCTGGGCGGCCGCACCCGCGGGCTTGACCCGTGGGAGACGATCACGGTGATGACGCCGGGCTACGGCCGCCTGCACGTCACGGCCACGCCGGCCCGCCACGGGCCCGCGGACGGCGATCGCGGTCCCGTGATCGGATTCCTGCTGACCATCGACGACCCCGCGCAGCGTGCGATCTACGTTTCCGGCGACACCGTTTGGTACGACGGCGTGGCCGAAGTGGCGCATCGCCACGCCTGTGCGCTCGCGCTGCTGTTCGGCGGTGCGGCCCGCGTGGCCGCCGTCGGCCCGGCGCATCTCACGTTCACCGCCGAGGAAGCGGTCGCCGCGGCCCATGCGTTCGCCGGCGCGACGATCGTCCCGCTCCACTACGAGGGCTGGACCCACTTCTCCGAATCGCGGGTCGACCTGGACGCCGCATTCGCCGCCGCCGGGATGGGCTCGCGCCTGGCGTGGCTGCCGCCCGGCGTGCCGCGCACATTCGCGCTCGGTCCCGCGAGCGCGCGGACCCCGCGCGAGGCGGTTCCGGCCTAGCCGCGCATCCGCGCGAACGTGTTGTCGCGCCGCACGAAGCGGTGATAGAGCGCTGCCGTGACGTGGATGCCGATGAGCCACAGCATCGCGGTGCCGAGCCAGCCGTGGATGTCCTCGACCTTGTGCGACCACGCCTTGTCGACGCCGACGAACGTCGGCAGCGGCATGCCGAGCAGCCCCGGCGCCTGGCCCTCGGCCTGCATCGACAGCACGCCGAGGATCGGCAGCAGGATCATCAGGAAGTAGAAGGTCCATTCGACGATGTGCGCCGCCGTGCGCTGCCATGCGGGAATCGGCGGCTCGATCGGCGGAATCGCATTGGCGAACCGCCAGTACAGCCGGAACCACACGAGCGCGAACACCACGATGCCGATCTGCGCAGTGCCAGTCGCGAAACGCGCCGCGGAAGTAATTGCCGCGAGGGAACCACTCACGGAACTCGATGAACGCCAGCGAGACCAGGATGAGCGCCGCCATGCCCCAGTGAAACGCACGGGCGACGGTGCCGAAGGCGGCGGGGGTGTTGCGCAGTGGCATGGCGACTCCGGAGACGATAATGGGTCGATTCTAGCGACCCGACCGGATCCGGCGTCCGCCCAGCTGCAACAGAGCGGGTAAGCGGCGTCCTGCTGCCGCCCGAAGGCGCGCGACACGCATGCCTATCTGGCATGTCGCGCCGCGCGGCGGCGCCGTGCGCGCCGCATCCATCATCCTGTCCGGGTTTCGTTACGCTTTCGCGAAAACGATCTCGCCGTTCTTCTCGCGGACATGGACCGTGTCGCCGGGGGCATAGTTCCCGCCGAGGATCTCCTTCGCCAGCGGGTTCTCGATCTGCTGCTGGATCGCGCGCTTCAGCGGCCGCGCGCCGTACACCGGATCGAAGCCCGCCTGCGCCACCACCTTGAGCGCCTCGTCGGTCACGTCGAGCTTGATCTCGAGCTTGCGCAGCCGCTCCTCCAGCGACTTCAGCTGGATGCGCGCGATGCTCGCGATGTTCGCCTCGTCGAGCGGATGGAACACGACGATCTCGTCGATGCGGTTCACGAACTCCGGCCGGAAGTGCTGCTTGACCTCGGCCATCACCGCGATCTTGATCAGCGCCTGCTCCGCTGCCCTCGTCGGTCATCTGCTGGATCTTGTGCGAGCCCAGGTTCGACGTCATGACGATGACCGTGTTCTTGAAGTCGACCGTGCGCCCCTGCCCGTCGGTCATGCGGCCGTCGTCGAGCACCTGCAGCAGCACGTTGAACACGTCCGGGTGCGCCTTCTCGATCTCGTCGAGCAGGATCACCGAGTACGGCTTGCGCCGCACCGCCTCGGTCAGGTACCCGCCTTCCTCGTAGCCGACGTACCCCGGCGGCGCGCCGATCAGCCGCGCGACCGAGTGCTTCTCCATGAACTCGCGACATGTCGATGCGGATCATCATGTGGTCGGAATCGAACAGGAACTCGGCGAGCGCCTTGCGTGAGCTCGGTCTTGCCCACGCCCGTCGGCCCGAGGAACAGGAACGAGCCGTAGGGGCGATTCGGGTCGGACAGTCCCGAGCGCGAGCGGCGGATCGCATCGGACACGAGCCGCACCGCCTCGTCCTGGCCGATCACGCGCGAGTGCAGCTTGTCTTCCATCGTGCAGGAGCTTCTCGCGCTCGCCCTGCATCATCTTCGACACCGGGATGCCGGTCGCGCGCGACACGACCTCGGCGATCTCCTCCGCGCCGACCTGCGTGCGCAGCAGACGCGGCTTCTTCGCCTGCCTCCTTGGCGAGCGCTGTTCGGCCTTCTTGAGCTGCGCCTCGAGCTGCGGCAGCTTGCCGTATTGCAGCTCGGACATCTTCTGCCAGTCGCCCTTGCGCTTGGCCTCCTCCATCTGCAGCTTGATCTTGTCGATCTCTTCCTTGATGTGCTGCGTGCCGACGACCTCGGCCTTCTCGGCCTTCCAGATCTCCTCGAAGTCCGCGTACTCGCGCTCGAGCTTGCTGATCTCGTCCTCGATGTGGTCGAGGCGCTTCTTCGACGCCTCGTCCTTTTCCTTCTTGACCGCCTCGCGCTCGATCTTCAGCTGGATCAGCCGGCGCTCGAGCTTGTCCATCGCCTCCGGCTTGCGAGTCGATCTCCATCCGGATGCGCGCCGCCGCCTCGTCGATCAGGTCGATCGCCTTGTCGGGCAGGAAGCGGTCGGTGATGTAGCGTGCGGACAGCTCCGCCGCGGCGACGATCGCCGGGTCGGTGATGTCGACGCCGTGGTGGATCTCGTAGCGCTCCTGCAGGCCGCGCAGGATCGCGATCGTCGCCTCGACCGACGGCTCGTCGACCAGCACCTTCTGGAAGCGCCGCTCCAGCGCGGCGTCCTTCTCGACGTACTTGCGGTACTCGTCGAGCGTCGTCGCGCCGACGCAATGCAGCTCGCCGCGCGCGAGCGCGGGCTTCAGCATGTTGCCGGCGTCGATGGCGCCTTCCGCCTTGCCGGCGCCGACCATCGTGTGCAGCTCGTCGATGAAGACGATCGTGCGGCCCTCGTCGGCCGCGATGTCCTTCAGCACGGCCTTCAGCCGCTCCTCGAACTCGCCGCGGTACTTGGCGCCGGCGAGCAGCGCCGCCATGTCGAGCGACAGCACGCGCTTGTTCTTGAGCGTCTCCGGCACCTCGCCGTTGACGATCCGCTGCGCGAGGCCCTCGACGATCGCGGTCTTGCCCACGCCCGGCTCGCCGATCAGCACCGGGTTGTTCTTGCGTGCGCCGCTGCAGGATCTGGATGGTGCGGCGGATCTCGTCGTCGCGGCCGATCACCGGGTCGAGCTTGCCGTCGCGCGCGCGCGCGGTGAGGTCGATCGTGTACTTGGTCGAGCGCCTCGCGCTGGCCTTCGGCCTCCTGCGATGTCCACGCCCGCGCCGCCGCGCACCGCCTCGATGGCGTATTCGAGCGCCTTGCGCGTGAGGCCGGCGTCCTTGAGCAGGCGGCCGGTGTCGCCCTTGTCGTCGGCCAGCGCGAGCAGGAACAGCTCGCTCGCGATGAACTGGTCGCCGCGCTTGGTCGCTTCCTTGTCGGTCAGGTTGAGCAGGTTGTTGAGGTCGCGCGAGATCGTGATCTCGCCGCCCTGCCCCTCGACCTTGGGCAGCCGCTCGATCGATGCCTTGAGCGCGCGCCTGCAGCTTGGGCACCGCACGCCGGCGCGCGCGAGCAGCGACGTGGTGCCGCCGTCCTCCTGCGCGAGCAGCGCGGCGAGCAGGTGCTGCGGCTCGATGAAGCCGTTGTCGTTGCCGAGCGCGAGGCTCTGGGCGTCGGCGAGCGCCTGCTGGAACTTGGTGGTCAGTTTGTCGAAACGCATGGAGAACCCTCGGCAATGATTCGATTTGCTGGCTATATGGGGAGAAAGCCTGCAATTTCAACAGGGTTTCAGCCCTGCCGTCGAACTTCGCGTCGCCTGCGTCGGCGGGTCGCACCGGACGCACGTGCTAGCATGCTAGGCTCACGCCGTCCGCCGCATCCCATGCAATCTCCCCCGACCCGATCCTCCGCCGCACCCCTCCCGACGCACCGCCGGCGCCACGCGACGCCTCGCTGCCGGAAGTCGTCGGCGCCGTATTTTCGAGCTTCCTCGGCATCCGCAAGGGCCAGGCGATGCGCAAGGACGCGGTCACCATCCGGCCGCACCAGGTCATCGTGGTCGGCGTCGCGCTGGCGGCGATCTTCGTCGTGTCGCTGATCGCTGCTCGTGCGGTTCGATCATCCGCGCCGCGCGGGGGCCTGAGCCAGGTGTCGACCCGCGTCGGGCCAGCCCGCATCGGCCGCGCCTGCGACCGCTCGCGGCGGCGACCAGTTCCGCGTCCGTCGTCAGGACGTCCGGGCACAGCCGCAGGTAGCGCCCGCGCGCGTCGGTGACGACGCCGCGCGCCGCAGCGCGTCGGCCCATGCCTCGGCGCCGGCTCGTCGACGACGGACGAACGCGCCGCGATCCTCGGTGCCGCCGAGTCGCCGGCACGCCGCGTTCGCGCGAGCAGCGCCGACCAGCCGCCGCTGCAGCGCGAGCGAATACGCGCGCACGCGCGCGACGCCCGAGCGCCAGCGTCAGCACCTGGCCGGCGCGCGCCTGGTAGAACGGCAGCACCGGCGGCGTCGATTCGAGGAACGCGTCGCCGCCCGCGCCGTACTGCGGGCGGATCGGGCCGCAGGTAGGCGAACGGATCGCGCTTCGCGAACCAGCCGGTGTCGAGCGTGCGCAGGCGCCCGTCGAGGTGGCGCGGATGCAGGTACAGGAAGCACGCGCCCGGGCCCGCCGCGCAGGTACTTGTACGCGCCGCCGACGGCGAAGTCCGCGTCGAGCGCCGCGACGTCGAACGGATAGACGCCGAGCGCGTGATAGACATCGAGCAGGATGCGCCCGCCCGCCGCGTGCGTCGCCGCGACGATGCCCGGCAGGTCGGCGATCCTCTGGCCCG
The DNA here is from genome assembly GCA_963725735.1 of uncultured beta proteobacterium. Classification (GTDB taxonomy): domain Bacteria; phylum Pseudomonadota; class Gammaproteobacteria; order Burkholderiales; family Casimicrobiaceae; genus VBCG01. Next base: position 155,225 of record CAVRZM010000008.1, on the reverse strand, counting down.
TGTTGAAGATCACCTGCGACACGACGACGAGGTCGGCGCGCGTCGCCGATGGCGGCGCACGATGTCCGCGGTCGCGAAGCGGCCGTCGGCGCGCGGCTCGACGAGCGTCAGCGCGATGCGCCCGCGCCGCGCGTACTCGCGCAGGATGACGTCGAGCGAATCGAACTCGCCGCGCGTGGCGACGACGCGCGGCACGCCGTCGTACGTGTTGAGGATCGCGCGCAGGCCCTGCCCCGCGCTGGTCTTGGGCACGACGCAGTCCGCGCGCGGCGCGCCGAGCAGGCGCGCGAGCCGGCCGCGATACGCGCCTGCATCTCGGCCTCCCAGGCGTCCCACGCGCCGCCCATCTGCGCATACCACGCGGCCACGCCTTCGCGCACGTCGTCGTCGGTCGCGTCGAGCGGGCGGCCGAGCGAATGATTGGCGAGGTAGATGCGATCGCGCCATGCGGCGCGCACGCGCGAGAAGAGCGGCGCGACGTGCGCGCGCAAGCCCGTCGTCGCGCGAGCGGCCCGTCGCCCAGCGCGGCGACCGCGGCTTCGATGCGCTCGACGGTGGCGCAGGTGCGTTCATGCGCGCTTCGCGGCTATGCCGCCGATGACGGTCCGCACGTCGATCAGCTCGGGGAAGAACGCCGACTCGAGCGCGCGCTTGAGATAGCGTCACGCCCGACGAGCCGCCGGTGCCCGTCTTGTGGCCGATGATCCGCTCGACGGTCTTCATGTGCCGGAAGCGCCAGAGCTGGAAGCTCTCCTCGACGTCGACCAGCTTCTCGCACATGTCGTAGGCGTCCCACCACTGCGCGCGGGTCGCTCGTAGATCGTCTTGAAGACGGCGCACGAGGTCGGGATGTGCGCTCGTACGGCTGCGTGAAGTCGCGCTCGACGCACGCGGCCGGCACCGGCAGGCCGCGCCGCGCGAGGTGGCGCAGGAACTCGTCGTAGAGCGACGGCGCGCGCAGCAGCGCATCGAGCTCGGCGAAGCGTCGCGGCGTCGTGCCGGAACACGTCGAGCATCCGCGCGTGCTTGCCGCCCAGCAGGAACTCGAGCGCGCGGATACTGCGCGCGACTGGAAGCCGGACGAGCTGCCGAGCGACGGGCCGGAACGCGTCGTACTCGGACGGCGTCAGCGTCTCCAGCACCGCCCACTGCTCGAACAGCTGCTTCTGGATGAGCTTCACGCGCGCGAGGATCTTGAAGCAGGGCTCCAGCGCGTCGGCGCGCACGAAGGCGATCGCCGCCTTGAGCTCGTGGATCATGAGCTTCATCCACAGCTCGGACACCTGGTGCTGGATGATGAACAGCATCTCGTCGTGCCGCGGCGTGCCGTCCGCGCCGCCGGAGAGCGGCGGCTGCGCCGCGAGCAGCCGCGTCGAGCTGCAGGTAGCCGCCGTAGGTCAGCCGGTCGGCAGATCGGTGACGATGCCGGGTTCGAGATCGTGCGTGCTCATGGGCGCAGGGCGCGACGAGCGGCCGAGAGTATACGCGCGGCGTTCGCCCGTCCGTGCGCGGGCCGGTCGCCCGGGACGGCGCGCCGGCGGAGCTCGCGCCGCGCTGGCGGCCACTCGTCGCATCGCGCGCGATCCGGCGGCGGCGCCGTTTGCTACCATCCGCTCCCATGTCGCGCTCCGCTCGCCGTTGTCGTCGCCGCCATCGCCGCGGCGCTGCTCGCTCGCCGGCTGCGGCAGCGACGCCGCGCAGCGAGCGCAGCCTCGCGCTCGCGCGAATGCCGGCTGCCCGAACCTTGCCGACCGCCGCGCAATGCGGCACGCTGGAAGTGCCGGAGGATCGCGCGCAAGCCCGGCGGCCGCACGATCAGGCATCTTCGCCGCGGTGCTGCCGGCCAACACGGTCACGCCGAAGGACGATCCGCTGGTGATCCTCGCCGGCGGCCCGGGCCAGGCCGCGTCGTACCTCGCGCCCGTTCGCGGCGCGCCTCACGGAGCTGCGCCGCACGCGCGACGTCGTGCTCATCGACCAGCGCGGCACCGGCCGCTCGTCGCCGTTGACCTGCGCGGCGTTCAAGCCGCGCGACGACGACGCGTTCGACGATCGATCCGCTGCCGCGCGCGCGCGAGTGCGTGGCCGAGATCGCGGCGCCGGGCGTCGATCTCGCGCAGTACACGACGACCGCGTGGATCGCCGACCTCGAGGCGATGCGCGAGGCGCTGGGCTACCCGCGCTGGAACCTGTGGGGCGGCAGCTACGGCACGCGCGTCGCGCAGGAGTACCTGCGCCGGCATCCGGACCGCGTGCGCACGATGACGCTCGACGGCGTCGCGCCCGCCGTCGATGATCATCACGCTCGACGTCTGGCGCACGCGCGACGACGCGCTGACGGCGATCTTCAAGGCATGCGCGGCGTCCGCGGCGTGCCGCAAGGCGCACCCGGACGTCGCGCGCGACGCTGGCGCGCGATCGAGCGCGCGCTCGGGCCCGGACGGCCGCGACATCGACATCGTCGATCCGCGCACCGGCGCCACGCGAGCGCGCGCACGTCACGTTCGACGTGGTGCTGGGCGCGCTGCAGCCGCTCACGTACACGCCCGGAAACGGCGACGCTGCTGCCGGAGATGCTGCGCGCTCGCCGCGCGCGGCGACCTCGCGCCGCTGTTCGCGGCCAACCCGGCGCTCGCCGGCAACTTCGAGGAGCAGATGAACGCCGCGCTGCATTTCTCCGTCACGTGCGCCGAGGACGTGCCGCGCATCCGCCGCCGGCGTGGCGCAGCAGGCGCTTGCCGGACTGCCCACGCGGCGGCTCGCCGAGCAGACCATCGCCGTGTGCGGCGTCTGGCCGCGCGGCACGATGCCGGCCGACTTCGCGGCGCCGGTGGCGAGCGACAAGCCCGTGCTGCTGCTGTCCGGCGGCATGGACCCGGTCACGCCGCCCGGCGTACGGCGCCGCAGGTCGCGAAGGGCTTCGCCAACGGCCGGCACATCGTCGCGCCCGGCTACGGCCACATCGTCTCGCCGCACGCGTGCGGGCCGCGCCTCGTCGCCGCGTTCGTCGACGACGGCGGCGTCGCCAAGCTGCCCGAGGCGTGCGTCGCGCATTTCGAGAACAGCGTGCCGCCGCTGCCGTGGCCGGACCGCCTCGCGCCGCGGCCATGATCCGCGTCGAAGGCCTCGTCAAGTCGTTCGGCAAGCAGCGGCGAAGTGCAGGCGGTGCGCGACGTGTCGTTCGTCGCGCCGGACGGCCAGATCACCGGCCTGCTCGGTCCCAACGGCGCGGGCAAGACCACGCTGCTGCGCATGCTCGCGACGCTGATGGTCCCCGACGGCGGGACCGCGCAGCGTCGGCGGGCCTCGACGTCGTGCGCGACCGCTACGCGGTGCGCGAGCGGATCGGCGTGCTGTCCGACGCGCGCGGCCTCTATCCGCGCCTCACCGCGCGCGAGAACATCCGCTACTACGGCGACGCTGCACGGCCTCGCCGGCGCGCGAGCTCGACGGCGCGCTCGATGCGCTGATCGCGACGCTCGGCCTGACCGCGCTCGCCGACCGGCGCGCGCAGGGCTTCTCGCAGGGCGAGCGGATGAAGGTCGCGATCGCGCCGCGCGCTCGTCCACGATCCGCCGATGGTGCATGCTCGACGAGCCCACCAACGGCCTCGACATCATGAGCGTGCGCGCGCTGCGCGAGCAGCTGCGCGGACTTGCGCGCGCGCCGGCAAGTGCATGCTGTTCTCGTCGCACGTGATGCAGGAAGTGGCGGCGCTGTGCGACCGCATCGTGATCCTCGGCGCCGGACGCGTCGTCGCCGAGGGCACGGCGCGCCGAGCTGATCGCGCAGGCCGGCGCCGCCTCGCTCGAGGACGCGTTCGTGTCGCTGCTCGGCACCGGCGAGGGGCTGGCGGCATGACGGTGCAGTGGCAGCGCCAGGGCGTCCGCGTGGTCGCGCATCGTCGCGGTCGTCCGCAAGGAGCTCGTCGACTCCGTGCGCGACCGGCGCACGCTGCTGGTGTCCCTCGCTGACGGCCGTCGCGGCGGGACCGATCTTCCTGATGCTGATCTTCAACCTGATGGCGCGCGCAGGCCGACCGCGCGCGCGAGCTGAAGCTGCCGGCCGTCGGCATCGAGCACGCGCCCGCGCTCGCCGCGTTCCTCGAGCGCAACCAGGTCACGCTGTCGCCCGCGCCCGCCGACTACGAGGCGAAGCTGCGCGCCGGCGACCTCGACGTCGTGCTGGTCGTCGACGACGCAGTTCGCGGACGACGTCGCGCAGGGCAAGGCAGGGCACGGTGCGCCTCGTGTCCGACCGCTCGCGCGACCGCGCGCAGGCGTCGATCCGCCAGGCCGAGAACCTGCTGCGCGCCTACAACCGGCAGTGGGGCACGCAGCGGCTGCTGCTGCGCGGCATCGCGCCCTACGGTGGGCAATCCGCTCAACGTCGAGGACGTCGATCTCGCCACGCCGCAGCAGTCCGGCGCGATCATCCTGTTCCTCGTCGCCTTCTACGGGCTGCTTCGCGTCGGTCATGGGCGGCATGGCCGTCGCGCTCGACACCACCGCGGGCGAGCGCGAGCGGCAATCGCTCGAGCCGCTGCTGATGACGCCGGCGCGGCCGCTCGAGCTCGTCGTCGGCAAGTGGCTCGCGGTCGTGCTGTTCAATGCGCTGGTGGTCGTCGATGACGCTGGCCGGCTTCTACCTGACGCTCACGTTCGCGCCGCTGCCGCCGGTGGGCGTGCCGTTCCTGTTCAGCGCGCGCGAGTTCGCGCCGCTTCCTCGTCGTGCTGCTGCCGATGATGCTGCTGATCCCCGCGGTGCTGCTGTACGTCGGCAGCCGCGGCCGCACGTTCAAGGAGGCGCAGGCCAACGTCTCGGTGCTGATGTTCGTCGTGTCGATGGTGCCGGTCGTGCAGCTCTTCCTGCAGCAGAAGGAGCCGGAGTGGCTGGTGCTGGTGCCGGTGTCCGGGCCAGTACACGCTGCTCAAGCTCGCGCTGCGCGGCGAGGCGATTCCGTGGCCGCAGCTCGCGCTGTCGTACGTGGTGCCGGGCTGCTGATCGTCGCTCGCGCTCGGCGCGGTGGCCCGCCTGCTGTCGCGCGAGTCGAACCTCGCGCGGCAGGTAGACGCGCCGCGCGCGCGCGCCGTGCGAGAATCGCCGCGTGCCGCGTCCCCGCAAGACTCCCGCCGCCGTCGCCGTCCGCGCCTCGTCGCCGGCGATGATGGACACGCGGAGGTCGCGGCGTACCTGCGGCTCAAGGACGCGGCGCGTCTACGACCTCGTGCGGCGAACGCGCGATGCCGCACGTGCGCGCCACGGGCAAGCTCCTGTTCCCGCGCGCGCAGATCGACGCCTGGCTGGCCGCGAATCGGCCGTGCCCCGGCCGGCGGTCGCCCCGCCCGCCGCGCCCCCGATCGTCGCGGGCAGCCACGATCCGCTGCTCGAATGGGCCGTGCGCGAATCGGGCAGCGGGCTCGCCGTGCTCGCGTGCGGCAGCCGCGCCGGCCTCGATCGCGCTTCGCGCGACGGCGAGGCGCTGCGTCGCGGCCATGCACTGGCTCGATCACGGCGAGCGGCGAATACAACGTGCCGCTGGTGCGCGAGCGCCTGCCCGGCGCCGACGTCGTCGTGATCGAATGGGCGCGGCGCGTGCAGGGCCTGCTGCTCGCCGCAGGCAATCCGCTGCGCATCCGCGCGCTGCCGGACCTCGCGCAAGCGCAAGGCGCGCGTCGTCGACCGGCAGGACGACGCCGGCAGCCACCAGCTGCTCGCTCAACTTGCTCGACGCAGGCCGGCATCGCGCGCGGCGACCTGCGTGTACGTCGCGCGTCCCGCGCTCGCGGAGACGGATCTCGCCGCGACGATCCACGACGGCAAGGCGGACGCCGGCGTCGGCATCGAGGCCGCCGCGCGCGCGCACGGTCTCGCGTTCATCCCGCTGTCGGCGAACGGCTCGATCTCGTGATGCGCCGGCGCGACTACTTCGAGCCCGCCGTGCAGGCGCTGCTCGCGTTCGCGCGCACCGCGGAGATGCGCGAGCACGCGGCGCGCGCTGGGCGGCTACGACGTCGAGGACGACCGGACGCGTCGTGTTCAACGCCTGAGCTTCGCGTCATCCCTTGGCGTTCGGGAAGAACAGCTGCTCGCCGCCGATCTTGTAGCCGGCGATCGCGGCCTGGCCCTGGGCGACACCACCCAGTCGACGAACTGCTGGCCGAGGTCCTTCTTCACGTGCGGATGCTTCGCCGGATTGACGAGCATCACGCCGTACTGGTTGAAGAGCCGCTTGTCGCCTTCGACCAGGATCACGAGGTCGCCGCGGTTCTTGAACGACAGCCACGTGCCGCGATCGGTGAGCACGTAGCCGTTCATCGACGAGGCGGTGTTGAGCGTCGGTCCCATGCCGGAGCCGGTGTCCTTGTACCAGGTGCCCTTCTTCGCGTCGAGGTCGACGCCCGCGTCCTTCCAGTACCGCAGCTCGGCCGCATGCGTGCCGCTCTTGTCGCCGCGCGACACGAACGGCGCCTGCGCGGCCGCGATCTTCCGCAGCGCGTCGAGGATGTCCTTGCCGCCGCCGATCTTGGCCGGGATCGCTCTTCGGTCCGACCAGCACGAAATCGTTGTACATCACCGGCATGCGCTTGACGCCGAAGCCTTCGGCGACGAATTTCTCCTCGGCCGGCTGGTCGTGGACGAACACGACGTCGGCGTCGCCGCGGCGCGCGAGGTCGAGCGCCTGGCCGGTGCCGAGCGCCACCACGCGCACCTTGATGCCGGTGTCCTTCTCGAAGATCGGGCAGCAGATAGCCGAACAGGCCCGACTGCTCGGTCGACGTCGTCGACGCCACGACGATGAACTTGTCCTGCGCGCCGTGCACGGGCGCCACAGCGAGCACGAGCGCACAGCCCGGCCAGTATCGACCAACAGATGACGTCGCATCACAATCGTTCTCCTTCCAGGAAATGCCGCGGCTTCCGCCGTGCGCGGCGATTCGAAAAACTCGCGGGCCGGCGACTGCTCGACCAGCCGGCCGTCCTGCAGGAACACCACGTCGCGCGCGATCCGCTTGGCCTGCGCGAGGTTGTGCGTCGTCATCACGATCGGTCGTGCCGCGCGCGTGGATGTCGCGCACGATGTCCTCGACCGCGCGCGTCGCCTTGGGGTCGAGGCTCGCGGTGGGCTCGTCGAGGAACAGGACTTCGGGCCGCAGCGCCCACGCGCGCGCGAGCGCGAGCCGCTGCTGTTCGCCGCCGGAGAGCACGCGCGCCGACCGGTGCGGCGAGCGCGCGCAGGCCGACCTCGGCCAGCGCGTCGTCGATGCGGTCGTCGGCCTCGCGGCCGTCGCATGCCGGCGAGGTCGAGCGCGTAGCGGATGTTGGCGGCGGCCGAGCGGCGCAGCAGCACCGCCCGCTGGAACACCATCGCCTGGCCCGCGGGCCGCGTCGCGCACCGCCGCCCCAGCGAACGGTGCCCGCCGACGGCGCGACGAGCCCGTGCAGCAGGCGCAGCAGCGTGCTCTTGCCCGAGCCGTTGGGGCCGAGCACGAACGTGCAGGTGCCGCGCTCGATGGTGAGGTCGACGTCGCGCAGGATGCGCGTCGCCGCCGCGCACGACCGCGGCGCCGGCGCACACGATCGGCAGCGCCGTCGACGCGTCCGGCGCTCAGCCATAGCGCACGCGCGCCCATTCGCGCATGCTACTGCGCGCGCGGCGTTGAGCGAGCAGCACGATCGCGATCAGCACGCAGGCCGAGCGCCAGCGCCAGCGGCAGGTCGCCCTTGCTCGTCTCGAGCGCGATCGTCGTGGTCATCACGCGCGTGACGCCGTCGATGTTGCCGCCGACGATCATCACCGCGCCGACCTCGGCGATGGCGCGGCCGAAGCCCGCGAGCAGCACGGTCGCGAGCGAGAACCGCGTGTCCCACAGCAGCGTCAGCGCGGCGCTCGCCGTGCCGGCGCACCGAGCGACGACAACTGCTCGCGGTACTCACCCCACGCGTCGGCGACGATCTGCCGCGACAGCGCGGCGATGATCGGCGCGATCAGGATCGTCTGCGCGACGATCATCGCGGCCGGCGTGAACAGGATGCCGAACGGCGCCGAGCGGACCCGCGCGCGACAGCAGCAGGTAGACGACGAGGCCGACGACCACCGGCGGCAGGCCCATCATCGCGTTGAGGAGCACGGTCAGTGTCTGGCGCCCGGGAAAGCGGCCGACCGCGATCGCCGCGCCGAGCGGCAGGCCGATGCATGCGGACAGCAGCGGTCGACGTCGAGGCTGACGCGCAGCGACAGCTCGACGATCCCGACGAGCTTCGCGTCGAGATGCGTGACGAGTCCGAGTCGCCACCGCGAGGCTGTCCGAGAACGTGTCCATTGCCCTGTCGTTGCGCAGTGAATTACGCAAAAGCTGCAATTATATGCAATTTGTGCACGAACGCGAGGCACGCGCGGTGGCGGCCGCCGAGGCGCGCCCGGGGCAATCCGCCGCCGTTTGCCCGCTTTCCTCAACTTCGGTATGGTGAAGGTGCCCGTCTTCGCGACTTCAACAGGAAACCCACCATGCTTCGCATCTGCACGCTGCTCTGTGCGGCCCTCGCCGCGTCCGCGGCCGGCGCACAGGCGCTCGACGGCCATCTCAAGAAGATCGCCGACACCAAGACCATCACGATCGCCCATCGCACCGACGCCGCGCCGTTCAGCTTCGTCGACGCCAACAACAACGTCACCGGCTTCTCCGTCGACCTCTGCCGGCGCGTCGTCGCGTCGCTCGAGCGGCAGCTCAAGGTCGACAAGCTGGCGGTGAAGTACGTGCCGGTCACCGCGCAGACGCGCTTCGACGCGATCGCGAAGGGCCAGGCCGACATGGAGTGCGGCGCGAGCACGGTCACGCTGTCGCGCATGAAGACGGTCGACTTCTCGAGCTTCATCTTCATCGAGACGACCGGCCTCATGGCGAAGACGTCGGCGCAACTACAACTCGCTCTCGGACCTCGCCGGCAAGAAGATCGCGGTGATCAGCGGCACGACCAACGAGCGCGCCGTGCGCGCCCAGCTCGAGCGACGCAAGATGACGGCGACCGTGGTGCCGGTGAAGTCCAACGAGGAGGGCATCGCCGCGCTGGAGTCCGGCGCCGCGGACGCGTTCGCGAGCGACGCGCTGCTCCTGATCGGCAGGCGTGGTCAAGGCCAAGGATCCCAAGGCGCTCGCGCTCCTCAACGATCGGCTCTCGTACGAGCCGTACGGGATCGTGCTGCCGCGCGGCGACTACAACTTCCGCCTGGCGATCAACACGGCGCTGTCGCAGATCTACAGCAGCGACCAGATCGACGAGGTGTTCAGCCGCTGGTTCGCGGCGTTCGGCAAGCCGACGCCGCTGACCGAGGCGGTCTACATCCTCGGCGCGATTCCAGAATAGTCGCGACATGCGCCGCGCTGACAGCTCCGGCCTTGCGGTCGGCGAGCGGCTGACGCCGCGACCCCCGTCGGCGCAGGATGCGTCTACGCCGACGCGTGCATGAGACGAACTGATCCCAGGGGCAAATCGCGGGCGGAGCGCAACGACGACCGCCCGGAGCCGCAGGCGACGCGCCGATGCGTGCCCCGCCGTCCGTCAGAAGCCGAAGATCCGCTGCGCGTTGTAGCCGCGCACCTTGTCGCGGGACACCGTCGGCAGCGCGTTCACGCGCGCCAGGCACCCCGGCATGTCGCCGATCGTGTGCGGATAGTCGGAGCCGTACAGCACGTTGTCGGCGCCGAAGACCTTCACGCACAGGTCGAGCACCTCGCGGCGCGAACACGACCGCGTCCGCGTAGATGCGCGACATGTACTCCGGCGGCCGCGTCGCGATCTTCTCGCGGCACGCCGGGATGTTGTCGAAGCACTGGTCCATGCGCGACACGAGGTACGGCAGCGCGCCGCCGCCGTGCGCGGCGATGATCTTGAGCCTGCGGATAGCGGTCGAAGAAGCCGTCGTAGATCATGCGCGCGATCGCGAGCGACGTGTCGAACGTGAAGCCGATCGACGCCGTGAGCTGGAAGCGCGACATGTCCATCTCGGCCACGCCGGGCGGCGCGGTCGGATGCACGAGCACCGGCAGCGCCTTGCGCGTCGATCGCCGCCCAGATCGACGCGAACGACGGATCGGTGAGCGGCACGCCGCCGATGTTGGCGAGCACCATCACGCCCGACGCGCCCGCCTTGTGCGCGCGCTCGAGCTCCGGCAGCGCGAGCTCCGGGATACTGCCACGGCAGCGACGCGAACCAGCGCAGGCGCGACCGGGATGCGCGGTCTGCGCCGCGGCCATGTCGTCGTTCATGATCCGCGCCGCCTTGAGGCTCACCTCCGGCCCGCCCCAGAAGCACGTTGGGGCACGTCAGCGAGACGACGCAGACGTCGACGCCGCACTGCGTCCATCGTCTTCAGGCGCAGGTCGTAGTCGAACATCGGCGGCACCGGCGTCATGAACGGCGCGCCGTCGAGGTGGATCGCGCGCAGGCCGCCCGTCACCTCCTTCACCGTGTAGCGCGGACCGCCGTGCTGCTTCAGCAGCGTGAACCACGCCTCGGTGAGGCACATGCGTATGGACGTCGATGACCGGGGCTTGCCACGAGCCTCCTCCTTGCAGGCGGACCGTTGGCGGCCGCTTGTGTTGCGCGCGCGGTCAGTCGACCTTCGCGCCGGATTCCTTGATCGCCTTCGCCCACAGCGGCTGCTCGGCCGCGATCATCGCGGCGAACTGCTCCGGCGTCTGCGGCGGGAACGGCTCCATGCCGAACTTGCGCGAGCTGCTCGCGGAACTCCGGCGATCGCCTGGATCTTCTGCAGCTCGTCGGACAGCCGCGCGACGATCTCCTTCGGCGTGCCCGCCGGCGCGACGATGCCCTGCCACGCCTGCCAGTCGAAACCCGTCACGGTCGCGGCGATCGGCGGCACGGAGGGCACCAGCGTGCGTCTGCTTCGCGGCCGAGGTGCCGAGCGCGATGACCTTGCCCGCCTCGATGTTCGGCACCGCGACGGTCGCGTCGGAGAACATCACCTGCAGGTTGCCCGGTGAGAAGATCGGTCAGCGCCGCCGGCGTGCCCTTGTACGGAACGTGCTGGATCGCGAGGCCGTACTCGCGTCTTCAGCGCCTCCATGAAGAGATGATGCGGGCTGCCGCTGCCCACCGAGCCGTAGTTGTACTTGCCCGGGTTCGCGCTTGATCGCGTCGATCATCTCCGCGACGTTCTTCGCGGGAAACGACGGGTTCGCGATGAGGAAGAAGTTGACCGTGCCGACCGGCGACACCGGCGCGAAGTCCTTCACCGGATTGATCGGCGACGGCCGGTACAGCGCCGGGCTGATGCCGAGCGTGGTGCTCGTCGCCATCAGCAGCGTGTAGCCGTCGGGTGGCTGCTTCGCCACGGACTCGGCGCCGACCAGCGTGCCGGCACCGGGCTTGTTCTCGATGACGACCGGCTGCTTCGAGCGCGGCGCCGAGGCGCTCGCCGATCGCGCGCGCGAGGAGGTCGGTGAGCGCGCCCGGCGGATACGGCACGACGAGCTTGATCGGCCGCGTGGGATAGGCCTGCGCGTGCGCGCTCGACGCCGCCGCCGCGGCCATCGACGGCAACGAGCAGTGCACGCATTGACGCAGCGACGAATCGACTCATGATCCGCGAATCCCGGCGAGCAAAGACCGCGAAAGTACGGGAGCGGTGCGCGCAGTGTCAAGCCGCATGATGCGCGCGCCGCGCAGCCGACGATACGGACGCTATACTTTCGCGATGCGCAACGAGCGACGTCCATGAGTCGGCGGGTAGTTCAACAGCGCCCGCCCGCCGCCGCTACGCGCTTCTCCGCCGAGGAGGGGCGCGTGCGCGTGGACCTCGCCGCGTGCTATCGGCTCGCCGCGCACTTCCGCCTCACCGACCTCATCTACACGCACATCTCGGCGCGCGTGCCGGCGCGCGAAGCCGCATTTCCTCGATCAATCCGTACGGCCTGCTGTTCGACGAGATCAGGGCGTCGACGCTCGCGACGGTGACGCTGGACGGCGAGGTGCTCGACGATCCCACCGGGCTCGGCATCAATCCGGCCGGCTTCGTGATCCACGGCGCGGTGCACGGCGCGCGCCACGACGTCGGCTGCGTCATGCACACGCACACGACCGCCGGCCTCGCGGTAGCGGCGCAGGCGCGACGGCCTGCTGCCGCTCACGCAGCACGCGATGCGCTTCACCGGCGCGCTCGCCTATCACGACTACGAAGGCATCGCGCTCGACCGCGACGAGCAGCAGCGCCTCGTCTCCGACCTCGGCGCGTGCAACGCGATGATCCTGCGCAACCACGGCCTGCTCGTCTGCGGCGCGACCGTGCACGACGCGTTCGACCTCATGATCCATCTCGAGCGCGCATGCCAGGCGCAGGTGGCGGCGCTGCCGGCGGCGGCACGCCGTCACGCTGCCGCCGCCCGCCGTGGCGCGCAAGGGTCGCCGCACAGTTCGCGCGGCCCGGGCCGCACCGCGCCCGCGCAACGCGTGGGCACGCGCTGCTGCGCATGCTCGACAGGGTCGACCCGTCGTACCGCGAGTAGCTATACTGCTCGCGTCTTGCCGCCAGCGCGCCAAGACTGCGGCCGGCTCCAAGGAGGAGATCCACATGAAAGCTCGCCTCGCGGCCCTCGCCGCCAGCTTCGCGCTGTGCGCCGCCGCTGCCGGTCCCGCGCCCGCGCTCGCGCAGGACAAGATCGACAAGCCGGTCAAGATCCTCGTCGGCTTCGCGCCGGGCGGCACCGCCGACATCATCGCGCGCGTCGTCGCCGAGAAGATGACGGCCACGCTCGGCCAGCCGGTGATCGTCGAGAATCGTCCCGGCGCCATCGGCCGCATCGCGGCCGACGCGGTCAAGGCCGCGCCGCCGGACGGCACGATGCTCATGGTGCAGCCGATCGGCCCGATGGCCGTCGTGCCGCACGTGTACAAGGACATCACGTACGACCCGATCAAGGACTTCACGCCGATCGCGCTCGGCGCGACGTTCCAGTTCGCGATCGCCGCAGGGCCGATGAGCGGCGCCAAGACGTGGAACGAGTTCGCCGCGTGGGCGAAGGCGAATCCGGCCAAGGCCGGCTACGCGACGTCCGGCGCCGGCAGCCTGCCGCACTTCTTCGGCGTGCTGCTCGGCAAAGGCATCGGCGTGGAGATGGTGCACGTGCCGTACAAGGGCTCGGCCGCGTACATGAACGACCTTCATCGGCGGCCAGGTGGCGGGCGCGGTCGACGCCATCGCCGACCTCACCGAGCTGCATCGCGCGGGCAAGGTGAAGGTGCTCGCGAGCTCGGGCGCCAAGCGCTCGACCGCCGCTGCCCGACGTGCCGACGTTCAACGAGCTCGGCGTGCCGGGCGTGGAAGCGATGGGCTGGTTCGGCTTCTTCGCGCCGGCGAAGACGCCGAAGCCGATCGTCGATGCGCTCAACCGCGCGATCAACAAGGCGCTGCAATCGCCCGACGTCGCCGCCAAGCTGTCCGGCCTCGGCATGGATCCCGCGACCGGCACGCCGGAACAGTTCGCGAAGATCGTCGCCGACGACTACGCAAGTGGGGGCCGATCGTGAAGGCGTCGGGGTTCAAGCCGGAGTGAGGCAACGTACTCGATCGCGCGCACGATGCACGCGCGAGTTGCGCATCCAGTCGGCCGTTCCGAAGAAGGTCGTCGCATCAGCGCGTTCGCGCAACCGACTGCGATAGCTGCACGTCGCTCATCGCCATCCGACATGCACGCGAGCCACTGGTCGCGCTCGCTCGCCGCAATGGGGAATCGGCAGGTGGCGCGCGCGCAGGCGCGGATGCCCGAAGCGCTCGATATACAGCGACGGGCCGCCCAGCCAGCCGGACAGGTACCAGTAGAGCTTGTCGCGCGAGCCGTCGAGCGACGCGGGATGCAGCTTGCGAATGCCCGCGAACGCCTCCTCGAGATCCATGCGGTCGTAGAACGCGTCGACCAGCGCGCGCACGCGCGCGATCGCCGCCGACGAGCTCGTAGGGCGTGGCCTGCGCGTCGCGCGTCTCGTCCATCGCCTCTAGCCCAGTTGCCGGATCACCGCGAGCGGCGGCTGGCGCGTCGTCGCGCGCGTGCCGAGCCACCCGGCAAGCGTCACCGCGAGCGCGCCGCCGAACGAGCCCATAGACCCACACCATCGGGTTGGCCTCGAACGGGATCTTGAACACGCGGTCGGCGAGCGCCCAGCCGGTCGCGGTGGCGCCGGCCGCGGCGACGAGGCCGGCGAGCGCGCCGAGCAGCAGGAACTCCGCGATCTGCGCCGCGGCGAGCTGGCGCTGCGACGCGCCGAGCGTGCGCAGGATCGCGGCGTCGAACTTGCGCTCGTCCTGCGTCGCGGCGATCGCCGCCTGCAGCACCAGCAAGCCCGCCCGCGAGCGTGAACAGGAACACGAACTCGACCGCGCGCGACACGCTGTCCATGATGCCCTGCACCTGCCGCACGATCTCGCCGATGTCGATCGCGAGGATGTTCGGGTTCTTCTGCACGAGCGGGGCCAGCCACGCGTTGCTGCCGTCCGGCGCGCGGAACGCGGCGATGTACGTCGCGGGCATCGTGGTCGAGCGGTCCGGGCGGGAACAGCGCGAAGAAGTTGACGCGGAAGCTGTCCCAGTCGACCTTGCGCAGGCTCGTCACCTTGGCGGTCACCGTTGCCCGCGACGTCGAACGTCAGCGTGTCGCCGAGCTTCACGCCGAGCGTCTCGGCGATGCCGTCCTCGAGCGACATGCCCGCGTCCGCCGCCGGCGTGTCCGGCGTCCAGAACTCGCCGCGCGAGATCGCGTTGCCCTTCGGCAGCGCGTCGGTCCACGACAGGTTGAACTCGCGCTCGGCGAGCCGCCGCGCGCGCGTGTCGGTGAACTTCGTCGTGTCGACGTCGGCGCCGTTCACCTGCGACCAGGCGTCCGCGCACCATCGGACGGAACACGACGTCGGTGCCGACGCCCTTGCGCAGCTGCGCGCGCGCATCGTCGACCTGCTCGGGCAGCACGTTGATCAGGAACTGGTTCGGCGCATCGGGCGGCAGGCTCGCGCGCCAGTTGCGCATGAGATCGCCGCGCACGACGGTGAGCAGCAGCAGCGCCATCAGGCCCAGCGCGAGCGCGCCGATCTGCAGGCTCGACGCGAACGCGCGCCGGCGCAGGTTGGCGAGGCCGAAGCGCCACGTGACGCCGCGTTGCGGCAGCGCGCTTCAGCAGCGCGAGCAGCGCCCACGCGACCAGCGCCGCGGCGAGCAGCAGGCCGACGACGCCGCCGACCATGATGAGACCGGCCTGCACCTCGCGCGCCTGGAAGCCGATCAGCAGCGCGATCGTCACCGCGCCGAGCGCGTACGCGAGCACGCCGCCGGCGCGCGGACGCGGCAGGTCGCGCCGCAGCACGCGCAGCGGCGGCACGTTGGCGAGCGCCACGAGCGGCGGCAGCGCGAAGCCGAACAGCAGCAGCATGCCCGTCGCGAACGACGTCGCGCCCGGTATCCACGACGGCGGCGGCAACTCGCGCCGCGACCAGCGACGCCAGCAGCGTCACGAGGAGCTGCTGGCCGGCGAGCGCGACGCCCACGCCGATCGCGCACGCGACGAGCCCGAGCGCGACGAACTGCACGCAAAACAGGCCGAGCGTCTGCCCGACGCGCGCGCCGAAGCAGCGGAACATCGCGGCCGCATCGAGATGCCGGCGCAGGTAGCGCGACGCCGCAAGCGCGACGGCCACCGCGGCGAGCAGCACGGCCACCAGCGCCGCGAGGCCCAGGAATTTCTCCGCGCGGTCGAGCGTCTGCCGCACCTCGGGTCGCAGGTCGCGCACGGTTTCCATGCGCTGGCCGGCCTTCAGCTCGGCATTGACCCACGTGCGATACGCCTCGAGCGACGTTGCGTCCGGCGCGATCGGCGACCAGCAGTCGCCACGTCGCGCGATTGCCCGGCTGCAGCAGGTTCGTCGCGGGCACGTCGTCGATGTTGAGCAGGAGCTTCGGCCCGAGCGAGAAGACGATGCCGCGCACCTCGGGCTCCTGCTGCACGATCGCGGTCACCTTGAGCGTCGATTCGCCGACCGAGATCGTGTCGCCGATCTTCACGCCGAGCCGCTGCGCGAGCCGCGTGTCGGGCCACGCTTCGCCGCGGCCCGGGATGCCGCTGGCGACGCGGCCTTCCGGATTCGCGGGATCGGCGAGCACCATCGTGCCGCGCAGCGGATAGCCGGCGCCGACGGCCTTCACGTCGGAGAGCACGGCGCCGGCATCGGGCGCCGCGCCGGCGCCGGGCGGCACCATGCTGTTGAAGCGGATCACCGGCGTGGCGACGAGGCCGCGCTCGACGCGCGGTCTCGCGCGAACGCCGGCGGCAACGGTCGATCGCCGGAGATCATGAGGTCGGCGCCGAGCAGCAGGTTCGCCTGCGTGGTCAGCGACGTCCTTCACGCGATCGGCGAAGAAGCCGACCGTGCCGACGCTGCCGACCGCGAGCACCAGCGCAGCGACGAGCACGCGCAACTCGCCCGCGCGCCAGTCGCGGCGCAGCAGCCGAAGCCCGAGCAGCAGCGTGCGCATCGCGGGCGGCCCGCTACGCGGCCATGCGCTCGTCGCCGACGAGGCGTCCGGCGGCCAGCGACAGGCGGCGGCCGCAGCGCGCGGCGAGCGCGCGTCGTGCGTGACGAGCACCAGCGTGGTGCCGTGCTCGCGGTTGAGGCGGAACATGAGATCGGCCACCTCGACGCCGGTGGCGACGTCGAGGTTGCCGGTCGGCTCGTCGGCCATGAGGAGCTTCGGCTCGCCCGCGAACGCGCGCGCGATCGCGACGCGCTGCTGCTCGCCGCCGGAAAGCTGGCGCGGATAGTGCGTCGTGCGCTTCGCGAGGCCGACGCGGTCGAGCCACGTGCGTGCCCGCGCCGCCGCGTCGTCGGCGCCGGCGAGCTCGAGCGGCAGCATCACGTTCTCGAGCGCGGTGAGCGCGGGCAGGAGCTGGAACGACTGGAACACGAAGCCGAGCAGCCGCTGGCGCAGCGCGGCGCGCGCGTCCTCGTCGAGCGTGCCGAGCGCCTGGCCGTCCACGTGGATCTCGCCCGAGGTCGGCTGGTCGAGGCCGGCGAGCAGTCCGAGCAGCGTCGTCTTGCCGGAGCCCGACGCGCCGACGATGGCGATCGAGGCGCCCGGCTTCGACGGCGAACGAGACGCCGTCGAGAATGGTCAACGGATCGTCGCCGCTCGTGACGATCTTGGTGAGCGCGTCGGCGCGGATGATGGCTTCGGTCATGGGTGTCGGCGGCATTCGGGCGATGCGGCCATTTTCACATGCGGCCCGGTTCGGCCGATTGCAAGGCGCGTCGGCGTACGACAAAGGCCCGTCGGTCGCAGCGGGCATTGCGCTCCGATTGTAGCGTGGCGCCGCGGCGCGCCCCGGTGGTTCCCTCGCTGCACGGTTACAATTCGCAACAATGAGCGATTTCCGCATTCCCTTCGATGCACTCGCCGGCGCTTCGTCGCGCTGGCCGCGCTCGCGTGCTGCCTCGCGCTGCCGGCTGCTCGCGCAGGACAAGTCGCCGCGTGATCCTGGTCGTCGGCGACTCGATCTCGGCCGGCTACGGCCTGGCCGGCGGCCAGGGCTGGGTCGACGCTGCTCGCCAAGCGCCTCCAGGACGACGGGACGCCGCTACCGCGTGGTCAACGCGTCGATCAGCGGCGACACCACCGCCGGCGGACGCGCGCGGCTGCCGGCGCTGCTCACGCAGCACAAGCCCGCGATCGTGATCATCGAGCTCGGCGGCAACGACGCGCTGCGCGGCGGCAAGCTCGCGACGACGCGCGACAACCTCGACGCGATGGTGAAGGACGCGCAGGCCGCCGGCGCGCAAGGTGCTGCTGGTCGGCATGGAGCTGCCGCTCGAACTACGGCCCGGCGTACGTGCGCGAGTTCAACGAGCTGTTCGCGGACGTCGCCAAGGCGCGCAAGGTGCCGCTGGTGCCGTCGTTCTTCGCCGGCTTCGGCGAGGACCTCGCGTACTTCCAGCCGGACCGCATCCATCCGACCGCCGAGGCGCAGACGAAGCTGCTCGACAACGTGTGGCCGAAGCTCTCGCCCATGCTCGGCGCGAAATGAGCGACGCCGCCACCGCGCACGCGCATGCCGCGGCCGCCGGCAAGGTCGGCATCGGCGCGCTCGCCGCGCACCCGGTGCGCATCGACGTGCGCAGCCCGTCCGAGTTCGCCGAGGATCACATCCCGGGCGCGATGAGCTGCCCGGTGCTCGACGACGCCGAGCGCGCGGAGGTCGGCACCCTGCACGCGCAGGTGTCGGCGTTCGCGGCCAAGCAGCGCGGCGCCGCGATCGTCGCGCGCAACATCGCGCGACATCGTCGAGACGGCATTGCCAGGGGCAAGCCGCGCGACTGGGCACCGCTCGTGTACTGCTGGCGCGGCGGCAAGCGCAGCGGCGCGCTCACGCACGTGCTGAAGGAGATCGGCTGGCACGCCGTGCAGCTCGACGGCGGCTACCGGACGTATCGCCGGCACGTCGTCGCCGCGCTGGCGGAACTGGCCCGCGCGGTTCCGCTTCGTCGTGATCTGCGGCCTCACCGGATCGGGCAAGAGCCGCCTGCTGCAGCGCGCTCGCGCGGCATCGGCGAGCAGGTGCTCGACCTCGAAGGCCTGGCCAAGCACCGCGGGTCGCTGCTGGGCGACCTGCCGGGCGACCCGCAGCCGTCGCAGAAGGGGTTCGACAGCGGCGTGCTCGCCGCGCTCGAGCGCCTCGATCCCGCGCGCCCGGTGTTCGTCGAATCGGAGAGCCGCAAGATCGGCACCGTGCAGGTGCGGCGACGCGCTGCTCGCCGCGATGCGCGTCGCGCCGTGCGTGCGCGTCGACACGCCGCAGCCGCTGCGCGTCGCGCTGCTGAAGGAGGAGTACGCGCACTTCCTCGCCGACCCCGACGCGCTCGCGACGCGGCTTGCGCACCTCGTGCCGCTGCACGGCCGCAAGACCGTCGAGCGCTGGGCCGCGAGCGCCCGCGCCGGCGACTTCGATCCGCTGGTGCGACGAGCTGCTCGTCGCGCACTACGATCCGACCTATGCGCGCTCGATCGAGCGCAACTTTCCGCGAGAGCGCGCGCGCGCTGACGGTCACGCCCGCCGGCATTTCCGCCGCGGCGTTCGCCGGCGCTGGCGCACGACGTCGCGCGCGCCGTCGACCGCGCCGACTCCGGAGACCATCACATGAGCGCCTACGCCTTCCGCCTCGTCAACGTGTTCGCCGAGAGCCCGCTCGCGGGCAACCCGCTGTGCGTGTTCGAGGACGCGCGCGGGCTCGACGACTGCGACGATGCAGGCGCTCGCGCTGCAGTTCAACCTGTCGGAGACGACGTTCGTGCTGCCGTCGCACGCGGCGACCGCGCACGTGCGCATCTTCACGCCGACGTTCGAGATGCCGTTCGCGGGCCATCCCGACGCTCGGCACCGCGCACGTCGTGCGCGACCTGGCCGAAGCCGGCGACCGCGTGACGCTGGAGATGAAGGCCGGCGATCATCCCGGTCGCCGCGGCGGGCGACGTGTGGACGCTTTCCGCCAACGCGCCGAAGCATCGCGCGCCGGCGGCGACGTCCGGTCGACCTGGCGGCGATGCTCGGCCTCGCGGCCGCCGATCTCGCCGGCGCGCCGCTGTGGGTGGACACCGGGTCCGAGCAGCTCGTCATCCCGCTCGCGACGTTCGCCGCCGTGCGCCGCGCAGCGCCGACCGCCGAGGGCATGCTCGCGCACGGCAGCAACGGCCAGCGCGCGATGGCATACGTGTTCGCGCGCGAGGGCGACCAGGTGCTCGCGCGCTTCTTCTTCCCCAAGCACGGTTCGGTCGTCGAGGACCCGGGCACCGGCTCGGCGTGCGCCAACCTGGGCGGCTGGCTGCTCGCCACCGGCGCACCGCTGCCGCAGCAGCTCACCGTATCGACCAGGGCGAAGCCGTCGGCCGTCCGTGCCGCCTGGGGCTCGAGGTGACCGCCGAACGCGCAGATCCGCGTCTCCGGCCGCGTGATCGAGATCGCGCGGGGCACGGTTCGCCTGTAGGACCGTCAAGCGCCCTGGAGTGGCACCGCGCCCTGCGGCGTCCGCGGACCGCGCGGCCGGCCAAGCCGGCGCGGCCGCGCGCAACAGTCGGTTACAGCTTGCCCGGGCGCCGCGCGTCAACAGCGGCGCACACTTGCGCGTTGAACGCGGCATCGGCCGCCCCGGGAGCCGCCATGCGCCCTGCACTGCTGCTCGGCCTCGTCTCCGATCCTGCTGGCCGCGTCGCCGGTGCCACGCCGCACGCGGCCGCGCCGATGGGCTACGACGAGGCGCGCCACCTGCTCGCGCGCACCGGGTTCGGCCCCACCGACGACGAGGTGCGCGCGTTCGCCGGCCTGACGCGCGAGCAGGCGCGTCGCGCGCCTGCTGCGCGACACGCGCACCGCGGCCACCGTCACGCCGCCGCCGGCCTGGACGCCGACATGCCGCCCGCTGCGCTCTCCGCGCGGCGAGAACGCGAGCGTCGGAGGAGCGCCGCGCCTTCCGGCAGCGCAGCGTGCGCGAGGGCATCGAGCTGCGCGCGTGGTGGATGCAGGAGATGCTCGCCACGCCCTCGCCGCTCACCGAGCGGATGACGCTGTTCTGGCACAACCACTTCGTGTCGAGCCAGCAGAAGGTGCGCTTCGCGCGCCTCATGTACGCGCAGAACGCGACGCTGCGCGCGAACGCGCTCGGCAACTTCGCGACGCTGCTGCATGCCGCGTCGAAGGACCCCGCGATGCTCATCTACCTCGACGTCGCGCAAAGCCGCCGCGGTCAGCCGAACGAGAATTTCGCGCGCGAGGTGATGGAGCTCTTCACGCTCGGCGAAGGCCACTACACCGAGCAGCGACATCAAGGAAGCGGCGCGCGCGTTCACCGGCTGGAGCCTCGACCGCGAGACCGGCCAGTACCTGTTCCGCCCGATCGCTGCACGACTTCGGCAGCAAGACCGTGCTCGGCCGCACGGGCCGCTTCGACGGCGACGCGGTGCTCGACGTCATCCTCGCGCAGCCGCAGACGGCCGAGTTCGTCATGGCGAAGCTGTGGCGCGAGTTCGTGTCGCCCGATCCCGATCCGCGCGAAGTGCAGCGCATCGCCGACGATCTTCCGCGCGCCACGACTACGACATCAAGGCGGCGCTGCGCGGCGCTCCTCCTGTGCGACGCGTTCTGGGCGACGCGCGCAACCGCGGCACGCTGGTCAAGAGCCCGGTCGAGCTCGTCGTCGGCACGCTGCGCCAGCTCGAGCTCGCGCCGGACGCCGCGCTGCCGTTCGCGGTCGCCGCCGGCGGCATGGGGCAGAACCTGTTCGCGCCGCCGAACGTCAAGGGCTGGCCCGGCGGCGAGACGTGGATCAACAGCAACACGCTGCTCGCGCGCAAGCAGTTCCTCGACCTGGTCGCGCGCGGCGACAGCGATGCGCCCGGTGGGCGTGCCGCGCACCGGCGCGAAGGTGCGGCGACGCGTGCGACGACCGCGCGCGAGATCGCGGCGATGACACGCCCGCGCGCCGACGATCGCGCCGCGACCGACGCGCAGACGAGGACGACGCGCGCGCGCGCCGCTTCGCGCGATGGCCATGATCGGAGCTTCATCGCAGTCTCGATTTCGACGCCGCGCAGTGGCTCGCGCGGCGGCCGGGCGCGACGCCGGAGGCGAAGCATGCAATGCGGCGCAGGCGCTGCTGCTGCCGCTGGCCGCCGCTCGCGGCCGATGCCGCGCCACGTCGCCGCCGACGACGCGACGCCGTGGCGTTCGTGCGCGCGACGCTGCTCGATCCGGTCTATCAGCTCAAGTGAACCGCGACGGGAGACCGACATGAAGCGTCGCCGATTCCTGCGTGCGGTGGCCGGCGCTGCCGCGCTCGCGCACCGCGTCGCCGCGTCCGCTGGCCACGTTCGGCGCCGCGGAGGTCGCGGTCGCCGCCGCGCCGCCGGCAGCGCGGCTACCGCAAGCTCGCTGGTGCTGGTCGAGCTCAAGGGCGGCAACGACGGCCTCAACACGCGTCGTGCCGTACGCCGACCCCGCGTACTACGCGCTGCGGCCGAAGATCGCGATCGCGCGCGACCAGGTGCTGCAGCTCTCCGATCGCGTCGGGCTGCATCCGGCGCTCGCGCCGCTCGTGCCGCTCGTGGAAGAGCGGCGAGCTCGCGGTGCTGCAGGGCGTCGGCTATCCGCGAGCCCAACCTCTCGCACTTCCGCTCGATCGAGATCTGGGACACCGCGAGCAGCAGCGACGAGTACCTGCAGGAGGGCTGGCTCACGCGCGCGTTCGCCGCGCAGCCGGTGCCGGCGTCGTTCGCCGCGGACGGCGTGATCATCGGCTCGCCGGACCTGGGGCCGCTCGCCGGCGGCGGCACGCGCGCGATCGCGCTCGCCGACACCGAGCAGTTCCTGCGCCGCGCGCGCCTTGCGCAGCCGGGCAGCGCCGACGGCAACAGGGCGCTCGCGCACATCCTGAAGGTGGAAGGCGACATCGTGCAGGCCGCCTCGCACCTCGCGGCGAGCACGACGTTCGCGACGCCGTTTCCCGACGGCGCGTTCGGCAACGCGGTGCGCACCGCATGCCAGATCCTCGCCAATCCGGCCGGGCGTGGCCGCGGTGCGCGTGACGCTGTCGGGTTTCGACACGCACGCCGGACCAGCCCGGCACGCAGGCGCGGCTGCTGGGCGAGGTCGCGGCGGGCCTGGTCGCGCTGCGCGGCGCGATGCGTCGAGACTCGGCCAGTGGGACGACACGCTCGTGGTCACCTACGCGGAGTTCGGCCGGCGCCCGAAGGAGAACCAGAACAACGGCACCGACCACGGCACGGCGAACGTGCATTTCGCGCTCGGCGGCCGCGTTGCCGGCGGGTTGTACGGCGCGTCGCCCGAGCTGACGCGGCTGTCCGGCGACGGCAACGTCGCGCTACGCGCTCGACTTTCGCGAACGTCTACGCGACGGTGCTCGAGCGCTGGTGGGGAACGGACTCGCGCGAGGCGCTTGGCGGCCGCTTCGCGCCGCTCCCGTTCGTGTAGCGAGCGATGGGCGCTACGCCACCGACCATGCGGCCACGAACGCCTTCCAGTGCGGCGCCTCGGACGCCGTCACCTTCTCGCGCGCGAACGCGATCTCCTTCGCGTACTCGCCCGCCGACAGTTCGCCGCGCATCAGCCGGAACCGCTGGTACACGAGGTAGGTGTTGAGGACGTCGGTCTCGCAGTAGTTGCGCACGTCCTCGATGTCCCCGCGCGCAACGGCCGCCGCGACCTCGCTGCCGTCCATCCCGAGCTTGCCCGGAAACCCGCACAGGCGCGCGATCGCGTCGAGCGGCGCGTTGGCGCGCGCCTGGAACATCGCCAGCACGTCCATCAGGTCGAGGTGGCGCGTGTGATAGCGGTTGAGGTAGCTGTTGTACTTGAAGTCGCGGTCCTGGTCGCCCCAGTCCCAGTATTTCTCCGCCGCGATGCCGTGCAGCAGCGCGCGATAGTTGAGCACCGGCAGGTCGAAGCCGCCGCCGTTCCAGGACACGAGCTGCGGCGTGAAGCGGTCCAGCCCGTCGAAGAAGCGGCGGATCAGCTCGGGTTCCGGATCGTCGATCTCGCCGATCGACCAGATCTTGAGATCGGTGGCCGTGCGCAGCGCGCAGCCGATGGCGACGACCTGCTGCAGATAGTGCGGCGCGAAATCGCTGCCCGTGGCCGCGCGCCGGCGCTGCGCGAACCAGTCGAGCACGCCGGCGTCGTCGAGCTCCGCGGGGAGGTCCGACACGCGCCGGATGCCCGCGACATCGGGAATGGTCTCGATGTCGAAGACCAGGATCGGCGTCATGCGCGTGTCACCGGGAGGTCAGGTTGCGAACACGCCCGTCGACAGGTAGCGATCGCCCCGGTCGCACACGACGAAGGCGATGGTGGCGTTCTCCACGTCACGCGCCACCCGCAACGCGACGGCGCACGCGCCGCCGGACGACACGCCGCCGAAGATGCCCTCCTCGCGCGCGAGGCGGCGCATGGTGTCCTCGGCTTCCTGCTGGGTCACCGGTTCGACGCGGTCCACGCGGCTCGCGTCGAAGATCTTCGGCAGGTACGCCTGCGGCCATTTCCGGATGCCGGGAATCGACGCACCTTCGGCCGGCTGGGCGCCGACGATGGCGATGGCCGGATTCATCTCCTTGAGATACCGCGACACGCCCATGATCGTGCCCGTGGTGCCCATCGCCGACACGAAGTGCGTGATGCGGCCCTGCGTGTCCCGCCACAGCTCGGGGCCCGTGGTGCGGTAATGGGCAAGCGGATTGTCGGGATTGGCGAACTGGTCGAGGATCACGCCGCGGCCCTCGCCGCGCATCCGCTCCGCGAGGTCGCGCGCGCCTTCCATGCCCTGCGCCTTGGTGACGAGGATGAGCTCCGCGCCGAAGGCCGTCATCGACTGCCGGCGCTCCTGCGACAGGTTGTCCGGCATGATGAGGATCATGCGGTAGCCCTTCATCGCCGCGACCATGGCCAGCGCGATACCGGTGTTGCCGGACGTGGCCTCGATCAGCGTGTCGCCGGGCTTGATGTCGCCGCGCCTCTCGGCTTCGACGATCATCGACAGCGCCGGCCGATCCTTCACGGAGCCGGCCGGATTGTTGCCTTCGAGCTTGGCAAGGATCGTGTTGCTCGTCGTCCCCGGGAGCCGTTGCAGGCGGACGAGCGGCGTGTTGCCGATGGTGGATTCGAGCGTCGGATACGTCACGTCGGTGGGCGGAGTAACGTGCGACGGGTATTGTAACCTTCGCTCCCTTTGGCGCCGTGTGCGCGGACCTGCGATGCACGCGGGCGACCGCGCAGGACAAAGCCCCGGCGGCCGCGGATCGGGGCGCGATCCGCGACGACCGGGGCTTTGGTCGCCACTCGCCGGGATCGCTACTTCTTGGCGCTGTCGTCCTTCGCCTTCGCGTCCTTGGTACTCGGCTTCTCGGCCTTCGCCGCCGCCTTCGCGTCCTTGTCCGCCTTCGCCTTGTCGGCCTTTTCCTTGGCCTTGGCGTCCTTCTCGGCCTTCGCCTTGTCGGCGGCATCCGCCTTGGCCTTCGCCGCCGCGTCCTTGTCCGCCTTTTCCTTCGCCGCCTTGTCGGCCTTCTCCTTGGCCTTCGCTTCCTGGTCCGCCTTGGCCTTCGCCGCCTTGTCCTCCTTCGCCGGTGCCGCAGCGGCCGCTGCCTTCGCGCTTCCGTCTTGGCGGCAGGTGCCGGGGCCGCTGCCGGCGCCGGAGCAACTGCGGGTGCCGGCGCCGCCTTCGCGGGCTCGGCCTTGGCCGCCGGCGCGGCCGGCGCGGTCTTCGCGGGCTCGGCCTTGGCGGCCGGCGCCGCCGCCGCGGGTGCCGGTGCCGGCGCAGCCGTCCTGGCCGGCTCCGCCTTGGCGGGAGCGGCCATCGGGGTGCTCGCCCCGCTCACCGAGATGTCCGGCTTCAGCTTGTCGAACGTCGCGTCGCCGATGCCCTTCACCTTCTTGATGTCGTCGATCGACTTGAACGGGCCGTTCGCCTTGCGATAGTCGACGATCGCTTGCGCCTTGACCGGACCGATGCCGGGCAGCGCATCCAGCTCTTCCTTGGTGGCGGTGTTGATGTTGACGGCCGCCATCGCGATGCCCGCAAAGACGAGCATCAGGAGGGCAAGCAACAGACGTTTGATCACAATGGTCTCCCCGAATGAGCGACAAGGCGCCCGAGCAGCCACCCGGAAGCGGGGACCGACCCCTAACGCCGCAGCGATCGTAAGGGTTGACCGGACGGTCGACCATGATCTTGCGCAATCCGCGCGCGCCGGGCGGAGACCCGCCCGGCGATCCGACGGCCGCTACTTCGCGGGCTTGGCGTCGGCGGTGCGCACCTCGCCCTTGGCCGCAGGCCCCGCCGGTTTGGCCTCGGGCCTGGCGCCGGCGGCCGCCGCGACCTTGGCGGGCGGCCCGCCCACGGTGAGATCGGCACGCAGCTTCTCGAAGCGCTTGGCGCCGATGCCCTTCACGCTCTTCAGGTCGTCGACCGACTTGAACGGGCCGTTCTGCTTGCGGTAGTCGAGGATGGCCTGCGCCTTTGCGGGGCCGATGCCCGGCAGCGCGACGAGCTCGTCCTTGGTGGCGGTGTTGATGTTGACGGCGGCGATCGCCGCCGCGGCGATGCCGAACTGCGCGACCAGCGCGAGCGCCAGCGCCTTCCAGAATCTCGACATGGAACCTCCCTCGTGATGCGAAAGCGCCGCGCTGCGCCGGGACCCGCAAAGCGTCCCGGCACCGCGGCGTTCGCTCACGTTACGAGGGAGGGTGCCGATTGCGCCATCAGCCGTTCGACGTAATCGGCCACGCCCGCCGCGACCGACGTCATCGGCGCCGTGTAACCTGCGGCGCGCAGCGCGGTGAGGTCGGCCTGCGTGAAGCTCTGATACTTGCCGACGAGCTGCGGCGGGAACGCGATGTATTCGATCGCCCCGGCGCGCACGAGCTCGACCAGCGAAAGCTGCGGCTGGCCGTCGCGCGCGCGGCACGCGTTCACCACGGCCAGCGCGACGTCGTTGAAGCTCTGCGCCCGGCCCGAACCCAGGTTGAAGACGCCCGAGCGCTGCGAATGATCGAGGAAGTCGAGGTTGACCTTCACGACGTCCGACACGGCGACGAAGTCCCGCTGCTGCTCGCCCGCCGCATAGCCGTCGCTGCCCTCGAAGAGCCGCACCTGGCCGTTCGCGCGGTACTGGTTGAAGAAGTGAAAGGCGACCGACGCCATGCGCCCCTTGTGCGCCTCGCGCGGGCCGTACACGTTGAAGTAACGGAAGCCGACGATCGGGCGCGGTGCGGTCGGGCAGCAGCCGGCGCACGTACTGGTCGAACAGGAACTTCGAATAGCCGTACACGTTGAGCGGCATCTCGTGCTCGCGCTTCTCGACGAACGTGCGGCCGCCGCCGTAGACCGATGCGCTCGACGCGTACAGGAACGGGATGTCGTTGTCCTGGCAATGATCGAGCAGCGTGACCGAGTAGCGGTAGTTGTTGCTCATCATGTAGCGGCCGTCGCTCTCCATCGTGTCGGAGCACGCGCCCTGGTGCAGGATCGCGGCGATGTCGTCCTCGAAGTCGCCCCCGGCCAGGCGGCTTACGAACTCGTCCTTGTCGAGATAGTCGGCGATCTCGCAGTCGGCCAGGTTGCGGAACTTGTCCGCATTGGCCAGGTTGTCGACGGCGATGACGTCGGTCTCGCCGCGGTCGTTGAGAGCGCGCACGAGATTCGCGCCGATGAAGCCCGCTGCGCCGGTGACGACGATGTACACGATTGCGCCTCTTTCGTCTGCGATGCGTTACGCGAGCAATGCTACAGCTCGAGGTCGATGCCGCCGACTTCGCTCTGCACGTGGGGCACGCGCGGCGCGACCGCGCACAGGAGCTCGTAGCCCACCGTCGACGCGGCGGTGGCCACGTCGTCCACCGGCAGGCCTTCGCCCCACAGCACGACCGGACTGCCGACGCGCGCTTCCGGCACGTCGCTCAAGTCGACCGTCAGCATGTCCATGGACGGCCGCCCGGCCATGCGCACCTTGCGTCCGCACACCAGCACCGGCGTGCCGTTCGGCGCGTGCCGCGGATAGCCGTCGGCATAGCCGCACGCGACGATGCCCGATGCGATGCGCGCGCGACGCGGTGTACGTGGCGCCGTAGCCGACGCTCTCGTTGGCCTTCAGGTCCTGCACCGCGATGAGTTCGGAGCGCAGCGTCATCACCGGCTTGACGCCGAGCATCTCCGCGGTTTCGTACGGAAACGGCGTGGCGCCGTACAACATGATGCCGGGGCGCACGAAATCGCCGCCGACGTCGGAGAAGCGGACCACTGCCGGCGGAATTGGCGAGCGAGCGCGGGTACGGCAGGCCCTTGCACGCAGCCTCGAATACCGCGAGCGGCTCCTGCAGGCCGTCGTCCTCCTCCGAGCGCGCGAAGTGCATCATCAAGCGCAAGGCGGCAACGGAAGGCGAGGACGACAGGCGCTGGCAGACACCGGCGACATCGGACGGCCGGAAGCCCGAGCCGATTCATGCCGGTGTTCACCTTGACGAACACCTCCAGCGGGCGCGGCAGCACCGCGAGCTCGAGCATCCGCACCTGCTCCATGTCGTGCACCACAATCGCGAGGCGGCGCTGCGCGAACGTCGGGCAGCTCGCTTTCGGCGAAGAAGCCCTCGAGCATGCAGGATGCGGCGCGTGTAATGGCGCTCGCGCAGCCCGGCCGCGACATCGAGCTCGAGCAGCGCCAGGCCGTCGGCATCCTCCAGCGCGGGCAGGACGTCGTACAGGCCATGCCCGTACGCATTCGCCTTCACGACAGCCAGTACCTGCGTGCCGGGCGCCAGCGTGCGAACGCGCGCCAGATTGGAGCGCAGCGCGGCGAGATTGATCTGGGCGTACAGCGGACGGGCCATGCGTAGGGTCGTGGGCCAGCGGAGAGGGCATGCGCGGCGCTGCGCTCGTTGCGGTGCCGCACCCGGAACGCGACGTGGCAAGGGTTAGGCGATCCGCGCAAACATGGTATAAAGCCCGGGCCGCGCGTCGAGGACCATTATAACGAGCCCGCGTCCGAAGGTCGCGACGCAGTCCGACGACGAGCATTCGACGGGATCACCCGCAGGCGCGCGGACCACGCACATGCAGAGGACATGAAGGCCGGCTTCTACACGATCATGGCGGCGCAGTTTTTCTCGTCGCTGGCCGACAACGCGCTGCTGATCGCCGCCATCGCCCTCCTGACCGAGCTCAGGTCCCCGGAATGGATGACGCCGGCGCTGCAGCAATGCTTCGTCGTCTCGTACGTCGTGCTGGCGCCGCTGGTGGGCGCGTTCGCCGATTCGATGGCCAAGGGCAAGGTCATGCTGATCACCAACGCGATCAAGGTGGTCGGGTGCATCCTGATGCTGATCTCGGTGCATCCGCTCGCCGCGTACGCGGTCGTCGGCCTGGGCGCCGCCGCGTACTCCCCGGCCAAGTACGGCATCCTCACGGAGCTGCTGCCGGCGAAGCAGCTCGTCGCGGCGAACGGCTGGATCGAAGGCACCACGGTCGCCTCGATCGTGCTCGGCGTGGTGCTCGGCGGCGCGCTCATCAGCACCAAGGTGTCGGCGATGCTGCTGGGCTTCGACGTGCCCATGTTCGACACCGGCATCCAGACGCCGCCGGCGGCCGCCATCTGCGTCATCGCCAGCATCTACGTCATCGCCGCGATCTTCAACTGGTACATCCCGGACACCGGCGTCGACCACCGCGTCCCGAGCAAGAACCCGTTCTACCTGATCCGCGAGTTCTCGCACTGCGTGACGCTGCTGTGGCGCGACAAGCTGGGGCAGATCTCGCTCGCCACCACCACGCTGTTCTGGGGCGCGGGCGCGACGCTCAAGTTCATCGTGCTCGCGTGGGCGGCGAAGGCGCTCGGCTTCGACCTGTCGCAGGGCTCCTACCTCACCGGCGTGGTCGCGGTCGGCATCGCGCTCGGCGCGGTGATCGCCGCGCGCTACGTCACGCTGCGCAAGTCCGTGACCGTGCTGCCGATCGGCGTCGCGATGGGCCTCATCGTGATCGTCGATGATCTTCGTCACCACGCTGCCGGTCGCGGTCGTGCTGATGATCGCGATCGGCGCATGCGCCGGCTTCTTCGTCGTGCCGATGAACGCGCTGCTGCAGCACCGTGGCCACGTGCTGATGGGCGCCGGCCACTCGATCGCCGTGCAGAATTTCAACGAGAACATCGGCATCCTGGTGATGGTCGGGCTCTACCAGTTCATGATCCGCGCCGGGTTCTCGATCAACCGCGCCATCGTGCTGTTCGGCGTGTTCATGTCGGCCGCGATGCTGCTCGTGCTGTGGCGCCACATGCACAACCAGTCGAAGGTCGATTCGCTGCGCCTCATCGCCGAGGACGGCGACGGCCGGCCGCATCACTGAAGCGCTCGCCGCGCGCCGTGATCAGAGGATGATCGGCTTGTCGGACAGCTCGTTGCGATCGCGCGCCGTCGCGCGGCGAATGCCGCGCGAGGAGATCCGAAATGGCGGCGATGCCCGTGGCCACGCCTTCCGCGTAGCGCCCGGCGCGAAACGCGGTCTCCATCGTCCGGCAGATCGCTTCCCACGCCGCATCGCCCACCTTGCGCATGGATGCCGCGGTCGGCGACGATCTCGACGTCGCGATCCGCCAGCAGCAGATAGACCAGCACGCCGTCGTTGCGCTCGGTGTCCCACACGCGCAGCAGCCCGAACACCTCGAGCGCGCGCTCGCGCGGCGTCACCTGCCTGCCACACGCGCGCCGCGCGGCAGCGCAGCCTCGACCGCGAAGCACACCTGCCCCGCATGCCGGCAGCTCGCCTTCGGCGATCGCGTTCTCGACGCGCACCATCTCCTCGGGCGGAAACGCGCGATGCACGTCGCCGCGATCGGTGACGAGCGTGCCGCCACAGTCGCCGCCAGCGGGAGATCGCGCGCGTGCCCATCGTCAGTCCCATCCGCCCGACGCGCCGCCGCCGCCGAAGCCGCCGCCGCCGCCCGAGAAGCCGCCGCCGCCGCCGCCCAATCCGCCGCCGCCGCCCCAGCCCCCGGTCGGCATCCACACGCCGCCGCCGCGCCGCGTAAGGCCGGTGCCGGCGCCGGCGAACAGCATCACGAGCAGCGCCACGACCGCGGCGATGATCGCGATGAGCAGCGACCCCGCCACCACCCACGCGCCCGCGCCGACGATGCCGGCGCCGACGGTCGAGCCGAGCGCGCGGCCGAAGATGCGCCGCAGGATGCCGCCCAGGATCGGGCACGACGACGAACACGATGATCAGCATCATCTCGATCGGAAACCCGCCGCCGCGCGACTGCGGCTTCCCCGCGGGCTTCGCCGCGAGCGGCTCGCCCTTGTCCACCACCGCGATGATCTGGTCCACGCCCGCCTCGATGCCCTGCGCGAACTGGTTCTGACGCAGCAGCGGCGCCATGGTGTCGGCGATGATGCGCCTGCTCGTGACGTCGGTGAGCACGCCCTCGAGGCCGTAGCCGACCTCGATGCGCAACTTCTTGTCGTTCTTCGCGAGCAGCAGCAGCGCGCCGTTGTCCTGCCCTTTGCGCCCGATCTTCCAGGCCTCGGCCACGCGGATCGAATACGCCTCGATGGGCTCCGGCTGCGTGGTCGGCACCAGCAGCACCGCGAGCTGGTTGCCGGTCTTCTGCTCCCATGCGGCGAGCTTGGCGTCGAGCGCCTGCACGTCCGCCGTCGACAGCGTCTGCGTGAGGTCGGTGACGCGCGCGCGCAGCGGCGGAATCGGCGCCAGGCCGTCGGTGCTGCTGTTCCACGGCTGCGGCTGCGCGGGCGCGACCGCGGCGCATGACGCGAAGGCGAACGCGGCCAGCACGCGCGCCAGGTGCCGCCAGGTGGCCGGCGTCATGCGGGTGTCCTCACCGGAAGCGATGACCGTGAATCGCCGCGTCGCCGGTCAGCGCGCGGCGCGGCGAAGGTGTCCGCGGCTACGCGCGGGCGGCGCCGAACCATGCCGCGAGCGGCGGGACCGCGTGCGGCAGCGCCGACGTCTTCGCCGGCGCGGGGGCCGGTGCCGGCGCGGCCGGGTTCTTCCCGAAGTCGACCGTCGGCGGCTTGCTGATCGCGGCCTCGTTCTCCACCGTGAAGTTGGGCTTCACGTCCATCTTGAAGAGCATCGCCGTCAGGTTGGTCGGGAACGAGCGCACCGTGGAGTTGTACGTCTGCACGGAATCGATGTAGCGCTTGCGGGCTACGGTGATGCGGTTCTCCGTGCCCTCGAGCTGCGATTGCAGGTCGCGGAACAGCGCGTCGGACTTGAGGTTCGGATAGTTCTCCGCCACCACGAGCAGCCGCGACAGCGCGCTCGTCAGCTGCGCCTGCGCCGCCTGGAACTTGGCGAACGCGGCCGGATCGTTGACGAGCTCCGGCGTCGCCTTGATCGCGCCGACGTTGGCGCGCGCGTTGGTCACGGCGGTGAGCACGTCGGCTTCCTGCGCCGCGTAGCCCTTCACCGTGTTGACGAGATTGGGGACGAGATCGGCGCGGCGCTGGTACTGGTTCACCACCTCCGACCACGCGGCCTTGATCCCTTCGTCCTGCCGTTGCAGGTCGTTGTAGCCGCAGCCCGATAGCGTCAGGACGGCGGCGGCGGCGAGCAATGCAGCAAGCGTTCTCAACATGTTCCCTCCGGGCGATGGCGCGCGGACCATGCGGTCCGCAATGCGCAATATGGGGCGCACGCGCGATTCAGGCAAGCGTTCGTGCGATGGACGGCGTCAGGCGTCGACGATGTGCGCCGAGCGCGCGACCGTCGCCCGCGCGAGCAGCAGGTCCTCCCACGCCTTCGCCTTGTCGGGCAGGTTGCGCAGCAGGTAGGCCGGATGGTACGTCACGACCAGCGGCACGCCGCGGTAGTCGTGCACGCGGCCGCGCAGGCTCGCGATGGTCGCGTCGGTGCCGAGCAGCAGCGCCGCCGCGCTCTTGCCGAGCGCGACGATGAGCTTCGGCTGCATGAGCGCGATCTGGCGCTCGAGATACGGGCGGCACGCGTCGGCTTCCGCCGGGTTCCGGCGTGCGGTTGTTGGGTGGCCGGCACTTCAGCACGTTCGCGATGTAGACGTTGCGCGCGCGCGCCATGCCGAGCGCCGCCAGCATGTTGTCGAGCAGCTTGCCGGCCTGGCCCACGAACGGCTCGCCGCGCGCGTCTTCCTCCGCGCCCGGGCGCTTCGCCGACGAAGAGCCACTCCGCGCGCGGATCGCCGACGCCGGGCACCGACTTGTGCCGCGTGCGGCACAGTCCGCACGCGGTGCACGCGTCGACGTCGCCGGCGAGACGCGTCCCAGTCGAGGCGTCGCGATGCGGCGCGGCCCGCGCGTCGCCGGCGCCGGGCGCGGGCACGATCTCGCGCGGGCGTTCGTCGGCCGCCGTCACGGCGCGGCGGCGTCGCCGCGGTGCGCGAACTCGGCGCGCAGCTGCCATCGCGGCAGGAGCCCGAGCTCCGCCAGGACGTCGTCGTGCCGGCGCCATGTCAGGGACGGCGCAGATCGTAGGCGGTCGAGCTCGCGGCGCATCACGAGCGCATCCTCGCGCTCGCCGTCGCGGCCGGGCGGGTAGTACGCGTTGCGCCGGCCGACGCGCACGAAGTGCTCGTCGCTCGTACAGCGCGATCGCGGTCGCGTTGCTCACCCGCACCTCGAGGAAGATCTGCTCGGCGCCGAGCCGCACCGCCTCCGCGAGAAACCGCCGCAGCAGCGCGCGGCCGAGGCCCTCGCGCCGCGCGTCCGGCACCACGGAGAGATTGAGGAGCTGCGCCTCGCCCGGCGCGAGCATCAGCACGCCGAAGGCGACGATGCGGCCTTCGCGCTCGCCGACCAGCGCGCTGTAGCCCGCGGCGAGCGCATCGTGGAAGTTGCCGGCGCTCCACGGCGCGGCGTGGATCTGCGCTTCCAGCGCCGCGACGTACGAGACGTCGGCCAGCCGCAGCGGCCGCCAGGTGACCGCGGCCGCGGGTGCGTGTCCTCGGACAGCGTGGCCATGCGGCTAGAGCCGGACGCCGGCGGCGCGCTCGGCGGTCGTGAGCGCGACGCGATGCCGGACGTAGAGCGGGAGCGCATGCGCGGCCGACGACCGCGTCGCCCGCGGCGAGTCGTGGCAGCGCGAGCTCCGCGATCGCGCGCGCATCGGGCACGATCGACGCGTCGTGACCCGCGAGGCCCAGCGCGCCCGCGAGCGCGGGATAGGCCGCGAAGCCGTCGCCGGCGCCAAACCACGCGGCCGTGCCCGGCCGCCGGACCTCGTCGGGACGCAGCACGGCGGGCTCGGCCACCGTGCGCCAGCCGTCGCCCTCGCGCCGATAGGCCGCCACGTAGACCTCGCGCATGCGGGCATCGAGGCACGCCAGGACGTCGTGTCCGCGCCGTGCACTTGCCATGCGGTGTGCGCGAGCGCTTCGAGCGTCGGCACCGGAACGAGCGGCAGGTTCGCGCCGAGGGCCAGGCCCTGCGCCACGCCGCACGCGATGCGCACGCCCGTGAACGAGCCGGGACCCGCGCCGAAGGCGATCGCGTCGAGATCGGCGAGCTGCCAGCCGCGCTCGGCCAGCACGTCGTCGATCAGCGGCAGCAGCCGCTCCGAGTGGCCCTGCCCGGCCTGCTCCGAGCGCGTCGCCCAGCGGCCTTCGGAGCCGCACGCGACGGACAGCCAGAGCGTAGACGTATCGAAGGCCAGGAGCTTCATGGCGCGAGTTTACCGCTCCGCGACGCGGCCGACGCGCCCCTGCGTACAATGCCGCTTGGCCGCATCGTCCCTCCGCCGCATGCCGCCTTGCGCATGCCTCCGGTTGCTTCCCCCGACATCCGCGTCGTCATCGAGTCCCTCGACCAGGAGGGACGCGGCGTCGCGCACGTCGACGGCAAGGCCACCTTCGTCGAGGGCGCGCTGCCCGGCGAGCAGGTGCTCGCCAGCGTCCTCAAGGACAAGCCGTCGTACGCGATCGCGCGCGTCGACGCGGGTCGAGAGGGCGAGCGCGTCGCGGGTCGAGCCGCGCTGCCCGCATTTCGGCGTGTGCGGCGGCTGCACGCTGCAGCACGCGCATCCCTCGCTGCAGATCGCCGCCAAGCAGCGCGCGCTGGAGGACGCGCTCGCGCGCATCGGGCGCGTGCGGCCCGACGTGATGCTGCCGCCGGTCACGGGACCGGCATGGGGCTATCGCGGCCGCGCGCGACTCTCGGTGCGCCACGTCGCGAAGAAGGGCGGCGTGCTGGTCGGCTTCCACGAGCGCAAGTCGAGCTACGTCGCCGACATGACCGAATGCCACGTCGCTGCCGCCCGCGTTCTCGGCGCTGCTCGTGCCATTGCGCAAGCTCGTCGCCGCGCTCTCGATTCGCGACCGGCTGCCGCAGATCGAGATGGCCGTGGGCGAGCGTGGCGAGCGCGAGGTGATCGCGCTGGTCCTGCGCATCCTCGCGCCGCTCACGCCGGAGGACGAGACGCGGCTGGTCGCGTTCGCCGACCGGCACGGCGTCGAGCTGTGGCTGCAGACCGGCGGCCCCGCGACCGTGGTGCCGTTCCACCCGCGCAACGCCTCGCTCGCCTACGAGCTGCCGGAGTTCGGCGTGACGATGCCGTTCGCGCCCGCCGAGTTCACGCAGGTCAACTATGGCGTCAATCGCGTACTGGTCCGCCGCGCGCTGGCGCTGCTCGCGCCGCAGCCGGGCGAGCGCGTGGCCGATTTCTTCTGCGGCCTCGGCAACTTCACGCTGCCGATCGCGCGGCGAGGCGCGTTCGCGCACGGCTTCGAAGGCAGCGCAGCGCTCGTCCGCCGCGCGGAGGAGAACGCGGCATGCAACGGCCTCGCCGAACGCACGCGCTATTCCGCGGCGAACCTCTTCACGGTGACGCCGGAAAGCCTGGCCGAGTTCGGCCGGTTCGATCGCGCGCTCATCGATCCGCCGCGCGAAGGCGCGGTCGAGCTCGTGAAGGCGCTGCCGCACCGCTCGGAGTCGCACGCGCTAGAACGCATCGTCTACGTGTCCTGCGCGCCGGGCACGCTCGCGCGCGACGCCTCGGTGCTCGTCCACGATCGGGGCTACACGCTGGCCGCGGCCGGCGTCGTCAACATGTTTCCGCACACCGCGCACGTCGAGTCGATCGCGGTGTTCGCCTGACCGACGAAAAAAAGGGGCGCCGCGAGGCGCCCCGTAATCGCTGTTGGTACCAGGTCAGAAACCGGTCAGTCCCGCTGCCCCGAAAACGCCAGCAGCAGGTTGAGGAGGCTGACGAACACATTGTACAGATCCAGGAACAGCGCGAGCGTGGCCATGATGTAGTTGGTCTCGCCGCCGCGGATGATGTTCGACAGGTCGTACAGGATGTACGCCGAGAAGATCAGCACCGCGACCGCCGAGATCGTCACCGACAACGCCGGGATCTGGAAGAAGATGTTGGCGAGCGACGCGATGATGAGCAGCACCAACCCGATGAACAGGAACTTGCCCATGAAGGAGAAATCCTTCTTGGTCACCGTGGCGATCGCGGCCATCGTGAAGAAGATGCCCGCCGTCATCGCGCCCGCCAGACCGACGAGCTGACCGCCGTTGCGGAACCCCACGGCCACCGTCAGGATCGGCGTCAGGCACAGGCCCGCGATGAAGGTGAAGCCGAACAGGGCCACCACGCCCCAGCCGCTGTTGCGCAGCAGCGTGACGACGAACAGCGAGCCCAGCATCGCCCCGAACATGAGCAGCGGCGCCATGATCGGCGCGGCCTTGAACAGCGCGAAGAAATTGAGCTGCATGCCCACGAACGCACCGGCGATCGTCGGCAGCATCGACAGCGCGAGCAGCCAGTAGGTGTTGCGCAGTACGGTGTTCTGCGAAACCGGAACGACGACGCGCTCTTCGGCCGGCGCCGGGCCCTGGGCCGGCAGCGGCGAGAGTTGCGTCTGGCGACCCGGCATCACCGGCTCGAATTTCCGATCCATAAAACCTCCAAAAGCGGCCCGGAGGGGGCCGACACGGCTAAGACTAGCAGAAACCTGGGCCGGTTCAATTGCGGAAACCCTTACCCCGACCCGGTCCCGATACGCCTGCTAATATGCGGCCAGTCACCCGCAAATCAAGGCGTTGCGGGTCCTCCGGAGGCGTGGCCGAGCGGTTTAAGGCACGGGTCTTGAAAACCCGCGAAGGGGCAACCCTTCCGTGAGTTCGAATCTCACCGCCTCCGCCAGCGACCCGGAAAACGCAATGCGCATGGTGCGCAAGAAAGCCGACGGTGCCCTCGATCTATCGCCCGAAACACTCGGTGGCCGTGCCCGAGACCGAACGTCGCCCACGGTGCGCACATCAGCACGGACGGCGACGTTCCGCTGCGTGCGCACTCCGGCGAGCAATCGGAGTGGGTCGGGCGGCGCAAGGCGCAGCCAGCGGACGTGCTCCTGCCGGCGACCCGACGCTGGCTGGACTCGCTGCCGGTCGATGCTCGTCCGCTGACGCTGGCGAAGC
Source organism: uncultured beta proteobacterium (assembly GCA_963725735.1). Classification (GTDB taxonomy): domain Bacteria; phylum Pseudomonadota; class Gammaproteobacteria; order Burkholderiales; family Casimicrobiaceae; genus VBCG01. The sequence goes on along the minus strand of CAVRZM010000008.1, from coordinate 118,198 downwards.
AGTTTGCGCGCCTGGCCAATCTCATCGCCGCCAACTGGAACAACCCTGCGGATTGCAGCGCGTTCATCCACTCGCTCCTGCACGACCAACGCGGTGGGCGGCGCGGGTTTCCGCGCGAAGTGATGGAGGACATCATCAACCTCCGCATGTATTACGCACGACTGCATCCGATCGTCGATTGGGAGGCCGGCGCCGACGCGAATCGGCATCGCCGGCGATAGATTCCCATCACCTTCGCCAAGGGCCTTTCACCCTCGCATTGATGTCAGCTTCAGTCGGCGGTCGGCTTTGCATCCATTGTCGCCCCGTCGGCGGTCGGCTTTGCATCCACTGTCGCCCCGGGCTGAGAATGCTGCGAGGTCGACTGACGCTTGCACTCATTTCGCGCGTCACTGCGGAGGTGTCACGACGCCCGCTGGCGTGGTGGTCGCAATGTGTGCTCCACATAAGCGGCGCAGCAAATCGATTCTCACAGTGCTCAGCCCCTGATGGATGTTCGATCATGCGCATTTCGCCGTTTACCGTAGCGATTGCCGCAGTCGGCGTGCCGTTCTTGCAAGACACGGCGGCACAGGAACTCCTGGAGACGCCGGCCGCAGGATCGACGCAATCGGATATAGGCGTCATCAGCGGATGGAACTGCACCGCCAAGTCGACGTCTGCATTGACGATGCCGAGACCTCCGACGAGCGCATGCACCTGTCGTGCTGACACGTTGAGCGCTCGCTGACGCACCGACACCGAACTCTCCCCTGCGTTTCAACCGGAACCTGCTTCCTGCGGATTGCGTTGGCTGCCGTGACAGCGCATTGTCGCGTTCGGTGACGGTGCTTGCCGTCGTGCCGGCTCGCCGCAAAGTGCCCGTCGCTGAATTCCCCATGCGGAAGCAGGGAAGTACGAGCTCCCGATGGCTCCCTTGTCGGCACGTCGACGTGGGTTCAATCGGTCGACCCGCAGTTCTTGTCCCTGCCTGCCCAATTGACTGGAAGTGCTCGGGCCAACCCTATGGATCGCGCTTGACCGCTCAATCGTCTGGATGCCGATGCCGTTCGCGAGACCTGCCTACGGCGCGCGGTGACTGTTCGGCTGATCTCTGCCTTGTGTGCAGCCGCGCAGGCATCGATGGCTCGCGGCCGATTGCACGCGCCCGCGTCCCCGGGTGTAGCCCTCGACGATCGGTTGGCGGCACCGTGAATGCCCCGGGCCTGGAAACGAGACGTCGCTCCGAGATGCTCGTGGACTTCGGGCGGGCCGTCCACTCCCCGGCTTCGCTATCGTCCCTCGCAAGGCCTTCCTGGGCCGGTGGACCGCAAGGACCGGATGAGACGTAACGCTGATCCATGTCAAATGTTTACCGCAAGGACCGGATGAGACGTAATGCTGATCCATGTCAAAGCTTGTGGGGTTCAACCTGTTATTGTCAATCCGTGCCGTTAACGACACGGGAACGGCACGTCAGGAGGCGGAAAATGGCCTTGCTGTGGACATTGTGCGCATTCTGGTTGGGCGTGATGGCCGGGTTCGGAGTGTTCGCGGCAATGCAAATGTCCCGCGATTCGGACAATGCGGCACGACAGGAAGAAATCGCTATCGGACTCGAAGAATTGGACGGCGTCCTGGCCCGTCAGCGCGCAGCGTGCGCCATCGCAAAGGACGTTGACGCTCGGGTGCGCCAGAACCTCGCTTCGGGACCCGCAATCGGCGAGGCAACCGAGGTACGGTCGCGAACGCCAAGTGTAGCGGCAATGTGCGACACGCCACGCGAACAGGAAGTCGCCTGACGTCTTGTGCCCGCCTGGAATTCCGCGCGGAGAGCGACCATTCCGGCGCTCAATGCAGCGGGCTCGGAGCAACGGGCTCGCGCCCGAATTCGACGTAGAGATAATGCGGCGTTTCCGTCGGGGGCGTCGTGGAAGTGTCTTTCCGCACCGAGTACCCGAAGGCGCTGAAGAAGCGCCTGTCCGGCTCCGCGAGGCGCACGTGCACGTAGTCGCCGAACCGCGTCGGACTCAGCACCGCGCTGGTCATCTCGCTCGCCTCGCCGTACCAGACGACGAAATCGCCGAAGATGCCGACGGCGTGGCTGCCGTACGACTTGCCTCCTCCCCACGCAACCGAGATCCCGACTTCGAAGTTGGCATTGGTCGTCAGCGAGGGATAGGCGAAGGCGACATCCGCGTTCCAGACCTGCGTCTGCTCGATCAGCTTGTAGTCCTGCGCAAGATCGAACTTGGCGATCTGGATGTGGGCCTGCGGAAACCTGAAGCCCCCGGCGCCGCCGTCACCCGCCGCCGCCGTCCAGGCGAACCACAGCTGGGAGCCGACCCGCGTCGCTCCGAGGATCCGGTGGTCCTCGCTGATCCAGTCTGACGAATCGGGCGCCGCGCTCACGATATTGTCCTCGTTGTCCTCGGGCTTCACGGTCTTGCTGTTGGAAGCCGTCGGCCAGTTGGCGTTGAGCTTGCGCTCGCGCCACGCAAACGTCGACTCGGTGCCCTTCGACGAGTAGATCCGCATCGTGGCGTTGTCGATGTGCGCCGCCCAGTAGTTCTCGTCCGCGATGTTCTGGGTGGGGGAGCTGAACGTCAATGCGTCGGCGATGAACGCGTACTGGAAGGTGAATCCGCTTCCGGCCTTGAGCTCGCGCAGCGGCAGCTCGAAGAAGAGCTTGCCCTGGAACGCGTCGACGTTGTTGCCCTTGCTGTCGAGCGTGCGCTGGAACATGTTCGTGTTCACGAACAGGAACGCGTCGCCATAGCTCATGTCCGGAAAGTCGAACCAGAAGCCGAGTCCGAAATCGTCGGACGTGAAGTTCCATTGCCGCCACCAGGCCTGCTTGCCGCCCGAGAACTTCTTGAGGTCCGCCGGCGATGCCAGCGCGATCTTGATGATGCTCTTGCTGAGATTGACGCCGCTGCCGGCTCTGGACTGCACGTAGAGCACGAAGCAATCGATCGCCGGAACGTAGTGGATCACCTGATCGCCGCTCCAGCCGCCGTACGCGGCATCTGCGGCGAAGAGCTTCGTGAAGTCGAGATCCTTGAACGACTTGCCGCCGTCGACCGAGATCTTGAGCCACAGGTTGCCCGACATGAGGACGACGTCCCCGCCCTTGGCCCCGCTCATGTCGGGGGGCCAGACGGCGTTGGTCACGCCGCCCGTCGTGAACGTCCGGAACGTCACGGGCTCCTGCCCACCGCCGGACGGCGCGCTGCCGCTTCGAAAATCGAGCACGTGCGGGGTGGGATTGCCGGGAACGATCTGGCCCACGATCGGACCCTGGGGCACCTTCGGCATCCGCTCGTTCTCGTTGAGCGTGCCGGGCTCGATGACCCACGGCGCATGTTCCTCGGGAATCTGAGCGCGCTCGACACGTCCCCTCGACTTGACCGAGTAGCCATCCCCGACGGCGATCCCGCCATGGGGCGTGCACGGCTGGTAATGGCAGACGAGGTCGGGCTTGTCCTCGGGAGCGCAGCACTTCTCGAGTTCGGCGCGCAGCTTGGCCAGCCGCTCGATTTCCAACGCGGCCGCCGGGTGTGCTGATCGGTAGAGCTCGATGAGCGAGCTCACCATGTCGACCAGCGCGCCGAGTTGCCGGGCCTGGCGGTGCGTTTCATTGGCCGTGGTGCAAACGATGCGCGCGATCTTCTCGAGCACGCAAAGGTCGAGGTCGGCATTGGCGCGCAGCGCGGAAAGATGCCGGGTCTGCTCGCGGGCCTCGTCGATGAGGTCGCGAAGCAATTCGGCGTAATCGGGGGCGGACCCGTCGCGCTCGTCGCGCGAGCCCGACGTTGCGTCCTTGTCGACCTTGCTGGTGACCATGGCTCTCACCTCCGTTGGCGACTGGCCGGGCCTCGGAAGCGCGTGCCGGGCGCGCAGCCAAGGAGTTCATGGCTGCCTCCCCGCCGCGTGACTGGGGTCGCCAGCGTAAGCCCGCACGGCATTCGTAGTCAACAAGGACGTTATGCACAATCGCGGCACCTTGCACGCATCCTGCGAATGGCCACGGCGGGGCCTCGATTGACCGTTACTGCCAGCCCCTCAATACTCGCGATCGCCCACACGAACGAATCGGAGCACGCACCATGCCGCATGCCACGCGATCGCTGCTGCTCGGCGCAGTCGCGCTACTTCAGTGTGCGCATGCGTGGAGCGCCAACGGCGACATCCTCGAGCGCACTGCGATCGCCGTCAACGCCGATGAGGCCTTCGTCGCCGAGCGCGTCGTGTACGAATCCGACGGCCTTCGCATCGTCGGCTTTCTCGCCTATCCGAAAGCGGCGTCCGCCGTCGCCGCGCGGCTCCCGTGCGTCCTCTTCAACCGGGGCGGCAATCGGGATTTCGGCGCCATCACGACCAAGAGTTTTCTCACCCGCGCAAAGCGCGTCACCGATTGGGGTTACGTGCTGTTCGCCTCGAACTATCGCGGCTCGCCGGGTTCGGACGGCGACGACCAGTTCGGCGGCAGCGACGTGAACGACGTCATCAACGCCCTTGGCGTTTTCGACCACCTGCCGTTCGCGGACCGCGAGCGCATCGGCATGTGGGGACATTCGCGCGGCGGCATGATGACCTACATCGCGTTGACCAAGACCGACCGCGTGAAGGCGGCGGTGATCGGAGCGGGCAGCGCCGATCTTGCGCGATGGATTTCGCTGCGTCCGGAAATGGATACCGAGGTCGCGGCGCAGCTCATCCCCAGCTGGGCGACGGATCGCGTCAAGGCGATCGAGGCGCGCTCGGCCGTTCGCTTCGTGGATCGTCTGCCCGCCAACGTGCCCATCCTGCTCGTCCACGGCACGGCCGATTGGCGAGTCGATCCGCGCGATTCGATGGACATGGCCCAGGCCCTCTATGCGGCCAGGAAGCCGGTGAGCCTGCTGCTGATCGAGGGCGCCGACCATGCCATCACCGAGCGCCGCGACGAGTACGACCGGGCCACCAGGATGTGGCTCGATCGCTATGTCCGCGACCGGGGCAAGCTGCCGCAACTCGCGCCGCACGGCCGCTGACGTCTCGGCAACGGGGAACCGCTGGCGGGTGGTCTCGTCGGCGATCGCGACGCCCGTTCACACCCATGCAAGGCGCACACGTACGCCGCGACTCAAGGCGCCGGCCGCCCCTCGCCCGGCGAGTTGCGCCGAAGCCGCACATGACCGTCGTGGGAGCCCCGGCCCCGAGGGCTGTCGGCGACGGTACGCCGCTTCGGCGCGGTCGCGCCGCCGCCCCTCGCCCGGCGAGTTGCGCCGAAGCCGCACATGACCGTCGTCGGAGCCCCGGCCCCGAGGGCTGTCGGCGACGGTACGCCGCTTCGGCGCGGTTGCCGCCAGGCCGATCGCTGGCGGCCGCGCAGGCGCAGCGCTATTTCTTGCTGGCACCCATGAGATCGGCCGCAGGGGCGTTGCTGCTCGGCGGCGACTTCGCCGTGCCCGACGGCGAATGGGCCCCCGAGGCCTCGAGCGGCTTTTGCGTCTCCGACGTGGCAAACGGCCCGGGGTCGGTGCAGGGCGCCGTGCTCACCGGTTGCGGCGCGGGCTTGCCGTTCGCCTGAGCGGTCTTGCGATAGGCCTGCGCGACGCGGTCCTGCGACAGGCAAAGCTGGTACGCCCCGACCTTGTCCGCCCAAGCGGACTTGGCCTTGGCTTCGGCGGCCTTCGCCTTCGCCTCGTCCGACGCCGGCGGCAGCGTCGCATACGCGTGACCCACGACCAGCATTCCCGCAACGAGCATGGCAATCCGCATGACACCCTCCAAGGTGTTGGTATGTGCCCGCCACGATGCCGGTCTGCGGCGACCGCGAATGCCGCACGAACGCGGAACTCTCCGTAAGCCGCGTCCTACGACCGCGGGTCGGCACGCGCCGTGGCACTCGTCGCCGGCATGACACGGTCGCTCGCCGCGGCGAGCGCGAGCAGCGACTGCAGCTCGCCGAGGTCGGGCGGCTTCACCAGGTGATGATCGAAGCCGGCGTCGCGCGTGCGCCGGAAGTCGTCCTCCTGGCCCCAGCCCGAGAGCGCGATGAGCGCGACCTTGCCGAAGCGCGGATCACGGCGGATGCGCCGCGCGACCTCGTAGCCGTCCATGCCCGCCATGCCGAGGTCGAGCACGACCGCGATCGGCCGTACGCGCTCCAGCGCGGCGAGCGCGGACGGACCGTCGTACACCGTGTGCACCTCGGCGCCCTGCAGCCGCAGCACCATGCCGAGGCTGACCGCGGCGTCGCGATTGTCGTCGACGATCAGCACGCGATACGGCGCAGGAAGCTCGCTGCGGCCTGCGGTCGTTGCCGCGGCCTTGCCGTGCTTGCCGTTGGCGAGCGGCAGGCGCACCGTGAATTCGCTGCCGCGGCGCACGCCGGCGCTCTTCACCGCCACGCGGCCGCCGTGCATCTCGACCAGGCTGCGCACCACCCGCAGCCCGACGCCGAGGCCGCCGTGCGCGCGGTCGGTGCCGGTCTCGAGCTGCGTGAACATGTCGAAGATCTCCTCGATGCGGTCGGCCGGAATGCCCACGCCGGTGTCGCGCACCGTCACGACGACTTCCTCGCCGTCGATCCTGGCGGCGACGGCGATCTCGCCGCCCGCGTCCGTGTACTTGGCCGCGTTGTTGAGGAGGTTCGCGAACACCTGCGACAAGCGCATCGCGTCGGCGTCGAGCCGCACCGGCGCGGTCGGCAGCGTCACGGTCAGGCGATGACCGGTGCATCTCCATGAGCGGACGGCTCGTCTCCACGGCGTTGCCGACGATGCGCGCGAGTTCGACCGGCTCGCGGCGCAGCACCACCTTGCCGCGCGTGATGCGCGCGACGTCGAGCAGGTCGTCGACCAGGCGCACCAGCACGCGGATCTGCCGCTCCAGCATCGCGAGGGCGTCGCGTGCGGTCGGATCGGTGAAGGCGGACATCCGCAGCACCTCCACCGCGTTGGACGCTGGCGCCAGCGGATTGCGCAGCTCGTGCGCGAGCATCGCCAGGAACTCGTCCTTGCGCCGGTCGGCGTCGCGCAGCGCGCTCGCCGCACGCTCGCGCTCCTGGAGGTGGGTGCGCGTCTGGTATTGCCGCGCGCGACCGCGCAGCGCGGTGCGCACGGCGCTCACCAGCGCGGAAAACCGAGTCGGCCGCTCGACGAGCGTCACGTTGCCGAGCGTCTGCAGCGCCCGCACCGCGATCGGCGAATCCGCGCCCTGGCGCGTGAGCACGAGCACGGGAAGATCGGACCATACGGGCTGAGAGGCGACCTCGCGCGCGAGCAGCGCGAGGTTGTCGTTGGCGATCGCCTCCTCGGCCACGATCAGCGTTCCGGCACCGTCGTTCAGCAGCACGACGAGCTCGCTCATGCCGTGCGCGATCTCGCACACGAATCGTTCCTGCGCCAGGAGCTCGCGCGTGAGCGCGGCGTCGCGTCCGGTGGGCGCGAGGATCACGACCCGTCGTTCGATCTCCTCGCGCGCGGGCCGCGTCACGGCGCCGTCCTCTGGATCAGTCCATCCCCTCCTCCGGAGTAGACGGGCGTTCCGGTCAGGACGCCCTGGAACTCGTGGAGCGGCTCACCGATCACGATGTGGCCGTCGTCGAACCGGAACTCGCGGATGGTCCGCTCGTGGTAGCCGCTGCGCTTCTTGACCACCGAAACCGCCTGCCTGATCTCGCCCAGCGCCTCGAAGTAGCGCAGCATGATCACGTTGTCCGCGAGGTAGCTCGCGTCGATCGGCGCGCTCATCGAGGCGCCGAGAAGCCCGAGGTGCGACGCCACGAGAATGGTCACCACGCCGCGCTGCGCGAGATAGGTGAGGATCTCGTGCAGCTGGATCACGAGGAAGCGCTCTTCCGGCATCGCATTCATGTAACCGTTCAGGCTGTCGATGACGATGACGTTGGCGCCGTCGAGCTCGACCGCCATGCGGATCGCGGTCGTGAGCTCGCCCGGCGACAGCTCGGCGGGGTCGACGGGCTGGATCGTGATGTTGCGCGCCACGTACTGCTCGCGCAGGCCCTGATGCAGCTGGTCCGTGCGCACCAGCAGCGTGTCGAGCGTCTCGTCGAAGATGAACATCGCGGCGCGGTCGCCGCGGCGCGCGGCCAGCACCGCGAACTGCGCGGCGAGCGACGACTTGCCGGCGCCGGCGGCGCCGACCACCAGCGTGCTCGTGCCGCGCTCGATGCCGCCGCCGAGCAGCCGGTCGAGTCCGGCAATGCCGCTTTCCAGCATGCCGCGCGGCGCGTGCTGCCGATGCTCCGCCGCCACGAGGCGCGGGAAGATGACGAGTCCGCCGCGCTGGATGATGTAGTCGTGGTTGCCGCCGCGGAAGCGCTGGCCGCGATATTTCACAACCCGCATGCGGCGGCGCTCCGCGCCGTATTCGGGGTAGAGCTGCTCGAGCAGCAGCACGCCGTGCGCGATGCTCTGCACGTGCAGGTCGCGCTCGGTGGACGAGCGGTCGTCGAGCAGCAGCACCGTGCATCCGCGCCCGGTGAAGTACTGCTTGAGCGCGAGGATCTGCCGTCGGTAGCGCAGCGTGCTGCCGGCGAGAAGGCGCAGCTCGGACAGCGAATCGAGCACGATGCGCTTCGGCTTCACCTGGTCGACCTCGGCCAGGATCGCCTTGGTCGTGTCGTTGAATTCGACTTCCGACGGGTGAAACACGGTGTATTGCTCCTCGGGCCCGAGGGCCAGCTCGGACGGGATGAATTCGCGCACCGCAACGCCGTCGAGCGTCCACTCGTGCGAGCGCGCCACCGCGCGCAATTCCTCCGCGGTCTCGGAAAGAGTGCAATAGAGCACCGCTTCGCCTTCGCGCGCGCCCTGCAGCAGGAACTGGAGCGCCAGCGTGGTCTTGCCGGAGCCCGGCATTCCCTCGATGAGATAGAGCCGGTCGCGCGCGAGGCCGCCTCCCAGCACATCGTCGAGGCCGGGTATCCCGGTCGCCGCGAGGGCGCGCAGGTCTGCATTCGTCGAATCCATGGTCCTGTTCATGGCAAGTGACGAGAATTGTTTGAGGTCGATGCGCACACCCAAGCGTAGGCGACGTGTGCCGGGGCGGCAATGGCATCAAGCGACATGGCAAGCGTGCGACATGTCCTACAGGCGTCGTGACCTTGAATCGTGCGCTCACGCCGATGCAAATCGTGCAGTTCCGGTAGGACAGTTCCTACACCGCAAGTCACGCGCTTCCGATGGTTTGTCGGCGGCGATCGGACAACCATCCGACAGGGCTCGCGGCCCAATCCAGCTCAACGCGTGACGGACGCCACGGACGGCGCCGCCCGCCGTCGTCACGAGACGGGCCGCGCAGGGAACGACGTGATGAGGCCAGGGAATTCGATGCATTGCGCGCGCGTTCGCGCAGCGCGGCGCGCGTGCGCGGCCGCCGCGCTCGCGCTGGCGGCGCCGCGCAGGCGCGCAGGCGATGGCCGACGCGGGCCGACTCGTCGACCTCTCGCTCGAGCAGCTTTCCAACATCGTGGTGACCTCGGTGTCGCGGCGCGAGGAATCGCTGGCCAACGCGCCTGCGTCCGTCTACGTCATCACGCACGACGATATTCGCCGGTCGGGCGTCACCAGCCTTCCCGAGGCGCTGCGCCTCGCACCCAACCTGCAGGTGGCGCGCGCCGATACCAACCAGTACGCGATCAGCGCGCGCGGCTTCAACAACGTGCTCGCCAACAAGCTGCTGGTGATGATCGACGGCCGCACCGTGTACACGCCGCTCTTCTCCGGCACGTTCTGGGAGGCGCAGGACGTCCTGCTGGAGGACATCGACCGCATCGAGGTGATCAGCGGGCCCGGCGCCACGCTCTGGGGCGCGAACGCGGTGAACGGCGTCATCAACATCCTCACGCGCGATGCGCGGGACACGCAGGGCGCGCTTGCGGCGGGCGGCGGCGGCAACCTCGAGTACGGCGGCGCGGCGCGATACGGGGGCTCGCTCGGCAACGGCGCCTACTACCGTGCCTACGGCAAGTCGATGCACCGCGACAACAGCGAGCTTGCCAACGGCGATCCGATACGCGACGCGTCCACCCGCACCCAGGGCGGCTTTCGCGTCGACTGGGATCGCGACGCGCACGAGCTCACGCTGCAGGGCGACGCCTACACCGGCGACATCGACCAGGCGCCCGCCTCGCGCACGATCCAGGGCGCCAACGTCCTCGGCCGCTGGTCGGCGCGCTTCGCCGACGGCTCGCTTGCCCGCGTGCAGGCCTATTACGACTACACGTACCGCAACCACCCGGGCACGTTCCGCGAGACGCTGTCCACGTTCGACCTGGAGGCGCAGTACGGGACGCGCATCGGCGACGTCCACGAGCTGGTGGCGGGCGCAGGCTATCGCATCGCGCGCGACGACGTCACCAACAGCGCGCAGCAGGCGCTGCTGCCCGCGTACCGCACGCTGGCGTGGGGCAACGTCTACGCGCAGGACCAGATCGCCCTCGCCGGCAACGTCGATCTCATCGTCGGCGCCAAGGTCGAGACCAACGTCTACACCGACGCCGAGTTCCTGCCCAACATCCGCATCGCGTGGCGACCCGCCGCGAAGCACATGGTATGGGCGGCGGCATCGCGCGCCATCCGCTCGCCCGCGCGCATCGACCGCGATTTCTATGCGCCGGGACGACCGCCGTACGTCATCGCCGGCAACGAGACGTTCGAATCGGAGACGGCGAACGTGTACGAGATCGGCTATCGCGGCCAGTTCACGTCGTCCGCGTCGCTCACCCTCACCGCCTTCGCCTCCGACTACGATCGCCTGCGCAGCCTCCGCCCGCAGCCGGGCGGCGCGGTGTTCGGCAACGGCATCGAAGGCACCAGCACCGGCATCGAGGCGTGGGGCACGTGGCGCGTGCTCCCCAACTGGCAGCTCTTCGGCGGCGTCGACGGCGCTGCGCGAGCGCTGGCAGGTGAAGCCGGGCAGCGTCGACATCGGGGGCTTCTCGCAGCTCGGCAACGACCCTTCCGTGCAGTGGAACGCACGCTCGTCATGGGACGTGACGCCCGCCATCGGCTTCGACCTCATGGCGCGGCGCATTGCCGCGCTGCCGGCCCCGGCGGTGCCGGCGTACACCGCGGTCGACGCGCGGCTGGTGTGGCGGCCGACGCGCGCGCTCGAGGTCTCGCTGACCGGCCAGAATCTGTTCGATCCGCAGCACGCCGAGTGGGGGCCGGCCACCAACCGCGCGGAGATCCAGCGCAGCTTCTTCCTCGCTTTCCAGTGGACGCCGCCTTGATGCGGGCGCGGCGTGCACTGGGCCGCCTGCTGTGGGCCTGCTGGTACCTGGCCGTGGCGGCGTCGCCGCTGGTGGCGCAGACCACGCGGCCGGGTGCCGCGCCGGCCGAGCCTTCGCTCGAACGAGTCGTGAAGGCGGTCTTCCTCTACAAGTTCCTGGACTACGCCGAGTGGCCCGCGGCCGCGCTTGCCGACGCCAGCGCGCCCTATGTCATCGGCGTCTACGGGGCGGACGACATCGCGCGCGAGCTCGCCCAGATCGCGAGCGGTCACACCGCCAACGGACGCGCGGTGGACGTGCGCCGCGTGCGCCGCGGCGATTCCCTGGCGGGCCTGCACATGCTGTTCGTCGGCGCCGGCGAGAGTGCGCAGATGCCGGCGCTGGTGCGCGCGGTGCAGGGCATGCCCGTGCTCGTCGTCGCCGAGGACGAGCGCGGGCTCGCCGGCGGCAACGCGATCAACCTGGTGGTGGTCGACGGCAAGGTGCGCTTCGACGTGGCGCTCGACGCCGCGGAGCGCGCCGGCGTCCGCTTGAGCTCGCGCCTGCTGGCCGTCGCGCGCTCCGTGCGCACCGGGCGTTCGTCATGAAGCTCTGGCCCAGCTCGCTGCGCGCCCAGGTGATCACGATCGTCCTGCTCGCGACGTTCATCGCGCTCGCGGTGGCCACTGCGGCGCTCGTGCTGTACGACACGCACGAATACCGCGCGGCGATCACCGCCGACCTCGCCACCCAGGCCGAGATCCTCGGCCGCAGCGCGGCGCCTGCGCTCGCGTTCGACGATCCGAAGGCCGCGGAGGAGACGCTTGCGCTGATGCAATCGCGCCCGGTGATCCTGTCTGCCGCGGTCTACAAGCCGGGCGGCGAAGCGTTCGCGACCTATCGCCGCGCGAGCAACATCGACGCGGTCCCTGCGCGCCCGGGCCCTTCCGGCGTGCGCATCGAGGGCGAGGAGATCTTCCTCGTGCAGCCCATCGTCGAGAAGGGCGAGACCGTCGGTACCGTGCTGCTGCGCGCGCGCTACGAAGCGCGCAGCCGGCTCGAGACCTACATCGTGATCCTGATCGGGGTGATGGCCGCGAGCCTGCTCGTCGCCGTGCTCGCCTCCGCGCTGCTGCAGACGCGCATCACGCGGCCCATCCTCGCCGTGACCGACGTCGCGCGCGCGGTGATGGCCCGGCGCGACTTCTCGCTGCGCGCCGAGCGCACGCAGACGCTGGAGACCGACGTGCTGGTCGACGCGTTCAACGCGATGCTGGGCGAGGTCGGCCGCCAGGCGGATGCGCTCGCGGCGAGCAACCGCTCGCTGCAGAGCGAGATGGTGGAACGGCGCGCCGTCGAGGAAGCGCTGCGCGCGGCGGACCAGAACAAGGACCGGTTCCTCGCTACGCTGGCACACGAGCTGCGCAATCCGCTGGCGCCGCTCTTCAACGGCATCGCGCTCCTGCGCCTCGCGCCGGAGCACAACCTCGACGCGCGACCGGTGATGGACGCCATGGAGCGCCAGCTGCGCCAGATGGTGCGCCTCATCGACGACCTCCTCGACGTGTCGCGCATCGCCACCGACAAGCTCGTGCTGCGCAAGCGTACGTTCGACCTGCGTACGGCCGTCACGTCCGCGCTGGAGACGGTCGGGCCGTTCGTGGCCGAGCGCGGACACGCGCTGGACGTCCGCCTCCCCGACACCCCGATGATGGTCGACGGCGATCCCACGCGCCTCGCGCAGGTGTTCGCGAACCTGCTGCACAACGCCGCCAAGTTCACGCCGTCCGGCGGAACGATCACCGTGCGCATGGACCGCGGCGCGCAGGGCGTGGTGGCAACCGTCGCGGACAACGGCATCGGCATTGCGCCCGAGATGCGCGAGCGCGTGTTCGAGCTCTTCGAGCAGGCCGACACGTCGCTCGAGCGCACGCAGGCCGGGCTGGGCGTCGGCCTGTCGCTCGCGCGTCGCCTGCTCGAGCTGCACGGCGGCACGCTGACCGCGCGCAGCGAGGGCAAGGGCCGCGGCAGCGAGTTCGAGGTGCGGGTGCCGGCGGCGGCGGGCGCGCCGCCCACCGACCCGTTGCCGGAAGCACGGCAAGCCGCGGCGAAGTCCGCGGCGCCCCATCGCCGGATCCTGATCGTCGACGACAACCGCGACTTCGCCGCGACGCTCGCCGCGATCCTCGGCTCGCATGGATACGAAGTGCGCGTGGCCAACGACGGCGAGGAAGGGCTGCGCGCCGCGACCGGCTTCGTGCCGGACATCGCATTCGTCGACATCGGCATGCCCAAGCTCAACGGCTACGACCTGGCCGCGCAGGTGCGCCGCAATCCGGGGCTCGCGCACACCTACCTCGTCGCGGTCACCGGCTGGGGGCAGGAAAAGGACCGCCAGCGCGCCCGCGACGCCGGCTTCGACCGCCATCTCATGAAGCCGGTCGAGCCGCACGACATCCTGGCGATCGTGGAATCGCAGCAGGGGTGAGCGCTCGGCGCCGGGCGCCGATCCTCCAGAATGTCCAGCGGGATCCCCCGTAAGGGCGGGTTACCTCGGCCCGACCAACGGAACCGCTTCCTTTCCAACGAGTCGAAACGCCCATGAATCGTCGCTCGCTGCTCGCCCGTCTTTCCGCCGTGATGGCCGGCGCCGCCCTTCCCGCCATCGCCACGTCCGCGCGCGCCGCCGACGCCGACCGTGTCGAGAAGACCCCCGAGGAGTGGCGCAAGGTCGCTCACGCCGGAGCAGTTCTACATCCTGCGCGAGGAAGGCACCGAGCGCCCGTACTCCAGCCCGCTCAACAACGAAAAGCGCAAGGGCACGTTCGTGTGCGCCGGCTGCGCGCTGCCGCTCTTCAATTCGGACACCAAGTTCGAAAGCGGCACCGGCTGGCCCAGCTTCTACGCGCCGATCACGGGCGCCGTGGCGACCAAGGTCGACTACAAGCTCATCGTGGCGCGCACCGAGTACCACTGCCGCCGGTGCGGCGGCCACCAGGGGCACGTGTTCGACGACGGCCCGAAGCCGACCGGCCTTCGCTACTGCAACAACGGCGTGGCGCTGAAGTTCGTCGCCGCGTAGCGTCCGCCCGCGCCATTGCGCGCCCGCAATCGCGGGGCCGCGCCTGAACCTGCCGGCCGCGCGGCGGTCAGAGCCTCGTTCGCCTTCCGGGGATTCCCATGTCGCTCAACCTTCGCGCCGCCGCACTCGCGCTCGTCCCGGTCCTTGCCGGTGCCGTTCCGCCCGATCCCGCCGCCAATCCGAACTCGTACATCACGGTGTGGACGCCAGCGCGTCCGGGCTACGCGGCGTCGTTCTTCACCGAGATGACGCGGGTCGACGGCTCGTCGGCGCCGCTGCAGGATTTCACGGTGGCCGCGCAGCTCGTCGCGAAGAACGCGGCGGGCGTGCACCAATGGGCGTTCGGGGCCGCGACGGAGGCGTGGGCGCAGGCCGGCTCGCGCTCGGTGCTGGTGGGGCTGGAAGCCGCGGTGATCAACGAGGAGCCGAGCAACCTCTATCCCAAGATCGCCAACAACGCGGTCATGAAGAACCGCGGCGACGGCGCGCCCGATCCCGGCGCGCCGCTCAACGCCAACAGCATCGCGTATTGGGTGACCGCGCAGCCCGGCACCGGCTTCGAACGCGGGCTGGTGTTCGACGCGGTGTCGCTGCGGACGACCGCCGGACGCCCGGCGGCCATCGACCTCTCGGACATTCCGGACGGGGAAATCGGGAACATCGACCTCATCCGCATCCGCAAGGACGTCACGCTGCGCTACGACCCGGCGACGCGCAGCCTCGTCCTCCACACCGAATAGCGCGCGCGATCGTCGGGCGGCGCGCGGCCCGCCCTCGCCGGGAAGTGAAGAGTCGCATAGGCGCTCCCCGGACGGCAGCGTAGAGTTGTGTTCCCCAAGGCGATCGGAGGCACCGAGGTTGGACCCGCAGGAACTGACCACCATCATGTTCACCGACATCGAGGGCAGCACCCGGATGTGGGAGCAGGATGAGCGCGGGATGTCGCGGGCGCTGGCGGTCCACGATGCGCTGTCGCGCGCGGCCGTCGAAGGCAACGGCGGGACCGTCGTCAAGATGATCGGCGACGGCATGTACGCGGTCTTCCCCGACGCCGCCGCGGCACTGCGCGCCGCGGTGGCGCTCCAGACCGTCGCTGGCCGATCCCGACGTGACCCACGGGAAGACCCTGCGCGTTCGCTGCGGCATGCACGTCGGTGCCGTCGAGCGGCGCGACGGCGACGTGTTCGGCGCGCCCGTGAACCGCGCGGCGCGCATCCAGGGCGCGGCGCACGGCGGACAGGTGCTCGTATCGCAGGCGCTGTACGACGACGTCCAGGATCGCCTGCCCGCCGACATCGCGCTGCGCAACCTGGGCGCGGTGCGCCTGCGCGACCTCGGCGCGGCGGAGCCGCTGTACCAGCTCGTGCACCCGGCGCTGCGCGACGCCTTCCCCGCGCTGCGCTCGCTCGAGGCGACGCCGAACAACCTGCCGCAGCAGGTGACCTCCTTCGTCGGCCGCGAGCGCGAGCTCGGCGAGGCGAAGAAGCTGCTGGGCCAGGCGCGCCTGCTGACGCTGCTCGGCATGGGCGGCCACGGCAAGACGCGGCTGTCGCTGCAGATCGCGGCCGACATGCTCGACCTCTTCTCCGACGGCGTGTGGTTCCTCGACCTCGCGCCGATCCAGGACCCGGCGCTCGTCCCGGGCGTGGCCGCGCAGGCCCTGAACATCCAGGAGGAGCCCGGCAAGCCGCTGCTGCAGACGCTCTGCGCGCACGTGAAGAGCCACACAGGCGCTGTTCATCATCGACAACTGCGAGCACCTCATGGGCGCGTGCGCGAACCTCGCGAACGCGCTGCTGCGCGCGGCGCCGGGCGTGCGCATCATCGCCACCAGCCGCGAGGCGCTGCACATCCCGGGCGAGCAGGCGTATCCCGTCCTGCCCGCTCGGGGTGCCCGACCGCACGCGCCGACGCGCAGGCACTGCTGCGCTCGGAGGCCGTTCTGCTGTTCGTCGAGCGCGCCCGCCTGCACAAGCCTGCCTTCGCGATCACCGAGCGCAACGCGCCGGCGGTGGCCGAGCTCGTCGCGCGGCTCGAAGGCATTCCGCTGGCGCTCGAGCTCGCGGCGGCCCGCGTGCGCTCGCTGTCGATCGAGGACATCAACGTACGCCTCAAGGACCGCTTCAAGCTGCTCACCGGCGGCAGCCGCGTGGCGCTGGAGCGGCAGCAGACGCTGCGCGCGCTCGTGCAATGGTCGTACGATCTCCTGCAGCCCGACGAGACCGCCCTGCTCGATCGGCTGTCGATGTTCTCGGGCGGATTCGACATCGCGGCGGCGGAGGCCGTGGGCGGCGTGGACCCGCTCGACCCGTACGACGTCGCTCGACCTCGTCGCATCGCTGGTCGAGAAGTCGCTCGTGCTGATCGAGGAAACCGACGACGGCACCCGCTACGGCATGCTCGAGACGATCCGCGAATTCTCGCGCGAGCGGCTGCAGGCGGGCGGCGACTTCGACGCGACGGCCGCGCGCCACTGCGACTACTTCCTCGCAGTTCGCCAAGACCGCCCGCGACCGCCTGCAGGGCGCCGAACAGGCGGAATGGACGCGCCGGCTCGAGGCCGACCTCGACAACATCCGCGCCGCCATCGCGCTTGCCCTGTCCGGCGGCGTCGACACCGTCATCGCGGTGAAGTACGTCGTCGCGCTGATGCGCTTCTGGACCCTGCGCGGCTACTCGACGGAAGGGCGCGGCATCGTGCGGGCCGCACTGGCGCTGCCGGCCATCCAGGCGCCGGACGTCCCGCGCGCGTTCGCGCTCTACGTCGGCGGCGTGCTGGCCACCAACCAGGGCGACTACGCCGAAGCGATGGCGATGCTGGGCGAATGCGTCGAGATCCGCCGCCGCCTCGAACACCCGCGCGAGGTCGCGGCCGGGCTCGCGATGCTGGCCGGCATCCACCTGACGCAGGGCGACTCGGCGATGGCGCGCCAGCATGCCGAGGACGCGCTCGCGATCTTCCGCAAGCTCGGCGAGCGGATCGGCGAAGGCATCGGCCTCCATCATCTGGGCGAGATCTGCATCCACCTGGGCGACACGGCGAGCGCGCGCACCTACCTCGAGCAGGGCCTCGCCATTGCGAAGTCGCTCAAGCACCAGGAGCTCGAGAGCGACTGCGAGCGCGGCCTCGGCGATCTCGCCCTCCACGCGGGCGACGTGGGCGCGGCGCGCGGGCACTTCACGCGCTCGGAGGCGATCTGCCGCGATGCGCAGGACAAGCGCGGCATGACGATCGCGTCGTGGCGGCTCGCCAAGACGGACGCTGCCGCCGGCGAGCCGGACAAGGCGCGGGCGCGACTGCAGGAGGCCCTGCGGGCCTTCCGCTCGTTCGCCATGAACGGCGAGACCGTCGACTGCCTCGAGGACTATGCGGAACTGATGGCGCAGCAGGGCGACGCCGACGCTGCCGTCCGCACCTATCGCGGCGACGGACGCGATCCGCGACGCCCTGCTCCTGCGGCGGCCGCCGCTGGGCGAGGCGGCGTGGACGGCGCGGATCGCCGCCGTGCGCGGCATGCTGGGACCGGCCGAATACGAGCGGGCGTGGAACGAGGGGCGCCACGCGACGCTCGACGAAACGGTCGAGCGCATCCTGAGCCGGCGAGCCGCGAGCCTGCCGCGGTCGCCTGAACGGCGATCCCGCCGGACCGGCGCGACGCTGAAGCCCTGGCGCCTGCTCGGTCAGGCGGGACGCGGCGGCGGCGCATCCACCACCCGGCGAAGCCCGCGCCGAACAGCAGAGCCAGCGATCCCGGTTCGGGCACCTGCGTGATGGAATCGACGTTGCCGCACAGTGCCGCGCAACGGCCTGCCGTTCGTCCCGCAGCCGACGAAGGTCACCGTGCCGGTCGGATGGGCCGACGGCGCGTGAACGACAGCGTGGCGTCGCAGTCGTCGTGGAAGAAACTGGCGAGCAGCGAGGACGAGAGGAACTCGCCGCCCGCCGGCTCCAGTCGGATCGGAACCGGTATCGGGCCATGAACGGAATCAATAGCCGGTCGTCAGTCCGGCGAGCTGGTGGTTGATGATGAGCAGGCTCGAAAAGAGCACGAACGGCAGCTCGGCCACGTAGTCGGCATACGGGCCGCCTGCCGAAGGTGCTGATGCTGGCGCGCTCTCGAGCGAGACGACGCATCCGTTGATGCACCAAGCCCAAGAGCTCGGCGAACGTGTTGTAGTTGTTGTCCATGGCGAGGCACGGCGCGGTGAGCTCGAAGATCGCGGTGCCGACGAGATCCGCCACGGATCGAATTTCACCTGGAACGCTGCCGCCGAAGCGACGGTGCGCTGAACGTCAGGCAAAGGCCGCCGCGGCGCCGCAGGTCAATCCACGCAACTTCCTGATGACGATTTTCACGGTCGCCCAGGCGAAGTAGAATTCGGAGACGTTCTGTCCGATCGGCGATCGTCAGGCAACGGGGCAACGCATTCAGCAACGAATCGTACCAATTGCCATGAGTCAAGCAAGTGTATGATTATAAAATATGAAAATATCGACACTCAGGGCATAACAGAGTTCGACTGCGATGTGTAAGAAGTTCCGACGCCGAGTTCAGGGCGCCCACCGGCGACGTGAATCGTAATCGCTCTGAGCGATCCAACCAGCCGATCATCCGTGGAAGCCGGCTGGCGGGAGCCGCATAGGTGTGCCGACACCACTCGCTCTAGGCGAGCGGCGCCACCTTCATCACCTCCTCCGAGGTGGTGATGCCGGCCGCCGACCTTCATGGCGCCGGACACGCGCAGCGGCTTCATCCCGTCCTTGTAGGCCTGCTCGCGCAGCGCGCGATCGTCGGCGTCGTGCGTCATCAGCCGGCGCACGGCGGGCGTCATCAGCATGATCTCGTAGAGGCCGATGCGGCCGTAGTAGCCGGTCATCCGGCATTCGAGGCAGCCGACCGGCGCCATCGTCTGCGCCGGCTTGTCGGCGCGCCACGGCGCGGTCAGCAGGCGCCACGACTCGTCGTCCGGCGACTCCGCGGGCTTCTTGCAATGCGGGCACAGCGTGCGCACGAGGCGCTGCGCCATCACCCCGAGCAGCGTCGACGACAGCAGGTACGGCGGCACGCCGAGGTCCAGCAGCCGCGTGACCGCCGTCGGTGCGTCGTTGGTGTGCAGCGTGGAGAGCACGAGATGGCCGGTGAGCGCCGCCTGCACCGCCATCTCGGCCGTGTCGCGGTCGCGCACCTCGCCCACCATGATGATGTCGGGGTCCTGGCGCATCAGCGTGCGCACGCCGGACGCGAAGTCGACGCCGATGGTCGGCTGCACCTGCATCTGGTTGAACAGGGGCTCGATCATCTCGATCGGGTCCTCGATGGTGCACACGTTCACCTCGGGCGTGGCGAGCGACTTGAGCGTCGAATAGAGCGTCGTCGTCTTGCCGGAGCCGGTTGGACCCGTCACCAGGATGATCCCGTTCGGCTGCTTGATCATCTGCTCCCAGCGCGGCGTGTCGTCGGCGGTGAAGCCCAGGTCGGCGTAGTCGCGCACCAGCACTTCCGGCGTGAAGATGCGCATCACGAGCTTCTCGCCGAACGCCGTGGGCATGGTCGAGATGCGCAGCTCGACCTCGGTGCCTTCCGGCGACAGCGTCTTGATGCGGCCGTCCTGCGGCCGCCGCTTCTCGACGATCTCCATGCGCGCGAGCAGCTTGATCCGCGACGTCATCGCGACCAGCACCGGCTGCGGGATCGCATACACCTGGTGCAGCACGCCGTCGATGCGGAAGCGCACGATGCCGACGTCGCGCCGCGGCTCGATGTGGATGTCGGACGCGCGCTGCTCGAACGCGTACTGCCACAGCCAGTCGACGATGTGGACGACGTGCTGGTCGTTGGCGTCGAGGTGCCCGTGCTTGCCGAGCTCGACCAGCTGCTCGAAGTTGCGCGCCAGCGAGAGCTCGCCCTTGCTCGTCTCCTGCGCCTTCTTCATCGACCGGGCGAGGTTGTAGAACTCGCCCAGGTACCGCTTGATGTCGGCGGGGTTGGCGAAGACGAACTTCACCTGGAGCTTGATCATCTCCTCCAGGTCGTCCGCCCACGCGCGCACGAACGGCTCGCTGGTGGCCACCGTCACCGTCAGCCGGTCCACGGCCACCGGCAGGATGTGGAAGCGCTCGGCGTAGGCGTTCGACATCGTCGCCGTCACGGCGCCGAGATCGATCTTCAGCGGGTCGATGTGCAGGTACGGGAGCTTGAGCCGGCCAGCGAGCCACTCGACCAGGAATTCGAGCGTCATGAGCTTGCCCGGCGGCTTCGCGGACTTCCACTGCTGCGCGGCGATGAGCTCCAGCGGGTGCTGGGCCTGGCGCGTGCGCATGCGCCCGATCCGCTCGGCCTCGCTGTTGCCGATCAGGCCGTCGGCCGCCATGAGCTTCAGGACGTCGTCGAGGCGCAGCCGGCGGTCGGGCTGCTTCTGCGGGCGTGCGCCCGGCGGCTGCGCGCCGGAGGGGGGTGCCCCGGACGCCGGCGGCTTGACGCTGGAAGCGGGCGTGGACATGCGGCTATGCTACACCGCAGGGTATGCGCGGCCGTTGGCGCCCGCCGGGCGGCGCGCCCACGCGACGCGCACCGTTGCAAATCGGTCAAAGGATGCGCAATTGCGCGTAGGGCGCGCCCCCTCGACGTGCTCGGCGAGCCCGGTTCCCCGGCCGGCGCGCGCCTACACCGTCAGCGGCGTGCGCTTCGGCGGCTGCGGGCGTGCCGGCGGGATCGGGCACCTGGAACACCTCGCGCAGGTAGGCGACGTACGACGGATCGTAGTCCATCGTCTTCGACGGCTCGTCGCTGATCTTCGCCACCGGCTGCCCGTTGCAGCGGGTCATCTTGATGACGATCTGCAGCGGCTCGTAGCCGAGATCGTTGGTGAGGTTGGTGCCGATGCCGAACGACGTCTGCACGCGGCCCTTGAAGTGCTCGTAGAGCCGCATCGCGAGCGGCACGTTCAGCTGTCGGAGAACACCATCGTCTTGGTGTGCGGGTCGATGCGCATCTTCTGGTAGTGCGCGATCAGCTTCTCGCCCCACTCGAACGGGTCGCCGGAGTCGTGGCGCACGCCGTCGAACAGCTTGCAGAAGAAGAGGTCGAAGTCGCGCAGGAACGCGTCCATGCCGCAGACGTCCGAGAGCGCGATGCCGAGGTCGCCGCGGTACTCGCGCGCCCACATGTTGAACGCGAACATCTGCGAGTCGCGCAGCCGCGGCCCCACCGCCTGGCACGCCTGCAGGTACTCGTGCGCCATCGTGCCGAGCGGCGTCAGCCCGTGGTCGCAGCGCGAACTTGACGTTGCTGGTGCCGACGAAGTGCGGCCCATGTCGGCCTTGAGCGTGCGCAGCACCTCGTCGTGCCAGGCGCGCGAGAAGCGGCGGCGCGTGCCGTAGTCGGCGATGCGGAACTCCGGCGACGGCACCGCGTTCGCCTGCGCGATCTTCGCGGCGAGCCGCCTGCGGCCCTCCGCGAGGTCCGGCGCGGCCACGTGTTGCGGAAGTACACCTCGCGACACGATCGCCAGCACCGGCACCTCGAACAGGATCGTGTGCAGCCACGGCCCCTTGATCGTGATGTCGATCTCGCGCGCCGAGCCCGGCAGCCGCGTGACCTTGATGAAGCGCTCGTCGAGCTGGAAGAGGCCGAGGAAGTCGACGAAGTCGCTCTTGAAGAAGCGCCAGCTGCGCAGGTACTCGAGCTCGCGCGCGCGGAAGCGCAGGTCGCACAGCGCGCGGATCTCGCTGCTCGATCTCCGCGATGTAGGGCGTGAGATCGACCGCCGGGTTGCGGCACTTGAACCGGTACTCGACCTGCGCCCCCGGGAACTGGTGCAGCACCACCTGCATCATGGTGAACTTGTAGAGGTCGGTGTCGAGCAGCGACGGGATGATCATCGGCGAGACGTGCGGTCGGAGGCGGAGCCGTCCATGTTACTCCCGGGGAAGATCGAGGCCAAAACACGGGCTCGCAGCGGCCCGGACGCCGTCGTTTCCGGACCGCCGGCGCGGCGATGCGCCGCCGCATTGGCCGCACCGTGCACGCCCCGTTATGATGCAAGGATTCCCTTACGGCGCCTTTGCCCATGCTGATCAGCTGCGTCGCCTACCAGAACGGTCGCAAGATCGCCGACATCCCGGTCGAGGACATCAGCGAGTACGTGAGCCGCCCCGACTGCTTCGTGTGGGTCGCGATGTTCGAGCCGTCGATGGACGAGCTGGACGAGATGGCCGAGGAATTCGGGCTGCACGAGCTCGCCGTCGACGACGCCCGCCACGGCCACCAGCGCCCGAAGATCGAGGAGTACGGCGACTCGCTGTTCGCGGTGCTGCACACCATCGAGCGCGAGAAGGACGAGGGCGGCGACGAGGTGTTCACCACCGGCGAAGTCGACATCTTCGTCGGGCCCGAACTACGTCCTCACGGTGCGCCATCGCACGCAGGTGGGCTTCGCGGCGGTGCGCGCGCGCTCGCGAGCGCGAGCCCGAGCTCCTGAGCCACGGCTCGGGCTACGTGTTCTACGCGGTGATGGACAACGTCGTCGACCGCTATTTCCCGGTCATCGACAGCCTCGAGACCGAGCTCGAGAAGATCGAGGAGCAGATCTTCGAGCGCAACGCGGCGCGCTCCAACATCGAGGCGCTCTACGCGCTTGAAGCAGAAGCTGATGCGCCTGAAGCACGCCGTCGATCCGCTGATGGAGGCCACCGGCCGGCTCTACGGCGGACGCGTGCCGCAGATCTGCTCGGGCATGGGCGAATACTTCCGCGACGTGTACGACCACCTGCACCGCATCCACTCGTCGATCGAGGGCATCCGCGAAATGCTCACCACCGCGATCCAGGTGAACCTCGGCATGATCTCCCTGTCGGAGAGCGAGGTGACCAAGCAGCTTGCCGCGTGGGCCGCCATCATCGCGGTGCCCACGATGGTCGCGGGCATCTACGGCATGAACTTCAGGAACATGCCGGAGCTCGACTGGTCGTTCGGCTATCCGCTCGCGGTGACGGCCATGGTGCTCGCCGACATCTACCTCTACTTCCATTTCCGCAAGCTCAAGTGGCTGTGACGTCCGCCGATCGCGCGGGCTAGGGGTCAATGCACGTGCGGCGGATGGTCGTCGTCCTCGGCCGGCACGACCGGGATGACGCGCGCATCCTCGCGCGCCGCGGACGCGACGGGCCACGTCGGCTGCAGCGTGGTGTGGCGAATCCCGTATTCCGCGGCCAGCACCCGCTTCGCCTGCGCGAGCACCGACGAGCCAGTCGTCGCCGTGCGCGAGCGAGACGTGCGCCGACAGTGCGATGCCCTCCGCCGTCATGTTCCAGATGTGGAGGTCGTGCACGTCGTTGACGCCGGGCAGCGCCGCGAGCGAGCGGCCGATGGCCTCGTAGTCGAGATGCGTGGGCACGCCCTCCATCAGCACGCCGGTCGACTGCTTCAGGAGCTGCCACGTCGAGCGCAGGATCAGCAGCGCGACGGCGATCGACAGGATCGGATCGATCGGCGTCCACCCGGTGGCCATGATCACGCCGCCGGCCACCACCGCGGCCAGCGAGCCCAGCAGGTCGCCGAGCACGTGCAGGAACGCGCCGCGCGTGTTGAGCGAGCCGGTGGCGCGCGACAGCACCCACGCGGCGACGAGGTTGACGGCGAGCCCCGCGATCGCGATGACGACCACCGTCTGGCCCGCAACCGGCGCCGGGTTCAGCAAGCGCCGCGCCGCCTCGATGGCGATGGCCGCCACCACGACCAGCATCGCGATGGCGTTGACGAACGCGGCGAGCACCTCGGCGCGGCCGTAGCCATAGGAGGCGCGACGCGACGGCGGCTTGCGCGCGATCGCGTCGGCGAAGAGCGCGAGCCCGAGCGCCGCGGAATCGGTCACCATGTGGCCGGCATCGGAAAGCAGCGCCAGCGAGCCTGCCAGCCAGCCGCCGATGGCCTCGACCAGCGCGAATCCGAGGGTCAGCGCGACCGCGATGCCGAGCGCGCGCCGCGTATCGCCGCCGCCGCCGCGCGGCGCGTGCGCGTGGATGCCCTCGTGATCGTCGTGGCCGTGTGCGGCGTGCGTATGCGTGTGGCTCATGGCGGCGTCCGGCCGCCATTGTGCCGGTCCGCTGCCGGACCCGCTACATCTGCTTGAACAGGTGCGCGTACGCGCGCGACACCGCCACCGGCTCGGAGCGGCGCTTCAAAGTCAGCGTGACCCGTCCCGTGAGATCGCGCGAGGTGGTCGCGATGTGCCGCACGTTGACGATGGTGCCGCGGTGCACCTGCCAGAACCGGCGCGGGTCGAGCTGCTCGAAGAGCTCTTTCAGCGGCGTGCGGATCAGCGCCTCGCCGTCGGCGGTGAACACGCTCGTGTACTTGTCGTTGGCCTGGAAGTAGCACACGTCGTCGACGTCGATCAGCATCACCTGCGAGCCGCGGGACGCGCGGATCCAGGCGAGCCGCTCCTGCGTGGTCGCGGGCACCAGCTTCTCGATCGCGGCCAGCACGTCGCGCACGCCCTCCGCCGCGTGCGGCGCGCGCTCCTTGAGGCGCGCCACGGTTTCCGCGAGCCGTTCATCGCTCACGGGCTTCAGCACGTAGTCGACCGCCGCGCGCTCGAACGCGGCCACGGCGTATTGATCGTAGGCGGTGACGAACACGACGCGCAGGTCCGGGCGCGCGGCGCGTGCGACTTCGAGCCCCGACAGGCCGGGCATGCGGATGTCGAGGAACGCGATGTCCGGCGCCTCGGCGGCGAGCAGTGCCTGCGCTTCCGGCCCGTTGTGCGCGACGCCGGCGATGACGAGCTCCGGCCACAGCGCCGCGAGGCGCGCCTGCAGATATTCGGCGAGCCGCGGCTCGTCGTCGGCGATGACCGCGGTGATGCGGGGCTGGTTCATGTCAGCGCGCGTCCGCCAGCGGCAGCACGACCGTCACGCGCGTGCCGGCGGGCGCGTTGTCGGCGATGCGCAGCGAGGCGGCATCGCCGAACAGCGTCGCGAGGCGCGCGCGGAGGTTCGCAAGCCCGAGGCCCGTGGACGTCGGCTCACGGGTGGCCGCGACGCCGAGCCCGGTGTCGGCCACGGTGAGCACCAGCGCATTCGCCGTCGCGCCGCGCCGTCACGTCGACGCGGCCGCCGTCCACCTTCGGCTCGAGTCCGTGCTTGATCGCGTTCTCGACCACCGGCTGCAGCAGCATCGGCGGCACCGGGAGGCCGAGCAGCTCGGGTGCGGCGTCGACCGACCAGGCGAGGCGCGATCCCATGCGCAGACCGATGAGGTCGAGGTAGGAGCGCAAGAGATCGAGCTGGCTGCCGAGCGTGCTCGTCCTGGCGCCTGCCGTGGCGGTGGCGCGCAGCAGGTCGATCAGCCGGTGCAGCATGCGCTTGGCGAGCGCGGGTTCGCCGTCGACGAGGCTCACCACGTGCGCCAGCGTGTTGTAGAGGAAATGCGGCTCGACCTGCGCCTCGAGGAGCTGCATGCGCGCGAGCGTCGCCTCGCGCTCGGCGGCGTTGGCACGCGCCTCGTCGCGCGCCGCCTGCGCCTGCACGCGTGCCGCGCGGTCGCGCGGGATGAAGATCGCGAGCAGGATGCCGGCGATGATCAGCGCCACGGTGAAGATCGAGAGCATGCCGCGCCAGGTGAACATCTCCGCGCGCGAGGCCTGCGTAGTCGAGCGCGGTGGTGGCGAGCCAGTAGCCGATGAACACGCCGATCGTGGGAATGACGAGGAAGTACATCCACCGCATCGGCGCCGTGCGCCGCGCCTCCCGCGACACGACGGCGTCGACGACCAGCATCAGGACGTAGATCGTGTAGCCGATGAACTGCGCGAACACGAAGCAGTTCCAGAACTGCCGGACAAGATCGATCCGGTCCGAGAACAGCGCGGCGAGCGCCGTGAACACGAGCGCGATCAGCGTGTTGAAGATGAACGAGTAGACGAAGTCGCGGAACGGACCCGGCGACCAGCGCGAGAACACCGGGATCATCTCGAGCGGATGCCAGCTGCGGCGCTCGCCGGCGGCGCTGGTCTGGGAACAGGGATCGGAAAGGGCCACGGCCATGGGGGGCTCCTCGGGAGGCACAATGCCGCCATCCTCCGGGTGCCTCCGGCGCGGGGGAACCCGGGTGCGACGGACCGCCCCTATTTCTTCGCGAGCGGTCGGCGGGCGTCGCCGGCGGCGACCGGCGGGAACTTTTCGCCGGTACCGCGCGAATATACGCCGAGGACCGCCCTTGACCGACGCCCCCATGCCCGCCGAACTCTCCGATCGCCTGCAGGCGAACGACGCCGCGCTCGCCGCGCGCGTGGCCTGCGGCGACGCCGCGGCGCTGACGCCGCTCTACCAGCGCTACCGCGGGCCGATCTACCGGTTCGCGCTGCTGTGGTCGGGCTCGGCGACCGTGGCGGCGGACGTCACGCAGGACGTGTTCGTCCACCTCCTGACCCACGCCGACGACTACGATCCGGCGCGCGGCGCGCTGCAGCCGTGGCTCCTCGGCATCACGCGCAACTTCGTGCACCGGCGCACGGGCGCCGACGCGCGCTACGTCGCCAACGACGACGAGGCCGAGCCGGCCGCACCCGACCTCGACGCGCCGACGCCCGGAGTCCACGCTCGCGACGCAGCGCGACGCTCGCGCGCCTGCGCGCTGGCGATCGCCGCGTTGCCGCCGCACTACCGCGACGTGCTCGTGCTGGTCGAGCTCGCCGAACGCTCCTATGCCGAAGCTGCCGCGATCTGCGGCTGCGAGCTCAACACCGTGCGCTCGCGGCTGTCGCGGGCGCGCGGCCTCATCGCCCGCTGGCTCGACGCCACCGCCGGCGGCGCGCCCGCGCGGCCAAGGGATGACCATGGTGCCCCAACCCGAACTCCACGGACCTCGACCACCGCTTCGCGGCGCTCAAGGCGTCGATGGCGGACGCGCTGCCGCCACCGGCGACCGATCGCGCGATCGCCGCGGCCATCGAACGCGCGCTGCGCAATCCGCGCGGCGCGCCGGCGCGCCGTGTCAGCGACCGCTGGCTCGCGTGGCCGCTGGCGCTCGCCGCGTCGATCGCCGCGCTGTCGATCATCGTGCGCTCGCTGCCGCCGGAAGCCGTCGCCGGCCGAACCCGCGCCAGCGGCCGCCGCGCAATCGTCGGCCGACGATTTCATGCCGGTCGTGCCGCTCGCCGACATCGAGGAGCGCCGGCGACGCGGTCGTCGTGCCCGCGCGCCTGCAGCGAATGACCCTGGCGCAGCTCGGCCTGCCCGTCAATCCGGCGCGCGCCGCCGACGCCATCGACACCGAACTGCTCGTTCGCCGCGACGGCTCCGTGCTCGCCGTCCGCTTCGTCTACTGATCATCACGACCAAGGTGCCCGCCATGACTTCGTTGTTCCGGATTCGTCCCGTTGCCGCTCGCGCTGGCGGCGTTGAGCCTCACCGCCGGCAGCGCCGCATTCGCCGCCGCGCCGGCCGACGCCCCGTCGGTCGAGGTGCAGCTGCCCGACGTGAAGGCGCTCGTCGCGCAGGCGAAGGAGCAGGCCCGGGCCGCCAAGGAGATCGCGAAGAACCAGGCGCTGCTGGTCGATGGCGACGGCATCCAGCTTGTCCTCGACGACGCGTTCATGGACCTGCCGCCGTCGATGGCATTCGTCGGCAGCGAGCTCGGCCGTCCGCGCGAGATCGTCAAGAACGCGCCCTACACCGCGGAAGCGGTCACCGAATCGATCCAGGCCCTGCCCGACGGCAACCGCATCGTGCGCAAGTCGACCGCACTCCTCGCGCGCGACACGCAGGGGCGCACGCGACAGGAGCGCAAGGGCGAAGGCCGCGGCGGCGTGTTCATCTACGACCCGATGGAGGGGCGCACCATCGTGCTCAACGAATCGTCGCGCACCGTGACGCGCCTGCCGCGCCTGCCGGAGCCGCCCGCGCCGCCGTGCCCCCGGGGCGAATCCCGTGCCGCCCGTTCCGCCGCAGCGCCGCAGGCCGGCATGCCGGGGCCGCGCGACGTCGAAGTGCAGCCGGGACGCGTCGTCGTCAAGCGCAAGGGCGACGGGCGGCCAGGACGTGCGCGTCGAGGTGATCCGCATCGGTCGCGGCGAGGGCGACGACGCCATGCCGCCGATGCCGCCCATGCCGCCGCTGTCGCTGCCGCTGGTCCCGCGCGGCAAGGGCGAGACGAAGAACCTCGGCACGCGCGACTTCGAGGGCATCAAGGCCGAAGGCACCATGACCACGCACACGATTCCGGCCGGCCAGATCGGCAACGAAAAGCCCATCGTGGTGACGAGCGAGCGCTGGTTCTCGCCGGAGCTCTTCGTCGTGGTGTACGCGAAGACGAGCGATCCGCGCGTCGGCGACACGATCTACCGGCTGACCAACGTGAAGCGCGGCGAGCCGCCGGCCGACCTCTTCAAGGTGCCGGCCGACTACCGCAATCGCGGCGACGCGCGCGAGCGCAAGTCCTGACGCGTCGGTTGGCTGCGCGGTCCGGCGCATCGCCGTCGCCGCGCAGGACCGCCGATTGCCGCGCGGCGCTCAGCGTCCCGCGGGCAGGCGCACCGGCCCTGCATTGCCCGGCCGCTTGCCGGTCTTGTCCGCATAGAACGCCGCGATCAATGCCATGTCGGCGTCGACGTCGCCGGTGAGGTTCGCGAAACCGCCGATGCCCGCCTCGCGCCGCGCGTAGTCGATGAACGCGAGTCCGAGCGGAACGTCGGCCGTGCGCGCGAGGTGATAGAAGCCGCTCTTCCAGTGCTCGGTGCGCGCGCGCGTGCCCTCGGGGGCGATCACCAGCCGGAAATCGGGCTCGCGCGCGAAACGCTCGGCGAACTGGCGGATCACGCCGTGATGCGAGCGGCGGTCCACCGGAATGCCGCCCCAGCGCTCGAAGATGCGCGCGAACGGCCCGACGAACAGCGAGTCCTTCGCCATGAACCGGAAATGGAGACCGAGGTACCACTTCGCGGCGAGGCCGATCACGAAAGTCCCAGTTCGACGTGTGCGGATAGACGACGATCACGCAGCGCCGGGCACCGGCTGCGCGAGCACCACGTGCCACCCCAGCATCCGAAGCACGAACGCGCCGAGGCGCGCATGCCAATCGCGGCCGAGCGGCTGCTCGACCTGCGGCGCGGGCGGGAAGGCGGACGGCGTGGTCACCGGATCGATTGGACGGACTTCATCGCTGGCCCGTCTCGCGCCGCGGAGTCTAGCAAATCGGCCGCGCTAGAATTGCGCGATGGCGAACGCGATTTCCCTCGCCGCGCGCATCGACGCGGTGCTGCCGCAGACGCAATGCATGCGCTGCGGCTACGACGGCTGCGCGCCGTACGCCGAAGCGCTCGCGCGCGGAGACGCCGACCTCGATCGCTGCCCGCCGGGCGGCGAGGCGGTCGTGCACGCGCTGGCGGTGCTCACACGCCGGCCGGCCAAGCCCGTGAACCCGGACTGCGGCGTGCCGGGTCCGCTGCTCGTCGCGGTGATCGACGAGGCGCGCTGCATCGGCTGCACGCTGTGCATCCAGGCGTGCCCCGTCGACGCGATCGTCGGGGCGCAGAAGCGGATGCACACGATCCTGCCGTCGCTGTGTTCGGGCTGCGAGCTGTGTGTCCCGCCCTGTCCGGTCGACTGCATCGCCCTGGTGCCGGCCCGCCGCGAGTGGACGGCCACGGACGCTTCCGCCGCGCGCCGTCGCCATCGCGCGCGCAACGAGCGCCGCGCGCGGCGCGAGCGCATCGCCGACCGGCTGCAGGCCCGGGAGTCTGTCGCGGACGACCCGTGCGCAGCGGCAAGCCGCGGTGGCTGCGGCACTGGCGCGTGCGCGCGCGCGCCGGGGCGCGCGATGACGGCGTCTCCGGATCGTCGCGGTCGCGCTGGTCTGCTGCGTCATTTCGCGCGGCGCGAGCGCCGCGGACGCGCCCGCCGACTTCTCCGCACAGCTCGACCGGCTGTGGAACTACGAGAAGCCCGCCGAATCCGAAGCGCGCTTCCGCAGCGAGGCCGACGAACCACCGGCCGGGCTCGCGCGAAGCGGTCGAGATCGCCACCCAGATCGCGCGCACGCTGGGCTTGCAGCGCAAATACGGCGAAGCCGATGCGACGTTGGACGCGGTGGCGCGCACGCTGCCCGATGCGACGCCCGCGGCCGCCGTGCCGCGCCTGCGCGTGCGCTACCTCCTCGAGCGCGGCCGCACCCGCAACTCCGGCGGCGACCCGAAGGCGGCCGTGGTGCTCTTCAAGGAAGCGCTCGTGGTCGGCAGGGAGGATACGCTGCCCGGCGCGGATTTCTATCGCGTCGACGCCCTGCACATGCTGGGCATCGCGGCGCCGAAGGACGAGCAGCTCGCGTGGAACCTGAAGGCGCTCGCGGCGGCCGACGCTTCCGCCGATGCGCGTGCGCGCGGCTGGGCGGCCTCGCTCCATCACAACATCGGGTGGACGTACTTCGACGCCGGCGATCCCGCCACCGCGCTCGCGCACTGGCAGAAGGAACTGACGCTGCGCGAGGGCGCGGGCCGCAAGGAGCCGCTGCGCGTCGCGCAGTGGACCGTCGCGCGCGGCTATCGCGCGCTCGGCCGGCTCGACGATGCGCAGCGCATCCAGCGCGCGCTCGCCGCGGAAACCGATGCGCGACAACGCGCCGGACGGCTACGTCTACGAGGAGCTGGCGGAGATCGAGTTGGCGCGCGGCAACCCGAAGGCTGCGGCGCCATGGGCCGCGAAGGCGCACGCGCTGCTGCGCGACGACGGCTACCTCAAGGACAACGAGCCGGCGCGCCTCGCGCGCCTGGTCGACATCGCCAAGGGAGCCGCCCCATGAACCCCGAGAAGCGGCGCGCGATCTTCGAGCGCCTTCGCGCCGGCAATCCCGACCCGCGCACCGAGCTCGCCTACAGCACGCCGTTCGAGCTGCTGGTCGCCGTCGTGCTGTCCGCGCAGTCCACCGACAAGGGCGTCAACAAGGCCACCGCGCGCCTGTTCAAGGCCGCGAACACGCCGCAGGCGATCGCGCGGCTCGGCGTGGACGGCCTCATTCCCTACATCAGCTCGATCGGCCTCTTCCGCAACAAGGCGAAGAACGTCGTCGCGTTCTCCGAGATCCTCGTGCGCGATCACGGCGGCAATGTGCCCGTCGGACCGCGCGGCGCTGGAAGCGCTGCCCGGCGTCGGTCGCAAGACGGCCAACGTCGTGCTCAACACCGCGTTCGGGCAGCCGACCATCGCCGTGGACACGCACATCTTCCGCGTGGCCAACCGCACCGGCATCGCGCCGGGCAAGGACGTCGGCGAGGTCGAGCGCAAGCTCGAGAAGTTCGTGCCCGACGAGTTCAAGCAGGGCGCGCACCACTGGCTGATCCTGCACGGACGCTACGTGTGCGTCGCGCGCACGCCGAAGTGCCCCGAGTGCATCATCCGCGACCTGTGCGAATACCGGCACGAAGACGCAAGGAGGCCGGTGAAGGCCCTGCCGCTGCGCGACGCTGCCTCCGACTGACCCTGCACCGCAGAGGAGGGCCGCGCCGGCCTCGCCGCTGCGGATGCTCGCCGCCGGCCCATTGTCGCAGATGTTCAATCCGTCGCGCGACGAAGCGCGCCGCTTCCTCACCGACGCATGGGCCAAGTATCGCGCCCAGCGTGCCGCTGACCGACCTCGAGAAGATCGCCGCGGGGCTGATCGCGATGCACCCGGAGTACCACGCGACGTTCGAGCACCCGGACCGGCACGTCGAGCGCGACTACGCGCCCGAGGCCGGCGCCGTCAATCCGTTCCTGCACCTGTCGCTGCACCTTGCCGTCGCCGAGCAGCTCGCGATCGACCAGCCGCCCGGCATCCGCGCGCGAGTTCGAGCGCATGCGCGCGGCGCGCGGCGACGAGCACGCGGCGCTGCACGACGTGCTCGAATGCCTGGGCGAAGTAGTGTGGCAGGCGCAGCGGCACGCGGACGCCGCCCGGACGCGCAGCTCTATCTCGACTGCCTCGCGCGGCAGGACGTGAAGAAAGGGCGCCCGCGGGCGCCTCTTTCTCGCAATGGGGAAGTCGAGAGTCAGGAAGCTGGGCCCGCAGCGCCGGTGCCCGCATCCCGCATTCCCGCTTCCTCGCCGAACGTCAGTAACGCGTCGCCAGGTTGCTCGGCTGGACGTAGAAGTACTGCGACGACGTTCTCGATGTCCTTGTCGGTGAGTCCCTGCGCCATGCCGGCCATGATCGGGTTCTTGCGCGTGCCCGACTTGTAGTCGCGCAGCGCCTTCGCGAGGTAGTCGGGATACTGGCCGGCGAGCTTCGGGTAGTCGGGCGTGGTCGGCTGCGCGCCGTCGATGCCGTGACAGGCGGCGCAGACTTCCTGCACCTTCTTCTTGCCGGCTTCGATGTCGGCGGCGGCGGCGGCGACCGACGCGAAGCGCCGCGACGGCGGCGAGTGCAATCGAATGCGCGCATGGTCATCATCATTTGAGCGCCGTCGTCAGCGGCGATTGCGAGTAGTAGGCGGCGATGTCGGCCATGTCGGCGTCGCGACAGCGAAGCCGGCGATGGCGCTCATCGACGGGATGGCCGCGGTCGCCGCTCTTGTATTCCTTGAGCGACGCGACGATGTAGGCGGGCGCTCTGGCCGGACAGCTTGGGCACGCGGTACACCTCCGGGAACGCCGTGCGCCAGCCGACGATGCCGTGGCAGCCCTGGCACATCGCACCTTCTGCGCGCCCTTGATCGGGTCGCCGGCGGGTGCGGCGCGGGCGCAGGCGCCTGCGCGCATGGCGAGCTGCGCGGGAACGAGCGCCGCGGCAGCGCGGCGATGAGGGCGAGTCGTTTCATGGAATCCGTGCGGATTCGATAGTCGGTGGACACGGGCCTCCGCACAGGCGGCGACGAAAAAACCCTGCGATTCTAGGGGCGGCGGCCGGTCCGCGGTCAAACGGGCGGCGCGGCCTCACCGCTCGAGGTACTTCGAGCTTGTCGCGGCACGTCCTTCCAGTCGTCGGCGTCGGGCGGCGCGGGCTTGCGCTCGATGATGGGCTTCCAGACCTTCGACAGCTCCGCGTTGAGCGCCGTGAACTGCTGCTGGTCGTCGGGCACGTCGTCCTCGGCGAAGATCGCCTCGACCGGGCACTCGGCGACGCACAGCGTGCAGTCGATGCACTCGTCCGGGTCGATCACGAGGAAGTTGGGGCCCTTCGCGAAAGCAGTCGACCGGACATACGTCCACGCAGTCGGTGTACTTGCAGCGAATGCAGGCTCTCGGTGACGACGTAGGTCATGGCGGGCGCGACGCGTGAAGTCGTGCGGAAAGCGGGGCGAATCTTGAATTTTAGCAGACCGGCCCCATGTTACCGGTTGCCTACGCTGGACGACTTGCGCGCGCGGCGGCCGTTCCGCTACCGTAAGCGCAGGCCAGGACGGCGCGACCAACCGCACTACGCACAGCGGCGCCGCGCGCATACGAGAGGATTTGCCAATGAGTGAAGCCATCAAGCACGTCTCCGACGCGACGTTCGACAAGGACGTCCTGCAGTCGGGCAACCCCGTGCTGGTCGACTTCTGGGCCGAATGGTGCGGGCCGTGCAAGATGTTCGCGCCGGTGCTGGACGAGGTCGCGAAGGAGTACGGCGGCAAGGTCACGATCGCCAAGCTCGACATCGACGCCAACCCCTCCACGCCGGGCAAGTACGGCATCCGGGGCATCCCGACCGTGATCCTGTACAAGGCCGGCCAGGCGCACGCGCAGAAGGTCGGCGCGCTGACCAAGTCGCAGCTGACCGCGTTCCTCGACAGCAACCTGTAGCAGGAAAGCCGCAGTACGGCCGCGCTGCCGCCCGGCGTGGTTGACAGCCGCGGGCATCCTCTATACGCTGCCTTCCGGTAAGCGCGCGTCCCGCGCCCGCCTGGCGCACAGCGCCAAATCGCGTCATGATCCGACCGGGCGCCGCTTCGCAGTTCGCTGCGACGCCCCGATTCCAAACCCGTCTCATCTCCCGACCGCCTTTCGCGGCCTTGCAGATCCAAGGCCGATCCCGCGCCGTTCCGGCACGCCCCTCCCCCGGCACCATGCATTTATCCGACCTCAAGTCCAAGCACGTATCCGAGCTGATCGAGTTCGCCAACGCGAACGAGATCGAAGGCGCAAACCGGATGCGCAAGCACGACCTCATCTTCGCGCTCCTGAAGCAGCAGGCGAAGAAGGGCGAGTCGATCTTCGGCGGCGGCGTGCTCGAGGTGCTGCCCGACGGCTTCGGCTTCCTGCGCTCGCCCGACACGTCGTACCTCGCGAACACCGACGACATCTACATCTCGCCGTCGCAGATCCGCCGGTTCAACCTGCACACGGGCGACACGATCGAGGGCGAGATCCGCACGCCCAAGGACGGCGAGCGCTACTTCGCGCTGGTCAAGGTCGACAAGGTCAACTTCGAGCCGCCGGAGAACGCGAAGTCCAAGATCCTCTTCGAGAACCTGACGCCGCTGTTCCCGGACAAGACGATGGTCCTGGAGCGCGACATCAAGGCCGAGGAGAACATCACCGGGCGGATCATCGACATCGTGGCGCCGATCGGCAAGGGCCAGCGCGGCCTCCTGGTCGCGAGCCCGAAGTCCGGCAAGACCGTGATGCTGCAGCACATCGCGCACTCGATCGCCGCCAATCACCCGGACGTGATGCTGATCGTGCTGCTGATCGACGAGCGGCCCGAGGAAGTGACCGAAATGCAGCGCTCCGTGCGCGGCGAGGTCGTGTCGTCGACGTTCGACGAGCCCGCCACGCGCCACGTGCAGGTGGCCGAGATGGTCATCGAGAAGGCGAAGCGCCTGGTCGAGCACAAGAAGGACGTCGTGATCCTGCTCGACTCGATCACGCGTCTCGCCCGCGCGTACAACACCGTCGTGCCCGCGTCGGGCAAGGTGCTGACGGGCGGCGTCGACGCCAACGCGCTGCAGCGCCCGAAGCGCTTCTTCGGCGCCGCGCGCAACATCGAGGAAGGCGGCTCGCTGACGATCATCGCGACCGCGCTGATCGACACCGGATCGCGGATGGACGACGTGATCTACGAGGAATTCAAGGGCACGGGCAACATGGAAATCCACCTCGACCGCCGCATGGCCGAGAAGCGGATCTACCCGTCGATCAACGTCAACCGCTCCGGCACGCGCCGCGAGGAGCTGCTGCTCAAGCCCGACATCCTGCAGAAGGTGTGGATCCTGCGGAAGCTGCTCTATCCGATGGACGAGCTCGAGGCAATGGAGTTCCTGCTCGACAAGGTCAAGCAGACGAAGAGCAACGCGGAGTTCTTCGACTCGATGCGCCGCGGGCTAGATCGCGTCGGCGGAGCGCTTCGCCGCTCGCGCACGCAATTCGCTCCGCGAGGTCAGGCCCAATGTCCGGCGCCGGGCGCTTCCGTGCGGAACGCCGAGGCGTCTGCCGACCTGCAGGCGTTGCACCGCCCGCCAGCCATTGCCGTCAGCATTTGTGAGCCGGTTGCATACGCGCCTAATCGCCCCCACCTTGCCTTACGGGCCAAAACCGGGATAATGCTCGATTTTCCGCCATCCGGCATCGGCGGACCCAATGGGACAGCGCGCACGCGAGCACCATCACCGCGGGCAAGCGAGTCCGGCACACGAGAGGACATCATGAAAGAAGCGCATTCACCCGAAGTACGCGCGAAGTCGCAGGTCACCTGCAGCTGCGGCAACACAGTTCGCGACGCGCTCGACGGCGTCGGCAAGCCGCTGCACATCGAAGTCTGCGCGCAGTGCCACCCGTTCTACACCGGCAAGCAGAAGGTGATGGACACCGCCGGCCGCATCGACAAGTTCCGCCAGCGCTACGGCAGCAGGGCGGCGGCCGCGAAAGACGGCCTGACCGCACCGGCATCACGATCGAAAAAGGCAGCCGAGGCTGCCTTTTTCTTTCGGGGTGTGCTAGCATCGCACGCAGTCTCGCTGCATACTTCCGCAATGCGCCGCCTCCCTCGTCCCTACATCCCGGAGCTCGGTCGATCCGGAAGCGGTCAGTCCCGGCCGCGCCGTATCGCGCGCTGAAGCAGCTGGGCCTCGTGCTGCTGTGCGCGGCCTGGGTCGCGCTCGGGCTCGCCGGCCACGATCCGTGGAAGACCGAGGACGCGACGTCGATCGGCGTCGCGTCCGAGATGGCGCAGCAGCCGCGACTTCGTGGTGCCCACGCTCGCCGGCGAGCCGTACGTGCCGCGCCCGCCGCTCGCCTACATGGGCGGCGCGCTCGCGATCGAGGCGTTCGCGCCGCCGCTCCAGGTCCACAACGCCGCGCGCATCGTCGTCGGTCTCGCGCTGGCGCTGGTCCTGCTCGCCACCGGCGCTCGCGAGCCGCGAGCTCAACGGCCGCGCGTTCCGCTGGCTCCCGGTGCTGATCCTCGTCGGCAGCGTCGGCTTCTGGGACCGCGCGCACGTGCTGTCGCCCGAGCTCTTCCTCACGGTCGGCGTCGCGGTGGGCGCTGTACGGTTTCGCGCTGGCGTTGCGGCGTCCCTGCGTGGGGCGGCGTGGCGCTCGGCGTCGGCATCGCGATCGCGTTCATGGGCCGCGGCGTTGCATGGGGCCGGCCTGGATGCTCCTGACGGCCCTGGTGCTGCCGCGTGCGGTGCCGAGTGGCGCAACCGCGCCTATCGCGCGACGCTCGCCGTCGCGGCGGTCGTGGTCGTGCTCGCGCTGTCGCTGCCGTGGCCGCTCGCTGCTGCACGCGCGCGATCCGGCGCTGTTCGCGCAGTGGTGGGCAGCAGCGAAACGTCTGGCCGACTACATCGCCATGCTGGGCAGCGACAGTCGCGCACCCGGTGTACTACCTGCGCAACCTGTCTGGTTCGCGTGGCCCTCGCTGCCGCTGCTGCTGTGGCTGCTCTGGCT
This sequence comes from uncultured beta proteobacterium, assembly GCA_963725735.1. Lineage (GTDB taxonomy): Bacteria > Pseudomonadota > Gammaproteobacteria > Burkholderiales > Casimicrobiaceae > VBCG01. The sequence continues at coordinate 81,067 of CAVRZM010000008.1, read as the reverse complement.
GCGCGGACGCGGCTTCAACGGCGGCCTGCGCGAGCCCGGGCGTCGATCGTGCCGGGCGTGCTCGCGCTCGTGATCTTCGCGAGCCTGCTCGTGATGCCCGAGGCGCGGCTCGCCAACGCGCTGCCGCTGCTCGTGCCGCTCGCGCTGCTCGCGGGGCTCGAGGTCGATTCGCTGAAGCGCGGCTTCTCCGGCGCGCTCGACTGGTTCGGCATCCTGACGTTCGGGCTGCTCGCCGTCGTGATGTGGGGGTTCTGGATCGACGCCTACGTGAACGGGATGCCCGGCAACGTCGCGCGGCTCTTCCGCGACACGGAAGTCGGCTACCAGCCGTCGTTCCACCTGGGCACGATGCTCGCGGCGATCGGCCTCACCGTGCTGTGGGTGATGCTCGTGCGGCCGGCGCGCCGGTCGAACCGTCGCGCGATCCTCAACTGGGCGGCCGGCGTGACGCTGATCTGGGGCCTCGTCACCGACGATCTGGCTGCCGTATCTCGATTCGCGCCGCAGCTACCGCTGGACGGTGGAGAATCGTCGCGATGCGCCTGCCGCGCGAGGCAGCTGCCTCGCGAGCCGCAACCTGGGCGAGCCGCAGCGCGCGCTGTTCGACTATTTCTCCGGCATCCACACCGTGCGCGAAGAGGTCCAACCGGTGCACGCCTGCGGCATGGCTGCTGGTCCAGTACGGGCGGCTCGGCCGCCGATCCGGAGCCGCCCGAGGGCTGGACGCCGATCTGGAGCGGCGCGCGGCGCGGCGACGACACCGAGCGATTCGTGCTCTACAAGAGGACCCCGTGAAATTCATCGACGAAGCGACCATCGAGGTGATGGCCGGCGACGGCGGCAACGGCGTCGCGTCGTTCCGCCGCGAGAAGTACATTCCGCGCGGCGGCCCCGACGGCGGCGACGGCGGCCGCGGCGGCAGCATCTGGGCGGTGGCCGACCGCAACATCAACACGCTGATCGACTACCGCTACGCGCGCATCCACCGCGCGAAGCGCGGCGAGAACGGCCGCGGCGCCGACCAGTACGGCCGCGGCGCGGACGACATCGTGCTGCGGATGCCCGTCGGCACCGTGATCGCCGACGCCGACACCGGCGAGCGCATCGCCGACCTCGCGCGCGACGGCGAGCGCGTGCTCGTCGCGAAGGGCGGCAAGGGCGGCCTCGGCAACCTGCACTTCAAGACCAGCACCAACCGCGCGCCGCGCCAGTTCACGAAGGGCGAGGAAGGCGAGCAAAGCGCCGACTGCAGCTCGAGCTGCGCGTGCTCGCGGACGTGGGCCTGCTCGGGCATGCCGAACGCCGGCAAGTCGACGTTGATCCGCGCGATCTCGGCGGCGCAGCCCGAAGGTCGCCGACTATCCGTTCACCACGCTGGCGCCGAATCTCGGCGTCGTGCGCACGGGCGAGGCGAAGAGCTTCGTCGTCGCCGACATTCCGGGCCTCATCGAAGGTGCGGCCGAAGGCGCGGGCCTCGGCCATCGCTTCCTGCGCCATCTCGCGCGCACGCGCCTGCTGCTGCACATCGTGGACCTCGCGCCGCTCGACGAGAACGCCGATCCCGGTGCACGACGCGCGCGCGATCGTGAAGGAGCTGCAGCGCTACGACGAGACGCTGTACGAGAAGCCGCGCTGGCTCGTGCTGAACAAGCTCGACCTCGTCCCGGAGGACGAGCGGGAGAAGCGCGTCGCGCGCGTTCGTGAAGTCGTACCGCTGGAAGGGGCCGGTGTTCGCGATCGCGGCGATCGACGGCGACGGCTGCCGCGAGCTGACCTTCGCGATCCAGGCGCTGGCTCGACGAGCATCCGGCGCACGACGCCGTCGATGGCCGGTCGCGACGCGCGACGCCGCCGCCGATGCCGCGCACCCGGTCCGTCCGTGTCGCCGGCGCCGGTGCGCGCGCCGGCGGCGCACGTCAGCGCGCCCGAGCGCACGCAGGGAGTCATGAGCCGCGTGCCGTGCGCGGAGCGCGAGAGCCGCCACGCCGTCGCCAGCGCGAAGCGCATCGTCGTGAAGGTCGGCTCGAGCCTCGTCACCGACGAGGGCCGCGGGCTCGATCACGCCGCGGTCGCGCGCTGGGCCGAGGAGATCGCGCAGCTGCGAGGGCGACGGACGCGAGGTGGTGCTGGTGTCCTCGGGCGCGATCGCCGAAGGCATCAAGCGCCTTGGCTGGAAGACGCGGCCGCGCGCGATCCACGAGCTGCAGGCGGCCGCCGCCGTCGGCCAGATGGGCCTCGTCGCAGGCGTACGAGACGCGCCTTCGCGAAGTTCTCGGCCTGCAGACCGCGCAGATCCTGCTCACGCACGAGGACCTGGCCGACCGGCGCCGCTACCTCAACGCGCGCACGACGCTGCGCACGCTGCTCGACCTGTCGTGATCCCGATCATCAACGAGAACGACACGGTCACGACCGACGAGATCAGCGTCGGCGACAACGACACGCTCGGCGCGCTCGTCGCGAACCTCATCGAGGCGGACGTGCTCGTGCTGCTCACCGACCAGCAGGGCCTCTACACCGCCGACCCGCGGCGCGATCCGGCCGCGACGTTCGTGCACGAGGCGCGCGCCGGCGATCCCGCGCTGGAAGCGATGGCGGGCGGCGCCGGCAGCGCGCTCGGCAAGGGCGGCATGCTGACCAAGGTGCTCGCCGCGAAGCGCGCGGCGCGCTCCGGCGCGTCGACCATCATCGCGTGCGGGCGGGAGCCCGACGTGCTGACGCGGCTGGCCGCACGGCGAGCGCGTCGGCACCGCGCTGGTCGCGCCCTCCGCCTCGCTGGCCGCGCGCAAGCAGTGGCTCGCCGACCACGTGCAGCTCGCGGGGCGGCTGCATCCTCGACGCCGGTGCCGTGCGCGCGCTCGCCTCCGAAGGCAAGAGCCTGCTGCCGATCGGCGTCGTGGCGGTCGAGGGCGCGTTCGAGCGCGGCGAGGTCGTCGGCTGCTACGCGCCCGACGGCCGCGAGATCGCGCGCGGCCTCGTCAACTACGGCGCGCAGGATGCCGCGCGCATCGTGCGCAAGCCGTCGTCGGAGATCGAGGCGATCCTGGGCTACGTCGACGAGGCCGAGCTCATCCATCGCGACAACCTCGTCCTGCTTGCGTGACGCAAAAGCGTCGGGAACCAGCGGCAATCCAATCCGAATGCACTATGATTTGCGCATGAACGCTCGCGCCCTCCTCGCCGCCGGCTCGCTGGCTCTGCTCGCGGGCTGCTCGACCCCGATGCAGCCCGGCCTGTGGGAGATGACGCTGACCACGCGCCTCGACGGCCACGTCCAGAAGGTCCCCGTCGCGCGCGAGTGCGTGACGCAGAAGGACATCGACGATCCGATCCGCACGCTGCCGCGCCCCAACGGCACGTGCAAGCTCAGCAACGTCGAGCGGCGCTTCGCCCGTGCGACCTACGACATCGAGTGCACGCGGGACACGCAGACGATGCAGGGACGCGCCGAGATCACGTTCGCCGGCGATCGCTACGACGGCAACGTGACGATGAGCGTGACCGACAAGGGCGCTGCAGCGGACCCGCTCGCCATCGCGATCAGCGCGCGCCGCGTGGGCGACTGCACGAAGTAGTCACGCCGCGTTATTTCGGCCGCGGCCGCTCGAGCGACTTGCCGGGCATCGACAGACGTCCCCCGCGCAGGTCGTTCACCGCCTCGGTCACCGCGCGCGCGACGTTGCGCACTTCCTCCTGCACGGCACGGTCGGCGTCGAGCGCGTCGTGGCTCGTCGCGTACGGCTCGTAATAGCCGATGAAGCGATCGAGCCGCGCACGGTCGCCGGCATCGACGAGCCCCATCCAGTCCAGCCAGTCGGAGAGCCCGCGGCGCAGCGGCTCGATGCCGGCCACGTCGCCGTGCACCACGACCCCGTACACGCGCCCGGCAAGGTGCTTGGGATAGGGCCAGCCGGCGAGCTCGACCTCCTTCGCCTTCGCCGCGTCCTTGCCGTGCGTCGAGGTGGGATCGGGATTGCCGCCGTCCGCGCAGACGAGGCGATCGATCATGAGCTTGAGCGGGCTGGGCGCGCCGTACCAGTACACGGGCGTGACCAGGATCACGCCGTGCGCGAGCGTCCAGCGCTCGTAGATCTCCGCCATCCAGTCGTGCGCCTGGCCGAGCCCGTGATTCGGATAGCAGCTGCAGGGCCAGTGGCACAGCGGCTGCGCGGTCGACACGCAGCCCTTGCACGGGTGGATCCGGCGGCCGTATTCCGACGTGAGCAGGCTCAAGTCGAGGAGGTCGTGCTCGAGCCCGCCCTCCTGCAGCGTCGCGCAGACGATCTTCGCGAGGCGGAAGGTCTTCGCGATCTCGCCGGGGCACGTGCCGTCGTTGCGCGCCGAGCCGGCGATGACCAGCACGCGCGAGCGCGTGTCCTTCCGCCGCTGCTGCGCCGCCGCCGCGCGCAGCCGTTCGCGGGTCGCGAGCCATTCGGTCGAAAGGTCGTAGTCGGGATCGGCGAATCCTTCTCCCGCACGGCGCGTGAGCGGCGCCTTGCGGCCGTTCGCGTAGCCGTCCCACGCGATCGCCTCGATGCGCTGCAGCGCGTCCTCGGCGACCGCGAACGCGGGATCGCTGAAGGACTCGCGAAAGCGCAGCCGAAACGTCTCGCGATCGAGCGGCCTCGGGGCCTGTCCCTTGCGCACGGTGGTCATGGCGTCTCCCGGCATGGCAAAGCGGAAACGCTAGCGACACTTGCGGATCGTCGGAATCAGCGCAATGCGCATGTCGAGTCGGCGTTGCGCCGACACGGGCTCGCGCACCCGTGAGTTTGGGCGCAGGGCCCCGGCGTACCGGCGGGCTGCCGGCGAGCGGGCGGCGTGCGACCGAGCGCCGCGCGCCGCGCAGGGAGGGTCGAGTTGCAGCCCTAGGTCGCCGGGTCCGCGTACGAGTCGGGCATTTCCGGATGCGGCACGCCGTAGAGCCGCTGCCGCCGAGTCTGCGGCCGCGCATGCAGGAACCGCTCGAGCTCGAGCAGCGCGCGCCGGTACGACTCGCGCTTGAACTCGATCACCGTCTCGAGCGGGATCCAGTACTCGTGCCACCGCCACGCGTCGAACTCGGGATGCTCCGATCGCGCGCAGGCTCACGTCATTGTCGCGGCCGACCAGCCGCAGCAGATACCAGATCTGCTTCTGGCCGCGATAGCTGCCGCGCCATTCGCGCTTGATCCAGTGCTGCGGCACGTCGTAGCGCAGCCATTCGCGCGTGCGGCCGAGGACCTTGACGTGCTGGGGCTCGAGTCCGACCTCCTCGCGCAACTCCCGGTACATCGCCTGCTCGGGCGTTTCACCGGGATTGATGCCACCTTGCGGAAATTGCCACGAGTGTTCGCGGATCCGTTTGCCCCAGAAGACCTGGTTCCTGGCGTTGACGATGACGATGGCGACGTTCGGGCGATAGCCGTCACGGTCCAGCATCGTGGTCACCCTGATGCCAAATGAAGTTGGAACGATTGTTGCACAGGCGCCACGCCTTGCAAAGCGGCGGTGCCCCGATGCGGTCAGCCCGTGCGGGCGCGCGGACTCGACGGGAGTGACGGCGAGCATCAGGCGTGCGATCGCGGCGCACGATCGCACCTCGATCGTGCGTGCGATCGCGTCCGCGGCGAGCACGCGCTGCAGCGTGTCGATGTCGGGCACCGGCAGGCCGTCGAGCTCCACGATCACGTCGCCGCGCTGCGAGGCCCGCGGCCGCCGCGGGCGAGTCGCGCTCGACCGTCTCGACGCGCACGCCGGATTCGCGCGGCAGCTCGAAATGCCGCACGACGCGCCGCGGCAGCGGCAACGTCTGCCCGCCCACCCCGAGCCGCGCGCGTCGCACGCGGCCCTCGCGGATCAGCGCGATCGCCACGCGCTCCGCCGTCGACGACGCGATCGCGAAGCAGATGCCCTGCGCCGCCGCGAATGACCGCGGTGTTGACGCCGATGACGTCGCCGCGCGCGTCGACCAGCGGTCCGCCCGGAGTTGCCGGGATTGAGCGACGTGTCGGTCTGGATCACGTTGTCGAGCAGGCGGCCGGTCTGCGCGCGCATCGAGCGCCCGAGCGCGCTGACGATGCCCGCGGTCACCGTGTGCTGGAAGCCGAACGGGCTGCCGATCGCGATCGCCACCTGCCCGACGCGCACGCGCGACGAGTCGCCGAAGCGGATCCACGCAAGGTCGCCCGCCTGTACCTTCAGCACGGCGAGATCCGAATCCGGGTCGTCGCCGACGATGCGGGCCTCCGCCGTACGGCCGTCGGGCAGCGTGACCTCGAGCGCAGCAGCCCCGCTGCGACGTGGCTATTCGTGACGAGGTAGCCGTCGGGCGTGATCAGGAAGCCGGAACCGGCGCCCTCGCCGCGCGCGCCTTTCGCGCGGGTCACGCGGACGTGGGCGACGGCGGGCGCGACCCGCTCGACGGCGCCGCTGACGGCGCCGCGAATAGGCATCCAGGAGTTCGGCGTCGGCGCGCTCGGGAGGCGTCGCCGCGCCGTATGGGAGGTCGAGGGGCATGTGGGGAAAAATGGCGCCGACGGTCAAGGCTTTCAAGGCGCGCGCGGTTGGCTGGACAACCGGAGGGGCCAACCAACCACCTTGATTGCGGTCAACGGCGACGGACCGGCATCGCGCGCAGACTGCGGAATTTCGTCGCAAACGGAATCCGGGCATGCAGGCGTTGACCATCATCCGTGAGGAGCATCAGGCGATCGCCTCCATGCTGCAGGCGCTGGCGGCGCTCGTGCGCGGCATCCGGGATTACGGCGTCGCGCCGAATTTCGAGCTGCTGCACGCGATGCTCTACTACGTCGACTCCTTTCCGGAGCGGCTGCACCATCCGAAGGAAGAGCAGTGGCTGTTCCGTCTGCTGGCCGCGCGCCACCCGCCGGCGCGGCCGGTGCTCGATCTCCTGACCCACGAGCACCGGATCGGCGGCGAGAAGCTGCGCGGCATCGACGATGCGCTGGGCGCGTACGAGGCCTCCGGCACGTCCGCATTCGCCGCGTTCTCCGCCGCGGTCGACGACTTCGTCGCGTTCGAGCGCGATCACATCACCCGCGAGGAGCGCGAGGTGTTCCCCCTGGCGCAGGCCCACCTGACGGTCGACGACTGGGAGCGCGTCGACGAGGCGTTCGCGGCGCATGCCGATCCGCTGAACGGCGTGTCGACCCAGGAGGGATTCGACGAGATCCATCGGCGGCTGGTGCGCCTGCGGCCGTTGCCGGGCCGCGGCAGCGCTTGAAGCCTTGATTTGCCGCAAAGGCACGCCGCGCGCGCGGGGGCATCATCGCGGCTATGGAAACGCCTGTAACCCTCTCCGTGCCACACCTCGCCTTCGATGCGGGGCTCGTCACCAAGTACGACGGCTTCGGCCCTCGCTACACCTCGTACCCCACCGCGGACCGTTTCCACGACGGCTTCACCGCGGCCGGCTACGTGGAGGCCATCGCGCAGCGCAACGTCGCGCGCGCCGACCAGCCGATCTCGCTGTACGTGCACATCCCGTTCTGCAACACGATCTGCTACTACTGCGCGTGCAACAAGGTCCTGACCAAGGACCATGGCCGGTCCGCCAAGTACATCCGCTACGTGCAGCGCGAAATCGAGATGGTCAGCGCGCTGGTCGAAGGCAAGCCGCCGGTCACCCAGCTGCACTGGGGCGGGGGCACGCCGACGTTCCTGTCGCGCGAGGAGATGACGGATCTCATGACGGCGCTGAAGACCCACTTCGCGTTCGCGCCGGACGCCGAGATCTCCATCGAGGTCGATCCGCGCAAGGTCGGCGCCGACACCATCGAGTTCCTGGGCGCGCTGGGCTTCAACCGCATCTCGGTGGGCGTGCAGGACTTCGACCCCGTGGTGCAGAAGGCGGTGAACCGCGTGCAGACCGAGGAAGAGACGCGCACCGTGATCGACACGGCACGCCGCGTCGGCTTCGTCTCGGTGAACTGCGACCTCATCTACGGCCTGCCGAAGCAGACCGTGGAAGGCTTCCGCGCCACGCTCGACAAGGTGATCGCCGCTTCGCCCGATCGCATCGCGCTCTACAGCTACGCGCACGTACCCCACCTGTTCAAGCCGCAGCGCCGCATCGAGATCGCGACCTGCCGGTGCCGCAGGACAAGCTCGCGATCCTCGCGCTCGCCATCGAGAAGCTGGCCGCCGCCGGGCTACGTCTACATCGGCATGGACCACTTCGCGAAGCCCACCGACGAGCTCGCTGCCGCGCAGCGCGCGCGCAAGCTGCATCGCAATTTCCAGGGCTACTCGACGCAGCCCGACCGCGATCTGTTCGCGTTCGGCATCTCGGCCATCGGCAAGGTCGGCGGCGCGTACATCCAGAACGTGAAGACGCTCGACGAGTACTACGCGAAGCTCGATGGGGAGATGCTGCCGGTGCTGCGCGGGGTGGAGATGGCGGGCGACGATTTCCTGCGCCGCGATGTCATCCAGAAGCTCATGTGCAGCTTCGAGCTCGACTTCGCGGAGATCGAGCGCCTCTACGGCATCGACTTCCGCGCCACGTTCGCGCCCGAGCTCGACGCGCTCGCGCCGCTCGCCGCGGACGGCCTCGTCGACATCAAGCCCGATCGCCTGCAAGTGACGGCGCGCGGGCGCCTGCTCGTGCGCACCATCGCGATGAACTTCGACCGCTACCTGCGCGAGGCGCAGCAGAAGGCGAAGTATTCACGCGTGATCTAGGGCATCCGCCGGCGGCGCGCGATGGCGCGCGCTCGCCGCTTGCCTCACACTCGCGGTCGCCGTCATTCATCGCGAGGAACCGCCCATGCCGCTCATCATCGCCTCGATCCAGGACGAGATCGGCTTTCTCACGCTCAACTGCCCCGAGAAGCACAACGCGCTGTCGGCGCGCGCTGGTCGACGAGCTCGTCGCCGGCTCGCCGCATTCGGCCGGCAGGCCGGTGCGCGTCGGTGATCCTGCGCGCGCCGCCCGGCGCCCGGTGTGGTCCGCCGGTCACGACGTTGCCGAGCTGCCGACCGACGGCCGCGATCCGCTCGGCTGGGACGATCCGCTGCGGCACCTGATCCGCGAGATCGAGAACTTTCCGGCGCCGGTGATCGCGATGATCGAGGGCACGGTGTGGGGCGGCGCCTGCGAGGTCGCGTTCGCCTGCGACCTCATCGTCGCCTCGCCGTCGACCACGTTCGCGGTCACGCCCGCAAAGCTCGGCGTTCCGTACAACGTCGCGGGCATGATGACGTTCCTGAACGCCGCCAACCTGCGCATCGTCAAGGAAATGGCCTTCACGGCGGCGCCGATCAAGGCGGCGCGTGCCGAGCAGCTCGGCATGATCAACTACGTGGTGCCGGTGCGAGGAGCTCGAGGCGTTCACGCTCGCAGCTCGCGCAGCCAGATCGCGGCCAATGCGCCGTTGTCCATCGCGGTGATGAAGGAGCAGCTGCGCATCCTCGCCGGCGCGCGGCCGATGTCGCCGCAGGGCTTCGAGCGCATGCAGGGACTGCGCCGCGTCGTGTACGACAGCGAGGACTACCACGAAGGCATTCGCGCGTTCAAGGAAAAGCGCAAGCCGGTGTTCAAGGGGAAGTGACCACACCGGCCCGCGACCGCACCGGCTCCCTCCGGCGCAAGTCGCACGAGGGTCCGATCCAGAGGAGAGGGAGGAGTTCCATGCATCCGAAGACCATCACGACCATCGTGCATCGGCGCGGCGCTGGCCAGCGCGCCCGCTGCCTTCGCGCAGAAGATGCTCGTCACCTACTCGACGCTGACGACGTCCGCCGCGCTCGCCGCCGCGCAGGCAGCGCTCGCGCACTGCCAGAAGAACGGCCACACCGTCGCCGTCGCGGTCGTCGATCGCGGCGGCTCGCCGCTCGCACTGCTGCGCGACAACCTCGCCGGCACCCACACGACGCAGACCGCGATCGGCAAGGCCGCAACTGCCGTGAGCTTCCGCACCGACACGCTGGACCTCGCCGACACCACGCAGGCGGGCAAGCCGTCGAGCGGCATCCGTTCGCTGCCCAACGTCGTCGCCGTCGGCGGCGGCATTCCGATCCGCGCGAAAGGCTCGATCGTCGGCGGCATCGGCGTGTCGGGCGCGCCCGGCGGCGACAACGACGACGTGTGCGCGAAGGCCGGCATCGCGGAGATCAGCGACGCGCTCGAGCTCGAGTAACCCCAGGCGTCGCGCGTACGTTTTTCCTTGATCCATGCCGGCTTTCCGGAGCGGGAGGCAGGCGCGGTCGCGGCTGCTTGACGGCGGTCAAGTGTGGTGCAGACACTTTCACCGCGCTCGCGCCCGCGTGACTAGACTCCCTGATGAGGACGAGCCTCAACCGTGGGGAGCAGGCAATGAACACCAACGGATCACTCCTGCGCGCGCTGGCACGGGTCGCCGCGACCGCGGCGATCGCGGCGCTCGCGATGGCGGGCGGCCACGCCTTGGCCCAATCCAAGGTCGCGACGGCCAAGCCCGCCGCGAAGGCCTTCGACGCATCCGCGTGCCTCGCGTGCCACGCGCCGGTGAAGGCGTTCTACGACAGCGGCAAGCACAAGACCGTCGGCTGCAACGCGTGCCACGACGGCACCGCCGAGCACCTCTCCGATTCCACGAAGCGTCCGGTAACCAAGACCGACCTCGCCACGTGCGGCGGCTGCCACGCGAACCAGTACAAGTCGTACGCGCACGATGGACTGGAACCGCACGCGCGCGCTTCGAGAAGAAGCAGATGACCGGCCCTGCGCCCGATCCGGCGTACGACCTGCTGATGACGCCGCACGGCTTCACCAAGGAGCACAACTCGCCGCGCGGGCACACGTTCGCGCTGCTCGACCAATACGTCGTCGACCGCGCGTTCGGCGGCCGCTTCGCGCCGAAGGACACGTGGCGCTACCTCGCGGGCACCGGCGACTTCAAGGTGAACGACCTCGTCGTCGACCTCTACCCGGACAACACGGACCAGAAGGCCGTTCAAGCCCGGCACCGCCGCCGCCGCCAACCCGGTGTGCCTGTCCTGCAAGACGCAGGACCACATCCTCGAGTGGGCGTACATGGGCGACCCGGTGCCGCAGGCGAAATGGAGCCGCACGTCGAAGGTCGTCGAGGCTCGCCAAGTCGATGAACCACGCGCTCAACTGCATCTTCTGCCACGACCCGCACGCGGCGAAGCCGCGCATCGTGCGCGACGCGCTGATCGACGCCGTCACGCGCACCGACTTCCCGACGCTGTACTCGCAGGACCCGCGCAAGACCAAGGTCGACGTGAAGGACATGGGCGTGCGCGGCTTCACGCGCAAGATCGGCATGCTCGAGCGCTACGACGGCAAGCTGCAGTGCGCGCAGTGCCACGTCGAGTACAACTGCAACCCGGGCTTCGATCCGAACACCGGCGAGCCGATCCCGATGGCCGACAGGCGCACCAACTACTTCCCGTTCGTCGACGTCGACAACATCCTGAAGGCCTACGACCACATCCAGTTCCGCGACTTCCGCAACCAGTTCACCGGCGCCGCGCTGTGGAAGGCGCAGCATCCGGACGTCGAGACGTACTACAACTCGACGCACGAGAAGCTCGGCATCGACTGCGCGGCGTGCCACATGCCGCGCGTCAAGGACGACAAGACGGGCAAGTTCTACACGTCGCACTGGCAGACCAACCCGAAGAACTACCTCAAGGAAACCTGCCTGCGCTGCCACAACAGTGGGACGAGAAGCAGGCGCGCTACGTGATCGAGTCGATGGCCTCGCACTACCAGGGCAAGGTGCGGCACGCCGAGTTCTGGCTCGCGCAGCTCATCAACAAGTTCGGCCCGGCGCGGCAGGTCGGCGTGTCCGAGGACGTGCTGAAGGCGGCGCGGGCCAAGCACGGCGAAGCGCACGCGAACTGGGAATGGTGGACGGCCGCCAACGGCGCGTCGTTCCACAACCTCGACCTCGCGAAGGAATCGCTCGCGAAGTCGGTCGCCGCGTCGCAGGAAGGCATCAAGATCCTCGACGACGCGATGAAGGCGAAGATCGCCGCGCCCGCGGTGGCGGCGACCGCGCCGCCGGCGGCCACGCCGGCGAAGTAGGACGCGCGCCATGCCGTCGTACGCGTTTCTCGCGGTGGCCGTCGCGATGACGGCCACCGTCGCGGCATGGCTCGCCTGGTCCGCACGTGCGCGGGCCACGGTCGCCGACGACGCGGACAGTCCCGAGCTGCCCGCGCCCAGCCCGGTGCGGCGACGAGGCATCGTCGCGATGGTGGTCGCGCTGCCGCTGCTCGCGGCGGGCCTCTACGCCTGGCTGGGCGAGCCGGCCGCGCTCGCCGACGACTCGGCGCTGGACGCCCAGGCGGCGTTCGACACGCTGCCCGGCAACGTGGTGCGCGAGGAGCTCCTGGCGCATCTCGCGCGCAATCCCCGCGACGCCCGCGGCTACGTGCTGCTGGCGCGCCTGGACGCCGCCAACGACGATTTCGACGACGCCACGAACGCGTACGCCAAGGCGCTGGCCGCGAGCGCGAAGGTCGCCAACGACCCTGCCATCCTGTGCGAGTACGCCGACGCGCTCGGCATGGCGCAGGGCGGCACGCTCGCCGGCAAGCCGTACGAGTTCGTGCAGCGCGCGCTGGCGGTGTCTCCCGCGTTTCCGCGCGCACTCGAAATGGCCGGCAGCGCGGCCTTCGAGCAACACGATTACGCCGCCGCCGTGCGGCAATGGCGCGCCCTGCAGGCGCAGATGGCGGCCGACGACCCGCAGGCGCGTGACCTGCGCAACGCCATCGCTCGCGCGGAACTCCTGGCCGGCACGAAACCTTGACCGGAGTCGCTTCGCAGCGACCCACGCGTAGCGGCACAATAGGGACTGTCCCGCCAGGGGTGTTCCCGCCGCCATGCGCCCGATGCTCACGCTTGCCGCCGTCGCGCTGGTGACGGCCGCCATCTCGATTGCCCTGCCCTCCGCCGCGCAGCGCCAGCTTCCCGTGCGCGAGGGCGAGCTCCTCTACCAGACGCACTGCGTGGCGTGCCACGACAAGCAGGTGCACTGGCGCGAGAAGAAACTGGTGGACGACTGGCCGAGCCTCGCTGCGGAGGTGAACCGCTGGCAGGTCAACCTCGGCCTGGGGTGGAACGACGAGACGGTGGAGGAAGTGACGCGCTATCTCAACGGCGCGTTCTACCGCTTTCCCGACCAGTCCCGCAGGCTGACGGGGTGAGCGCCGGCCCGCCATCGACGCTGGCCGCGCGCCTGCGCGACGCGCGGTGCTTTCCGCACCCGGCTCCCGACATCGAGTGCGTCGAGACGCACATCTCGTGGGTGGTCCTCGCGGGCGACTACGCCTACAAGCTCAAGAAGCCGCTCGACCTGGGCTTCCTCGATTTCTCCACGCTGGAGAAGCGCCGCGCCGCGTGCGAGGAGGAAGTGCGTCTCAATCTTCGCCTGGCGCCCGACCTGTACCTCGACGTCGTTCCCGTCACCGAGGACGCGGACGGCCCGCGCATCGGCGGCAAGGGCGAGTGCGTCGAGTACGCGGTGCGCATGCGCCGGTTCGATCGCCGCCAGGAGCTCGACCGCCTGCTGCGCGAGGGCGCGCTGGCGCCGGAGCGCATCGACGAGCTCGCGCGGCTCGTCGCACGCTTCCACGGCGAGATCCCGCGCGCTGGCGCCGATGATCCGTGGGGTGCGCCCGACACCGTGCTCGCCAATGCACTCGCGAATTTCGAGCACGCGACGGCGCTGCAGCACGCCCCCGAGGTGGCAGCGCGCCTGGCCGCCTTGCGTCACTGGACGGTCGACACCCATCGGCAGGTCGCGCCGCGCCTCTCCGCGCGCAAGCGCGACGGCTGGGTGCGCGAATGCCACGGCGACCTCCACCTCGCGAACATGGTGCTGCATCGAGGCCGGGTGGTGGTCTTCGACTGCATCGAGTTCAACGCGGCGCTGCGCTGGACCGACGTCATGGCCGAGATCGCGTTCACGGTGATGGACCTGCATCACCGCGGCCGGCGCGACCTCGCGCAGCGCTTCGTCAACGACTATCTCGAGGAGACCGGCGACTACGAAGGGCTCGCGGTGCTGCGCTACTTCCTCGTCTACCGCGCGATGGTGCGGGCAAAGGTCGCGGCCATTCGCGCGGCGCAGGGCAGCGGCGAGCTCGCGGCCCGCGAGCATGCCGATTTCCGCGCGCACCTAGCACTCGCCGAGGCGTTCGCCCGGCCCGCGCCGCGCGCGATCGTGATCACCTGCGGGGCGTCGGGCTCCGGCAAGAGCCATCTCGCCCGCGCGCTGCTCGCGCAAGGCGACTGGATTCGCGTGCGGTCCGACGTCGAGCGCAAGCGGCTCGCCGGGCTCGCCCGCCTCGCATCGTCGGCCTCCGCGACCGGCGAAGGCCTGTACGCGGCGACCGCGAGCGCGCGCACCTATGCGCGGCTCGCCGAGCTCGCGCGCGTCGTGGCGAGCGCGGGCTATCCCGTCATCGTCGACGCGACGTTCCTCCTGCATGCGCAACGCGAGGCCATGCGCGCGCTCGCGCGGTCGCTCGCGGTTCCGTTCGCGATCCTCGCGCCGCAGACCCCCGTGGCCACGATGCGCGAGCGCGTGACCGCGCGCGCGGCGGCCGGCGCCGACCCGTCGGAGGCGACCCTGGACGTGCTGGAGCGGCAGCTCGCCGCGGCGCAACCGCTTGCCGACGACGAGCGTGCGCATGCCGCGCGGGTGGACACGACCGGGCCGGTCGACGCGGGTGAATTGGCGGCGTGCGTCGCCGCCGCGCTCGCGCGCTGAACGCCTAGCGGGGACGCGCGAGCGACTCGTCGATGCGCGCGGCGAGCTCGCCGCCGCGCGTGATGCGGTCGCCGACCGCGACGCCGTTGCGATAGTTCGCGAAGAAGTACAGGCCCGGGGTCGTCGCCTCCGCGCGATCGACGTGCGCGAGGCGGTCGAGATGGCCGAGGTCGTACTGCGGGATCGCCTGCGGCCAGCGCACGATCTCCTGCCACGCCGGCGCGGCGCGGGCGCCGATGAGCGACGCCATCTCCTGCTGGACCGTCGCCCGCAGCCGGGCATCGTCCTGGGCGTACTGATCCGGGTTGCGGCGGCCGCCGACGAACGTCGTCAGCAGGATGCTGCCTTCCGGCGCGCGCGCGTCGAACATGCTGCTCGAGAACAGCGTGCCGAGGATGGTGCGCGCCTCGATGCGCGGCACGAGGAAGCCGAAGCCGTGCAGCGAATGCGCGACGTCGGCACGGCGATAGAGGCTCGCGACGACGGCCACCGGCGCGTACTCGATCGCCGCGAGGGCGCGCGCGGCGTCGGGCGCGAGGGCGCCGGCGAGCGCGCCGGCCACCGGCGCCGGCGTGGCGATCACGATCGCGCGACCGCGCAGTTCGCGCGGCGCGCCGTCGCGCAGGCCGCCGACGACATATGCGTCGCCTTCGCGCGCGATGCGCTCGACGCGCACGTTGCATTCGAGGCCCGGCAGCCGGCGCGCGAGGCCGTCGGTGAGCGTCTGCATGCCGCCGCGGAAGGAGAAGCTGGGTGCGGCGTTCTTCGCGACCTCGCCGCTCTTCCTGCGCTCGCGCGCGCCCTTGATCTGGCCCTTGATCAGGCTGCCGTACTTCTTCTCGAGGGCGAGCAGGCGCGGGAACGCGGCCGCCACCGAGATGCGTTCCGGATCGCCCGCGTAGATGCCGGCGACGAACGGATCGATCGCGTAGTCCAGGAACTCGCGCCCCAGGCGCCGGCGCACGAAAGCGGCGATGGACTCCTCGACGCCGTCGGGCGTGGGCGGGATGAACGGCTCGCGGAACAGGCGCAGCTTGGCGCCGAGTGAAAAGGCCTTGGTCGTGAAGAACGCGGGCGGCGACGTCGGCAGCGCCGCCAACGCACCGTCGCGCACGATGTAGCGAATGGCCGCGGCCTCGCTCGCGTTCGCGCGCTCGCCCTCGATGCCGATCTCGCGCAGCAGCTCGCCGATCTTCGGCGAGGTGTCGAGCGTGCTGTTGGGGCCGCGCTCGAACAGCGCACCGTCACGACGGGCCGTGCCGATCACGCCGCCGGGCGTGGACGCCGCCTCGAGCACCGTTACGGTGCGGCCACGCCTGGCCAGGCCATGCGCTACCGCGAGGCCCGAGATGCCTGCCCCGATGACGACGACGTCGGATGTCATGTGTGATGCGAAGATTTTGACGGAGGGACGTGCAGACGCAGCTTGCAATGGTGTCGATTGTCGCCGCCGGCAGCCATCCGGTCACTGACCTAGGTCATCAATGACCGCTGGCCTCCGGCGCATGCGTCTCGAGTCCGTACGGCAGCGCGGCGAGCTGCGCTTCCAGCCGGTCGACGTTGCCCGCGAGCCGCTTCGCGACCAGGCTGACGAGATGGAAGCCGAACTCGGGGTTCTGGTAATACAGCTCCTTCAGCGTCGATTCGTCGATGCTCATCACCGTGCTGTCCGCGGTGCAGCGCGCCGTCTGCGTGCGCTTGCGCTCCTGGGTGAAGAACGCGATCTCGCCGAAGATGCGTCCCGGCGGCAGCTGCACCGCAATCTCGATGAACTCGATGCCGCCATCGACCAGATAGTAGAGCTCGGTCGCGGGATCGCCCTTGCGGAACAGGATGTCGTCCTTCTTGAACTTCTTCGTGCGCATGTACGGGCGCAGCCAGACCCCCGACGGATCGCCGGTGGACGCCGCCTTCCGTACGCGCCGGGTGAGCTTCATCATGCTGACCGTGCGCCAGCAGTTGAGCGGGAACAGCGCCGCGTTGAGCCCCAGCACCGCCCACGAATGCATGACGAGCGCGTACACCACGAAGGCCAGGTTGCTCGCGGCGCTCACCACCCGCAGCGGAATGATGGTCTTCATGAAGAAGCTGATGCACGTGAGGATGCCGCCGATGGCGGCGGCCGTGTAGGCAATGATCTCGTGCGTGGTCATGGCGACCCTGGGGTCAAGTCGTGGGCAAAGGCGGCGAGGGCGCGGCTCAGGTCGGCGCGGGCCCGAGGATGTCGTTGACGGCCTTGAGGAACTCGGCCAGCGTGATCGGCTTGCCGACGTAGGCGTCGAAGCCCGCCTCGGTGATGAGCTTGCGGTCCTGCTGCATGACGGATGCCGTCACCGCGATCACCGGGATGCTGTCGGTCGCCGGTTGGCCGCGCAGCACGCGCAGCGCGTCGATGCCGTTCATGCCGGGCAGCTGGATGTCCATCAGGATGAGGTCCGGCTTGCGTTCGGTGGCGAGCACGATGCCGTCCTCGGCGTTGGTGGCCTCGAGGGTCGCATGTCCCTTGACCTGCAGCACGTCGCGCACGAGCTTCATGTTGCGCGGGTTGTCCTCGACGATCAGGATCAGGCTCATGGGTCGTCAGCTCCTGTTGCCGCCGTGGCCCGCACCCTCGGGCTGCAGCGTCTCCTGCTGCGCCTGCGCGCGGTCCGGCAGCGTGAAGTAGAACGTCGAGCCGCGGCCCACTTCGCTCGCGAGGCCGATGCATCCGCCGTGCAGCTCGACGAAGCGCTTGGTGAGCGCGAGCCCGAGGCCGGTGCCCTCATGCTTCTTCGTGTAGTCGGTGCCCACCTGGCGGAATTCCTCGAAGACGGTGGCCTGATCCTCGGGCGCGATGCCGATGCCCGTGTCCTTGACCGCGACGAGTATGCCACCGCCTTCGCGACGGGCGCTCACGTCGATGCGCCCGCCGTCCGGCGTGAACTTCACCGCGTTGGACAGGAGGTTCAGCACGATCTGCTTGAACTTGCGCTCGTCGGCCAGTGATCATGCCGACGCCGGGTGCGATGTCGAGGTCGAGCACGATGCCGTGCTTCATCGCGCGCTCGCGCACCAGCGTCATGGCGTCGGACAGCGCGGCCGGCAGGTCGAACTGCGACAGCTCGAGGTCCATGCGGCCCGCCTCGACCTTGGAGAGGTCGAGCACGTCGTTGATGAGGTCGAGCAGGTGCCTGCCCGACGTGTGGATGTCCTTGAGATAGTCGTCCTGCTTCTCGTTCAACTCGCCGAAGAAGCGCGCCAGCAGCACCTCGGAGAAGCCGATGATCGCGTTGAGCGGCGTGCGCAGCTCGTGCGACATCGAGGCCAGGAACGCCGACTTGTGCTGGTTCGCGATCTCGAGCTGGCGGCTCTTGTCGGCGATCTCGTGGAACAGGCGGGCATTCTGGATGGCGATCACCGCCTGGTCGGCGAAGATCCTGAGCAGCGCGACCTCCTTGTCGGAGAACCGCGCCCGTGGTGAAGCGGCCGACGAAGATCGCGCCGACGCCCTTGCCCTTCCCACATCATCGGGGCGCCGATCATCGACTTCACGCCCATCGCCTGGAAGCCGGCGCGCGCCATCGTCGGTACTGCCGGATCTTCGTCGATGTCCGCGAACTGGATGCGTCGAGCGGCGCAGGATGCGCGAGGCCCGTCGCGCTGCGCTCGTCGGGCGGGAACGGGAACAGCTTCTGCATGTCCTCGCGTCCGGGGCCGTGATAGGCGCCGAGGCGCACCAGGCCGTCGTCGCCGACGAGGTTGATCTGCGCGACCTTGCCCGCGAACAGACGCTCGCAGCTCGCGAGGATGGTCTCGAACACCGGCATGCGTGTCGGCGATCGAGTTGGTGATCGCGGACAGCACCTCGCCCGAGGCACGCTGCTGGTCGAGCGCTTCCTTCGTCTCGTTGAAGAGGCGCACGTTGTCGATGGCGATGGCGGCCTGGTCGCGCGAACGTCTGGACCAGCGCGATTTCCTTTGCGCCGAACGCCTGGGCCTCCATCCGCCACAGCGCGATGGCGCCGATCGCCTGCCCCTCGCGCATCAGCGGCACGGCCATCGTCGCGCGGTGGCCAATGCGGCCGCTGCATCTCGCGGCCGTCGCGGATACTCGTCCTCCGGCTCGGCGGCGCAGGTCCGTGACCTGGACCAGGGCTGCGCTCGAGGATCGCGCGGCCGATGATCGAGCCCGCGGCTCAGCGGCACGGTCTCGCCCACCGCATTCGGCCGTGCTGCCGAAGCCCGCACACGAAGCGGATGTTCGCCCCTCGACCATCGCGATCACGCGATTGCGCGCGCGTCGCACAGCTTGAGCGCCCGCTCGGCGACGGCGTCGAGCACCGGCTGCACGTCCGTCGGCGACGCGGAGATCACGCGCAGGATCTCGCTGATCGCGGTCTGCTGGTCGAGCGCCTCCTTGGTCTGGTTGAACAGGCGCACGTTGTCGATGGCGATCGCCGCCTGCCGCGCGAAGGTCTGCACCAGCGCCACCTGGCTCGGCGTGAACAGGCCGCGGCTCGTGTCGCGCCATGAAGATCGCGCCGTAGGCGCCGCCTTCGCGCACCAGCGGCACCGCGAGGATCGCGCGGCAGCCGAAGCGCAGCATGTTGCGTCCGCGCGCCGGCGAACTCGCTGGCGAGCAGCGGCAGCACGTCGGCATAGTGGATCGTCTCGCGATCGACCACCGCGCGGCCGGAGATCGACGTGCGATCGAGCGGACCACGCGCTCGGTCGCCACCTGCGCGTGCGTACCGTGCGGCCGCATGCTCGGCGCCGGGACGAGCTCGTCGCCGTCGACCAGCAGCACGCGCGAGAACGTGCGCCTGGCACAGGTTCGCCGCGCGCTCGGCCACGGCGTCGAGCACCGGCTGCACGTCGGTCGGCGAGCTCGACGATCACGCGCAGGATCTCGCTGATCGCCGTCTGCTGCTCGAGCGAGTTCTGCAGCTCCTGCGTGCGCTCCTCGACCTTGCGCTCGAGGCCCGCATACGACTCGCGCAGCTGCGACGACATCCGGTTGAAGCGGTCGGCGAGCGCCTCCAGCTCGTCGCCGGTGCGCACCTCGATCTTCTGGTCGAGGTTGCCCTCGCCGATGCGCTGCGCGCCCTCCGACAGCGTGCGGATCGGGCGCACCATGCCGCGCGCGAGCGCCAGCGCGCCCAGGGCGGAGATCACGAGACCGGCGAGCAGCAGCAGTCCGGTGCGCAGGATCGACGCGTTGAGCTTCGCGAACACCTCGGCCACCGGCTGCTCGACGAACACGCGCCAGTCGAGCGACTCGATCGGCGCCATCGACGCCAGCACCGGCGTGCCGGCGAGGTCGCGCGACAGCATCGCCGCCTCGCCGGCTCGCGCAGTCCTTGGCTGCCTGCACGTGCGCGAGATCGCGACAGGTTGGTCTTGCGCAGCACGAGGCCGATGTCCGGGTCGGCGACGAGATAGCCGCTGCGGTCGACGACGTAGGCCTTGCCCTTCTCGCCGATCTTGATCCGCGACACGACGTCCCAGATGAACTTGAGGTTGACGTCGGCGATCGTCACCGGGCCGGTGTCGGAGCCCGAGCGGATCGCCGATCGTCATGTACGGCTCGGTCTCCTTGCGGAAATAGACGGGCCCGACCCACGGCTGCGCGCGCTTCGCGCGTTGATGAACGCCGGCTCCTGCGAGCGGTCCTTGCCCGACTTGCAGCACGTCCATGCCGAGGCGCGACACCGACACCTGCTCGCGGCCGCTAGCCGTCGACCTGCGCGATGTCCGTGACTTCCGGCACCTGCCGCAGGAGCTTCAGGAACTCGATGCGGCGCAGCTCGACGTCGCTCGCGTCGAGCTGCGGCAGCGCCGCGTACGCGAGCTGCTGCTGGATCTGCCGGATGTACTGCTCGATGCGCGACGCCGCAGCGATGGCCTTTTCGTGCTGCAGGTCGCCCAGCGCGGACTTGTGCTCCTGGTACGATGAAGTAGACGCTGATCGCGCCGGACGCGAGCAGCGCGCCGCTCACCAGCGTGAGCAGCAGCAGCAGGTACTTGCGGAAGAGGCGCCCCTGCCGCGAGCGGCGCGGAACCGTCGCCGCGGCGCTTTCCGCGGCCGGCGGCGGCTCCGGCGTTGCCGGGTTGCCGTTGCGCACTATTCCACCACCTCGCCGCGCAGCAGCGTCGCCTGCGGAATCTTCAGTCCGAGCGCATCCGCGGCGCGGCGGTTGATGAAGGTCTCGAACACCTGCGGCTGGAGAATGGGCAAGTCGGACGGCTTCGCGCCCTTCAGGATGCGGGCGCAATACACGCCGGCCTGATGGTACATCCACGTGATGCTGGTGCCATAGGAAATGAGCCCGCCGGCCTCGGCGAATTCACGAGTCCAGTACATGGCCGGGATACGGTACCGCGCCGCGAGCCCGACCAGCCGTTGGCGCTGCCGAGGAACATGGGGTCGCTCGCGACGAGGACGCGCCCGCCTTCTCGCGCACCCTTGCGCGAAGGCCGCCCACGTCACGCCCGTGGCGCTGCTCATGAATCCCAGCGATCCCACGGCGACGTCGACATCCGGGCGGCGCGGGAGGCGGCGCAGTCGCTCGGCCGCGCCACCGTGCTCGTGACGCCAACCGCCCGGATGCGTTCGACGCGGCCTTCGCGCAAGTGGTGCGCGAGAAGGCGGGCGCGATCCTCGTCGCGAGCGACCCCATGTTCCTCGGCCAGTTGCCCGCGGCGTCATGGCACGGCTCCCATCCGACCAGGCGCACCCGGGAGCGAGTCACGAGATCACCTCGTCGGCGCGCACCAGCACCGACTGCGGGATGACGAGGCCGAGCGCCTTCGCGGTCTTCAGGTTGACCGCGAGCTCGATGCGCGTCGGCAGCTCGACCGGCAGCTCGGCGGGGCGCGCACCCTTCAGCACGCGGTCGACGTAGGTGGCAAGGCGCCGGTAGCCTTCGTCGAGCGCGGGGCCGTAGCTGGCGACGAAGCCTGCACGCGCGAACTGCGCCCAACCGGACACCGCGAGAAGCCGCTCCTGCAGTGCGAACTCCGCGATCGTCGCCGCGCGCGCGACCATGCCCGCATCCTGGAACACGATGATGCCCTGCACGCGCGCATTGCGGATGCGCTCGAACGCCGCATCCGTGTTCTCGCCCGGAAGGATCTGCACGTATACGGATTGCACGCCCATCTGCTCCGCCGCCGCGAGCGACGCGCTCTTCTCGGCATTCTCGCCCGGATGCTGCGGATTGGCGAGAATCGCCACGCGCCGCAGCGACGGCTGGATCTGCTTCATGACCTCCATCCGCTTCCCGACGAGCTCGAGGGCCAGGAACGACACGCCGGTCGCGTGGCCGCCGGGCCGCCCGAAGCTTTCGACCATGCCCGCGATCGCCGGGTCGCCGCTGAACGCGAACAGCAGCGGCACCCGGCCGTTGCTCAAGCGATAGGCCAGCGGGGCGACCGCCGCCTGCGCAATGATCAGCGCCACGGGCATCGCCTGCAACTCCTCGATCGCCGCGCGCACGCCTTCCGGGGTAGGCGCGACGACCCGCACCTCGACCTGGAGCGCGTTGCGGCCGGCGTAGCCGAGCGCGCGCGCGCCAGCCTCGAACGCCGGCAGTGCCGAGCCGGGCGGCGTGTACGAGATCCATCCGATGCGCGGACCCGCCCCCGGCTGCGCACGCGCACTCGCGCCCAGCGCGGCGGCGGCCAGCAAGAAGGCGCGGCGGTCCATCAACGGATCACCCGATCGGCCAGCGCCAGTACCGACGGCGGCACGGTAACTCCCAGGGCCCGCGCCGCACTCACGTTGACGACGAACTCGACCTTGGTCGGCAGCTGGATCGCGAGGTCGGCGGGACGCATCGCGAGCGCGTCGCGGGTCAGGCCTGCGCAGCGTTGCCGGCCGCCGTGCCCATCCAGCGATAAGCCCGCGCGGGCCGCGCGAAGCCATGCAGCGACAGCTCGCCCAAGTCCTCGGCCTCGAGCGTCTCGCTCACTTCGGCGTAGACCCGCTGCGACAGGATGATCTCGCCGGCCTTCGCCTGCTGGCACAGGCGGGCGGCGAGATTGGTGACGGTGCCGATCGCGCCGTAGTCGATGCGGCCCTCGAAGCCGATCGCGCCGACCGTCGCGAAGCCCTGCGCGATGCCGATGCCGAGCCCCAGGTCCACGCCGCGCTTCTTCCACTTCGCGGACAGCTCGAGCGCGGCCTCGCGCATCGCGACCGCGAGGCGACCGCCGCGCTCGCGCCGCGTTCTCCACCGGCACCGGATCGCCGAGGAACACCATCATGCCGTCGCCGGTGAAGCGCTCGAGCGTGGCCTCGTGCGCGAGCACCAGCCGGCCCATCGCCGCGTGGTAGGCGCCGAGCGTGCGCATCAGCTCCTCGGGCTCGGACGTCTCCGCGAACGCCGTGAAGCCGCGCAGGTCGGCGTATACGACGACGATCTCGCGGCGGCGGCTCTTCAGCGGGTCCTCGCCGCCGCCGTCGACGATCAGCTCCGCGAGCTTGGGCGAGAAGAAGCGCTTGAGGCGCGCGAGCCGCTCGTTCTCCGCCACCTGCTCCGCGACGCGCCGCTCCAGCGTCGCGCTCCACTCGGCGAGCTGCGCGGCCTGCCGCTGCGTCTCCTCGTGCAGCCGCTTGATGCGCAGCAGCGACTGCACGCGCGCGAAGAGCTCCGGCTGGTTGATCGGGCTTGCCGAGGAAATCGTCGGCGCCGGCGGCGATGCCGTTGATGCGCTCCTGCTGCGGGTCGAGCGACGTGCACAGCACGATCGGCAGCAGCGCGGTCGCCGGATCGGCGCGGATGCGGCGGCACACGTCGTAGCCGGACATGCCGGGCATCATCACGTCGAGCAGCACGAGGTCCGGCGTCTCGGCTCGCGACCTTGGCGAGCGCTTCCTCGCCGTTGCTGGCGGTGACGACCGCGTAGCCCTTCACCGCCAGCAGATCCGCGAGCAGCTTCACGTTCTGCGCGATGTCGTCCACCACCAGGATCCTCGCCTGCCCGCTCCACTGGCTCTCCCCCGTGCTGGCCGGATGCGGGCATGTTACCGAAATCGCGGGCGCCGCGCGCTCCGCCCGTCCGCGACTATTCGCCCGGCATGCGGGCGCAGCTCGCACAGCTCGAGCGGGCTCACCCGCAGGTTGGTGCGAATCACCGTGCACTGATCGCGCGTGAGGCCGATCTGCGCCAGCGCGTCCGCGCCCAGCGTCGCGGCCCGGCGGCACGGCGAGCGCGTACAGCGGCCCGCGGTGCGTCGCGGATGGTGGCGGCGATCGTGCTGCTGCAGACGATTGGTCCGGGCCGGGTCGTTGAAGTTGCTGACGAGTCCCGCGAAGCGCGCGTCGGCGGGAAATGCGGGAAGCACGTACGACATCGGCTCGGCGATTCACGAGCAGCACGAGCGCGCCCGGCTTCACCGGCGGCATCTGCACGGTGAGGAACTGGTCGCTCGAATGGCTGTCGCCACCACGTCGGAAACCTCGCGGTGACGACGACGAGCACGAGCGCCGCGACCAGCGCCACCGCGACCCGGCGTCGCCGGCACGAGGCGCACGACCAGCCCCGCCGTCAGCGCGCCGGCGAGCAGCTCCAGCGGAACGAGATAGCGGAAGATGCGATAGAGCACCGCCCACGCGGCGAACGACGCGAGCCAGAACGCGATCGACGAACCGCCACGCGTTGCGCGTCGCCGAGGGCGGCGGCGCGCTGCGATGGCGTCGCAGCCGCGAGCAGCGCCAGCGCGGCGAGCGCGAGCGTGTAGAGGAGTGCCAACGCGCGTCGCGGAACTCCGGCTCGGACACGTAGCCTTCGAGCTTCACCAGCAGCAGGAACGGGAAAGACGAGCCACTCGAGGGACGTCGCGGGCCCGAAGCGCGTGGCCGAATACGAGACGGGATCCGCCCACGGCGAGCGGAACACGTCGTTGAAGTACGGGAAGAGCGGATTGCCGTAGCGCTCGTACATCGTCGCCATCCACGGACCGGCGGTGACGGCGAACGCCACCGCCATCGCAAGTGCGCTGCCAGCGCCGCACGCCAGCGGCGCGCTGCCGCCCGCCGCGAGCGCGGCGGCGAGCAGGCCGACGCCGTAGATCGCGCCGGTGAGCTTGAGTCCCGCGGCCGCGCCGACGAGCAGCCCGGCACCGGCCCAGGCGCGCGCGCGCGCGTGCGCCGGATCGCCGCTGCGCACGACGAGCCACAACGCGGCCAGCACGGCCGCCGCAACGTACCAGTCGTTCATCGTGAGTGCCGATGAGGCTGATCGGCATCGGCGCGGTGACGCCGATCGCGATCGCGGCCCACGTCGCGCGGCCGCGCAGCGGCTCGTCGCGATCCGCGAAGAGCAGCGCCGCGATGCGCGCGAAGAAGTACCACGCGATGCCGGTCGGGATCGCCAGCGCGAACGCGATCAGCCTCGGCGGCGCGTCGGCCGCGAACAGCGCGTAGAACGGCAGGTCGAGGTACGGGCTGTAGAACGACTGCAGCTGCGCCGGCGCCCAATCGAGGCCGAAGCGCTGGTGCACGCATGCCCACGCGTTGTACAGGTGATAGTTCTGGAGGTCCCAGCTCGAGTCCTGGCGCAGGCCGATCGATGCCAGGCCCGCGAGCGCGACGGCGATCCCGCAGGCGAGCCACGGACGCACCGCCGGCGGGATGCGCTCACGCAACCGCGTCGTCACCGATCGAGCGTCAGCGCCGGGAACCACAGGAGGCGCAGGAACTGCATCTGCACGCACAGCGCGAGCACGTCGCGCAGCACGGCGAACGGCTCGCCGGCAAAGGCCGTCGCCAGGTGGGCCGCCGTGAACGGTCCGGCGCGCTCGTCGAGCCAGCGCAGCAGCGGCACCGTGCCGGGCGACACGTCGATCTCCCCGGTATTGCGGATGAGGTGCGGCCTCTGGCCCGTACGGAAGCGAACCGGCACACGGCCGTTCACGTCGGCGACACCGATCTCGACGCGACCGTGGGGCGTGCGCTGGAAGCGCGCGGCCGGCGTGATGTGCGCGAGCCGCCACGGGATGCTCGCGGGCGCGGGCACGAGGTCGTCCGGCGTGAGGCGTGCGACGATCGCCGGCAGGCCGGCCAGCAGCGCCGCCGCCGCGTCGCGCGTGACGGCGGCGCGAGGCGCGTCGGCGAACGCGCCAAACAGCGGCTGGCGCCATTGCGGGTCCTGCAGCAGCAGCAGGCGCAGCTGGTCGAGCAGGCAGCGCAGCGCGGCCGGCGGGTCGACCACGGTGCTGATCGACAGCGACGGCTCGCTCGCCTGCGTGTAGTGCCATGTCCCGCGCGGCAGGAACAGGACGGACCCCGGCGCCATGGGCGCCATCGCGAACACCGCCCGATCCGGGGACGGAAACCCTTGTCCCGCCTGCGGATAAAGCTCGTCCACCGGTGCCGCGCGCGGCGCGTATTGCCCGCCGGTGGGCGACGGCATCTCGGGCACCGGCGCGTGATGGAAACGCTTGGTGCCGGCAAGCTGCACGGAGATGAGCTCCGCCGAATCGTAGTGGCGGTTGAGGCCGTCGTCGCGCGGCGAGGCGAAGCCGCTCATGCTGACTGCGCCTTCGTGCAGTCCGAGCTCGGCCTCGAGCTGGCGCATGAACGGCACGGCGGCGGGCAGCAGGTTCGCGATGTCGACGAACTGCACGGTCAGGCCCATGTCGAGCAGGCTCGCGGCGTCGGCGTCGCCCACCTGCACCATGCGCTCGGAGCCGCCGTGCGTGAAGCGCAGGCGGCCGCGATACCGATGCGCGAGCGTCGTCGGCGAGACCAGCGCTTCGTCGTGGAAGGGAACGGGCAGGCGCGCCTGCGGGCCGTGCACCGCCACCGGCTCGTAAGGCCAGTGACGGTCGAGGAACTCGGCCGCACTCACCGGCGCGAACAGCGCCGAGAGGACCGGGAAGGTCGTGGTGCTCATGCGAGATGACGCGCGGCAGCGGGACGCCGAGCGTCGTGCATTGTCTCCGAATCGCGTGGCGGCGTACATCGCGGTCGGACGGCGCCGCCTGCGCTATGCTGTACCGGATGTTGCGAGTTGGAGCGTTCGCGGGGCGCGCCGGGCGCGCGGTGGCGGGTTGCGCGCTGGCGCTGGGCGCGGCATTCGCGCGCGCCGGCATCGAGGCCTTCGCCATCGAGTCGCTCTATTCGAACGCCGACGGCAGCCTGCAGTTCGTCGTGCTGCGCGAGACGCAGAACCAGCCGGGCAACGATGCCTGGCTCGGCAAGACGTTCAAGACCACGCGCAACGGCGTCACGCAGACGTTCACCTTTCCGGGCGACCTGCCCGGTGCGGACACCGCGGGCAAGCGCGTACTGATCGCGAGCCAGGGGCTGGCCGCGCTCGGCCTCATCGCACCGGACTTCGTGGTCCCCGATCGCTTCCTGGCCAGTGGACGGCGCCACGCTCGACGTCGCTGGCGTGGACCAGCTCGCGTACGCCGCATTGCCGACGGATGGCGTGCAGGCGATGGCGCGCGATGGCGGCACGGTGCCGAACGTCGCGCGCAACTTCGCCGGCGCGAGTTCGGCCGTGCCGGCCGGACCCGTCACCGCGATCGAATATCGCAACGCCGCGCTCGACCACTATTTCATCAGCGACCTCGCGCCCGACCTCGATCGCGCTCGACAGCGGGCGCATCGCCGGCTGGTCGCGCACCGGGCGAGTCGTTCAAGGTGTATCCGAGCCCGGCGAGCGGCAGCGGCGTCAATCCG
The DNA here is from genome assembly GCA_963725735.1 of uncultured beta proteobacterium. Taxonomy (GTDB): domain Bacteria; phylum Pseudomonadota; class Gammaproteobacteria; order Burkholderiales; family Casimicrobiaceae; genus VBCG01. Next base: position 53,661 of record CAVRZM010000008.1, on the reverse strand, counting down.
GTGTGCCGCTTCTACATTCCGCCCGCGCACGGCAATTCCCACTTCTTCTCGGCGTCGCCGCAGGAGTGCGCGGCCATCGCGCAGAAGGCCGCGACCGATCCCGCGTACAGCGGGTACGTGCTGGAATCGTCCGCCGCCTTCTTCATCGCGCTGCCCGACACCGCAACCGGCGACTGCCCGGCCGGAACGTCGCCCGTGTACCGACTCTGGAACGAGCGCCCGGACTCCAATCACCGCTACACGACGAGCGGCGCCGTCACGCGCGCAGATGATCGCGCTGGGCTACGTCGCCGAAGGCTACGGCGCCGACAGCGTGGCGATGTGCGCGCCGCCGGGCACCGCGACCGTCAGGTCGTCGCGGGCGCGGCGGCGCCGTTCGGCGCGCTGGTCAGCGACGGCTGCGAGCACGCCGGCCGCGAACTTTCAGGGCTACGTCATGCCGGCCGACAGCGTGAACGTCGGCGCCGCGCCGCGGCAGCGGCGAGGTGATCGCGTTCGGCGTCGATCGTCCGCCCGACCGTGAAGCGCGCGGCCTGGGACACCGCATCGTCGCGACCAGCGCGTGATGGTGCCGTTCGCGCCGCTGCTGGAGATTCCGGTGACGATCTGGGTGCTGGCGGGACCCTACGCGACGACGCAGCAGACCGCGTTCACCTCTGGCAGACCGCGCAGGTCGATCTTCACCGGCGAGCGGCTCGGGCGTGCGCATGACGTCGCTCGAGGTCGTCGACGCCACGGCGAATCCGAACGCCGGCGCGTGGACGGCGTTCACGTGCGGCGACCGGCAACGCGAACGTCGCGGCGCTGCAGGGCGCGATCGGCGAGCGCGCCGGGCCGCATCAACGTCTATCTCGTCGGGCTGGTCGACGGCTCGACGTCGCGCGGCAACGTGTGCATCGTCGGCGGCGGCTTCGCCGCGATCGCCGCCGGCGCGGGTCGCGGAACTGCTCGCGCACGAGCTCGGCCACGATCTCGCGCTCGAGCACGTCGACGACCTGGTCGCCGATTTCGATCCGACCAACGTGATGCATTCGGCCAGCAACGTGCGGCAGTTCCTCACCGAGGGCCAGACGTTCCGCGCGCACCTGCGCACGAACTCCGCGCTCAACGGCGTCTACGACCTGCGGTCCGGCCTGCCGGTGCGCGATTGCGATCGCGATACGCCGATACTCGGCTGCCCGGCGATCCGCAAGCGCGTCTGGGCCGATGGTGCGTTCGGAGCGAATCTGAGATGGGCGCGCCGATGCCGTCGCACGCGTCGCTGCTGGTTGCCGTGGCTGCTCGCCGCCGGGACGGCCTGCGCGCAGCCGCGCTACGGGCTCGCACCGGACGCGTACGCGATCTTCGCGCGCTGGCTGACGACCACGTGCGTCGGCGACGAGGCGCAGGCGCTGCGCGAAGCGCTGCTGCGCCATCGCGCCGAGCTGGCGCCCGCCTTTCGCCGGGCGCTCGCCGACGGGCCGCCGGCGGACAGATCGCGCAGGTCCGTGCGGCGGCCGACCGCGCGCTACGTCGCGGTAGCGCAGTTCCCGCTGCCAGGACTATCGCATCGAAGGCATCGCGCCGGAAAACCTCGCGCGGTTCGCACGCGCGCCGCGCCAGCGTTACGTGGACGACCAGGTGCAGCGCTACGCAGCCGGCTACCGCGCGAACGCGATCGCCGGCCTCGGCATCGTCGGCGGCGCCCAGGATCGCGCGCAGCTCGCGCGCATCGCGCGCGGAACGGACCCCCTGGCTGCCGCGGCGGCCGCCGGCGCTCGGGGCGATGCCGCCGCCGCGTTGACGCGCGGGTCCGCGCGCGGCACCATGCGCGTCACTCGCCGCTCGCCGTGGGGGAGGCAGCATGTCGCGCCCCGTCGTCGCACCGCGTCAACGCCTCGAGTCGATCGCCGATGCCACGGGCGATAACGCCACCACCCGCTGGTTCATGGCGGTGCTGTTCCTCGTATTCGCGGCGGTCGCTTACTGGTATTTCCGCCCGCCGCTCAGCCTCGACTTCAGCGCTCGCGATTTCAACCCGTTCGTCCTGGTGCCGCTGGCGTTCGCGGTGATCGGCGCGTGGAACCTGGTGCCGGCGATCCGCGGCACGCTGACGTCGCGCAAGTTCGGCGACGCCCGGTTCGAGATGGAAGGCGACAGCGTGCGTCTCGGGGAGACACTGCGTGGGCGCATCCGCACCAGGACCGACCTCGCGCCGCACGGCCGATTTCGTGGTGACGATCGCGTGCGTGGAACGGATCACGCGGACCTCGCAGATGGATAACAAGCAGACGACCACCGACCATACGCGCTGGGAGGCGATGCGCAAGTGGCCGGCCGCGAGCGTGCGCTCGTCGCAAGGCATCCCGGTCGAGTTCGCGCTGCCGCCGACCGCCTTCGCGATCGACGACCCGCGCGCGGAAGGCGTCGTGCGCTGGATCCTGGAGGCGAAGGCGTCTCTGCCGGGCACCGACTTCGCGGTGATCTTTCCGGTGGACGTGCGGTCGGCGGCGAGATCCGGCCCGGCTGACGCGTCGCGCCCGGTCGCCGGGCGCACTCGCCTATCTTCGGCGCAGGCGGCGGCGTGACCTGCCGCAGCGGGCCGATCCACTCCGTCCAGTCGACCGGTCCGGTCGCGAACCGCTTCTTGCAGGTTGGCGAGCACGTTGCCCCACGCGCGGTCGAAGTACGCGTACGCCTTGTCCCACTCGCCGCCGTCGCCCCACCCCGTGTGGTGCAGCGTCACGCGCGTCTTGCCGTCGGCGACCGGCGCGATGCGCACGACGACGAACGTGCGCTGTGCCGCGCACCTCCGGCAGCGACGGCGGCGCGTTCCAGTCGAACGACAGCATCCTCGGCGGCTGCAGCGCCATGAAGCGCATGTCGTCGGCGCCCTTCATGCCCGCTTCCGCGAGCGGGTTGATGTAGATGTGGAACGCGCCGCCGACCCGCGGCGTCGATCTCCGCGTCCGGCGCGAAGAAGCTCACGATCCCCTCGCGCGTGGTCCACGCGCTCCCACGCCTCGCTCGGGCGTCGCGTCGACGATCACTTCCTTGTCGATCGCGCGCTCGGCGGCGGCGGGTGCCGCGGCGATCGCGGCGGCGATGAACAAGGCGAGCAACGGCAGGCGCACGGTCGGCTCCCGCGGCGCAGGATGGGCGCCGTGCTCATCACTCTAACGGAAAGCGCGGCCGCGCGTCCCCGCGTGGTGCGCGAGGACGCATGCGCCGCGCGGCCCGCCGCTCAGTTGATGAGCCCGCGCGCCTGCATGCGCGCGCACATGTCGCCGCGCGGCGTACCGGGCAGCGTCACGCCCTGCTCCTGCGCGCGCTGATGCACGAGCTGCTGCCGCTCCGCGACCACCGCCTGGCACTCCGCGAGCGTCTTCACCTCGTGCATCGCGTCGCGATACTTGGCTCGCTCGTCCGGCGTAAGCAGGTTGGCGCCGGGTCCATAGCCGCCGCCACGGCCGTAGCCCGGTCCCATTCCCTGCCCGTACATGCCCGGTCCGCCCATCGGGCAGCCGGCCGTCGCATTCGCCCCGCCATACCCGCAGCCCGCACCCGCGCCCGGACCGGGCCCGGGACCTGCGGGTTGCGCCACCGCCAGCGTCACCGCCGTCGCGCACGCAAAGATTCCCAGTGTCCAATGCCGCATCGTCATGATCTGCTCCTTTGATGTGATCCCGCCTTGGCGGGCATTGCCGCGCACTGCGGCGTACCTGCATTGAAACGCAATCGCGCATCGCGCGGTGCACGATGCAACACACCGTTACAGGGTCGCGCCCCCGGCTTGATCGGCGTCAAGCAAACGCGCTTCGCCGCAGCGGTGCCGGGGTCCGGCGACGGTCCCTCGGCGCCAATGTGCGACCATTCGGAGCATGACCATCCGCATCCAGACCCTTGGCGAGGAGATCGCCAACAGCGTGAGCCACGGCTTCGGCCTGCTGGCCGCGCTCGTCGCCGTTCCGCTCCTGCTCGTCGTCACCGCGCAGCACGGCGCGGCGATCAACATCGTCGGCGTCAGCATCTTCGCCGCGACGCTGCTCGCGCTGTACACGGTGTCGACGATTTACCACGCGCTGCCGGAGGGGCGCGCCAAGCGGGTGTTCCTCAAGCTCGATCACGCGGCGATCTTCGTCTTCATCGCCGGCTGCTACACGCCGTTCGCGCTGGGACCGCTGCATGGGCAGCTCGGATGGTCGCTGCTCGCCGCTGTCTGGGGGCTGGCCGCGGTCGGCGTCACGCTGAAGGCACTCGATCGCCTCGCGCACCCGTGGTTGTCGACCGCGCTCTACCTCCTCATGGGATGGCTCGTGGTGTTCGCCGCGGGTCCGCTGTTCGCGCACGTGCCGCTCGCCGGCATCCTGTGGCTGGCCGCAGGCGGTATCGCGTACACGCTGGGTGTCGGCTTCTTCCTCGCCGATTCCCGTTTCCGGTTCGGGCACGCGATCTGGCATCTCTTCGTGCTCGCGGGAACCACCTGCCACTTCGTGGCGGTGCTGGACTATTCGATGTAGTGATGAGCGGCGCCGACCTCCGCATCCGCGATGGCGTGCAGCGCGGCGCAGCGTTGGCGTTCACCTTCGACGGCGTCGAAGTGCCGGCGCACGAGGGCGAAAGCGTCGCCGCCGCGTTGTGGGCGGCGGGCATCCGCACGTGGCAGCGCACCGAAGGCCCACCTGCGCGCACGGTCTACTGCGCGATGGGTTCGTGCCAGCAATGCGTGCTCTGGATCGACGGCGTGCGCGCGGAAGCGTGCAGCACGCCGGTGAGCCCGGGTCTCGACGTCCGCTCGCACGGGCGGCCGTGACGGCAATGGCGGCACCCTCGCCGTTCCCGCCCATCGCGTTCGACCTGGCGGTGCTCGGCGCGGGCCCTGCGGGCGCTGCGGCGGCAGTGCTCGCCGCCTCGCTCAAGCTGCGGGTGGCCGTCCTGGACGCGCATGCGGTCGCCGGCGGGCAGGTGTATCGCATCATCCCCGGCGTCACGCCGACGCGCGCGGATGCCGAGCGGATGGAAGGCGACCGCCTGCGCGCGCAGCTGGGCGCCGCGAGCGTGGTGCGCCTCTTCTCGCATCGCGTCTTCCACGTCGCGCGCGACGACGGCGGCTTCGAGCTGCAGGCGGTGACGCCCACCGGCGTGCGCGCCGTCCGTGCCACGAGGCTGATCGTGGCGGCCGGCGCGCAGGAGCGGCACCTGCCGTTCAGCGGTTGGGAGCGTCCGGGGATCATGGGGCTCGCCGCGGCGACGCACCTCCTCAAGGCGCAGCGCGTGCTGCCTGGCCGCAACGTGGTCGTGGCCGGCGCCGGTCCCCTGTTGCTGGTCGTGGCGAAGGCGATTCTCGACGGCGGCGGCCGGGTGGCGGCGGTCATCGACGCGCATCCGCGCAGCGCCTGGTTCGCGAGCGCCGCGGATCTCCTCTCGCGACCCGACCTCGCCACGCGCGGCATGAGCTGGTACCGCGCGCTGGTCACGAGCGGCGTGCCGATGCACAACGGCGTGATGGTGCAGACCGTCACCGGCGATCCGCCCGACCTCACCGTGAGCGCGGTGCGGGTCGACCGCGACGGCGCGCCGCAATCCGCCGTGCCTTCGATCACGGTGCACGGCGACGCCTTGTGCTGCGGCTACGGCCTCATGGCGGCGACCGACGTCACACGGCTGCTGGGTGCGTCGCACGGGTTCGATCCCGCCTTGGGCGGCTGGCACGCCGTGATCGACGACGACCAGCGCACCAATGTTCCCGGTCTCTACGTCGCGGGCGACGGCGCGGGCATTGCCGGCGCGGCCGCCGCGCCGTGGCAGGGGCGCGTGGCGGCGCTCGCGGTCGCCCGCGATGTCGGCAAGCTGTCGCTGCCGGCCCACGCCGCGCAGGCCACGCCTGCGAAGAAGGAAAGCCTGCGCGCGGCTCGCTTCGGCGCGGTCATGACCCGCATCGCCAACGTGGGCAACGGCGCGGTATCCGGCATCGCCCCGGAGGTGCACGTCTGCCCGTGCCGGGGCATCACGCGCGCAGCGGTCGAGGACGCGATCGAGCGCGGCGCGCTGACGGTGGAGCGTCTGCAGCAGGCGACCGGGCTCGGCACCGGCGCGTGCGCGGGGCGCGTGTGCGAGGAGGCCGCCGCACGCCTCATCGCGCTGCGCACGAAGCGGCCGCGCGTCGAGATCGGACAGTGCGCGGCGCGGACGCCGCTCTTCCCCGATGCGCGCGGCGCGATGGCTCAGTAACCCAGCCCGCGCGCCGTCTGATAGAACGCGAAGCTCACCATCCACGCGAGCGCCAGCGACCACGTCACCGAGATGACCGCGAAGCGCGTGCTGCGCGCTTCCGAGCGCAGCGTGGCGACCATCGACAGGCAGGGCGTGTAGATCAGGGTGAACAGCATGAAGGAGATCGCCTGCACGCCGTCGATGTGCGCGGCGATGGTCTTCGCGAGCTCGGGACCTTCGGCGCCGAAGATCACCGCGAACGCGCCGATCAGGATCTCCTTCGCGACGAAGCCGAAGATCAGCGCGACGGTGAGCTGCGCGTCGATGCCGATCGGCGCGAGTATGGGTTGGGCCAGGCGGCCGAGCATGCCCGCGAGCGTGTCGGGACCGCCGGGGGCCACGCCGGCGGGCAGGTGCGTGAGCAGCCACACGAGCACGACGCCGGCGATGATGAAGCGCGTCGCGCGGCGGAGGAAGTGGCGCACCTCGTGCCAGGCCCGAAGGCCGATCTGCCGCAGCGTAGGCAGGCGGAACGGCGGCAGCTCGAGCACGAACGGCTCGTCGCTGCGGTACGTGCGCTGGAACACCACGGCCGTGAGGATCGCCACGGCAAAGCTCGCAAGGTAGAGCCCGAACAGCACCCACGCGCCCATCGCCGGCGCGAACAGCGCCGCGGACGAGAAAGACGAACACCTGCAGGCGCGCGGAGCACAGCGAGAACGGCACGATCATCATCGTGAGCAGGCGCAAGCCGCGCGACCGCATGATGCGCGTGCCCATCGCCGCCGGCACGTTGCAGCCGAAGCCCAGCAGCACCATCACGAAGCTGCGGCCGTCGAGGCCCATGCGCGCCATCAGCGCGTCGGTGAGGAAGGCGGCGCGCGACAGATAGCCCGTGTCCTCGACCAGCGCCATGAACAGGAAGAACAGGATCACGAGCGGCACGAACGCGGCCACCGTGGTCACGCCCGCCCACACGCCGTCGAGGAAGAAGCCGCGCACGAGCTCGGGCAGCGGCGCGAACGCCGGCTCCAGCGCGTGCTGGCGCACGAGGTCGAAGAGCGCGCTCAAGGCGTCCTGGAGCGGCTTGCCGAGGGTGAACACGCCCTGGAACACCAGGAACATCATCAGGAAGAACAGCGGCAGCCCGAACAGCGGGTGCAGCAGCACACGATCGAGGCGATCGGTGAACGTCGCCGGCAGGCGCGCAGGCACGTCGACCGCGGTGGCCATGATCTGCGCGGCCTCCTTCTCCAGCGCCGCCTCGTCGGGCGGCGCGAAGTGCGCGACGCGCTTGACGCGGCTGTCTCCCGCCACGCCCTGGGCGAGCGCGGCCAGCGCGTGCGCATGGCCCTCGCCGCGCTTCGCGGACATGAGGACCACCGGCACGCCGAGCGCGCGGCGCAGCGCCGGTGCGTCGATGCGGATGCCGAGCCGGCGCGCCTCGTCCTCCATGTTGAGGAGCACGACCACCGGGATGCCCTGCGCGCGCAGGCGCAGCACGAAGGGGAGCTGGCGCTCGATCTGCGGGGCGGCGGCGATCACCGCGATGAGGTCGGCGTCGGTGTTCGCGAGGAACGTGCGCACGACCTGCTCGTCGTCGGCGGTGCCGTCGAGGTCGTAGATGCCGGGCAGGTCGACCAGTTCCACCATGCTGGCGCCGAGCAGCACTTTGGCCGCGAAGAGGTCGACCGTGACGCCCGGCCAGTTGCCGACCCGCGCCGAGGCGCCGGTGACGCGGTTGAAGAAGGTCGACTTGCCGGTGTTCGGCATGCCGACCAGCGCGATGCGCTTCATCGCGGGCCGTCAGATGGGCGGCGCCGGATCAGCGGTGCACGAGGATCGCGTGCGCTTGCCGCCGGCGCAGGATGACGTCCGTGGTGCCCAGCCGAACGTGCAGCGGCCCCTTGAGCGCGCCACGGCGGACGAGCGTCAGGGGCCGTCCGGGACGCAGGCCCAGCGCCGCCAGCCGCTGCCGCAGGGGCGCATCGCCCCCGACGGCGGCAACGGTGGCGTCGTCGCCGGGGAGGAGTTCGTTGAGTGGGCACATGGCGGGATCCGGCTGCGGGACAACAAGAATGATTCGTATTATGACCAGCACCGCGATGACCGCATTGATCTTTCGCAACCAAACCCGCGTTGGGTCGGGACGACGGCGACGGTGGTTCAGGCGAAGGGCGTACCCGGGACGCGCCGGGCACGCGGGGACGTCGATCCGGGGTATACGCGGCAGTTCGGAAACCGTATAATACGAATCATTCTCGTTTCTATTGGCCGCTCGCCCTACCGGACGGCCATCGCCAGGCCCGCAGTCGTGTCCACGTCCCGCGCCGTGCTCTCGCCGCCGTCACCCGATACGGGCGCGCTCGCGCTGTCCGATCTGCCGTTGGGCACGCCGGGGCGGGTGATCGGTCTGCGCCCGCCGGCCGCGACCCGCGAGGCGCGCGAACTCGCGCTGCGCCTCCTGGAGATCGGCTTCATGGAAGGGGAGCCCGTGCGGGTGATCGCCCACGGCCACCCGGGGCGCGAGCCGATCGCGGTGCGCGTGGGCGGCACCACGTTCGCGCTCCGCCGGTTCGAGGCCGAGCAGGTCATGGTCGCCGCGGGCCGATGACATGATGACCGCCGCCGCCCTGCGTGTCGCCCTGCTCGGCAATCCCAATTGCGGCAAGACGGCGCTGTTCAATCTGCTGACCGGCAGCCGCCAGAAGGTCGCGAATTTCGCCGGCGTCACGGTGGAACGCAAGGAAGGGCGACTGGCGATGCCCGATGGGCGCGTCGCGACGATCCTCGACCTGCCCGGCGCCTACAGCCTCAATCCGACCAGCGCGGACGAGGCCATAACGCGCGACGTGATCCTGGGCGCGATGGCGGGCGAGGCGCCGCCGGACGTGATCGTTTGCGTGACGGACGCGACCAATCTCACCCTCAACCTGCGGATGGTGCTGGAGGTGCGCCGGTTCGGCGTTCCCATCGTGCTCGCGCTCAACATGGCCGACGTCGCGCGGCGCCGCGGCATCCGCATCGACCGCGACGCGCTGGCGCGCGAGCTCGGCGTGCCCGTGGTCGAGACCGTGGCCGTGCGCCGCGGCGGCGCCGACCAGCTCGTCGCGCGTCTCGCGCGAGGCGATGCCGCTGCCGCCGCACGGCCCGCGCACGTGGCAGCCGCCCCGCGGCGCGGACGTGGAGGCAACCTACCGCGAAGTACGACGCATCCTCGCCGCGAGCGTGCACGAGCCCGCCGTGGATCTGCGCATCGACGATTCGCTCGACCGCGTGCTGCTGCATCCGGTGTGGGGCATGCTGATCCTCGCCGCCACGCTGTTCCTGATCTTCCAGGCCGTGTTCAGCTGGGCGGGCCCGCCGATGGACGCCATCAAGGCGCTCGTGGCCGCGGCCGGCGAAGGGCTGCGCGCACAGATGGCCGACGGCCCGCTGCGCAGCCTGCTGGTGGACGGCGTCGTGGCCGGCGTGGGCAGCGTCCTCGTGTTCCTCCCCCAGATCCTCATCCTGTTCTTCTTCCTGCTGTTCCTCGAGGACTCGGGCTACCTGCCGCGCGCCGCGTTCCTCCTCGATCGCGTGATGAGCACCGTCGGCCTTTCCGGGCGTTCCTTCATCCCGCTGCTGTCGAGCTTCGCGTGCGCGGTGCCCGGGATCATGGCCACGCGCACCATCAGCAGCCCGCGCGATCGCCTGACCACGATATTGATCGCGCCGCTCATGACGTGCTCCGCGCGCCTGCCGGTGTACGCGCTCGTGATCGGCGCGTTCGTGCCGGATCGGGCCGTCGCGCGCATCTTCAACCTGCAGGGGCTCGTGCTGTTCGTGCTGTACGTGGCAGGCATCGTGGCGGCGATGGCGGTCGCGTATGTCATCCAGCGCTCGACCGCCCGCCTGGCGCAGCACCCGCTGCTCATGGAGCTGCCGTCGTATCGCTGGCCGAACGTGCGCAACCTCGCCATCGGACTGTGGGAGCGCACCCGGATCTTCCTCGAGCGCGTCGGCACCATCATCCTGTCGCTGATGATCGTGCTGTGGTTCCTCTCGTCGTTCCCGTCGCCGCCGCCGGGCGCCACGGGGCCGGCGATCCAGTACAGCTACGCGGGAATGCTGGGGCACGCGCTGGAGTACGTGTTCGCGCCCATCGGCTTCAACTGGCAGATCTCGATCGCGCTCGTCCCCGGGCTCGCCGCGCGCGAGGTCGCGGTGGGCGCCCTCGGCACCGTCTACGCGCTGTCGAGCGTCGACAACGAGCTCGCGGCGCAGCTCTCGCCGGTCCTCGCCGATGGGTGGTCGCTCGCGACCGCGTTCTCGCTGCTCGCATGGTACGTGTTCGCGCCGCAGTGCATCTCGACGCTCGCGATCACCCGGCGCGAGACCAATTCGTGGCGCTATCCGCTGCTCATGGCGGGCTACCTGTTCGCGCTCGCATACGCCGCGGCCTTCGTCACGTATCGGGTGACGCTGCTGCTCACATAAGAGGCCACATGCAGGGAGTCGCGGTCTTCGTCATCGTCGCACTCGCCGCGATCTACGCGGTGTGGCGGCTCGCGCCGCGCGCGCTGCGGGCGCAGGTCGGACAGTCGCTCGCGCACTGGGGGCGTCGCCACGGCCGGCTGTCGGAGACGGAGGCAGCCGCGCTGGCCCGCCGGCTCTCGGCGGGCGGCTGCGGCAGCTGCGACAGCTGCGGGTCCTGCGGGACCGCGAAGCCCACCACGGATGCGCCGCTGCGCTACGTGGATCCGGCGACCTTGCACTCCGAGCGCCGCTGACTCTTCCGGACGGCGCGCCGGCCTGCGCGAGGCGCACGGGCCAGGCGTGGGACGGTTCCTACATCGCAACGCGGGGACGCCTCACTGGCAGCGCGCGCGCCGTTCGCGACAATGACGTCGCCTGACCTGGCGCTGCGAGCGCGTCGTTGCCCCTGCGGGCACCCCGAGGTCGTACGACGCATCACTCGCTTTCCAGGCCATGGACGCCATCGCACGACAACCTGCAACGCGGCTCGTCTGCCGCACCTCGCGACCCATGACCACGACCGCCGAAAAAACCCACGAACCGCAAACCGAGCCGAAGCCCCCGTTTCCCAGGCAGCATCAGGAAGGCACCGGCCTCGAATCGAAGATCCACCCGCGCCCGCGCTTCGCCGCCGACGCCTATCGTCCCGCCGGCAAGCTCGACGGCAAGGTCGCGCTGATCACGGGCGGCGATTCCGGCATCGGGCGCGCGGTCGCCGTGCTGTACGCGCGCGAAGGCGCCCACGTCGCGATCTCGTTCCTGCCCGCGGAGCAGAGCGACGCCGACGAGACGGCGCGGCACGTCCGCGACTGCGGCCGCGAATGCCTCCTGCTGCCCGCGGACCTGGCCGACGGCGCGGAATGCGACCGTGTGGTGAGGGAGACGCACCAGCACTTCGGCCAGCTCGATATCCTGGTGTCGAACGCCGCGCACCAGAATCGCAAGAAGTCGCTCGACGACGTCAGCGACGAGGAGTTCGACCGCACCTTCAAGGTGAACATCTACGCGTACTTCCGGCTGTGCCGCGCGGCGCTGCGCGTGATGGAGGAAGGCAGCGCGATCGTCGCCACGAGCTCGGAGACCGGGATCATGGGCGCGCGCCAGCTGCCCGACTACTCGGCAACCAAGGGCGCGATCAACGCCCTCACCAAGACGCTCGCGCGCGACCTCATCGAGCGGAAGATCCGCGTGAACGCCGTTGCGCCGGGCCCGGTGTGGACGCCGCTCAACATCGCCGACGACGGCACCACGCCCGAGAAGGTCGCGAAGTTCGGTGCGGACAATCCGATGGGCCGCCCCGCGCAGCCCGAGGAGCTGGCGCCTGCTTACGTGTTCCTCGCTTCGAATGCCGATTCGTCGTACATCACCGGCATCGTGCTGCAGGTGATGGGCGGCGAGACCACCGGCGGATGACGCGCGACCGGCGATGGGCGCTTGCCGCGCGCCCTCGCCGCCCGGATTGACCCTTCCGCGCACGAAGCCCGCTCGTCCAAAAGCGCCGTCGCGTTCGTACGGCGATCGCGGCATCTCCTGAATCCCGCGCCGCGTCGCGGCGCATCCAACCCGAATTCGTGCGTCCCGCGCGCGCAGGACGGCGTCAGCCGCACGAGCGCGCCGTCCGGTGCCGTGTCCGCCCGCCCCCCCGGACACTGCGCGGACACCGCGGACACGAGCGTGGTCGGGAACAATCCGTTGCCACTCAATACCTTAGTGCCTGGCACGCCGCGTGCAACGTGCTTTCGCCAATACCGCACCGACACTTGACCGTGATCCGCGAACCGATTGCCCAGGACATCCCCGTCACCGCGCCGCCGCGCAGGCGCTGGCTGCGCCTTGCGGTCCTCGTCGGCCTCGGCACGGCGGCCACGGCGGCGATCGCGTTCTTCGCGCATCGCTGGCTCGACACGACGCAATCCGTGAACGCGGCGCGCCTGCGCATCGCGACGGTCGCGCGCGGCACGCTGGTGCGCGACGCGGCCGTCAACGGCCGCGTCGTGGCCGCGGTGAGCCCGACCGTCTTCGCGCCCACGACGGGCACGGTGACGCTGAAGGTCAGCGCCGGCGACACCGTGAAGAAAGGCGACGTGCTCGCCGAGATCGAGTCGCCCGACCTGCGCGACGTGCTCCAGCGCGAGATCTCCTCGTACGAGCAGATGGAGGCCGAGGTCGCGCGCCAGCGCATCCTCGCGCGCAAGCAGCAGCTCCTCGCGCGCCGCGACGCCGATACGGCCGAGATCGAGCGCGTTTCCGCGCAGCGCACGTACGACCGCATCGAGAGGGCCGGCCTCGCGGGCGTCGTCGCCAAGATCGACTTCATGAAGGCGCAGGACGCACTCAAGTCGGCCGAGATCCGCAGCAGGCACGCGGCGCAGGCGGCCGAGCTCGAAGGCGACGACGTCGCGCTGGAGCTCAGGACCAAGACCGCGCAGCTGCAGCGCCAGAAGCTCGCCGTCGACTACGCGCGGCGCCGCGTCGAGGATCTCACCGTGCGCGCGCCCGTGGACGGCTTCATCGGCAGCCTCGCGGTGGCCAATCGCAGCGTGGTGCCCGCGAACGCCGCGCTGATGACCCTCGTCGACCTCTCGGTCCTCGAGGTCGAGCTGGAGATTCCCGAGTCCTACGTGAACGACCTCGGCCTTGGCATGACGGCGGAGATCACGCTGCCCGACGGCAAGGCGACCGGCACACTGTCCGCGCTCTCGCCGGAAGTGGTGCGCAACCAGGTGCTGGCGCGCGTGCGCTTCAACGGCACGCAGCCGCCCGGCCTGCGCCAGAGCCAGCGCGTGGCCGCGCGCGTGCTGATCGAGGAAAAGAAGAACGTGCTGACGCTACCCCGCGGTCCCTTCGTCGAGACCGAGGGCGGCCGCTACGCGTACGTCGTGGACGATGGCGTCGCCGAGCGGCGTCCGATCCGCGTGGGCTCGACCAGCGTGTCCGCGGTCGAGATCGTGGAAGGGCTGAAGGAAGGCGACCAGGTGGTGGTCGCCGGCAGCGACAGCTTCGAGCACGCCGAGCGCGTGTCGATCAATCCCTGACTCTTACCCAGGAACCCAAGAATGCTGCGCATGCGCGACTTGAGCAAGGTGTACCGGACGCAGATGATCGAGACGCACGCGCTGCGTGGCTTCGCGATCGACGTGCGCGAAGGCGAGTTCGTCACCGTGACCGGCCCGTCCGGCTCCGGCAAGACCACGTTCCTCAACATCGCGGGGCTGCTGGAGACGTTCGACGAGGGCGAGTTCTCGCTCGACGGCGTGGACGTGCGCGGCATGAGCGACGACGCGCGCTCGCGCCTGCGCAACGAGAAGCTGGGCTTCATCTTCCAGGGCTTCAACCTGATTCCCGACCTCGACCTCTACGACAACGTCGACGTGCCGCTGCGCTACCGCGGCTTCTCGAGCGCGGAACGCGCCAAGCGCATCAAGGACGCGCTCGCGCAGGTGGGCCTCGCCTCGCGGATGAAGCACCATCCCGCGGAGCTCTCCGGCGGCCAGCAGCAGCGCGTCGCCATTGCGCGCGCGCTCGCGGGGTCGCCGCGCCTGATCCTTGCCGACGAGCCGACCGGCAACCTCGACACGCAGATGGCGCGCAGCGTGATGGAGCTGCTGGAGAACATCAACGCGCAGGGGACGACCATCCTGATGGTGACGCACGACCCGGAGCTCGCCGTGCGCGCGCAGCGCAACGTGCACATCATCGACGGCCAGGTGAGCGACTTCGTCCGCCAGCCGCCATCCCTGCTCGAGCGCGATGCGGGCCACCTGGTCGCCCGCCCGGCCGCCGCCTGAACGACGTCGCCATGCTCCGCTACTACCTCGCGATCGGCGTGCGGAACCTGCGCCGCAGCCCGATGCTCACGGCGCTCATGGTGCTCACGCTCGCGATCGGCGTCGCGGCCAGCGTGTCGACGCTCACGATCCTGCGCGTGATGTCCGGCAACCCGATCCCGCACAAGAGCGACCGCCTGCTGGTGCCGATGCCCGACAACGGCCCTGCGGCCGGCTTCGTGCCGGGCATGCCGCCGGGCGACAACCAGGTCACCTACCGCGATGCGATGAACTTCCTCGACGCGAAGGTCGGCATCCGGCGCACCGCGGCTTTCGACATCGTCGGCGTGATCGAGCGCGGGCGACCCGACCTGCCGGTCGAGGAGATCAACGGCCTCGCCACCACCGCCGACTACTTTCCGATGTTCGAGGTGCCCTTCCGCTACGGCGGACCATGGTCCGCCGCCGAGGACAAGGCGCAGGCGCGCGTCGTGGTGCTTTCGCGACAGGAGAGCGAGAAGCTCTTCGGCAACGACGATCCCGTCGGCCGCGACCTCACGCTGCTGGGGCAGACCTTCCGCATCGTCGGCGTGCTGGGCACCTGGAACCCGCTGCCGCGCTACACGCACCTCATCAACGGCAACGGCGGCTCGTTCAACGGCGGCAACGACGTGCTGCTGCCGATGGCCACGGCGGTCGCGCTCGAGCGCCGGAACAACGGCAGCACGAGCTGCCACCAGGAATACCAGCCGGGCTACCGGAACTTCCTCGATTCCGAATGCACGTGGATCCAGCCGTGGATCGAGGTGGCCCGTGCGTCCGACCGCGCCACCGTGCGCGACTGGCTCGACGCCTACGTGGCCGAGCAGCGGCGGCAGGGCCGCCTGCAGCGCGACGTGCCGCCCAGGCTCTTCGACGTGATGGAGTGGATGGCCTACCTCAAGGTCGTCAAGAACGACACGCGCCTTGCGGTGTGGCTGGCCTTCGGCTTCCTGCTGCTGTGCCTCATCAATACCGTCGGCTTGCTGCTCGCCAAGTTTTCGGTGCGCGCGCCCGAAGTGGGCGTGCGCCGCGCGCTCGGCGCGACCAAGGGCGAGATCTTCCGGCAGTTCCTGGTCGAGGCGGGCGTGGTGGGCATCGCGGGCGGCGTCGCCGGCCTGCTGCTCGCCGTCGCGTGTCTCGCGTTCATCACGCAGCAGATGCGCGTGCTGTCGATGAGCGCGACGCTGGACTGGCCGTTGCTGCTGCTCACGTTCCTGCTCGCGCTGGCCGCGAGTCTTCTGGCCGGTCTGCTGCCCACGTGGCGCGCCTGCCAGGTGACGCCGGCGCTCCAACTCAAGTCACAGTGAGACGACCATGGAGATCCGCCCGATCCTGTCCACCCTCATGCGCAGCAAGACCGCACCGCTGCTGGTCGCGATGCAGGTGGCGGTCAGCCTGGCGATCCTCGCCAACTCGCTGTACGTGGTGAGCATGCGCCAGGCCTCGTCGGCGCGCCCTTCCGGCATCGCCGAGGAAGCGAACGTGTTCTACGTGCAGGTGCGGCCCGTGAACCCCCTTTCGCACAACGAGAATATCGCGCAGCAGGACAAGGACCTGCAGGCGCTGGCGGCGATTCCGGGCGTCGTGTCGACGGCGTTCATCAGCCAGATGCCGATGTCGCGCTCGGGCTCCACGGCCGGCTTCGCGCTCGATCGCAGGCAGCAGCGCCCGACGGCGGATCTCGCCTTCACGTATTCGCCCGGCGGCGTGATCAGGACGCTCGGCTTGAAGCTCCTCGAAGGCCGCGACTTCACGACCGACGACGTGGTCGAGATCGATCCGGACGTCGACGACTCCGCGAAATTCCCCAGGACGATCATCGTCACCAAGGCGGTTGCCGATCGCTTCTACCCCGGCGAGAGCGCCGTCGGCAAGACCATCGTCTACGGACTCGCCAACGAAGCGGTCGACTTGCGCGTCGTCGGCGTCGTCGAGCGGCTGCAGTCGCCGCAGGCGCAGACATCGGAGGAGGCCGAATACTCGGTGATCCTTCCGATGCGCTCGTCGCCCGACCTCACGCGGCTGCTCGTGCGCACCGAGCCGGGCCAGCGCGACCGGGTGATTGCGCAGGCGGAGACGGCGCTGCGCCATGCGTCACCGGTCCCGCGCATCCTCCGCGTGCGCACGGTCGAGAACGATCGCTACGAACGCTACCGGAACGAGCGCTCGTTCGCCTGGATGCTGATCGCGGTCAGCATCCTGTTGCTCATGGTGACGGCCAGCGGCATCGTCGGGATGACCGTGCTGCGCGTGGCGCAGCGGCGCAAGCAGATCGGCGTGCGGCGCGCGCTCGGGGCGCGGCGTGCGGACATCGTGCGCTACTTCGTCACCGAGATCCTGCTGATCACGACGGCCGGCGTGGTGCTGGGGGTGCTGCTGACGCTCGGGCTCAACTACGTGCTGGTGGCGCAGATGGAGTTGCCGCGGCTGCCGGCCGGCTACCTCCTCACGGGCATGGTGACGCTGTGGGTCCTGGGCCTTCTCGCCGTATGCGGGCCGGCATGGCACGCCGCCGGCATTCCGCCGGCCACCGCGACGCGAAGCGTGTAGGCTTTCGCCTGTGCGAATCCCGTTCACGCCCGGCACTCGTCGCACGGAGCCGCCGCATTGCGCGCCGCGATGCCGGTAGTGCTCATCATCGACGACAACCGCTCGATCGCGATGGCGATCGAAGTGTTGCTGTCGCTGCACGACATCGAGGTGACGAGCGCGGCGTCGCCCGACGAGGGCATGGCAGCCCTCGAGCGCTCGCGCGTGGACCTCGTCATCCAGGACATGAACTTCGCGGCGGACACCACGTCCGGCGAGGAAGGCAGCGCGCTCTTCAGGCGGATCCGCGCGCGGCACCCCGACCTGCCGGTGATTCTCCTGACCGCGTGGACATCGCTCGACACTGCGGTCAATCTCATCAAGGCGGGCGCTGCCGATTACCTGGCGAAGCCATGGGAGGACCAGCGGCTCGTGGCAAGCGTCAAGAACCTGATCGAGCTGGGCCAGGCCAATCGCGCGCTGCAGCAGCGGATGCAGCGCGAGCAGCGCCATCGGCGCGAGCTCGAGGGCCGGTTCGAACTGCGCGGCCTCGTGTGGCGCGACGCCGCCACCGAGCGCGTGCTCGACATGGCCTGCCAGGTCGCGCGCTCCGATCTGCCCGTGCTGATCACGGGGCCGAATGGCGCGGGCAAGGAGCGCATCGCCGACATCATCCAGGCCAATTCGGACGTGCGCGACGGGCCGTTCGTGACGGTGAACTGCGGCGCGCTGCCCTCCGAGCTCATCGAGGCCGAGCTGTTCGGCGCCGACGCGGGCGCGTACACGGGCGCGTCGAAGCCGCGCGAAGGCAAGTTCGAGGCGGCCAACGGCGGCACGCTGTTCCTCGACGAGATCGGCAACCTGCCGCTGGCCGGACAGGTGAAGCTCCTGCGGGTGCTCGAGACCGGCCGCTTCCAGCGCCTGGGATCGAACACGGAACGACAGGTGAAGGTGCGCGTGATCAGCGCCACCAACGCCGACCTGCGTGCGATGATCGCAGCCGGCACGTTCCGCCAGGACCTGCTGTATCGCCTCAACGTGATCGAGCTGCACTTGCCGCCACTCGCCGACCGACCGGACGACATCCTTCCGCTCGCCGAGCACTTCCTGCCGCCCGGCAAGGCGCTGCACGCGTCCGCGCGCGATGCTCTGCTCAATCACACCTGGCCGGGCAACGTGCGCGAGCTCAAGAACGCAATGCAGCGCGCGGCGCTGCTTTGCCCGGGCGCCGAATTGCGCGCGGCCGATCTCGGGCTGCCGGCCACGGCGACTGCCGCGCCGGACGCCGCGCCGGAGCTCGACAAGGACGCCATCGAGCAGGCGCTCGCGCGCGCTTCGGGTGTCGTCGCGCAGGCCGCCGCCGAGCTGGGCCTGAGCCGGCAGGCGCTTTATCGCCGCATGGAGCGGCTCGGCGTCAATCGCTCCTGACGCGATGCGCCCGCCGGGACGCTGGCGCGTGACCCTGGCGACGCGGCTGTCGCTGGTGGCGGCGGCGTTGCTGTTCGTGGCCATCGCGCTGATGTTCGCGCTCGACGGGTTCTGGCCGGAGCAGCGTGTGCCGGCCGCGCTCGCCACTCTGGCGGTCATGGTGCCCATCGCGTTCGCCGCTATCCGCGCGCAACTGCGGCCGGTGCTGGCCGTGTTCCGCGCGCTCGGCGGCACCGTCATCAGCTACAGGGACGGCGATTTTTCGTTCGGCCTGCACTGGCCGCGCAACGACGAGGTCGGCGATCTCGTCGCCGCGCACAACGACCTCGGCAACGTCCTGCGCGAGCAGCGGCTGGCGCTCGTGCAGCGCGAGCTCCTGCTCGACACGATGGTGCAGAACACGCCGGTCGCGATGCTGCTCGTCGCCGAGCATGGCGCGATCGCCTTCGCGAACGTGGCCGCGCGGCAACTGCTGAACCAGGGCCGGCGGCTGGAGGGGCATCGCCTCGGGGACGTGCTCGAACGCGCCGCGAGCTCGCTGCACGAGGCGCTCGCGAAAGGCGGCGACGGACTGTTCACGGTTCCGCGCCAGGCCGACGACAGCGAGGACGAGATCTACCATCTCGCGCGTCGCAGCTTCAGCCTCAACGGCCGGCGGCACGAGCTCCTGCTGCTGCGCCACCTCACCGCCGAGCTCCGGCGGCAGGAGGTCCAGACGTGGAAGAAGGTGATCCGCGTCATCAGCCACGAGCTCAACAATTCGCTGGCGCCGGTGGGATCGCTCGCCAATTCCGCGTCAGAGCTCCTGCGCCGCGGACAGCCCGAGCGCCTGCCCGAGATTCTCGCGACCATCGCCGATCGCACCGCGCACCTGCAGGGCTTCATCGATGGCTACGCCCGTTTCGCAAAGCTGCCTGTTCCGCGCAGGGAGTCGACGACGCTGCCGCAGTTCGTCTCGCGGCTGCAGTCGCAGATCGCATTCCGCATCGACGGCCCGCTCTCGGACGGAACCCGTGAGCTTCGATCTCGCGCAGATGGAACAGGCGCTCCTCAACCTCATCAAGAACGCGCACGAGTCGGGCTCGCCGGTCGAGGACGTGTGCCTCGCGGCACGGCGAACCTCCGAGTCCCTCGTCTTCGAGGTGTCCGACCGCGGCAGCGGAATGAGCGATACCGTGATGGCGAATGCGCTGGTGCCGTTCTACTCGACCAAGCGCAGCGGCACCGGGCTCGGACTGGCGCTGGCGCGGGAGATCGCGGAGGCGCACGGTGGGCGCATCGCGATCGCCAATCGGGAGAACGACGGCGTCACGGTGTGCATCGTCCTGCCCGAGATCGGGCCCGGCACTCTCGAATGATCCGCGCGGATCGGTCCAGCGGCGGAGCTCACCCCGTCGCGCGGCGGTTCAGCGTTCGCGATGCGCAGCGATCTCCTCGTCCGGGGCCTGGCGCACCACGCCGTCGCGCTCGAGTCCGGCGATCTCGTGCGTTGCGTAACCGAGGTCCCGCAGCACATCGCGCGAGTGCTCCCCGAGAGCGGGAAGCGAGAATGCCAGGCGCGCGGGCTCGGCGGCGAAGCGAATCGGCGTGCCGATGTGGTCCCAGCCGCGAGCGTCGCGCGTCACCATGCCTCGCGCGCGGAAATGCGGGTCGTCAAGCACCTCGGGCAGCGACTTCACGGGCGCGAACGGTATGTCGCGTCCCCGCGCCCAAGCCTCCCAGGCCGCGCGCGTCCTCCCACGAAACGTCTCGGCCAGGAAATCGCGCACCGGATGCTGCGCGGCCCCGGGTGGCGCCTTGCACAGCGCCACGAGGTCGGGACGCCCGAGGGCCGTGAGCAGGTTGACCGCGAACTTCATCTCCTGGCCGCCCAGCGCGATCCACTCGCCGTCCTGCGTCTCGTACATTCGATAGAGCGCGTTGCCGCCCAGGGAGCGCGTTTGTCCGACCTCCGGTTGCCGCCGCCCGGCCATGGCGGTGTCGAGCTGGTTGGGAAGGGCCGCGAGCAGGCAGTCGGCCATCGACATGTCGAGGTGATCGCCCTGCCCGGTGTCCTTGCGGCGCAGGAGGGCCATGAGCACGCCGGACAGCGCCAGCGTCGACGACAGCATGTCGGCCGCGGCGAGGCCGGGGATGGCGGGCTTGCCGTCGGCCCCGCGCGTGATCGACAGCACGCCCGACATGGCCTCGATGGCGAGGTCATGGCTGGCCACGTCCCGATAGGGTCCGCTCGCGCCGAAGGCCGAGATGGAGGCATAGACGATGTGCGGCGCGCGTGCCGCGACGGCGCGATATCCGACGCCGATGCGGTCGGCGACGCCCGGCCGGAACGCCTCGACCATCACGTCCGCCGACGCGGCAAGACGCAGGAGCGCTTCCACCCCGGCGGGCCGCTTGAGGTCGAGCGCAATGCTCTTCTTTCCCCGTTGGGTATTGGCGAAGAACACGCTGATCCCGTCGCGCTCGCCGCCCACCGCCCGCGTCGGCTCGCCCTCGTCCACCGACTCGACCTTGATCACCTCCGCACCGTGGTCGGCCATGACCTGCGTGAGCATCGGTCCGGGAAGGAACCGCGACAGATCGACGACGCGCAATCCGACGAGCTTCACCGGGTCTCGTCCCTGGCGCGCGGCGACGGCATCCTCGAACGTGGGTCGCCCGGCATCAATTCACCTCGATGTGCGCCTCGCGAATGATGCGGCTCCACTTGGCGCGATCGCTGCGGACCCGCTCGGCGAGTTCCTCGGGCGTGCTGCCCGTCGCCTCGAACCCCAGCGACAGCAAATGCGCCCGCGTCTGCGGATCGGCCAGGATCTTGCGCATCTCGCTGTTTAGCAGGGAGACGATCGGCGCCGGCGTGCCCCTGGGCGCGAACAGGCCGTTCCACGCCGTGAGCTCGACGCCCGGAAAGCCTTGCTCGGCAATGGAGGGCACGCCGGGCATCAGCTCGCTCGACTTCGCGGAGCTCACTGCGAGCGCCTTGAGCTTGTGCGCGTCCACGTGCGGCCGCAGTGCCGTGATGCTGTCGACGATGACCGGCACCTGCCCTCCCAGTACGTCGGAGAGCGCCGTTGCCGACCCCTTGTAGGGGACCGCGAAGAGCGGGGCCCCGGCCTGCTGGCGCAGGAGCTCGAGCACGATGCGCTGCGGCGGCGCGGGTACCGCAACGTTGATCGTGTCCGGCCGGGCCTTGGCTGGCGCCACCAGCTCGGATATCGAGCTCGCAGGGAAAGCGGGATTGGCGGCAATCATCAGCGGCAGCATGCCCGTCAGCGTGATCGGTGCGAAGTCCTGGTCGGGGTCATAGCCGACGGAGGGATACAGCGACGGGTTCATCGTCTGCGATCCGGACGTGGCGATGCCGAGCGTATAGCCGTCTGCAGGCGCATGCGCGAGCACCTCGACGCCGAGGCTCGCACCCGCGCCCGGCTTGTTCTCGACGAAGAACGTGCGGCCGAGCGCCCGGGTGAGCTGGTCCATGAGGTAGCGCGTGGCGACGTCCGTACCCTGGCCGGGAGGAAACGGCACGATCACGCGCACCGGCTTCGCCGGATAGGCCTGCGCTCCGGCCACGCCCGGAAGGCACGCGGCGGTGACGAACGCGAGGAGCGCAAACGCGGCGCGGACAAAGTTCACGGCTGCCTCGATTAGAACGGAGCGAACTGGCGGCCCAGCATGTCGCGCGCGATGATCCCGTGGTGGATCTCGCGCGGCCCGTCCGCCGACTCCATGCCGATGCAGTCGCGCAGCCGCTGCTCCAGCGGGAATTCCTTGGCGAAGCCGTAGTGGCCATGCAGTCGCATGCAGGTGTAGAGCGCCTCGTTGGCGACCTTCACGCCCCACCACTTCGCCATGGACGACTCGGCGTCGTGCCGCAGGCCCTGGTCCTTCATCCACAGCGCGCGATAGCAGAGCAGGCGTGCCGCCTCGAGCTCCGTGCGATGCTTCGCGAGCTCGGTGGCCACCGCCTGCCACTTGGACATCGGCTGCCCCATGATCGGCCGCTGCTTCGCGTATTCGGCCGTCTCCTCGAGCGACTTCATCGCGGCGCCGATGCAGGCCAGCGGAACGAAGCAGCGGTTGTAGCCGATGATCTCCATGGCCCAGACGAAGCCTTCGTTCTCCTTGCCCACCATGTTGCGCGCCGGCACGCGCACCTCATCGAAGAAGAAGCTGCCCGCCCGGTCCAGCCGCTGGCCCATGCGCTCGAAGGGCACGGCCTTGACGCCCGGGGTATCGGTCGGAATGAGGAAGAACGACAGCCCGCGAGGACCGCGGCCGCCCGTGCGCGCGGTAGCGAACACCACCTTGGACACGTCGCAGAACGTGATGCTCGTCTTCTCGCCCGAGATGACCCAGTGATCGCCGTCGGGCACCGCCTTGGTGATGATGTTGCCCGCATCCGCACCGCCGCGCGGCTCCGTGAACGCAAGCGACATCATCTCGCCGTTCGCGATGCGCGGGATCCACTCCTCGCGCAGCTCCGGATGGATGGACCCCGCCATCTCGCCGAGATGGATGGCATTGGTGATGATGTAGCGAATCTGGTGATCGCAGCGTCCGATTTCCTCGCAGACGATGCCGCATTCCACGAACGACGCGTCCTGACCGCCGTACTCGCTCGGCAGCCGCAGGTTGAGCAGACCCATGTCCACGATCTTCTGGATGAAGTCCGCGGGAAGCCATTCGCCGGTTCGATCCCAGCGCTTGTAGTTGGGCAAGAGCTCCGCTTCGGCGAATCGCCTTACCGACTCGCGGATCATCTGCTGTTTCTCAGTCATGCCGAAGTCCATGTAACCTCTCCTTGTTCTCGCTGTTGAATGCCGGCGTTCGGGCCTCCGGAGGCCGGCTGCGCTGCGCTCGCCTTCACTTCGATCCGGTGCGGGAAGCCGCCGTTGCCTGGTCGAGGAGGGGCGCTTCCGCGCCGCTCCAGTACGGCCCCTCCAGCGGCCTCTTCCACGGCGAATACGCCTCCGCGGCGTAGGCCCCCGGACCGAGCCGGAAGTGCCGGGCCGCCGCGAGGCTTTCCACCGCCGGCAGGTTGGCGTCGTAGAGCTCGGCCGCCGTCCGCGGACGCGGACCCGCCTTGGAGACACGCCCGAACGCGGGGCGTCCGAGGATGCGCTCCAGTCGCCAGACACACTCGATCACGCGGTCGAGGTCGACGCCGGTTTCGATACCCATGCCCTCCAGCATGTGCATCACGTCCTCGGTGGCTGCCATGCCGGCGGCGCCGCCGTTCCCGCTGTACTGCCCGCCGCCGATCCCGCCGAGCGTTCCTTCCAGTAGCAGCGTGTCGTCGGCGTCGAGCGTGCGCAGCGCGGCGTAGATCGACGGCAGGGCCATGCCGCGACCGTCGTGCATGTGCAGATGGAAGCGCTTCACCCCCGGCCAGCGTTGCTTTATCGCGGCAAGGTCCTGCTCCATCTCGTGCGGCAGGCACCAGCTCTGGGAGTCGTGCAGGCCGATCTCCACGACCTCGATCCCGCCGTTCGTCATGGCCTCGTGCTCGCGCTCGAGGAAGGACAGCCGATAGCGCGCGTCGAACGTGCCGGAGAAGTTCGATCCCCACGCCGAGGCAATGCCGATGCGGCCCTGCCGGATGCCGCGGGCGCGCGCTTGGGCCACCGCGTCCGGCCACGACGCCATCGCCTGCTCGATGGAGCGGTTGACGTTGCGGCGCTGGTGGATGTCGCAGATGTCGATGAACAGCGTGCAGGCCTCCTCCTCGAGGGTGAGCGGAGGCGAGTACTGCTCGGCCTGCGCGCGCGCCTTCTCGCTGTGGATGAACACCAGGTAAGCGACGCCGTCCCGGGGATGGAACCGCCGCAGCAGCTCCTCGAAGCGGGCCATCTGCGGCACGTAGCGCGGGCTCACGAAGGCGCCGACGGTGATGCGCCGAAGCCCCGTGTCGGATAGCGCATCCAGGAGCTCGACCTTCGCCTCGAGCGGGATCGAGGCGGCCTCGATGCCGAAGCCCTCGCGCATCACCTCTTCGCTGTATACGACTGCCGGCCAGGCCACTTAAGCTCCTCCCAGACCGCATGCCTGCGGTAGCCAATTGTCTAACTATTATATTATATTGGCGCCCAGTCAAGACAAGCGAGGTGCATGCCGCGGCGTGCGCCCTTTTTTGGGAGGCGAACATGACCGACAGGCTGCTGCCGCAGGGAAGTACCTACGAGGAGGTGTACGCCCGATTTCGCTGGCCGACGCCCACGCTGTTCAACATCGCCGTCGACATCTGCGATCGCCATGCGAGCGACCCTGCGCGCGTCGCGATGATCTACGAGGACGACGGCGGACGGGTTTCGCAGCACACCTTCGCCGAATTCCGGGCGCGCTCGAACCAGCTCGCGCGGGTGCTGCGCGGCCTTGGCGTGCAGCGCGGCGATCGCGTCGCGGTCGTGCTTTCGCAGCGACCGGAGACGGCCGTCGTGCACTTGGCCGCCTACAAGCTGGGAGCGATCGTGCTGCCGCTGGCCACGCTGTTCGGTCCCGACGCGCTCGAGTATCGCCTGCGCGATGCCGGGGCGAAGGTGGCGGTGATCGGGTCGGAATCGCTCGCCAAGGTGATTGCCGCCCGCGTGAATCTCCCGGAGCTTGCGCACGTGCTGTGCGTCGACCGTGCGGACGCCGACCACGTCCTCGACTTCCATGCGCTGGTCGGCGCGGAAGTCGAGACGTTCGCGCCCGTCGCCACGGCGGCGGACGATCCCGCGCTCCTCATCTACACGTCGGGCACGACCGGTCCGCCGAAGGGCGCGCTGCACCCGCAGCAACTGCTGATCGGACGCCTGCCGGCGATCGAGTTCGTCCATCAGCGTTTCCCCCAGCCGCAGGACCTCTTCTGGACGCCCGCTGACTGGGCATGGGCCGGCGGCCTTCTCGACATGCTGTTGCCGAGCTGGCATTTCGGCGTGCCGGTGGTGGCGCACCGCTTTCGCAAGTTCGATGCTGCGGCCGCGTTTGACCTCATGGCGCGCCACCGCGTGCGCAACGTCTTCCTGCCCGCGACGGTGCTCAAGATGATGCGCGAGGTGCAGGACCCGCGTGCGCGCTGGAACGTGAACCTCCGCACGATCCACTCGGGTGGCGAGAGCGTGGGCGCGGACGTCATCCGCTGGGCGGCGGAAGCGCTGGGGCCGACACCGCACGAGGGCTTCGGCCAGACCGAGGCGATCCTCGTCGTCGGCAACTGTGCCGACCTCATGCCGGTGAAGCCGGGGTCGATGGGCCGCCCCGTGCCCGGTCACGTCGTGGACATCCTCGACGCCGAGGGCCGGCCGTCGCCCACCGGCGAGGTCGGGGAGATCGCCGTCCGGCGGCCGGATCCCGGCATCTTCCTCCGCTATTGGAACGACGAGCAGGCCACGCGCGACAAGTTCCGGGGCGACTGGCTTTTGACCGGCGACCTCGGGCGCAAGGACGACGACGGGTACCTCTGGTACGTGGGACGCAAGGACGACGTGATTTCCAGCGGCGCCTACCGCATCGGCCCCGGCGAGATCGAGGCATGCCTGGCGCAACATCCCGCGGTGGCGCTGGCGGCAGCGGTGGGCAGCCCCGACCCGATCCGTGGGGAGATCGTGAAGGCGTTCGTGCAGCTGCGCGAAGGATTCGCGCCGACGCCCGAGCTGGCGCACGAGTTGCAGGAGCATGTGCGAAAGCGGCTCTCGGCGCACGAGTACCCGCGCGAGGTCGAGTTCATGGACGTGCTTCCGACCACCACCACGGGCAAGCTGCGCCGCTCCGAGCTGCGCGAGCGCGAGCGGGCGAGGAAGCTCGGCGACGCCAGTCCGTGATCGCTCGACGCGGGCCGGACCCGGCTTGCCGCGGGCGAGAAGTGCGTCAGTTCGCGATGCCGAACTTCTTGGCGAGTTGGGTCGCCTTCTGGTGCTCCACCTTGAGGTCGGTGACGAACTGCTCGTTGGTGACGCTGATCGGCTCCGCGCCGAGTGCCACGAGCCGCTCCTTGACCGCCGGTGTCTCCATCGCCCCCACGACGAGCGAATTCAGCGTCCGCAATACGTCCGGGGGCGTGCCCGCCGGGGCGACGAAGCCATACCACACCGGCGCGGGCGCGTAGCCCGGAAGTGCGAGTGCCTGGCCGATGGCCGGCACGTCGGGAATCAGCGCGGACGGACGCGTGTCGAAGACCCCGAGCAGCCGGAGCTTCCCCGTCTTGATGTGCGGCAGCACGCTCGGCACCACCACCGGGAAGAGCGGGATGTGCCCGCCCAGCACGTCGGTGAGCGCCTGGCCGGTGCTCTTGTAGCCGACCTCGACGATGTCGAGGCCTGCGGCCTGCTTGAATGCCTCCATCTCCTGCTGGCTGCTGGTGCCGGGACCCGACGATGCGTAGCTGAGCTTCCCCGGATTCGCCTTCGCGTAGGCGATGAATTCCTTCAGGTCGCGATACGGCTGATCGGGATTCGCCGCGAGCACGAGCGGGATCACGGCAACCTTGGCGATCGGCGCGAAGTCGGCCACCGGATCGTACGGCGGCTTCGCCCTTTGGCTCGGTGCGATCACGAACGGATTGGCCACGATGAGGATCGTGTACCCGTCGGGCGCCGATTTCGCCGCCTCCTGGGTTCCGACCAGGCTGCCGCCGCCCTCGCGATTCTCGATCACGACCGGCTGGTGCGCACGCTCGGACACCGCCTGGCCGATGGTACGGGCGAGAACGTCGCTGCCGGACCCGGCGGAATACGGCACGATGATGCGGATCGGGCGATTGGGAAACGACGAATCGGCGATCGCGTGGACGCCGACGAGCGCCAGCGCGAACGCAAGCAGCAGGCGACCGAGGGGAAGGACGGCCGCGTGAGATCGAAGATGCATGCACTCCTCCTGGAAGACGGGCCGTGCTCGGGCCTCGAACAGGTCTGCGGCCAACTGTACACGCGTTGCTTTCAATTGTATAGATATTTGAAACAGCCGGATGCGCGACCCGCTGGTCGCTTACAATGCCCCGCCCGACTCGACGAGCCATGCATGACCAATAAGATCTCTACCCGCACGGCCGGCGGCGCCGGCCATGCGCCGGGCGGCCCAGCGCGGCCCCCCAAGGCCGCCGAGCTGGTTGCCGCCGAGCTGCGACGCCAGATCGTCACGGGAAGGCTCAGGCCCGGTGACAAGCTGCATCCCGAGAACGTTCTGCAGGCCGAGTTCGCGATCTCCCGCCCTACGCTGCGCGAGGCGCTGCGCCTCCTCGAGTCCGAGTCGCTCATCACCATCAGCCGGGGGCAACACGGAGGGCCGCGGGTGAGTGCCAACGATCTGACTGCCGCCGCGCGCCAGGTCGGCGTGTTCCTGCAGATCGCGGGCACCACGCTCGATGACGTCTGGTTCGCGCGCCTTGTCCTCGAGCCACCGGCCGCGGGCCTGCTCGCGGCCTCGCGCGATCCCGAGGGGTTGGCGGCCCTGGAGGCGAACCTGGCGGAGGCGCGCGACGCGGCCGAGCACGATCCGATTCGCTATGCCGATCTCAGCGCCGAATTCTCGAGCCTCCTCACCCGGCACTCGGGCAACACGACGATCCATCTCCTCTCGACGTTGATCCACGACATCATCCGCCGGCAGCACGAGGACGTCACCGCGCGCACGCTCGCGAACACCGGGGTGGCGAAGTTGCGCCATGCCAGCATCCGCGAACGCGAAAAGGCGGTCGAGCTGATGCGGGCCGGCAAGGGCGCCGAGGCCGAGGCGCTATGGCGCGCACATCTAGTCCGCATGCGCGATCTCGTGCTCCGCGCTTACGACGGCGCGACGACGATCGATGTTCTCACGAAGCCCGTCGGCAAGTTGCGGCCGGTACGCAGCGTGCGCCGACCGGCGCGTAATGGTAAGCCTGTCGAATCCGGAGGCCGCTAGGTGCGGCTCTCGGTCTGCACGTCCCGGACGCGCACCGATTGCGTGCGCTGCCCGACGAAGACGCGCCGGATTCCGTGCACGACCCTCGGCAGGGCAATGTGTGGCAGAGCTCGACGGAGTGCCGAAACGTACGCAGGACGCATCCGGCGGTCATCGAGGTAAATCGCCGCCCGGCGGAGCCGAGCTTCGGAGCAGGCAAGCGTCGCGAGCACTGGGGTTCGTGACGAACCGTACCTCGTGGGCGGTTCGCGAAGGGAATCGGCAATCTTCACGGCGTCGGCGCCACAAATCGTGGTCACAGCGTTAGGGTAACGCCGTCCCGTCGGTGCTGGCCTGGTTCCTCGGAATCAAACGGGGCAGCGGATCATTGGCGAGTTGGCGTTCGCACGGAAGATGCGATGACTCTTCCTGGGACAAGTCGTCACGCGCCGCGAATCAGCGCGATCAGGTCGTCGGCGGATGGCAGAAGTGTCGCGTCGCCTTCGGCGAGGATGCTCTCTGCGAGCGCGCGCTTGTCCTGGTGCAGCTCGACGATGCGCTCTTCCACGGTGCCCTTGCGTCACCAGGCGGTAGACGGTGACCGGCCGCGTCTGGCCGATGCGATGCGCGCGGCCCATCGCCTGATCCTCGGCGGCGGGATTCCACCACGGGTCGGTGATGACCACGTAGTCGGCGGCGGTCAGGTTGAGGCCGAAGCCGCCGGCCTTCAGGCTGATCAGGAACAGATCGCCCTCGCCGGCCTGGAACGCGGCGACGCGTCGCGTGCGCTCCGCGGCCGGCGTGGCGCCGTCGAGGTACTGGTAGGCGATGCCGGCCGCATCGAGCGGCTCGCGCAGCAGCGTGAGGAAGTCGACGAACTGGCTGAACACCAGCGCCTTGTGGCCGTTGGCGACGAGCTCGGTCGCGAGATCGGCGAACGCTTGCACCTTCGCGCCGACGACGCCGAGCTCCGGACTCACCAGACGCGGATCGCAGGCCGCGCGGCGCAGCCGCGTCAGCTGGGCGAGGATGTTGAGCCGCGCCTGGCCGGCGGGTTCGGTCGATCGCGCGCGGTCGGCGTTCGGCGACCGCCTGCCGCCGCAGCGCCTCGTAGTGCGCGGCCTCCGTTGCACCAGGCGCCACCGTGATGTACGAGCTCGGTGCGCGGCGGCAGCTCCTGCAACACCTGCGCCTTGGTCCGGCGCAGCACGAACGGCGCGATCAGCCGCTGCAGCAGGTGCTGCGCGTCGCGATCGCGGTCGCGCTCGATCGGTGTCGCGAAGCGCTCGTTGAAACGCGCCGATGTGCCGAGCAGGCCCGGATTGGCGAAGCGCATGATCGACCACAGCTCGGCCAGCCGGTTCTCGACCGGCGTGCCGGAAAGCGCGAGGCGGAAATCGGCAGCGAGATCGAACACCGCGAGCGAGCGCTTGGCGGCGGCGTTCTTGATCGCCTGCGCTTCGTCGGCGACCACCGTGTGCCACGAGCGCGCGCGCAAAGCGCTCCTGCGCCTGCTGCAGCAGCGTGTAGGACACGACGATCACGTCGATCGGACCCGGCGTTCGTCGACCAGCGCATCGCGCTCGCCCTCGCCGTAGATCACGACGTTCAGGGTGGGCGCGAAGCGCCGCGCCTCGGCGAGCCAGTTGCCGCACACCGAGGTCGGCGCGACCACCAGCGCCGCGCCGTCGTTGCGGCGCGCGCGAGCAGCACCGCCAGCGCCTGCAGCGTCTTGCCCAGTCCCATGTCGTCGGCCAGACAGGCGCCGAGCCCCGCGCTGCGCCAGACGCATCGCCCACCGATAGCCGTCTTCCTGATACGGGCGCAGTTCGGCCTGCAGCGCCTTGGGCACCATGGCCGTTTCGTCCTGCGCGCGGCGCAGGCGATCGATCGCGGCGCGGAATTCGCCATCCGAGTCGACCTGCGCGCTCTCCAGCACCTCGTCCAGCCATGCCGCAGCGAGTCGCGGAACGCGCGCACCTTCGCGGTCGGTTTCGGCAACGGCCGCGAGATCGGCGAGTCTTGCCTTGAGCGAATGCGTGAGTGCGGCGTAGACGCCGTCGCCCATCGGCACGAAGCGGCTGCGCGCGTGCGCTGCAGCCAGCAGCGTCTGGAAGTCGAGCACCATGTTCTCGTCGACAACGGCGCGCCCGTGCACGCGAAACCAGTCGTGCTCGCGTTTCACGACCACCGCAAGTTGCCGCGTGTCGACGGGCTGTACGCGCACGGCCTTGCCCTTCGGCCAGTCGACCGCGGTCACCGCCGGCGATGCTGGGCAATGCTTCGACCGCAGCACAGCGCATTCTCGGGATCGTCGATCAGCCATTCGAATCCGGCGGCCGCGTCTTGCCGGCTCATCGAGAAACGGCAACGCGTCGAGCACCGCATCGAGACTCGCGCGCTCGGCAGCGAGATCGCGCCGCGTGCCGACGGTTTCGCCGCCGATCGCCGCCATCAGCCGCGCTCGCCCGACGCCGGGCGCAAGACGCGGTCCGTCCGCACCCAGCGGCGCCACGACGAGGCGCAGCATCAGCTTCTCGCCGATCGGCGAGAGTTCGGCGCGCAAGCGCGACTCGGCGGCGACTTCGCGCGCAGCCTGAGCATGATCGGCGTGCACCTGGAAATGGCCGGCGAGCGAGCGCAGCGCGTGCTGGAGCTCGTCGTGTGCGCTAGCCGGCACGGCGAGGCGGCCCGAAACCAACTGCGCAGCCCGGCGTTGCGCGGCCGTGAGGCGAATCACGCGCAGCCGCTGCGGCGTGTCCTGCACGATCGTGATCATGCGCAACGCTTCGGCTTCGCGCTCTGCGGCCGTATCGTCGCAGTAGCGCTGCTCGGAATCCTCGTCCGCGCGCACCGACGGCGTGACGCGGATCACATAGCGATCGTCCTCCTTCACGACCTCGACCTCCGGCGTGCCTTCGACCACGTCGACGAGCTGTTCCGGCGCATCGGCAAGCACGACCGCCGGATGGCCGATCAGCGCCATGATGGCGACGGCGCGGTCGATCGTCCCATCGTCGCGAATAGACGCGGTCCTGACGGATCGCCCGCGCGACCTTCGCGTCCCACGGCGGCAGCCGCTCGTTGCCTGCGATCTTCGCAAGAGCCAGCGGCTTGGGTTTGCTCCAGCCGCGCGGACCACGCTTCTGCTCGAGTGGCTCGATCGATTCGACGGAGCCGCGCCCATCCGTGCGAATCGCCCAGACAATGCGCGACGCTTCGACGCGCGGCTCGATGTCCGCCTGACCGGCGCCGAGCGCCTGCAGCGCCGCGAGCACGTCACGCCAATGCTCGCGCGGGCCCGACACGAAGAAGCCGGCCGCCGGCTCGTCGCCGCGCAGGATCGCTTCGGCCGCGTCGACCTGCGTCACCAGCCAGTCGAAACGGCAACGCTGCAGTACCTTGCGAAGCTCGTCGGCGTATTCGCTCACGGCATCGCTGCGCTTCGCATGGCTCAACCCGAGCGCATCGCGTCCGAGCCAGGCGGCGAGCAGCAGCTCCCAGAGCGCATCGAGGCCGAGATGCGCCGACTGCATTCGCAGTTCGAACGCCTTGCGATCGAGCGCTGTGTCGCCGAGGCGGGCACCGATCGCATTCACGAAGCGGCCCCATCCATCGTGCGGGCTCTGGCTTGCGCTTTCCGGCCTCGCCAAGGCAGAACTTGCGCGCCAGCTCGAGGTGCTTGGGTGTCTGCTGCGCAAGCAGTGCGACCGGATACAGCCAGGCCACGCCGGCCGGAAGAATGCGCTTGCGCGCGCCGACTTCGACTTGTCGGCGCTTGAACGCCGCCTCGAAAGCGACCTGTGCTTCCTTCCACTGACCGGATTGAACCAGCATGCAGGCGCGCAGTGCATCGGCCGCTCCGCTGTTGACTGTTTCAAGTGCATTCTGCGCACGCATCGGCTCGCCTCTGTGCACGAACAACTCGGCGAGCGCGAGACGCAGCGGCTCCGGTACGTGCTGTCGCTCGGTGTCGAGCTTGCCGATCGCCCATTCGCAGACCGGCATCGTGTCGGCGCGCCACTCGCGGCACGTTTCGGTGACGGCCGCAAATGCGAGCCCCCACCGCCATTCCGGCACGATCCGCTCGAACAGCACCGGATCGAACGATGACAGTGCGGCTATCCACACCGTTTCGTTCCAATCCTGCGAGCGTTGGACCAGGATGCGCAGGCGCTCGATCTCCTTCGCGGACGTCCCCGAAAAGAGCTCGAGCCGCACGAGCGCGACAATGGCCGACGTGTCGAAATGCGGCCAGTGAAAGCCGGCCTGCCCGGAACCGTAGTGATCAAGCCTATGCAGCGCGTTGCGCAAGGTCGCGACGGGCGTCTCGTCGAGCACCTCGCGGTACAACCGGCCGCGAACGTCGTCTTGCAACCGGAAATAGCCCTCCCGATTGGGCGCTTCCGTCAGCCAGCCTCGCGCGCGAAGCTCGGCGAGAGCGCGCTTGACGTCGTCCTGGGTGAATGCACGGCCGTCGCCGCGCTTCAGTCCGAGCAGCGACAAGAGGGTGAAAATCGCCGTCCGCGGCCGGTATGTCCACAGCAGTGCCATCGCCTTGGCGACTTCGTGTGCACCTGTTGAAGTGCGACCTGGCGAAGCACTCGATGGTGGCATCTCGAGGCTGGGAAAGAGCGACGGAGTGGAAGGATCGTTCACCTGCGCTGATCTACATCGTCGGGGAGCGCGCACTGATGCTTCGGCGCAGCCACTGCTAGCACACGAGTGTCGCCGAACGCGTTCGGCGTTCCTTTCTGGCGCGCCGACGCAGCTGCGCTTGCCGTTGGAGAGATTGATGCCGACAAGCTGACGAGGCATAGGGTTGCCTGACCTGACTTACCAGCTGCCGGTGACGAGGGTTTCTGGATCGTCAGCCTCATGCAGTACGATCGCGGCCAAATCGACCTGGAGCAGAAAACTCTGCAACCCCTGGGCAACCGGTTCGGCACACGGGTGTCACCTATGTCTTAGGTGCGGTCTGTTACCCATGTCTCAGGACCGTTGGTGAGATGCATGCGCTCGTGCCGGCCGCTTTGCGGGAGATGGCCAGGCTTGATGCGCCCAGAACATCGTTCGCGGGGAGAGCGGGAGGTCTAACTGCCTTCCGCCAAGTTCTTGGTTCCATTTGGAAAAAAGCTAGAGAAAGGGGGTTCTCAGCTAGAAATTTGGAGCACCAAAGCGGCTCGCTTGAAGGCATTAGTCTAACGCACCGATACCGATTCGACATCGTCGCCGACGTCACACCCGCGATATCGCCTTAACCGAATACTTGACGTCATCGCGTTGCCATGACGCGGCCATGGCTATTCAGCGTGACGTATTCCCA
This sequence comes from uncultured beta proteobacterium, assembly GCA_963725735.1. Lineage (GTDB taxonomy): Bacteria > Pseudomonadota > Gammaproteobacteria > Burkholderiales > Casimicrobiaceae > VBCG01. Next base: position 20,001 of record CAVRZM010000008.1, on the reverse strand, counting down.
CGCCCGGTTGCGACCCCGAGCGGTCGTAGCGGTCACCAGAAAGCAGACGCTTGGCGGGGCGGCCTTTTCAGTTACATCGAACGCTTCAATCGCACGTACCGCGAGCAGTTCCGAATGGATCGAGCGCTACAACGAAATTACGCCGCACGACGCGCTGGGAAGCCTGCCGCCAGCCCGCTATCGCGAGCGACTGCTCGTGACCTTCCCCCCGTAACGCGTCAGTTCTGAATCAGAGTTTGGCCACAGTGAACACCCACACGTACCTCTATTCTTCCCGATCAATCCCGCCGACGTCCTGAACCTCGAAGGCGGGTACGGCGCGACGCCACCCAAGCTGCCGATGATCCCGGGCGTCGAGGGCGTCGGAGGGATCGTGAGGGTCGGCGCCGACGTCACGCACCTCAAGCCCGGCGACCGCGTGCTGCTGCCCGGGCCGGGGGCATGGCGTGAGCGCGCCATCGGCAAGGCGGCCACTATGTTTCCGCTGCCCGCGGGCGTCGATCCGCAGCAGCTCGCCATGCTGCGCGTCAACCCGCCGACCGCGTATCTGATGCTGCACCGCTATGTCGCTCCGCAGGCGGGCCATTGGGTGATCCAGAACGCCGCCAACTCGGGCGTCGGGCACTGCCTAGTCACCCTCGCGCGTGAGGCCGGTATGAAGAGCGTGAGCGTGGTGCGCAGGCAAGAGTTGGTCGCGCCGCTGCGCGCGCACGGCGCCAACGTGGTGCTGGTCGACGGGCCGGATCTCGATGCTCGCGTGCGCGAGGCGACCGCCGGTGGCACGCTCGCGCTGGCGATCGACGCGATCGGCGGAGCGGCGACCCAGCGGCTTGCGCGCTGCGTCGTCGATGGCGGAACGGTGGTGAACTACGGCCTGCTGAGCGGCGAGCCGTGCATGATCGATGGCCGCGAACTGGTGTTCCGCCGCGTGAGCCTGACGGGCTTTTGGCTGCGGAACTGGTTCGCCGAGACCGCGCCAGCCGAGATCGCGGCGCTGTACCGCAAGCTGGCGGCCAAGCTCGCCGACGGCTCGCTCGCGGTCGCGGTCGCGGTCGAGCAGGTGTACCCCCTGGCACAGCTGAAGGACGCGGTGGCGCACGCCGCGCGCGGCGGACGATCGGGCAAGATCCTGGTTTCCTGCATCCAAAGGATGTGATTCAGTTGGACCTGCGAAGAGCCGGCCCCCTCGGACATACCAGGAACATCCGCTAACGGGCAGACGAGATTGGGAATGCTTATGGCCGGTCAGAGCCGGTCGACTTCGACGTAGCAACGTCCGGTAAAGGGCGTACAGCAAACGCTGGGCGCGCGCAGTGGTACGCCCGCACGCGACCCGCTGCCGACATTCCGGCCCCGCAGACAGCAGACGTTCGCAGAAACGAAACGGCCCGCGTTGCGCGGGCCGACTCATGTGCGAGTGCGATGCTAGAGCAGCTTGTGCCGTCGCGTCAGCGCGAGACCGGATAGGCCGAGGCCGAGCAACGCGAGCGTCGCGGGTTCGGGAATGGCTGCGCTGGCCGCGTCCAAGTAAACATAGGAATAGTCACTGCGGAGGTTAAACGACAGCGTCGACATGCCAGCGATTGGGCTTGCTATGCCGCCGACTGTCATGAATACCCAATTGCTTCTACTGAAGGGTCCCGTGTATGGATTTACAATGTCGAGGAGCGAGATTCCATCAAGTTCAACCGAGAACTCTGATGGGCTCGCTGAGTTCCCCACTTCCGACTGATATGCGAAGCTGATCAGAACCTGATCGCCCGCGCTTGCGGCGAAGCTTTGCGATATGTAGCCAAGCGAGCCGTACGGCCCAGCAGATAAGTAGCAATCGCCTTCGTAAGCGCTGGAAGGGTTCGACAAATCACATGTCACTCCGGTGTAACTTGTATTGCCCGACTGACTCCAGCCGGTAACAGTTCCGTCTTCGAATCCCGCGTTCACGAGCGGAACGGGTCCCGCATGCGCCGGCCCGATGGGGCAAACTGCGAAGCCGACCGCGGCGCTCAGCGTTGCTACGCTTCCCCGAAATGCGCAAATTGATTCAAGCCATGTTTTCATCGGCTTCCCCCCGAAGAACACGCGCGATAAGACCAAAGCAAATCCCATACCCTAGTGAACTGTAACGATTGAATCGGGAGCAATTCGACGCGATGGATCGAAGTACTTCCATTTCACTGGTTTGGCCTGGGTGTTGTACTGGCGGATGTAACGCATGAGCTTCCTCTTCAGATCGGGCACCGAGGTAAACACACCACGGGAGATCACGTCCCGTTCGATCTTGGCGAACCAGAGCTCGACTTGGTTCAGCCAGGAGGAGTACGTTGGGGTGAAGTGCAGATGAACGTTCGAGTGCGCTGCCAGGAATGCATCAACCTGCTTGGTCTTGTGTGCCGAGAGGTTGTCAGCGATGACGTGGATCTCCTTGCCGCGCGGTTGATTGACCACGATGTCATTGAGAAACGCGACGAACTCGGCCGAGGTGTGGCGCTCGGCGGTCTTGCCCAGCACCTCGCCAGTCTTGGTGTTGAAGGCCGCGTACAGCGACAAGGTGCCATGGCGAAAGTATTCGAATCCGTGGCGCTCGGCGCGCCCCGGCGACAGCGGCAGCACCGGATCTTTGCGATTGAGCGCCTGAATCGCCGTCTTCTCGTCCACGCAGAACACCGCCGCATGCTGCGGTGGGTTCAGATACAGACCGATCACGTCGGCGGCCTTGGTCTCGAAGTCCGGATCATTGGACGCGATGTAGCCCTCGAGCCGGTGCGGCTTCAGCCCGTGCTTGGCCCAGATGCGCGTCACCGTCATGTGCGAGATATCACCGCCCAGCTCGGCCGCCAGCTTGCGCGAGGACCAATGGGTCGAACCATCGGCCGGCTTGCGCTTGGTCGTCCATGCCAGAACGCGTGCCTCCAGCCGATCCGTAACCTTGAAGCGCTCGCGCCCCGCATGCCGTGCAAACAGGCCAGCCAACCGTTCGGCCTCGAAGCGCTGGCTCCAGCGACTGATGTAGCTGTCGGCGCAATCAAGCTTGGTCCGGATCTGCGCCCAGGTGCAGCCTTCGGCCAACAGCAGGACCAGCCGCGCACGGCGCGCCGAATCCGCTCGACCGTTCCTGGCGCTCGCTTGTCGCCGCAATTCAGTTTGCTCGCTCTTGGTGAGTTTCATCAGGCCCTCCGCAGGCATGATGATACTACCGTTTTAAGTGTTACAGTCCACTAGATGGGATTGAAGTTAAATCAACACGTTGTGAACCGCATGCCGTGCTTCCCAGTGATCACATGTAAAGCCATTCGACATTCCGCTCGGTTCGCAACGATGCGCGGGTATGACGCCGTCGCGAATTATTTTCCGCCACCCGCATGACGCCGAACCCGTCCGACGAATTGAGCCTCATCGTCACCACGGTCGACACGGCGATTGCGGATGCGCTGGCGATCACCGTTGGCCGCCTGAGTTGTCCAAGCTAGGGCGTGTTAACACTAATGGTCATGTTTGTGAGATACTGCGCGGATGGAAATCACCGAAGCGCAGTACCGCCTGATCGAGCACTGTTTGCCGACTCAGCGTGGCAACGTGAGCCTGTCGAATCTGCGGGTGTTGAACGCGATTCTGTATGTGGCCGAGCAGGGGTGCAAATGGCGCGGTTTGCCCAAGCGATTCGGCAACTGGCACACCATCTACACCCGCATGAATCGCTGGTCGAAGAGCGGCGTGCTGGATCGGGTGTTCGCACAGTTGCAGCACGATCAGATCGTCCGGATCAAGATCGAGGCGGTGGCCTTGGACAGCACCGCCGTCAAGGTGCACCCGGACGGCACAGGGGCTCTAAAAAAAACGGCCCCCAAGCCATCGGCAAGTCCCGCGGCGGATGGACCACCAAGATTCATATGGTTGCCGCGGATGCTCGAACGGCCATAACGTTTTCGTTGTCGCCTGGCCAGGCCCACGACGCGCCCGAGGGTCGCAAGCTGCTACGCACTCTGGGCAAGGCGCCCTGGCCGCTGCACCTGCTGATGGACAGGGCATACGAAGGTGACGAGACTCGGCAACTGGCGCTCGATCTTGGCTTCATCCCCGTCGTACCACCCAAGGAGAATCGGATCACGCCATGGGAGTACAACCGGGTCATGTACAAGCGGCGCAACGAGATCGAACGCCTGTTCCGTCGACTCAAAGGGTTTCGCCGCATCTTTTCGCGATTCGAGAAACTCGATGTCATGTTCATGGCCTTCATCAACTTCGCGCTCATCGCCGATGGGTTGCGCATAGTGTGAACAGGCCATAGTTCAGCAATCAAAGAACCGCTCATGGCCGGTCAGCGACAGTTAAGTCTCGACCCGTTGCGGTCCTTCGAATTTGCAGGAAGCGGTCGTTCAAACGGCTCCGGAAAGGAGACGCTAAACACTCAAGCTCAGCGGCTCAACGCGGGCCGCAAAGGATGCGCACAGAAGCAGAAACGTCGCCCCGCGTTGCGTCCACCGGTACGCGTTGTCATACAGCCCCGGCACGGGCCACGCCATGATCAAGCCCCTCTGTTGGTCCAATCTTAGCTGGGACACGTGGTCCCTGACCGTCTCGAACTGCACCGCTTGTAGAACGAGATCGCAAGGCAGGTGGTTTCCACGGCCCGGTCGAGTTGCGGCTTTTCCGCACAATGCATCGCACCGACAACAAGCCCCGCACTGGCGGGGCTTGTTGTCGGTGCTGAATTAGCTTCTGCTTACGCTGAAGCTCTTTTGTAGCGGGCCATACACCTACGGCGCGCACCGGCTCCCAATTGCCACCTTGGCTATCGCCGCCGTCAACGGATTTCCCGTCACCCCGGAGAGGGCATTCACACCATCTTGCGCGGTGCCGTAGGGGCAGCCGCCCAGCACCCGAGACGTGTAATAGCCCGCCACGTCCAATTTGCTTGCCACCGTTGCCGAATCGACCGGACCGACGGCGCCATTGATGACGTCCAATGTAATCGTCTGCAACGTCTTCTGACCTGTGGCAAGCGCGTTGACGTAAAAGTCGAGCCCGGCAGGATCAGGATCGCGGCTGAGCGCCTGGCGATAGATGGTGGTGACCAATTCCGCATTGCTCAATCCGCCATACCTTTGAGTGAACTCGGCAGACGTGCCGAATGCGGCGATAATCGCGTCGAGCGTCCCCCCCGACGCGTCCATTCGCGCGGCCCAGTAGTCGAGCCCGGCGGGGTCCGCGGGTCGGCCATAGTAGGCCACGTAAGCCTTCTGCACGTATTCAAGCGAGTAGCTGCTGGGCCCGGCGACGGGGCTGTATTCAAATGCACCCATGTCCGCCTTCCCGCCTACCACGCGTGGAAACGCGGTCCCGCGCTGGTCGGTCACCAAATTCAGCGGGTCGCTGCCCCCGTCGATCGCGGGGCTGCCGGTCAAGAGCGCGTGCGTGCGGGTCGTTGCGCTGTTAAATGCGAGCGGACCGAGCATCGGATCGAATGCCAACACATTGCCGCTTCCCGCAACGGTCACGCCGGAACCCGTCGTGCGGACGAGCGATTGGTTCGCAGTGACGGTCACCAAGGATACGGTTGGGTCGAGCCCAATGTCGGCCGCGAGCGCCGGATTCGACAGGATGGTCGACTGCAACGTCAGCGATGGGGTGAAGCCCGAGGAAGCGGCGAGATTGACGCCAACCGCCGACCCGAAAAGTGCCACATTGTTTGCGAGCGTCGAGTTGTAGAGCTGCATGGCGACATTGCCGGATACGCCCAACGAGGCCGACGCGCCGGCGGGCGGAATAACCGCCACGTTGCCGGAGATCGTGCTGTTGATGATCTTGGCCGACATCAAGGTACCCAGGTCCTGACTCAGCCGGATCCCGCCGTTACGGTCAGAGGAATTGCCGGAAATCTCCGAACGCTCGACAGTCGCGGACTTGGCACCTTGGATGCTCAAGCCCGCGCCGCGATAGTTCGCGCCGGCGACCGCCGGGTTCGGCGGATCGATCGAGTTCCCCGTGATGCGCGTGTCGGAAATCATCACGTCGACGAAGCTGTTGACGAAAATTCCTGCGCCGCTCGAACTGAGAAAGACCGTAGGCTGCGTGTGATTGCCGGAGAACACACTTCGCGCAATGGTGACCGGGCCGGCATTCGCCGTCGTCGCACAGCGTTCGCCAACGAAAAGTCCACCGCCGTTGGTTCCCGACGTCGAGCTCGCGAAGGGCCGGGCAACGTTGTTTGTGAACTGCGTGTTCGTAATCGTCAGAGACTGGCCCGGGTATCGCGTCTGATACGACACCCCGCCACCGTTCTTGGCCTGACTGTTCAATATGACGACGGACGTGAGCGCGAGGGTCTTCTCGCTGTAGATCGCGCCGCCCGACGCATCGCTGGTGCGCCGCGCGTTCGTCAGCGTCAACCCGGAGATCGAGACCGGAAAATCGGTGCCCGGCGTCACGCACACATCGACGACATTCTCGAAGATCGAGAAGATCCGGCTCGCGTCATTGCCGTCGATCGTCAGGGCGCTGGCGCCAGGTCCCTCAATCGTCAGGGGCCCATTGATCGCAAGCTGCCCGCTCGTCAGCACGATCGTCCCGGTGACACTGAACTTGATCGTGTCGCTGTCTGGATTCGCGTTGGCTTGGGCCATAGCATCCCGCAGACTTCCGGAACCACTGTCGTTGAGATTGCTGACCGTGAACGTGGCGGCGTGCGCCAGCGGGAAGAAGACGGTCAGCAGAAGGGCTGCGATGGTACGTGGCATTTGTCCTCCCCAAAGCAAGTGTGGGTGATGGAACGCGCTACGACACCAGTACTTCGTGCACCCTACCAAAAAATGCCGGCGTTGTGCTTCAATCCATTACCGGATCGACACTTCGTCTACCCTGCAGTCGATTGGCTGTTGGTGACTCGGAAGACCTCCCCCAAGATCGCCAGACACTTTGAGACAATTCGTGCCCATCGCCTGGACGCCGCTTTCCTGGGCACGCTGATGAGCTACTGCTTGCTGAGCCACCTCGTGTTCATCGTTCGCACCGGATTGGGGGGCAGATCCCATTTCTATCGCACATTAATACCTGCTGTCAGGTCGCCAAGGCGCGAAGGTCGGCTAAGTGGAAAGGTGTCAGTCCGTTGCTGATGACTGGTCCTGGCCTATTCTGTTGAAAAACTCACCCGCTATGTCTGAGTCGCGCGTCCCCGAAAAAGTCGACCCTCTAGAACACGCTCAGAGCGACGCAATTTGATCGGGTGATGGTTTGAGACCCCCAAAATCGTCGCCGGAAAAGCACCGATCGAGTTTTTCAACAGAATAGGCCGCGTGCTGCCGAATGGGCGACGCCCGCATTCGGCGGAAGTCGAACCGTTGCAGTCCTCCGCGCCCCAAGAAAGCGGTCATCCGCAAGAGCGCCTGTCAGTGCCGCCGCCGGGCGAGATTGAGGTGTCATACGCCTTGCCCGTGGGTCCCACACGGCGAGGCGCATCGTCGCCGGCAACAGGACACCGGCGATCGAAGGCCGTGAACAGATCTTCTGAAGCTTGAACGGGGCCTTCCGGCCGATGCCATCGACCGTAAGGCAATTTCGCCTCGCCGCCAGCGGTTCGCCGACGCTTGGTTCCACTCGGCGTCGCCGGGGAGTCACATCGCACAGCGCGTCGGTCCCGCCGCGCCCGACTGCATCGCGCCGCTCAGAAACGCGATCACGTCCTGCATGTGTCGCTCGAGGTCGGAGAACGAGTCGTGGATACCGTCGACGATGTGCAGTACGACGGGCGCATCGCCACGAGCCGCGAAAATCTCCCGCGCTTCAGTCGAGCGGCACCACGTCATCGGCGGCGCCGTGCACGAGCATGACCGGGCAGCGCACCCGGGCGATGGTGGCGACAGGGGCGATGTCGTCGAACCGGTGACCGATGATCTCCTGCACATACCCGAGAATGTAGCGGCCGACGGTCCGTGCAGGGATTCGTTTGGCCGCCAACCAGCGCTGCATCATCGCCGCCGGATGGGCAAATGCCGACACGCTGACCACTGCGGCAAGCCGGGGACGGCGGGAGGCAGCGAGGAGCGCGGCCCCTGCACCGACCGAATGCCCGATCACGCCGATGCGTGCGGGATCGATTCCTTCCTGCTGCTCCAGCCAGTCCAGCGCGTGCTCGAGGTCTTCCGCAAAGCGGGGGAGCGAGGCGAAGCTGTCGTCGTCGCTCGCACCGTGACATCGCGCATCCAGATACAGAGCGGCGAATCCCGCATCATGCAGCGGCCGCGCAAGCGGCAGCATCATTGCGGCATTGCCTCCCCAGCCGTGCATCACGACAACCGCCGGGCCGGGCACCCCGCAGCCTGACGCCGGCGCTACCAGCCACGCGTGCACCCTGCGCGCATTCGCCGTGCCGATGCGCAACGCCTGGAACGGCAGGCCGAAGTCTGCCGGGGTCCGATCGTGCTCGATCCGCGGTGCGGCCAGGCTGGCGCGGATTCCACGGTGCAACATCGCGCGCAGCAGGGCGACGAGGACGACGCCCCCGGCCACGACCGCCAGGGCAAGCATCAAGTCGGCTTGGTCAGGCACCCAATCCCGCCAGCCACAGGCGCAGCCGCATGCCGACCGTCGTCGTGTAGCCGACGGCCACCGAACGAAGGTCGCCTGCGGAATCGACGACCACCAGCGCCGGAACCCCGTGCAGACCGTAGCGGGCGGCAATGGCGCCATCTGGCGTCGATCAGCGTGGGCCAGTCGAGTCCGCGTGTCCGCAGGACCCTCGCCACCTCCGTTGGGCCGCCGGACTGCATCGCCACCGTGAGCACGGGATGGCCGGCCCGGAGTGCCTCGATGTTCCCCTCCTGGAGCCTTGCAGATTGGACACCACTCCGCCCAGAAGTAAATCGCGACCGCTTGGCCAGGGTGTGCCGCGCGCCAATCGCCGAGGCTCATGGCCCGGCCGTCGGCCATCTGTCCGGCGAACTCGGGGGCGGTCCCGCGCGGTGCGTCGCGTCCCTGCCACCACTGGATGGCGAACAAGATCAGCACGGCGAAGGCGATCTCGCCTCCCCAGCGCAGCCAACGCCTGCGCGAGGCGGTATCGAATGTGTCGGACGGGGATTCCTGGGCTGCCACGGAAAGCGGAACACGACGGTTGTGCGGACATTGTGCACCGGGAGGTCGACCTCGACGGTCTCCGACCGCGTGCATTTCGCGTCATTGTCGCCGATGAATGGCACCGCATCGACGACAGACTCCAGCCATCCCTGTCCCGGGTCGCCTACGCGACAGGGAGATTGATCGCGCTCAAGGTGCATTCGATCCCGTGTAACGCTTTGTTGCCCCGCGGGTTTCCGTGGACCGATCTGCGTTTCAATTCCTGCCTGAACATCACTGGGTGACTGGGAGCAGAGCCGGCGTCCATCCCGGCTACAACTCGTTGTTGCGTTACCCCCCATTGCCAACCACCAAGAGGTATGTCCATGAAGTTCTTTCAGTCCTTGCTTGCGGCCGGACTCACGCTGATGGCAGCAACTGCCAACGCCGAGCTCCAATCACTGGCAGCAGACAGCGCCGCGCTGGACCGCGCCTACATTCCGGCCCTCATGTCATCGGGTGGCAAGGATCTCGCGAAGGCCCAGGCCACGCACCAGACCTACGAGAAGGCCTGGGTGATCTTCGCGGAAAAGCAGCGCAAAGCCTTCCCTGGCAACGCCGACTGGACGAAGCTGCTGGAGGATGCTGACAAGGCCAATACCGACGCCCGCACGGCCTTGGCGAACGGGAAGGCCACCGACGCGCACAACGCGCAGGAAGACGTGCGGCACGCGCTCTGGCACCAGCGGCAGGCGATGAAGGTTGCCTATCAACCGGACCTGCTGACGGATTTCCACGCCACGATGGAAACCATCATCGCAACGGCCCAGCCGGGAACGGCCGCCGCCGCAAGCCCCGACCAAATTACCACGCTCCTATCCCTGCTGAAGAAGGCACGCGCGCAATGGAGCAGCGTCAAAGCGGCCACTTGGAACCCGGCGGACTACTCGCTCGATGGCACGAGGCTCGAGAGTTACGTCGCCGCCCTCGCTGCCGAAGATCAGGCCCTGGATGCGCTGGCGGCGGCGCTTGACGACGGAAAGGGACCGAGTATCGCGAAGGCCGGGGCCGGGCTCAAGCCTCCGTTCGCAAAGGCGTATGCAGCGTTCGGTAACTTTCCGCAATAGCAGCGCTGACGACGCCGTCGGTTGCAGGAACTTCTCCATAGCCTCGCAGTTCGGAAGAACATCCTCGGGGGTCTGGCTGGAACCGGATGACCCATTTAGATCCAGAGGGGGCGCTCGAGCCACCGCCGATGCTGGTGCGAGCCAGTGATACGCGATTGTGCGACTTCACTCGTTTCCGGCGCGATGTGCCTCTCATCGCAGTCGTAAATGGCCGCACATAACGCACTGCCTGCCGCAATGACTGGTTCCCGGCTCGCGGTCGAAGATCCGTATATGGACCCCTCCTCGTTTGCAAGCTAACCGGTTGTGGCTTTCGAGGTACGACTGCTCACGAGAAGTGGCTCCGGATAGTCGGACAGCCGGGTAAGTGGAAGCTCTGCTCTAATGGGCGACGTTGTCGCCGAGGAGCGACGATGAAACGACCGCGCAGGAACCATTCAGAAAAGTTCAAGGCCACAGTGGCGTTAGCCGCGGTCCGGGGTGAAAAGACCCTGGTCGAACTGGCCGAGCAGTACAAGGTCCATCCGAACCAGAGCGGGCAGTGGCGGCTGGAGCTGCTGGAGCGTACCGCCGAGGTGTTCGCCACCGCCGCCGAGAAGCGAGAGGCCGGTCCGGACGCGAAGACCCTGCACGCCAAGATCGGGCAGTTGGCTTTGGAGAACGATTTTTTGGCCGGCGCGCGCTCGGACGCATCGGCGATGCGAGCGCAAAGCGATGATCGACGCGACGCACGAGTTGCCGATCGTGCGCCAGGCGCAGCTGCTGGACCTGGCACGCTCGACGGTCTACTACCAGCCGCAGCCGACCTCGGACGCGGATCTGGCGTTGATGCGGCGCATCGACGAGCGGCACCTCGAGCATCCCTTCGCCGGCAGCCGGATGCTGCGCGACCTGCTCAATCGAGAGGGCATCCCAGTCGGTCGCAAGCATGTGGCGACGCTGATGCGCCGAATGGGCGATCGTATCTGCTGCGCGGACTGACTATCGATCGGCCGAACCAGGTGTGGGCGATGGACACGACCTACATTCCGATGCGGCGCGGCTTCGTGTATCTGACCGTGGTGCTCGACTGGGCCAGCCGGCGGGTGTTGGCGTGGCGATTGTCGATCAGCCTGGCCGCGGATGCCGCCATCGAAGCGCTGGAGGAGGCGATCGCCAACCACGGCGTGCCGGAGATCATGAATACCGATCAGGGCAGCCAGGGTGAATTCAACCCATCGTCGCAACACTTCCTGATCGGAGGTGTTGATGGGTACAAGAAAGCGTGGAGCAGATCGAGCCGGACGTGCAAAGATGCGGTCGCCAGGGCGACCTCCCGTGCTGCATCGATCGGAGCGGCGGCCGTTCTGGCAGGCGATCGCCGACGGATGCTCGAGCGAAGAGGCAGCGCAGAGGAGCGGGAGTGTCGCCGGCGGTTGGGGTCAGATGGTTTCGGGAGTGTGGAGGTATGCCGCCATCGCATCTTGCGCCGTCGTCACCGCCGGCATCGGGACGATACTTGTCGTTGGTTGAGCGAGAGCAGATTGCTTTGCTGCGTGCCCGCAGCGAGGGAGTTCGAGAGATCGCGCGGCAACTCCGGCGCTCCCCATCGACGATCTCGCGCGAGTTGCGGCGAAACGCCGCCACCCGCGGCGGAGGCTTCGAGTACCGAGCGACCACGGCGCAGTGGCATGCTGATCGGGCCGCACGGCGCCCCAAGCGTGCCAAACTGGCGACCAACGCTGGTCTGCGCCGTTACGTCCAGGACCGGCTGTCCGGCAAGGTCGTCACCCCTGCCGGGAAGGCGATCGCTGGCCCCGAGGTGGCGTGGAACGGGCGGCGCCATGGGCCAAGGCAGCACCGACGATGGTCGCGGGCGTGGAGTCCGGAACAGATCGCTCACCGCCTGCCGATCGACTTCCCCGACGATACTTCGATGCGCATCAGCCACGAAGCGATCTACCAGGCGCTGTACATCCAAGGGCGCGGCGCTCTTCGACGCGAGCTCACCGCCTGCTTGCGCACAGGACGAGCGTTGCGCGTGCCCAGGGAGCGCACGCGCGGTCGTGGCAAGTCCTTCATCACGCCGGAGATTCTCATCAGCGAGCGTCCGCCCACGGTCGACGATCGCGCCGTTCCCGGCCACTGGGAAGGCGACCTCATCCTGGGGCTGGCCAGCTCCGCCATTGGAACGTTGGTCGAGCGAACGACGCGGTTCACGATGTTGCTGCACTTGCCGTCGCCTGCCAGGGCACGGCGATCAAGTACGCGAAAAGAACGGGCCGGCACTGGCAGGACACGGCGCCGAGGCCGTACGCGACGCGATCACGCAAGCGATGGCGTCGCTACCAGAGCAGCTGCGGCGCTCGCTGACTTGGGACCAAGGTGCGGAGATGAGTCAGCATGCCCAGTCTCAGCATCGACACCGGGCTGCAGGTGTATTTCTGCGACCCGCAAAGTCCTTGGCAGCGCGGGACCAACGAGAACACCAATGGCCTGCTGCGACAGTACTTTCCGAAAGGGACCGATCTCAGCGCCCACCGCACGAGCGAACTTCAGGCGGTGGCGCTTGCATTGAACACACGGCCCAGAAAGACCCTCGGCTGGCGTACACCCGCCGAAGCACTCAATGAAGTGCTACGCTCTGCGCATCGAAGCGGTGTTGCGACGACCAGTTGAGTCCGGGCAGCTCGGGACGGTCAAGCATCTCGTTCATTGCGGTCGTTCGCGCTTCGGACCGGCATCGTCGTGCTACCCTAATTTGGACCGCGGGTCGAGGCGTTGGATTTATTGTGGTCTCGCACGCGGACTGGCGTTTCTCTCGCTTGTCGTTGCCAGTAATCTAACCTCCCGAAACCAAGGACACGAAAGGGGGTCGCCGCCGTGACTATCCGAATCGAGTCATCGCAAAGCCTGCCTTTCCTCGACGCATTCCGCGTGCAGGACCGCAAGGCCTACGCAACAGCCCTGGCCAGCAGCAACGAGCAGCGGCGCAAGGCGTTCGAGAGCCGCGACCAGGCGGCGTCCAAGCTTGCCGCCGATTTTCATGCCGCCGTGCGCAAAGGCCTTGGCGAGAAGAACTACACCATGCTTCGCGATGCGATGGCACGCGAAAGGCTTGCCTATCGCGAGCTCTGGCAACCTCCGTTGAAGCCCGGTCGCGACGACCGTAAGGAAAACGCGGCGAGAAAGAGAAGGCTGGATGCCGTCCTCAAGAAGCTGGGGAGCAGCGCCGATGCTCTTCGCGCGATCGGACGCAAGTTCGATCGACAAAACCAAGCGCTCGTTACCGGCGCTGGCAGAAAAATCCTGCCCGGATTTTCGATGGACGGCCATCTCGACCGCTGGTCGAAGCTTTCGCCACTCAACACACGCGCGCTACCCTGGGGCGATCTCGTTTTCGAGCAGAATCCAAACGACCCGCATCGGTGGTTCTGCTTCCGCCCGCCGTTCTTTGGCTTCAACTTCCAGTTCGCGAGTTCGTGTACGCAGGGGTACACCGCCGATCGCATCCACTTCGTCGATCCCGCGGCGGGCATGATCGGCTACCGCGCCATGCTCACGTCGCACGACGAGAACGAATACGAGCTCGGCGCGCTCGGCGTGTTCAGCGCGATCGCGTTCGGCTTCCAGGCCCCGATCGCGGGACTGGTCGAGATCCTCGTCGATGTGCAAAGCGCGGTGGCCCACCATCACGTCGAGATGGACGACGAGTGGGGATTTTCAGAGTCGACCACTTGGCAGCAAAACTCCATCTCGATGGACGTGCTGCATCCCAACACGCTCCCTGGCGCCGATGCGCTAATGTCGGACTTTCGCACCGATTTCGACGGCGACGACGCGACGGTTGACCGCGACTATCTCGTTCACGGTCGGCACTATTTCGCGCAGTCGCTGACGTCCGGCCCGATCGCCGCCGGACAGTCGGTGGTGGTGCAGATTGGCACCTTCGGCGCCGACACGTCGAAGCTCAACGACGTCGGAGTGAAGAGCGAGTCGCACTTTCGTTGGTTCGTGAGCTCGGTGCAGGTTCGGATCGGGACCTGAAGTGATCTGCGACTGGTCGCCGAATCGATCGACCTGCTGCTGTGGGTCGGCTTCTGCCGAGTGCGGGCGTCGCTCATGCGGCGGCACCCGCACACTAGCAGCCGGTCAGCATTGCCGCCCAATGCTTGTAAGCAGTCGTCCCAAAACGCGACGCCGAGTCGAGCTTCTGATCTGCGGCCAAAGTCCGGAAACGCGACCGGTTTCCTTTTACCCCGACGTCGATGCGCCCCGCAGTGAGCAAGCGTCGAGCGCGTTCAAAATGCGCAGCTTCCCGGGACGGGGCCCACCCGGGCAAGATTCATGCTGCCCGCCTGGCCCGCGTTCGATCCTGCGGTGAAGGCGTACGTCATTCGCGCCGAATTGCAGCTGGCATAGACAAGCGTTGCTGTCCCCACCTGGGCGGTTATGGGATTAGGCGACGTACGATCGAGCATGCCGCCGGTCGTCTCGTACAGCAGCACCGGGATCGTGCGCGCTCCCCGGGTGTAGGCTGCCTGGCCGGTAAACCAGCGCTGCCCCGCGGCACCTTGCGACTGCCCGTCGATGGCGTAGGTGTACCACGCGAGGAACATCACGCCGGCGACCGGATTGACCTCGACGACGATTCCCTGGCCCCCTTTCGCTGGATCGAACCAGTTGCCGGACAACCCGAAATCGGAAGGTTCCGAAAGACTTTCGGCCGGTCCGCAAAGCACGTTCGGGGTGAGACGGGCGAGCGGCACCGTTCCGCTGCGCGCCGTCCCGTTCGTAAACGTGTACGTGAACTGGGCCGTCGTGCAATCGGCAAACGTCATCGTGACGTTGCCGACCTGGACCGCAGTGGTCACCGGTGGGGCGTTGAAATTGCCGCCGAGGTTCTGATACAGCGGCAACGAGGTCGTGTTCGTTCCGGCAGCGACGTTGCCGCCGAAGGTGTACCAGCGGCCGTGATCGGCACTACCGCTCTCGTTGGCGTCGAACGTGAACCAGCTGCCCTGCAGGTAGCCCGTGCCGGCGCCTATCAGGTCCTTGAACACTTCCAACTCGATGCCCTGCCCGCTCGTGGCGGCCTGGTACCAGGACCCGGTGAGCCCCTGCTGGTTGATGTTGACGGGCAACGGGGTCGTGGCGGGCACGCCGGTCCCGCTGAACGAGATCGACAGGGTGCTGCCGCCCGCGTAGATCAAGGTAGCGGCGCCTTCGTCCACGCCCGCGGCGTTGGGGGCGTACGCAACGTTGAACGAGCACGACGCACCTGCGTTGAGAGACGCGCCGCAACTGTTGCTGCTCACCACGAAGCGTGCGGTGTTTATGCTTGCGAACGTGATGCCTGATGCCGCGGCGCCTCCCGCATTGGTGACCGTCACCGCGATCGCGCCGCTCGTCTCGCCGACAGTGACGTTGCCGAATGCCACCAGCGGCGGCGACGCCGACAGGTTAGCCGTCGGGGCCGCGGTGCCCGTGCCGGAAAGCGCCACGTTGATCGACGCGCCGCCGCCCGTGAACGCGTAGACTGCGCTGTCGGCGATCGCATTCGTCGGCGAATACGTGAAGACGATCGTGCAGGACGCGCCGGCATTCAACGTGGCGCTGCCGCAGGAACCGCTCTTGTTGAACTTGGCCGGCGCAGCCGGGTACGACATGTCGGTCGCGGCACCCGTCCCGGTATTGGACACCGCTATCGTCTGGGCCCCGCTCGTGGACCCGATCCCGACGGAGCCGAAGGCAAGCGACGCGGGAGCGGCGACGACGTTGGCCACGGTGGGCGCAACCCCCGTCCCCGAGAGCGCGATCGGGATTGCGGCCCCGCCGCCGGAGATCGTGTAGGTCGTTGCATCGCTACCGGCCGCCGATGGACTGTAGGCGAGCGTGACGGTGCAGGTCGCGCCCGCCGCCAACGTCGCGCTCGAACAAGTGCCGCCCTTGGTGAAATCTGCTGGCGCCGCCGGATAGGACATGTTGGTCGCGCTTGCGCCACCGGTATTGGACACGGTGATGGTTTGCGCGCCGCTCGTCGAGCCGACGGTCACGCTGCCGAATGCCAGCGAGGTGGGCGTCGCGGACACGTTGGCGACGGCGACGGGGCAGCTCGCGGGAAAGATGGAAAGGTAAGTCGCGATGTTGTCGATGTCGACGTCGTTGACGACCGTGGGATACAAGCCCGCCATGGCCGGTACGCCGCCCTTCAGCGCGGCGGAAATTTGCGCCACTGTCCTGCCTTGCCGCTCTGCGGGGGTGTGGCAGGTCTGGCACACCTGCGCGAACTTGGTCTTGCCGAGGGCACAGTCTCCGGCGAACGCGCTTCCGGCGACAGCCATCAAGAGGGGGGCAAGCAACGAGCGGAGCCTGCTGTGTAGCGATTTCATGCAGATGACACCCCGAGGCCAAGCGTTGCAACGCGAGGATGCGTAGTGGTCGGCCGTTTCCTCGCCGGCCGACGAGTTACCTCGATGCCAATGGACAATTAGCTACCGGGCTCCAGCCCAGCATGCAGAGAACAGCGGCTCGTCCACAATTAATCCATCGCTGCCCGATGCTTTTGCCGCCCTGGCGGCAGTCGGACAGGCCCGCGTGCGAACGGCATCGACGTGCCGACAGGCGGCCACGAGGTCGGACTGGCCGTGTCGACGAGCGCAGATCCTGCGCTCGGACCGCCAACGTCAATCGAGCCGGTTGCTACCTGACTTGGAAGCCCAGTTGGACTGCATTGGAATCGTGAGCAGCCTCCAGTTCCATGCGTATCTCGGCCAGCCGCGGTCGCCTGGCCTGCCATGTAGCGGAGGCCCGCGTCTCTGGGTTCGTGTTCGAACGGAAGCGCACGATGATCCGCCTTGACAACCTGTTCGCGCGCACGCCCTCATTCGCGTCGCAGTTCAATGTCCGCTTCCCGCTCCGACCAACGTCGGCATGGGGTCGGTCAGAGTCACCCACGCCACGGCGCTGAACGGCGGCACTACGATCCGCAGGCGCCCTTCACACCTCGATGGCTGCGCCGGGTTGTACAGCGGTCACTCGATAAAATCGCGTCAATGCCGGCGACCGGCCAATGCTGTTGAAAAACTCCCTTGAAAGTGGGCGCCTGCTGGCTATGCTGAGAGCAAGGCGTTCGAGGGAGGGCGACGGCGATGATGGGACAACGTACCAGCGGTCAGAAGCCGTTGTTCTACGCATTCAAGCTCGACGACCATGTTCCGGCGGATCACCTGCTGCGAGGGATCGATCGTTGCCTTGACCTTGGCGAGTTGAGACGACACCTCGCGCCGTTCTACAGCCATACCGGGCGGCCGTCGATCGATCCTGAGCTGATGGTGCGGATGCTGATCGTCGGTTACAGCTTCGGCATTCGTTCCGAGCGCCGACTATGCGAAGAGGTCCATCTCAACCTTGCCTATCGCTGGTTCTGTCGCCTCGGCCTGGAGGATGCAGTCCCAGACCATTCCACCTTCTCGAAGAACCGTCATGGCCGCTTCCGAGAGAGTGACGCCTTTCGCCAAGTGTTCGAGTGCGTCGTCGAGCGGTGCATGAAGGAAGGATTGGTGGGTGGCGAAGGCTTTGCCATCGATGCCAGCGTGATCAAGGCCGACGCCAATCGCAGCCGCAGTACGGCGCGTGAGGGTACTGATGACCTACGCGACCCGCAGCACGCGACGCGGGCGGTGCGCGAGTATCTGGCGGCACTGGATGTACAAGGTGAGCCGGCCAGCGCTCCGGCGTCGATCTCGCCGACGGATCCCGGTGCGCGTTGGACGGCGGTCGATGGCCCGGCGTTTTACGCCTACTCGACCAACTACTTGATTGACGTTCAGGCCGGCATCATTCTCGATGTCGAAGCGACGCCTGCTTTTCGAACGGCCGACGTCAAGGCGACACGGACGATGATCGAGCGTGTGGAGGAACGGTTCGACCTGAAGCCGGAACGGCTGATCGGCGACACGGCCTACGGTAATGCCGAGCTACTGGGCTGGATGGTCAACGATAAAGGTATCGCGCCGCATGTGCCGGTGTGGGACAAGACACAACGCGACGATGGAACGCTATCCAGCAGCGACTTCGAATGGGATAAACCGGCCAACGAATATCGCTGCCCACAGGGGCAGCCGCTGCGCAGCGATTGGCGGACCTTCAAGCGCCCACGAACGCGCATTACCAAAGCCAACACCATCATCTATCACGCCAGCCAATCCGCTTGCAGCAAGTGCCCAATGAAGTCACATTGCTGTCCGAACACTCCGAGTCGCAAGATTGCTCGGAGCGTGCATGAATCTGCGCGGGATGTCGCTCGTGACATCGCCAAGACCGATGCCTACAAGCAATCACGCAAGGATCGCAAGAAAGTGGAAATGCTCTTCGCGCACCTCAAGCGCATCCTGAGGGTTGATCGACTGCGCCTGCGTGGGCCGAACGGTGCTCACGACGAGTTTCTACTGGCGGCGACCGCGCAGAACCTACGACGAATGGCGAAGCGATTGTTCCTAGCAGAACCAGAAGTGACCAACATGGCAATCTGAATTGGCGACGAACTGCGTCGCCGCTCCAAAAAGAGATCCCTCAAGTACTGATCCACTTCCGCTGACAGCCCGCGGCACCGTCGCCTCGCACAAACATGGCGTTTTTCAACAGCATTGGCCAGAAGCGGTCGCCGACTGATGCGATGGCATTTACCAAATGGCGGACATCGCGCCAGCGGAGATGGCTGTACGAGTGCGCAACTTCGGCGTAGCACGCGATCCTTGAAGATTGGTTCAAAATGGGGGCTGGGCCCTGGCTCTGCTGCGCAAGCCATTCGTGAGGCGGCGCCAGCCGCTGCGGCGGTGCGGGCAAAGTCTGGAACTCGAGGGTCTTTCCGCCTTCACTTGGCGGCTGCGACGAGCGGCAGCTGCCTCGCCAATTGGCGAAAGGAACAAGCGCTAATAGGCTAGCAGTCGCTCAAGCTCAAGTTCTTGGGAGGCAAGATGCAAAGCTGGTTCACGGCGTGGCTCGCATTGCCTGTGGTTGCAATTTTCGCAAGTCTCTTCGCCTTCTATCTCGGCGCGGCAGGACTCATGGTATGGCTGTCGTTTCGATCAAGGCTAAGCGGGCAGATCCGGAGTTTCAAAGGCGTCGTCGCCCCTTTCTTTGGCTCTACCGCCATTGTCTTCGGGTTGCTTATCGCTTTCCTGTCCAACGACGTCTGGGAGCGCAACAAGGAAGCGGAGCGGATCGTGTTCACTGAAAGCGACACGCTGATGGGCCTCTACAGTCTCGGCGCCGCGAGCGGGTCGGACGACCAGAACCTACGATCCGCGATTCGCGGCTATGTCAGCGCAGTCGTCGATGACGAATGGCCTCGGCTTGCCGTGCAGCAGAGGTCCGCCAAGACGGACGCGGCGCTCAATGCACTGTTGCGAGAGGTGGCGCAACCCGCGAACGCCAAGGACGCCAGCGTCCAAAGAACCATGCTGGACATGGTGCTGAGAGTCCGCGCTGCCCACGAAATCCGGATCGCTCTGAGCGACGACCGGACCGTCGTGACGAAGTGGGCGGCAGTCCTGCTGCTTGCTCTCATTACCCAAATCGCGATCGCCGTGGTACATCTGGAGAAGCCCCGTCCGCAGATGGCCGCGCTTGGCATATTCACGGTCGCTGCTGTAACAGTGCTGGCGCTGTTGGCGATTCACGAGGCACCATTCCAGCCTCCAGTCTTTGTTCCTCCCGGACCCATCGGCGACGTCTTGCGGCAAGTTCCCGCCTGATGGGCAGGTCCTCTGCGACGACTGACCTCCCGCGCGTCGCGAACGGCTGCCCTTGGAATATTAGCTGACCACTTCGGAGCGGCTTGACC
>CAVRZM010000007.1:0-144572 GCA_963725735.1 uncultured beta proteobacterium | reverse complement strand
AGCTCGATCCCGCTTGCCTTGAACTTCCCCATGAATGTCGGGCGGATCCCCGTCGGCTTGAGGAATCCCTCGATCTTCCCGTCCTTGAAGTCGGTCTGCTCGAACGTGAAGATGTCCTGGGTCAGGATCTGGTCGTCCTCGATCCCGTAGACCTCGGTGATGTTGACGACCTTGCGACTCCCGTCCTTGAGGCGGGCCGTATGGACGATCAGGTCGACGGCGGAGGTGATCTGCTCGCGGATAGCCCGGAGCGGCAGCTCGTAGCCGGTCATGAGGACCATCGTCTCGAGGCGGCGGAGCATGTCCATCGGGCTGTTGGCGTGCCCGGTGGACAGGGAGCCATCCTGCCCGGTGGTCATGGCCTGGAGCATGTCCAGGGCCTCGCCCGAGCGGCACTCGCCGACGATGATCCGGTCGGGGCGCATGTGGAGGGCGTTCCGCAGCAGGTCGCGGATCGTGATCTCGCCCTGGCCCTCGATGTTGGACGGGCGCGACTCGAGGGTCACCACGTGCGCCTGGCGGAGCTGCAGCTCGGCGGCATCCTCGATCGTGATGATCCGCTCGTCCTCCGGGATGAACGTCGACAGGACGTTGAGCGTCGTCGTCTTGCCGGAGCCCGTGCCGCCTGACACGAAGACGTTGAGCCGCGCCTCGATGCAGGCCCTCAGAAAATCGAACATCTCGGCGGTGGCCGTGCCGAAGCGGACGAGGTCGTCGACCGTGAACGGCCGGGCGGCGAACTTGCGGACCGTGATCACCGGCCCCACGAGCGACAGGGGGCTGATGACGGCGTTCACGCGCGAGCCGTCGGGCAGCCGGGCGTCGACGCGCGGGCTCGACTCGTCGATGCGCCGTCCCATCGGGCTGATGATCCGGTCGATGATTCGCAGCACGTGCTCGTCGTTCAGGAACACGCTGTCGATGCGCTCGATCTTCCCGCCCCGCTCGATGTAGATGTGGCGGGGGCCGTTGACCATCACCTCGGTGATCGTCTCGTCGTGCAGGAGCGGCTCGAGCGGCCCGAAGCCCGTGAGGTTGTCGGCAGCCTCCTCGATCAGGTGCAGGCGCTCGTCCCGCGAGACGACGAACCCGTTCGCGTCGATCACGCGGTCGACGATCCCCTGGACCTTGCTGCGGGCGTCGGCCGCACCGGCCACGTCGCGCAGCGCGTCGAATGCACGGATGACCTCGGCCTGGAGGCGAATCCGGACGTCGCGCATGTACGCCTCCCGGGCCGGACCGTGGGCCGGCGTCGGAGGCGCGAGAGGGCGCGACAGCGACCGGGGCGCCGGCATTCGGGTTGTCGACACCCTGCTGCGCACGCTCGACTCGTTGGAGCAGCGACACGACCTGCACCTCCCCTCGGGCCCGTGTCGCGACTCCGGGTGGGTCGTGATCAAGCCTCCCTGGGCGAGCGGAGGTCAGCGCCCGCCAGTGCCGAAGATAGTACCCCTGCCCGGGGAGAAGGGGCCCCCGAAAGTACTGGGAAGGTGCGTGCGCGCACCCCAATCGCCGGGGGCCACGGGAGCGTCCCTCTCAGCGGGTGCCGCGATCCATCAGCCTCGCCAGCGACCGGCCCCTTCTCGAGATGATCCGGCGGTGCTTCGGGACTGCCGTTCGGTTGGCCGGGGCGTTGGCTCGGCCGGCCGGCGCAGGTCCGAGTGACCCGCGGAGCGCTCCACGGCACTCGCCCAGGCGGCGATCTCGGCGCGCCGCGATGCGCCGAGCTTCGCGAGGATGTGCTCCACGTGGCTGCTGGCGGTCTTCGAGGCGATCGACAGCTCGCCGGCGATCTCGGCGTTCGTCATTCCCGCCGTGATCAGGCGCGCGACCGCGAACTCGCGGGCCGTCAGTGGGCGCCACGGCTCCTCGAGGGAGACGTGGCCGCGCGCCAGGCGCTGCAGCGCGTCCGCCCGGTCCGCCAGCGGCCGACTCTCGAGCTGCGAGGCGACCTCGCGAGCGTCGACCACCAACGCGACGGCATCTGCAAACTGGTTCATGCGTGTCAGGCAGCTCGCAAGATCGAGGCGTGCCCAGGTGGCCTCCCAGGCGCGGCCCCGCTCGGTCCATTCATCGATCGCGGACTCCAGCGCGCGGCGCGCCACCCGGGTCGAGCCGGCTGCAAGGGCGACCAGGCCGCGGCCGTGATCGAGGGCCGGGCGCGCGACAGAGGGCATCGCAGCGAGGTGGACGGCGCACGCGTCGAGCCATGCCTCCGCCTCCGCGGGCCGTCCGGCCGCCTGCTCGGCGCGCACCCCGGTGACGACGAATGGCACGAGAAGTGCCCGCTCGCCCGCCGCTTGGGCACGCTCGAGGGCGTCCCGGCAGTGCTCCGCAGCCTGTCCGGGACGGTTGTCGAGCAGCGCGGACTCCGCGAGCCCCCAGAGGGCGGGGAGGATCAGGTCGAGACTGCCGCCGTCCTCGCCGACCGACAGCGCCGCCAGCAGCTCCGCGTCCGCGGCCCGGAAGTCTCCGCGACCGAGCGCCACGTAGCCGATTGCCCAGCGGGCCATCGTCACTGCGCGCCGGCAGCCGTGGTCGGCCATCGTCTGCCGGGCCGTCGAGGCTGAAATCGACCCAGTCCGCGCCCGCCCACGCAACGAGCGCCGACACCGCGCCCATCACGTGGCGGCAATGCGACTGCTCGATCGCATCTGCGTAGCGCAACCCGTCGCCCAGGGCGCGATCCGCCCGCGCGTAGTCCATGGTCCGCACGGCCATGATGGCCGTGTCGCGGAACGCCGTCACGCCGATATCCTCGAAGCCAGCGCTGCGCGCCTCGTGGGCGGCGGCCGAGATCCCGTCGAGGCCGTCCGCGACGCGGCCGTCGAGGACGGCCACCATCGCGAGGAACGCGTCCGCCTGGATCGCTGCGGCGGCATCCCCGAGACCCGCCGCGGTCGTTCGGAGGTTCTCGATCGTCTCGCGGGCTGCCCCGACCGAGACAGTGTCGACCTGGATCCGTATCAGCTCGTCGTCCAACACGGCACGGGCGGCCTCGCGTGCGCGGTCGACCGGAAGGGCTTCGATCTCGTCGACGAGGGCGGCGGCCAGGACCGCTCGCTCCGCGATCGGATGGGCCTCGCGGCGCCACATGCCGAGCACCCCGACCAGCACCTCGGCAGCCTTGGCCGGCCGATCGGCCGCCAGGTAGGCAGCTCGTGCGTCCCGGCTGCCCCGTTCGGCGGCCTCGTTCTCCTCGATGGCGGCCGCTTCGGTGGCATAGGCTTCGAAGGTGGCGCCCAGCTCCGACTGGCTGAGCCCGTCCGGCAGGTTGTCGACCGCTCGCCGATAGAGTTCGAACGCCTCTCGGTGGGCCGAGAGAAGGGCGGCTTCCCTGGCGCCCACGACGGCTGCCTCGTATGCCTCGCGTCGGAGGCCGGCTCGTTCGTAGTGCACGGAGGCGTGGATCTCCGACGCTCCCTCGAGCCTGGCCCCGAACTCCCCGGCCCGAGCGTGGAATCGGCGGCGCTCCCACGTCGGGATCGTGCTGTACAGCGCGTCGCGCAGCAGCTGGTGCCTGAAGTCGTAGAGGCCCCGCGACCCGGGAGGGTCGAGGACGAAGGCGTCGACCAGCTCCTGGAGCGGTGCATCGAGCGCTTCCGGCGGCACATCCATGATCCCGGCAAGGACGTCCGGGACGAAGCAGCGACCGATGACAGCCCCCGCGCGGGCCGCCGCCTGCGCCTCTGGCGACCAGTGCGCCATCCGGGCGATGACCGCATCCTCGATGGTGTCCGGAACGGTGGCCTCCCTGATCGCGTTCCCGTCCGCTCGGGCCCTCGCGCTCAGTGCGCCCAGCAGCTCCTCGATGTGGAGCGGGATCCCGTCCGTCCGCTCGAACACCGCCGCAGCGACGTCGCGCGGCGCCGGGAGGCCGGTATCGAGGATCAGGGTCGTGACCAGGGCGGTTTCCGCGAGGGTCAGCGGAGCGAGGCGGACCTCCTCCGCGATTCGCTGCGTGATCAGCCGCGCCCGCCAGTCCCGGACGCTCGCACCGGGTGCGACATCCTCCGTCCGGTAATCACCGGTCATCAGGAGTGGCCGGTCCCGCGACTGACGGGCCAGCTCCCCGATGATCTCGAGGCTCAGATCGTCGGTCCACTGGAGGTCCTCGAACGAGAGCATCGTCGGGCCAGGCAGCGAGAGGAGAATGCGGTCGACGATGTCCATGACCAGGCGCCGACGCTGGACGTGCTCTGCCGCCATCGCCGCGTCGCAGCGATCGAGCAGCTGCCGGCCGAGCTCGGCAAACGGCGTGAGCCGGGTCATCGACCTGGCCAGGTCCAGGATCGATGCGGCCGGGACGTCGCGGTCCTGTGGTGCGACAGCCCCATCGACTGATGAGAAGCCCCGGGCCTCCGCCTTGCGGCGCATGGCGGCGAGCAGCCGCGTCTTGCCGATCCCGGCCTCGCCGGCGAGCAGGAGGAACTGGCCGCGCCCGGTCGAGACTTCCTCGAGGCGCCGATCCGCGAGCACGAGCAGGTCGTCACGCCCCACAAGGAGCGGGCAGCGAACGGCTCTCGGCATGGTGGTCATCGCTTCCGAAGCATAGGCCGAACCAGCGCGAGGTCATCGGTCATTCGACTGATGAACCCACGGCCTTTGGGTTCGAGGCTGGGTTCCCACGGCCCCGGCGGATGATCGGGCCGTTCACAGGGAGGCCGGCATGGCCAGTTTCATGGACGTCCACTCGGGCTTCTTCGGCGTCACCGCCGAGCAGCTCCGCGAAGCGCACGAACGCGACGTGGCGATCGAGAGCGAAGAGGGCGTGCGCTTCGAGCGTGCGTGGCTCGATCCCGACCTGGGCAAGGTCTTCTGCCTCTCGAGCGGCCCGTCGCGCGAGTCGGTCATGCGTGTCCACGAGCGGGCGGGGCACCCGACCGCAGAGGTCTACGAGATCCCGATCGAGGTTGGGTGAGATGGGGATCCTACGAACGAGGGCACGGTCGAACCGACGGTCCTCCCGGTCCGCCGTGGCCGTGGGAATCCTGGCCGCCGATGCTGTTCGGCCAGCAATTCCACCCCGTTGCGGCGCCGAACCGCTACGGCCTGCCCGCGTTCTACGAGCTCCACGTCTGGACTGGCGGAACAACCCGAGCGGCCTCTTCAACGAATGGAATCCCAGGGTCTCCTGCCGCGACGCATAGCTCTCGGCAGGTGCCTGCCCTCCGGCAGGCTCATCTCTGTTCGATGGGGGTCGGCCGTCACGTCGACCCCCACGACCAGCCGCCCCGAAGCGGGGACATGAACCAGGGCTGAACCCGAGTGGGTGCAGGCCGGGCAAGGGGGGCACCAATGCGATACGGCCAGTACTACTTCGAGAGCTTCGAACAGGACCGCCATCGCGGTGAAGCGCAGCGCCATGCGCACGATCGCGCCCTGCGCGCCGCGCGGGGCGAGGGCCGTTCGCTGCCCGCGAGGCTTGGAACCGCGATCCTGGACCTGGTCCGGCGCGAGCGCTCGCTGGCCGACGGAACGCTCGACCTCTCTGGCGGGCCCCGGGACTGACAACCGCGCCGACCATGGGCCGGGTCATCCGTGCGCGATGGCCCGGCTCGACTGCGCGGACCCGACCCAGCGCAACTCCGGCAGGTCGCCGAGAAGCGGGACGGCGCCGCATGCCGCGTAGAGACGGCGCGCCGCGTCCACGTCGTCCGTCGGGTCGAGGCCCGCCCGCATCGCGCGACAGCGCGGCGTCCGCGTGGCAGTCGGCCGCCGGCAAGCGGTACCCGATCGCCTCGAACTCGCCGGCGACCGTGTGAAGCGCCGCCAAGGCCGACGGGTCACCAGCGACCCGTAGCGCCTCGAGCCAGCGGCGCTGGAGGGCCCGCACCTGGCCGCTGCAGCGCTCCGCGACCGCCACGAACGCGGCAACGTTGGCCGCGAGGCGCGTCCCGTCCCCGATTCTCATCGCCATGCGCGCCGCGGTCGGCGCCGAGTCGACGAGCGAGGCCGGTGCCGCACCGATCGAACGGAGTGCGTCCGTGATCGTCGAGCAGGCCGCTGACGGGTTGTCGGGCCACCGGAAGAGCGCGTCGAACATCGCGTCGTAGATCACCGACTGCGGCTCGGTGGCGCCGGACGTCCGCCGAGACTCGTCGACATCGGACTGCGCGCCACCCCGGTCGCCGCGCACG
Source organism: uncultured beta proteobacterium (assembly GCA_963725735.1). Classification (GTDB taxonomy): domain Bacteria; phylum Pseudomonadota; class Gammaproteobacteria; order Burkholderiales; family Casimicrobiaceae; genus VBCG01. The sequence continues at coordinate 138,432 of CAVRZM010000007.1, read as the reverse complement.
AGTCGCACGTACGCACGCTCGGCGATGCAGTCGGCAAGCCGTCTCTGCTCGCCAACCGTCCGTGCGTTGACGATCGCCTCCTCGGCATAGATCAAGAGCCTCCTCGAGGCGGCCCTCGAAGGCAAGGAAGTCGGCGGCGTTCTGGGCGATCCAGGAGACCCGGGCGTGATCCATGCTTCGTCGGGCCTGGTCCAGGCCCTCGACGCACAGCGGGAGGATCTGGTCGGACGTCTGGCCGTTGGTGAACCGGATGGCCGGGACGTTGATGTGGCAACGGGACACGAGCCCGCGATCGTTCGCCCCGCGAGCGAGCTCCATGCTCCGCTCGACGAGCGCGAGGGATTCCGCCGCGTCACCGAGCATGCCCGTTGCCACGGCAAGGTCGTGGAGTGCCATGCGTTCCACGCGGTCTGCACCGCATGCTCGCGCTTCGTCGATCGCCTCGCGAAGGATCGGTAGCGCGTCGTCGATCGGCCCCGCCCGCCAGTAGGTCCAGCCCAGCCGAGCCCGCATTCCAGCCCGTCCCGGCGTCGGCGGCCCGGCCTCCAGGGCCGCGATGCCGGTCCGCAGGATCGCGCGCGATCGCTCCAGCTCGTCTGCGGCATAGACGTAGAAGACGAGGTGCATGCGGATCTCGGCGTCCTTCTGCTCGTCAGCGGCGGTCCGCTCGGGCAGGGCCGTCATGAGCGCCAGCGCGTCCTCCAGGGCGGCGCGGATCGTCTCGTGGGGCTCATGCCCGCTCGCGGCCTCGGTGTACTCGACCGCCACCGCCGCGCGCTCGCGGGCGGGCAGGTCGAGGATTCGCGCCTGCTCGACGGCGACCCGGAACCAGCGCGCCGCATGCTCCTTGTTCGAGAGGGCGTCGGCCCGGCCGCCCGCCCGACGGGTGTACGTGTATGTCTTGTGGCGCAGGTCGCGGAGTCGCTCGGAGTCCGGTGCGGTGAACTCCTCCTCGTACCGCAATGCCGCCAGGTAATGAGCCGCGAGAAGCTCGACCATCTCGTCCTGGCGATCTGCGAGGGTCTCCTCGGCCCAGCGGGCGACGTCGAGATGCTTCGCGGCGCGGTCGCGTTTGGGCAGCGAGTCGTAGGCGACGTCGCGAATCAGGACATGCCGGAAGCCGAACTCGGCCGCCCCCGCCAGCGCTGATGGCTGCCGCGGCACGACCAGCTCCTTGACCCGCAGGCGGCGCAGCACCTCGCCGGTCGCCGAGGTGCCCTGGCGCGAGAGATGGGAGATCAGGGCGTCCCAGAAGATGCGCCCGACGACCGCGGCGTTCTGGGCCGCCCGCTTTTCGGCCGCCGGCAGGCCGTCGAGGCGAGCCGCCAGAACCGCGTGGATGGAACCCGGGATCTCCACCTCCTCCACGGGCCGTGCGAGCTGCCAGCGTCCGTCGCCGAACCGCAGCACCCCGCGATCGACGAACATCCGCACGAGCTCTTCGGTGAAGAGCGGGTTCCCGTCAGCGAGGGTCACGACCCGGTCGCGGAGCTCGGAGGGCAGCCCGCCGGCGAGCAGGGCGTCGACGAGCTGGGCGCTCTCGGCCGCGTCGAGCGGCTCGAGCACGATCGAGGTGGCATTGGGCATGCCGCCGCCCCAGGTCGGGCGCAGCTCCAGGAGCTCGTGGCGGGCGAGGCAGAGCAGGACGATCGGCCCCTCCGCCCAGCGTGCCATGTACTCGATGAAGTCGAGGAGGCCCTCGTCCGCCCAGTGGATATCCTCCTGGACAAGGACCAGCGGGTTCTCGCGGGCGAGCAGCTCGAGGTAGCGGCGCCAGGCATCGAAGAGCTGGTCGCGCCCCAGCGCGGTCGCCGGCCCAAGCGCAAGCAGTGCTTCCACGGCCCGCAGCAGCGTCGGATCGGCGGCGCTCCCGAGCTCGCCGACACGCGCCTCGAGCTTCGCCGCGGCCGTCGCCGGCGCGTCGTCGTCGAGGATCCGCGCATCGACCTTGATCGCGTCCGCCAGGGCGGAGAAGCTCACCTGCGCGTACGCGAGGCAGCGACCCTTGCGCCAGTAGAACGTTTCGGGCAGGCCGTCGAGATACTTCTCCAGCTCCCAGGTCAGGCGTGACTTACCGACCCCGGCGCTGCCAATGACCGTCACGAGGTGTGGTCGACGATCCGAGACCGTCCGGCGGACCGCCTCCTTGATCAGCGAGATCTCCTCCTCCCGCCCGATCAATGGGGCCTCGATCCCCAGGGACGGGCGGATGCCGCCCCGCCGGGCCTTGACCGACACGGCGCGCCACGCGGCGACGGGCAGCGCCTTGCCCTTGAGCGCGGTCGGCGGCAGCTCCTCGTACTCCACCACGTCGCGGGTGGCCGCGTACGTGAAGGGCCCCACGACGATGGCGCCCGGAAGCGCCACCTGCTGCAGACGAGCAGCCGTGTTCACTGCGTCCCCGGTGACGATGCGATCGCGCTCGCCGGTGGCCCGCCCGAGATCGACGAGCACCTCGCCGGTCTCGATGCCGATCCGAAGCGCCAGCTCGGGGCGGCCCTCGCCGCGCAGCTCTGCGGCAAGCTCGCCCATCGCCGACTGCATCTCGAGCGCGGCCCGGGCGGCCCGCTCGGCGTCATCCTCGTGGGCAGCGGGGACCCCGAACACCGCCAGCATTGCGTCGCCGGCGAACTTCTCGACGGTGCCCTCGTAGCGCGCCACCTCGGCGCTCAGCCGGTCGAATGCGCGCGTGACCAGGGCCTGTACGAGCTCCGGGTCACTCGACTCGTTCAGGCTGGTGAAGCCCACGAGGTCGGCGAAGACCATCGTGGCCACCTTGCGCTCGCGACCGATCTCGGGAGACTCCCGCTTCGGGTCGGGGCCGGCGGCGAGGGGCGTGCCGCAGGCGGCGCAGAACCGCGCGTCGGCGGGGAGGCTCGCCCCGCAGCTCCGACACGACATCTCGACGGGCGCGCCGCATCCCGGGCAGAACCGGCCGCCCGGTTCGAGCGTTCGACCACAGGTGCGGCAGCTCATCGGCGCATGGTAGACCGGGTCGCGCTGGGCCTCGCACGGGCGTGTCGATGCACGCATCGCTCAGTGGCGCTCGGGCTCTGAGCCGAGCCTCGACCGCGCGCTTCTCGACGGACGCCGGCAGGGCGGCGTGGCACGCGATCTCGGGGGCCGCGTGCCGCGAATCTGAGCCGGGCGCACACTGCGCCGGACCGCCCCGCGGCGCGGTGGCCCACCAGTCCGTTCGGAGATCGCCCGATGACGCTTCGCGAGATCCAGCAACCGATCAAGGAGCGCTACCGGGAGGATCCCGCGCGCGCGAAGATCACGCTGCGTGCCACCGGCCAGACAGGCGATGGCGCGATGGCCTGCTCCGTGGACCTGGGTCGAGCGATCTACGCCGCCGGCGCACACCAGGGCGTCGGCGGAGCCGGCTCGGCCGCGTGCTCGGGTGACCTGCTCCTCGGCGCGCTCGCGGCCTGCGCCCAGCTCACCTGCCAGATGGTCGCGGCCAACATGGGGCTCGAGGGCGTCGGCGTGTCGGTGACGGTCGAGGGCGACCTTGACCTGCGAGGCACGCTGGGAACGCCGGACGTCCCGGTCGGGTTCGAGGCAATCCGGATCCGCTTCGCCCTCACCGGGGAGATCCCGGACGATCGACGCGAACGGCTCCGGGAGCGGACCGAGCGCTACTGCGTCGTGCTCCAGACCCTGCTCGCGCCGCCCGCGATCGATGCGACCTGGGAGGTCGCGGGTTAGGCGGGGTTCGAATTGTCCGGGACGCCGCCTTTGTTGTCCTGCTGCGGCGCAAGGAATGCGCCACCCGCATCGCGCCCGATCGGCCGGACCGCCGTGATGGCGGAGCGGTCGAGCGGTCCGTACACGTGTGGGTATCGCTCGTCGCCGTCGTAGCGCCACGGTGCGCTCAGTCGGTCGAGCACGATCGTGAGGACACGATGCGGGCCGGGCTCGTCGCGGTAGAGCGCATTCGCCACGTCCACGAGGTCCGCGATTTGGTGCGTCAGGTGGACGAACCCCTCCGTCCCGAGCGACGCCGCGACGAACGGTTGGTCCATCGGCGCGGCTTCCCACGAGACCGCTCGAACGAGGTGATAGGCGATCACGGCCCGATCCGGACCTCCTCTGCCACCGCGCGGGTCGCCCGCGCGGCGCCGGCGTCCGCCGACGCTGGGCCGGATCGTACCTCCGTCCGGCATGACCGGCCGTCATGCGGAGATCACCCTGCCGCGGGAGTACGATGCGGCGTCGGTGGAGGCACGGTGGACCCCGGCCGCGGCTCCGCTGTCATGGCCGCTACGCCCGGTCCGGCTCCTGGACGGCCGCGTCCGCATGGAGCATCGCCTCGGCATGATTGGCAGCCATCGCCACGGCGTCCTCGACGTTGACATCCGGGTGCTCGGCCTGGATCGCGGCCACCACCTCCGCGAGCTCGATGCCCTCGACCTCGTTCACCGCCCGTGCATCGATGGCGTAGCGCAGCAGCAGGTTGGCAACGGCCACGAAGGGGATGCCGAAGATCGCCCCCCAGAGGCCGGCGACCTGCGAGCCGACGAGCAGCGCAACGATCACGAGGATGGGGTGGAGCCCGACGCCTTCCCGGAGCAGTCGCGGCTGGATTGCGTTGACCAGGATGGTCTGTCCGACCACGAGGATCACGATGACGAAGAGGGCGACGTCCGCTCGGAACGCGAGCGCCACGAAGACGACCGGAATGAGCGCGAGCGGAGGCCCGAAGAAGGGGATGAACATGAGCACGCCGGTGCTCACGGTCAGGAGGAACAGGTACGGCAGGCCGAACGCCAGGCCGAGGACGAGCGTGATGCCGATCTGGATCATGACCAGCACGACCTGCGTGCGGAGGAAGCCTCGGAATGCGCGACCGACGGAACGTTCCACGAGCTGCAGGGTGTCCGCGTGTCGGTTCGGGACGATCCGGCGGATCATGCCGGTGATGCTGTCGGGGTCTGCCACGGCGTAGAGCGACAGGATCACGATGATGAACAGCGTCCCGAAGACGGACAGGACGCCACCGGCGATCAGCTGGGTCTGATCGGCAAGTCCCTGGATCACCGCGGGCAGCGTCCGGCGCTGGAGATCCTCCACGAACGCAGCCAGGTCCACGGTCGACCGGTCCAGGCCGATCGCGCGCTGGATGTCCCCGACAAGGTTCGCGATCGAGGCGGTGATCTGGTCGATCCGACCGACCAGATCTGACGCCTCCCTCGCCCCGATCTGCGCGATCGCAGCCACGAACAGCGCGATGCTGCCGATGACCGCTCCGTAGGCGACCGCAACGGCCAGCCCACGGCCGAGCGGCAGGCGACGATCGAGGGCATCGACCAGCGGGCCGATCAGGAAGACCAGCAGCCACGTGAGGAAGACCGTCAACACGAGGGAGCTGAAGCCGCCGAGGAGCGCCAGGACTCGATCCAGCACGGCGATACCGAAGAAGACGGCGCCGAGCGCGAGGAAGGCGACGCGCAGGGCGTCACGTTCCGAAGGCGTCTGGCTGGGAGCCGTCATTGCTCGCTCACTGTCGAAGCGTCAACGGGGTGGAGACGAATGGCCGGCGATCAAGATACCGCACTGACTCGTGCCCACGGCACCTGACCCGGCGACCCAACGACCGGGCGCGCCGCCTGGAAGATCGCGCCGTGCCCGGGGAAGACCCACCTGCGTCGAAAGTGCTGCGCGACGTCTGCGGGTCGTGGACCCACGCCCGAGTGCTCCCGTCGCGGTGCTCGGGGACATGACGGATCTTCATGACTTCGTCGTGCGCGGACGCCAGACTCAACAGCCGATCAACGGGTTCTGCCGCCCCGCTGCTGGAGACAGGCGGCCGGGTGCGGCGAGTCATGCCCCACCAGAGTCGAGCGTGCGAAGGGAGTCCGGAAGATCGCGAACCAGGACGAAAGCGGACGGAACAGGAACGAACGCCAGGAGCACGACCGGAAGACGCGGTCATATGAGGAGACGACGGGTAATCCGTATCACCTCTCGAGGGCGGCGCGGATGGTCGTGGGCGTCCTGGCGGTGATCGTGGTGGTAACGCTGACGGCGCTCTTCTTCAGTGGCGCCATCCACTGGTAGTCCGGGCCACCCGGCCGCGGTCGCCAATGGCTGTTGAGCGGGGGCGACTCCCCTGGATAGGAGGAACCGCGATGTCCGGTCCCCACGCCACCGGCGTCTGGATCTCCGCCGACTTCGCCTCGGTGGTGCGCTGGAGCGGCGACGCCGCCCTGCGCCACCGCATCGACTCCACGGTCCCGGGCCGGCACCGCTCGACCGGACGGCCACCCACCGAGAACCACCCGGCCGGCGAGGGCCACCGCGACGAGCACATGCGCACGTTCTTCGCCCAGGTTGCCGACGTGCTGTCGGCCGACGACGACCTGCTGCTGATCGGTGACGGCGAGGTCGTTGAGCACTTCGCGGAGCAGGTCCGCGCCGATGACCGGGGCCATGGCCGCACGCGACGAATCGACGTCGAGAAGGGCGACCGGCTCACGGAACGCCAGCTCCTCGCCCGGACGCGCACATTTGCCGGTTCTCCGGCCAAACGCCGGCTGCCCCGCTGACACGCGGCCTGACACGGTGCTCCTGGCTGGGGCGACCGGGGCGCCCGCCGGGCAGTTCTGAATGGCCGGAACAACGGACCACTCAGGGATGACCCAGCAGGATGCACCGGCCGGTCCCGACGGACCGAGCGTTGATCCCGGGCGGCCCGCCGATCCCAAGGCCGCCGAGCTCCGGGCCGAGACGAACCCGCTGAAGCGCGCGGTGAAGGCCCTCGGGCCGGGCCTGATCACCGGCGCCTCGGACGACGACCCGTCGGGCATCGGGACCTACGCGCAGGCCGGCGCGCAGTACGGCTTCGCGACGCTCTGGACGACGCTCGCGATGCTGCCGATGATGACGGCGGTCCAGTACATGTGCGCCAAGATCGGCCTGGTGACCGGGCGCGGCCTGGCCGGCGTGCTCCGCGAGCACTACCCGCGCGCCGTCTACCCGGCCGTGATCGCCCTCGTGATCGCCAACACCCTCAACGCCGGGGCGGACATCGGCGCGATCGCGGCCGCCATCAACATGCTCGTGCCGATCCCGGCGATCGTCTTCATCGTGCCGGTCAGCCTGGGGATCCTCGGCGCTCCAGGTCTTCGGCAGCTACCGCCTGATCGAGAAGGTCTTCAAGTGGCTGGCCCTGGCCCTCCTCGCCTACATCGGGGCCGCCCTGTTCGCGAAGCCCGACATCGTCAAGGTCCTGGCGGGCACGCTGATCCCGACGATCCGGCTCGACCCCGCGTACATCGGCATCCTGGTCGCGCTCCTGGGCACGACCATCTCGCCGTACCTCTTCTTCTGGCAGGCCAGCCAGGAGGTCGAGGAGCAGATCAGCATCGGGCGACGCCACCTGCGGCAACGCCAGGGCGCGTCGCGGTTCGAGCTCAGGTACGCCCTGTTGGACACGATGGCCGGGATGGTCTTCTCGGAGGTCGTGGCCTACTTCATCATCCTCGCCACCGGCGCGACGCTGTTCGCGGCGGGCAAGACGGACATCGCCTCGGCCACCGATGCCGCCCAGGCCCTGCGTCCCGCTGGCCGGCGACGCGTCCGCGCTCCTGCTCGCCGTCGGCCTCATCGGGGCCGGCGTGCTGGCCGTGCCGGTCCTCACCGGCGCGGCAGCCTACGGCGTGTCGGAGGCGTTCGGCTGGCGGTCGGGGCTGGACCGCACGATCACCCGGGCGCCGCAGTTCTACGTCGTCATCATCGCGGCGACGCTGGTCGGGATGGTCATCGACTTCCTCGAGATCAACCCGATCGCGGCGCTCGTCCTGAGCGCGGTGATCAACGGCCTCATCGCCGCGCCGCTCCTCGTCCTGGTCATGCTCGTCTCGAACAATCGCGCGGCGATGGGCGAGCGGACCAACGGCCGCCTGCTCAACATCGTCGGGTGGACGACGACGATCGTCATGGGTGTCGCGGCGGTCGCCCTCGTCGTGACATCGATCGTCGGGTAGGCCGCGAGTCGCGAGCGCCCCGGTTGTTCGCAGGAGATGGATGAGGCAGGCGTACAATAAACGCAGCTTGTGACGCAGGGAGAACCATCGCGGTGGCTGCGGAGCAGATCCCGCCAGTTGTCGACGCGCGTCGCGCGCTCGTGCTCCACGATCGCCCGCTGGTCGTCGACCTCATCACGCTGACCCTGAACCACGGCGTCTTCGCCGTTCGGGCTGCGAGCTCGCTCGCCGAGGTGCAGGCGATCCTCGAGGACTGGGTCCCCAACATGTCGGTGGTCGACATGGACCACGACGACAGCACCGCGGTGCTCAAGCTCCTCGGGGCCTCGAACACCCTGAAGCGGAGCGGGACGCCGGTCCTCGGGCTCACCCGGCGGGGAGACCTCAAGACCAAGCTGCGGGCCTTCGACCTTGGCGTCGACGACATCCTGACGATGCCCTTCTCGCCCGAGGAGCTGCTCGCGCGGGCCGTGGTGATCAGCCGCCGGGCGACGGGGATCGACCTGCCGCTCATCCCGGTGATCAGGCTCGGCGAGATCGAGATCGACATCGTCAACCGCGTGGTGCGGGCGGGGGACTCGGTCGTCCACCTCTCCGGGATCGAGCAGAGCCTGCTCTACCTCCTGGCCAGCCGGGGTGGGCGCGTCGTCAACCGGGAGGAGATCCTCGACACGATCTGGGGCGTGGACTTCGTGGCCGAGAGCAACATCGTCGACCGCCACATCCGGAGCCTGCGCATCAAGCTCCAGAACGACTACCGCCACCCGCGCTTCATCGCCACCGTCCCCGGCGAGGGCTATCGCTTCATCCCGACCTTCTCCAACACGGGCTGGAACGGCGAGCCCGCCACCGCCTGAATTCGCGGCCGGATCTCCCAGCCGACCCGGGCGCCACTTCCTCGACTCGGCTGCGGCATCCCTCGAGCCGTCCCGCGCGGCATGACCGACCGTCATGACGTAGCGCGCTCGCGCCGGGCACTTGCTTCACGTCCCATGCCATGGGATCTGGCTGCCGGGAGATGTGACGCGTTCGTCGCGGCCTGGTCGCACGTCCCTTCTCGACCGAACGTCGCACCCGAAGGAGATGGCATTGGGAACCGATGACCAGGCCGCCAAGCGGCATTTCGCGAAGGACGAGGCGCGCGCCATCGCGACGGAGCTCGGGATCGACTTCGAGGCCCAGGGTGCGACCTCGAGCAGTTCCGGATGGGGCTCGATGTCGAGCTCGAGCATGGACCCGGGACCCCGAAACCGACGTCAGTGGCGACGATGTGATCGTGACCGGCAAGATCGCGCTCGCGCACCTGACCGAGTTCCCCGACTACTACACCCGTCTCGCCGTCCTCGAACGCGACGCCGCCGCTCACCTTCGTGAAGCCCGGCGAGATGACGGACTGTCATGACTTCAGCGCGCTCGGCCAGCACACTCGATCTCAGGAGCGGCGTCCGTCGACCTATACCCTGGCATGGAGACCGAGTCACATGCGACGGCCGAGTGGCCGTGCGGTCACTGAACGGGAGATCGAGATGAACAGCAGAACCGGTGGAGTCGGGATCGTCGGGGTGATCATCATCGTGCTGGTGGTCCTCTGGCTGCTCAAGGTCATCTAGTCCCGAGACCGCCCTTGCCGCCTTCCCGGGGACGGCGACCACGCCCGCGATTCGAGCAGATGAGCCGGCAGATGCTGGCTCCAGGCACGGGCCCCAGGATGGCCCCGAAGGCAGACCATGAACGAGACCGAGACGCAAACAACCGAGACCACGATCACGCAGACCACCACGCCGGTCACAGAGACCGTTGTGACGGAGTACCCGGACCGATACGCACGAAACGATCCGGGCAGCTTCGCCGCGGGCGAGGAGACGACGCCGGAGCAGGATGCCGCCGACCGCAAGGAGCACGTGGGCACCTTCGCCGCGGGCGAGGAGACCACGCCCGACAAGGATGCCGCGGAGCGCACGCACCCCGGCACGTTCGGCGACACGGAGCCGACCGCCTGACCCGAACGGTTGCTTGGCTTCGCGCCGGACGCTGCCACCCGAACTCGACGGCGGCTCGATGGAGCCGCCGTCGCTCCAGTCAGCCCCTGTCCGTCCAGTCGGGTGAGCGACCCGTGCGGGAGATTCCCCCGCGAATGACCCGAGGTCATGACGTCGTGCAGGTCACCCGCCACACTCGCGCATCGCGACGACGCTGCGTGGCCGCCTCGTCGAGCTGCACCGCCCGGACCTGCGGATCGGCGTCTACCCCTCGGACATCGCGATCTCCGGCGCGCTGCGTGACCGGACGCGTGCCCGCGCGGCGATCCTGAGCCGGCTCGCGACGACCTCGGCGCACCTGACCATGAGCGCCGAGGCGCAGGAGCTCGAGGACCGGCTGGAGGGCGTGGCGAGGCCCGCCGGCGGCGTCGGTCCGCTGCCCCTGGCCAACGCACGGGCCGTGTTCACGGCCATCGATGCCCGCCTGCTCGACCTCGCGGTGCCGACCGACGAGTGGGACATCCTCTTCCGCCTTCGGCTCCAGATCGAGCGCGACCTCCTCGCGGGAGCCGAGCCGGGCAGGGCGTTTCCCAGCCAGGAGGGCGGGTCCGGCGGTGTCGCGGCGCCGGAGCTGGTGGAAGCGTGAGCGTCCCGGACGGTGACCGACCGTCGCGCGATCGCTGGGCGGGCGGCAGCAGCCTCATCATCGCGCTCCTGGCCTTCGTCGGCCTCGTAGCCGTCACGGTTCCTGTAGCGATCGGGGACGTGTTCCCGTTCGACCGGCCGTGGCTCGCGTTCGGGCGCGGGCTGGATGGCATTCCGCTCGTCTGGCAGGCAATGTCGCAATCGGCGAACATCCCGCTGATCGTCATCGGGGTCGTGTTCGTGCTCTGGCTCATGCGGGAGAAGCGACATCGAGAAGCCGTGCTCGTGGTCCTGGTCCTCGTCGCCGTGACCGCGGGCAGCGAGGGTGTCAAGCAGCTCGTCGGCCGGCCCCGGCCATCGGGCAGCGGGGACGGGATCCCGGGCGTCATCTACAGCTACCCGTCCGGGCACGTGCTCGAGGTCAGCGCGACCTCGGCTCGACCGGGGCGGGGCATGTCTTCCGGGCCCAGGCGAAGGAGATCCGGATCGAGACCAAGCGCCGACGCCTCGTCGAGACCGACGGCAGCGTCATCGGGACGACGCCGGTCGTCGTCACGATCCGGCCGGCGGCCCTGACGGTGATCGAACCGCGCACCTGAGGGCGTCGACGCGAGGCCGCGCCTGACAGCCCGATCGGCGGGCACGGGCCGTCACGGCCCTGAGGGCCGCGAGCCGGCAGTGTCAGGCCCCGGCGCGCGCAGCCTCGAGCTTCGCGATCTTGTCGAGCAGGGTGCCGATCGCGTCGTCCTGGGCCTTGAGATGATCCTGGATCTGCTGGGCTTCGTGCAGCGTGGCCTCGGCGTCCTGGTAGGTCTCATCGGCCCGCTTGTCGGAGGCGCGGCTCAGGATGTTCTGGCCGACCATGATCACGGAGAGCATCACGAGCTGGATGAACGTCTGGCTGACCCACTGGATGATCGGGAGCAGTCCCCCCTGGAGCGCCTGCGGGAGCGCGATCAGCGCAAGGACGCCGAACGCGTAGGCGCACCACATCGTGCCGACGGTGGTGGTCAGGATCAGGGCGACCCTGCCGTTGAAGCCGACATGCTCATCGGTGGTCTTGGCCGGGCGGTGCTTCTTGCGCTCTGCGATCCGCGGGTGCGGGTGAGGCTCGAAGAGGACAGGCATGCTCGTCTCCCCGGAACGCTATGCGCCGGGTGCGTCCCAGCGACACGACGCTGCCCATCATCCACGCGTCGTCCAGCCCTGCCGGACGCTTGATCCGAAGGTCCCGAGGGTCAGCCGCGTCCCGGCCCGGGCGGGCGTTCCTCGGGCGGTCGATGGGCCTGGAACGAGCGGTAGAAAAGCAGGTCGTAGGCGATCTTGAGGCTCCCCGCGATCACGAACGGGAGGGCGGCGAGACCGGCCGCCTCCACGAGCGGCGTGGCAAGGGAGGGTGACACCGCCGCACCAACGCTCCGCGCGATCGCGGTCACGCCCGCGGCCGCCGAGCGCTCGTCAGGGTCGACGACCGCCATCGTGTACGACTGGCGGGTCGGCACGTCCATCTGGCTGATGCTGAACCGGGCGAGCAGGACGGCGACGGCGAGGGGCGCCGTGGGCATGAGGGGCACCACGATCAGCAGGACGTTCGACGGCAGGTGGGTGAAGACCATCGTGTTGACGAGGCCGAAGCGCGCGGCCAGGCGCGCCGCGAGGAGCGCGGAGATCCCGGCCAGGATGTTCGCCGCGAAGAAGACCGCGCCCAGCGCGCCGACGGGCAGCCCGAACCGGGTGTGCAGCCAGTAGCTCACGATGCTCTGGATGACGAAGCCGCCCGCAAATGCGTCGAGCCCGAAGAGCGCCGACAGGCGCGCGACGACGCCCCGTGACCGGTGGAGGCCGAGGCGCGTTGCGACCGACACCTCCGCGGCCTCGGGCACCTCGATGGCCGGCGAGACGGTGGCGAACAGGGCGACCAGGACGACGCCGATGAGCGCGTAGCCGACGATGATGACCCGGTAGCTGTCGAGCAGGCTGGCACCGGCACCCTGGAGCATCGCCCCGACGAGCCCCGCCGCCAGCGATCCGGTCGCGGTCGCGAACGAGCCGGCGAGGTTGTACCAGCCGAAGACCCGCGTGCGCTGTCGGTCGGTCACGGTCTGGGAGAGGGCTGCCTGCTCGACGGCGAGGAACGGGCCCGACCTCGTTGCCGCTCGGGCTGATCACCCCGATCGTCGCGGCCAGGATAAGGACCCAGAAGTCGTTCGAGAGCGCGAACGCGATCCCGGCCAGGATCATGAGGCCGGCCCCGGCCAGGAGGGTCCGCCGCCGGCCGATCCGGTCGGCGTGCGTGGTCAGCCACAGCGTGATGGCCGCGTCGCCGACGAGCGTCAGGGTGAGGATCAGGCCCACCTGGAGCGCGCCGAACCCGATGGCCACGAGGTAGAGGACGAGCACGACCGACAGGAAGCCGTAGCCGAAGAGCCGTGCGATCCGGGTGCCGAACAGGAGCCGGCCGTCGCGGGTGAGCACGCTGGGCGAGGCCGGGCGCGTCACCGACCGTCCTGCTCGAGCGCCGTCATTCCGGGATCATGTCGCGTCAGACCTGGTGCGGGTGGTGTGGGTGGTCGGGCGGTTCGCGCAGTGTGCCACGGGGCGGCGTGCGATAATCCGGACGTGATTCCCGCGTGGGCAGCGCCCGACCTGACGGGCTGTCGCCGCCTCCCCATGCACGGCCTGGGGCACCCGGACCGGCTGTCCCTCGACGGCACCTGGCGATTCCAGCTCCTCCGGGCCCCAGGCGACCCGATCGGTCCGGACTGGGACGAGGCAGTCGTCCCGAGCCTCTGGACGATGGCAGGGACGTGGGATCACCCTCACTACACGAACGTCCAGATGCCGTTTGCCGGCCGTTCGCCGGAGATCCCGGAGCTGAACCCCACCGGCGTCTACGAGCGAGCGTTCGAGGTCCCCGAGTCGTGGGCCGGCGTCGGGTCGTGCTTCACGTCGGTGCGGCGGAGAGCGTGCTCATGTGTCCCTCAACGGCGTGGAGATCGGCGTCGGGAAGGACTCGCACCTCGCGTCGGAGTTCGACCTGACCGCGTCGCTGCAGCCCGGGTCGAACACGCTGGCCCTCCGGGTCGTCAAGGTCCGACGCCACGTACATCGAGGACCAGGACCAGTGGTGGCACGGCGGGATCAGCCGATCCGTCTTCCTGTACGCCACTGGCCAGGTCTATCTGGCGGACGTCAAGGCGATCACCGACGCGGGGCTGGCCGCGGAGGCCAAGGCCGTGCTGGCGGAGGCAGTCGGCGAGCTCATCATCGTCGAGGTTGACCCGATGGTGGAGGCGGTCGGTGCCAGTTGAGTCGGCCGGGGGCCGGAACGCCCGCGCACGGATCCGCGCCTCCCTGGTCGGCCCGGAGCCCGTGGGACTGCCGCGGACGACATTCATCCAGCCCGACGGGCGTCGCATTCACGTCTATGGGGATGTTCGCGGGGCGCCGGCAACCGACGCGCCGCGCTCGGAGCCGACCGCGCTTCACCTCCGTCGCGACGAGCTGTCCGCGTCCTGGGTTGCGATCTCCCCGGCCCGGAATGAACGACCCCACCGGTCGACGCCCAGTGACACGGCCACCGTCCCCGGCAGCCCCGCCGAGCGATATGGCTGTCCGCTCTGCCCGGGAGGCCCGGAGCTGGCATTCAGCTACGAGGCCGCGGTGTTCGAGAACCGCTTCCCGTCGTTTGCGCTCGCGCCGCCCGAGGTGCCCGATCCCTCGGACGCGCGCTTCGCACGCTCGCTGGGTACGTGCGAGGTCGTCATGTTCACGGAGCGTCACGAGGGCAACTTCGCGACGCTCACGCCCGAGGAGACCGGGCGGGTCGTGGCCGTCTGGCGTGACCGGACGTCCGAGCTCTGGGCGGACGACCGCCTGGCGTACGTTCTGCCGTTCGAGAACCGGGGCGAGGAGATCGGCGCGACGCTCTCGCACCCACACGGGCAGATCTACGCCTTCGATCACCTGCCACCCTGGATCGAACGCAGGGCCGCCGCCCTGGCCGACGGCCGCGCCAGGACCGGCACGTGCGTCTCGTGCGACGTGGTCGCCGACGAGCTCACGTCGTCGCGAATCGTCCACGCCGACCCTCACTGGGCCGTGGGCGTCCCGTTTGCCCCGCGCTGGCCGTTCGAGGTCCACGTCCGCGCGATGCGCCATGGTGCGCGCCGGCTCGCCGACTTGACCGCCGCCGAATCGCGTGCGCTCGCCGGGGCGCTCCACGGCGTCGTGGAGCGCTACAACGGCCTCTTTGGGTTCGAGCTGCCCTACATGATGGTGGTCCAGGAGGCGCCCCGGGGTGCCGACGACTGGCACCTGGCGGTCGAGCTCTACCCGCCGCACCGCTCCGAGCGGCTCACGAAGATCCGCGCGTCGGTCGAGACGTCAACGTTGCTCTTCATCAACGACACCCTGCCGGAGGAGAGCGCTGCGCGCATGCAGGCCGTGCCCGTGATCCCGCGCGAGGAGCACCCGGGGTTCGTCGTCGTCGGGGCGGACACCGGCCGCTGAACCGGCCGGGGCGCTGAACGGAGCCTCGGGGCGCTGAACGGGCCAGTTCGTGGCCGCGCCCTGCTCGAGGGCCTGCCACCCAGCCGCATCGTCACCAGGGAACACCACCAATCCCGGTCCGCGCCCGCCAGGGGTCATGCCGGAAACCGGGCGTGCCCGACGCGGCGTATCACGGCCAGGAGGTGCCCGATGGCCATTCGAGCCCGGATCGTGCGGATTCCTGCCGTTCGCGATCGCCGCGCTGCCGTTCATCCTTGCCGCCTGCGGCCACGGCGGCACGTCGGCGTATTGACCGCGGGTTCCTATCCCAGCGCCTCGCTCACCACGGCCTGGGCCTCCTCGATCACGCGGGCCGAGGTGCTCCTCGCCGAGGAAGCTCTCCGCGTAGACCTTGTAGACGTTCTCGGTGCCGGACGGGCGGGCCGCGAACCAGGCGTGCTCCGTCACGACCTTCAGGCCGCCGATCGGGGCGCCGTTGCCGGGGGCCGCGGTCAGGGTCGCCGTGATCGGCTCGCCGGCGAGCTCCGTCGCGCGCGACCTGCTCGGGCGAGAGCCGCGCCAGGACGGCCTTCTGCTCCGGGGCTCGCCGGGGCGTCGATCCGCCGGTAGGCCGGCGACCCGAACCGCCCGGTCAGCTCGGCGTAGGCCTCGCCCGGATCGCGGCCGCTCCGCGCGGTCATCTCGGCCGCCAGCAGGCAGGCGATCAGCCCGTCCTTGTCGGTCGTCCAGACGGATCGGTCGCGGCGCAGGAACGAGGCCCCGGCGCTCTCCTCCCCGCCGAAGCCGATGCTCCCGTCGAGCAGCCCGTCGACGAACCACTTGAAGCCGACCGGGACCTCCAGCAGGCGCCTGCCGAGCGAGGCGACCACGCGGTCCAGCATGCTGGTCGAGACGAGCGTCTTGCCGACGGCGACGTCGTCCGGCCAGTCGCGCCCACCGCCGAACAGGTACGCGACCGCGGCCGACAGGAAGTGGTTCGGGTTGAGGAGGCCGGCGCTCCGCGTGACGATGCCGTGCCGGTCCGCGTCGGTGTCGTTGGCGAAGGCGAGGTCGAACTGGTCCCGGAGGCCCACCAGGCTCGCCATCGCGTACGGCGACGACGGGTCCATCCGGATCTTGCCGTCCCAGTCGACGGTCATGAACGCGAACTGCGGGTCCACGCGGTCGTTCGTGACGGTCAGGTCCAGGCCGTAGCGCTCGCCGATGACGCCCCAGTAGGCGACGCTCGCGCCGCCGAGCGGGTCGACGCCGAGGTGGAGGCCCGAGGCGCGGATCGCGTCCATGTCGACGACCGAGCCGAGGTCCGCGACGTACGTGCCCATGAAGTCGTAGGTGCCGACGGCCGCGGCGGGCGCGCTCGAACGGCTCCCGGCGGACGCTCGCGAGGCCGTCCGCCCGGCCCGCCGGCGAGGATCGCGTTGGCCTCGCGCTCGATCGCCCCGGTGATCGCCGAATCGGCCGGTCCGCCGGTCGGCGGGTTGTACTTGAAGCCGCCGTCCGCCGGGCGGGTTGTGCGAGGGCGTCACGACGATGCCGTCGGCCAGGCCGTGCCGCCGGCCCCGGTTGTGGACCAGGATCGCGTGCGAGACCGCCGGCGTCGGCGTGTAGCCGTCGCCGCTGTCGACCAGGACGTCGACGCCGTCCGCCACGAGCACCTCGATCGCCGTCCGGAACGCGGGCTCGGAGAGCGCGTGCGTGTCGCGGCCCAGGAAGAGCGGGCCGTCGATCCCCTCGCGGCGGCGGTACCGGCAGATCGCCGCGCTCGTGGCGAGGATGTGCGCCTCGTTGAACGAGGTCGTGAGCGACGATCCGCGATGGCCCGAGGTCCCGAACGCGACCCGCTCCGACGGGACGGCGACGTCGGGCCGGCGATCGTAGTAGGCGCCGACGAGGCGATCGACGTCGACCAGGAGCGACGGTTCGGCCGGCCGACCCGCGAGCTCGCTCACCGCCATCGTGCGTCCCTCCTGGGCCGGCGGCACGCACCCGTGCGGCTGCGGCGGTCGCGTGGAGTGTACAAACAGCCTCGCCCGAAGGGGCGCTGGGATCCCCGTCGCCGGATGCGTTGCCGGGCGCCTGCCGCCACGGGCGTGCTGCCTCCGGGCTACCCCGACCGGCGCCGACGAGCTCCGCATCGACCAGCCGGAGCAGGTCGATGGTGTCCGCCAGGTGGCCGTTGAAGATCCGGCGGGCCACGTCGAGCAGCTCGAAGAGATCGCGCGTCGCGGACGCGGTAGATGACGGTGGTGCCGCGTCGCTCGGTGGCCACGATGTTGCGGCCGCGCAGGACGGCGAGCTGCTGCGAGATCGACGATGCGGGCGCTCCGATCGCGTCCTGGAGCTGCCCGACGCTCAGCGGCCCCCCGCGGAGCAGCTCGAGGATCCGGATCCGCATCGGGTGGGCGAGCGCCTTGAAGAACTCCGCCTTGAACTGCCGGAGCCCCTCCGGGTCATCGCGCCGCTGGTTGCCGACCATGCGGCGCAACAGTACCCGGCCCGGTCCTCTGATGCAACTGCCGAATGTTGCAAGAATTGGAATGTCCTCGTATCATTCCACGCGTGGACGAGTCTTCCGGTCGACGCGACGAGGTCCCCGGGAATCTGCTGACACGACCGCCGCGCCAGCCACCGTCGCCGCCCGGTCGTGGGCATTTGCGGTCAACCGCACGGTCGACTCCAGCAACATCGAGATCACCGCTGTTCTCGTTCGTCGTCGTCGGGGAGTCTCGCGCGGGTCACCGGGCTGATCCACGTTCGGAACCGCCCGGACGTGCGCCTGGCGTCGGTGCCCGAGCTTTCCCTGGCCACCGCGGACGGGTCGTCGCTCGAGCCGCCTGTCCGGCGCACGTCCTGCCGCACGGGGCCATGGCCTGGGTCTCCTGGCTCTTCCGGCGACCGGCGCACGTGCTCACCGACTACGAGGGGCGCATCGATCGCGTCGACCTCGACCATCACACCGGCGGACGGGTCCCGCGGCCGCGCCAACCGCAGCGTGGCAGCGTGGGTGTTCCGGTTCACGCTGCCGCCGACGCCGGCCGCAGCGACCATGGTCGCCGCGCTCGCCGATTGACCTGGGAGGATCGCATGCAGCTCACCAGTCTCCTCGAAGAAGCGCAGGGAGCCACGCCGGATCGCCGGATCCTCTTCCGCGACCAGATCGCGCCGTTCGGCACGCGCGCGATCGAGGGCGTGGAACCGTGGCTGACGAGCGACCTGCTCGCCGCCTTCGCGGTCCGGGTCATCCTCCGCGTCGGGCAGCAGGGTGAGCGGATCGCCGCGGCCAAGGCCCTCGGGCCGCCCGTCGCCGCGTGCCCCCGCGCGTGCTCGGCGACGTCGAGTGGGCGCTTGCCAGCCTGCGGGTCGCCGCGAAGGAAGCTGCGGATGCCGAGAAGGCGCTGGCAATGCCGGCCGTGACGCCGTCCGCGCCGGTCCAGCCCTACTACTCGCCCGTGGCGCGGCGCCGCCGCCGCTGACGGAGGCGTGGCCGCGTACCAGGGCGCTGCCCCGCCGACGAGGGCGTGCCGCCGCCCCCGGCTTCTACCGCGCCGGGTCGACGGGGATCGGTTCTCGTGCCGGCCGGCGGCGATGGCCGGCGGCTGCGATCAGCCCTCGGGCGGGATCGGCTGGAGGTCGATCGTGCGAACCTGGCGCGTGCGACCGGCCTCGGTCCGCACGACGGCTGCCGGGATCGCCCCGTTGCTGAACCGCTCGATGACGGCGGCCTCGCCGGCGTAGAGCCCGCTGCCGCCGATCCGCACGCGATCGCCGATCGCGAGCCCGGGGCGGCCGGCCCGGGCGGAGAGGTCGATCGCGACGACCGTCGGGCGGACGTACGGCTCGCCGGCGAGTCCCGGCGGCGGTCCGGGCCGGTTGGCCGTCCGGGCCGGCGGGTAGGTGATCTTGCGCTTGCGGGGCGGCACCTAGCGCATCCCCCGCGGTCGCTCCGGCCCCTGCCGGCCCTGGGTGTCCTTCGTCATTCGTCCCTCGCTGATGCCGCGATCACACGATCGCCCGGCACCGGCCAGTGTACGGCAGACCCGCGGGATGCCAACCCCCGTCCGATGCGGCGGCGGTGGTCGCACATCCGGGGTTGCCAAACCGGTCGACGGGCGGGGTAGACTTCGCATTGACCGGTCGAACCGTAGAGGGCGGCTCGACGCGGCCTTCAACGGTGAATGACGTGTCCGGCCTTCGCACCGCCGCACGCGTGGGGGTTGGCGTGCGCGAACTCCCCGCGCGAACGCTGGAGCTGCTCGGCCAGCTGGATCCGGTCGTGCTTCGCGATCGACTCTCGCTGGCTGGCATCGCCGTGCTCGCCTGGTTCGCGGCGTTCGGCGGGTCGTGGGTCGCCTACGACACGTACGCGTACTGGTCGGTCGACCCCGCGGCGCCCTACCACTTCGACTTCAGCCCGGACCAGTACGGCGCGTTCCGGTACAGCCCGGCCATCGCCCAGCTCCTCTCGCTCTTCCACTTCCTGCCCTGGCCGGCGTTCGCGATCGGCTGGTTCGCCATGCTCGCGCTCGTGGTGGCGTGGCTGGGCCGGCGGTGGTCGCTCGCGCTCCTCGTCTTCTTCCCGATCGTGTGGGACGGATACCTCGGCAACATCGAGATCCTGCTGGCGGCCGCCATGGTGCTCGGGTTCCGCAAGCCGGCGGCATGGTCGTTCGTGCTCCTCACGAAGGTGACGCCGGGGATCGGGCTCCTCTGGTTCGTCGCGCGGCGCGAATGGAGGAACCTGGCGATCGCGCTCGGCGCGACGGCCATCATCGTCGGCATCTCGTTCGCGATCGCCCCCGCGCTGTGGCTCGAGTGGCCGCGCTCGATCCTGTCCGTCCAGGGCCGACCCGCCCCGGTGGCAACCGTGGCCCGCGTGCTCGCCGCGGCGCTGCTCGTGATCTGGGGCGCCCGCACGAACCGGCCGTGGACCGTGATCGTCGCCGGCACCCTTGCCCTTGCCTGGCTGGACCTCAAGACCACGGCGATGCTCGTCGGCCTGGCGCCGTTCCTGCCGGCCCTGCCCGGCGACGAGGGGGTTCCCGACGTGGTGCCGCCGGCGAAGCCCGGCAAGCGCGGCGACCCGCTCCCGGTCCGCGCCCGTCCCTGACCGCGCCGCGTCCCGGCGACGTCAGCCCGCGTCGTCCCGCGCGACCCGTGCCCGGCGTCCGGCCGCGTGCGCCGTCGCCCGGCGCCGTCCAGTAGCGCTCGGCGTGGATGTCGGCCGGCGCCACGCCGTGGGCGAGCAGCGCGATCTCCGCGGCCGCGACCATCCCGGGGTTGCCGCACAGGTAGGCCGAGAGGCCGTCGGGCGGCAGCTCCGCGGATCGAAGCACGGAGCCAAGCACCGTCTCGGCGCGCCCCGTGCACCCCTTCCAGGCCCGGTTGGCAGGATCGTCGGGCCGCGAGATCGTCGGCACGTACGTCATCGGCAGCCCGCCGGCCGCCAGGCTCGCGATCTCGTCGCCACAGACGAGGTCTTCGGTCCGGGCCGCTCCGTGCACGAGGATGGTGCGCGGCGGATGCGGACGCCGGGCAAGCGTGCGGAGCATCGCCAGGAAGGGCGCAAGGCCGGTGCCCGTCGCGACGAACAGGTGCGCCCGCTGGTCGTCGTCGACCAGCGTGAAGGCGCCCTTGGGCGGCCCGAGCCGAACGCGCGATCCCACCGGCAGCGTCCAGAGACGCGGCGTGAGCGCCCCGTCCGGCACATGGCGGACCAGGAACTCGTGGGCGTCCGCGTGCGCCGGGTCGCTCGCGGTCGAGTACGGCCGCTGGACGATCCGGTCGTCCACCCGCACGCCGAGCGCCAGGTACTGCCCCGCCATGAACGGCGCGACGCCCGCATCGGGCCGGACCACCAGCCGCGCGACGGTCGGGCTCAGCAGGTCGCGCGCCACGAGCACCGCGTTGTCGGCGAGGTCGGGTGCCCGCCGCACGCCGCGCGGGCCGTCCGGGAACGTCCGAGGGCCGTCCGCGAACGTCCGGGGGACGACCTCGACGACCATCAGGCGACCTGGGCGTCGACCGCATCGACCGCCGCACGCGCCCATTCCGGGTCGATCCACCAGCCGCGATCGATCTCGGCGAAGGCGGCCCACGCCCCGGGCAGCCGGCTGTCGAGCATGATCGCGCCCTGTGGGCAGGCGGACTCGCACGCGCCGCATTCGATGCAGGCGTCCGGGTCGATATAGGCCTTCCGGTCGGCTGCCGGGTCGTGCGAGATGCAGTCGACGGGGCAGACGGTGACGCATGCCTGGTCGAGGTGGTCGATGCAGGGGGCGGCGATCACGTAGGCCATCGGGTCTTCCTCGGGTGACGGGCCGCTCATCGGCCGATACCCGAATAGAGCCACGCGGGCCCACGAACGATGTCAGGAACCAGATGAGAATGCCCACATCTGGCCGGACGGCGGTCCGGACATCTGTCGGGAAGGCGGTCCCGACATTCTGGCCGGACGGCGGTCCGGACATCTGTTGGGACCCAGGGCCAGGACATCTGCCCGGACGGCGTCCGGGCAGCCGGCCCCGGCGCGCACGGCGCGCGGAGTACGCTCATGAAAGCAAGCCGAACGCGAGGAACCAGATGACCACCACCCGCATCGAGACGGACTCCATGGGCCCGATCGAGGTCCCGGCCGACCACTACTGGGGCGCGCAGACGCAGCGATCGCTCCACCATTTCGCGATCAGCCGCGACACCATTCCGGTTCCCATCGTCCGGGCGTTCGGAATCCTCAAGCGCGCGGCCGCCGAGGTGAACGCTGACCTGGGCCTCCTGGCGCCCGAGAAGCGCGACCTCATCGTCCGCGCCGCCCACGAGGTGGAGGACGGCACGCTCGCATCGGAGTTCCCGCTTCGCGTCTGGCAGACCGGCTCCGGGACGCAGTCCAACATGAACGTGAACGAGGTGATCGCCGGGCGCGCCAACGAGCTGGCCACGGGCAGCCGCGGCGGCAAGGCGCCGATCCACCCGAACGACCACGTGAACATGAGCCAGTCGTCGAACGACACGTTCCCGACCGCGCTCCACATGGCGGTCGCGACGGAGATCGAGCTTCGCCTGGTCCCCTCGGTGACCGCCCTCCGCGACGCGCTCGACGTCAAGGCGCGGGCCTGGGCCGGGATCGTGAAGATCGGGCGGACCCACCTGCAGGACGCGGTCCCCCTCACCCTGGGCCAGGAGTTCTCCGGCTACGTGGCGATGCTCGACGGCGATCTCGCGCGGCTGCGGGCCGTCCTCCCGGGCCTCCGCGAGATCGCCCTCGGCGGCACGGCGGTCGGGACGGGGCTCAATGCGCATCCCGAGTTCGCCGAGCGTTCAGCGGGCCGCATCGCGGCGCTGACGGGACTCGCGTTCACCTCCGCGCCCAACAAGTTCGCGGCGCTGGCAGGCCAGGAGGCAACGGTCTTCGCGTCGGGCGCACTCAAGACCCTCGCGACGAGCCTGATGAAGATCGCCAACGACGTCCGCTGGCTGGGTTCGGGTCCGCGCGCCGGCCTCGGCGAGCTCCGCCTCCCGGAGAACGAGCCGGGCTCGTCGATCATGCCCGGCAAGGTGAACCCGACCCAGAGCGAGATGCTCACGATGGTCGCCGTGCAGGTGATGGCCTACGACGTCGCGGTCGGGATCGCCGGCAGCCAGGGCAACTTCGAGCTCAACGTCTTCAAGCCGATCATCGCCCACGACCTCCTCCACGGGATCGAGCTGCTGACCGACGGCTGCCGCTCATTCCGCGAGCACTGTATCGAGGGACTGGAGGCCGACGAGGAACGGATCGGCGCCCACGTGGCGAGCTCGCTGATGCTCGTGACCGCGCTCACCCCACACATCGGCTACGACAAGGCCGCCCAGATCGCGAAGACGGCCCACCACGACGGCTCCACGCTCCGCGCCGCAGCGATCGCGTCCGGCTTCCTGACAGCCGCCGAGTTCGACGCGTGGGTCCAGCCCGCGGCGATGACCGGTCCGACGACGGCGGGCTGAGGGTCGAGGCGACGCGGCCGCGGCCCGGCCGCCTCCGCGCGCAGGGCGTCGGTCGTCGCAGTGGCTCCATCCGTTCCGTCGGTGCTTATCGGTCCGAACGGCTCTGGCGGCCGCGCCGCCCGCCCCCGACGTTTCGCCTATGCCGTGGAGCACCCGTCGCGCGGGGGCTACTGATGGAGGAACCGGTGCAGCTGCGCCTCGCATGCCCGAGCTGTGGAGCGGAGAGGTCGGCGACCGCAGTCTTCTGCCCCGCCTGCGGGACGGCCATCGGACACAGGTGCGAACGCTGCGGGACCAGCGCCTCCCCCGGGGCGCAGTTCTGCGGTGGCTGCGGGGCGGACTTCGCCCCGGCTCGCGCCGGCATCCAGGCGCTCACGCACCCGCTCGGGCCCGTGCCCGCGGCCGTCGCGCCGACCTCAGCCGTCGCCAGAACCGGCGGCCGCCGCGGCCGCGCAGCGGTCGCCGTCGCCGGGGTTGCGCTGCTCGCGGTTGCGATGGTCGGCGTCACCGCCCTCCTCGCGCGCCCTGCCGGCCCGGCGCAAGGCCCGGGCGGAGGGTCGCCGGCTGCAGGCGCCGCGTCCAGCCTCCCAGGCGGAGGCGGGGAGCCCGTGGCGACACCGCAGGGGGAGGACGACCCGGGTGAGCTCCAGCCGCTCGTCCTTCCGCCACTCGAGGCGGGCGACGTTCCCCCGCCGGCCGGACCGACGACCCCAATCACCGGTCGCCTCACCCTCGGCCAGCCGGCGCTGCCGGTGGAGCAGACGATCGGCGCCACGGGCGGCACGATGACCGTCGCCCGACCGGGCGATCCTCTCGACGGCCTGCGTTTGGACGTTCCCGGCGGCGCCTTCGGTGCGGACCGGACGTTCAGCGTCACAGCTCGACCGGTCACCGGCAGCGACTTCGGGCCGCTCGTGACCCCGGCCGGCCCGCTCGTCACCGTCGAGTACGGCGGCGGCTACGCAGACGACCTGATGACGCTCCGGATCCCGGCCGCGATCCCGGCCGGCGCGGTGGCCGGCGCGTTCTACTACGACGAGGCGACCGGCCGGCTCGAGGGTGTGCCCGTGGTCGCGATCGACGCCACCGGCGTGACCGTCGCCACGCGCCACTTCTCGTCGCTGCTCGCCACCATCGCGAGCGGCGGGCTTCCCGACACGGTCGACTCGGGCTTCCGGCCGGGCATCGACGACTGGCAGTTCACGAACCTGGGGTCGTTCATCGAGCCCGGTGGCCACTGCAGCGGGCAGGCCGTCAGCGCGATGTACTACTACACGGAGCGGCGCCGGGCCGCCGGCGCGTCGCCGCTCTTCGGCACCTATGACAACAACGGCGCCCCCACGAAGACGCCCACGTTCTGGCTCGACGATTCGGACGGCTACCGGCTCGCCTCCATGGTCCAGCACGACACGAACTGGAACAGCTGGGCGGCGATTCTCTTCACGAACAGCGAGAAGACGCCGGACGCGATCCACCGGATGGCGCTGCGCTACACGATGGCGGTCACCGGCGAGCCGCAGCAGATCCTGATCTACGACGTGAACGGCGGCAACGGCCACGCGATCACGGCCTACCGCGTGACGAAGGACCGGGTCTTCGTCGCCGACCCCAACTACCCGGGTCGCCTCCGGACGATCCGCTGGGACGAGGCCCACCAGGACCTCCTGCCGTACGCGTCCGGCTCCAACGCGGCGGACATCGCCGAGAACGGCGCCGTGATCTACGAGCAGATCCTCTATTCGGCCAAGAGCGCGATCTCCGACTGGGGCGTCATCGGGCAGCGCTGGGCCGAGTTCGACGCGGGGACGATCGGCGATGGCACCTTCCCCGGCCTCCGGCTCGAGGCGCTGGCCGGCAAGGACGCCAAGGGCAAGGACGTCTGGGTGCCGCTCGTCGACGGCTACCGGACGTCCGAGAAGAAGTTGACGGTCCGGCTGCGCGACCCCGCGGCCGTGAACGGCATCACGATGCGGATCTGGCGCGGTACCTCCCCGACGAAGCCGAGCACCTGGGGTGCGAGGCTGACGATCGACCTCGAGGACGGCGACAACCCGCTCGGGATCGCGGAATTCCGCATGGCCGACGCCAAGTGGAGGTACGTGGACTTCCAGCGGCTGACCGTCAGCAGCGGGGAGTCGACCGACTGGGAGCTCGCGGAGGTGCTCGTACGACCCGGCTCCCGGGATGTGACCGGTGACAGCACGTTCAGCGCCGAAGGCGACGGGCGAGCCGGGATCTCGACGACCTGGACCACGACGGGCGGCACACCTGCCAGCGCCCGCGTCCAGGCGACCTGGACGCTGCCCGAACGCCTGACGCCCGGCCAGGACGTCACCATCTCCGGCGGCGCCCGGACGTCGACGAGCTTCAATTCGCAGCTCGACAGCTTCTGCGCGGAAGGGATGGCCCAGCTCTCGCCGGAGGATGGATCGGTCCGCGTCGTGGCGCTCAACGAGACCGGGTCGGCCCCGAGCGGCGCGTACGGCTCTGTATCCGAACGAGAATCGCTGGAACGTGCTGGGGGCGCCGTACGGGTGCGACGCCACGTCGGGCAAGGTGATCCGGGAGGTAAGCACCTCCGGCGTGTTCACCGTCCCGGCGCGTCTCGCTCCCGGCGCGGGCGAGACCGCGTTCCTGGTCCTGGTGATCGAGGTGAGCCAGTTCAACGACTCGGTCGTGGTGCTCCATGTCTACAGGTAGGGAGGGTTCGATGGCGGGACCAGCCCGGGCATGCCCGAACGGCCATCCGGCCGTCCACCCGGACCAGCGCTTCTGCGAGACCTGCGGAGCCGCGTTCGCGCTGCCCGCCGGCCCGCCCGCGGCGCCTGCCCCGGGAGGGCAGCAAGCGCTCGCCGCGGGCCCGCCGCCCGCGGGGTCGCCTGCCACGACAGGCCCCGGCCCCCGGCCCCCGGCACGCCGGGGTCCATCCATGGCGGTCGTCCTGGCCCTGGTCCTGCTCGTCGCCGGGGCGGCGGGCGCCGCCGCCTTCGTCCTGGTCGCGAAGCCGTTCGGCGGAGGCGCTGCGAGCCCGGCTCCCAGCAGTGTCCCGGCCGCGATAGCGTCCACGGCCCCCACCGCGGAGGCGACGCCGCGCCCAACGGCGCCGACACCCGAGCCGACGCCTCAGCCGACACCCGAGCCGACGGCCACCCCGACGCCGACGTCACCCGAACCGTCGGCCCTCCCGACCGACGCGCCGACCGCGTCCTGCCGCTCCGATACGGTCGGGCTCACCGTGACGTACCCGGCGGGCTGGTTCGCCTACAGCGGCGATGCCCGGTGGACGTGCCTGCTCTTCGACCCGCAGCGGATCGACATCCAGGTCGACTCGGAGCTGCCCCCGGTCGCCGTCGCCATCTTCGAGGAAGCGAGGCCCGCCTCGGCCGTCGCGGCGGACTTCGAGACGGCGAGCGTCTACACCATCCTCGCCACGGATTCGGGCACGGCCGACGGCCGCGACGCGGTCGTCTTCGAGGTCGAGAACACGGGCCAGGGTTACTACGAGAAGGGCGTCCGTCAGACCGTCGTCATCGTGGACCGCGGCAGCCGGGGCTCTCTCGTCCTGGAGACGACCGGCGTGGCCGGCGCGCGCTACGACGGGAACGTCGACGTGCTCGCCCGGATGGTCGAGGCACTCAAGATCGACTGACCCGCTGGGTGAGCGCCCCGAAGCGCCGCGTCTCTGGCGGCACCGTTCAGGGCGCGCTTTGCGTCGGAGCCGGGATGGGTTCGGGCGTGAGCGTCGGTAACGGCGCCGGCGACGGCGGGGGTGGGGGCGGCGGGAAGGCGATCGCCAGCAGAGCCCCCGTGAAGACGTCGGGGCTCACGCGGTCCTGGTTCGTCACGACGGCGATGCTGAAACCCGAATCCGGCAGGTACCGCATCGATGCCCCGGCGCCGATCAGCCGCCCGTTGTGGCCCACGGTGAGGCGGCCGCCGAGCCACACCTGCTCTGCTCCGAGGCCATACGCGAGCGCGGACCCCGCCGCGAGGCTCCGCGACACGTCGAGCATCGCGATCAGCGAGCCCGGTTGCAGGACCGCGCCTCCGTAGAGGCGGCGTGCCCAGACCGCGAGGTCCCGCGAGCTCGCCGCCATCGCGCCGGCGCTCCCGGCCGCCGTGACGACTGACGTGAACGGCGAGATCGCCGATCCATCGGCCTGGCTCACGGTTCGAATGGTCGATCCCGAGCCGAGCACCTCGTAGGAGGTCGCCACCGTCCCGCGTCGCGCCTCGGCCCCCTGGACAAACGTCCGGCTCAGGCGCAGCGGATCGAGGAAGCGGCGCCGCAGCTCCGCAACGACCTGATCGCCGGTGACCTGCGCGACGAGCTGGCCGAGGAGCACGTAGTTCGAGTTCGAGTAGTGCCAGCAGGTGCCTGCCGCGCAATAGCCCGGCGTCCGCATGTAGCGCAAGGCATCGGCCGGCGTCCAGACATGACGCCGGTCGGCGAGGATCGCCCGGTCGATGTTCGGGTTCGAGAAGAAGTCGTACAGGCCGCTGGTGTGGTCGAGCAGCTCCCGGATCGTCACGCCACTCCGCACGCGTGCCGTCGGCAGCCAGCGAAGGACCGGGTCGTCGAGCGACAGCCGGCCCTCGTCCGCGAGCTGCAGGACGAGGGCGGCGACGAACGTCTTCGAGACGCTGCCGACCGCGAAGGCCGTGCCCGTGACAACCGGCACGTGCCGCTTGACGTCGGCCCAGCCGCTCACGCCCATCCAGGTCCGGCCATCCGGCCAGATGATCGTGGCCGAGACGCCCGGGACGTGGTACTTCGCACGGAGATCATCCAGGCGAGCCTGGAGCGCGGCAGCGGGGACCGGGGTCGGGGAGGGTGTTGGGGTCGGGACGGGACTCGGTGTCGGGCTTTCCGAGGGCGCCGGCGTGGCGCTCGGATCGGCGGCCACGGCGACGGCGCCCGGGGACAGCGCGCGAAACGGGCCGCCGGGGCCGTCGGCAATGCCGATCCCGGTCGCGAGCATGACCAGCCCCAGCCCGACGGGCATCGCGAGACGCCGGATCACGGTCCAGCGCGACAGGCCTCGAAACGGGGCGCCACGTTCCACGTGTTGAGCCTACAGGGCCGCGCGTCGCGCCATGTCCCCGATGCGGGCGGGGCCGGCGCCGGGTCACTTCCATTCGACCAGCGCCAGCGTCGCGCCTTCGCCCGGCGAACGTCGATGTCGTGATCCACGAAGAAGGCGCGCGTCCCGCGGTCGCGAGGTTCAGTGGAAGAGGCGCCGCAGCCAGGGGAGCCGCCGGTGCGCGTTCGTCCGTGCGCTCCACGCCTCGAGCTCGCGCACCGCCGGGGAGAGCGCCTCGCCGAGCGCGTCGGTCGCGAGGCGCGCAGCGCGCCGTCCATCCGCCGTGTCCGGCGAGATCGGCGCCGGCACCAGCGGCTCCAGGATGCGCAGCCGGTACCGCGTCCCGAGGCCCGTCTCCAGGAACCCGCCGATCGCGACCGGCACGAGGGGAACGCTTCCGGCAGCAGCGAGCCAGCTCGCGCCCTGGGCGATTGTCCGCGTCCGTCCCCGCGAGCTCGGTGGACCCTTCTCCGGGAAGATCACGACGCACGAGCCGCGCCCCAGGACCGTTCGCACGTCGGCGAGGTGCTCGCGGATCGCGCCGGGTCCCGCCCCCGGTCGGATCGGGATCATCCCCAGGCGTGGGAACAGCCGTCGCCGCCACCACGACCGGGCCATCGTGGGGCCGTCCCCGAACCAGGCGAGGCGAGGCGCCTCCCGAGGCCATGCGAGGAGCAGGACGAACGGGTCGATCCAGCCGCGGTGCGGAGCGACGGCGAGGACGCACGGCACCAGGACACCGTTTCTGTCCCGGGGAAGGCGCTCCAGCCCGTCTGCCTGCACGCTCCAGCCCACGAGGTGGAACGCCGCGCCGACGCACACGTGAACGGCCCGGTCGAGCGTTGTCGGGCGCGCCGGCAGGTGCGTGAGGGCTGCGCGCATCCGCGCGTGCTGCGCTGCGTCACGCCCGGGATCTGCCACTGCGTCCCGCCCTCCCTGCCCCCCGGGAGGATACGCGCCCAGGGCGCGCATCCCTGCGATCGGCGCGAGGGGACGATGCGCCGGCCGTTGGGTAGACTCCGCTCCCGTGACCACGCCCGACCCGCTCGTCCTGCTCGTCTCCTGCCCGGACCGGCCGGGCATCGTGGCGGCCCTGGCGCAGGCCCTCTTCGCGCACGGCGCCAACATCCTCGACCTGGACCACCACACCGACGCGAGCGCGGGCCGGTTCTTCGCCCGCTTTCGCTTCGAGCCGGGCCGCCCGCTGCCCCGGGAGCCACGACGGGCGGCGACGGTCACGGGAGCCCTCCGGGCGGCGATCGCGGACCTCGGGCGAGCGCTTCGGGATGGAGCTCCGGCTTACCTCCGAAGCGGACCGCAAGCGGCTGGTCGTCTTCGTCTCTCGGTTCGACCATTGCCTCTGGGACCTCCTCCTGCGCCATGCCGCCGGCGAGCTGCCGTGCGAGATCCCCCTCGTGGTCTCGAACCACCCGGACCTCGCCCCGGTCGCGGCCCAGTTCGGGATCCGGTTCGAGGTGGTCCCGGTGACGGCAGCCGGCAAGGCGGACGCCGAGGAGCGCGAGCGGGCGCTCCTGGCCGAGGCACGAGCCGACGTCGTCGTCCTGGCCCGCTACATGCAGGTCCTGTCGCCGGACTTCATCGCCGCCTGGCCGAACCGGATCATCAACATCCACCACTCGTTCCTGCCGGCCTTCCAGGGCGCGCGGCCCTACCACCAGGCCCACGAGCGCGGCGCGAAGCTCACCGGGGCGACCGCCCACTACGTCACCACCGACCTCGACGACGGGCCGATCATCGACCAGGACGTGATCCGCTCGTCGCACCGCGACACGGTCGAGGACCTGGTCCGGAAGGGCCGCGACGTGGAGCGCACGGTCCTGGCCCGCGCCGTCCGCTGGCACCTGGAGGACCGGATCCTCGTCCACGGCAACCGGACCGTTGTCTTCGGCTGATCGCGACCCGGCGGTCACGCGCCTCCGATCGGGCCGGCGGATCGCGGCCGCGAACCCGGGCGCCGACCGCCGCCCGCGGTCAGAGCGGACGCCGCCAGGATCGCCCCGATCTCGCGCGTCGGTCAGGACGACCGGGTTCGTCCGCATGCTGCTGCCGCGGCTCTCGGCGACGAGCGCCGGGAACGCCTCGGCGGTCACCCCGTACGCCGCCAGCCGAGGGATCCGGAGCACGGCCGTGAGCCGGTCCAGGGCCGCGACGCAGCGCGTCGCGTGCGGCTTCGTCGGTGAGCGCGCCGTCGCTCCCGGTCGCCCGCCGGTCGGCGTCGCCGTCCCGCCAGCAGGCGCCCCGCCTCCGCGTAGCGGTCCAGCGCCGGCGATCCGGGCGCTCGCTCCGCCAGCGCGGCCAGGTTCGTCCGCGTGACGGCTGCCACGAGCGCGCCGCACCCCGTTCCGTGGTGGATCCCGAACCTCGCCCCGAGCGGCGCGACCAGCCCGTGCACGGCGCCCAGGCCCGCGTTCGCGAGCGCGATCCCGGAGCAGAGCGCGGCCCAGGCCATCGCGCCGCGCGCGGCGGCCGTCTCGGCGGGCCGCGGCGCCCGCCGAGCGCGGCCGCGTGCCAGGCCGGCAGCGCGGTCGCCGATCGCCGCGAGCCCGCTGCGCGCGACCGCGTCGGTGAACGGCGACGCGCCGGTGCTGGTGAACGACTCCAGGAGCTGGGTCAGCGCGTCCATCCCGTCGCCGGCGATCACCGCCGGCGGGCAGCCGGCCAGGAGGTCCGGGTCCAGGAGCGCGACGGACGCCACCAGCCGGTCGTCGCGGAAGGACTTCTTGAACGGCGGATCGTCCGCGCCGGCGTCCGGCAGGCGTCCGGAGATCACCGCGTTCCTCGTCGCCTCGCTGCCCGTCCCGGCCGTCGTCGGCACGGCGACGAACGGTGTCGCCGGGCCCGGGGTAGGGGAGGCCGCGCCCGACGCCCTCGAGGTGGTCGAGCAGCGACGTGCCGGTTCGCAGGAGCCCGGCGATCGCCTTCGCCGTGTCGAGGGCCGCCCCGCCGCCGATCCCGACCACGACGTCCGGCGGGTCGCGGCGCCGGTCGCGCGACGGCGCCGTCGACGAGGTCCGGTGACGGCTCGCCCGCGACGGCCGAGGTGGTCCCAGGCCAGGCCGGCGGCCTCCAGCCCGGCCACCAGCGGTGCCCAGGCCGGACCGTCGCGGAAGGAGCGGCTCCCGTCACCAGGAGCACGCGTGCGTCCCGTAGCCGGCGCGATGGCCGGCAGCTCCGTGATCCGGCCGGCTCCGAAGACGATCCGCGGCAGCCGAGCGACGCCGAACGCCCCGAGCGGCCCGGGACCGCTCACGGGAGGACCGGCAGGAGGCCGGTGAACGGGCTCGCCGCGCCGCGGCTCGGCCATCCAGCTCGCGACCGCGGTCTTCCACGCCCGGTAGTGGTCGGTCTCCTTGTGCGCCGCGGCCGCCGCGGCGTCACGGTATGCCTCGTACAGCACGAACCGGGTCGGGTCGTCGGGCGCCTGGAGCACGTCGAAGCGGAGGCAGCCCGGCTCGGCCACGGCGCCGGCATGGTTCGGCCCGGTCGCCTCGATGAAGTCGGCCACGTGCTCCGGGGAGCACGTGGACATGGACCAGCGTGACGTGCATCGGCGGGACCTCCTGCCGGGGAGCGTACCGCGCACGGGCGGGCGGTTCGCGCCAGAATCGCCGCATCGAGCATCCCGCCACAGGAGGCCAGCCATGGCCGACCCCGTCCGCGTCGCCTACTACTACCGGACCCGCTGGGGCTCCCACGCGGAGTTCATCGATCTCTTCACCCGCAACCACTGGCCGATCCTGCGCGAGCAGCTCCGCGACGGCCGCTTCCTCGAGGTCACGCTCGACGTGCCGCGCTTCCACGGCGACGGCCGGGCCGATTGGGATGTCCTCGTCACGATCGTCTACCGCGACTGGGCCGCGATGGAGGCGCACGCCGAGGCGGAGATCGCCGCCCGCCTCTTCCCCGACCAGGCCGCCTATCGAGCCGAGGAGCAGCGCCGCTTCGCGCTCCTCGAGGCGCACTGGGACGTGCCGCTGGAGCCGGTGGCGCTGCCCGGCCTGACGCGGGATCAGGCCGGCGTCGGCGAGGACGACGCCGGATCGCCGGAGGGTGTCATCGGCGTCACCCGCCGACCCCGGCGCGCGCTCGCTCGAGCCCGACGAGGTTGACGAGCGCGCCGACGAGGAGCAGGCCGCCCGCGACCCGCATCGCGAGCTGGAACGCCTCCGTCGAGGCGGCCTGCGCGGCGGCCGCGAGATCCGGGGGCGTGCCCGGCGGCGCCGGTGCGAGCGGCTGGATCGTCGGAGAACGGCGGCGAGCCCCGGTCGTAGCCGGGTGCCTTCGCCGCCGAGCGACGGCGTGAAGGTGGCGGTGATCGCGATGAACAGCGCGGCGCTCACGAGCGGTGCGCCGACCCGCGAGATGGCGTTGTTGATCGCCGATCCAAGCCCGGCCCGGGCGACCGGCACCGACGCCATCAGGGCGGTCGTCAGGGGCGCGACCAGGAGCGACGATCCCGATGCCGAAGAGGAGCGTCGTCGGGAGGACGTCGACCAGGAAGTCGACCGGGGGCACGAGGCTGGCCGGCCGAATCCGGCGCTGGCGGCCAGGCGCGCTCGTCGCGGGGATCCGCGAGATCCAGAAGAGCGCCGCGCCCATGAGGAGCGGCCCGGCGACCATGAACGGCCGCGCGCCGTAGCGGCGGCCAGCCGCCCGGCAGGCGTCGAGAGGAAGCGTCAGGAGCAGGCTCGACGGGATCCCGATCATCCCGGACGCGAGCGGCGTGTAGCCCAGCGTGCCCTGCAGGAAGAGGTTCTGGAAGGTGAGGCTGACGTAGAGCGCGCCGTAGATGACGAGCGTGGAGAGGTTGACCACCGAGAAGTTGCGCGACCGGAAGAGGCCCAGCGGCACGAGCGGGTTCGGGCGGACGCGCCATCAGCACCGGGAAGGCGACGAGCGCGATCGCCCCGATCCCGAGCGACGCGAACGCCATTGGGTCCTGCCAGTGCCTGCTGCTGGCCGCGGGTCGCCCCGAACGCGAGCCCGCCGACCGCGACCGCCGCGACGACCGCACCCAGCCAGTCGAACCGGCCCGTCGCGTCCTCGTTGCGTGACTCGGGGACCGACCGGAGCGGCGACCAGCGCGATCGACGACGAGCGGCAGGTTGATGAGGAAGGCGGCCCGCCACGAGACGGCCTGGACCAGGAAGCCGCCCAGCGAGCGGACCCAGGGTGACCAGGGCCGACGTCGATGCCGCCCAGACCCCGATCGCGCGACCCCGTTCCTCGCCGTCGAAGGATGCCGTGATGATCGAGAGCGCCCCCGGGACGAGGAGCGCGCCGGCCGCGCCCTGGAGGAGGCGGGCGAGGACCAGGATCTCCATCGTCGGGGCTGCCCCGCAGATCGCGGATGTGACCCCGAAGCCGATCAGGCCCAGCCGGAAGACGCGGCGCCGGCCCATGCTGTCGGAGAGTGCCCCGGCCAGGATCAGGAGAGCGGCGAGCGACGGCCAGGTAGCCGCTGGAGACGTAGGTCAGGCCCTCGAGCCGTCCGAAGAGCGGACGCCGGCAGGTCGCGCCCGATCGTCTCCAGCGCGACGTTGACGATCGTGCCGTCGAGGAAGACGATCCCCGAGCCGAGGACGACCGCCAGCAGGACGGGGCCGCGACGGACCTTCACGGTCAGCGGTCCAGGTGCCCTGGTCCGGTTCGGTGCCCGCGGCGGGTCGCGTCACTTCGGAGCCAGCGTCCGGACGTGGGCGATCGCCCGGGCGATCCAGCCGTCGAGGGCGGCCGGGTCCGCGACGATCGAGGCCGGCAGGCTGACGTAGCCGCGCATCGGCCGGCCCGGCATCGGCTCGAAGTCGCTGCCGCCAAGCTCTCGCAGCGCCGCCGCGTCCGCCTCCGCCAGCCGGACGATCCAGCGATCCTGGTGGAGCGACGTCGTCAGGTGGCCGCCGAGGAACGCCGCCGGGTAGCCGAACATCTGGCGCGTGGCGAGCTCAGGATGCCCGTGCACGTAGCTCGCGAACGTGGCCACCAGCTCCGGCGGCGACTTCCTCCATGACGAGTCGGCCATCTCACCCTCCGGCGGGAGTCTACGCGAGCGGCGGGAGATCGCCCAGCGGCAGCGCCGGGTCGGGGTCAGCCCGCCAGGAACCCCGCGCCCGCGACCGCGTCGACCGCGTACACGCGCGGCGTGAGCCTGGTGCGGGTCGGGTACTCGGCCGCGACCGCGTCGCGCAGCGCATCGACGGCGTCGCGCGCCACCAGGTTGATGGTGCAGCCACCGAAGCCCGCGCCGGTCATGCGGGCCGCAGCGACACCGGGAACCGTCGTCGCGATCTCGACCAGGGCGTCGAGATCCGGCGAGACAACCTCGAAGTCGTCCCGCAGCGACGCATGGCTGGCCGCCCAGAGCCTACCCACGGCATCGAGGTC
Organism: uncultured beta proteobacterium; assembly: GCA_963725735.1. Taxonomy (GTDB): domain Bacteria; phylum Pseudomonadota; class Gammaproteobacteria; order Burkholderiales; family Casimicrobiaceae; genus VBCG01. The sequence goes on along the minus strand of CAVRZM010000007.1, from coordinate 103,839 downwards.
GCCCGCGGCCAGCGCGTCGATCGTCTCCGCCACCCGCGCGTTCTCGCTGACGACATGGCGGCAGCGGCGGAATGCCGCGTCGCCGACGAGCGCGCGCACCCTCGGCAGCATCGCGGGCGTCACGTCGCGCAGCGACTCGATCGCCGGGTCCTCGGCCGCGAGCGCCGCCGCCGCCGCCTCGCACTGGGCCCGCCGAAGGTTGTACTGCGAGGTCGTCGAGGCTTCGCGTCGAGCCCGTACTGGATCACGACAAGGGAATGGGTGGACAGGGGCAGCGCCACCGGACGGAACTCGAGGGACCGGCAATCGAGGAGGACCGCGTCCCCCGTCACGCCGCAGGCGCTCGCGAACTGGTCCATCAGGCCGCAGTTGACACCGACATAGGCGTTCTCGGCGCGCTGGCAGATGCGCGCCAGCGACAGCGGCGCGATGTTGCCGCCCGGCGCGTCCGCGAGCGCCCATGCGGCTGCAAGCTCCAGGGCAGCCGACGATGAGAGGCCCGACGCGGTGGGCAGCGAGCTGACGAGAACGCCCCGCAACCCGTGCGATCGCGACGCCCGCCTCGGCGAGCGCCCAGGCGGTGCCGGCCACGTAGTCGATCCAGGCCCGTCGCCGCGGTCCGATCGAATTGAGGTCGAAGCGCGCGCGATCACCCGTCGCGCTGCTGACCAGCTCGACGCGGCGGTCGTCGGTGGGCACGAACGCGATCCGGATCTCGAGGTCGATCGCGGCCGGGAGCACGAGCCCGAGATTGTAGTCGGTGTGCTCGCCGATGAGGTTGACGCGACCCGGCGCCCGCACGATCCGGATGGCTCCGGGGTCGGCGGCGGCGCGCGGCTCGGACGCAACGAGCGCGGCCCGCATCGCGTCGGGCGTAAGCGCGGCGGAGTCGGCGGGGGCCGGCGCGAGGCCGATGTCGAGCGCGATTCTCGACGGCGATCGCCGAGCGCGCCTCGAGCGGCGCGAACGGGCTGGCGGCCGGCCATCTCGGCGTCATGGGCCGGTCAGTCGTCCAGGTTCGGCGCCAGCCAGCGGGCCATCTCCGCGAGCGGGCGACCCTTGCGCCGGGCGTAGTCCTCCAGCTGGTCCGGGCCGATCCGCCCGATCCCGAAGTAGGCGGCCTCGGGCCGCCAGAGGTAGATGCCGCTCACCGACGCCGCCGGGCAGCATCGCCATCGACTCGGTCAGCGTGATGCCGGCCCGCGCCGGGGCCTCCAGGAGCGCGAAGAGCGTCTCCTTCTCGGTGTGGTCGGGCAGCGCCGGGTAGCCGGGCGCGGGACGGATCCCCTGGTACCGCCCGGCGATCAGGTCGGCGTTCGAGAGCGCCTCGTCGGGGCGCGTAGCCCCACAGCTCGCGCCGGACCATCTCGTGGAGCCGCTCCGCGAACGCCTCGGCCAGCCGGTCGGCGAGCGCCTTCACGAGGATGGCGTGGTAGTCGTCGTGGGCAGCCTCGTACTCGCGGCCGGTCTCGGCGACGCCGTGGCCGGCCGTCACCGCGAACGCGCCGACGTAATCCAGGACGCCCGAGTCGCGCGGCGCGACGAGGTCCGCGACCGCCATGTTGGGCCGGCCGGGCGGCTTCTGCTGCTGCTGGCGCAGGGTCCGCAGGACGCCACAAGCCCGGCGCGGTCCGGGGACGTGTACAGCTCGATGTCGTCGCCGACCGCGTTCGCCGGCCAGAAGCCCACCACGGCGCTCGCCCGCAGCGAGCCGCTCCGCCGCGAGCGTTCGAGGAGGGCCTCGCGCGTCCGCGTGGAGAGAGCGCGCCTGGCTGCCCGACGCGTGCGTCGTCGAGGATCTCCGGGTAGTGGCCCTTGAGCTCCCACGTCGCGAAGAACGGTGTCCAGTCGATCAGCGGCACCAGGTCGCTGAGCGGGTGATCCTCGAGAGCGCGGACGCCGAGGAAGTGCGGGCACCGGCACGGGCAGGCCCAGGTCCAGCCCGAGTGCGTTGGCCCGTGCCTCCTCGATGGAGACGCGCGGCTCGCGTGCCCGGCGGTCACCCCGCTCTCGCCGCAGCGTCTCGTACTCGGCCCGAACTCCGGCCGCGAATCCGTCGCGCTCCTCCCCGAGCAGCGCACCGACGACCCCGACCGCCCGCGACGCGTCCGCGACGTGGACAACCGGACCGCGATAGGCGGGCTCGATCTTGACCGCGGTGTGGATCCGGGACGTGGTCGCCCCGCCGACCAGGAGCGGGATCGTCGAAGCCCTCCCGCTCCATCTCGCCGGCCACCATGGCGCATCTCCTCGAGCGAAGGCGTGATCAGGCCGGACAGCCCGATGACGTCGGCGCCGACCTCGCGCGCCGTGGCCAGGATCTTCGCGGCCGGGACCATCACCCCCAGGTCGATGACCTCGTAGTTGTTGCAGCCCAGGACTACGCCGACGATGTTCTTGCCGATGTCGTGGACGTCTCCCTTGACCGTCGCCATGACTATCCGGCCCTTCGCCCGCGGCGCCCTGCCGCCTGCCGCCTGCTCGGCCTCGATGAACGGCACCAGCTGCGCGACAGCGGTCTTCATGACCCGCGCGCTCTTGACGACCTGCGGGAGGAACATCTTGCCGGCCCCGAAGAGGTCGCCGACGCGCTCCATCCCGGCCATGAGCGGCCCCTCGATCACGTCGAGCGGTCGGGCCGCGCGCAGGCGCGCCTCCTCGACGTCAGCGACGACGAACTCGGTGATCCCCTCGACCAGCGAATGCGTGAGTCGCTCCCCGACCGGCAGCTCGCGCCAGGCCAGGTCCGGGCCGCCTCCGTGGGCGCCGCCGCGCGCGGTGTCAGCGACGGCGAGGAGCCGCTCGGTCGCGTCGGGACGCCGGTTGAGCACCAGGTCCTCGACCCGCTCCCGGAGCCCCGGCTCGATCTCCGAGTAGATCGCGAGCGCGGCCGGGTTCACGATCCCCATCCCCATCCCCGCGCCGACCGCGTGGTAGAGGAAGACCGCGTGGATCGCCTCGCGGATCGGGTTGTTGCCGCGGAACGAGAACGAGACGTTGCTGACGCCGCCGCTCACGAGGGAGTACGGGAAGCGGCGCCGCAGCTCCCGGGTTGCCTCGATGTACGCGGTGCCGTAGCCGGCGTGCTCCTCGATCCCGGTCCCGACCGCGAAGACGTCCGGGTCGTGGATCACGTCCTCGTCGTCGAAGCCGGCCTGCTCCACGAGCAGCCGGTGAGCGCGGGCGAGGATGTCGACCTTGCGCTCCACGCTATCGGCCTGGCCGGACTCGTCGAAGGCCATGACCACGACGGCGGCGCCGTACCAGCGGGCCAGCCGGGCCTGGGCCAGGAACGCCGCCTCGCCTTCCTTGAGGACGACGGAGTCTTCAATCAGCTTGCGCGCAGCCATTTTGTGCCACAAAGCCCCCGCGCCACCAATTGAGTGTCGGTCCACTCGTAGCTCGCCGCGGGTCTATTCGCAAGCCAGCGTGCGATGTCGATGCAATGCCACGCAATTGCCAAGCGTACCCGCCTCGGTGAGAACTTCCCCCACGGCTGCATCGCCGGCATCACTGACATTGAGATGGGAGGAAGCAACGAACGCAAGACAGCGCGAGGATCAACCCTGCGACCCATCGTCTTCGTGGCCATCTTCCCGAAATGAGTCGAGACTGGCGGACAGTTCGATAGCGGCATGATCTAGTCGCTGCCGTGCAAGTCCAGACAGCGCGACAATCTCTGCTTCCATGGCGTCGAGCTCAAGGTTCCACACATCGAAGCCAATGGGTGATGGCATTTTCATCGAGATTCCTTTGGCGGTCGGCCACCCCGCAAGCCGTGCGGCCGTCTTTCCGTGGTGTTCACAAAGATTGTGAAGAAGTCAGGTTTAATCAACTTCTCATGGACTTAGGTTTCCGGATCCGGAATTGGGGGCCGGCGAGGCCTGCCCCCGAGTCGACCGTTTGCCGCACTTTGACGACGCCCGGCCTCGGACTTCGGCCCTGTGCTCAATCCGCCGTGCAACCTGCATCTTCCGTTTGCCCACACATCTCGACGCTTGCAGGGCGTCCCCGCGCGGGTCCGCGCTCCACATGTAAAGGCATAGAACTCTTCCGTGTAAGGGCTTGTGTGCAGCCGTTCATATGCACGCCCGTGCTGCGTACTTGGCCGGCCTGCCTCTTGCCGAAGGGGCGTTTCGGACGCACGAACGGCATTTACTTCCGCGGCTATCTTCGCGACCAAGGCGCGATTCCAGTTGGATTGACGACTCATCACACTCTCCTTCGGAAAGCCACATTGGTTATAGTAGGAACATGAACGGAAGCTCACAGCGATCGGTGCGCTCTGGCCCATGTTGAAGGCTTCGCGTAGGAGGCTTAGTTACCGCGACTGAGCCGCGCGTACGCATTGCCAGCATCATGGCCCTCGACACTCTTCTCGTTCGGTGCGTGGGAAACCGGCGAAAGCTGCAAAACCGAGTCCACCCGCCAGGCGACTGCCGACCCGTTGCCGCCACCGCGGACGAAGCGCCTACCGTCGACGATGCGGCCGGCATGCCGATTCAGCCACCATCCAAGCTTGCGACGGTTGATTTCACCACGTTCGTCGGCGATGTCGTGAAGTACCTCCCGCAAGTCCCTCTGCTCGTCGTACAAAGTCGATGTCTTCGCGATCGCATCGCGCACCATGGCCGGTGAATTGCCAAAGACCGCTTGCCATGCCGTCAGAATGCGGCCCAGTGTTTCACGATCCGGATCGTCGGCCATGGCCTCGAATACAGACGCAGTCGGGTCCGCCATTCCTAACCACAGCAGAGGTTGGCGGCACAGATCTGACCAGTTTCCGAAACCCGCCAGAGATCTACACCGCGCGATCGGCCGGCCTGCGACAATCCACGCGCGCACGATTGTTAGGGCTGCCGAAACAAACCTGCCGCGTTCCCGTAGTACGTCGCCCACCAGCTCGGGACGCTTGAAGCTGCGTGCCGCCGGCACTTCACACGCAGGAGCGAGGTGCATCGTTATGCATCGCCGGGCCATGTCCTGTACTGGTCCTACGTTGTTGCCGCTTGACAGGAACAAAGCGCGCGTGCTGACGACTGCCGTCTTGGAAAGCCCGAGGATGCGGCCACTCATATGCTCTGATGTCAAGGCCGTACACAAGCTTTTGTGCGGGACTAGATCGCTGGTGAGGTTGTCGAACTCAATCACCGCCGGAGAACGCAACAATTCCGCCAGCAAGAGCTTTCGGCATTCTTCATCGTCGCCCGGAAATGTAGTGGGCGTTCCCCGCTGAGGCGTTGCAAATGCCGTTATCAATTCGCATAGATAAGATTTTCCTGAGCCCACCATGTGGGCCCGTGCATGAAACATTGGCGCGTGAACTAGACTTGGGCGGACTGCGGCAGTGAGCATTGCCGACAGGGCAACGGACACATCGTGTTCGCTGCCGAAGCTGAACTCATTCAGCAGGTCATACAGCAGCGCCAGTGCGTCCTCAGCATCAGAACGCGTCGGTTTGTCGAGAACCGAATATTCGCGCGCATCAAATACGCCGAACATTCCGGTCGACCGGTCATACCCCGCGTCCATCATCAAGCTGCCGTCGCGGCGGAGATATGGCTGTCGAGTAAGGCCATTGAGCACCGGCAGGTACGGATAGGTCGTTGCATCAAAGAGCACGCTGGTGTGACGGGCCGGTGGGTCGGTACGCACCCAGTCTTCAGACCGCCGATCGAACCTTTCCCATGTGGCCGCACCAGCGAGTGCTCGCACAAGTGCCGGAGGACTAACTTCTTGTACGCGCGTCTCTCGAGTCCCGGGGTCGGTGACGACGGTCACAACTAGGCCGCCGCGCTGGTAATGTCTCCGTGAATGAGCCAGTTCACGCTCGGCAGCATCAACCACACGGTGTAGTTCTCCAGGAATGACACGAATGGTGGGCTTCATGCGCGCCGCGTTGGCCTCAACCCCGATAAACTTCAACAGGTCTCGGATTCGTCGATCTCCGCAATGCCCGTGTAAGCAATTGAACCCACCGATCGGCCAATTGTCATCGGGCTCAAAATACGCTGTGCCGCCATTCACCCCTTCAGAATGTTCAGCTAGCCATGGGCAGGTGATGTCGTGTCTGCCCTCACCAAGTGGCGCCTTGTAAAGGCCACGATCACGCAACGCGACGAGTACATTGTTTTCCTCTGGGCCTGAAATCCAAACTGGATCTCCGTCCGTTGGGCACTCTTGCTTGGGACGCCTGTTATCTCGTCGGGGTCGACCAGCCGGAGCCAGCTCCAGCTGGAGACCACTAATCAATTGGTCTGATCGAATATCGCAGGTCAGGCGACCATCTCACTAGTCGACACTGAAAAGGAGGCGTGTGCTTTCCGTTCACCGCTTGGGGCAGTCGCGCCAGTCGCCCTGTGGGTCCCTTCGCCCCGGGGTCGCATAGCCCCGCTTCGACGATGGCGTTCATGAGGCGGTCAGCTGCGATGCTGTCTGATAATGGTTGGAACAGCAGGTACCCAGCTTGATGGTTGCCTGGTGATGTTTCCAGCAACCAGGATGGCGGCAACGTCAGCCGCTCCTTGGACACTTTTGTGCCTACGTCATCAAGCATGAACGCATGCAGGGCATGGAAGCGAGACTTCTGCCGGCGGATATGTCCTGCTTCGTCCGGCTTGAAGGTGGCAAGACTGAAGTAGTTGTTGGCGTTGATTGGTAGGTTCGCCTCTCCCTCGGTCCCGGCCTGCCACGGTGTTCCGACCCAAGATCGGGGTGGTACGCGATTGGGACTGCCCTCGAAGCTCACTACTAGCGGACGTGGTTCCGCCTTCTCGTCACCAAACACCCTCCGGAGGAATTCGCCATTGGCGACGATGCCGGTTTCGCCGGTTTCTCCGGGTTCCTGGCCTTCGACCGCAGATACTGTCTCGGGCTCGCTCGAGGGGTTGTCGTGAGTGCCACAGTCTGATGGGCCATTGGCTGGGTCCAAGTGTGCGTCTTCGCGGGAGCTCATCATTTCGCTCCCTGAATGTCGCGAACCACTCCGATCTTTTCTGCAATCCAGCCAGAGATCTCGGAATCGAGCCAGCCGACACTACGTCCGCCCAAAGAGTAGGGCGGCGGAAATTCACCGCGCTGAATTCGCTGATAGATGGTGCTACGGGAAAGACCGGTACGTGCTTTGACCGCCGGAAGACGAAGGATTACGTGGGACATTTTCAGCACTCCTCGCGCTAGCTGCGCGTGTTGATGGGGTGCTGCAACGTTAGCGGCAACAAAAGCTACGAAATAGGACGTCTCGTCAGCACGCGAAGGCGCGAGCAAACACGCGTACTACGTCTGCTAAGCAGGCGTCTAATCTTTGTACTTCAGAAGCCAGCCATACACCGTTTTCTGTGCGCGTTGCGGGCTTAACGGTGCGCCTATTTCGCGTGCGTATTCTTGTACAGCGCCGCTAATCAAGTGCGACGCGTGATGTCTTGAGTCCCAATGAGCACGCCGTGCGTCAAAAAGCTCATAGGCTTTGCCTCTGAATTTGTAGGTATTCTGGTGTCGCCCGCGAGCACGCCGCTGAGCTACGCTCGATCCTGCGGCGCGATCCAGAACTCGGCGAATCTCGCACATCAACTCAACCAGGTCGCACATTGCAGCGCAAATTCGCTCCGAGTCTTTCAATTTGATCCTTGGGCGGCCTCTTCGCATCGATGCAGTGCCAAAGCGCACAAGAGCTCACGCTGTCCAATTTCGCGCCCGTCACTGAGCACGGCACGCCACGGCTTCTGGCGCCGAATGAATCGATCACAGAAGAAATTGACGAGCGAGATACCCATGGGTTCATGTGACGCGGCCAAATTAGCTCGAGGAGCATGAGCAAGCTTGCCTGAGCGATACACACGCGAGGTGGGTTCGCCGCGCGACGATGCGAGCCGAGGGGCTGCAGGCGAGCGCCCTTGCTGAGGGCTGCGGTCACGCACTATGCATAAGGCTAGATCGATCGCTTCGGCGATCTGCGCGGCACTTCGGGGACCGCGCTCCGATCCGGCACTCTGGTTTCGGTCGGGTGTGCCAAAGAACCACGAAGCCGCTTCGGTGACGTAAGTCGACAGCTGGCCATGCCTGGATTCGGCTGTCGGTGGATTTAGTGGATCTAATAAGTGAAAGTACTGAGACCCTGTTCGCTTCGGTTGGTTGGTTCGCATGCGAAGGCGCCCTCCAGGCAACACTTGGGTCGAATCTGGAAAGCAACGATCGCGCCAACGAACCTCTTTCGCGCCAGAGACCCAGTCGGTGACTGAGCTCCCTGTGCTATGGGGTTCGATGCGCGCAGAAATCCCAGCGCGTTTAGCGGTTGAGCGGGCGGAAGAGTTGCGCCGGGGACCGTAGAGACTGCGCACAGCGCGGAAATCAGCGCGTTTGATGCGCCTTCTTCTGTGGTGGACTGGTCTTGGCGCTGCGCGAGAGGGCATCAAGCATATCGGCGTAGCGTTGCATAAGTTCTCGTCGTTCGGCGCGATACTCGGCTCGGTTGTACGCGCCCCGCACCTCATTGCGCTCGCAGTGGGCGAGTTGGCGCTCGATCACATCGCTTCGAAAACCGGCCTCGTTGAGCATGGTCGAGGCGATCGCTCGAAAGCCATGACCAGTCATGCTGCGTTTGTAGCCAAGGCGGTACAGGGCGAACAGCATGGTGTTGTTGCTGATCGGCTTTTCCGGATTGCGGCCCGGCAGCACGTAAACGGCTTAATCCGGCCAATGTCCTGAGCTCGCCAAGCACCTTGATGACTTGGCGTGCCAACGGAACGACGTGCTCCGTCCGCATTTTCATCCGCTCGGCGGGAACGACCCAGACTGGGTACTCTCCTTCCAAGTCGAACTCTGACCATTTGGCCCCGATAAGTTCACCGGTGCGCACAAAGGTACGCGCCAAAAGCCATAGCGCGAGCTCCGGTCTGGCGATCGCCAATCTGGTCGTACCGATCGATGGCCCGAAGCAACGCGGGCACCTCTTCCGGGCGGACAGCGGCTTGATTCTTGGCCTCGATGCGGCGTAAGCGCGCCCCGCAGATCGGGGGCTGGGTCGCGCTCGCACCGGCCGGTCGCGACGCCATAGCGAAACACCTGAGACGCTACTTGCAATACGCGATGCGCCATGTCGTGCGCCCCGCGCTGCTCGATCTTGCGGATGCGTCGCCAGCAGCTCTGGCGCCGTAAATCTCGGCGATGGGACGCGTCGCCAAGCGAGGGAAACAGGTTGGCCTCCAGGCGGCGGAGGACATCGCTCGGCATGGTGCGCGACCCAGACGTGCGCTTTGCTTGCCGTACCACTCTCGCGCCACTGACTCAAAGCGTGTTGGCAGCGCTGCCCGGGCCTTTCGCTTCGTCTCCTGCTTCCCGTGCCGCTGGATCTTTGCCGTTGGCTAACAGTCCTTGCGCCTGCTCCCGTGCCTTCGCGCCTGGGCGAAGTGACGTCGAGACCACTTGCCCAGCGACAAGCAGCTTCTCCTTGCCGAGGAAGCGGTACTTGAACCGCCACAGCTTGCCGCCGCTGGGAGCAACCTCGAGGTAAGACCGCCGCTGTCCCACACGCGATTGGGCGCTCGCCAGGGCGGCATTGCGTATCTTGCACCTCGGTAAGCGGCATGGGGGTAGAACTCGCAGGACACGGGGGTAGGACCCCGTAAACCTACCCCCAATTACCCCCGGCTGTCAAAGGACGTCGCCGGACTTCCACGAGACCGAAATCTGGCAGGTTTTCATAGGGCAGACAACGGAGGAAGCGGACGATTTCTGGACGTGCTTAGGAAGGTCTGGCGGAGAGGGCGGGATTCGAACCCGCGGAGGGCTATTAACCCTCGCACGCTTTCCAGGCGTGTGACTTAAACCGCTCATCCACCTCTCCGGTGGGCGGCATTTTACCTCATTGCCCCGGCGGGCCGGGGTGGCCCGTCATAGACCTGACGCGTCGCCGCCGAAGAGGAACGACGCGAACATCGCGGCCACGGCGAGGGTCATCAGCGCGGTGGCGAGCCAGCCCAGCCCGCGCTGGCGGCGGCCGATGGTGAACGGGCCCATGACGTCGGTGCGCATGGCCATGCGCATCATCACGAACATGATGGGCACCGCGACCACGCCATTGATGACGGCCGCCACGACCAGCGCCTTGATGGGGTCGATTGGCGTGAAGTCAATCAGCGCGCCGCCGAGAGTCGATACCACGATGATGGTGTAGAAACCTTTCGCCTCGTTCCACTTCATGTTTAGGCCCTGCGGCCAGCGCAGCGCGTCGGCGACGGCATAGGCGGCGGAGCCGGCCAGGACGGGCAGCGCGAGGAGTCCCGTGCCGATGATGCCGAGTGCAAAGAGCACGAAGGCGAAGTCGCCGGCAATCGGACGCAGCGCCTGCGCCGCCTGCGCCGACGTATCGATGTTGGTAATCCCGGCACGATGAAACGTCACGGCGGCGGTGAGCATGATAGCGAACGCCACCGCGTTGGACACGATCATGCCCACCCACGTGTCGATCTTGATGCGTCGCAGGTGGTGCCGCGCGCGCGTCGGCGACATGTGCAGTGCGTCGCGATCGTCGTCGGCGCGGATCTCCTCGACTTCCTGTGCGGCCTGCCAGAAGAAGAGGTAAGGACTGATCGTGGTGCCGAGCACGGCCACCAGCATCATGATGTACTCGGACGAGAATTCGATGGGGGGCACGACCGTCGCCAGGGCGACCTCGGTCCACGGCACTTCCACCGTGAACAGAACGGCGATGTAGGAGAACACTGCAAGCGTCAACCACTTAAGGAGCGGCGCGAGCTTCTGGTAGGGCAGGAAGATCTGCAGCAGCACGACGACGCACGCCGAACACGAGCGCGTGCCCGTGGTTGGGGCCGCCGACGAGCATCTGCAACGCCTCGCCCATCGCGCCGATGTCGGCGGCGATGTTGACGGTGTTGGCCGTGACCAGCAGCCCGACGACGCTGTAGAGCACCCATCGCGGATAGTGGTCGCGGAGGTTGTGCGCGATGCCCTTGCCGGTGACGAGCCCGATGCGCGCGGAGACGAGCTGGATACCGACCATCAGGGGCGTGGTCAGCAGAACGCTCCAAAGCATCGCGAAGCCGAAGCGCGCGCCGGCCTGCGAATACGTGGCGATGCCGCTGGGGTCGTCGTCCGCGGCGCCGGTGATGAGTCCGGGTCCGAGGTGTTCGATGAGGTAGCGGCGCAGGCTCTTCATGCTGGCGGGCGCGGACAGCTCTCGCGGCGGTCGCGCGCGGCGCAGTGTGCCACAGGCACGTCGGCGTTCCGCGTTAACGCCCTGGAGTGCGGGGCACTCCGAGGCGGCGCCATGCAGCCTCTCGCACGTCCGCACCCAGGAGCGCGGGGAGCGACCGCATAGTCAGGTGTCGGGGACTACTGCGGCACGTTCTGCGGCGTCACCACCTCGATCAGCGTCTTCATGATCGCCGGCGCCGGATTCGCCTTGCCGACGGGAATGTCGGAGTTCACCATGACGACGATCGTCGCCTTCTTCGCCGGCAGGTAATACGCGCAGGTGTTGTATCCCGGAAGCTCGCCGGTGTGTCCGAGCCAGCCGTGATCGATGCCGATGCCCGATTCCGTATGCGCGCTCCGGCGTGTTGGGCGACAGCGTCACCCACGTCAGTCCGCTCCTTCTGCAGCTCGGGCGAGATCAGCGAGCCCGTGGCGTACGACTCGACCCAGGTCTTGAGATCGCGCATCGTCGAGATCATCTCGCCCGCCGTGAACGCCCAGCTCGGATTGCGGAAGGTCGCGTCGGCACGGGTGTTGTCGAGCGTCTGCATGGTGAACCCGTGCGCGAACGGCGCGGGCATCGCGCTGCTCGTGGGCCACGAGGTCTGGTTGAGACTGAGCGGCTTGAAGATCTTCTCGTCGATACACCTGCGCGACCGGCTTGCCGGTGACCTTCTCGATGATCATGCCGAGCAGCACCGTGTTCGTGTTGCTGTAATGCCACCCCTTGCCCGGCTCGAAGTACGGCGGATGCGCGAGGCCCACGTTCACGAGCTCGCGCGGCGTCCACAGGCGCTTGGTGTCGCCGAGCATCTGCTTCTGCCACGCCTCGTCCTCGGTGTAGTTGAAGAGGCCGCTGGTCATGTTGGCCAGCATGCGCAGCGTGATGCTCTTGCCGTTGGGCACGAAGCCGAAATACTTGCTCACCGGATCGTCGAGCACGATCTTGTCCTCGTTGGCGAGGATCAGCAGCGCGGTCGACGGTGAAAGTCTTCGTGATGCTGCCGATGCGCATGTGGTCGGACACGCGCATGGGCTGCCGGGTCGCGGGATCGCCGATATCCCTTGGCGGTCGACGTAGGTGCCTTCGCCCGGGATCCAGATGCCGACGACCACCCCCGGCGCCTGGGTGGCTGCGAGCGACTTCTCGAGCGCAGCGTCGATGGCCGCCTGCGTCGCGGCCGGAAACGGACCATCCTTCCCGACGGTCGCCGCGTGCGCCATGCCCACGGCGAACGCCGCAACCGCCACCAACCAACGTGCGGCCGCGATCGGCCGCATGCCGTGCCATTTCATGAGCGCCCTCCCCTGTTCAGACAGCAATGATCACCCGCCGGACGACTCCGCGTCCAGCGCCGCGGCGACCGCATTCCGGATAGTTACGGACCCCGTGACTGCGGCGCGCGTATCGTGATAGCGTCCGGCGTTCGCAAGACCAGGCACTTCGACCATGAGCGACCTTTCCGCCCTCCTCGACGACCTCGTCGCCGCCAACCGGATCCTCGCGGGCCTTGGCGTGGTCGATGGCTTCGGCCACGTCAGCGCGCGCCACCCGGAGCACCCGGACCGCTTCCTTTTGTCGCGCTCGCAGGCGCCGGAACTGGTGACGCGCGACGACATCATGGTGTTCGACCTCACGTCGACGCCCGTCGATGGCGACGCGCGCCAGGCGTACCTGGAGAAGTGCATCCATGGCGAGATCTACGCACGCCGGCCGGACGTGAACGCCGTGGTGCACAGCCATGCGGCAGCGGTGGTGCCGTTCGCCGCCTCTTCGGTGCCGCTGAGGCCGATCTATCACATGAGCAGCTTCCTGCGCGGCGGCGCCAAGGTGTTCGAGATCCGCGAACGCTTCGCTGCGACGGACATGCTGATCCGCACCAACGCGCAGGGCGCGGCGCTGGCCGAGAAGCTCGGCGACGACGTGGTCGTTCTGATGCGCGGTCATGGCTATTGCACCGTCGGCGAAAGCCTGCCGGTCGCCGTGTTCCGGGCGTTCTACACGCAGGCGAACGCCGACCTGCAGCAGCGCGCGATCGCGCTGGGCGGCAGCGTCACCTTCCTCGATGCGGAGGAGGCGATGCGCGCCGACGCGTCCAACCGCTCGGTGATCGCGCGCCCGTGGGGATTGTGGAAGGCCAAGTTCGCGCCGCGCGCCTCGGGCGCGTCGGATTGACGCGGCACCCTCATCATCAGCAGGAGACGCAGAGCATGCAACGTGCATTGAAATCGGTGGCGACGGTGGTCGCCGCCATCGCCGCCTCGATGGCCGCGCCCGTGTTCGCTCAGGCCGACAGCTATCCGACGCATCCCATCAAGCTGATCGTGCCCTTCCCGCCCGGCGGCGGCGCCGATCTCACGGCACGCACGCTCGCCCAGAAGATGGGCGAGTCGATGGGCCAGCCGATCGTCGTCGACAACCGCCCCGGCGCCAACGGCGTCGCTCGGCACCGACGCGGTGGCCAAGGCCGCCCCCGACGGCTACACGATCCTGATGACCGATCGCGGCGCGCTCGGCGTCAATCCGAGTCTCTACTCGAAGCTGCCGTACGATCCGCTGAAGGACTTCAGCTACATCGGCATCGCCAACGACGGGCCCTATGTGCTGGTCGTGAATCCGTCGCTCAACGTGAAGTCGCTGGCGGAGCTCGCGGCGCTCGCGAAGGCGAAGCCCGGCACCCTCAATTACGCGAGCTTCGGCATCGGCAGCATGCCGCAACTCAACATCGAGGCGCTCAACCGCAAGTTGGGCATCGATCTCGTCCACGTGCCGTACAAGGGCGCGGGGCCTGCGGCGCAGGCGGTGGTGGCGAACGAGGTCGGCGTGACGATCGTCGTCGGTGCCCGCGGTGCAGGGCTTCATCAAGGACGGGCGGCTGAAAGCGCTCGCGGTCGGATCGGACACGCGCTTCACGCTTTTGCCCGACGTGCCGACGATGGCCGAAGCCGGCGGCGGCGCCGACACGCTGATCCCGACCTTCTTCGCATTCGCGGCGCCCGCGGGCACGCCGCCGGCCATCGTCAACAGGCTCAACGCGGAGATGCGCAAGGCGATCGCCGATCCGGCCATCGCCGAGAAGTTCACCACCGCGGGCCTCGTGCCGAACGGCAGTACGCCGGAGCAGATGACGGCCATCGTGAAGTCGGACGTGCCGCGGTTCGATGCGCTGGTCAAGGCGATCGGGATCAAGCCGGAATAGTCTCGTTCCGGACTCTGGTCGCACACGCGCGCTCGCGGCCCGACTATCGGGAAACGTCCTCCGACGCGTCCTGCAGCGGCGTGTAGAACGTCGGCCACCGCCGCTTGACGATCGATCGATGGCGCGAGAACGCATAGCAGCTATCGATCTTCACGGGCTGTCCGTGCGCATCCCTTACAGCGGGTTGCGACAGGCGCAAGGCCGACAACGTCTGATACGCGGTGGTGGCCATCGTCAGGAGGAGTTCCATCAGGTGGGTGCAGCCCTTCGCCCCGCCGAGACGGTGCTTGACGGTGGCAGCCCAGCCGGCCTTGATCTGGGCGCCGATCATCGCCTTCATGGGCGCCACCCCGCCGGCACATTCGCCGTACGGCACGGCGTCGCTCGACGCGATGATGTCGTGCACCACGAGGTCCGCGTCGACCACGAGGCGCACCCACATGTCGTGCACCGCCTCTCCCGGCGCGACGTCGCCGCGTTCGTCGAGCGAGAGCGTATGCGTCTTGGTGTCGGTGAGACGGCCGTCTATGTCGAACAGGCCGTCGGGCCTGCGATAGCCGCGCATCTCGACGCGGCGCAAATGCAGCTCCTCGCGGCCCGGGGTCTCGGGTAATGGCATTGTGTCTCCAGCGATGCAGGTCAACGTCGATTATGCCTTCCGCGGCGGGCGCTTTCGCGTGAGTGACGAGCGGCGCCAAGTGCGCGCCGTCGGCCGTACGGCCGGTGAGACCGATCAGCCGGCGAGCCGCGGTTCCGGCAGGCCGCGCACGCCAGGGTCGAGCGCCAGCAGCGCTCCGGCGAGCGGCTCGCGGGCGAGCGCTTCCTCGCTCATCCTCTGGCGCGAAGTCGTCACGTAGAGCACGTCGAGATCCGCGCCGCCGAACATTACCGACGACACCTGCGTCACCGGCAGGCGCAGGAAGCGCTCGACGCGGCCTCGCGGATCGATGCGCGCGATGCCTCCGCCGCCATAGCGTGCGCTCCACAGGAATCCCTCCGCATCGACAGTCGCGCCGTCCGGCCGGCCGGGCAATGCGCCGCGCTCGACGAGGGTGCGCATCGCACCGAGCGCGCCGCTCGTCACGTCGAAGGCATAGGCGCGAATGCGCTCGTCGACCGTGTCGGCGAAATAGAACGTCGTGTCGTCCGGGCTCCAGCAGGGTCCGTTGGGGATCGTGATGTCGCGCAGCATCGGCGCGGCGGCGCGCTGCGCCACGCGATACAGGGAACCGGTGGTGGCCGCGCCGAAATCGCGCATGGTGCCCACCCACAGCCGGCCGCGGCGGTCGCACTTGAGGTCGTTGAGGCGGTTGTCGGCGGAAGGCGGCTCGACGCGCGAGATAGGGCGTGATCGCCGCGGTGTCGGGATCGAACAGGACAAGCCCGGAACGCAGTCCAAGAACCAGGTGGCGATCGGCGGCCAGCGTCACGCCACCGACGAACTCGGGCAACGTCCACCGCTCGGTCCGGCGGGTGAGCGGGTCGAGCGCGAACAGCGCGGGGGCACGCACGTCCACCCAATACAGCAGGCGACGCTCCGGACACCAGACGGGCGACTCACCCAGCGTGGCGACGGCGTCCGATGCGCGATCGAACGCCGCGTCGGCGGCATGCACGTCAGTCGACCTTCAGCCCGGCGTCCGTCACGACCTTTCCCCATTTCGCGATCTCGGATTGAAGCTCGCTGCCGAACGCCTCGGGCGATTGCGGTGGCACCGGATCGACGCCGATGCTCTCGTATTTCGCGAGCACATCGGGTCTCGCGAGCGCCTTCGTCACCTCGTCGTGGATGCGCCTGACGACGGCGGGCGGCGTCTGTGCCGGCACGAAGAGCCCGAACCAGGTGTGCACGACGAGCTCGGGATAGCCGACCTCGGCGATGCTCGGCGTGTCCGGCAGGAGCTTGTTGCGCTCGCGGTCGAGCACCGCGAGCGGCCGCAGCTTGCCCGCCTTGATCTGCGGCTGCGCAGCGATGAGGCCGAGCGACATGAATTGCGTGCGGCCGGTCACGAGGTCCGTGAGCGCGGGCGGAATGCCGGCGTACGGGATCATCTCCATCTGGAGACCCGCCGAGCGCATGAACATCTCGGTGCTGAGATGGGTGACCGAGCCGACCGACGTGCCGCCGTACGACAGCTTCCCCGGACGCGCCTTCGCGTAGTCGACGAACGCCTTGACCGACGTGACGGGAATGTCGGCCGGGACCACGAACACGAACGAGCTGGTGCCGAGGTTGGCGATCGGCTGGAAGTCGCGTACGGGGTGGTAGCGCAGCGACTTCGGATGGAGCGTGACCTGGGTCGCGAAAGGCACGGTGGTGGCAAGCCAGGTGTAGCCGTCCGGCGCGCTGCGCGCCACGAACTCCGCGCCGATGTTGCCATCGGCACCGAGCTTGTTCTCGATGACCATCGGCTGGCCGAGCGCGGCGCCGACCTTGTCGGCGACCAGCCGCACCACGACGTCCAGCTGTCCGCCCGCGGGAAAGGGCACGACGATGCGGATCGGCCGCGACGGCCACGCCTCCTGGGCGTGGGCAAGCGGCAGGATCAAGACGGCGGCAAGCGCGACAAGCGAGCGAATCAGGGCAGCCTTCATTTTGCGTCTCCTTCAATCAGAGTCCGTGGCCTCACGCGCTCGCCCGGGCGACGAGCGCGAACCCGGCGTCGACGACGCGCCGGCGGATCGTGCGCTGGGCCAGGCGATCGCAGAGCATGTTCCCCGCACGCTGGCCGATCTCGTAGCGCGGGACGCGAATGGTGGTGAGCGCCGGCACCACCTGGCCCGCGAGCACGATGTCGTCGAAGCCTGCGATCGCGACGTCGCCGGGCACGGCGATGCCGCGTCGCTGGCACTCGTAGAGCGCGCCGACCGCGAGCGCATCCGCCGAGCAGAACACCGCGCGCACGCGCGGACGGCGCTGCAACAGCTCGGCCATCGCGACGGCGCCGGCGTCGATGTCGAGCGTGGTCTCGATGCACAGCGCGGGATCGACCTTGCGCCGCGCCGCGGCCAGCGCCTTCTCGTAGCCGCGGCGGCGATCGCGGGCCCGGTCGTTGTCTTCCGGAAAGGCGCCGATGTAGCCCGACCGGGCCATACCCGCGCTGGAGCAGGTACCGCGTCATCGTGCGCGCGGCCTCGACGTTGGAGTAACCGACCACCATGTCGATCGGCTCGGTCGTGAGGTTGCCCGCCTCCACGACCGGGATGCCGGCCTGCTGCAGCATCTGCGCGGTCTGCGGCGTGTGCGTGACCCCGGTGAGGAACAGCCCGTCGACCCGGCGCGACAGGAACGCCTGCACGAGCGTCTGCTCCTCGCGCGCCGAAAAGCCGCTCACGCCGAGGAGCATCTGGAAGCCGTTGACCGCCAGCGCATCGGTGAGCCCCTGGATGATCTCGGCGATCAGCGAATTGGTGAGCACCGGGACGATCGCGCCGACGAGCCGCGACCGCTGCGACGCGAGCGCGCTCGCGGTGAGGTCCGGCGTGTAGCCCGTCTGCCGCAGGACCGCCTCGACGCGCTCGCGCGTGCGCACCGCGACGCGCGCCGGATCGCGCATGACGCGCACCACCGTCATCGTCGACACGCCGGCCGCACCCGCGACGTCGGCCAGGCGCGTGCGGCGCCGGTCGCCGTTGGTGGCGGCCGCGGATGCGGTGCGTGGCTTGCGTTTCCTGGCGGCAGGCACGATCGGCGAATTCCTGTTGACGGGCGGACGCGAGTCTAGCAAAGAGACGGTTTGACGGCCCAGAAAGTCACCGCTAACATGTAAGCGCATACATTCCGGCGCCCGCCGGGAAGACGAGCCTCGCGGCGACGAGGCGGCTGGAGGACGCCTCGGCTGTGCGAACGACCATCTGCGCGACATCGACCGGCCGACGCCCACCGGCGCCGCGTCCCCGCTTGCGGGCGTGCCGCGGTGCCGGCAATGAAGGCCGCCGCGCGCGGGCGGCGGCTGTCCGCCGTGCTCGTCTACCTGCGCACGATGGCGCTGTTCCTCCTGGTCTGGGCGCTCGTCGCCGCCTGGAAGGGCAACCCGATCCTGCTGCCGTCGCCGCTCGTGGCCATCGAGGCATTCCTCGACCTCGCGCGGAGCTACGAGCTGTTCGAGCAGGCGGGCGTCAGCCTCGCGCGGCTGCGTCGCCAGCATCGCAATCGCCAGCGCACTGGCCATGCCGCTCGGCCTGCTGATGGGCCTGCATCCGCTGCTCGATCGCGTGGTGGACCCGACGGTCGAGATGCTGCGCCCCATCTCGGGCATCGCGTGGATCCCGCTGGCGCTCTTCATCTTCGGCATCGGCAACGCGCTTCCGCTGTTCATCATGACCTACGCGGCGTTCTTCCCGATCCTGCTCGGCACCATCGCCGGGGTGCGCCTCGTCGACGCGCGGCTCATCGAGGCGGCGCGCACGATGGGCGTGCCGCAGCGCACGATCCTCACCCGCGTGGTGCTGCCGGCCGCGCTGCCGGCGCTGCTGGTCGCTCTGCGTCTCGGCGTCGCCTCGGCCTGGACCGCGGTGGTCGCGGCGGAGCTCATCGGCGCGCCCAGCGGCCTGGGCTACGCCATCGAGTGGTACCGCGAGCTCCTGATGACCCCGCAGGTGATGTCCTTCATCGCCATGATCGGCGTCCTCGGCTACCTCTGCGACCGCGCGGTGCGCGAGCTCTCGCACGCGCTCACGCCGTGGGCTCCGGAAACGGCGGCGTCGCGATGACGGGTACCGCGTCCGCGCATGGCCTTGGGCTCGGTGCTGCCGGTCGCCCTCGTCGCCGTCTGGCAGGCGCTCGGGCAGCACCGTGCAGAACGTGCGCATGCCGCTGCCGTCGAAGGTGGTCGTGGCCGCGGTGCAGATGATCGCCGACGGCGACCTGCCGATGGCGCATCCTGCAGAGCCTCGGCCGCGTGTTCTGCCGGCTTCGCGGTCGCGGCGCTCGTCGCCGATTCCGCTCGGCCTCGCGATGGGCCACGTTCGCGCGCGTCGAGCGCAACGTCGATCCGCTGGTCGAGAGCTTCCGTCCGATCGCGGCGATCGCCATCCTGCCGCTCGCGATCCTGTGGCTCGGCACCGGCACCGCGGCCGCGGTGCTGCATCGTCGCGTATGCGGCGTTCTTCCCGATCGTCGTCAACACCGTTGCGGGCGACCAAGCGCATCAATCCGACGCTGCTGCAGGCCGCGGCGACGATGGGGCTCTCGCGCTTCACCACGATCCGCACGGTGGTGGTCCCCGCCGCCCTGCCGTCGATCGGCGTGGGGCTGCGCATCGCGATGGGCGTGGCGTGGACCGCGATCGTCGCCGCCGAGCTCGCGGTCGGCGCCAAGGCCGGGCGGCGGCGGCTCCGGCGGCATCGGCCAGATGATGTTCGTGTTCTACGCCTACAGCATCGAGCTCAACCGCATCATCGTGTGCATGATCGCGCGTGGGCGTGGTCGCGCTGCGCGCTCGACCGGCTGCTCCGCGCCGCGCTGCGCCGCTGGCGCATGCCGTGGAGCGTGCGATGAGCGACGGCGCGCGCCTGCGCATCGAGCACGCCGGGCAAGCGCTTCCCGCGCGGCCGACGGCAAGGAGACGGTCGCCGTCGAGGACGTGACGCTCGACATCGCGCAGGGCGAGTTCCTGGTGATCGTCGGGCCGTCCGGCTGCGGCAAGACGACGGTGCTCAACATGCTCGCGGGCTTGCAGCTCGCCGACGTCGGGCCGCGTGCTGTTCGACGACACGGCCGATCACCGGGCCCGGGACCCGAGCGCGGCGTGATGTTCCAGGACTACGCGCTGTTCCCGTGGTGCACCGTCTGGGACAACGTCGAATTCGGGCTTGCGCCACGGCCCGCCGGCGCGGGCCTCGAGCGCGAGCGCGCGCGCAGAGCGCGTGCGCCACTACATCGACCTCGTCGGCCTCGACGGGTCCGAGGAGAAGTATCCGCACCAGCTCTCGGGCGGCATGCGCCAGCGCGTGGCGCTGGCGCGCCTGATGGCCAACGAGCCGGCCGTGCTGCTGATGGACGAGCCGCTCGCCGCGCTCGACGCGCAGACGCGGCTCATCCTGCAGGACGAGCTGCTGCGCATCTGGGGCCAGGACCGCCCCGCCGCCGAGCGCCGCACCGTCGTGTTCATCACGCACGCGATCGACGAGGCGGTGTTCCTCGCCGACCGCATCGCGGTCATGACCACGCATCCGGGCCGCATCAAGGCCCTGATCGACGTGCCGCTGCCGCGCCCGCGCGGCGACGGCACGCGCGCATTGCCCGAGTTCCAGGCGCTCGACGCAGCACGATCTGGCACCTGATCCGTGACGAGGCGTATCGCGCCACCGTCACCTGACCGCGTCACCGAGGAGGAACGCCATGACCCCAGCAGGACAAGCCGAATCCGGCAGCCGCACGCGTCGATCCCTTCCGCGCCGCCGCTTCATCGGTGCCGCGGCGCGCCGCCACGGCGCTCGCGCTGCGCCGCGCCCGGCATCGTGCGCGCGCAGGCGAAGAAGCCGCTCAAGGTGTCGGTGGGCCGCCAGCCGTGGGCCGCGGGCAACTCGCCGGTCACGCAGTACATGATCGCCAACAAGCTCTTCGAGAAGTACGCGAGCGAGCTGGGCTACGACGTGACGCCCGACTATCGCGACTATCCGTCGGCGCTGCCGATGGTCGAAGCCTTCGTGTCCGGCAACCTCGACTTCGGCATGTGGGGCAACACGCCGATCGTGCGCCTGGTCGCGCAGAACCAGCCGCTGCAGCTCGTCACCGTCGGCGAAGGCCACTTCCGCTTCGTGCTCGCCACGCGGAAGGATTCGCCGATCCGCAACATCGCCGACCTCAAGGGCAAGACGGTGGGCGCGCTGCTCGGCGGCGATCCGTACAACGTGCTCGTGCAGATGCTGCGCTTCGAGCTCGGCAACGGCGATCCCAAGGCGCACAACATCACGGTGGTCAACACGCCCACGCAGGCGCAGGCCGCGACGATTCCGCACCGGCATGGACGCCGCGGTGCTGATCTACCCGGCGTTCCTCAAGGCGAACGCCGAGATCGGCACCGTCGGCATCATGAACTCGTTCGGCTACACCGAGGGCCATTACAAGGGGCCCGCCGGCGAAGGCGCGGGCATCCTCCTCGAATCGGTGAAGAAGTCGCCGTTCTATCCCGACGGCTACTACCTGCACCGCTCGTTCTGGATCGGTCACGGCAACCTCGTCAAGGAGCATCCGGCGGTGGTCACCGCGTTCACGATGGCGCAGCAGGACGCCGTCGCCAAGCTGTCGACCATGGACCCGGGCGCGGTGTCGGAGCTCTCGCGCAAGTACTGGGAGCTCGAGCCCAAGCTCGGCGCGCTGGTGGTCAAGGACGAGGTGCTGTTCCAGCGCGGCTGGTGCTGGCCCACCGAGGGCGACGCGGCCGCGCTGCTCGAGACCTCCAAGTACATGGTCGAGGGCAAGCTGATCCCGAAGCCGCTCGCGTGGTCGCAGATACGCGACGCGTTCGCGCAGGCGGCCCCGGCCGTGCGCGCGGCCTACGACAAGATGGGCCGCAAGCCCGACACCGCCGCGTTCGAGGCGAAGGACGCCAAGGACCTGCGCGGTGCGCCGGTGTGGGACCTCCAGCACTGGAAAGAACGCACCTGACCGGCATTCCCCTTCAACGCAGCGGAGCAACGCAACATGGACGTCGGATTCATTGGATTGGGCACGATGGGCGGGCCGATGGCGCGCAACGTGATGAAGAAGGGCCACCGGCTCGTGGTGTACGACACGCACGCGCCGGCGGTGCAGGCGCTCGTCGACGCCGGCGCGAAGGCGGCCGCGACGCCACGCGAGGTCGCCGCCGCCAGCGACATCGTGATCACGATGCTTCCCGACGCACCCGACGTCGAGCGCGTGGCGCTCGGTTCGGACGGCATCGTCGAGGGCATCCGCAGCGGTGCGGTCTACATCGACATGAGCACCATCGATCCCGCCACGACGCGCAAGGTGGGGGCCGCGGTGGCGGCGAAGGGCGCCGTGATGCTCGACAGCCCGGTGGGCAAGACGGCCGATGCCGCCGTCTCGGGCACGCTGACGCTGATGGTCGGCGGACCCTCGGAGGTCGTGGCGCGCTGCCGTCCGGTGCTCGACTGCATGGGCACCGACTTCTTCCACTGCGGCGAGCTCGGCGCGGGCCAGACCATCAAGCTCATCAACAACCTGCTCGCGACGTGCATCGCGGAAGCGACGTTCGAGGGCCTCGTGACCGGAACCAAGGCCGGCCTGTCGCTGGACACCATGATCGCCGTGTTCAGGACCACGATGGCATGGAGCAGCCAGCTCGCGATCGCGATGCCCAAGCGTCCGCTGGCGGGCGACTTCAGCCCCGGATTCATGATGAAGCTCGCGCACAAGGATTGCCGTCTCGCGCTGCAGATGACGGAAAGCCTCGGTGTGACTGCGCCCGTCGGACACGCCGCGCTCGCGAGCCTCGCCGAGGGCATGCGCCGAGGGCTTGCCGACGACGACGTCGGTGCGCTCCTCAAGCTGCGCGAGGAGCCGGTGGGCGTGCAGGTGCGCTTGCCGCGCAGCGCCTGACGCGTCAGTCGCGCTGCGCGAATCGCTCCGGACGGTTCGCGTAGCTGTCCGGCGCCTGCGGCCCGGGCTCGATGCGCACCTGCGCGACGGTGCCGGTGTAGACGCACGCGCCGCTGCCGCCGTAGCGCGCCGTGACGTGCAGGCGGCGGTCGCGGCCGAGGTCGAGTCCTTCGCCCACTCCCAGGCCGAGGATCGTGGTCGGCGACATGTCGAGCGCGGCCACGTCCGCGCCGTTCAGGCGCACGGTGCCCGTGCCCCGACGCGCGCCCAGCGCACGATGCGCGAGCTCGAAACGATTGGCGCCATCGCGCGCGGGCAGCGCGCATTCCACGGTCCTGCCCTGCCCGCCGTGATAGAAGAACACGAGCGCATCGTTGCGCGCGAAGAGCGCCATGCCCGCAATGGGATCGCCGAGCGCGAACACCACGCCGGTGTCGCCGGCCGCATACGTGAAATCGCAGGCGATCGTGTAATCGCGATCCGCGATCATCGGCGCGACCACCGACAGCGCAGCCGTGCCGGTGCCCGGGTAGAACGTGCGCGCCTCGGCGAGCGACGACTCCAGGTACGGCGGCACCGTGAGCGATCGGCGCACGCCGCGATTGTCGAGCGGATACACGTAATTCGCCTCGGCATCGGCTTCGAATGCCGCCACCAGGGCCGCGAGCTTGTGCGGGTGCACCAAGGCGAGGTCCGTCGTTTCCGTCGGATCGTGCGCGAGGTCGAACAGCATCCAGTTGCCGAGGTCGATCGCCTTGCCGGGTGGCTGCAGCGACACGATCTTCCAGCCGTTCGCGATATAGCCGCGATTGCCGGCGAGCTCGTAGTGCTGCGCGGTGCGCGTGGCCGGCGCATCGCCGTCCTCCAGCGTCGTGCGAAAGCTCGCGCCATCCATGGGGCGCGTGCGATAGCCGGCGAACCTGTCGGGCGGCGCGATCCCGACGAGGTCGAGCACCGTCGGCGCGATGTCCGTCACGTGCACCCATTGGCGCCGGACCGCACCCGCATCGCGCAAGCGCCTCGGCCACTGCATCACCAGCGGCACGCGAATGCCGCCGTTCATGGTCGTCGTCTTGTAGAGGCGGAACGGCGCGCTCGATACGTCGGTCCAGCCCAGCGGGTACGCGGGCCAGGAATCGGCGGCACCCAGGCGTCCCGACTCGAGCATCGACCGCACCCAGGCGGGGTCCTCCGCGTTGACGAGTCGCTTCGACAGGTTGTTGGCGGCACCTTCGATGCCGCCGATGCCGTTCGCGCCGTTGTCGGAGGTGAGGATCACCAGCGTGTTGTCGAGGCGACCGAGCGCCTCCTGCGTGGCGAGCAGGCGGCCGACGTTCTGGTCCATGTTGTCGACGACCGCCGCGTACAGCTCCATGTAGCGCGCGAAGAGCGCGCGCCGCTGCCGGATCGACCTCGTCCCACGCGGGAACGCCGGGGCTGCGCGGCGGCAGGGCCGGCGGCGTGCCGAACAGCCCCAGCTCGTGCTGGCGAGCGACCCGCGACGCGCGCAGCGCATCCCACCCGGCGTCGAACGCGCCGCGATAGCGCGCGAGGTCCTCCGCCTTCGCGTGCAGCGGCGCATGCGGCGCGTTGTGCGCGACGTAGAGGAAGAACGGCTTGCCCGGCGCCGTGCTCGCGTGCTCCTTCATCCAGGCGATGGCCTTGTCGGTCCAGTCGTCGGTGGCGTAGTAGCCGTCGCGGTAGACCTCGTGGTCGAGGAACGCGTTGTCCTCGACCAGCTGGGCCGGCGCGAAGTAATGCGTCTCGCCGCCCAGGAAGCCGTAGAAGCGGTCGAAGCCGCGCGAGAGCGGCCACGACGAGCGGTCCGCCGCCGGCGCGACGTTGTGCTCGGCCGTGTTGTGCCACTTGCCGACCATGTAGGTCGACCAGCCGCGCGCACGCAGGATTTCCGCGAGCGTGGGCGTGTCGCGCGTCATCTCGCCCGCGCGGTAGCCGGGGTAGCCCGGGTCGTTGAACGTCAGCCAGCCGCACCCGACGGCGTGCGGATTCTTTCCCGTCAACAGCGCGGCGCGGGCGGGCGCGCACATGGGCACCGTCGTGTAGTTCCCGAAACGCACGCCGCGCGCGGCCATGCGGTCGATGGCCGCCGTGCGGATCTCGGCGCCGAAGCAGCCGAAGTCGGAGAAGCCCAGGTCGTCGAGGAGGATCACGATGACGTCGGGCGCACCCGCCGGCGCACCGGGACGCGGCGGCCAGTATGGCGTCGAGTCGCGCAGCGTGCGGCCGATGCGGCCGTGCCAGTCGCGCCCCGGGTCGTCCGATTGCAGGTCGTCGCCTTCGGGGTCGTGCGCCATGCCGTCAATCCACCGCGATGTTGGCGGTCTTCACCACCGATTTCCAGCGCGCGACGTCGTCCTTCATGAACGCCGCGAAGTCGGAAGGCGTGTTCGGTCGCGCCGCATCGACGCCCATGCCTTCCAGCCTCGCGACGACATCGGGCATCGCCAGCACCTTCATGATCTCCGCGTTGACGCGGTCGACGATGGCCGTCGGCGTCTTCGCCGGCATGGCGATGCCGAACCACGTCAGCATCACGAGCGAGGGCTGCTTCAACTCGACGACCGTGGGCACCGAGGGAAGATGCGGATGGCGCTGCTTGTCGAGGATGGCGAGCGCCTTCAGCTTGCCCGCCTTCAACTGCGGCTCGGCGAGGATCATGCCGAGCGTCATGAACTGCACCCGGCCGGTGACGAGGTCCGCGATGGCGCTTGGCTGCCCCTGGTAACCGATCGCCTCCATCCTGATGCCCGCGTCGTGAATGAACAGCTCGGTGGCAAGGTGAACGACCGTGCCCCGCGCGGAGCCGGCGTACGACAGATCGCGCGACTTCGCGTAGGCGACGAACTCGTCGAGCGTGTTCACCGGAAGCGCCGCCGGGACCACGAACAGGAACGGGCTGGTGCCGATCAATGCGACGCCCTCGAAGTCGCGCAACGGATCGTAGCGAAGCGTCGTCGGACGCACGCTCGGCTGGATCGTGGTGGGCGGGCTCGCCGCCAGCCACGTGTAGCCGTCGGGCGCGCTCTTCGCGACCTGCTCGGTGGCGAGGTTGCCGTCGGCGCCGGGCTTCGCTTCGACGATCACCGGCTGTCCGAGCGCCGGCGACAGCTTCTCCGCGACCAGCCGCATCACGACGTCGAGCTGCCCGCCCGCCGGGAACGGCACGACGATGCGCACGGGACGCTGGGGCCACGTGTCCTGCGCAGCGGCGCCCGCTGCCCATAGTGCCAACGCCGCGCAAGCCAGCAGCGACCAATGCCTTGTCCTCGATTTCATGCTCGACTCCTCATCGTTGCAACAGGCCCCAGCGTCCGACCGTCCGGCGCTCGATCGCGGTGAAGACCACGCGGTCCATCGCGACCCAGAGCAAGCCGATCACGATCATGCCGAGGATGATCACGTCGGTGCGCTGCCACTGCACCGCCTCCATCGTCATGAAGCCCAGGCCGTTGCTGCCCGCGATCATCTCCGAGGCGACGAGCGCGCGCCAGCCGTAGGCCATCGAGGTGCGCATGCCGAGCAGCAGCTGCACGAGGGCGCCGGGCAGGATCAGGTTGGTGAGCAATCCAAGCCCGCTGCCGCCGTGGCTGCGCACGGCGCGGTAGAGCGACGTCGGGATCGACTGCACGCCGGTCACCGTGTTGTAGAGCGACGCGAAGAAGATGGTGTTGGCGATCACGAAGATCACCGAGCCGTTGCCGATGCCGAACCAGATGATCGTGAGCGGCACCCACGCGATGCCGGCGATGGCCTGCAGGAACGAGAGCACGGGCCGGAATGTCTCGGCCACGTGGCGATTGAGCGCGATGGCGAGGCCGAGCGGCACCGCGAGCCCCATGCCGATGGCGAAGCCGGCGAACAGCCGGCCAAGGCTCCACAGCACATTGCGCAGCAGCGTGCCGTCCTGCACGGACTCCCACGCGAAATCGAGCACCGCGCTGATCGGCGGCAGCATGTACGACGGGTATTGCACGAGGCGCGGCAGCAGCCACCACGCGGCGATGATCGCGAGGAACGGCGCGGTGCCGAGCCACGTCGCAGCCCCGCGCGCCGGCGGCTTCACCTGACTTCCCTTCGCGCGATGCGCTTCGGGGTGAACTCGCCCTTGGCGCGGGCCGGCGGGCTCACTGGACTACCTTCTGCACATTGGAGGACGCGAGCGCGGCCGGATACGCTGCGACCTTGACGCGGCGTTCCGCTTGCGCCGATGTTGTGTTCCGACTTCCGTGCCCCCGCGGTGACTGCCCGGTGGGCTGGCCGCTCGACGGCCCGCATGAGACCCGCAGCCTTCGGGGCGCCGGAAGACCCAGACGGGCTACAGGATGTAGCGCCAAGGTTCGCAGCCAGGAGCGCCGATCAGTGAGCGACCCGCGCGGGCTTCCGGCACGGCAAGTCATATCGCAACCTGCAGGAGTCTGTCCATGAGCACGTTCTTTGCCGGGCTGGACTGGGCCAGCCACACCCACGCGGTCTGCGTCATCGACGAACACGGTAGCGTGTGCGTGCAATTCGAGGTCAATCACGATGCCGCCGGTCTGGCCGAATTGCGCCGCCGATTGACGGCCTGCGGCGTCACGGCCGTGGCCATCGAGCGCCCCTCCGGCCTGATCGTCGACGCGCTGCTGGAGGGCGGCTTCACGGTCGTCCCGATCCACCCCAACGTCGTCAAAGCCACCCGTCCGCGCTACCGCAGCCACGGCGGCAAGAGCGACGCCAGCGACGCCTACTTGTTGGCCGATCTGCTGCGCACCGACGGCCATCGCTTCACGCCGCTCGCTCCGCAGGCGACGACATCCGCGCCTTGCGCGCCCTGGTGCGCGGGCGCGACGATCTCGTCGCCACCCGTGTGCAACTGGCCAACCAGCTGCGCAGCCTGCTGCAGTCCTTCTGGCCCGGCGCCGCCGAGATCTTCGCCGACGTCGACTCGCCCATCGGCTTGGCGTTCATCCAGCGCTATCCCACCCCCGAGTCGGCGTCCCGCCTTGGCCCCAAGCGCATGGCCGCCTTCTGTGCCCAGCATGCCTACAGCGGCCGCCGCAATGCCGACGAACTGCTGGCCCGACTGCACCAGGCTCCCGCCGTAACTGTCGGCGAACTGGAAATGGAAGCCAAGGGCGCACTGGCCCTCAGCCTGGCGCGAACCTTGGCCCGCCTGGTCGCGCAGGTGCGGCTGCTCACCAGCCGCATCGAACACCACCTCGGCACTCTCGACGACGGTCGCCTGCTGATGAGCTTCCCGCGTGCCGGACAAGTCTGTGCCGCGCAAATCCTGGCCGAGCTGGGCAGCGTGCGCGAGCGCTTCGTCAGCGATGAACATCTGGCCGCCGAAGCCGGCGTCGCCCCCGTCACCTATGCCTCCGGCAAGAGCAAGGCCGTAACCTTCCGCTGGGCCTGCAACCACCGCCTGCGTGCCGCCCTGACCTGTCTTGCCGACAACTCGCGCCACGCCAGCGCTTGGGCCGCTCATGTCTACGCCCAAGCCCGGGCACGTGGCTGTGATCATCCGCACGCGATTCGCATCCTCTCCCGCGCCTGGCTGCGCGTCATCTGGCGCGCTTGGATCGACCGCAAACCCTACGACCCCAGACAGCATCGCGCCGCTCAGCTGCTCCTCAAACCAACCGAGGGTTGACACAGGATGTCTCATGCGCGCTCCCCCGCGTCGACGCTGAGTCCCCAGCGCTGGATCGTCGCCCGCTCCAGCGGCCGCAGGTAGCAGAGATCGATCGCGAGCCAGGTGAGGCCCATCACGATCATCCCGACGATCGTGCGGGCGGTCTGCTGGGTCTGCGTGCCCTCGAAGATCAGGTAGCCGATGCCCGTCTTGGCGGCGACGATCTCGGCGAACACGAGGCCGCGAAAGGCGAAGCCCGCGCCGACCCGCAGGCCGGTGATGATGCCCGGCAGCGCGCTCGGCAGGATCGCGTAGCGCAGCACCTGCAGCCGCGTGGCGCCCAGCGAGCGCAGCGCGTTGACCAGGATCTGCGGCGCGGTGCGCACGCCGAGCAGCGTGTTGTAGAGCACCGGGAAGAACACGACGTAGCACCAGCGCGAGCACGATCGTCTTCGACCCGTAGCCGAACCAGACCACGAAGATCGGGATCCACGCCACCTCGACGATCGCGAACAGGAACTTGAGCAGCGGCGACAGCGTGAGCGAGACGGTGCGGTTGAGGCCGATGAGCGACGCCGAAGACGACGCCGAGCAGCGCGCCCGCGAAAAGGCCCGCGCCATAGCGGAGCATGCTGTCGGCGAAATACACCGGCAGGATGCCCTTGCGCATGAGGTCGGCGAACGACGACGACGACGTCGCTCGGCGACGGATAGAAGTACGAGCTCAAGCCCACCAGCGGGACCGACAACTGCCACGCCGCGAGCAGCACCAGCACGCCGGTCGCGCCGCGGACGACCTTGCCCCAGCGTCGCATCCCGAACCCGCCCGGCGCCGGCGTCGACGGCATCGACAGTGCCGGCGTCATCGCCCCTCCCACGCGCGCGACCGCGTCGACCCAGTACTGGCCGGCGATGGAGCGCAGCGCCTGCGGCGTGACGTCCATCATGTAGCACGGTGCGCCGCGCACCTCCACCAGCCTTCCCGCGTCCTGCAGGCGATGCTGATGGAAGCGCTCGGGCGGGAAGTCGAGGGTGATCGCGATAGCTGCCGCGATCCGGCAGCGGTCCGAGCGATGCGAGCTTGCGCTCCGCCGCCGAATGCGCGACGGCCCACCACCCCGCGAGCACGATCGCGACGAAGGCGGTCGTCGCGAGGGGCAGGCGCAGCATCAGGCAGGCAGGGCGGCGCCGCGCGGCCGTGCGCACCAGGGCGAGCAGTTCGCTCGCGCAGCGCGGCGAACGCAGGATCGGCGGTGAGACGGCCCCACGTGCGGTCGGCGCGCGCGAACGGGATCGTCGACGATGCGGCGTACGCGGCCCGGTCCCGGCGGTCATCACCGCGACGCGGTCGCCGAGGAAGATCGCCTCCTCCACGCTGTGCGTGATGAAGATCACGGTGATGCTGCGCCTGCATCGCGATGCGGGAGAGCTCCTCCTGCAGCGTCATGCGCGTCTGCGCGTCGACGGCCGCGAACGGCTCGTCCATCAGCATCACCTCCGGCGAGTTGGCGAGCGTGCGCGCCACTGCGACGCGCTGCTTCATGCCGCCGGAAAGCTCGTGCGGGTACTTGTGCTCGACGCCGTGGAGATTGGCAAGGGCGAGGAACCGGCGGGCCGTCTCGTAGCGTTGGGCCTTGGCGACGCCGCGCAGCTTGAGCCCGAGTGCCGCATTGTCGAGCACGCTCATCCACGGCAGCAATGCGTAGTCCTGGAACACCACGCCGCGCTCCGCACCGGGCCCCGTGACCGGCGTGCCGTCCATCACGATGCTGCCGTGCGGTGGGTCGCAGGAAGCCGGCGATCGCGGACAGCAGCGTCGACTTGCCGCAACCCGACGGCCCGAGCACGCACAGGAACTCGTTGGCGGCCACCGCGAGATCGAGGCCCTTCGACCGCGCGATGCCCGGCGCCCGTGTCGGGATTCACGTAATCGAGCACGAGGTCCTTGACGGTGATGCGCGGCGCCGCGCCGCCCGTTCGCAACCATGGCGCTCACATCCCGAGGGCGCGCCGTTCGGCGGCGGCGAGATGGCGCGCAAGGGCCGCGGCGGCCTGCGTCCGGGTCGCGCTTGCGCAACGCGGCGATGATCGGCGAGGTGCTCCTCCATGGCGAGCGGCAGGTAGCGCGGCGAGCGTCCGTGCAGTCGGATCATCCTGATCTTGTCGAAGTTCTGCTGGTGCGCGTTGATCAGGATGCGGTTGCCGGGCGATTCGATGATGAGATTGTGCAGCGCCCAGTCGACCTGCAGCGCGGCATCGAGCAGGCGGGAATCGGTTTCCTGGCCGGAGGCCAGGCGCTTCTGGATCGAGCGCGTCGCCTTCCTCGATGCGCGCGAGCGTCGCGTCGTCGTGATGCAGCGCGAAGTGGCGGACGGCGGCGAGCTCCAGGATCGTGCGGAACTCGAACGCCTCGTGGATCAGGGTCACGCCGATGTCGGCGATCTGGATGCCGCGCTGCGGGATGAGGCGCACGAGGCTCTCGGCCTCGAGGCGCTTCAAGGCCTCGCGCGTGGGCCCGAGCGGGACGTCCAGCAGCGCGCACAGCTCGCCCTGCGAGACGAACTGGCCCGGCACCAGGTTGCGCTTGAAGAGCTGCGCCTTGAAGCGCTCGTAGGCGACCTCGCGCATCAGCGATTTCGGCTTGGGCTTTCTCATCCGGTCATCCGTGGCGGCGTTGCCAAGCCATCATAGCACTGTTAGGATGCCACTGAGATATTACCTGTAGCCCAGGACTTGGGCCGGCCCGAGGAGGAGGAAGCGATGCGCAGCGTTCGTACGTTGGTGATGGTGCTGTTCGCGATGCTGGCCGCGTGCGTGGCGGTTTCCGCCAGCGCCCAGCAGCAGCTCAAGGTGGCGGTCACGTCGGCCGCGGAGAACGCGCCGTTCTTCGCCGCCGTGGAGCGCGGCCTCTTCTCGAAGCTCGGGCTCGACGTCAAGGTCGAGGTGATGCCGAGCGGCGTGGAGATCTCCAACGCGCTCGCGAGCGGCACCGTGGACGTCGGCCTCTTCGGCACCTATCCCTTCCTCACCGCCGTCGCGCGCGGCGTGCCGATGGTGCTCATCGGCCACACCTGGAACAACGCGCTCAAGAATCCGCAAAGCGAGGTGCTGTCCGTCATCGCGCGCCCGGGCGCCGGCGTTCCGGAAGGCGACCTCGCCAAGCTCAAGGGCAAGAAGATCGGCGTCACGCGCGGCGCCGGCGGCGAGCCCTACGTCATCGGGCTCCTGAAGCAGGTGGGCCTCACCCCCGAGGACGTGA
This sequence comes from uncultured beta proteobacterium, assembly GCA_963725735.1. Classification (GTDB taxonomy): domain Bacteria; phylum Pseudomonadota; class Gammaproteobacteria; order Burkholderiales; family Casimicrobiaceae; genus VBCG01. Next base: position 71,986 of record CAVRZM010000007.1, on the reverse strand, counting down.
CGCTCGTCAACACCGCGCCGTCGAACATGGCGACCGCGCTCGCCAACAAGGACGCGGACGTCATCGCCTCGTGGGAGCCTTGGCCGAGCGCCGCGCTCACCAAGGTGCCGGGCGCCTACAAGGTGATCTACGGCGGCTGCCAGAGCTGCTACGACGCCGGCGTGGTCGTGACCACGAAATCCGCGCTCGCGGACAAGCCGAAGGCGCTCGAGCTCTTCGTGCTGGGCTACGCGCAGGGCCAGGCGTGGACGCGCGCCAATCGCGACGAGGCCGCGAAGATCTCCACGCGCTGGATTCCCGGCATGGACGCCGAGACGCTGACGCTCGCGCTGAAGAGCCTGCCGCTGGACGTGCGGCTGTCGAAGAACACGCTCGACGGCTTTACGACCTACTCGATTCCGCTGCTCGTCTCGCAGAAGCGCATCCCGCAGGCGTTCGATCCCGCGCCGTCGGTGGACAATCGCTTCGTGGCGTCCGCCATGAAGGCCGATCCCGCGGCGTTTGCCGACTTGAAGGAAATCCCGCCTGCGCAACGCCTGTAGCGTGAGACCTCGGCCGCCTGCCTGCCGGCACGCGCCATGCTCGCGCCGGCGGGCGAGCGTCCGGCTCCGGCGTCCACGCCTTCCCTCCCATGAGCCGGCCGAACGTCCTCTTCCTCTTCTCCGACCAGCACGCGCACCGCATCGCCGGTTTCGCCGGCGACGCGCGTCGCGCAGACGCCGCATCTCGACCGGCTCGCGCGCGACGGCGTGGTGTTCGACAACGCCTACTGCCCGTCGCCGCTGTGCGTGCCGAGCCGCATGTCGATGCTGAGCGGCCGGTATCCGTTCGAGCAGGAATGCTGGACCAACGACGACTACCTGCGCTCCGACGCCGCGACGTGGCTGCACAGCGCCGGCGCCGCGGGCTACCGGCCCGTGCTCGCCGGCCGCCTGCACGCCATGGGGCCGGACCAGCTGCACGGCTACGCGCAGCGCATGGTCGGCGATCACAGCCCCAACTGGGGCGGCGTGCCGCGCCACGACCTGGGCGTGCTCGACAAGGCCAACGATCCGTGGCGCGAGAGCCTCGAGCGCTCGGGCATCGGCCAGTCCGCGTACCAGGTGAAGGACGCCGAGACGACGCGCGCCGCGTGCGACCACCTGCGCAAGCTCGGTGCCGCGCAGCGTGCGGGCGAGGGCCAGCCGTTCTGCCTCACCGTGGGCTTCCTGCTGCCGCATCCGCCCTACGTCGCGTGGCGCGAGGACTTCGAGCGCTTCGCGGGCCGCGTGCCGCCGCCGGCGCACGGCGCACCGCCGTCGCCGCCGCATCGCGTGGGAAGCTGTGGTGGCGCGAGAACCGCGGCATCGCCGCGCTCGACGATGCGGCGATCATGCGCGCGCGCACGGCCTACTACGCACTCGTGTACCGGCTCGACGCGATGATCGGCGAGGTGCTGGCATGCCTCGACGGCGAGGGGCTCGCCGAGGACACGCTCGTCGTCTACACGACCGACCACGGCGACCAGCTGGGCGAGCGCGGCCTGTGGTGGAAGCACACGCTGTACGAGGATTCGGTGCGCGTGCCGCTCGTGCTGCGCTGGGACGGCCGCGTGCCCGCGGGCGAGCGGCGCGCCCAGGTGGTCGACCTGCTCGACGTCGCGGCCACCATGACCGGCGCGCGATGGGCGGTCCGCCGCTGCCGTTCGGCCATGGCCGCGATCTGCTGCCGATCGCGCAGGATGCGCGCGCAGCGTGGAACGACGAAGTCGTTCTGCGAGCACTGCACCGACACCGTGCCCGCCTGGACCGGCGGGCAGAGCGTGCAGCAGCGCATGGTCCGCAGCGGGCGCGTGGAAGCTCATCTACGCCCACGGCTACGCGCCGCAGCTCTTCGACCTCGCGCACGATCCGCACGAGCGCCACGACCTCGCGCGACGATCCCCGCGCATGCGCGGACGCGCGAGCGCCTGCTCGCCCGCGTGCTCGACGGGTGGGATCCGGACGCACGTCGCCACGCGCATCCGCGAACGCCGCCGCGACAAGGACATCCTCGAGGCATGGGCGCGACACGGTGCGGCCGCCGGACGAGTTTCGCTGGCAGCTACTGCCCGAGCACAACCGGCTGGAGCCGGTGTCCGAGTGAATGCCCGCGCCGGCGACGTGGCCGCGGCTGGGGCTCGGATGCGCCGTGCTCGGCACGCCGGCGCCCGGCGCTGTCCGATGCCGACGCGGAGGCGGTGATCGCCGCGGCGATCGAGCGCGGCATCCGCTTCTTCGACGTCGCGCCGCTGTACGGCGGCGGTCTGGCCGAGGAGCGCCTGGGTCGCGCGCTCGCGGCGCTGCCGCGCGACAGCTACGTCCTGTGCACCAAGACCGGCGTCACGCGGCCGTACGGGCAGACCGCGATGCCGCCCGGCGCCACGCGCCGGCGGCAGTTCGATACGCTGGGACTACCGCGCCGCCGCGACGCGTCGCTCCGTCGCGACGAGCCTCGCGCGCCTGCGCACCGACCGCCTCGACCTCGTGCACATCCACGACGCCGAAGACCATCTCGACGCATGCCTCGACGCCCACGCGGAGCTCGCACGCCTGCGCGAGGAAGGCGTGGTCGGCGGCATCAGCATCGGCTCCAACCTCGCCGGCGCCGGTGGAGCATCTCCTGGTGCTGCGCGCCGTTCGACGCGTTCCTGCTCGCGGGCTGCTACACGCTGCTCGACGCGTCGGGCCGCGCGCTCATCGAATCGGCGCACGCGCGCGGCATCGGCGTGATCGCCGGCGGCGTCTTCAATTCCGGCGTGCTCGCCGCGTGGCCGCAGCCGGCGCCCACGTTCGGCTACGCACCGGCGCCGCGGCGACGTGCTCGCGCGCACCGCGCGCATCGCCGCGGTGTGCGCGCGGCACGGCGTGCCGCTCGCCGCGGCCGCGCTGCAGTTCGTGCTCGCGCATCCCGCGATCCGCACGGTGCTCATCGGTCCGCGCAGCGTGGCCGAGCTCGAGGCCAACCTGGCGGCGGCGCAGCTGCGCGATTCCCGACGCGCTGTGGGACGAACTGGCCGCGGAACATGCTCATTGCCCACGACAGTCCGCGGCCGCGGTCGCCCTGCATCCGTGCTACTGACATGCGCATCGACGCCCACCTGCACTTCTGGAAGCCGGCGTGCGGCTTCGACAACCGGCCCATCGCCGACCACGCGTTCTACCGGCGCGATTTCCTGCCGGCCGACGTGGCGGCGGACCTCGACGCGTGCGCGCATCGACGGCGCGATCCTCGTGCAGACCGCCCCGCAGACCGCGGAGACCGACTGGCTGCTCGACCTGGCGGCCGGAGAGCCGCGCGTGTGGGGCGTCACCGCGTGGGTGGATCTCGACGGTCCGCCGTGCGACTTCGACGCGTTGCGCGTCCGCCCGAAGGTGGTCGGCATTCGCGCCCAGTTGCGCCGCGTCGCCGATCCCGGCTTCGTGACGCGGCCGAACGTGGTCGCCAACCTCGCGTCGGCCCTGCGCGCGGGCTTGAACGTCACCGTGCTCACCGAAGCGCGCCACTACGATCCGGTGCTCTCCGTGCTCGATCGCCTGCCGGACGGACCCGTCACGCTCAATCACCTCGCCCTGCCCTTCCCCGATGTCGATCGCGCCGCGTGGCGCGATGCCCTGCGGAACTTCGCGCGGCGGCCCGAGCTCTACCTGCAGCTGTCCGGTCTGCCGTTCCTCTTCGGCGAGCGGTGGCGCGAGCCGGACGCGCAACAAATGCTCGACGACGCGCTCGACATCTTCGGGGCCCGACGATTGGTGTTCGCCTCCGACTATCCGATGCTGCTGCGCTTCGCCACGTATCGCGAATGGGTCGCGGCCGTCGAATCCTTCCTCGCGCGACGCGCGCTTCCTCCCGACGAAGTCGCCGCGATCTTCGCCGGCAACGCGCGGCGCGCCAACCCGCTGCTCGCCGTCCCTGCCTTCGTGGCGGCCGGCGCCTGACTTCCCATGCCTACTGGAGAGCCTTCGTGAAACGATCGCAGATCAACGCCGCCATCGACAACGCCCTGCGCGCGCTGGACGAGCATGGCGTCCGCCTGCCTGCCTACGCGTACTGGACACCGGACGACTGGCGCCGCGCCGGCCCCGAATATTCGCGCGTCACCCGCAACGGATTGGGCTGGGCGGTCACCGATTTCGGGCAAGGCAACTTCGACCAGGTCGGAATCACGATGTTCGACGTGCGCAACGGCAACGTCGACGTCCCCTCGGAAGGCACGCCCTACGGCGAGAAGATCTTCGTGCTGCAGCCCGGGCAGCGCCTGCCCTACCACTTCCACTGGAAGAAGACCGAGGACATCATCAGCTACCACGGCGGCACGCTGATGATCCAGCTCTACAACGCACTGCCCGACGAGACCATGGACGAGACGTCGCCGGGTCACGTCTGGTGCGACGGCGTGCGCCGCGAATTCACGGCGGGCCAGGTGTTCGAGATTCCACACGGCGGAAGCCTCACCATCACCCCGAAGCTCTACCACCGCTTCTGGGCGAAGGAAGGCGCGGGCGTGCTGGTGGGCGGCGAGATCTCGACCATCTCGGTGCCGAAGACCGACAACCGCTTCGGCGGCAACGCGCGCCGCTTCGTGCCCATCGACGAGGACGAGGCGCCGCGGCATCTCCTCAACATCGACTATCCGCAACTGCACGAGGTCGCGTGAGATGAGCGGCAGGCTCGACGGGCGCGTGGCGATCGTCACCGGCGGCGCCGGCGGCATCGGCTCCGCGATCGCCGCAGGCGTTCATCGCCGAGGGCGCGCGCGTGGTGCTCGCCGATCGCGACGGCGACGGCCGCCGGCGAAGGCGGCGTCGGCGCTGGGCGCGGCGGCACTCCCCTTCGCGGTCGACGTCACGCGCGAAGCCGAGGTGCGGGCGCTCGCGCAACACGCGCTGGCGAGCTGCGGCCGCATCGACATCCTCGTCAACAACGCGGGCATCATCCGCAAGGCGTTCGTGCAAGGACATGACCGAGGCCACGTGGGACGCGGTGCTCGACGTCAACCTCAAGGCGACGTTCCTCTGCAGCAAGTCCGTTCTGCCCGCGATGATCGCGGCGCGGCGCGGGCGCATCATCAACATCGCATCGATCGCCGGGAAGGTCGGCGAGCCTACCGCCAGCGCCTACAGCGCCGCCAAGTGGGGCGTGCTCGGCTTCACGCGCTCGCTGGCATTGGAGGTTGCGCCGTACGACATCCTGGTCAACGCGATCTGTCCCGGTCCCATTCCCACCGAGCTCGGCAAGCAGGGCTGGAAGGACGGCGCCGAGGTCCAGGGCGTAGGCCTCGAGCAGGTGATGGCGCGCGTGAATTCGCGCTCCCCGCTCGGCCGCCTCGGCACCACCGGGCAGGTCGCGAAAATGGCGCTCTTCGTCGCGTCCGACGACTGCGACTTCACCACCGGCGCGGCGTTCAACGTCGATGGCGGCATCGTCATGGGTTGAGGCGGCGCGCGTTGCCGTGCCAGCGGAGCAGGAGAAATGGCCAGTCGTGATCCGGAACGTCCCAACGTCCTGTTCATCCTGAGCGACGACCAGGGCGCCTGGGCCCTGCGCTGCGCAGGCAACGCGGAGATCGTCACGCCGGCGCTCGACGGCATCGCCGCGGCCGGCATCCGCTTCACCGACTTCTTCTGCACGTCGCCGGTGTGCTCGCCGGCGCGCGCGTCGCTGCTCACCGGCGAGATTCCGTCGCGGCATGGCGTGCACGACTGGATCCGGGCCGGGAACGTCGGGCCGCAGCGCATCGACTTCCTCGCCGGCCAGCCGCTGCTGACCGACCGCGCGGCCGCGGCCGGCTATCGCTGCGGGCTCGTGGGCAAGTGGCACCTGGGCGCGAGCGACGTGCCGCGCGATGGGTATGTGAAGTGGTACGCCCACCAGTCGGGAATGAGCCCCTACTACGACGCGCCGATGGTCGACGAGCGCCAGCCCGTCAAGGTCGCACGCTATCTCACCGACGATCTGACCGATCATGCCGTCACGTTCCTGCGCGACGAGGCACCGCGCGCGCAACCGTTCTGGCTCTGCCTCAACTACACCGCGCCGCACTATCCGTGGATCGACTCGCATCCGCGCGAGTTCACCGACCTGTATGCGGATTGCGCATTCGCGTCGTGCCCGCAGGAGGCGCCGCACCCGTGGTCCGCGCACGGCAATCCGGCTACCGACGAGGGCCATCGTCGTCCGCGCGAGAGCCTCACGGGCTACTACGCGGCGACCACCGCGATGGACGCGGGCATCGGCCGGTCGCTGCGCGAACTCGACGCGCTCGGGCTCACCCGCAGCACCCTCGTCGTCTTCATGAGCGACAACGGCATGAACTGCGGACACCACGGCATCTGGGGCAAGGGCAACGGCACTCGGCCGCAGAACATGTACGACACCTCGGTGAAGGTGCCGTGCCTGATGGCGCAGCCCGGGCGCATCGCGCCGGGCGTCTGCGACGCACTGCTCTCGGCCTACGACGTGTTTCCCACGCTGCTCGACTATCTCGGCATCCCCGATGCGCCCGCCGCGCCCGCGGCCCGGACGCAGCTTTCGCGCGCTGCTCGGAAGGCGGCAGCGATGGCGCCGGACGACGCCGTCGTGGTCTACGACGAATACGGTCCGGTGCGCATGGTGCGCACGCGCGAGTGGAAGTACGTCCACCGCTATCCCGACGGCCCGCACGAGCTCTACGATCTCGCCAACGATCCGGACGAGCGCCACGACCTCGCGGGGATCCCGGGCCATCAGGCCACCGTCGAGGCGCTGCGCGCGCGCCTTGCGGCGTGGTTCGCCCAGTACGTCGACCCCGCGCGCGACGGCGCCCGCAAGCGCGTCACGGGATGCGGCCAGCTCGGGCTCGTTCCGGCACAAGGCGACGGCAGCGACGTCTTTCCGGCGGATCCCATTGCGCCGCTGGTCGTTCCCGCCCGCGCCGGCTGAACCGGGTCGCGAGGGCGGTCCGCCTCCCTACAGCAGATCCGTGACGATCGCGCGGTCGAGATCGGGCGCGGATTTCATCTGCCCCTGCTCCATGAAGAACTTCACCTGGTACTCGAGCCCGGCGCGGAAATCCGGACTGTTCATGATCTGCTTCACCTGCTTCGCATCGTAGAACCCGCTGCTGTCCATGATCTTGCCCATGATCGCGGCGTCGGTCGGATTCTTCTGCTCCGCGTTCACGTATTCGGTGACGATGCGCAGCGCCTCCGGCCGGGTCGCCGGGTTCTGCAGGAACGGCACCCCCTTGTTGTGGTAAGCCGACAGGAACCCCTGCAGTGCCTTGCGCTTCGCCTGCAGCACCTGCTCGGTAGTGACGAAGAGGTCGTAGTTCTGGAACGGCTGCACCGACCCGGGCGGCTTGGTGAAGTCCGGGTGCGTGAAGAGCTCGCGGGTGTCCTTCTTGGTGCTCATGATGTAGAAGCGGCCGTTGACCGCCGGCACGATGGCGTCGACGCGACCGGCGACGAACGCCGCCTGCCCGTCCGCGGCCGGCAGGTTCACGAACTCGATGTCCTTCAGCGTCATGTTGAATTTTGCGAGCACGCGCGCCAGGAAGTAGTGCAGGCCGGTGCCCGCGGTGCAGGCGACGCGCTTTCCGGCGAGCTTCGGCACGCTGTCGATCGCCGGCGTGCTGAGCAGCGCGAAGAGTCGGGACGGATCGGTACAGATCGAGATGAGGCGAAGCGGAATCGCGCCGCCCGCCATGCCGAGCAGCGACGCCGTCGAGTTGACGAAGCTGACGTCGATCGCGCCGCCGCCCAGCGCCTGCACGATCTTCGGTCCCGCGGCGGATGCGAAGAGCTCGGTCTTGAGATCGACGCCCGCCTCCTTGAACCAGCCGCGCTGCTGCGACAGGTCGACGATCGCCGCGGCGGGCGCCCGCAGCAATCCGATGGTGAGCGGCGCACCGGCCTGGGCGCGCGCGAGACCCGACCACAGCGTGCCGCCGCCCGCTGCCGACAGGACGCCGGTGCCCGCCGCGATGCCCAGAAATCGCCGACGATCGATGCGCGTTGCTTGCTTCATGTTCTGTTCCTCCGTTGGTGGTCGCTCGCGCGCCTGCTTGATCGACCCGGCGTAACGCCTTCCGCCAGCGAGCCGCCGCTTTCCCTGCGCGCCGCCTGCAGCGCCGCCCACAGCGCGCGCTTGGCCGCGGCAAACGCATCGCCTACGCGCGTGTCCCCGTCGCGCGGCCGCGCGAGCAGGCTCGGCACGATCGCGTGCACGCGACCGGGCCGGCTCGCGAGCACGACGATGCGATCGGCGAGGAACACCGCCTCGTCCAGGTCGTGGGTGACGAAGACGACCGTCTTGCCCGTGCTCTCCCACAGCGCGAGCACGGCCTCCTGCATCGCCGACTTGGTCTGCACGTCGAGCGCGGCGAACGGCTCGTCCATCAGCAGCACGTCGGGCGAGTTCGCGTAGGCGCGCGCCAGGTCGACGCGCTTGCGCATGCCGCCGGACAGCTCTTTCGGATAGGCCTTGCGGAACGCGGACAGGCCGACCGCGGCCGACCAATGCTCCACCAGCTTCCGTCGCTCCGCCTTCGGCAGGCCCCGCGACTTGGGTCCGTACTCGATGTTCCCCTCGACGGTGAGCCACGGGAACACCGCGTCCTGCTGGAACACGAACCCGAGTGCCTGGTTGATGCCGCGGATCGGAGCGCCGTCGTGCAGCACCTGGCCCGAGCTCGGCGTGAGCAGCCCCGCCATCATCCGCAGCAGCGTGGATTTTCCGCATCCCGACTCGCCGATGATGCAGACGAACTCGCCGCGCCGGATGTCGAGATCCACGTCGCGCAGCACGGTCAGCGGCTGCGCGGAGCCGCCGATCGCGAAGCAATGCGTGAGCTTGCGGATGCCGAGCTTGGCGGGCGCGTCCGGCACCGCGTAGTTCTCCGGTCTCATGGTTCGCGCCGCACTTCGCTCCACGCCGTGAGCCGGCGTCCGGCGCGGCTCGCGATCTGGTCGAGCAGAGCGCCCAGAAGGCCGATGACGATGATACCGACGATCGTGATGTCGGTGCGGAAATACTGGCCCGCGTTCGAGATCATGAAGCCGAGGCCGGAAGGCGCGGCGATGAGCTCCGCGGCGACGAGCGCGAGGAACCCCGTCGACACGCCGGTGCGCATGCCGGCGATGAAATAGGGTATGGCGCTCGGCAGCGCCACCGTGGCGAACACGCGCCAGCGCGACGCACCCAGCGTGCGGGCGGCGTCGACGTAGATCTGCGCGACCTCCTTCATGCCGGCGCGCGCGTTGACGACGATCGGCTTGAACACCGCGAGCGCGATGATGATGATGCGCGACGGCTCCCCGATGCCGATCCACACGATCACCAGCGGGATGTATGCGAGCGCCGGAATCGGCCGCAGCGCGTCGATGATCGGATTGAGCACGTAGCCCCACCAGCGGAACCATCCGGCGAGCGCGCCGAGCAGGAGCGCGAGCGCCGCGCCGATCACGTAGCCGATCACCACCCGCTTCAGGCTCGCGGCGGTGTTGGTCCAGAGGTCCCCGCTGCGCAGCTCCTCGCCGAAGGTCGACAGGATGGTGGGCGGCGACGGCACCAGCGCCGGATTGACCCCCGGACGCGACGCCATGAGCCAGTACAGCGCGACGACGGCAAGGAGCGACAGGGTGCCCACGATCCACGCGGGCTTGAGCCAGCGGCGTGCGCCGCGCGGTGCCGCCTGGGCGGCTTCACCCTGTACGGTCGCGGCCTCCAGCGCGCTCATGCCTGATCGGCCCGCGCCGCGGCCTCGTCGGCCGCGCGCTGCAGGAGGTTGTTCTTCGCCTTCTCGATGTGCGCGCCCATGAGCGTGCCCGCCGAGTGCGCGTCGCGCCGCTCGATGGCCTGGACGAGATGCTGGTGCTCCTCGATCACGCGCGCAAAGCGCGGGTCGCCGTAGCCGTAGCGCTTGAGGAGTGCCGCGAGGAGCAGCCAGTGCGAATCGACGATCGGCAGTGCGCCCGGATGGCCGGCGGCGGCGTTGATCACGGTGTGGAACTCGCGATTGGCGAGCGGCACGGACGCAAAGTCGCCGGCGGCCACGTGCGCCTCGAGCTTCGCCGCCGCCGTGCGCAAGCGCGCGATGTGATCGGGTGTGCGGCGCTCGGCCGCGCGGCGCGCGAGCATGGTCTCGATCGCCGCCCGCATGTCGAAGAGGTCCTCGATGAAGCCGGCGTAGATCGGCCGCACGTGCGCCCCGCGGTTGGGCTCGATCACCACGAGGCCTTCGCCGTGGAGCACGCGCAGCGCCTCGCGGATCGGCATGTGGCTCACGCCGTAGCGGCTCGCGAGATCCTCGATGATGAGGCGCGATCCGAACGGAAATGCCCCCGAGACGATGTCGTTGCGCAGCCGCTGCTGGACGTCGTGCATGCGTCGCGATGCGCCGTCAGGGCGTGACCTGAACGCCGCCGCGCGCTTCGCAAACGCGCAGCAGCGAGCCCGGCGTGTCGTCGGAGCCGAAACCCTCCGCCAGCGCCTCCGACAGCGTCGCGTACGCCGCCTCCACCTGCGTCATCGGCACGTCCAGATCCTTCGCCATCGCCAGCGCCAGCCCCACGTCCTTGTGCGCGAGCCTGGTCATGAACCCCGGCTTGAAGTCGCGCTTGAGCGCCTTGCGCGGCAGTCCGATGGCGAGCGCGTTGTTCCACGCCATCGTGGTCTTGAACACGCCCATCATCGTGTCGAGGTCGATGTTCGCCTTGCGGCCGGCGACCAGCGCCTCGATGGACGCGGCGTTGATGCACGCGACGAGCGCATTGTTGATGAGCTTGATCGCCGACGCCGCACCCAGCGCACCGCACACATGCACCTCGTTGCCCATCGGTGCCAGGATCGGCCGTGCGCGCTCGATGACCGCAGGATCGCCCGCCACCATCAGCGTGAGCGTTCCCGCGACGGCCGCCTCCATGGTCTTGCCGACGGGGCACTCGATGAAATCGACACCGCGCTGCATGGCGACGGCGGCGAGCCCGGTCTTCGTGGACGGCGCGGTGGTGCTCATCTCGATGACGAGGGCGCCCGGCCGCAGCGCGGACAGCAACCCGTCGGGCGGCGCGAGGACGGTGCGCACCGCGCGGTCGTCGGGAAGCATGGTGATCAGCACGTCCGCGGATGCCGCGGCTGCACGTGCATCGCCCGCCAGCTTGCCGCCGAACTCCGCGAACCGGGCCCGTGCGGCTTCGTTCGCGTCGTGGCCCGTCACGCTGAACCCGCCCCGCAGAAGGTTCTTGGCCATTGGCAGCCCCATGGTGCCCAGGCCGACGAACAGGACGATAGGCGCCGGCTGATTTGATAGATTTTCCATGAAACCGGACTTTCGTTCCCTCTGGGCGGCGATCAGCGCTTCGGGAAATCATCGCGGGATTGATCAAATGTGTCAACCCCGGCTATGCTTGTCGGAACCCCCTCCCCACCTTCCCCCGTGCCCGATCGCGCGCAGCCCTCCGCCCTCACCGTCCCCGCGTTGTCCCCGCGCGCGGACGCGGTCGCGACGGGCGCGCTCGACGCCGCGCTGCTGGATGCGCGCGACGACGTGGCCACCGCGCTGCGCGACCTTCCGCGAGGCGCGCACGTCGCGGTCACGCAAGGCACCGCGCGCCGCGCGGTCGATCTCGTCGAGGCCATCGCGCTCGGCCACAAGTTCGCGTTGCACGCGATCGGCGAGGGCCGCCGCATCCGCAAGTACGGCGAGTACATCGGCCGCGTCACGCGCGACGTGCCGGCGGGCGCATGGGTGCACGTGCACAACCTGGCGACGACCGCCGTGCGCACCGATGCCGACGAGCGCGCGTGGCGTGCGCAGGCGCCGCCGCCGAACGGCGTGCGCGCGCTGGGGACGGCGACGTGCATCGAAGGCGCGAGTCCCGTCTACGACCGCGATGCGCAGCGCGCCTACTGGCTCGACGCCGCGGCCCCGGTGCTGCATGCGTTCGACGTGCTGACCTTGCAGTCGCACACGTTTCCGCTGCCCGAGCCGGGGCAGGTCATCGCGCCGCTTGCCGACGGCACGCTGGCGCTGGTGTCGAAGACGGGCCTGCTGCGTTTCGATCCTGCGTCCGGGTCATGCGTGGCGAAGCCCCTTCGCGACGCACCGCCGGACGGAACGCGATGGACCGGCGCGATCGGCGACGATGCGGGGCGCCTCTGGTGCGCGGCCGCCAACCTCGCGTCCGCCGCCAACCACGACCTGCTGATCGCCTTGGGCGGCGCGCCTGCCGTCCCGCAACTCGCGCGTCCGACCGGATTGGCGTTGGCCGCCGACGGACGCACGTTGTTCGTCGTCGAGGCGGCCCGCGCGTCGATTCGCCGGCACGCGATCGATGCGCACGGCACGATCGGGGCGTCGACTCCGTTCGCCGACGCGAGCGCGCTGCCAGGGGACCTCTGGGGCGCGGCGCTCGATGCCGAAGGCGGACTGTGGACCACGCTGCGCGACGCGGGTTGCGTGCTGCGCTTCGCCCCCGACGGCGGCCTCGCGCGCGTGATGTGCCTGCCCGTCGCGCAACCGACCGGTTGCGCGTTCGCGGGACCTGGCCTGCGCGAGCTCGTCGTGACCACCGCCGCCGACGGCAGCGCGCCGCTCGCGGGCCGCACGCTGTCGATGGACGCCGGCGTGGCGGGCCTGCCGCCGCGACGCCTGCCCGCGTCCTTCCTCGAGCGCGCGCGTCCATGAACCCCCGCACCTTCGACGGTTATCGGCGTGCCGACGGCCGCGTGGGCGTGCGCAATCACGTGCTCGTGCTCTCGCCCACCGGCCTCACCTCGGCGGCCGCGCAGCGCGTGTCCTCGCTCGTCCGCGGCACGATCTGCGTCACCTCGGGCTACGGACGCGGCCAGGTCGCCGCGGACGCCGCGCTGCACTTCGACACGCTGGCCGGTCTCGCGCTCTCATCCGAACGTCGCGGCCGTCGTCATCCTCGCCGCGGGGGACGACATCGCGCGCACCTACACCGAGGCCCTCGTCGTCGCCCGCAAGCCGGTCGTCGGCCTGTCGCTGCCCGCCGTCCACGAGGACGCGCTCGCGCTCGTCGACGCCGGCATGCGCGCGGCCACCCGCCTGGTGCACGAGGCGTCGTTCCTGCGCCGCGAGCCGTGCGACGTCGCGGAGCTGTGCGTCGCCGTCGAATGCGGCCACTCGGATGCGACGTCGGGCCTCGTGTGCAACCCGCTGGCGGGCCGCATGATGGAGATGCTCGTCGCCGCCGGCGGGCAGGCGATCTTCAGCGAGACGGTGGAATGGACCGGTGCCGAGCACCTGCTCGCGCGCCGTGCGGCCACTCCCGACGTCGCGCGCAAGATCCTCGCCGCCGTCGGCGAGCGCGAACGCATGGTGCACGCGTCGGGCGGTGACATTCGCGCGCAGAATCCCGGGCCGCAGAACAAGGCGGGCGGCTTGACCACCATCGAGGAAAAGGCGCTTGGCGCGATCGCCAAAGGCGGCCGGCAGCCGATCCGCGACGTGCTCGCAGCCGGCGCAGCGGCCCGCGGGACCCGGCCTGTTCCTCATGGACACGCCGTTCTTCTCGCCCGAATCGATGACCGCGATGATCGCGGGCGGCGCGCAGGTCGTGATCTTCACCACCGGAGCCGGCAACAGCTATTGCAGCCTCGTCGCGCCGACGTTCAAGATGAGCGCGAATCCGGCCACGGTCGCGCGGCTCACGGAGCAGATCGACTTCGCGGCCACGCGCGTGCTCGAGGGCAAGGCGACGCTCGACACCATGGCGCAGGACGGCATGTGCCGGCTGCTCGAGGTCGCCTCCGGTGCGCTTACTTTCGGCGAAATCGTCGGCGAAGGGGCCGAAGTGGTGAGTCGCATCGGCGCCTCGATCTAGCCTTTGGAGAGCCGCGTGGGCCAGGAACTCGATCCGATCTCTCAGCTCTCGCGAGTATTCGACGTCGATCCTGTCCGACGCGCTCGACGAGCTCGGCGTGCAGGGCGTGCTGCCGGGCATCGAGGCGCGCCGCGTCGGCCAGGGGCTCGTCGTCGGGCGCGCGCTGCCGGTGCGTCTCGAGCCGAAGAGCAACGATCCGTCGGCGTATCGCTTCGGCGGCGGCGTGGGCAAGCCGCTCGAGCAGGTGCTGCAGACGATGCGGGACGGCGACGTCGTGGTGATGGACCTCGGCGGCTCGAATCGCGCGGCGGCGTGGGGCGGCCTCGCCTCCCGCCTCGCGCAACGGCGCGGCGTGCGCGGCACGATCATGTGGGGCGCGTGCCGCGACGTCGACGAGATCCGCGCGATCGGCTATCCCGTGTGGTCGGTCGCGACGTGCCCGCGGCGCAGCCGCAACGAGTTCACGTTCGGCGCGCATCAACCAGCCGATCACCATCCAGGGCGTCACCATCGCGCCGCGCGACTTCATCGTCGCCGACGACAGCGGTGTCCTGTGCGTGCCGCAGGCGCGACTCGCCGGGGTGCTGGCGCTCGCGCAGCGCATCGCCGAGCAGGAGCGCTCGCTCGAAGCGCAGGTGCTCAACGGCTCGCCGCGTCGTGGGACGCGGTCTAGGCCTCCTCATCCGCACTGCAAGGGAAGCTCTCATGTCCTTCGCCCCCGCCGCCACCCGGCGCATCGGCCGCCGCGACGTCGCCGTCTCCCAGCTCGGCGTCGGCACCGCGCCGTTCGGCAGCCCGGCGCCCGCCGACACCGACGACGCGATCCACGGCGCCTTCGCCGCCCTCTACGGCGCGGGACTGCGCTACTACGACACCGCGCCCTTCTACGGCACCGGGCTCGCGGAGCATCGGCTGGGCGCATGCCTGCGCCGCGTCGACCGTCGCTCGGTCGTCGTCTCGTCGAAGGTGGGCCGCCTGCTGCGCCCCGCCGGCGGCGGCGTCGCGGCGGGCGCGTCGAGCGGCAAGTATCCGTTCGAGGTCGCGTACGACTACAGCTACGACGGCACGATGCGGTCGATCGAGCACAGCCTGCAGCGCCTCGGCACCAACGCGCTCGACATCGTGCTGATCCACGACGTCAACCGGCGCTGGCAGGGCGACCTGCTCGAGCAGCGGTACGCGGAGGCGATGACCGGCGCGCTACAAGGCGCTGTCCGAGCTGCGCGCCGCCGGCGCGATCAAGGCGTTCGGCGTCGGCGTCAACGACTGGAGCATCCTGCGCGCTTCGCCGCGCGACGGCGACTTCGACTGCTTCATGCTGGCCGGCCGCTACACGCTGCTCGACCACACCGCGCTCGCGACGTTCATGCCCGACTGCGAGCGCCGCGGCATATCGGTGCTGATGGCCGCACCCTTCAACTCGGGCATCCTGGCCACCGGTGCGAAGGACGGCGCGACGTTCTTCTACGTCGAGGCCGAGCCCGCGATCAAGGAGCGCACGCGACGGATCGAAGCCGTCTGCGCGCGCCACGGCGTCGCACTGGCGGCCGCTGCGATCCAGTTTCCGTTGCATCATCCCGCGGTCGCCAGCGTAGTGACGGGCATGCGCAGCGAAGCCGAGGCCACGCGCGAATCTCGCCCACTGCCGCGCGGCGATTCCGGCGGACTTCTGGAACGAGCTCAAGTCCGAGGGACTGATCGATCGCTCGGCGCCCGCCGGCTGACCGCGGGGCTCAGGCGAACTTGCGCATCAGCGCCGCGCGGCGCTCCAGCCACCACGCGTACTGCGCGGGCCACGATGCCCAGCCGTCGTCCCCTTCGAGCGCGACCGCCGCGCGTCCCGCCCAGTGCGGATCGAGCAGCGCCTCGCGGCCGACGGCGACGAGGTCGGCCGCGCCGCTCGCAAGGATCGCTTCCGCCTGCGCGGCCTCCGTGATGAATCCCACCGCCTGCGTGGCGATGTCCGCCTCGCGGCGGACGCGTGTGGCGTTGGGCACGAGATAGCCGGGCTTGACGTCGAAGCGCGACGACAGGAAGCCGCCCGCCGAGCAATCGACGACGTCCACGCCTTCGGCCTTGAGCGCTTTCGCGAGCACGATCGTGTCGTCGAGCGTCCAGCCGCCGGCGACACCGTCGACGGACGACGTGCGGAAGAAGAGCGGCTTGTCCTGCGGCCACGCGGCGCGGACCGCGCGCGCGATCTCGAGCGCGATGCGCATGCGGCCGGCGAGGTCGCCGCCGTATTCGTCGGTGCGCGAGTTCACGATCGGCGAGAGGAACGAGTGCGTGAGGTACCCGTGCGCGCCGTGGATCTCGACCGCATCGATGCCTGCCGCATGTGCCCGCTGCGCGGCGTCCGCGAACCCGCGCACGATGCGCCCGATGCCTTCCCGGGTAAGCGCCTGCGGCACCAGCCAGCCGTCCACGTGCGGCTGCGCCACCGGCCCGACGATCGGCCACGGATCGTCGCCGCGCGCGTGATCGTCCGCCCCCAGCGCGGCGTTGCCGAACCACGGGCGCTGCATGCTCGCCTTCCGGCCCGCGTGGGCGAGCTGCAGACCCGCCATCGCGCCGTGCGCATGGAGATAGTCGACGATGCGCTTCACCGGCGCAACGTGCGCGTCCGACCACAGGCCGAGGTCGCCGTGCGTGATCCGCCCTTCGGGCAGCACCGCGGTGGCTTCGGCGAACACGAGGCCGAAGCCGCCCATCGCGAACTGGCCGAGATGCACGAAGTGCCAGTCGTTGGCGAAGCCGTCGATCGCCGAGTATTGGCACATCGGCGACACCACGGTGCGATTGCGCAACGTGACGCCGCGCAGGGTCAGGGGTGTGAACAGGCGGGAAGCGGGCATGGCGGGCGGGGATGGGAGCTTCGCCCCATCATACCGGCTGCCGGGCACCGCGCCGCCACCGCGCAACGTGCTGGCGCGGCGTCCGCGCCTACCGCGTTCCCACGGAAGTCACGGTCTCGTGCTGGGCGCCCGCTGGCGTGAACGTGCCGTGCTCGCCCACGTCCGGACCCGGTGGCGCGTGCCGTGCGGCGGCCTTCGCAAGGGCAAGCATCTGCACGATCTTGCCGCTGCGGCTCTGCCAGTAGTCGACCTTCCCGGCGTCCACGCGCAACAGGCGCAGGCTCGGATCCCCGGGCCCGTCCGGGAAACCAGGCCGCGGCCATCGGCGACCACAGCGCCTCCACCTTCTCGCGGTCGTCGACGAACACGGCATGCGCGGACGTCGAGAGGTAGAAGCTGTCGGAGGTATCCGCGAATGCGACGTTGACCTGCGCCTCGCGGCGGATCGCTTCCTCCAGGCTCGTGTACGCCGACGTGAAGAACCACATCGCGCCGTCGTCGTCGATGTCCTGCAGCGTCATCGGCCGCGACTCGAGCGTGCCGTCCTCCGTCTGCGTGGTGAGCATCGCGATGCGCAGCTTCCTGACCCTGGCGAAGACCTTCGCCTGCTCTTCCGGCGTGGCGTGGTGACTGTCGTGGTAGTCGGACATGGGACCTCCGTTGCAATGGGAAGCCCCACTATGCAGACGCGGCCGTGCGCACGCAGTCGGCGCGCGCGAATGTCCAACGTCGGGCGGGCGCCTACGCCGGAACGGCCGGCGCGCGCCCTTCCCGCAACCGTCCGGGACCGGCGCTGTCCGTTACAGCAGCGACCGCTGCCGCTGCACGTTGGAATCGACGACCGTCAGTGCGGTCATGTTGACGATGCGCCGTACCGTCGCGGACGGCGTCAGGATGTGCACCGCCTTCGCCACGCCGAGCAGGATCGGCCCCAGCGTGACGTTCGATCCCGCCGCGACCTTCAGCAGGTTGAACGCGATGTTGGCCGCATCGACGGTCGGCATGATGAGCAGGTTCGCCTCGCCTTTCAGCCGCGAGTTGGGAAACGCGGCGAGCCGGACGCCCTCGGAGAGCGCCGCGTCGCCGTGCATCTCGCCCTCGATCTCGAGGTCGGGGTCCATCGCGTTCACGAGCGCCAGCGCCGCCTGCATCTTCCGCGCGGAGGGTTGCTTCGACGAGCCGAAGCTCGAGTGCGACAGCAACGCCACCTTGGGCGTGATCCCGAAGCGCCGGATCTCGTCGGCCGCGAGCAGCGTGATCTCGGCCAACTGGTCGGCGGACGGGTCCGGATTGACGTACGTGTCGGCGATGAACACCGTGCGCGTGGGCAGCACCACGGCGTTCATCGCCGCGTAGTTGCGCACGCCGCGGCGCAATCCGATCACCTGGTCGATGTACTCGAGGTGCAGCTCGTGCGTGCCGAACGTGCCGCAGAGCATGCCGTCGGCGTCGCTGCGGTGGATCGCCATGGCCCCGATGAGCGTGAGCCGCCGCCGCATCTCGATCTGCGCATACGCTTCCGACACGCCCCGGCGCTGCGTCAGCTTGTAGTACTCCGTCCAGTAGTCGCGATAGCGCTCGTCCCATTCGGGATTGATGATCTCGAAATCCTTGCCCGGCGCCATGCGCAATCCGAAGCGCTCGATGCGCCGCTCGATCACCGCGGGCCGGCCGACGAGGATCGGCCGCGCGAGGCCTTCGTCCACCACGATCTGCACCGCGCGCAGCACGCGCTCGTCCTCGCCCTCGGCATACACGATGCGCTTGGGCGCCGTCTTCGCCGCCGCGAAGATCGGCTTCATCAGCAGGCCCGAGTGATAGACGAAGTTGAGGAGCTTCTGGCGATAGGCGTCGAAGTCCTCGATGGGCCGCGTGGCCACGCCCGAGTCCATCGCGGCCTTGGCCACGGCAGGCGCGATCGAGAGGATGAGGCGCGGATCGAACGGCTTCGGGATCAGGTACTCCGGCCCGAAGCGCATGTTCTCGAGCTGGTACGCGTTCGCGACGATGTCCGACTGCTCGGCCATCGCGAGGTCGGCGATCGCGCGCACGCACGCGAGCTCCATTTCCTTGTTGATGGCGGTGGCGCCGACGTCGAGCGCGCCGCGGAAGATGAACGGAAAGCAGAGGACGTTGTTGACCTGGTTCGGGAAGTCCGACCGGCCGGTCGCGATCACCGCGTCGGGCCGCGCCGCCTTGGCGAGGTCCGGCATGATCTCGGGCTCCGGATTGGCGAGCGCCAGCACGAGCGGCGACTTCGCCATGGCCGCGAGCCACTCCGGCTTCAGCACCTTGCCGGCGGAGAGCCCGAGGAAGATGTCGGCGCCGGGCAGAATTTCGGCCAGCGTGCGCGCATCCGTCTTCTTCGCATAGACGACCTTGTGCTCGTCCATCAGCTTGGTGCGGCCCTCGTAGACCACGCCCTCGATGTCGGCGACGTAGATGTTCTCGCGGCGGATGCCCAAGTCGCACAGGAGGTCGAGGCACGCGAGCGCGGCGGCACCCGCGCCCGAGCAGACGAGCTTGACGTCCTTGGCCTCCTTCCCGACCACGCGCAGGCCGTTGACCACCGCGGCGCCGACGATGATCGCCGTGCCGTGCTGGTCGTCGTGGAACACGGGGATCTTCATCCGCTCGCGGCACTTGCGCTCGATGTAGAAGCACTCGGGCGCCTTGATGTCCTCGAGGTTGATGGCGCCGAACGTCGGCTCCAGCGCGCAGATGATGTCGACGAGCTTGTCGGGATCGCGCTCGTTGATCTCGATGTCGAAGCAGTCGAGCCCCGAGAACTTCTTGAACAGCACCGCCTTGCCTTCCATCACGGGCTTGGCGGCCAGCGGTCCGATGGCGCCCAGGCCCAGCACTGCGGTGCCGTTGGTCACGACCGCGACGAGGTTGCCGCGGGCGGTCAGCAGCGACGCCTCGGCCGGGTCGCGGACGATTTCGTCGCACGCGGCCGCCACGCCCGGGGTGTACGCCAGCGCGAGGTCGCGCTGGTTGGTCAGCGACTTGGTGGGCGCAATCGAGATCTTGCCGGCCGGTTGCTGGCGGTGATACTCGAGCGAAGCCTCGCGGATGTCTTTGTCCGGCATGGTGGTAACGGGTAGGGGAACGCGTTAAGGGGGGAGGACAACCGGGGAAAGGCCATCATAATCCAACGCGCAAAAAATGACCGTAACGGGGTCCGTGTCTGTTCTGGGTCAACAAGTCGCGAAGGGGCGTAACGGTATAATTCGGGCACTTTTTCCCTCTGGGCACGCCTCGTATCAGGCGGTCGCCCCCGATACCCCAAAATGGGATTTTCGCCGATGTTCTGGGCCTTCGCCCTGGTGTTGCTGGCCGGGACCCTGGCTTTCCTGCTGGTGCCGCTGCTGCGGCGAAGCGCCACGGTCGACGCACCCGCCGATCGCTCCGCCGTCACCGCCGTCTTTCGCGACCACAAGCGGCAGATCGAGGACGAGTACGCGGCACGCACCATCACGGCCGAAGAGCGTGACGCGGCGCTCGCGGACCTGACGAAGCGCTTCGGACAGGAACTGGGCGAGGACGTGCCGCCGGTGCGCGCGGACGCGGGCAAGTCGCGCTTCCTGGTCGCGCTGGTGCTCGCGGCGTGCGTCCCGGTAGTCGCCGGCACCATGTACTACACGCTGGGCAATCCGGCCGCCATGACGTCGACGCCGCACGGCGCCGCGCATGCGATGGACGATCCGCAGATGAAGCAGGCGGTCGAGGCGCTCGCCGAGAAGCTCAAGGCGAATCCCGAGGATGGCGAAGGCTGGTACATGCTCGGCCGCTCGTATCGCGTGATGGGCCGCTTCGATGCCGCGGTGCTCGCTTACACCGAAGCCGCCAAGCGGCTGCCGAACAACGCCGCCGTCTATACCGACTGGGCCGAAGCCGTCGCGCAGGCGCAGGGCAAGACGCTGGCCGGCCAGCCGACCGAACTCCTCGATCGCGCGCTGGCGGCCGACGCCAGTTTCCCGAAGGCGCTCGCGTTGCGCGGGGCCGCCGCGATGGAGATGAACGACGCGCCGAAGGCCATCGCGCTGTGGAAGAAGCTGCGCGCGCAACTGCCGCCGGACGATCCGAACATCGCCGACCTGGACGCAGCGCTCGCCCGTGCCGGCGCCGCGCCGGAGCCGGCTCCGGTCGCCAGCGCCAAGTCGCCCGCTGCGGCGATGGCCGCCGCCGCGGCGCCCGGAGCGCCTGCGGCCCAGCCGGCAGCCGGCGGCGCCGCCGGCAGCGTCGAAGGCCGCGTCGAGCTCGATCCGAAGATTGCCAGGAACGCCGACCCGGGCGACACGGTCTTCATCTTCGCCCGCAGCCCGGAAGGGTCGCGCATGCCGCTCGCGGTGTTGCGCGTGAAGGCCTCCGACCTGCCGAAGTCGTTCACCCTGACGGACGAGATGGCGATGACGCCCACCGCCACCATCTCCAAGGCCGGCAAGGTCGTGGTCGAGGCTCGGGTGAGCAAGAGCGGCAGCGTCGCCGCGCAACCAGGCGATCTGTCGGGGGTGAGCAGCCCCATCGAACCCGGCGCGCGCAACGTGCGCGTGACGATCGACCGCGTCATGTGACGAGTCTTAAAGAAGTCAATAATCAATTACTTATGCTAAGGTGCGGCAATCTGCCGCCGGGTCTGCCGGCGGTCTCGCCCACCGCTTTGGACCGCCATGCTCGAAGCGCAAGACTTGGCCGCGCGCCGCGGCGACGCCACGCTGTTCCAGCGCCTCACCTTTCGGGTCGGCGCGGGCAAGGCGATGGTCGTCACCGGGCCGAACGGCACGGGCAAGACCACGCTGCTGCGCATCCTGGCGGGGCTGACGCTGCCGGCCGCCGGGCAATTGCGCTGGCGCGGCGAGACGCTGCCGCCGCATGCGGCCGCGCTGCGCCAGGATGCCGTGTTCTCGGGCCATCTCCCCGCGCTGAAGGACGAGCTCACGGCCGAGGAGAACCTGCGCGTGCTCGTGTCGCTCGCGGGCGGGCATCCGTCGGACGACGATCTGCGTACGGCGCTCTCGGAGGTCGCGCTGGACGCCCAGCGCGTGCTGCCCGCGCGCGTGCTGTCGCAGGGGCAGCGCCGGCGCATCGGCCTCGCGCGCCTCGCGCTCCTGCCGCGCCCTTTGTGGCTGCTGGACGAGCCGGCGACCGCGCTCGACGCGACCGGGCTCGCGCTGCTCGGCCGGATCATCGTGCGTCACCTGAAGGCCGGCGGCATGGCCATCGCGGCGACGCACCAGCCCCTCGACCTGCCCGAGGCGTACGTGGAAAGGCTCGTGCTCGCATGACGCCCGCCTCGTCCACCGCGCAAGTCCCTGCGCACGTCGCCGGCGAATCGCCGTTCGGCGTCCTGCCGGGCCTGCGCTGGGCCATCGCACGCGACCTGAAGCTCGCGCTGCGCTCGCGCTCGGAACTCGGCGTGCAGATCATGTTCTACGTGATCGTGGTCACGCTGTTCCCGCTTGCTTCCACGCCCGAGCGCACCATGCTCGCGACGATGGGACCCGGCGTGCTGTGGGTGGCCGCCTTGCTTGCCTCGCTCCTCTCGCTGCCCCGCCTCTTCGCGAGCGACCACGCCGACGGCGCGCTCGAGCAGATCGCCCTTTCGCCGTATCCGCTGCCCGCGCTCGTGTTCGGCAAGATCGTCGCGCACTGGCTCACCACGGGATTGCCGATCGTGCTGCTCGCGCCGTTGCTGGGCGTCCAGTATTCGCTCGACGGACTCGCGCTGCTGTTCATCACGCTGTCGCTGCTCATCGGCACGCCGATCCTCTCGCTGCTGGGCGCGATCGGTGCGGCGCTGACGCTCGGGGTGCGCGGCGGCGGCAGCCTGCTCGCGCTGCTCATCCTGCCGCTCTACGTCCCGATCCTGATCTTCGGCGCCGGCACCGCCGACGCGGTGCGCGGCGGCCTCACCCTGAACGCCTACGCCAACCTGTCGCTGCTGGGCGCGGGGTTGCTGGTCGCGCTGGTCGGCGCGCCGCTTGCCACGGCCGCCGCGGTGCGCATCGCGCTCGATTGACGCCTCCGGCACATTCCCCATGAGCCTCTACCAATTCTCGTCGCCCGCCACGTTCTATCCGCTCGCCGGCAAGCTCGCACCGTGGTTCGCGGGTCTCGCCGCGCTGTGCACGGTCGCGGGCCTGTACATCGGCCTCGTCATGGCGCCCACCGACGCGCAGCAGGGCGAGGCGTACCGCATCATCTTCATCCACGTGCCGGCCGCGTGGATGTCGATGTTCGTCTACCTCGTGATGGGCTTCTGGAGCATCCTCGCGCTGTCGTTCAACACCAGGCTGTCGTCGATGATGGCGCAGGCCATGGCGCCCACCGGCGCGCTGATGACGTTCATCGCGCTGTGGACCGGCGCGCTCTGGGGTCGCCCCACGTGGGGCACCTACTGGGCGTGGGACGCGCGCATGACGTCCGAGCTCATCCTGCTCTTCCTGTACTTCGGCGTGATGGCGCTGCGCAGCGCCATCGACGACCCGCGCCGCGCCGACCGCGCTTGCGCGGTGCTGACCATCGTCGGCTCGGTCAACGTGCCGATCATCTACTACTCGGTGAAGTGGTGGAACACGCTGCACCAGGGCGCATCGGTGAGCCTCACGTCCGCGCCGTCGATGGCCAGGATCATGCTGATCGGGATGCTGGTCATGTCGTTCGCCGCGTGGTTCTACGCGATCGCCGTCGTGCTCTGGCGCGTGCGCGCGATCATTCTCGAACGCGAGCGCAGCGCGGCCTGGGTCGGCTCGCTGCCCGAAATGAAGGGGGCTGCCGCATGACCGAGTTCTTCGCCATGGGCGGCTATGGTTTCTACGTCTGGGGCGCCTACGGCGTCACCGCGGTCTGCATCGTCGCGGAACTCTTGAGCCTGCGCGCGCGCCGGCGGGCAGCCGAACGGCTGGCCGCGGGGACGCCGCGCACGGAGGAAATTCGATGAAAGCTCGTCACCGTCGTTTCGCCTGGATCGCCGCCGGCGTTGCCGTGCTCGGCATCGCCGTCGCGCTCGTCCTGAACGCGTTCCAGTCCAACCTCGTCTTCTTCTTCACGCCCACGCAGGTCGCGCAGAAGGAGGCGCCGCAGGGGCGACCGTTCCGCATCGGCGGCCTCGTCGAGGACGGCAGCCTGAAGCGCATTCCCAACTCGGTCGAGGTCACGTTCGTCGTGACGGATACCGCCCAGCGGGTGCCGGTCGTCTTCAGCGGTCTCCTGCCCGACCTCTTCAAGGAGGGCAAGGGCGTCGTCGCGCAGGGCTCCATCGGACCGGACGGCACGTTCCACGCCACCGAAGTGCTGGCGAAGCACGACGAGAACTACATGCCGCCCGAGGCGAAGGACGCGGTCGACAAGGCGCACAAGGCGCAGCAGGGCATGTCGATGTCGTCGCTGAAGGAAGGCAAATGATCCCCGAGCTCGGTCACTTCGCGCTGATCCTCGCGCTGCTGGTCGCGATCGCGCAGGGCACGCTGCCGCTCGTCGGCGCGCAGCGCCGCGACGCGTCGCTGATGGGCTTCGCCAAGCCCGCGGCGCGCGCGCAGTTCCTGCTGGTCGCGTTCTCGTTCGGCTGCCTCGCGTACAGCTTCGCCACGAGCGACTTCTCGGTCGACCTGGTCGCGCAGCATTCCAACACGCAGTTGCCGCTGCACTACCGGATCGCGGCGACGTGGGGCTCGCACGAAGGCTCGCTGCTGCTGTGGGTGCTGATGCTCACCGGCTGGGCCACCGCCGTCACGCTTCGCTCGCGCAACCTGCCCGCGGCGCTGCTCGCGCGCGTGCTCGCGGTGATGGGCCTCGTCAGCGTCGGGTTCCTGCTGTTCCTGCTCTTCACGTCGAACCCGTTCCTGCGCCTCATCCCCGCCGCGCCCGAAGGCCGCGACCTGAACCCGCTGCTGCAGGACCCGGGCATGGTGATCCATCCGCCGATGCTCTACATGGGCTACGTGGGCTTCTCCGTCGCGTTCGCGTTCTCCATCGCGGCGCTCATCGGCGGCAAGCTCGACGCCACGTGGGCACGCTGGTCGCGCCCGTGGACGACCGCGGCGTGGTCGTTCCTCACCATCGGCATCGCGCTCGGCAGCTGGTGGGCGTACTACGAGCTGGGCTGGGGCGGCTGGTGGTTCTGGGATCCGGTCGAGAACGCGTCGTTCATGCCCTGGCTCGTCGGCACTGCGCTCCTGCACTCGCTCGCGGTCACGGAAAAGCGCGGCACGTTCAAGAGCTGGACCGTGCTGCTCGCCATCGTCGCGTTCTCGCTGTCGCTGCTCGGCACGTTCCTCGTGCGCTCGGGGGTGCTGACCTCGGTGCACGCCTTCGCCACCGATCCGGCGCGCGGCGTCTTCATCCTGGTGTTCCTCGCGATCGTGATCGGCGGCTCGCTCACGCTGTACGCGGCACGTGCGGGCGCGGTCGGCGCCGGCGCGGGCTTCGAGCCGGTGTCGCGCGAATCGCTGCTGCTCGCCAACAACGTGCTGCTCGTGGTCGCGATGGCGAGCGTGCTGCTCGGCACGCTGTATCCGCTGTTCCTCGACGCGCTGAACCTCGGCAAGATCTCGGTCGGCCCTCCGTACTTCGACGCCGTGTTCTTCCCGCTCATGGCGCCGCTGGCATTCCTGATGGGCGTGGGCCCGGTGGCCGCCTGGCGGCGTGCCTCGCTGCCCGACATGTGGACGCGCCTGAAGTGGGCGTTCGCCATCTCGGTGATCACGGCGCTCGTGGTGCCGTTCGCAGTGGGCCGCTGGTCGCCGCTCATCTCGCTCGGCCTGTTCCTCGCATTCTGGATCACGGCGTCGACGATTGCCGTGATCGTCCAGCGCCTGCGCCAGTCGCCGCAGCGCGGCCTCGCGGCGAAGCTCTCGGCCAACTCGGCGGCGTGGTACGGCATGATCTTCGCGCACCTTGGCATTGCCGTGTTCATCGTCGGCGTCACGATGGTGAAGAGCTACGGCATCGAGCAGAACCTGACGATGACGCAAGGGCAGACGGTTTCGATCGGCGGCTACGACTGGACGTTCAAGGGCGTGACGCCCGTCAACGGTCCGAACTACTCGGGCATGGCCGGCGCGATCGAGATGCGCCGCGACGGCAAGCTCCTCGAGACGCTGCGTCCGGAAAAGCGCGTGTACAACGCGAGCGGCATGCCGATGACCGAAGCCGCGATCGACACCGGCTTCCTGGGCGACCGCTACGTCTCGCTCGGCGATCCGGTGAGCGACCAGGGCATCGCCGGCGCATGGGCCGTTCGCATCTTCATCAAGCCTTTCGTCGACTGGATCTGGGGCGGCGCGTTCCTGATGGCGCTCGGCGGGTTCATCGCGATGAGCGACCGCCGCTACCGCCTCGCCGTGAAGCAGCGGCTGGCCGCCATGGCCGGCGTACCCGCGTAACGAGGAGCCATCGCCATGAAAAAGCTGCGGATGCTGATTCCGCTCGCGGTCTTCCTGGTCCTCGTCGTCTTCCTGTACGTCGGGCTGTTCAGGGATCCGCGCGAGATTCCGTCGCCGCTCGTGAACAAGCCGGCGCCTGCATTCACGCTCGCGCAGCTGCACGCGCCGGACAAGCCGATCAGCGCCGCCGACATGAAGGGCCAGGTGTGGCTGCTCAACGTCTGGGCGTCGTGGTGCGTGTCGTGCCGCGAGGAGCATCCGCTGCTCGTGGAGCTCGCGAAGGCCAAGGTCGTGCCGCTGGTCGGCTTGAACTACAAGGACAAGAACGACCTCGGCATCGCGTGGCTGCGGCAGAACGGCGATCCGTACGACTTCTCGGTCGTCGACGCCGATGGCCGCGTAGGCATCGACTACGGCGTCTACGGCGTGCCGGAGACATTCGTGATCGACAAGAACGGCGTCATCCGCTACAAGCAGATCGGGCCGATCACCGCGGAGGCGCTGGAGAAGAAGATCATGCCGCTGGTGCGCGAGCTGCAGAAGGCATGAGTCCCGTGAAGAAGATCCTCGCGCTGGTCCTGGTGCTGTTCGCGGCGGCCGCATTCGCGCAGCAGCCGGTGGACCCCGCGCTGCGCGAGCGCCTGAAGAAGCTCGAGGAAGAGCTGCGCTGCCTCGTGTGCCAGAACCAGACGCTCGCCGATTCCAACGCGCCGCTCGCCGAGGACCTGCGCCGCGAGGTGCGCGAGCTTGCGGCGCAAGGCAAGAACGACCAGGAGATCAAGGACTACCTGGTCGCGCGGTACGGCGACTTCGTCCTCTACAAGCCACCGGTCAAGGAGACGACGTGGCTCCTGTGGTTCGGACCGTTCGCGCTGCTCGCGGGCGGCGCGATCGTATGGGTGTTCGTGCTGCGCCGGCGCCATCGCAAGGGCCCGGACGGCACGCCCGATTCGCAGGCGGTCGAGGACGGCGTCGAGAAGGCGCGCGAGCTCCTGGACGATCCGCAGCCCTGACGTTCCGGCCCGCACCGTGGCCGCCCGCCGGGCGGCCTGCACCCCTGGACCCCGACCCGCACGCCGCGCGCGACCCGCGCGGTGCGCCGGCATTCGCATGCACGAAGCGCCGAGGGAGCAACGCGCCCAAGGGTCCCTGCTAGACTCCGCCCTGCCGAGCGGAACGCTGCCGGCAGCCAGGAGAGACCGTGTCGATCTACGCGCTGAAACCGAGATTCCAGGCGTTGCTGCGGCCGCTGACCGTTGCGCTCGCCCGCGCCGGCGTGACAGCCAACCAGGTCACGCTCGCCGCTGCCGTCATTTCCGTCGCGCTCGGGCTCTTCGTGTTCGCTCGCGCGCCGGAACGCGCGCCGTTCCTCCTCATTCCGCTGTGGATGTTCCTGCGCATGGCGTTCAACGCGATCGACGGCATGCTCGCGCGCGAGTTCGGGCAGAAGAGCCGGCTCGGCGCCTATCTCAACGAGCTGACCGACGTGATCTCCGACGCGGCGCTGTACCTTCCCTTCGCGCTGGTGCCGCCGTTCTCGCCGTGGTGGACGGGTACCGTGATCGTCCTCGCGGTGATCTCCGAGTTCGCGGGCGTGCTGGGACCCATGGTCGGCGCGACGCGCCGCTACGACGGCCCGATGGGCAAGAGCGACCGCGCCTTCGTGTTCGGCGCGCTCGGCCTGTGGATCGGCCTGTCGGCGTCGTTGCCCGATTGGATCGCGTACGCGATGCCGCTGCTCGCCGTGGCGCTGGCGGCGACGATCGTCAATCGGGTGCGGCGCGGCCTCGCCGAGGCGGCATGAGCACGGCGGGCGAGACCGTCGGGTCGAGCCGAGGCGCGCAGCGCGCGGCGCCGGGCGATTGCCGGGAGGCCGACGGCGGCGGCGTCGCGACTACCGGATGGGAGCGTGGAGGCCGAGGCATGAGCACGGCGGGCGAGACCGTCGGGTCGAGCCGAGGCGCGCAGCGCGCGGCGCCGGGCGATTGCCGGGAGGCCGACGGCGGAGCGTCGCGGCCATCGTCTTGCTACGTGGAGGCCGTGGCATGAACGAGATGGCGTCGGTCGCGAGCGTGCAGCGCCCGGTGCGCGAGGCCACGTTCCGCACCCACGACGGCGTCGACCTCTTCTATCGCCATTGGCCGGCCACCGATGGCCCCGCACGCGGGGCGATCGTGCTGTTCCATCGCGGCCACGAGCACTCGGGCCGCATGGCGCATCTCGCCGACGAGCTCGGCCTGCCCGAGTTCGATTGCTTCGCATGGGACGCGCGCGGCCACGGACGCTCGCCGGGCGCGCGCGGCGACGCGCCGTCGCTGATGACGCTGGTGCGCGACGTGCAGACGTTCGTCGACCACATCCACGCCGCGCACGGCATCGGCGTCGAGGACATCGGCATCGTCGCGCAGAGCGTGGGCGCGGTGGTCGTGGCCACCTGGGTGCACGACTACGCGCCGCGGCTGCGCTGCATGGTGCTCGCCTCGCCCGCGTTCGCCGTCAAGCTCTACGTACCGCTCGCACGTCCGGCCCTGGCGCTCATGCACAAGCTGCGCGGCAACTTCTTCGTCACGAGCTACGTGAAGGCGAAGTTCCTCACGCGCGATCCCGCGCGCATCGCGAGCTACGACAGCGATCCTCTCATCGCGCGCGCGATCTCCGTGCGCATCCTGCTCGGCCTCTACGAAGCGTCCCGGCGCGTGGTGGCCGATGCCCAGGCCATCGTCACGCCGACGCAGCTGCTCGTCTCCGGCGCCGACTGGGTGGTCAAGCATGGGCCGCAGCACGCGTTCTTCGATCGCCTCGGCGCGCCTGTGAAGGAGAGACACGTGCTGCCCGGCTTCTTCCACGACACGCTGGGCGAGCGCGACCGCTCCGTCGCCCTCGCGCGTGTCCGCTCGTTCCTGATGCGCCGCTTCGCGCAACCGCTCGCGCGACCGACTCTCGTCGACGCCGACGAGGGCGGCTTCACCCGCGAGGAAGCGGACGCGCTCGCCGCGCCGCTGCCCGCGCTGTCGCCGCGCGGCCTGTACTGGTCCGCCACGCGCGCCAGCCTGCGCGTCGGCGGCCTCCTGTCCGACGGCGTTCGCCTCGGGCACGAGACGGGCTTCGATTCCGGCGCCACGCTGGACTATGTCTACCGCAACGCCCCCGCCGGACGCACGCCGGTCGGCCGCATGGTCGATCGCACCTACCTCCAGTCGATCGGCTGGCGGGGCATCCGCCAGCGCAAGCTGCACATCGAGGCGCTGCTGCGCCAGGCGATCGCGGATCGTCGCGCGGTCGGCGCGCCGGTGCGCGTCGTCGACGTGGCCGCGGGCCACGGCCGTTACGTGCTCGACGCGCTCGCCGGAAGCGACATGCCCGACGGCATCCTGATGCGCGACTACGACGAGCGCAACGTCGCGCAGGGACGCGCGCTGATCGCGGCACGCGGCCTGAGCGCGGTCGCGCGTTTCGAGCGCGGCGACGCGTTCGACGCCGACGACCTTGCCGCGCTGACGCCACAACCGACGATTGCCGTCGTCTCCGGCCTGTTCGAGCTCTTTCCGGACAATGCACCGCTGCAGGCGTGCCTCGCGGGACTCGCCCGGGCGCTGCCCGCCGAGGGACTGCTCATCTACACCGGCCAGCCGTGGCACCCGCAGCTCGCGCTCATCGCGCGTGCGCTGACCAGCCATCGCGGCGGGCAGGCGTGGGTCATGCGCCGGCGCACGCAGGCGGAGCTCGACGCGCTGGTCGCCGCCGCCGGCTTCCGCAAGCTCGAGCAGCGCATCGACGAATGGGGCATCTTCACGGTTTCCATCGCGCGCAAGGGATCGGAAACGAAGCTCGCGACTCGTGGATGACGGCATGCAGGCCCGATCGCCCGGCGCGCGACCCTGGCGCCGGGCACTGGCGTGGCTGCTGTTCCTCGGGCCGTTCTTCTTCCTGACCTACGGCCTCGCGAACTGGGCGGCGGCGCGGCATGCGGTCGTGCCCGCACTGGCGTTCGGCTGGGAGCGCGCGATTCCGTTCTGGGCGTGGACGATCGTGCCGTACTGGTCGATCGACCTGCTCTACGGCCTCTCGCTGTTCGTCTGCATATCGCGGGGCGAGCTCGACGCGCACGCAAAGCGCCTGCTGACCGCGCAGCTCTTCGCGGTGACTTGCTTCGTCGCCGCGCCGCATCGCTTCTCGTTCGACCGTCCGCGGGCCGACGGCGTGTTCGGTACGCTGTTCGACGCCCTGGCCGGCTTCGACCTCCCCTACAACCAGATCCCGTCGCTGCACATCGCGCTGGCGGTGATCCTGTGGGTGCTCTACGCCCGCGAGCTGCGCGGCGTGGCGCGCATCTTGCTCGACGTCTGGTTCATGCTGATCGGAGCTTCCGTGCTCACCACCTATCAGCACCACTTCGTCGACATTCCCGACGGGGTTTGCGCTGGGATGGCTGTGCGTCTGGCTGTGGCCGCTGCCCGCCGACGGCGTAGCCACGCCCGCTTCCGCGTGGCGTTACTCGACTGACCCTGCGCGTCACCGCCTGGCGCTGCGCTATGCCGCCGGCGCGCTCGCATGCCTGGTCGCGGCCATCGGGCTCGGCGGTGCCGCGCTCTGGCTCCTGTGGGGAACGCTCGCGCTCGGCCTGGTCGCCGCCTGCTACGTGGCACTCGGTCCCGCGGGCTTCCAGAAAAACGAGGCAGGCCGCCTCACGCCGGCCGCGCGCTGGCTCATGGCACCCTACCTCGCGGCGGCGTGGCTCAACTCGCGCTGGTGGACGCGCCGGCAGCCGGCGCCGGCGGTCGTCGCCGACGACGTCTGGATCGGCCGCATGCCGTCGCGCGACGACGCCAGCGCAGCGCGCTTCGCCGCGATCGTCGATCTCACCGCGGAGCTCGGCTTGCCCGCGGGACCGCAGGCACGCGCCGTGATTCCGGTCCTCGACCTGACGGCGCCCGCGCCCGCGCAGCTTGCCGCCGCGGCCACCGCCATCGAGCGCCTGCGCTCGCGCGGTCCCGTTCTCGTGTGCTGCGCGCTCGGCTTGTCGCGCAGCGCGTCCGCCGTGGCCGCGTGGCTGCTCGCCACCGGTCGCGCACCCACGGTGGAAGCGGCGCTCGCCCGCGTGCGCGCGGCGCGCGCGGCGGCCGTGTTCACCGATCGCCATGTCGCCGCGCTGCGAGCGGTCCGCCCGGTATGACGCTCTCCGACACCATCGACGAAGCCCTCGCGTGGCGCCTGCGCCTCGTCGCGGACGCGCTGGCTGCCGCCGGCACGCTCGACACGCTCTCCACCGGCTTCACCGTCGTCGCCGCCGGCGCGATCGCGGTCGCTTTCTGGCATCCGCTGGCGGTGCCCGCGCTCATCCTGCTCGTCGCCGTCGTCATCATCGGCCTCGCCGCGAAATGGATGGCCGTGCGCGTGCGCTTCGACGCCGCGGTGTTCGCGGCGCTCATCGACGCCGTGCAGAAGACCGGTTTCCGCACCGAGCACCTCGACCGCGCGCTGCGCGGCGTCGGCATGCTGCCCGCGAGCAAGGAAGGCCGCGACTGGGATACGCGCTGCCGCGGCGCCTTGTCGCTGATGCGGCAGTTCGGATGGCTCGCCGCGCTGCAGGGATTGCTCTTTGTCGCCGCCGCAGGCACCATCGCCCTCCGTTGACCTGCCCGCTTACGAAGACGCTGCGCGAATGAACCTCGACACGCTCGGCGCACATGCGCTGTGCGTGCTCACCAAGGCGCTCACCGGTGCGCGCATCCTGTGGCTCGGCTGCGCCCCCGCGGCCGGTCCGCGCGTCTATTACGCCAATCACAACAGCCACGGCGATTTCGCGCTGATCTGGGCGTGCATGCCCGACGACCTGCGCGTGCGCACGCGGCCGGTCGCGGGCGCGGACTATTGGCTCAAGGGCAAGCTCCGCACGTGGGTCGCGCAGCACGTGATTCGCGCCGTGCTGATCGACCGCAACCCGCAGACGCGCGCGCAGGATCCGATCAAGCTGATGGCCGACGTGCTGGAATCCGGCGACTCGCTGATCGTGTTTCCCGAAGGCACTCGCAACACCTCGGACGAGACGCTGCTGCCGTTCAAGAGCGGCATCTACTGGCTCGCCCACGCGAGCCCGGACGTCGAGTTCGTGCCGGTGTGGATCGAGAATGCGCGGCGGGTGATGCCGAAGGGCAAGCTCCTGCCGCTGCCCCTCCTGTGCACGCTGCACGTCGGCGCGCCGCTCAAGCTCGCCCCCGACGAGGACAAGAGCGCGTTCGTCGAGCGCACCCGCAACGCCCTGCTCTCGCTGCAGCCCGCCGAAGGATGACGCTCACCCCCGCCCAGCAGACGTACTCGCTCTTCGCGGGGATCGGCCTCGTCCTGCTGATCGCCTCGGTGATCGGCTACGCGCTCAAGTCGTCGGTCGCGAAAGGGCAGCCGCACGCCACCATCGACAACCTCAACGCGCGCATCAAGGCGTGGTGGGTGATGGTGCTGGTGATCGGCTTCTCGTTCCTGTTCGGCCGCCCGGGCGTGGTGCTGCTGTTCCTGTTCATCTCGTTCTTCGCACTACGCGAGTTCCTGTCGCTCATGTACACGCGCAGCGCCGACTACATGGCGCTCGCCGCCGCCTTCTTCGTCGTGCTGCCGATGCAGTACCTGCTGGTGTACATCGGCTGGTACGGCCTCTACTCGATCTTCATCCCGGTGTACGCCTTCCTGCTGCTGCCGATCCTCGAGGTCGCGGCGGGCGACACCAAGCGCTTCCTCGAGCGCACGTCGAAGGTGCAGTGGGGCCTCATGATCTGCGTGTTCTGCATCTCGCACGTACCCGCGCTGCTGACGCTCGACATCAAAGGCTACGAGGACCGCAACCTGCTCCTGATCGCGTTCCTCGTCATCGTCGTGCAGTCGAGCGACGTGCTGCAGTACGTCTGGGGCAAGCTGTTCGGCAAGACCAAGATCGCGCCCGAGGTCTCGCCGTCCAAGACCCTGGAGGGCCTGGTCGGCGGGGTCGCGAGCGCCACGGTGCTGGGTGCCTTCCTGTGGTGGATGACACCGTTCAACTTCTGGCAGGCCGCGCTGATGGCGCTCGCGATCAATGCGATGGGCTTCTTCGGCGGCCTCGTGATGTCGGCGATCAAGCGCGACCGCGGCGTGAAGGACTGGGGCCACATGATCGAGGGGCACGGAGGAATGCTGGACCGGCTCGATTCCGTGGTGTTCGCCGCGCCGATCTTCTTTCACCTCACTCGCTATTTCTTCACCTAGCGAGCGGCCGTCCCGCTAGGTGAGGCTGCTTCCGCAGTTCCAGCACAGGTCGAAGCTGAGCGGCGACTCCTCGCCGCACTTCGCGCACGCGACGCTGCCGGTGCGCTTGCCCGCGGCGTCGATCTCGCGAATGACGATCTCCGCGCGCTCGCGATCGCATTCCCGCTCGATCCACACGTGCGGCTGCGCGACATCGGGCGGCACGTCCCCGACGATGCTCGACGCGTGCTGGTTGAAGACGTGCGCGCGGATGCCCGCCTGGTTGAGCCGGTCCGCGACCAGCCACGCGTCGTAGCGCTGGCGGGCGATGTAGATGCGGATCATCGGCCGGGACGCCAGGCCGTCAGCAGCCCGACCAGCCGGCGCAGCGCGTCGACGAGCCGTTCCGCCCGCTGGGAATCCCAGCGATAGGGCGGCGCCTCGTCCATGTAGCACCGCTCCGCCATCTCGAGCTGCAGCGCGTGCACGTGCGCCGTCGGGCGGCCGTAGTGGCGCGTGATCCAGCCGCCCTTGAAGCGCCCGTTCACGACGTGGCTGAAGCCGGCCGCGCCCGCGAGCAGCGCGGCCACCTGCGCCTCCAGCGCCGTCGCACAGCTCGCGCCGTCGGCGGTCCCGAGGTTGAGGTCGGGCAGCCTGCCGGCAAAGAAGCGCGGCACTTCGGATCGGATCGAATGGCCGTCGAGCAGGATCGCGTAGCCGTGTCGATCGCGGACGCGTGCGACTTCGGCGTCGAGCGCACGGTGGTAGGGCTCGAAGTGCTCGGCCAGGCGCCGCGCGACCTCGTGGCCGTCGGGATTTCCGCCGTCGACGTAGATCGGCTCGTCGGCGAACGTACGCGTCGGGCACAGCTCGGTGTTGTCGGCCCCCGCGTACAGCGCGGCGCCCGACGGATCGCGGTTGAGGTCGACGACATAGCGCGAGCGCGTCGCGCACATCAGCGTGGCACCGTCGCCCGGCGCGAACGCGTACAGCTTCTCGACGTGCCAATCGGTGTCGGGCAGCGCGCGCGCCGCCGTCGTGAACCGGGAGGCGATGTCCGAAGGCACAAGGGTGCCGGCATGCGGCACGTTCACGATCAGCGGGCCATCCCCGCGCGTCAGCTCCCACGACGCCATCATTCGCTCCAGAATGCCACGCGGCCGTTGCGCACGACGCCCGCGCAGGGATTGCCGCCGATGCGGTACGCAAGCTCCGCCGGCTCGCCGATCGCCCAGCACGCGATGTCCGCGCGCAACCCGGGCGCCAGCGTCCCGCGGTCCCGCAAGCCCAGCGCGCGCGCGCCGTGCATCGTCGCGCCGGCGAGCGCCTCCTCCGGCGTCAGCCGGAACAGCGTGCAGGCCATGTTCATCATCAGCACCAGCGACGTCGTCGGCGACGTGCCGGGATTGCAGTCGGTGGCGATCGCCATCGGCACGCCGGCGGCGCGCAGGGCCGCGACCGGCGGCACGCGCGTCTCCCGCAACGCATAGTACGCGCCGGGCAGCAGCACCGCGACGCTGCCCGCGTCGCGCCATGGCGCGCACGCCGGCGTCGTTCGCGTATTCGAGGTGATCGGCGGACAGCGCCGACGCCTGGGCGGCGATGCGCGCGCCGTCCATGTCCGAGAGCTGGTCCGCGTGCAGCTTCACCGGCAGCCCGGCGGCGCGGGCTGCCGCGAACACCCGAAGCGTCTGGTCCGCGGTGAATCCGATCGTCTCGCAGTAGGCGTCGACCGCGTCGGCGAGCCCCGCGTCGGCGATCGCCGGAATCGTGTCGCGACACACGTAGTCGATGTAATCGTCGGCGCGCCCGGCGAACTCCGGCGGCAGCGCGTGCGCGGCGAGCAGCGTGGTCCGCACCGCCACGTCGAGCTCCGCGGCCAGCTCGCGCGCCACCCGCAGCTGCTTCGCCTCGCTGGCGGAGTCGAGGCCGTAGCCGGACTTGATCTCGATCGTCGTCACGCCTTCCTGCGCGAGCGCCGCGAGCCGCGGCCGGCTCTGCGCCGCGAGCTCGAGCTCCGACACGGCGCGCGTCTCCCGGACCGTGAATGCGATGCCGCCGCCCTCGCGCGCAATGTCCGCATAGCTCGCGCCCTGCTGGCGCCGCTCGAACTCGCCGGCGCGATTGCCCGCGTACACGAGGTGCGTATGGCAATCGACGAGTCCCGGCGTGAGCCAGTGGCCGTGGCAGGAGACCGTCTGCGCGGCGGTGTGATCGCGCGGCAGGTCGCGGCGCGGCCCGATCCACGCGATCGTGTCGCCGCGAATGCCGACGGCGGCGTCGCGCACGGCGCCGTAGGGCGCGTCGCCGCGCAGGGTGGCCGCGTGCGCGTCCACCAGCAGCAGGTCGAAGTGCTCGCTCATGCCGAGGCCACCCGCGCGAGCGCGGCGCGATAGCGGGCGAACACGGCCGCTTCGTCCGCGTGATGCCCGTCGCGCACGATGAAGCGTCCCGCGGCGATCACGTCGCGCACCGGTTGCCGGCACGGTCCGAAGATGGCCGCATCGAGCACGTCGTCGCATGCCTGATCTGCGAGCGCCGGATCGCGCAGGTCGAGCACGACGAGATCCGCGCGCGCACCCGGCGCAATGGCACCGACGGGCTGCGCCAGCGCCTGCGCCCCGCCTTGCGCGGCCGAGGCCCACAGCGATGCTCCGAGCGACAGCTCCCCTGCCGTCGCCAGCACGTTGCGCCGGCGCGCGCGCATGCGCTGCGACCACTCGAGCTGGCGCAGCTCCATGAACGGCGAGATTTCGGTGTTCGAATCGCTTCCGACGCCAAATCGGCCCTTGGCGGCGAAGTACCCCGGACCCGGAAACGTGCCGTCGCCGAGATCGGCTTCCGTCGTCGGCGCGAGGCCCGCCACGGCACCGCTCGCCGCGAGGGCCTCCACCTCGCGCTCGGTCATGTGCGTCGCATGCACGATGCACCAGCGGCGATCGACGTGCGCCTGCGTCAGCAGCCACTCGACCGGCCGCATGCGGCTCCACGCGAAGCAGTCGTCGACCTCGCGCGTCTGCTCCGCGGCGTGGATGTGGATCGGGCCACCGGCATCCGCAAGGCGGACGATCTGCCCCAGCTCCTCGGCCGTGACGGCGCGCAGGCTGTGCGGCGCCACGCCCAGCACGTAGCCGTT
The DNA here is from genome assembly GCA_963725735.1 of uncultured beta proteobacterium. GTDB lineage: Bacteria > Pseudomonadota > Gammaproteobacteria > Burkholderiales > Casimicrobiaceae > VBCG01. Next base: position 35,550 of record CAVRZM010000007.1, on the reverse strand, counting down.
CGCGGCGGCACGCTCGCGCAGCCGATCGTAGAGATGCGTGAACGTGTAGGTCGTGTGCGCGAACCGGCGCTGGCCGGCGGTCGTGGGCATGCCGCCGAACCCGCCATGCGCGTAGAAGACCGGCAGCAGCGTGAGCCCGATGCCGGCCGCGCGCGCTGCCGAAACGACGCGCATCGCGAGCTCGGCCGGATCGTCATAGGGCTTGCCCGCGGGATCGTGATGGACGTAGTGGAACTCGGCGACGCACGCGTATCCGGCCTTCGCCATCTCGACGTAGGCCTGCGCCGCGATCGCCTCGAACGCATCCGCGTCGACGCGGTCGAGAAAGGCGTACATCGCCTGCCGCCAGGTCCAGAAGCTGTCGTCGCGTGCCGCCGAGGCGCGGCCGGTGCGTCCCGCGAGCGCACGCTGGAACGCGTGCGAATGCACGTTGGGCATCGCGGGGACGACGGGTCCGCGCAATGCCTCGCCGTCCGGCGGATCGGCGTCGCGCGCAACCGTCGCGATGCGACCGGCGTCGTCGATGTCGATGGCGACGTTGGCCGCCCAGCCTTCGGGCAGCAGCGCGAATGGCGCGAAGACCCTCACGCCGGCCCTCCTGCCGCCACGCTTTCGATCACGCACACCAGCGCGACCGCCCCAGGTGAAGTCGGACGCACGCGCAGCCCGCGTGCGGCGATCGGCGCCTCGACGAGCAGCGTGTGATCCTGCGCGAGCGTGACCGGCGGCATGCCCGGGACGACGACGCTCGACGGAGCCCGCCGCGGCGAAGCAGGCGTACGCCTGTGCGGATGCGAACGCCTGCGCTTTCGCGCGCACTACCCGCACCTCGCCCTGCGCCTCGGCGCGCCGGACCATGAGGTTGAAATCGCGCGTCGGACCGTCGACCAGCGCGCACTGCAGCGACGCTTCGCCCGCAAACGCCACCGGCTCGTACGGCGCGCGCACGTCCATCGGTGCGCCGGCGCCGGTGAGCCGCATGCCGCGTCCCGCGAGCAGCACCAGCGTGCGATCCACGCCCGCGAACGCCGAGAACGGCCCGTCGCGCTCGACGTCCGCCACGCTGATGCGCCACGCGAACGACGCGAGGTCGGTCCCCGGCGGTTGCGTCGCGATCTCGAGCGTGCGTCCACCGCCGTTCTTCCACGGCATCGCGCGATAGTCCGCGGGCCCGAGCGCGCGCGGCAAGTCGGTGGCAAGTGGGGTGGTCAAGAGGGCATCCGGGCACGCGTGCGGCATTGCCGGCACGCCGATGCGGGGATTGTAGGGGCAAGCCCGCGCATCGCCAACGCAATCGGGACCCTTTCGCTGTCCCCGGTGCGTACCACGGCTCCGAGCGCTCGGCGTCGTCGATGCGCACGGCGACCTCGTCGGCGTCGCCACCGCGCCGGGCCTTCGGCGACACGCGCATGCGTCTGCTGGCCGCAGCATTGACAGTGCCGCCCGCCCCGCCTAGATTTGATCGCTTTCCCTGCACTCCTCTGGAGCATTGCCATGCGCGTCCCGTTTGCCACGACCCTCTGTGCCGCCGCCTTCGCCTTCGCCTACGCCGCGACGGCCGCCGCGCAGGACACCAAGGTCGCCCTCGGCCTGTCCGGCTGGACCGGATTTGCGCCGCTCACGCTCGCCAAGGAGGCGGGCATCTTCAAGAAGCACGGCCTCGACGTCGACCTGAAGAAGATTCCGCAGAAGGATCGCCATCTCGCCATCGCCTCCGGCGACGTGCAGTGCGCGGCCACCACGGTCGAGACGTGGATCGTGTGGAACGCCAACGGCGTGCCCACCACGCAGATCTTCCAGCTCGACAAGAGCTACGGCGCCGACGGCATGGCCGTGCGCAACAACGTGCAGAAGATCGCCGACCTCAAGGGCAAGACGGTGGCTGCGTCGGCGCCGGGGACGTCGCCGTATTTCGCGCTCGCGTGGTTCCTGAAGAAGAACGGCCTGTCGGTGAAGGACGTCACCGTCGTCAATCTCGAGCCCGGGCCCGCGGCGCAGGCGTTCGTCGCCGGGCCAGAACGACGCCGCGATGACGTACGAGCCGTACCTCTCCACCGTGCGCGGCGCGCCGCAGGCCGGCAAGATCATCGCGACCACGCTCGACTATCCGATGGTGATGGACACCGTCGGCTGCACGCCGAAGTTCCTCGCCGACAACCCGAAGGCGGCGAAGGCGCTCGCCGACAGCTACTTCGAGGCGCTCGAGATGATCGCCAGGGAACCCGAAGAAGAGCTTCGAGATCATGGGCGCCGACGTGAAGCAGACCGGCGAGCAGTTCGAGGCGTCGCAGAAGTACCTGCGCTGGCAGGACCGCGCCGCGAACAAGGCGTTCTTCGCCGGCCCGCACGCGCAGTTCTCGAAGGAAGCGGCGGACCTGCTGCTCGAGGTCGGCATCATCAAGCAGATGCCCGATCTTGTCGAAGCTCACCGACACGCGCTTCATCCAGTAGGCCGTTGCGGAGCTCGCCGCAGCCCCGCGAGGCCCACGCCTTGCCCGCGCGAGGGATGTCGACAGCAACCTCGCGGGCCGGGCTTCGGCCTGACGCGGAAATGCGCAAGGCTGCAGCGTCACTCGCCCGACATCGCCCATGAAGCCGCTGACGCCCGTCAGCCGAGCGCGCCGCGTCGCGCTCGGCATCGCCTTCTTCGTCGTGTTCGTCGCGGCGTGGAGCGCGGCGACGTTCGGCGGCTTCGTGTCGCGGACCTTCCTCGCCGATCCGCTGACGATGCTGCGCGAGGGCTGGACGCTGTTCGCGCAGCACGGGTTCGCGTTCGACATCGGGATGACGGTGTGGCGCGTGCTGGGCGGCTTCGTGCTGGCCGCGATCGCTCGGCGTGCCGCTCGGCATCGCGATGGGCGCGTACAAGCCGATCGAGGCGTTCTTCGAGCCGTTCGTGTCGTTCGCGCGCTACCTGCCCGGCCTCGGCGTTCATACCGCTGCTGATCCTGTGGGCCGGCATCGGCGAGACGCAGAAGCTCCTCGTGATCTTCATCGGCGTGTTCTTCCAGATCGTGCTCATGGTCGCGGTCATCGTCGGCTGCACGCGCCGCGACCTCGTCGAAGCGGCCTACACGCTGGGCGCCAACGCGTCGGGCATCGTGCGTCGCGTGCTGCTGCCGAGCGCGGCGCCGCAGATCGCCGAGACGCTGCGCCTCGTGCTCGGCTGGGCGTGGACCTACGTGATCGTCGCCGAGCTGATCGGCGCGTCGTCCGGCATCGGACACATGATCACCGACTCGCAGGCGCTCCTCAACACCGGCCAGATCATCTTCGGCATCATCGTGATCGGCGTGATCGGGCTCGTGTCCGACTTCGCGTTCAAGTGGGGCAACCAGAAGCTGTTTCCGTGGAGCCTCGCGTGAGCGGCGCGGCGGCCGCAGCGTGAGCAAGCTCGTCATCGAGAGCGTCACCCGCACGTTTCCCGGCGTGCGCGACGGACCGCCGACCGAAGCGCTGATGCCGACGTCGCTCACCGTCGCGGACAACGACTTCATCACCATCCTCGGGCCTTCCGGCTGCGGCAAGTCGACGCTGCTGCGGATCATCGCCGGACTCGACACGCCGACGACCGGGCGCGTGCTGCTCGACGGCGAGCCGGTCACCGGGCCCGGCGCCGATCGCGGCATGGTGTTCCAGAGCTACACGCTGTTCCCGTGGCTCACGATCCGGCAGAACGTATGCTTCGGGCTGCGCGAGCGCGGCATGACCGCCGCGCGGCAGGACGAGATCGCGCGCCACTGGCTCGACAAGGTCGGCCTCGGCGGCTTCGAGCATCACTATCCGAAGATGCTCTCGGGCGGGATGCAGCAGCGCACGGCGATCGCGCGCGCGCTCGCGAACGATCCGAAGATCCTGCTCCTCGACGAGCCGTTCGGCGCGCTCGACAACCAGACGCGCTCGCTGATGCAGGAGCTGCTGCTGACGATCTGGGAGTCCGAGCGCAAGACGGTGCTGTTCGTCACGCACGACATCGAGGAAGCGATCTTCATGGCGAACCGCGTCGTCGTGATGAGCGCGCGGCCGGGGCGCTTCAAGGCGGAGGTCGCGGTGGCGATCCCGCATCCGCGGCACTACACGGTGAAGACGACGCCCGAGTTTTCCGCGCTGAAGGCGCAGCTCACCGAGGAGATCCGCGTCGAGGCGCATCAAGGTGGCCGCCGCCTGACGCGCTACAGCGGCGCGCGGAATTCCTCCAGCGCGCTGCGATTCACCTCGATGCCGAGGCCGGGGCCCTCGGGGATGCGCACGACGCCGCGCTCGTGCTCGATGGGCGAGCGCAGGACCGCCTGGCGGAAGGGATGCTCCGAGCGGTCGAACTCGAGGATCGGCGCGCGCGGTGTGCGGCGCAGCGGCAGATGCGGAAGCACGGCGAGGAGCTGCAGCGCCGCCGCCAGCGCGATGCCCGTGCCCCACACGTGCGGCACGTAGCGCACGCCGAACGCGGCGGCCATGTCCGCGATCTTCCGGCATTCGGTGAGTCCGCCCGCGGCGCACGTATCCGGCTGCACGATGTCCATCGCCCGGGTCGTGAGGATCTCGCGGAATCCCAGCCGCGTGTATTCGCACTCGCCACCCGCGACGGGGATGGGCTGGCCGCGGCGCACCTCGCGGTAGCCCGCGAGGTCTTCCGGGATCACGGGCTCCTCGAACCAGCCGACGTCGAGGTCGGCGACGGCGCGTCCGAGCGCGATGGCCTCCAGCGCGTCGTAGCCGTGGTTCGCGTCGAGCATCAGCCCGAAATCGGGGCCCACCTTGCGGCGCACCGCGCGGATGAGCGCGGCATCCGCCCGCACGTCGAAGCCGATCTTGATCTTCGCGGCATGGAAGCCCTGCGCCGCGTAACCGGCGACCTCGTCGACGATGTACTCGAACGGATCGCCGTGCTCGACGCGATACGTGCCGGTGGCGTACGCGCGCACCGACGTGCGCAGGGGCCCGCCCATGAGCCGATGCACGGGCACGCCGAAGTGCTTGCCCTTCAGGTCCCACAGCGCGATGTCGACGCCCGAGAGCGCGCTGATCGCGAGCCCCTTCTGTCCCTGGTCGCGATACGCGCCGTACAGGTCCTCCCAGATGGCCTCGCTGGAGAGCGCGTCGCGGCCGACCAGCCGCGTCGCGTAGGCCTGCACGATCGCCGCGTTGAGCGCGGACGGGCCGAAGCATTCGCCCCAGCCGACGGTGCCGTCGTCGGCGACGATCTCCACGAGGCACGCCGACCGGCTGCGCGTCCCGTTGAACGACCAGTGGAACGGCTCCGTCAGCGGAGCCTCGAGGACGTGGGAACGTACGTCTGCGATTCGCATGATCCCGCAGTGCTCCGCGATCGATGGTGCAGGTCAGGACCGGCCCGGAGCCGCGCCGCGATCAGTACCGGCCGCCATTCTTCTGCCAGCGCCACGCGTCGGCGCAGATCGCGGCGAGGTCGCGCTTCGTCTTCCACCCGAGCAGCGTGGCCGCGCGCGACGGATCGGCGTAGTAGCACGCGACGTCGCCGGGCCGCCGCGGCACCAGCGTCTTCGTGATCCTGCGCCCGCACGCAGCCTCGAACGCGTGGACCACCTCCATCACCGAGTACCCGCGGCCGGCGCCGAGATTGAGCGTCACCGCGCCGGTGGTGCCGGCGAGGTGCTTGAGCGCCGCGACGTGGCCCTCCGCGAGATCCTGCACGTGCAGGTAGTCGCGGATGCCGGTGCCGTCGGGCGTGGGCCAGTCGCCGCCGTAGATCGACAGGTCGGCCAGCTCGCCGCCGGCGATCTTGCAGAGCAGCGGGACGAGGTTGTTCGGCCGGCCGCGCGTCGCCTCGCCCAGCATTCCCGATTCGTGGGCGCCCGCGGGATTGAAGTAGCGCAGGATGCCGATCCGCCAGTTCGGATTGGCACGCGCGAGATCGCGCAGGAAGTCCTCGACCACACGCTTGGTCCGGCCGTAGACGCTGTGCGGACGCAGCGGAGCATCCTCGGTGACCGGCAGCTGCTCCGGCTGGCCGTACACGGCAGCCGACGAGCTGAACACGAGCGTGGCCACGCCCGCCTCGCCCATCACTTCCGCGAGCGCGATGGCGCCGCCGACGTTCACGTCGTAGTACGCGAGCGGGCGCTCTTCCGATTCGCCGACCGCCTTCAAACCCGCGCAGTGCACCACCGCGTGGATGGGATGGTCGTGGAACACGGCCCGCAGCGCCGCCACGTCGCGCACGTCCGCGGTCACGGCGGGCACCGGCCGGCCCGCGAGCGCCTGCAGGCGCGGCAGCACCGCGGGCGTGCTGTTGACATAGTTGTCGAGCACGACCGGCGCGTAACCCGCCTTCGCGAGCTCCACGACGACGTGCGAGCCCACGTAGCCCGCACCGCCGGTGACGAGGATCGATTCGTTCATGACAAGGGCATTGTAGCGAACGCCATCGCGATGCACGAAGAATCCGCGGTGCCCATGAAAAAGCCGGGCATGCGCCCGGCTTTTTGCTACACAGCGCAACCCGTACGCGTTATTCCTTAGCCGCCTCTGCCGCTGCCGCATCGGGACGTCCGACCAGCTCGACCAGCGCCATCGGCGCGGCGTCGCCCTGGCGGAAGCCGAACTTCAGGATGCGCAGGTAGCCGCCCGGGCGCGCCTGGTAACGCGGGCCGAGCTCGTTGAAGAGCTTGGTCACGACGTCGCGATCGCGCAGGCGGTCGAACGCCAGGCGGCGGTTGGCCACCGTCGCGACCTTCGCCAGCGTGATCAGGGGCTCGGCGACGCGGCGCAGTTCCTTCGCCTTCGGCAGCGTGGTGCGGATCGCCTCGTGCGTGAACAGCGAGTTGGTCATGTTGCGCAGCATCGCGAGGCGATGGCTGCTGGTGCGGTTCAGTTTCCGCAGTCCGTGACGGTGACGCATGGCATTGCCCTTTCGGTGAGGTGGCGCCGCTTTGCACGGCGCTCGTTGCTTGCTCTTTGCTTGGTTCCCGGGGTTGTGCGGTTACGGCCGATCGAGACCCGCCGGCGGCCAGTTCTCGAGCTTCATGCCGAGCGACAGGCCGCGCGACGCGAGCACTTCCTTGATCTCGTTCAGCGACTTGCGGCCGAGGTTCGGCGTCTTCAGGAGCTCCGTCTCGGTGCGCTGGATGAGATCGCCGATGTAGTAGATGTTCTCGGCCTTGAGGCAGTTGGCCGAGCGCACCGTGAGCTCGAGGTCGTCGACCGGGCGCAGCAGGATCGGGTCGACCTGCGGCGAAGAACGCTCCGCCGACGGCTGGTCCGTGCCCTTCAGGTCGGCGAACACCGACAGCTGCTCGACGAGCACCGACGCGGCGTAGCGCACCGCCTGCTCCGGCTCGACGACGCCGTTGGTCTCGATGTCGAGCACCAGCTTGTCGAGGTCCGTACGCTGCTCGACGCGCGCCGACTCCACCGCGTAGCTCACGCGGCGCACCGGCGAGAACGACGCGTCGAGCAGGATGCTGCCGATCGTGCGGCCGCCTTCCGGCTTCACGCGCGCGGTCGCGGGCTGGTAGCCGCGGCCCTTCTCGACGCGGATCTCCATCTCGAGCTTGCCGCCCGGCCGTGAGATGCGCGATCACGTGGTCGGGATTGATGATCTCGACGTCGTGGTTCGGCTCGATGTCGGCGGCCGTGACCACACCTTCGCCCGACTTGGCGAGGCGCAGCATCACGTGGTCGCGGTTGTGCAGCTTCAGCACCACGCCCTTCAGGTTCAGGAGCACGTCGACGACGTCTTCCTGCACGCCGTCGAGCGCCGAGTACTCGTGCAGCACGCCGGTGATCTTGACTTCGGTGGGCGCGTAGCCGGGCATGGACGAGAGCAGCACGCGGCGCAGCGCGTTGCCCAGCGTGTGGCCATAGCCGCGCTCGAACGGCTCCATCACCACCTTGGCGTGGAACGGCGACGTCGACTGGACGTCGATGATGCGCGGCTTCAACAGAACATTGCTCTGCATGCGGAACCTTTATGGGTAATCCGGAGAGCGGCGCCGGAATCGCGCGTCTGCCGCGACCGCCGGTTACCGCCGGTTACTTCGAATACAGCTCGACCACGAGGCTCTCGTTGATGTCCTGGCCGAATTCGGAGCGATCCGGCGCACCCTTGTAGGTGCCGGTCATCTTCTTGGCATCGACTTCGACCCACGAGGGGAAGCCGACCTTTTCCGCGAGCTGCAGGGAATCGGCGATGCGCAGCTGGCCCTTCGACTTCTCCGTGACCGAGACGACGTCGCCCGGCCTTCAGGGTAGCCGACGGCACGTTGAGCGACTTGCCGTTGACCATGATCGCGCAGTGCGTGACGAGCTGCCGGGCCTCGGCGCGCGTCGAGCCGAAGCCCATCCGGTACACGACGTTGTCGAGGCGCGACTCCAGAAGCTGCAGGAGGTTGGTGCCGGTCGAGCCCTTGCGGCGGGCGGCCTCGACGAAGTACTTGCGGAACTGCCGCTCGAGCAGGCCGTACATCCGGCGCAGCTTCTGCTTCTCGCGCAGCTGGTTGCCGAAGTCGGATTGGCGCATGCCGGACTTCACGCCATGTTGGCCGGGCTTGGTGTCCAGCTTGCACTTGGAGTCGAGCGATCGACGCGCGCTTTTCAGGAAAAGGTCGGTGCCTTCCCGTCGCGCCAGCTTGCATTTGGGTCCGATGTATCGAGCCACGTTAGCTATCCTAAGAGCGAAAAATTTACAAAGTCTCGGTCGCAAAGAGCATTTCCTTGCGACCGCAATTCCGAGTTATATCCGACGGCGCTTCGGCGGACGGCATCCGTTGTGCGGCACCGGCGTCACGTCGGTGATGCTGGAGATCTTCATGCCCAGCGCGTTGAGCGCGCGCACGGCCGATTCGCGGCCGGGGCCGGGGCCCTTGATGCGCACCTCGAGGTTCTTGACGCCGCATTCCTGCGCCGCGCGGCCGGCGGCTTCCGCCGCGACCTGCGCCGCGAACGGCGTCGACTTGCGGGAGCCCTTGAAGCCGGCGCCGCCGGACGTCGCCCACGACAGCGCGTTGCCCTGCCGGTCGGTGATCGTGATGATCGTGTTGTTGAAGGACGCGTGGATGTGCGCGATGCCTTCGGTCACGTTCTTCTTGACCTTCTTGCGCGCGCGGGCCGCGGATGCCTTCTGGGACGGTTGCTGTGCCATCTTCGACTTTCCTCGAGTGTTCGGTTCGCGCTTCGGTTACTTGGTGACGCCCTTGGACAGCGCGACGGTGCGGCCTTTCTTCGGGCCCTTGCGCGTGCGCGCGTTGGTGCGCGTGCGCTGGCCGCGGACCGGGAGGCCCTTGCGATGGCGCGAACCGCGGTAGCAGCCGAAGTCCATCAGCCGCTTGATGCTCATCGTCACTTCCCGGCGAAGGTCGCCTTCCACCGAGAACTTGCCGACCTGCTCGCGGATCTTGTCCATCTCGGTGTCCGAGAGGTCCTTGATCTTGGTCGCCGGGGCGATGCCCGTCGCCGCGAGGATCATCTTCGCGCGCGTGGGGCCGATGCCGTAGATCGCCTGCAGCGCGATGACCGCGTGCTGGTGGTTCGGGATGTTGACGCCTGCAATACGTGCCATGTGCTAGACCTGTTTAAATGGGGTTCGCGCGTGAAGAATCAACCCTGGCGCTGCTTGTGGCGCGGGTCGGTGCAGATCACGCGCACGACGCCGTTGCGCCGGATGATCTTGCAGTTGCGGCAGATCTTCTTGACGGATGCCAGTACCTTCATTTTTCCTTCTCCTCACCGCTTCATCGCGGCTCGCGCCGCGCCACCGGAAACGCCGGCGCCTCTGATGCCTGATCCCTGACCGCTGGTCCCGGCAACCTACTTCGCCCGGAACGTGATCCGGGCCCGCGAAAGGTCGTACGGCGACACTTCGACCGTCACCTTGTCGCCCGGAAGTATCTTGATGTAGTGCATCCGCATCTTCCCCGAGATGTGGCCGAGGACCACATGGCCGTTCTCGAGCTTCACGCGGAACGTGGCATTCGGCAGCATCTCGACCACCTCGCCCTGCATCTGGATCGTGTCTTCTTTCGCCATGCAAAGAACCAGTCGCGCCGCGACTCATTCCTTTTCCCCTGGCCCGTCCCTCGGGTAAGGGGAAGGAGCGAGGGCAAGGACGCCTGAGTCCGCTCAACGCGTGGGCAGGCCTCCCTTGAAATTGGCCTTCTTCAGCAGGCTCTCGTATTGCTGCGACATCAGGTAGGCCTGCACCTGGGTCATGAAGTCCATCGTCACGACCACGATGATCAGCAGCGACGTCCCGCCGAAGTAGAACGGCACGTTCTTCCACGCGATCAGGAAGTTCGGGATGAAGCAGACGATCACGAGGTAGAGCGAGCCCAGGAGCGTCAGCCGCAGCGTGATCTTCTCGAGGTACTTCGCCGTCTGGTCGCCCGGCCGGTAGCCCGGGATGAAGGCGCCGCTCTTCTTCAGGTTCTCGGCCGTCTCCTTCGGGTTGTACTGCAACGCCGTGTAGAAGAAGCAGAAGAAGATGATCGCCGCCGCATACAGGATCTCGTGCACGGGCTGGCCCGGCCCGAGCGTGGCCGCCAGGTCGCGCAGCCAGATCGTGTTCTCGCCGGAGCCGAACCACTGCGCGATCGTCGCCGGGAACAGGATGATCGACGACGCGAAGATCGGCGGGATCACGCCGGCCATGTTGAGCTTCAGCGGCAGGAACGAGCTCTGGCCCTGGTAGACCTTGTTGCCGACCTGGCGCTTCGCGTAGTTCACGAGGATCTTGCGCACCGCGCGCTCGACGAAGACCACGAACGCCGTGACGCCGACCACCAGCGCGGCGATGCCGAGCACCAGCGGGATCGAGTAGGCGCCGGTCCGCGCCTGCTCGAGCGTCAGCCCGATCGCGTTCGGAAGGCCCGCGGCGATGCCCGCGAAGATGATGAGCGAGATGCCGTTGCCGAGGCCGCGCTCGGTGATCTGCTCGCCGAGCCACATGAGGAACATCGTGCCCGTGACCAGCGTGACCGCCGAGACGATGCGGAACGTGAGGCCCGTCGTCAGCACCAGTCCGGGCTGCGCTTCCAGCGCCGCCGAGATCGCGAGGGCCTGGAAGAACGCGAGACCGAGCGTCGCGTAGCGCGTGTACTGCGTGATCTTGCGCCGGCCCGCCTCGCCTTCCTTCTTCAGCGCCTCGAGCGCCGGGACCACCACCGTGCACAGCTGCATGATGATGGACGCCGAGATGTACGGCATGATGCCCAGCGCGAAGATCGAGAAGCGCGACAGCGCGCCGCCCGAGAACACGTTGAAGAGCCCGAGGATACCGCCCTGCTGCGAACGGAACAGATCGTCGAGCACGGACGCGTTGATGCCCGGCACCGGGATGTGCGTCCCGATCCGGTAGACGATGAGCGCGCCCAGCAGGAACAGCAGCCGGCGCTTCAGATCGCCGTACTTGTTCCCGCTCTTCAGCGCCGGATTGGCTGTTGCCACGTAGCCTTCTTTCGTCCCTGACTGACTGCTGCCGAACGCGGCTTTACGCCACGCTGCCGCCGGCGGCTTCGATGGCCGCCTTGGCACCCTTGGTCGCGAGCACGCCCGAGAGCTTGACCGCGCGCTCGAGCTTGCCCGTCTTGATCACCTTCACCGTCTTCGCGCCGGCGTGCACGAGGCCCGCGGCCTTGAGCGCGAGGATGTCCACCTCCTCGAGCGGCAGGCGCTGGAGGTCGGACAGGCGGATCTCCGCGCTGTCGTTCTTGGCCATCGACACGAAACCGCGCTTCGGCAGGCGGCGCTGCAGCGGCATCTGGCCGCCTTCGAAGCCGACCTTGTGGAAGCCGCCCGAGCGGGACTTCTGGCCCTTGTGGCCGCGTCCCGCGGTCTTGCCCAGGCCCGAGCCGATGCCGCGGCCGACGCGGCGGCGGTTCTTCTTGCTGCCCTCGGCGGGCTTCATCGAATTGAGTCGCATGACGTTTCTCTTTTACGTGGCTCGTGGCTCGTGCTTACTGCTCGACCACGCGCACGAGGTAGCTGACCTTGTTGATCATGCCGCGCGTGCAGGGCGTGTCCTCGACCTCGACCGTGTGGTTGGTCCACTTGAGCCCGAGTCCGCGCACCGTGGCGACGTGATCCTTGCGGGTGCAGGCGATGCCCTTGGCGAGCTTCACCTTGATCATCTTCTTGTCGGCCATGCTCTTACGCTCCCAGGATCTCTTCGACCGTCTTGCCGCGCTTGGCCGCGATCTCCGCCGGCGCGCTGCAGTTCTGCAGGGCGTTCAGCGTGGCGCGCACCAGGTTGTACGGGTTGGTCGAGCCGTGGCACTTGGCGAGCACGTTGGTGACGCCGACCACCTCGAACACCGCGCGCATCGGTCCGCCGGCGATGACGCCGGTACCGTCCGCCGCGGGCTGCATGAACACCTTGGTCGCGCCGTGACGGCCTTCGACGGGGTGGTGCAGCGTGCCCTTCTTGAGGCTGACCTTGACCATCTTGCGGCGCGCCTCTTCCATCGCCTTCTGCACGGCCACGGGCACTTCCTTCGCCTTGCCCTTGCCGATGCCGACGCGACCGTCGCCGTCGCCCACGACCGTCAGCGCCGCGAAGCCCAGGATCCGGCCGCCCTTCACCACCTTGGTGACGCGGTTGATCCCGATCATCTTCTCGCGCAGACCGTCGCCGCGATCGTCCTGCTGTTGCTGCCTGCCACCTGAACGTTGTTGGGCCATAGGGCTACCTTAGAACTTGAGGCCGCCGGCGCGGGCGGCTTCCGCCAGCGCCTTGACGCGACCATGAAAGCGAAAACCGGAGCGGTCGAACGCGACGGACTCGATGCCGAGCGACTTCGCCTTCTCAGCGATGCGCGTGCCGACGAGCTCGGCCGCGGCCTTGTTGCCGCCGCTCTTGCCGTCCTTGCGCACGTCGGCCTCGAGCGTCGACGCGCTGGCGAGCACGCGATCGCCCTCGGGGGCGATGATCTGCGCGTAGATGTGGCAGTTCGACCGGCTGACCACCAGCCGGGTTGCACGTTGCTCGGCGATGCGCACCCGGGTTTGGCGGGAGCGGCGGCTGCGAGCTTGCTTCTTGTCCATGATGGCTCCGTTCCTGCCTTACTTCTTCTTGGTCTCTTTGATGATCACGCGCTCGTCGGCATAGCGCACGCCCTTGCCCTTGTAGGGCTCGGGCGGACGGTAGGCGCGGATCTCCGCCGCGACCTGGCCGACGGCCTGCTTGTCGATGCCCTTGACGACGATTTCCGTCTGCACCGGCGTCTCGACCTTGACGCCCTTCGGCATCGTGTGCGAGACCGGGTGCGAGAAGCCGAGCGTCAGGTTGATCTTGTCGCCGGCAGCCTGCGCGCGGTAGCCCACGCCCACGAGCGTCAGCTTGCGCGAGAAACCGTCGGTGACGCCCTTCACCATGTTGGCCACCAGCGCGCGCAGCGTGCCTTGCATCGCGCGCGCCTCGTCGTTGGCCGCCTTGAAGACGAGCTGGTCGCCGTCCTTCTCGATGGTGACGCTGTTGCCGAACGAGCGGGTGAGCTCGCCCAGCGGGCCCTTGACCTTGATCTCGCCGGCCGCGAGGGTCACCTCGACCTTCGGCGGCAGCTTGACCGGGTTGTTACCGATGCGGGACATGCGTTCGCTCCTGGATCTCAGTTGGCTATCAGGCGACGATGCAGAGGACTTCGCCGCCGACGCCGGTGGCGCGCGCCTTGCGATCGGTCATGACGCCGTGCGACGTCGACACGATGGCGATTCCCAGGCCGTTCATCACCCGCGGGATCTCGTCCTTGCTCTTGTAGATGCGCAGGCCCGGCTTGGAGACGCGCTCCAGCTTCTCGATGACCGGGCGGCCCGCGTAGTAGCGCAGCGCGATCTCGAGCTGGGGCTTCGCCTCTTCGCCGGCGACCTTGAAGCCGTCGATGTAGCCTTCGTCCTGCAGCACCTTGGCGATCGCGATCTTCACCTTCGAAGACGGCATGGCCACGGTCGCCTTTTCCGTCATCTGCGCGTTGCGGATGCGCGTCAGCATGTCGGCGATGGGATCAGTCATGTTCATACGTGACTCTTTCGGTTGCGCGCCCGGTTAGGGGGCGGTTACCAGCTGGCCTTGACGATGCCGGGGATCTCGCCGCGCATCGCGAATTCGCGGAGCTTGTTGCGCCCCAGCCCGAACTTGCGGTACACGCCGCGGGGACGGCCGGTCAGCGCGCAGCGGTTGCGCAGCCGGGTCTTGTTGGCGTTGCGCGGCAGCGCCTGGATCTTGAGGCGCGCCTCGTAGCGCGTTTCATCCGAAGCCTTGGGATCGTCGATGATCGCCTGCAGGGCATCGCGCTTCTTCGCGAACTTGGCGACGAGCTTCTTGCGCTTCTCGTTGCGGTTGATGAGTGCCAGCTTGGACATGAGCGTCGCTCTTCCTAGTTCTTGAACGGGAAACGGAACGCGGTCAACAGCGCGCGGGCTTCGGCGTCGGTCTTCGCGGTCGTCGTGATCGAGATGTTCATCCCGCGGAGCGAGTCGATCTTGTCGTACTCGATCTCGGGGAAGATGATCTGTTCCTTGATGCCGATGTTGTAGTTCCCGCGGCCGTCGAACGCGCGGCCCGAGATCCCCCGGAAGTCGCGCACGCGCGGCAGCGCGATCGTGACGAAGCGGTCGAGGAACTCGTACATCCGTTCCTGGCGCAGCGTCACCATGCAGCCGATCGGGTAGCCCTCGCGGATCTTGAAGCCCGCGATGGCCTTGCGCGCCTTGGTGACCACCGGTTTCTGGCCCGCGATCTTCTGCATGTCCGAGACCGCGTTGTCCAGGATCTTCTTGTCGCCCGTCGCCTCGCCCACGCCCATGTTCAGCGTGATCTTGGTGATGCGCGGCACTTCCATCGGCGACTTGTAGCCGAACTGCTTGGTCAGCGCCGGGGCGATTTCCTTCTTGTAGACTTCCTTCAAGCGGGCCATGTCGGTTCCTAAACGAGCTGCTCGCCGTTGCTCTTGAAGAAGCGGACCTTGCGGCCGTCCTCGAGCATGCGCATGCCGATCCGGTCCGCCTTCTGCGTGACGGGATTCCAGATCGCGACGTTCGACACGTCGATCGGCATTTCCTTGGAGACGATGCCGCCCGGCTGGTTCTTCATCGGGTTCGGCTTGGCGTGCTTCTTCACCGTGTTGACGCCGTTCACGATCACGTGCCGGTCGTCCACGATGCGCGCGACGTCGCCCCGCTTGCCCTTGTCGCGGCCCGCGATGACGACCACGTTGTCGCCCTTCTTGATCTTGCGCATTTGGTTTGCCTCGAATGTCCGGTTACAGCACTTCCGGCGCGAGCGACACGATCTTCATGAAGCGCTCGGTGCGCAGCTCGCGCGTCACCGGCCCGAAGATGCGGGTGCCGATCGGCTCCAGCTTCGCGTTGAGCAGCACGGCGGCGTTCGCGTCGAAGCGGATCAGCGCGCCGTCCGGGCGGCGGACGCCCTTGCGGGTGCGCACCACGACGGCGTTGTAGATCTCGCCCTTCTTCACGCGGCCGCGCGGCGCGGCATCCTTGACGGACACCTTGATCACGTCGCCGATGTGCGCATAGCGGCGCTTGCTGCCGCCCAGCACCTTGATACACATGACCGAACGCGCGCCCGTGTTATCGGCGACGTCCAGCACCGACTGCATCTGGATCATTTGTAAAAGCTCTCCAACTTAATCCGCCGTCCGCCCCGTGGTGCGAATGAGGCGGGAATCGATGCTGCCAACGGCGACCAGTTTTGGACCCGTCGGAACCGGCCTCGGGAGCCGGTCCCCTTTGGGATGGACCGGCGCGGTTCCCGATGAGACCCGCGCCGGACGAAGTCAAATATTATGGCAGGATTTCCCTGCCCCTGCAAGTATCGTTCCCCTTACCCGCCCCTCTCACCGCAGGCGGGGCGAGGGGCCGGCCGGGGAATCCGCCTTACACCGCCTGCGCCTTTTCCAGCACGCTGGCGACCCGGAACGCCTTGGTCTTGCTCAACTTGCGCGTGGCCGCGATCTCGACCAGGTCGCCGACCTTGCACTCGTTGTTCTCGTCGTGCGCGTGGAACTTGCGCGACTGCATGACGATCTTGCCGTACAGCGGATGCTTCACCCGCCGCTCGACCAGGACCGTCACGGTCTTGTTCATCTTGTCGCTGACGACGCGGCCGACGAACGTCTGCACCAGCGCCTTGCGGGGCGCGGCGGCCGTGCTTTCCGTCTTCGCTTGTTCTTCGGTCATGATTGAGCTGCCTTCTGATGCATGAGCGTGCGCACGCGGGCGATCCCGCGGCGGACGTTCTTGATCTTCGAGTGATCGGCGAGCTGCTGGGTGGCGGCTTGCATGCGCAGGCCGAACTGCTCCTTCAGCAGCGCGTCGAGCTCGGTCTTCAACTCGGCCGGCGACTTGCCGGCGAGCGCCTTCTTGGTTTCCGATTTCTTCATGGTCGTCCCTTAGCCGCCGATCAGGCGGTGCACGAACGTGGTCCGGATCGGGAGCTTCGCCGACGCGAGCGCGAACGCCTCGCGGGCCAGCGCTTCCTCGACGCCGTCCATCTCGTAGAGCACCTTGCCCGGCACGATCTCGGCCACGTAGTACTCGGGGCTGCCCTTGCCGTTGCCCATGCGGACTTCGGCCGGCTTACGCGAGATGGGCTTGTCCGGGAAGATGCGGATCCAGATGCGGCCGCCGCGCTTGATGTGACGCGTCATGGCCCGCCGCGCCGCCTCGATCTGGCGCGCGGTGAGGCGGCCGCGGCCGACGGCCTTGAGGCCGTACTCGCCGAAGCTCACCTTGTTGCCGACGGTCGCAACGCCCTTGTTGCGGCCCTTCTGTTCCTTGCGGTACTTCCTTCTAGCTGGCTGCAGCATTCTTCGCTCCTGGCGGCGTGCGGCGCGGCGGACGCTTCGGCATTTCCGGCGCGGGCGCCGGCGCTTGCACGGGCTCGGCGTTGTGCGCCATCCGCTCGCCCTTGAAGACCCAGACCTTGATCCCGATGACGCCGTAGGTCGTCCGGGCTTCCGAGAAACCGTAGTCGATGTCGGCGCGCAGCGTGTGCAGGGGCACCCGGCCTTCGCGGTACCACTCGCGGCGCGCGATTTCCGCGCCGTTGAGGCGGCCCGACGACATGACCTTGATGCCTTGCGCGCCCAGGCGCATCGCGTTCTGCATCGCGCGCTTCATCGCGCGGCGGAACATGATCCGCTTCTCGAGCTGCTGGGCGATCGAGTCGGCGATGAGCTGCGCGTCGATCTCCGGCTTGCGGATCTCCTCGATGTTGAGGCCCACCTCGCCGCCCATCATCTTGCGCAGGTCGCCACGCAGCGTCTCGATGTCCTCGCCCTTCTTGCCGATGACGACGCCGGGACGCGCGCTGTGGATCGTGATGCGGGCGTTCTTGGCCGGCCGCTCGATCGTGATCTTGGCGACGGACGCGTGCGACAGCTTCTTGCCCAGGTATTCGCGGATGCGGATGTCCTGGGCGAGCGTGCCCGCGTAGTTCTTGCTGTTCGAGAACCACTTCGAGCCCCAGTTCCGCGTGACGGCAAGGCGGAATCCGGTCGGATGAATTTTCTGACCCATGTTCTGGTCGTCCTCTAGTTTCCGTCGCCAACGACGACGTGGATGTGGCAGCTTTGCTTGCTGATCACGTTGCCGCGGCCCTTGGCGCGGGGGCTCGTGCGCTTCAGCACGTCGGCCTTGTCGACGTAGATCGTCTTGATCTTGAGCTCGTCGATGTCGGCGCCGTCGTTGTGCTCGGCGTTCGCGATCGCGGACTCGAGCACCTTCTTGATGATCCGCGCGCCCTTCTTGGGGCTGAAGGCGAGCAGGTCGAGCGCGCGCGCGACCGGCATACCGCGGACCTGGTCGGCGACCAGCCGGCCCTTCTGGGCCGACAGGCGAACGCCGCGCAGCGTGGCAGAGGTTTCCATCGTGGGCTCCTTACTTCTTCTTCGGCGCCGACGGTGCCGCGACCTTCTTGTCGGCCGAGTGGCCCTTGAAGGTGCGCGTCAGCGCGAACTCGCCGAGCTTGTGGCCGACCATGTTTTCCGACACGTAGACGGGGATGTGCGCCTTGCCGTTGTGCACGGCAATCGTCAGGCCGACGAAATCCGGCGTGACGGTCGAGCGGCGCGACCAGGTCTTGATCGGCTTCTTGTCGTTGATCGCGCGCGCCTTCTCCACCTTCGCCATCAGGTGGCCGTCGACGAACGGACCCTTCTTGATTGAACGAGCCATGTTCCGTTATCCCTTCGCGGCGTGGCGGCGGCGAACGATCATGCCGTCGGTCCGCTTGTTCTTGCGAGTCTTGTAGCCCTTGGCCGGCGTGCCCCACGGCGACATCGGGTGGTGACGCCCACCGCCGCCGTTGGTGCGTCCGCCCATCGGGTGGTCGACCGGGTTCATCGAGATGCCGCGGACCGTCGGACGGATGCCGCGCCAGCGATTGGCGCCGGCCTTGCCGATCGAGCGCAGGTTGTGCTCTTCGTTGCCCACTTCGCCGATCACGGCGCGGCAATCGACGTGCACCTTGCGGATCTCGCCCGAGCGCAGCCGGAGCTGCGCGTAGATGCCTTCGCGCGCGAGCAGCTGCACCGAGGCGCCGGCCGAGCGCGCGATCTGCGCGCCCTTGCCCTGCTGCATCTCGACGCAGTGCACCGTGGTGCCGACCGGGATGTTGCGCAGCGGCAGGCAGTTGCCCGGCTTGATGCCGGCGTCGATGCCCGACGCGAGCTCCGTGCCGACCGCCACGCCGCGCGGCGCGATGATGTAGCGACGCTCGCCGTCCGCGTACAGCAGCAACGCGAGGTTGGCGCTGCGGTTCGGGTCGTACTCGAGACGTTCGACCTTCGCCGGGATGCCGTCCTTGTTGCGCTTGAAGTCGACGATCCGGTAATGCTGCTTGTGGCCGCCACCCTTGTGCCGCACGGTGATGTGGCCGTTGTTGTTCCGGCCCGAGCCGCGCTTCTGCGACTCGACCAGCGACGCCACCGGCGCGCCCTTGTGCAGCGACGCGTTGACGACCTTGACGAGCGAGCGGCGGCCCGCCGACGTCGGTTTGACTTTTACGAGGGCCATTTGCTTACGCCTCCGCCGCGAAGTTGATTTCCTGACCCGGCTTCAGGCACACGTAGGCCTTCTTCCAGTTGCGCCGGCGGCCGACGAAGCGGCCGAAGCGCTTTTCCTTGCCTTTCACGTTCGCGACCTGGACGCTGTCCACCTGCACCTTGAACATGAGCTCGACCGCTGCCTTGATCTCGGGCTTGGTGGCGTCCGGCGCGACGCGGAAGATCACCTGCTCGTGCTTGTCCGCGATGTACGTGCCCTTCTCGGACACGACGGGCGCGAGCAGCACCGTCATCAGGCGCTCGCTGTTGTATTTCTTCACGTTGCTGTCGGTAGCGCTCATCCCAGCATCTCCTCGAACTGGGCCACCGCGCCACGCGTGACCAGCACGTTGTTGAAGCGCACGAGGCTCACCGGGTCGACTTCCCGCGTCTCGAGCACGAGCACGTTCGGGAGGTTGCGCGACGACAGGTACGTGTTGTCGTCGAGCTTGTCGGTGACGACCAGCACGGTGCCGGTCAGGCCGAATGCCTTGATCTTCTGCGCGAACGCCTTCGTCTTCGGCGAGTCGAGCGCGATCGGCTCGATCACCGAGAGACGGTCCTCGCGCACCAGCTGCGAGAGAATCGACGCCAGGCCCGCGCGGTACATCTTGCGGTTGACCTTGTGCGTGAAGTTCTCGTCGGGCGAGGACGGGAAGATCTTGCCGCCGCCGCGCCACAGCGGGCTGTTGGCCTGGCCCGCACGGGCGCGACCGGTGCCCTTCTGGGCCCACGGCTTCTTGTGCGACTTGTTGATGTCGGCGCGGCCCTTCTGCGCACGCGTGCCCTGGCGCGCGTTCGCCTGGAAGGCCACGACGATCTGGTGGATCAGCGCTTCGTTGTACTCGCGCGCGAACAGCGTGTCGGAGGCCGCGACGGTCTGCGACTTCTCGCCGTTGCCGGAAAGGAGCTTGAGGTCCATGCTTACGCTCCCTTCTTGGCCGGAGCCTTGGACGAAGGCAGCACCACGATCTGGCCACCATCGGCGCCCGGCACGCAGCCCTTGACGAGCAGCAGCCCGCGCTCGGTGTCCACGCGGACGACCTTCAGGAGCTGCGTCGTGCGCGTGACGTTGCCGTACTGGCCGGCCATGCGCTTGCCCGGGAACACGCGGCCCGGATCCTGCGCCATGCCGATCGAGCCCGGCGTGTTGTGCGAACGGCTGTTGCCGTGCGACGCGCGGTTCGAGCTGAAATTGTGGCGGCGAATCACGCCCGAGAAGCCGCGGCCCTTCGTGGTGCCCGTCACGTCGACCAGCTGGCCGACCGCGAACGTATCGACACCGACGACATCGCCCGCCTTGAACCTGGCGAGCTCGTCCGCGCCAACCTTGAATTCCTTCAGCACGACACCCGCCTCCACGCCCGCCTTCGCGAGGTGGCCGGCCGCCGGCTTGGTCACGCGCGAGGCGCGACGCTTGCCGTACGTGACCTGCACGGCGGAGTAGCCGTCGGTTTCCGGGGTCTTGATCTGCGTGACGCGGTTGTTCGCCACGTCGAGCACCGTCACCGGGATGGCCGCGCCATCGTCGGTGAAGACGCGGGTCATGCCAATCTTGCGACCGACAAGTCCGAGACTCATTTTAGGCTTCCTTTCAAGGCGTCCGATTACGATTGACCGGACACCGTTGTTTGCCCCGGCTCAATGCCGGGCCCAGTTGCTGCGCTTCGCTACTGCCGCTTCTGATTCCTGATTCCTGACTTCTGATTCCTGATCACTGCAGCTTGATCTCGACGTCGACGCCCGCGGGCAGATCGAGCTTCATCAGCTGGTCGACCGTCTTGTCGGTCGGGTCGATGATGTCCATCAGGCGCAGGTGCGTGCGGATCTCGAACTGGTCGCGCGACGTCTTGTTGACGTGCGGCGAGCGCAGGACGTCGTACCGCTCGATCTTGGTCGGCAGGGGCACGGGGCCCTTGACGACGGCGCCCGAGCGCTTGGCCGTCTCGACGATTTCCAGCGCCGACTGGTCGATCAGCTTGTAATCGAATGCCTTCAGCCGGATGCGGATGCGTTGGTTGTTCATGAATGCCTCGTTCCGTGGGAGCCGCGCTGCGGCTCCCCGCCGGTTGAAATTACTCGATGACCTTGGCCACGACGCCGGCGCCGACGGTGCGGCCGCCTTCGCGAATCGCGAAGCGCAGCCCCTCCTCCATCGCGATCGGCTGGATCAGCGTCACCGTCATCCCGATGTTGTCCCCCGGCATCACCATCTCGGTGCCCGCCGGCAGCTCGCACGCGCCCCGTCACGTCCGTCGTCCGGAAGTAGAACTGCGGCCGATAGCCCGGGAAGAACGGCGTATGCCGCCCGCCCTCTTCCTTGCTCAGGATGTACACCTCGCACGTGAACTTGGTGTGCGGCGTGATCGAACCCGGCTTCGCCAGCACCTGACCACGCTCCACCTCCTCCCGCTTGGTGCCCGCGCAGCAGCACGCCCACGTTGTCGCCCGCCTGCCCCTGGTCCAGGAGCTTGCGGAACATCTCCACACCCGTGCACACCGTCGCCAGCGTCGGCTTCAGCCCCACGATCTCCAGCGGATCCCCCACCTTCACGATCCCCCGCTCCACCCGCCCGGTCACCACCGTGCCCCGGCCCGAGATCGAGAACACGTCTTCCACCGGCATCAGGAACGGCCCGTCGATCGCCCGCTCCGGCTGCGGAATGTAGCTGTCCAGCGCTTCCGCCAGCTTCAGGATCGAGCCTTCACCCAGCTCCCCCTTGTCGCCTTCCAGCGCCAGCTTCGCCGACCCGATCACGATCGGCGTCTTGTCCCCGGGGAACTGGTACTTCGACAGCAGCTCGCGCACCTCCATCTCGACGAGCTCCAGCAGCTCCTTGTCGTCGACCATGTCCGCCTTGTTCATGTACACGATGATGTACGGCACCCCCACCTGCCGCGCCAGCAGAATGTGCTCCCGCGTCTGCGGCATCGGTCCGTCCGCCGCCGACACCACCAGGATCGCCCCGTCCATCTGCGCCGCACCCGTGATCATGTTCTTCACGTAGTCCGCGTGCCCCGGACAGTCCACGTGCGCGTAGTGCCGGTTCTTCGTCTCGTACTCCACGTGCGCCGTGTTGATCGTGATCCCCCGCGCCTTCTCCTCCGGCGCCGCGTCGATCTGGTCGTACGCCTTCGCCTCGCCACCGAACAGCTTCGACAGCACCAGCGTCATCGCCGCCGTCAGCGTCGTCTTGCCATGATCCACGTGCCCGATCGTCCCCACGTTCACGTGCGGCTTCGTACGTTCAAACTTGCCCTTGGCCATGATTGAGTGTCCTTACGATTTCTTGTTGATCACTGCCTCGGCGACGTTCTTCGGCGCCTCGGTGTAGTGCTTGAATTCCATCGTGTACGTCGCGCGGCCCTGCGAGAGCGAGCGCAGCGTGGTCGAGTAGCCGAACATCTCCGCGAGCGGGACCTCGGCCTTGATCACCTTGCCGGTGGGCATGTCGTCCATGCCCTGGATCATGCCGCGCCGCGACGAGAGGTCGCCGACGACGTTGCCCATGAAGTCCTCGGGCGTCTCGACCTCGACCGCCATCATCGGCTCGAGCAGCATCGGGCTCGCCTGCCGCATGCCGTCCTTGAAGGCCATCGACGCGGCCATCTTGAACGCGTTCTCGTTCGAGTCGACGTCGTGGTAGCGAGCCGTCGAACAGCGTGACCTTGACGTCGACCACCGGGAAGCCGGCCAGCACGCCGTTCGGCAGCGTCTCGCGCAGGCCCTTCTCGACCGCCGGGATGTACTCGCGCGGCACCGTGCCGCCCTTGATCTGGTCGACGAACTCGAAGCCCTTGCCCTGCTCGTTGGGCTCCATCTTGATCCAGACGTGGCCGTACTGGCCGCGACCGCCCGACTGCTTGACGAACTTGCCCTCGACCTGCACGAGCTTCTTGATCGCCTCGCGGTACGCCACCTGCGGCGCGCCGACGTTGGCTTCGACGCCGAACTCGCGCTTCATGCGGTCGACGAGGATTTCGAGATGCAGCTCGCCCATGCCGGAGATGATCGTCTGCCCCGACTCCTCGTCGGTGTGCACGCGGAACGACGGGTCTTCCTGCGCCAGGCGATTGAGCGCGACGCCCATCTTCTCCTGGTCGGCCTTGGTCTTCGGCTCCACCGCGACGTGGATCACCGGCTCCGGGAAGATCATCTTCTCGAGCGTGATCAGCTTCTGCGGATCGCACAGCGTGTCGCCGGTGGTCGCTTCCTTGAGGCCGACCGCGGCGGCGATGTCGCCCGCGCGCACTTCCTTGATGTCCTCGCGCTGGTTCGCGTGCATCTGCAGGATGCGGCCGATGCGCTCCTTGCGGCCCTTGATCGGGTTGTAGACGGTGTCGCCGGAATTGATGACGCCCGAGTACACGCGGAAGAACACGAGCTGGCCGACGTACGGGTCGGTCATGATCTTGAACGCGAGGGCCGAGAACGGCTCGTCGTCGGCGGGCTTGCGCTCGCCTTCCTTGCCGTTCTCGAGCTCGCCCTTCACCGGCGGAATGTCCGTCGGCGCCGGCATGTAGTCGATCACGGCGTCGAGCATCGCCTGCACGCCCTTGTTCTTGAACGCCGAGCCGCACAGCATCGGGACGATCTCGCCCGCGATGGTGCGATCGCGCAGCGCCTGCTTGATCTCGGCCTCGGAAAGCTCGCCCGACTCGAGGTACTTGTTCATCACCTCTTCGTTGGCCTCGGCGGCGCTCTCGAGCATCTTCTCGCGCCATTCCTTCGCCACGTCGGCCAGGTCGGCGGGGATGTCGCGCATGTCGTACTTCATGCCCTGCGACGCGTCGTCCCAGTAGATCGCCTTCATCTTGACCAGGTCGACCACGCCCGCGAACTTGTCCTCGGCGCCGATGGGCACCTGGATGGGCACCGGGTTGGCCTTCAGGCGCGACTTCATCTGGTCGTAGACCTTGAAGAAGTTCGCGCCGACGCGGTCCATCTTGTTGACGAACGCGAGCCGCGGCACGTTGTACTTGTTGGCCTGCCGCCACACCGTCTCCGACTGCGGCTGCACGCCGCCGACGGAGTCGTACACCATGCACGCGCCGTCGAGCACGCGCATCGAGCGCTCGACCTCGATCGTGAAGTCGACGTGGCCCGGCGTGTCGATGATGTTGATGCGGTGCTCGGGATAGTTGCCGTCCATCCCCTTCCAGAAGCAGGTGGTGGCAGCCGAGGTGATCGTGATGCCGCGCTCGCGCTCCTGCTCCATCCAGTCCATCACGGCCGCGCCGTCGTGCACCTCGCCCATCTTGTGGGAGACGCCGGTGTAGAACAGGATGCGCTCGGTAGTCGTGGTCTTGCCGGCATCAATGTGCGCACTGATGCCGATGTTGCGATACCGTTCGATCGGGGTTGTTCGAGCCATAGAAGTTCTTGTCTTTCGAGCACATGGAGAGCGTTCTCCATTGCTCGTGAAAAGTGTTCTGCGGTTTCGCCTTCTAGAACCGGAAATGCGAGAAGGCCTTGTTCGCCTCGGCCATGCGGTGCACTTCCTCGCGCTTCTTCACCGCGCCGCCGCGGCCTTCGGAGGCCTCGAGCAGCTCGGCCGCGAGGCGCTGGCCCATCGACTTCTCGCCGCGCTTGCGCGCCGCTTCGCGCAGCCAGCGCATCGCGAGCGCCGTGCGCCGCACGGGACGCACTTCGACCGGCACCTGGAAGTTCGCGCCGCCGACGCGGCGGCTCTTCACCTCGACCATCGGCCGCGAGTTCTGCAGCGCCTGGTTGAAGACTTCCAGCGGATCCTTGCCGCCCTTCTTGGCGATCGACTCGAACGCGCCGTAGATGATCCGTTCGGCGACCGACTTCTTGCCGCTGTCCATCAGCACGTTGATGAACTTGGCGACATCGGTGTTCGCGAACTTCGGATCGGGCAGGATCTCGCGCTTGGGGACTTCACGACGACGTGGCATGGCAACTCTCTGTCTTAAGGCGTCTTACGCGGCCTTGGGCCGCTTTGCGCCGTACTTCGAGCGCGCCTGCTTGCGATCCTTGACGCCGGCGGTGTCGAGCGCGCCGCGCACCATGTGGTAGCGCACGCCCGGCAGGTCCTTCACGCGGCCGCCGCGGATCAGCACCACCGAGTGCTCCTGCAGGTTGTGGCCTTCGCCGCCGATGTAGCTGATGACCTCGAAGCCGTTGGTCAGGCGCACCTTGGCGACCTTCCGCAGCGCCGAGTTCGGCTTCTTCGGGGTCGTCGTGTACACGCGCGTGCACACGCCGCGCTTTTGCGGGCTCTGCTGGAGCGCCGGCACCTTGCTTTTCGACACGGCGGGCTTGCGGCCCTTCCGCACGAGCTGATTGATCGTTGGCATCCTGATTGTCCGTTTCGTGCGGCTTGGCGTTCGCGACGCGAACGACTCCGCATGACCTAGGGCTCGGCGGCGCTGCGGCAGAAGGACTGCGCCCTGCTGCGTGGCGAAGCCGCCGGCTTCGCGAAACTGCTTCGTTACATCCTTGTTTGCGTCAAATGCTTGCTGTGCTGCGGCAAATCAAAGTGGCCCGCACTCGCGACATGAGCCCTGGAAAGCATCGTGTGCGGGAATGGGGCCACCTTCATCGCGCCTTGGCCGACGTGCAAGCGTGCTGCCCGCGGCCAGGTACGCGTCGCGCTCTTCCCGGCCGAGCCTTGCTTTGCTCGCTGAGCTGGTCCGGGCGGCGAAAAGACCGCAATTATAGGGTCCAAACGCGCGTTGGGTCAAGCGCTTATGGGCGAGGACGATGGGGCCGCACGGACGCCTCCAGGCCGGCCGCGTGCGTTGCGTCCCGTCGGCGATGCCGATGCGGACGAGCGACCGGAATCCGCGGACCACAAGGCCGGGTTCCGCCGTGCCCGCCGACCCGTCTTCGCCCTACTGCGCTGCAGCCGGATTGTCGCACCCGAGAACGGGAGCCCTCCCGCCTATCGCGCCCCCGACATGGGTTCCGCCGTCCAGCCGCCGCCCAGCGCCTGGAACAGCGCGGCGGCATCCGCATACTGGTTAGCGAGCGCCTGCACCCGGTCGAGCTCGGCCGACAGCCGCTGCCGGTCGGCGTCGAGCACCGCCTAGCTGGCTCACCCCGCCCAGCGTCGTAGCGGCCGAGCGCGATGCGGTAACGCGTCGTCGGCGCGCGCCGCCTGCTCGCTGCGCGCCGACGAGCGCCTGCGCGTCCTCCTCGAGCGCCCGCAGCACGTCGGCGACGTTCTGCAATCCGAGCAGCACCGACTCGCGGTACGCGGCCGCCGCCTGGTCGAACGCGGCCTCGGCCGCGCGCTTGCGCGCCTGCAACTCGCCGCCGCGGAACACCGGCTGCAGCAGGTTGGCGCCGATGTTCCAGATGTTGATCCCGTTTCCGAGCAGATCGCCGATGTTGAGCTGACTTGACGAGAATCCGCCGGAGATGACGAGCTTTGGATACAGATCGGCGGTCGCGACGCCCACGTTGGCGCTCGCCTTGTGCAGCAAGCGCCTCGCTCGCGCGGATGTCGGGGCGCTGCCGGACGAGCTCCGACGGCAAGCTCAACGGCAGCTCGGCGGGCAGCGCGAGGTCGCACAGCGCGATCGTCGGGCAGCGACGGCGCTCGCCGGGCGGGCTCGCCCAGCAGGACCGCCAGCAGGTGCGCCCGCCTGCGCCCACTGCGCCCGCAGCGGCGCCAGCGTGGCCTCGGTCTGCGCGACGAGCGCCCGCTGGTTCTGGACGTCGAGCAACGCCACGCCGCCAGTCTCGTAGCGCTGCTCGACGATCGCGAGCTGCGCGACGCTGCGCTGTCGAGGATGCGTCCGCGTCGCGTCGATCTGCGCCGCCAGCGCCGCGCGCCGGATCGCGGTGGTCGACGACGTTGCGTCGGCGAGGGTCAGCCGCGCGGCCTCCAGCTCGTAGCCCTGGTAGTCGACCTCGGCCGCCAGCGCCTCCAGCTCGCGCCGCGTGCCGCCGAACGAGGTCGAAGTTGTACGACACGTTGGCGCCGAGCGTAGAACACGTTGAACGGGCCCGGGATTGGGCGCCTCGGGAAAGCCGAACGTCGCCGGATCGATGCGCTGCCGGTCGGCGCCGAACGTCGCGTCGACCTGCGGGATACGTCGGTCGCACCGGTGCGCGCGCTGCGCAGCTC
Source organism: uncultured beta proteobacterium (assembly GCA_963725735.1). Classification (GTDB taxonomy): domain Bacteria; phylum Pseudomonadota; class Gammaproteobacteria; order Burkholderiales; family Casimicrobiaceae; genus VBCG01. The sequence continues at coordinate 8,417 of CAVRZM010000007.1, read as the reverse complement.
CTGCGCCTGCGCGAGCCGCGCGCGCGCCTGCGTCGAGCGTCGGGCTCGCCGCGAGCGCGCGGCCGCACCAGCGTGTCGATCTCCGGCGAGCCGAAGACGCGTCCACCATTCGGCCGGGATGTCGCGCTCCGGCACGAGCACGCGCCGGCATGCCCGGCAGCACGGCCGGGCCGCGGGCCCGGCACGTAGCGGTCGACGGCCGGCGGATCGGGCGCGCGGAAGTCCGGGCCCGACCGTGCAGCCGGCGCGCCAGCGACCGCGCACGCGGCGAGCCGCGCGAGCCAATGCGGGCATGGGTCGCGCGATGATCAATCGAGCGTCCTGCGGTAGAACCGCACGCGCGATCGCCATCACCACCAGCGCGAACACCAGCGAGCGGCCACAGGCTCGGCCACAGGTCGGCCCAGTCGTTGCCCTTGAGCAGGATGCCGCGCACGATGCGGTTGAAGTACGTGAGCGGCAGCACGCTGCCGATCCACTGCGCCCATTCCGGCATGCCGCGGAACGGGAACATGAAGCCCGACAGCAGGATGTTGGGCAGGAAGTAGAAGAACGTGAACTGCATCGCCTGCAGCTGGTTCTGCGCGAGCGACGACAGCGTGATGCCGACGGTGAGCTGGCACGCGATGAAGAGCAGCGACGCGCCGTAGAGCGCCGTGATGCTGCCGACGAACGGCACGCTGAAGATGAAGCGCGCGGCGAGCAGGATGATCGACGCCTGGACGAGGCCGATCGCGATGTACGGGACGATCTTGCCGGTCATCACCTCGAGCGGCGTCAGCGGCATCGCGAGCAGGTTCTCCATCGTGCCGCGCTCGCGCTCGCGCGTGATCGCGAGCCCCGTCATCATCACCAGCGTCATCGTCAGGATCACGCCCATGAGCCCGGGCACGATGTTGTACTGCGTGATCGACTCGGGGTTGTAGAGGCGGTGCACGTCGCACGTCGAACGGCGGCGGCGACGCCGTCGAGCGACGCGAACGGTCCGATGAGGTCCTTGCGCGCGACGACGCTGGCACGAGCTGCGACGACGCCGCGAGCGCCGCGCCGGTCGCCGTCGGATCGGACGCGTCGGCCTCGAGCAGCAGCGACGGCCGCTCGCCGCGCAGCAGGCGGCGCGTGAACTCGGGCGGGATCGTCACGACGAACTGCGCGCGTGCCCTGCGCGAGCGCGGTCGCGGCCCGCTTCCTCGTCGGGCAGCTCGCCGACGATCTCGAAATAGTCGGACGTGCGCATCGCCGCGACGAACGAGCGCGTGAACTCGCTGTGATCGGCGACGATGAGCGCCGTCGGCATGTGCTTGGGATCGGTGTTGATCGCGTAGCCGAAGAGCGTCGAGCTGGATGATCGGGATGCCGACGATCATCGCGAACGTGACGCGGTCGCGGCGCAGCTGCAGGAACTCCTTGCTCACCATCGCCCACCAGCGGCGCAGCGAGAACCACGACGTGCGAGCGCACTGCGCGTCGTCATGCCGCTTCGCCCTGGCCTGTTGCCCAGTTGTCGGTCGCGCCCTGCATGAGGTGGATGAAGACGTCCTCGAGGCCGGTGTCGATCGCGCTGCAGTCGATAGTCGCCGCTCGCGCTGGTCGCCTCCTGCAGCGAGCGCTCGAGCGCGCGCGGCGTCGCGGCCGGTGACGTGCAGCGTCTCGCCGAACGCCGACGGTCTGCTCGACGCCCGGCATGCCGCGCAGCCGCTCGGAGAGCGCGGTGAGATCGGGCCCGCGGACCGCGAACGTGGTGAGACCTCTGCGCCGCGATCACCTCGCGCGGCCGTGCCTTGCGCAAGCAGGCGGCCGTACGCGATGTACGCGAGCTTGTGGCAGCGCTCGCGCCTCGTCCATGTAGTGCGTGCTGACGAGCACCGAGATGCCCTGCGCGGCGAGCCGGTGCAGCTCCTCCCAGAATTCGCGCCGCGCATTGGGATCGACGCCCGCGGTCGGCTCGTCGAGCAGGAGCAGGCGCGGCCTGTGCAGCATGCACGCCGCGAGCGCCAGGCGCTGCTTCCAGCCGCCGGACAGCGTGCCCGTGAGCTGGTGCTGCGCGGCCCGTGAGTCCGAGGTCCGCCGAGCGCGCGGTCGACCGCGGCGCGCGGTCGTCCATCGCGTACACGCGGCCGACGAAATCGAGGTTCTCGCGGATCGTGAGATCGTCCCAGAACGAGAAGCGCTGCGTCATGTAGCCGACGTTGCGCTTGATCGCCTCCGACTGCGTGCGGATGTCGTAGCCGAGGCACGTGCCGCTGCCGGAGTCCGGCGTCAGCAGGCCGCACATCAGGCGGATCGACGTGGTCTTGCCGCTGCCGTTCGGGCCCGAGGAAGCCGAAGATCTCGCCGCGCTCGACGCGCAGCGAAAGATCGACGACCACGTGCTTGTCGCCGAAGCGTCTTGTTGAGGTCGTGCACGTCGATGACCGGCTGGCCGTCGCCGTTGACCCTTGCGCCCGCCGCGATCGCGCTCACTTGACGAGCACGCTGACGGGCTGGCCCGGATGCAGCCGCCCGGCGTTCTCCGGCGCCGGCCGCGCCTCGACCATGAACACGAGCTTGCGACTGCGTCTCGTTGCTGTAGATGACCGGCGGCGTGTATTCGGCCTCGGTCGACACGTAGGTGAGCGTGCCGGGAATGTCGTCGCCGCAGCCGTCGCACTGGATCGCCACCGCGCGGCCGATCGCGAGCGAGCCGACGATCGGATTGCGGCACGAAGAAGCGCACCTTCACGTTGCCGCGGCGGCAGCATGCGCACGACGGGGCCGCCCGCGGCGACCCACTCGCCTTCGCGGTAGAGCGTGTCGAACACGCGCCCGGCCTGCGTCGCGTGCACGGACTTCTGGTCGAGCTTCCACGTCGCCTGCGCGAGCGCCGCGCGCGCGGCCTCCACCTGCGCCGCCTGCGCCTTCGACCTGCTCGCCGCGGCTCGCCGAGCTGCGCCACCGTCAGCTCGCTGCCCAGCTGCGCGACGCGCGCCTGCGCCACCGCGTGCGCGGCGCGGCTGTCGTCGAGCTGCGCGCGCGCGATGCCGCCGATCCGGAACTGCGCCTCGTCGCGCGCGAGCTGCGTCGCGGCGCGCTTCTCGTCGACCTGCGCCTGCGCGAGCTGCGCGCGCGTCACGTCCTGCTCGGGCGGACGGCGTCCCTGCTTGCAGATCCGCGAGCTGCGCCTCCGCCGCCTTCACCTGCTCGGCCGCCTGCCGTTGCGCGGCCGCTTCGCTGACCGCCTCGAGCGCGTAGAGGCGTGCGTTGGCCGCGACCTGGTCGCCGCGCTTGACCGCGAGCTGGTCGAGCCGCCCGGAGATCGGCGATGCGACATTCACGAACTCCCCCTCGACGTAGCCCTGGTATCCCGGCGGACTGCCCGTTCGAGCAGGCGGCAAGCGCCACGAGGCTCGCCGTCAGCAATGAACGCCCTGCGATTTGAAGTGAGGTCATGGCGTATGCCCCTTGCGTGCGGGCGCGAGACCCGCGGTCAGGACGGTGATGGCGTGCTGCTCGAGTTGCCGCTCGGTGAGCGAGTCGAGCCCGGGCAGTCGCGACCACAGCGACCGCACCGCGAGCGGCAGCAACGCGGCGCCGGCGATGGACAGGAACGCGAGCCGCGGCTCGATGCCCGCCGGCACGCGGCCCTCGCGTTGGTCGCGCGCGACCGTGTCAGCGAGCCGCGCGGCGGCCGTCACGGGGAAGTGCTTCAGCATGCGTTCGCGCAGGTTACCGCCTTCGCTGACGATCTCGCGGATCCAGATCGCCGGCATCCACGGCATCAGCACGGTCGCCTCGAACAGGCGATGGACGACCGTCGCGATCAGCGAGGATGCCGAGGCGTCCGGGATCGGCGTGCCGAACACGTGCACCGCGAAGCGCGCCAAGCGCTCGTCGACCACCGCGTCGAGCAGCAGTTCCCGGTTCCGGAAGTAGTAATGAACCATCGCCGGCGTGACGCCGGCGCGCACGGCGATGTCCGACGACGTGGTGCCCGCAACGCCGTGCTCGGCGAACAAGGTCACTGCCGCGTCGAGCAGCGCCTCGCGCGGTGCGCGATCCTGCGCCAGGGGCGGACGTCCGGAGCGGCGCTTCGCTCGCTTCTTCGCGGTCATGGCCCGATATATTAATTCAACATTTAATTAACCGCAACGGACGCCCGGAAGGCGCGCCCGGCCGGATACGCGGTGCCCATCTACGCGCGGCACGTGCGCGTTGCGCGCCCGGGGCAAGGGGAGTCGACGGACGGATGGGTCTGGCGCATGCTTGACGGGTCCGCACGGACATCTCCTCGAAACCAGACCCTGGAATCCGCAATGACCTTTTCGCTCCTTCGCGCTGCACGCGCGCTTCTGCTCTCTGTCGCCGCCACCGTGACGTTCAATGCCGCCGCCGCCCTGCCGCCCAACTACAGCGACCTATGGTGGAACCAGGACGAACCCGGCTGGGGCGTCAACATCAGCCAGCAGGCGGACACGCTGTTCGCCACGTTCTTCGTCTACGGCACCGGCGGGCAGGCCGTGTGGTACTCGGTCACGCTCACCTACCAGTCGACGAGCGCGAACGGCGTCGTCACCTACGGCGGGGCGCTCTACCAGACCTCCGGCTCGCCGCAGGGCACGCCGTACGACCCGGCGCTCCTCCGGTACCGGCAGGTGGGCGACGCGACGATCGAGTTCGGCGACGACGCCCACGGCCTGCTGCGCTACACGGCGGACGGCGTCGCTCGTCGTGCGGTCGATCGCGCGGCAGACCTTCGCGACGATCTCGCCGGTGGGCACGTACCTCGGCGCGACGACCGACGTCACGTTCAACTGCAAGACGCCGTCGCGCAACGGCATCGTGACCGCCGACCCCGGCCCGCTGCGCATCACCCTCGTCGACGGCTTCGCGACGATCTACGCGCCCACCTGCTTCTACGAAGGCAACTACGTGCAGCAGGGGCAGGTCGGCAGCCTCGACGGTCGGTACGAGTGCACGAACGGCGCGCAAGGCGGCGGTGACGGTTCTCCGGGCTGCGGGTCGAGAAGGGCGGCCTCGTGGGCAACTACACGGGCCGCGATGCGAGCTGCGAGTTCCGCGGCAACATCGGCGGCGCGCGCACGCTGCCCTGACGCGCTGACCCGGGACGCATGCCGCGCGACGGCAAGCCGCAAGCCGGCCCGGGCGGGCAGCCCGCCGCCGCGCTGCGGCGCCTGCGCGCGGTCGCGCAACGTCTACGGCGCTGTGGCGGAGCGCGACAAGCGCGCGGTGCTGCTGCGCGCTGCAGGCGCCGCGGCTGACGACGGCGGCGCAGGCGTCGCCGCGCTGCACGAGGACCTCCTGTTCATCGTGCGCATTTCCCGGGAGCGCCGCGGTGCGCCGCGCTGGCGCTGCGCATGCTGCGCGGGCATCGGCGCGCGCGTCCGCGCACTGCCGCACGCGCAGCGCGCGGCGCTCGACGACAGCGGCATCGCGGACGTCGACGACGCGCCACGTCTTTCCGTTTCCGGTCGCGCGCTGGCTCGCGCGCCGGCCCGCCGACCGCGGAGATCGACTGGCGCAACGCTCGACGATCCCGCGGCGCTCGATGCGATCGTCGGCCCGCTGCTGCACCGACGCCGAGCGCGAGGCGTTCGACAGCGGCGAGTACGCGACGCGCGATTTCGATCGCGCTGGCGCGCCGCGCGGTCGCGCGGTCGGCACTTCCACTGGCTGACGAACGGCGCGTCCGCCGGCCGCGCGCGCGATCGCCGACGCATGGGACGACGCCGAGGTGCCCGTGGCGTGGCGGCAGGGCGACGGGCGCGTGGTCCGTCACGCACAACGCGCTGCGCGACCGCGCGCCGGTGCATGCGCGAAGGCATGCGCCGGCCGGCGCGTCGACGTGGTCGCGCGACATCGCGCAAGCCGCTGGCGGCGATCGAGCGCCTGCCGCGCGCGCGCGCGCAGCGCGTGATCGACGTCGCGCGCGCGGCGCTCGCGGCGCGGTGCCGCGAAGTCAACGCGATGACGTATCCCAACCTCGACGAGGTGTGGTGGTGCGACCTCGGCGAAGGCGCGGCGCTCGCGGTCATCGGCATCGCGCCCGCGCCAGCGCCTCACGCTGGAGACGAACACCGGCTACCTGCTGTTCGCCAACGGCGTGCCGATCGGCTACGGCGGCGTGACGCCGCTCTTCCGGCAGGCGAACACCGGCATCAACATCTTCGATCCGTTCCGCGGCAGCGAGGCGGCGTTCCTGTGGACGCAGATGCTGCGCGCGTTCCGCACGCTGTACGGCAGCGGCCGCTTCGTGGTCAACGCGTACCAGTTCGGTGCCGGCAACGCGGAGGCGATCGCGAGCGGCGCGTTCTGGTTCTACTACCGGCTGGGCTTTCGTCCCGCGGGCGCGCGACGTGCGCACGCTCGCCGCAGCGCGAGGCGGCGGCGGATGGCCGCGGACCGCGCTATCGCAGCGACGCGCGGACGCTGCGCGCCCTCGCGAGCGGCGACCTGCATCTCGACCTGCCCGGCTTCGCCGCGCACGACCATTTCGACGAGGCGCTGCTGCCGCGCGTCGGCGCGCTTGGCCGCGCGCACGCTCGCGACGCAGCCGGTCGTCGTCGCGCGCAGCGCGCGTTGCGCGGCGTCGTGCGAGCCGTGGCCGCACGACCTTCGCATCGACGACTTCGCGACGCTGGATCGCCGGGCGAGCGGCGCGGCCTGGGCCGCCTTCGCGCCCGGCTGTGCACGCCGATCGTCGCGGCGCTGCCGCGCACGCTTCGGCGGCGAGGTGGCTGCGACGAGCGACCGGGCCGCGTCGCGGGCGTGCATAGCGCTCGGCGCTGCGAAAGGCGCGCGCGCAGGAGCGCGCCGTGTTCGCTGCCACTGCCTGCGCGTCGCAGCCCCCCAAATTCTGTCTGACGCCCGTGGCGCGCCGAGCTTGCCAAGGGGTCGGCGCCGGAAGGCCTCGCATCCCCTCCCCACGACTCCGTACTTCACATCGGTCAGCTGCACACCGTGCCCGCGGCGCCGCGGAAAACCTGCCGCGTGATCGACTTGCTCTGCGTCACGCCATTGACGGTGTAGCTGAAGGTCCCCGTGTTGCCGTCCGCTGAACGACAGGTAAAGGCTGCCGACCTGCGTCGACTTGCACCGCCGCGGGAGCGAAGGGCACCGCATTGAAGCGCCGGTCCCGTCGGCGGTACAGCGGTCCGGAGTAGGCGCCGGCGCCATTGTTGGTCGCGGTGGCGGACAGCCACAGCGGCGATCCGTCGGTGTCGTAGGTGAACCACGTCGCGAAGATGACGTCGCTCTGCTGCGTGATGTTGAGGCCCCAGCCCGATTCCGATCCGGCCGGCGCGTTCCACCACAGGTCCTGGTAGTTGGTCGCGGACGCGAGGCGCGGGTGCAGCCCGAACACGCAGGTCGGCGGCGTGCCGAAGAGCTCGCGGGTGATGGTCTTGGTCTGGCGGACGCCGTTCACCGTGTAGCTGAACGTGCCGTTGTTCGCGTCCGCGAACGTGATCGTCGCGTCCCCGACGCTCGTCGCGGTGACCTGTGCCGGATCGAACGGTGTCGCGCTGAACGCCGGGCCGCGCGTCTGGTAGAGCGTGCCGGAATAGGTGTTGGTCGCGGTCCGGTTGGCGGTCAGCGACAGCCACCACGCCTTGCCCGATGCGTCGTACGTGAACCACGTCGCGAAGATGACGTCGCCCTGCTGCGCGAAGTTGATGCCCCAGCCCGGACTCCGAACTCGCCGGAGCATTCCACCACAGGCCCTCTGCCTGCACGTCGCCGCCGGGCAGGCCGATGCTCGCCGCCTGCACCGCCGCGCCGGCGTTCAGCATCCCGGCGCCGCAGGTGGAGCTCGAGCAGTAGCACTCGTATTGGTCGACCGGCGCCCCCGCGCATCGTATTGGGGCTGCACGCACGCGAACACCGGCGTGCCGTCGCTGTTGAAGCTGCCCGTCGTCGGGAACGGCGTGGCGGTCGCCTGCAGGATCGCGCGCACCTGCGCCGGCGTGAGCGATGGCCGCGCCGCGAGCATCAGCGCCGCCGTCCCGGCGACCAGCGGTGCGGAGAAGCTCGTGCCGAGCGAGGGACGATAGCTGTCGGTGTAGATCGGCGCGAGCGGCACCGTCGCGCCGGCGTCCGCGGTCGTGAGGATCGGATAGAGGCATGGCGAGCCGGCGAGCGTGTTCACGCAATTGCCCGCAGGCGCGCTGATCGCGATTTCCGGCCCGAGGTCGGAAAAGCCGACCTTGCTGCCGAAGTGACGCAGCCCGCCCACCGCGATGACGCCGCTGCAGTTCGCGGGGACTCCGACGGCGTGTCCGGACGAATTGCCGGCCGACGCCACGATCACGCTGCCCGCCGCCGTGATCTCGCTCACCGCGTCGACATATGAGGCGTCGCACACGCCTTCGCTGCCCAGACTCACATTGATGACCCGCGCGCGATTCGGGTTTTGCGGGGTG
>CAVRZM010000006.1:0-242916 GCA_963725735.1 uncultured beta proteobacterium | reverse complement strand
TGTCCGTGCTCAACGGTTTCGAGTACGTATTGCTGGGCAAGGGGTCGCGGTGCTCGCCGCCGCCAAGCACGAGCCGCCGATCAACGCTATCACCGTGGCTTGCGGCGTGGGCTCGATGCTTGGCGCGCTGGTCGGCACGGTTTCGACCTGCCTCACCGGTCCAGTCAACGCGATCATCTCGGGTTCGGCGAGCGGCACCGGCACTACACCGCGGGCCTCGCCGTGGGCGCGTTCGCGCTGGCGTTCGGGATGTTCGCGCCCATGTTCACCCGGTTGATGCTCGCCACTCCCCCCGCGTTCATCGGCGTGCTTGCCGGCCTCGCCATGCTGCGCGTGCTCCAGACGGCGTTCAATGTGTCTTTCCGCCAGCGCTTCACACTCGGTGCGCTCGTCACGTTCCTCATTACGGTGGCCGACGTGCCGATCTTCAGCGTCGGTGCGCCGTTCTGGGGATTGGTAATCGGCTACTCCGTGTCGCGCCTGCTCGAGCGTAAGGACTTCGGCGCTGCCGATGCCTGAGGCGAGACCCATTCGGCGACCGCGGCACCAGGACCGCAGGCGGGCCAATTGGGCGCGACGTTGACCGTCAATAAGGGCTGCGGCGCGGCCAGCGATGCTGCTGGCGTGGATGGGCATCATGACTCGCCGTCGCTAAGCGACGCCGGCGCCGCCATCGAGCGGAGCGTTGACTCTACGCTTGCCGATCACAAACAGCGTACGCGTGATCTTGGCGGCTCAATTGGATGCGCCGAGTTCGGCGTCAAATTATCGAGCGCATTGCGTGCAGAATAGGACTGGCGATCACTCGGACAAACGTCAGCAACGGAACGAAGAGCAGCCGTTGCTGGTGCCGGAGCGAACTGGTGCTATCGGTAGAGTCGGGATGTGGCGCGGTGGCCGTCGGTTCGGTTTGTCTGTTGCCGCCCTGAACCGCCCCGGGGTTTTCGGAGAGCTCCGGGTTTGAGTCAGGCTGCTATCGGCAGCTGACCCGTTGACTGATAGTACGACGCCTCAAGTTCCGCTGGTGGGACGTTGCCGATGGGTTCGAGGAGCCGGCTGTTGTTGAACCAGTCGACCCACTCCAGCGTGGCGTATTCGACCGCGTCGACGTGCCGCCACGGTCCGCGGTGATGAATGACCTCCGTCTTGTAGAGCCCGATGATCGTTTCCGCCAGCGCGTTATCGTAGGAATCACCGACGCTGCCCACCGAGGGCTCGGCGCCGGCCTCGGCCAGCCGCTCGCTGTACCGAATCGACAGATATTGCCGGCCCCTGTCCGAATGATGGACGACGCCTTTGGCGCCGGAACGCGCCCACAGCGCCTGTTCCAGCGCGTCCAGAACCAACTCGGTGTGCATGGAGCGCGCCACCCGCCAGCCGATGATCCGGCGTGCGAACACGTCGATCACGAAGGCGACGTAGACGAAGCCGGTCCAGGTGGCGACATAGGTGAAGTCGGCCACCCAGAGCTCGTTCGGTCGACTGGCTTGGAACTGGCGGTTGACGCGATCCAGTGGCCGCTCGGCACGGTCATCGCCGAACGTCGTCCGCCGCCTGCGGCCGCGCACGACACCCTGCAGTCCCTCGCATTCGCATCAACCGCTCGATGGTGCACCGAGCCACGACCCGCCCCTCGCGTCCGAGTTGCCGCCAGACCTTGCGCGCGCCGTAGACCCGGAAATTCTCCTCGTGTACGCGGCGGATCTCCGGCACCAGATCACGATCCCGCTGCAATCGCGGCGGTAACCGCTCGGGGTTCGCCTCCCGCGCCTTGTGCGCGTAGTACTGCGACGGCGCGATCGGCAACTGCGCGCAGATCGACTCGACACCATGGACGGCGCGGTGGGCGTCGATGAACGCCACCATCACTTCGGTCGGCGGTCGAGTTCCGCCTGGGCGAAAAAAGCCGACGCCTTGCGCAGAATCTCGTTGGCCCGCTTCAGCTCGCGATTCTCCCGCTCCAACTCCTTGACCCGGTCGCGCTCGGAACTGGACAGGCCGCTGCGCTTGCCTTGGTCGCGCTCGGCTTGGCGCACCCACTTCCGCAAGGTCTCCGCGGTGCAGCCGATCTTGCTCGCAATCGCGCCGATCGCCGCCCACTGCGACTCGTGCTCACCTTGCTGCTCGAACACCAGCCGGACCGCGCGCTCCTGGACCTCAGGGGAATAACGCTTCGATGTGCTCATGACTCCATCCTCTCAAAGATTGGAGTCTCCTGGAATCCCGGGGCGGTTCACCCCTTTCGTCTGCCGGTGCCCAACTAGCCTCGCCGTGCTCCGTTTCCACCTCCCGCTCATCGAACCGGACGGCGGATTTCCCGCATCCGGCTCTCGGACAAGGACTTCACGCCTTCGCCCACGGGAGGTTCGCGGCCGAGTCGCGTCAGGCGGATGAGCCCAAGTTCCTGATGCAGGTGCGTCGGGGATAGTCTCGTGTCGATCCGCGGCGCCTGCACCTTGTGCTTGTCGCACAGCCACTGACGGAGCCGATGTCGCGGCGTGCGGTCGACGCTCGGTAGGCCCGGCTCACCGGCCCAAGACAGAAGTAGTTCGCCCAGCCGAGCAGCATCCGGTTCAGCTTCCGCACCAGGTCCGCGGCCTCCGTCTGACACGTCGCATGCCGCCGTGTCAGCTCGTGGATCGTCTCGCAGCAGCCCTCGATCTCCTTCTTCGACGGCCGCGTCCCGATGTACGAGCCTGCCCGTCCGCGGCGAGTAGCACCGTCCGAACGTGTAACCCAGGAAGTCGAACGTTCTCTCGCGGCACGCGGCAGACCCGCGTCTTGGTCTCGTTCACCGTCAGCTGCAGCCGTCCCATCATCTTCCGCATCGCCGCCATCGCCTTGTGCGGCGGTGCCGCGGCAGCAGATCACGAAGTCATCGGCGTAGTTGACGATGTGGGCGTCCAGACGCGCTCTCGTGCCCCAGTATCTTCCAGCCCAGCACGAACCGACGCATGTACAGATTGGCCAGCAGCGGCGAGATCGGAGCGCCTTGCGGCGTGCCGCGCCCCTCGTCCTTGTTGCGGGTCGTTCGCGGTCTTCGCCCGCGGTCGTCGGTTTCTTCCACCGGCGCTCTCGAGCCACATCTTGATCAGATGCAGCAGCACGCTTGTCGCATCGATCGCGACGCGCCACGCGACTTCATCAGTTCCGCGTGCGGGATGCTGTCGAAGTACCCGCTCAGGTCCGCGTCCACCACCTCCGTATGCCCTGCGATTCAGCAGCCCGTGGACCTGCTTCACCGCGTCCAACGCGTCCTGCTCTGGCCGGTAGGCGTATTGCTCCGGCTGCAGGTCGGCCTCGAAGATCGGCTCCAGCACCAGCACCGCCGCCGTCTGCACCACCCGGTCCCGGATCGTCGGGATCCCCAAGCGGCCTCTGCTTGCCGTCCGGCTTGGGGATCTACACCCGCCGGACCGGCTCCGGTCGATACGTCTCTTCCTTGAGCGTCCTCCGCCAGTTCCCCCAGCCACCGCTCCACGCCGTACGCCTCGATGTCCGCGAACGTCTGGCCGTCCACGCCCGGCGCGCCCTTGTTGGCGCGGCAGCGGGCGTAGGCATGGGCCAGAACGTCGTCACGGTACACCTTGTCGTACAGGCAGTAGAAGCGATAGCCCGGCTCTCCCTTCGCTTTGGCGTGCAACGCCGTCTGCAGTTTCTGGACACTTTCCGGAGTTGCTAGGCTCATCGCCAATCTCCTGCTCCCTCGCTGCTTGCTGACGCTCGTCCTTGAACTAAGGCCCCTTCCCTCCACCGGCGTTACCCGGCTTCATCGGTACTACGGGCCTCTCCGCCACCCCACTGCGCCCGGTCCGTCCCTCACGGGCCTCCGGTTGGCGGTCACCCGCCACCCCGCGAGGCTTCCCGTGTTGCGCGCGCTTTCCTTGTGTACATGCCGCCGCCACTACCCCGGCAGAGCCGCCGGCGGTCCTGCCTTGCTCATCTCGTCCAGCGACCACGGCCTTCCCCGAGGGTAGTCGGGTCGGCCTCTGCATCGTCCTTTTCGAGGCCTGCTCGGCGTTCACTCGCGTTGCGGCCTGCACACTCGCGCTGCCACCAATTCGTGGCTCGCTTTACCCAGAGGCTTCAGCCGGTTCGTCACCTCCCTGACTGCTCCGGTTGCTACCGGCTGGAGCAGTTCGCCGGGTGGGATTCACACCCACTGGAAAGCGCCGCCTTTGCACGGCGCACACCCACTCCCGACATCGGGCCGTGCCGGAAGCGAGCATTGAACCGAATGGAAACTGCCGTTCGGATCGCAGCTTCCGGCGGCTGCAGGTCGCAGTCGAGACCCGCACGCCGGTTCAGTTCCCAGTCGCGGGCGCCGTCGATTCACGCCAGCAGACTCGACGCGGCCTCCGATTGGTCCGCCCGCCGGGTCATCGCAACTGTCGAGCGATTTGACAAGTCGCGATCGCGGGCCGCCTTGTCTTCCTGGCGACGTAAACAAAATCAATCGCTTGTAATCGTGGCCTGCTAAATGCTCTCCCATTTGCGATCGCGTTTGCCACCATGCTCGTGGGGATAACGCGCATGCTTCTGGGAGGGTTCGCAATGGGCAAGATTGCGGCAAGTGCGGTTGCGCTTCTCCTCGTTGGCTACGCAATTGGAACCGCCTCGGCGGCGGTGATTTATGACGGCGGTTCGCCGGATCAAGGCGGAACCTATTACGCCGATGCCAACAACCTCTTTTGGCACGGCCGACGCCGTACCTTTCACACTTCAACCGGGCGCATCGACGGTCACTGACATGTCCATTGGTGGGGAGGTTGCTATATTGGCCCGACATGTCCCGCTGGGGACTTTACTTTGAGTTTTTATACAGATAACTCGGGTACGCCCGGAAGCCTAATTGGCTCGGCATATAGCGTTGGAAACGCCAATCAAACGGCAACCGGAAATACCATGCCCACCTTCGACCCTAATAGCCCCACATATTTGGAATATTCATACTTGGCATTTGTGGGTCCGGTCGTGCTCAATCCGTCGACGCAATATTGGGTGGGTGTTTCAAACACCACAAGCTTGGGCGGGTGGGGCATGGAAACAACGTCCTTTTCCGGCGTCTCGACGATCGACGGATTACCAGTATTGCGGAGGTATCTTCTGCGATACCAACGAGTGGGGTGCGATTAATGCGCATCTTGCATTCAATTTGACCAACGACGCGATTCCCGCCCCTGAACCCGCGACGCTCGCACTCGTCGGCCTCGGACTCGCCGGCCTCGGCTTCTCGCGCCGGAAGAATTAACTAAGCTTGCGCCAGTACATGCCCCGCTCCGGCGGGGTTTATTATTTGTGTAGCTGGATGCGTCAGTCGTTGAATGGCCGGTAACGGGTAGTCTTGCTGCCGTCCGTGTATGCCCGCTCGTGGCCGGCTGCAGCAGTACGTCCAACATCATCCGATGGCCGCTGAGGAGCGGGTAGTTGCCATCCAGGCGCCAACGACCGGGTCTCGGGCGTGCAGTTGACGGTCACTGCAGGAGGTCGGATGGCGAAGCCCGAACCACGGCGAATTTGCGACTACCCGAAAACCGTCGTGCGCATTGAGGACTGTCCCGTGCACTCGGCCCCGAATTTTGCTCGGTGCCCCCGCACGTTTCGCAAGGTTTCCAGCGCGGACCGGAGGCTCTTGGCTCGCCGGAGAGCGCCACACAGGCTTTCGACAGATCTTGGTTTCGAATTTCGGCCCCTGCACCTGCCGAAAGGGCACGTTCTGCGAAACTCCGACAACCCTTGGGCGATTTCGACATTTGCCCTTTCCCTAGGGACTGCCCGACAGATCTTATTTCCACCCATCACCTCAGGATCGCAGCGTAGCTATCAGCCGCCGCGGGCTCCGAATCAGCTCCAACGCATCGAGTACGCTGGTGGCGATGACGTCCGCGGCGCCAATCGTGGCTGCGGCGCCGCCCTCTCGTTGGACAACGGCGATTCCGATGGCCGCGGCGCCCAGCATGAGGACATCGTTTCTGCCGTTGCCAATCGCGACCACCCGCGATGACGTGAGGCTCTGCACATACCGGAGCTTGGCCTCGGACTCATCGCCGCCGCGGACGACGGTCAATCGTACAGGCAGGCCGGCGACCTCTGCGGTCGCCCGCCCGAACGTGTCCGCTGTGAGCACATGCACCTGCAGTTGCTCGGCGAGTTCGGCGAGCAAGGGCCCCACTCCGGAAAGGAGCGAGCCGTCCACGGCGAGTGTTCCATTGAAGTCCAGGACCAGATGCTCGAGGCAAAGGACCGCGAAACCCGGAATGTCGAGCGCAATCACGGCCCGCTAACGAACGATGGTCACGGTGCAAGTGGCATACGACAGGACACGATGCGACACCGACCCCATCAGCCAGCGCTGGAACATGTTCTTGCCGCGATGTCCGAGCACGATGTGGTCGGTTTTCCAGCGATCGGCGTGATAGAGGATCTGCTCGGCCGGATGTCCCGACGCAACCTCGAATTGCGGGGAGACGCCCTTGGCGGACGCATTCTGCCGCAGGGCCGCGAACTGCTTTTCGAAGTGGACCTGGGCCGACTCCAATAGCGCTTCGGTCTCGACGTCCTCCGGCGGCTCGGGGGGCTGCGCAACGGCAAGCACGCGCAACTCCCCTCCGAACGCCGCCGCGAGCGATACGGCAAAATCGAAGGCCTTCCCGGCCGCAGTCGAGCCATCATAGCCACACAATATCCGAGCGTTCATTTGGGATCTCCTTGGACCGCAACCGCGGCTGCCTCGGAACTCATTTCATGCCCGCTCGTCGGCGCCGGGAGCAAGTGCCTCGGCAAGAAGAAGGCGTTGGCGATGAGCGTCGGAACCACTGCACTCGCCACGACCGCGGCAATGAGATACGAATACTGAGCGTCGGTGATGATGTGGTGAGTGAGCCCGAACAGCGCCGAAATGCTTCCGAAGGTCAGCCCGGTGGACATCATGAGCGTGGTGTAGATGCCCTGTTGCCGCGGCGACCCGAAGACCCGCGTCATCGGATAGACCCCGACAACCTTGGACACCATCTTTGCGACCAGTAGAACCACGAATGCCGCGGGGGCGGCAATGAGTGCCGGGACCGACACGTACGACCCCGCGCGTATGAAATAGAACGGCGTGAGAAAGCCGATCGTCAAGGTGCGCAGCCGGCGGATGAGCGCATGGTCCTTGCCCACCGTGCCGGCCAGCACCATTCCCATGATGTAAGCGGGCAGAACCGGCTCGCTATCGGCCCAGAGCGCCAGAGCGCCGAGCCCGAACATGCACAACAGGAGGAATTTGGCCTCGAGCTCGGAGGGTCGATCGCCGAACCGCCGGAAGAACCGCGGGGTAAGCCATGGGAGGATGGTGAAGGCGACCACGCAGGCACCGGCAAATACCAGCGTCTTGATGGTGAAGGGCGAGAACATCAACCCCAGCGCCAGCACCGTGGCCAGGTCGTTCACGAAGCATGCGGCCAGCACCGTCTTGCCGTACTGCGTGCGATTGAAGCCGAACTCCAGCATGACTGCGTAGACCACGGCCACCGACGTCGTCGACAGAGCGATGCCGGCGAGCCAGCTCGACGACGCAGTCCAGTCGAGCAGGTAGTACGCCACTGCCGTGCATCCCAGGAACGGCGCGATGAAGCCAATCGAGCCGACCCCGCAGGTCTCCTTCCAGCTCTTGCGCATGACGTCGGGGTCAAGCTCGGCGCCGGCCAGGAACGTGAGCAGCACCGCACCCGTCGAGGACAGGAAGCGCACCCAGGATTGGTCCGTTCCAAGGACTGCACTCCCGATCAGGGCGCCGAGCAGCAGCTGCGCAACCGTGCCGACGACAATCTCCGACATCGCGGTTGCGATGCCCAGCCAGATGGAAAGCAAGGTGGCGATGAGCGCGAGACCGAGCCATAGCGCCGCGTGCGCGAAGATGTCAGTCACGCTCGGGACTCCTTCTGTGGCACGGCGCCGGAGTCGTCGATGAGGATGACCTCGGTGTTCGTGCGGGTGCAGAAGCAGTGGATCTTCTCGCGACGCACCATGTCGAGCAGCCTGTCTGCTTCCTCCGCCGTCACGATGAATTCGACCATGACGGGGAGAACTTCCGGAAGCTCGAAGAAGCGCTGCTCGTGAATGACGCCATGCCGACCGTAGCCGGCGGTCGCGAAGAATGCCGAGCCGCCATGGATGCCCAGACCCTTGGCTTGTTCCAGGAGCCAGTCGTAGAGCCGCTCGTGGCCATGCTTGCGCGGCTGGTGCACGTAGAAGCGAAGGGCGACAGCGTTCATGTTGGAGCTCCTCCAAGTTGCAATCGCGCAAGCCACGGGCCCGTTCCGGTCGTGATGGCGAGGCGCGTTTCGGGCGCTGCGTCCGCGTGTCGGACCAGCAGCGCGACAGCGACGCCCATGAGCGTGCCGCCGGCCACGATGGCCGTCGGCGTTCCGAGCGGTAGCAGGGGAAAGACGGGGTCGAGCGTCGAGCCCAAGCCCCGGCGCAGCGGAGCGACGATGGCGGCAGCCGCACTGTCTGCAACGGACAAGAGCAAGCCCAAGCGACCTCCGTGTCAAAGGATGCGACGACACGCACGGGCCAGGCTGGACGCAGGCAGGGTGACGAGCCGCCTACGCCCCGACCGGCAGTCCGGCGGGTATCGTAGGCATCATCAGCCTTGCGGCGGTTAGAGGAGGAATGCCATCTCCTGCAATGCCAGTATAAGGCGAAGTCAGAAGACCTGGAACTTGGCCGAATTCAGGCCGCGTTCTTCGACGGCTGCCGCGAGTTCCATGGCACGTGCTGCGGTGGCGTCAGGTCCCGTTGCAGGTGCGTGGCCAATACTTCGACATGCGGCTCGGACAACATGTCGCCGCCGGCGGCCTCGATGAGGCCAACATCGACTCCCTCGACGGCCAGCGGCCGCCAATCGCGCGCCGGGTCGCTCGAGTAGTGCTCCACCGACAACGAGGAGAGGAAGAGCGTAGCCCGGCCGCCGAACGGCCGAGCCTCATATCGCTGGAAGACCCGGTCGTGATGCTCGCGAAGCGCGGACCGCTCAGGCAGCGAGGACGCACGGCGTGCGGACGCACAAGCGCGCGCCAGCGGTTTCGCAGCAACGGGATCACCCGCTTCGATCGACCGCGAAGATAGCGCAGCGCTTCCTTCCAGGTGAGACCGCCGAGACGCGCAGCGTAGTAGCGCATTCGCGGGATGCAGCGCGCGCGGGCGCCGTGCAACGCGAACAGCCGGCCGGCATTCGCCGACACGAGGCCGGGAAAATCGAATGGCGTGACGGCAATGATCGCCAGCAGTGCGACCGGCTCGCCGCGTGCGATCAACTGCCGCGCGACCTCGAACGCGAGCACGCCCCCGAAGCAGGTCCCGCACAGCTGGTAGGGCCCGGCCGGCTGCAGGCCTTGGATCGCAACGCGATAGCGTGTCGCCATCTCCTCGAGCGTCGCCGGCGCCGTGTCTCGGCGATCGCTCCCAAGGACTGCGCAGTCCGTAGCACGGCTGGTCGAGCCCGAGACGTCGCACCAGGTCCGCATAGCCGACGAGACTTCCGCCATGGTCGTGAACGAAGAAGAGAGGCGGCCGCGACCCCAGCGGCTGCATCGGCACCAGGATGCTGTCGGCCGCGCCATCGCCAGGTTGACCGCGTCCCCCCTCCCCGCCCGGTGACGGCGCCGCGCCGGCCTGACTGCGAAGGTGCGCGGCGAGCTGAGCCACGGTCGGGGCGACGTAAAGCGCATTGGGGGACAACCGCACGTGGGTAGCGCGCTCGATGGCGAGAACGGTCTGCGCGGCCAGCAGCGAATCGCCGCCGAGTTCGAAGAAATCGTCGGTTGCCCCGAGACCGCGGCGCTTCAGGTGCTGCTCCCAGATGGCGATCAGCTCTCGTTCGAGAGCGTCGCCTGCTGGACGCGCGTGGAGTTGCCGCGAGGTCACGCTCACGACGGGCGCACCCAGTGCGCGCCGGTCCAGCTTGCCGTTGGCGTCGCGCGGCAATCGATCGAGCACCACCAGTGCGGACGGAATCATCGCCTCGGGCAGATACGGCGCCAGCGCGGATCGCACCTGCCCGATCGTAGATACAAGGTTTCCGTGGCACCGAGCCCGACGGCCAACAGGCACGCTGGCTCGAATCGCGCGCGAAACAAAGCGACATCGGCCGGCAGGGCCTGGTCGCCCTCGAGCCGGACCACGCGCAGCGTGGGGAACCGCGACGGATCGGCCAGCATGGCGCGAAAGATGATCGGTACCGAGTGGTAGATCGTGATCCGAAGCTCGTTGATCCACGAGGCCATCGGCGCAAGCCCGTTCTCGCGCAGCGCGTACGGACAGATCGCGCCGCCATTCAGGAGCGCGGAAAACAGGCTCGACACCGTGCCGCTGAAACTCGGGGATTGGATGAGGGTCAGGCGGTCCGTCGCGGAGATGCGAAGATGATTCGTGTATCGCATCACGTTGTGGAGCACGTTGCGGTGGCTGTCGACCACTCCCTTGGGCTGTCCGGTGGAACCGGACGTGTAGAAGAGGTAGGCAAGGCGCTCCGGGGCGAGCGGGATCCGCAGATTTTCGATGGCACGCGACGCCGCGGTATCCTCGATCTTCAGCACCATGCGATCAGGCGCGGCCAGACGCGCGGCGAGATCCGCATGCCGGGCGTTCGTCACGACGAGGCGGACGCGGGCATCGTCGAGCATCGCGCCGAGCCGTGGCGCCGGATGAGCCGGATCCAGTGCCAGGTAGATCTTGCCCGCCTTCAACGCCGCCAGGATCGCGGTCACCGCGTCTTCACCCTGATCGAGCAGGAGCGCAACCACCTCCTCGCTGTCGCCGTGCCGCGCGTGAATGGCGGCGGCGAGGCGATTGGCGGCGCGGTTGAGCGCGTCGTACGTCAGGGAGCGCTCCGGCGTGCACACGGCAGGCGCGTCCGGCCGGGCGGCAACCACCTGCTCGAATCGCTCCGGAATGGACTGTTCGACTGCCTCCCGCCGAAACTCGCGGAAGGCATCCCGGGAGCGCTTGACGGCGTCGACCTGCTTCATGCGGGCACGTGCGAGCTGAGTGGAGGAACGCGAGTCAATGCGCTATGGGCAGTTGGCGCCGCACGATTCCGTCCATGTCACACCGTCGGCGGCCCGCGCCGTCGCCGCTGCTCATCCTCGTGCTGGCGGTGCATTTCGCGGTACAGGAACTCCTCGTCCGCCGGCGTCACGTCGAACTGCTGGCATGCCTCCTCCACGAGGCGGGCCGTCCATCCGCCCTGCTCCGCGAGCCACGCAATGGCGCGCCGCAGGCCTTCGCTCGGCGGCATGAACGCACTCGACGTCATGGCCTGCCGCTGGCCGACGACGACGGCAGCCGCGCGGCACGAGCCGCCGTGCGGCGGCATCGACATGGCGCGCTCGATCGCGGAACCTTCATTGGATCATTGTCTTCCATGATGCATTCCGGCGCCATACGGGTCGCAACGCGCGCGACGCGCCGTTGCCGGCGATCGATCGGTACGCGCGCGTCGCACCTCGCGCACGTGCTCGCGCACGGGCAAGTCCCGGCCTCTCGTTCACGACAACGCACTGTCGTCCTTGACCCGGTGCGCCGACGCACGATAGCCTCGCAGCCTGTTGCGCATCCGGGTTCCGTTTCTTCGTCGTCAACAGGGAGACTCGACGCCATGCGGCGAGCGGCAATGGTGGCATTCGTGGCATCCTCGGCGGCAAGCGCCGCGCTTGCGCAAGGCACGGCGACGCCGGTGGCGAGCGAGAGCCGCTGGTCGTTCGGCGCCGAGGCGTTGTCGGCGTGGTTCAAGAGCAGTCCCACGCCCGTGCCGATCATCATCGACGACTTCCTGGCGCAGCCCGGTGTCAACGTGCTGCTGGGCGGCGGCTCGGTGGACACCAATCCCAACGCCGGCTTCAGGATCACCGGCAACTACCGCGTGGACAGCCGCTGGGGCGTCGAGGTCACCGGGTTCTACATGCCGTCCCGGAGCACCTCGAGCAGCGTGAGCTCGAGCGGGGAGCTCGGTTCGACCGACCTGCTGCTGCCCTACGTCGACGCCGCCACCGGTCAGGAGCTGGTCAGCTCGATCTCCAACTCGCCCGAATACGCCGGCAGCGCGCAAGCGACGTTCGACAACAATCTGGGCGGGTTCGAGCTGAACGCGACCTGGTCCCTGCCCGCACGCGGCGCGTGGCGCAGCGAGCTCCTGGGCGGCTTCCGGTTCCTGCAACTGCGCGAGTCGTACACCATCGCCACGTCGAGCCCCTACATCGCGCCGAACCCGATCGACGTCTGGAACACCACCGACAGCTTCGACGCGCGCAACCGCTTCTACGGCCTGCAGTTCGGTGCCCGCGCCGCCTACGACGACGGCCCGTGGATCGGCACCGTGACCGGCAAGGTCGCGCTCGGTGGCATGCAGCAGCGCGTGTCGATCGACGGATACCTCGAGACCAACGACTTCAACGATTTCGGTTCGACGCAGATCTTCCCGGGCGGCTACTACGCGCTCGCCCCCAACAGCGGCGACCACTCGCGCAGCACGTTCGCGGTGGTGCCGGAGATCGGGATCAACCTGGGGTATCGCCTGACACCGCAGGCCACCGTCTACCTCGGGTACTCGTTCCTGTATGCGAGCAGCGTCGTGCGTCCCGGCGAGCAGATCAACCGGACGATCAACACCACGCTGAACGTGGCCTGGACCGGCGACACGACGCTCACGCCAAGCGGACCTGCGCAGCCGTCGTTCTCGTTCCAGACGACCGATTTCTGGGCGCAAACGCTAGCCCTCGGGTTCGCGTACCGCTTCTGACCCTTTGCCGTCCCCTGTCCTGTTCGGGAGTTTCCGCATGACGATGTGCCTCGCCGCCCGCCTTCCGTTTGCCGCCCTTCTCCTCGCCGCCGCCGCATGGTGCGGGTCGGTGCAGGCCCAGCGAACGCCGGATCACTGCGACTCCGGCGTGCTGACGCCGGGTTCGCATGGGGATCGCGACATCAACGTCACGAAGGAATGCCGCGTCAAGGCGGGCACCTACGCGTACGACGAAGTGCGCGTGAAGCGAGGCGGAAAGCTGGTGTTCGAAGACGCCCAGATCGATTTCTCCACCGACGTCGATCGTCGTCGAGAGGAACGGCGAGATGACGGTGGGAACGGACTCGGCGCCGATCGGCAGAGGCAACATCGGCAACCAGGTGACCATCCGGTTCGCGGGCGACCGCATGCCCAAGCCGAACGAGCAGACGCAGGAACGCCTGGATCGCTGCGAAATCATCTACAAGGGCATCGCCGTGATGGAGGGCGGCAGCCTCGAGATGCGCGGCGCGCGCGGTGTTCCGGCACGCGGGGGTGTGAGCTGGACGCACCTGGCGGCGGCCGCCGGCCCGAGCGAATACGAGACGATGGCGGGCATCGGCGCGCCGGTGAAGAATGGCCTGAACGGCACCCGCATCCTCCTTGCGAGCGAAGTGAACAAGGGCGCTGGGGCCTGGCAGGAAGGCGACTGGATCGTCATCGCCACCACGAGCTACAGCCCCTTCGAGTCGGAGTTCGCGCAGATCGAAAAGTTCGAAGCGTACGACAGCGAGCGCAAGGGTTGGCCCGTCGTGCTGAAGCAGCCGCTCAAGCACTACCACTTCGGCGGCGAGGACCCCGGCCCGGCGGCGGGCGATACGCCGGGCGTCCGCTCAGCGAGCTATGGGAAGGGCGCCGCGGCCAACTACGGCGTCGACGAGCGTGCCGAAGTCGGGCTCATCACGCGCAACGTCAAGCTCACGGCGACGACGGACGACTCGGCGGGGAGCAAGACGCGCAACTGGGGCGGAGAGACCAAGGCGTGCATGGGCTTCTCGAAGTTCGTCCTGGAAGGCGTGGAACTCGAGAAGTTCGGCAAGGAGGCGCTCGGCAGCTATCCCATCCACTTCCACATGGATGGTCCCGTCACGAACCAGCGCGTCAACGCCAACAGCGTCCATCACAGCTACAACAAGTGCATGACGATCCACATGTCCGACGACGTCACCTTCGACAACAACGTCTGCGCGCGCATCATCGGGCACAGCTTCTACCAGGAGATGGGCCACGAAGGGCGGACGAAATTCACCAACAATCTGGTGGTCGGGGTGATGAACAACAACTTCGGGCTGCCGACCGGATCGCTGCCGTATGCGACGCCCGGCTGGTGGGACGGCGACAACATGGCCGCCTCGCTCGGCTACACCGGGCTCGGCATCCGCAACCTCGACCGGCAGAACAATCCCACGCACGGCAAGTGCTACCGGGTCGATCCCAACATCGGCCGGCTCATCGCCGAGCGCAATCCCTACGAGAACAACAAGCCCTACGCGCCGTGCGACCAGACGGATCCGAACAACCCGGAGTACTACTACGAGCCGCCCACGGGCTTCTGGATCATCAATCCGTCCGCGATCCTGAGGGCAATTCCGTCGCGGGCTGCCAGGGGTTGGGCCGCGGCTACTGGTACGTGCCGCCGCAGGACTACTACCAGGACAGCAAGCCCGTCTTCACCTACACCACCAAGAACGAGGTGGTGGGCACGTTCCGCAACAACCGCGTGCACGGCTGCTTCGACGGCATCTTCGGCGAGCCGGAGGGGGCCGTGGTCTCGGAGCAGCTCTTTCCCAAGGTCGGCGGCGATCCGAAGGGGTTCAACCTCATTGCGCGCTTCGACGGCTTCACCGCTTCGCGCATCCGCAACCGCGCCATCTGGATGCGGCCCATGTGGTTCGTCTTCGACAACGCGCGCGTCGCGACCAACCGCAAGGGCGTGTCGCTGGTCACCTCCGGGGGGCTCGACGGCAACGCCCCGGGCGGCTGGGAGCTGCTGGTCAACTCGGTCGTGATGGGCATGTCGACCAACAACGTGGACCGCTGGGGTCCCTGCCCGACCGATATCAACGGCAACTGGAAGGTCGGTCCGATGGGCCCGGCGGAGATGCCGGGGTGCGTGGACATGAACCCGAACGCCAAGGACGCCTACGAGAAGAGCTACCCCAGCCCGTTCTGGAACATGCACGGGTTCTACATCTACGACGGCCCGGTGCGCATCCACGACACGCGCTTCGTGAACTTCCTCAAGGCTCCCAAGCCGCTCATGACCGTTCGTGACGCGGCGCTGCTCGACAAGTTCAACCAATACGCCTACGGGGTCAACGTATACGAGGGCGACGCCGCGCTCGGCTGGTTCGAGAGCAACCAGAGCGCGTATCCGACGGCCACCGAAGTCCGCGGGCTCGAGTTCGTGAACTCGGACCTGCGGCACCAGATCTACACCGAGCACGTGAACCTCGCCAAGTTCAACGACGGCGACAAGAACACCGCGGTGATCGATATCGACGGGTCGTTGACCGGGTACATCGTGATCGACCCGGACACGAAGGCGAAAGTGGCGGGGACGCACGCCATCTCGCTCAACAACCTGCCGTTCAACGCGTCGTCCAACTCGGTCGACGAATGCGACTCGATGGGCGGGGCCGATGAGAAGCGCCAGGGCATCCCGACCTCGCTCATGTCGCCCAACAACATGGCCACGTTCGAGTTCAGCGCGCTGGCCGGCGAGGACGGACGCAGCCGGGGCCCCCTCGTCGAGGGCACGTATCAGCTCACCCAGTTCGTGACGTTCACGCGCGACTCGCTCTACGTGACCGATGCCGCCGGCAACACCGAGCACGCGTCGATGACCCTGCACAGCCGGAACAACCAGGGCCTGTGGGAGCCCAAGTTCACGCACGGCATGGGTTACACCGTGACGGCGAGCGCAGCCATCGGCGAGGACCCCAAGACGCTGCGGCCCACCCCCGGCATTCCCCGCTACATCAACGTCGGCCTGACCGACGTGGTCAAGCCCAACATGGACACCGATCCCTTCTTCGTGCGCGTCGGCGTGTGCTACACCAACAAGGATCGCTCGCACCCGAAGTCGCCCAAGTTCAACATCGACCGCGGCTACAAGTCGTGGGGCGGCGCCGGCGCCGAGACGATCAACCCGAAGCTGCGCCAGTACTTCAACAAGCTGACCAGCCTGTACGACGGCCAGACCTGCGAGAACTTCGAATACCTTTCGCTCCCGAACCTGGACAGGACCAAGGGCTGCCCGGCGGACGGCGTCGTGATCAAGCCCACGGGCGGCAGCTGCCCCGCCGGGACGAAGGAGGCGAAGGACGCGGACAACAAGGACTCCTGCATCTACGAGGTCGGGCCGCCGTTGGCGGAAGAGCCGGATTTCGCCAAGTTCAGTGCGATGACCAACGGCCGGCCCGACTTCACCAAGTACCACTACGATGCCAAGACCGGCATGCTGTTCTTCTACGTCGCCCAGACCGAGCGCAACGCGGACGCGACGAGCCCCATCGGCAGCTGCATCAACAGCTCGGATCCCGCGTGTCCGAAGGCGGGCGAGTCCATGTACGGGTGCCCACCGCAAGGCTGCACGACCTACACGGTCGAGATCGCCGATCCGTCCTACGTTCCGGGGCCGTCGTTCTGCGGCGGCGATCCGGCAGCGCCGACGGTCTACAAGCCGTCGATGCTCTACACGATGGAGCCGAAGTTCGTCCTTCCCGAGCCGGCGAAGCAGAACCAGCTGGCCTATGTCGGGACCACCGACGCGGTGGCGTGGACCGCCAACAAGGTGACGATTGGCACGGACAGCTTTTCGCACCACGTGCCGACCAAGCCGCCCGTCTGCACTTCTGTCCAGTGACTGCCGGATGACGGCGCGACTGCGGGACGCGCCGTCATCCGGCGATGCTTCAGGCGTCGCGCAACGCCGAAAGCGCCTGGTCGACGCGATCGACGGAGAGGATCGTCACTCCGTCGATCCCGTGCTTCGGCTTGTTGGCGGACGGTACCAGCACTTGCGTGAAGCCGAGCTTGGCCGCCTCGCGGATGCGCTCCTGCCCACGCTGGACCGGCCGGATTTCCCCCGCGAGCCCGACCTCGCCAAATACTAGAGATTTGGACGGCAATGGCCTGTTTCGTAAGGATGAATTGATTGCCAGAAGGACGGCAAGATCGGCCGCCGGCTCCAGGATGCGGACACCCCCGACGGCATTCACGAAGACGTCGTAACCGGCGGTTTCCACGCCACCGTGGCGGTGCAGGACCGCGAGCAGGAGCGCCAGGCGCTGCGGGTCGAGGCCCACGGCGAGCCGGCGCGGCACCCCGCCTTGCACCGGATCGACCAGCGCCTGGATCTCCACGAGCAGCGGCCGGGAGCCTTCGAGCGTGGCCACGACGGCGGATCCCGCGACCTCCTCCGCATGCTGCGAGAGGAAGAGCGCGGAAGGGTTGGCGACCCCCTTCAGCCCGCGCTCCGTCATCCCGAAGACGCCCAGCTCGTTGGCCGCGCCGAAGCGGTTCTTGATCGCCCGGACCAGCCGGAAGCTCGAGTGCGGGTCGCCCTCGAAGTACAGCACGGTGTCGACGATGTGCTCCAGCACCCGCGGACCGGCGATGGCGCCCTCCTTCGTCACGTGGCCGACGAACACCACGACCACGCCGCGCTGCTTGGCGAGCCGCGTGAGCTGCGCCGCGCACTCGCGCACCTGCGCCACGCTGCCCGGCGCCGACTGCAGCGTCTCGGTGTAGACGGTCTGGATCGAGTCGACGATCACGACCTCGGGCTGCGTCGCGTTGATGGCCGCGACGATCGCCTCGAGCTGCACCTCGGCGAGCAGCTCCACCGGCGCGTTGACGAGCCCGAGCCGCTGCGCGCGCAGCGCGATCTGCTCGACCGATTCCTCGCCCGGTGACGTACAGCGTGCGCCGCGCCGCCCCCAGTGCCGCCGACGCCTGCAGCAGCAGCGTCGACTTGCCGATGCCCGGGTCGCCGCCGAGCAGCACCACGCCGCCGGCACGAGCCCGCCGCCCAGCACGCGATCGAACTCCTCGATGCCCGTGGGGATGCGCTCGTTCTCGCGCGCCGAGACGCGGGCGAGCGACGTCACGGCGGAGCGAGCGCCCGACACGTTCTCGAAGCGCACCGCCGCGGGCGCGGCCAGCGTCTCGACCAGCGTGTTCCACGCGCCGCAGCTCGGGCACTGGCCCTGCCACTTGGGCGCGAGGCCGCCGCACTCGGTGCAGCGAATAGACGGATTTGGCCTTGGCCATGCGCTACAGCCTGCGCACGACGTCGGCGAGCGTGCGCGCATCCGGGTAGTGCCTCTGCGCGACGACGGCGAACGCGATCGCCAGCACGAAGACCAGCGCGAACGGCGAACCACGTATGCCCGACCACGCTCGCCACCCAGCCGCCGCTCGCGATGTGCCGGGTGGAGCGCACGAGTCCGGCGGACAGCATGCCGGCGAAAGCGGCGTCGGCGAGGATCGCCGGCGCCGCGTAGATGATCCACACCACGGCGCCGAACACCGCCGCCGCGAGCGCGATGAGGAGGAGGAGCACCCAGCCGTCATCGCCGAAGTCGATTCCGCCGCCGCCGCTGCCGTGCCCCCCGCGCGACGACGCACTGCCTTGCGACGATGAAAAGGCCAGCGCCTGCGAGGACGACGAATCCGGGCCTAGCGCACCGCCGCCGCCGAATCGAGCCGACGCGCCGCCGCCGCCCGAGCTGCCGCCGCCCCCCCGGAAGCCGGGAGCTCCGCGCTGCTGCCCGAGCTGCCACCGCCACCGAAGCTCGGGAGGTCGGCACCGTCGACGAGGCTGCTCCGGCGCGACGGCAGGATGCGCCGGTCGTAGCCCGCGTAACGCAGCCAGATGCGCACGCCGAGGAGGAATGCGAGGTAGGCCATGAACAGTGCCACGGCATAGCGGATCCACATCGCGCCGATCCCCGCCATCAGCAGCGCCTTGGTCACCGCGAGGCCCACCAGGAAGCACGCCGAAAGGATGAGCGCGATGTGCAGGCGCACCGCGAAGCGCGCGGTGACCTGCTGCCGGAACTTCTCCGGTGCTGCGTCGCCGTCGTCCGCGGATACGGGACGGGCCATGGGGATCAGGCGAGTTCCTGCGGATGCACGACGGCGGTGCCGAGCTTGCCGACCACCACGCCCGCGGCCTCGTTGGCGATGCGCATCGCGTCTGGCCGTCGACGCGCCCGCCGCCATCAGCACGCCGAGCGTCGCGATGACGGTGTCGCCCGCGCCGGAGACGTCGAACACCTCGCGCGCCTGCGCGCCGATGGTCAGCGCGCCGTCGGCGGTGAAGAGGCTCATGCCCTCCTCCGAACGCGTGACCAGCAGCGCTTCGAGCGCGAGGTCGCGACGCAGGGCCTCGGCCTTCGCCGCGAACTCGCCTCGTCCCGCCAGCGGCCGGCGACCTCGCGGAATTCGCGAGCGGTTCGGCGTCAGCATCGTCGCGCCGCGATAGCGCGTGTAATCCTCGCCCTTGGGATCGACCAGCACGCGCTTGCCCGCCGCGCGCGCGCGCTCGATCATCGTCGCGATGTGCGCGAGGCCGCCCTTGCCGTAGTCGGACAGGATCACGAGGTCGGCGTCCTGCACCAGGCGATCGAAATCGGCGAGCTTCGCCGCCAGCACCTCGTGCGAAGGCGTGGTCTCGAAGTCGATGCGCAGGAGCTGCTGCTGGCGGCCGATCACGCGCAGCTTGACCGTGGTCGGGAGCGACGGATCGCGCAGGAACGACGTCCTGACGTGATCCTGCGCCAGCAGGCGCGCCGAGCGCGTCGCCCGGCTCGTCCGCGCCGATCACCGACAGCAGCGCTCGCCTGCGCGCCGAGCGCGGCCGCGTTGCGCGCGACGTTCGCCGCGCCGCCCGGCCGCTCCTCGGTGCGCGCGATCTTGACCACCGGCACCGGCGCCTCCGGCGAGATGCGCTCGACGTCGCCGAACCAGTAGCGATCGAGCATCACGTCGCCGACGACCAGCACCCGGGCCCGGGCCACGGCGTCGCGGTAGGCGGAGAAACGCGCGAGTTCGGCGGCGTGCTCACTGGACTACCCTTCGCGCCTTGCGCTTCGGGGCGGATTCGCCCTTGGGACGGCCCTGCGGGCTCATGGCCGCCCGATGCCGAAGTATTCGAGTCCCGCGGCACGCACGTCGGCCGGCGGGTAGAGATTGCGGCCGTCGAAGAGCAGCGGCTGCGCAAGGCGCCGCTTGATCTCGTCGAAGTCCGGGCTGCGGAATTCCTGCCACTCGGTGACGACGACCAGCGCATCGGCGCCGTCGCACGCGGCGAGCGGCGACGCCGCGTACGCGAGGTGCGGGGCATCGGCGAACACGCGTCTGGCTTCGGTCATGGCGACGGGATCGTACGCGACCACGCGCGCGCCGCGGGCGGCCAGCGCGTCGATGATCACGCGCGACGGGGCTTCGCGCATGTCGTCGGTGTTGGGCTTGAACGCGAGGCCCCACACCGCGAACGTGCGTCCTGCGAGGTTCTCGCCCAGCCGCGCGACGATCTTGTCGACCAGCACGCGCTTCTGCGCATCGTTGACGTGCTCCACCGCGGCCAGCAGCTGCAGCGGATGGCCGAGCTGGCTCGCGGTGTGCTGCAGCGCCTTCACGTCCTTCGGAAAGCAGCTGCCGCCATAGCCTACGCCGGGGTAGAGGAAGTGATACCCGATGCGCGGATCGGAGCCGATGCCCTGGCGCACCATCTCGATGTCGGCCCCCAGCCGGTCGGCGAGGTTGGCGAGCTCGTTCATGAACGAGATGCGCGTGGCGAGCATGGCGTTGGACGCGTACTTGGTGAGCTCCGCCGAGCGCACGTCCATCACGAGGAAGCGCTCGTGATTGCGCATGAACGGCGCGTACACCGCGCGCAGCGCCGCGATCGCGCGCTCGTCGCTCCGCGCCGATCACCACGCGGTCGGGCCGCATGAAGTCCTCGACCGCGGCGCCCTCCTTCAGGAATTCCGGATTCGACGCCACGGCGAACGGGTAGGCGACGTCTGCGCAGCGCGAGCTCCTCGGCGATCGCCGCGCGGACGCGATCGGCGGTGCCGACCGGCACCGTCGACTTGTCGACGACGACCTTGGCGCCGGTCATGCGCCGGCCGATGTTGCGCGCGGCCTCGATCACGTACTGCATGTCGGCGCTGCCGTCCTCGTCGGGCGGCGTGCCGACCGCGATGAACTGCAGCGCGCCGTGCGCGACCGACGCATCGACGTCGGTGGTGAAGCGCAGCCGGCCGGCGGCCACGTTGCGGCGGACCATCGCCTCGAGTCCGGGCTCGTGGATCGGCACGCCGCCGCCGTTCAGGATCGCGATCTTGCGCGCGTCGACGTCGAGGCAAAGCACGTCGTTGCCGACCTCGGCGAAACAGGTGCCGGTGACGAGGCCGACGTAGCCGGTGCCGATCATCGTGATCTTCATGCGACGATCCTCGTGGCAGCGATGGCCGCGTTGATGGTCGCGACAGCGCGGCGACGGGGATCCGGCGCCTGCGTGATCGGCCGTCCGATCACGAGATAGTCCGCGCCGGCCGCGATCGCGGCTTCGGGCGTGACGATACGCACCTGGTCGTCGCGTCGCGGCACCGGCCAGACGGATGCCCGGCGTCACGAGCCGGAAGGCCGGTCCGCACGCCTCGCGCAGCGCCGGCGCTTCCTGCGCCGAGCAGACGACGCCGTCGAGGCCGCAGTCGCGCGCGAGCCGCGCCAGCCGCACGGCCAGCGCCGCCGCGGTGCTCGGCGATAGCCGACCTCGCGCACGTCGGCGTCGCCGAGGCTCGTCAGCACCGTGACGGCAATGAGCAGCGGCGCCGCGGTGCCGCCGTCGCGCGCCGCGCGATCGACCGCCTCGCGCGCCGCCGTCAGCATCGCGCGGCCGCCGCTCGCGTGCACGTTCAGCATGCCGACGCCGAGCCGCGTCGCCGCCGCGCACGCGCTCGCGACCGTGTTCGGGATGTCGTGGAACTTGAGGTCGAGGAACACGGGAAGCCGCGCTCGACCATGCGTGCGGACGAGATCGGGTCCGGCGGCGACGAAGAGCTCCTTGCCGACCTTGAGCCCGCATTGCGCGCGGGTCGAGGCGATCGGCCAGCGCGAGCGCCTTCGCGGCATCGGCGAAATCGAGCGCGACGAAGACGCGGTTGCCTGCGGCATGGAGGTTCGTCATCGGTACGTTCACACGTTGGAAGGGGTTCAGGCGTACCCGTCCGGCGTCTCGGTCCGCCGCGGCGAATACGTCTCCCACTTGCAGGCAGCCGGGGCATCGCCAGTAGTACTGCTTGGCGCGGAAGCCGCAATGGTCGCACTTGTACATTCCGAGGCGCTTGATGTGCTGCGGCGACGAGTCCCTTGACGAGCTCGAGGTCGTG
The DNA here is from genome assembly GCA_963725735.1 of uncultured beta proteobacterium. Lineage (GTDB taxonomy): Bacteria > Pseudomonadota > Gammaproteobacteria > Burkholderiales > Casimicrobiaceae > VBCG01. The sequence goes on along the minus strand of CAVRZM010000006.1, from coordinate 220,689 downwards.
GCGGCGCTCGGCCGGCGCGGCGAGGAGCTGCGCCTCCAGCAGCCGGTCGAGGCCGAGCAGCGTGGGATTGCGCGCGAGCTCGTCCTTGATGAGCGCGGCGGCGGCGTCCGGGCCCTCGTGCTCGAGCACCAGCGTGAACAGCGCGTTGAGGAGATCGAGCGACGGATACTGCGCCTGGTAGCTGCGCAGCACGCGGATGCCCTGCGCCGATTCGCCGAGCTTGCGATAGGCGTCCGCGAAGCGGTCGGCCGCCAGCGACAGGAACGCGGGATTCTGCGACTCGATCTTCTGCCACGCCGCGATCGCGTGCGGCGGTCGCTCCCTGCTGCGCCTCGCGCGTCGCCGGCGAGCAGCGTGCGCGCGCGCGCAGCCGCGGTAGGCCGCGAACGCAGCGTCGAGCTCGGCGCGCCGCCGTCGCGTAGTCGGCCTTGAGCAGCGCCGCCTGCGCGAGCTCGCAGTGGTACTGCGCGATCTCCTTGAAGTACGGCTGCTTCGCGAGCTCCTCCATCCGGCGCGTCGCGGCGATGGCCTTCGCTCCAGTCCTTCTCGGTCTCGTAGATCGAGATGAGATGCGACGAGCGCCGAGTGCTCGAACGCGCGTGCCGTTGAGCTTGGTGAACAGCTCCTCGGCGCGGTCGAGCAGGCCCGCGCGATGGAAGTCCTGCGCGAGCTCGTAGGTCGGCGATCGTGCGCTTGTCCGCCGGCAGGTCGGGCCGGTCGAGCAGGTTCTGGTGCATGCGGATCGCGCGATCGATCTCGCCCTGCCGGCGGAACAGCGAGCCCAGCGCGAAGTGCAGGTCGATGGTCTGCGGATCGACCTTCACCACCTCGATGAACGACTCGATCGCCTTGTCCGGCTGCTCGTTGAGCAGGAAGTTCAGGCCGCGGAAGTACGACAGCGGCAGCGCGCGCGACTCGCGCAGCAGGTGCTTGATGTCGATGCGCGCGGCGATCCAGCCCAGCGCGAAGAACACCGCCGGGAATCGGCAGCAGCCACCACAGATCGAAATCCACGTCAGAGCTCGTCGGGCACGCGGTCGCCGCGGGTGAATCCGACGCCCGTGGCCGGCGCGGTGCCCGGGGCGGCGCCGGCGGCGACCGCGCGGTCGCGCTCGCCCGAGTGCGCCTCGCGTCGCATGCGCTGGATCTGGCGCTTCAGGCGTGCCGCGCGCAGCGCGCCGGCCAGCAGGCCCGACGGCCACGCCCGACGCGAACGCGATGAACACGACGACCACGAGCGGCGCCTGCCAGCTCGCGAACGTGAAGAACTTGAGGGTCGCCGGATCGCTGTTCTGCAGCGACAGGAACAGCAGCGCGAGGAAGACGGCGGCGGCGACGATCCAGCGTACGGTCTGCATCCGTGAATTATGCCACCGCGCCCCCGCGCGGTGAGCGGCGGATGCGCACGCAAAAAAATCGGGGCGGCCGAGTTGCCTCGCCGCCCCGTACCTGCATCTCCGCTCGAGCGCGTTCTATTTCGGCGCCTCGTCCGGAAAATCGACCCGCTCCCGCAGTTCCTTGCCCGCCTTGAAATGCGGGACGAACTTCTGCGGCACCTGCACCTTCTCGCCCGACTTCGGATTGCGTCCGGTGCGCGGCGGCCGGTAGTTCAAGCCGAAGCTGCCGAACCCGCGGATCTCGATGCGCTCGCCCTTCGCGAGGGACTCGCCCATCGCGTCGAGGATCATCTTGACCGCGAGCTCGGCGTCCTTGGCTACCAGTTGCGGAAACTGCGCCGCGAGGCGGTCGATCAGCTCCGATTTGGTCATTGCGTAAGCTCTCGCGTCGTGATCAGCCGTTGGACTTGGTGTCGGACAGCTTCGCCTTGAGCAGCGCGCCCAGGTTGGTGGTGCCCGTGTTGGCGCCCTGGTTCTCCGCGCTGATCCGCTGCATCGCCTCGCCTTCCTCGGCGTTGTCCTTCGCCTTGATCGACAGGTTGATGCTGCGGTTCTTGCGGTCGACGTTGATGATCATCGCGTTGACCGAGTCGCCTTCCTTCAGGTGCGTGCGCATGTCCTCGACGCGGTCGCGCGACAGCTCGGACGCGCGCAGGTAGCCCTCGACCTCGCCGCCGAGGCGTGATCACCGCACCCTTGCCGTCCAGCGACTTCACGGTGCCGGTGACGATGCTGCCCTTGTCGTGCATGGCGACGAAGTTGGTGAACGGATCGCCTTCGAGCTGCTTGATGCCGAGCGAGATGCGCTCGCGCTCGACGTCGATGGCCAGCACCACGGCTTCGACTTCCTGGCCCTTCTTGTAGTCGCGCACGGCGGCTTCGCCGGTGGCCGACCACGAGAGGTCGGACAGGTGCACGAGGCCGTCGATGCCGCCCGGAAGGCCGACGAACACGCCGAAGTCGGTGATCGACTTGATCATCCCCTTCACCTTGTCGCCCTTCTTGTGGTTCATCGAGAACTCGTCCCACGGGTTCGGCATGCACTGCTTCATGCCGAGCGAGATGCGGCGGCGCTCCTCGTCGATCTCGAGGATCATCACCTCGACCTCGTCGCCCAGCTGCACGACCTTGGTCGGATGGATGTTCTTGTTGGTCCAGTCCATCTCGGAGACGTGCACCAGGCCCTCGATGCCCGACTCGATCTCGACGAACGCGCCGTAATCGGTGATGTTGGTGACCTTGCCGAAGAGGCGCGTGCCCTGCGGATAGCGGCGCGACAGGCCGACCCACGGGTCCTCGCCCAGCTGCTTCATGCCGAGCGAGACGCGGTTCTTCTCCTGGTCGAACTTCAGGACCTTGGCGGTGACCTCGTCGCCGACCGCCAGCACTTCCGACGGATGCTTGACGCGGCGCCAGGCGAGGTCGGTGATGTGCAGCAGGCCGTCGATGCCGCCGAGGTCCACGAACGCGCCGTAGTCGGTGATGTTCTTGACGATGCCCTTGACGATCGCGCCTTCCGACAGCGTCGACAGGAGCTTCTCGCGCACCTCGCCCTGCGCTCTCCTCGAGCACGGCGCGGCGCGACACGACCACGTTGTTGCGCTTGCGGTCGAGCTTGATGACCTTGAAGTCGAGCGCCTTGTTCTCGAACGGCGAGGTGTCCTTCACCGGGCGGATGTCGACCAGCGAGCCCGGCAGGAACGCGCGGATGCCGTTGATCATGACGGTGAGGCCGCCCTTCACCTTGCTGGTGACGAGGCCCTGCACGATCGAGGCCCTGCTCCATCGCGGCTTCGAGGTCGTGCCACGCCTTGAGGCGCTTGGCCTTGTCGCGCGACAGGCGCGTCTCGCCGTAGCCGTCTTCCAGCGATTCGATGGCGACCGTGACGAAATCGCCGGGCTTCACTTCGACTTCGCCCTTGTCGTTCTTGAATTCCTCGATGGGAATGAACGACTCGGACTTGAGGCCCGCGTTGACGACGACGACGTTGAAGTCGACGCGCACGACTTCGGCGGTGATGAGCTCGCCCTGGCGCATTTCCTGGCGCGTGAGCGATTCCTCGAACAGCTTCGCGAAGTCTTCCATTTCCATCGGCGGATTGGCGGCGGCGGGGGTGGGGGACATCGGGGTGGCAGTAGCCATGGGGTTCGGTTCCTTTGCGTTGCGTTACCGCCGGCGTGCGAGAACCCTGTTTCTCGCGGCGGCGGGCTGGTTGGTCGATCCGCGGCGATGCGCGCCGGCTAAAGCGCGCGCCCTGCGGTCCTTCTGCGTCGGATCAAGTCCTTGCGATCTTGGCGTCGGTGCTGCACTTCGCCGCGGCCCGGTACAGGGCGAGCACGCGGGCGATGGCCTCGTCGATCGTCAGGTCGGTCGTATCGAGGAGCACGGCGTCGGCAGCAGGTCGAAGCGGTGCAGCCGCCCGTCCCGCGTCGCGCGCGTCGCGCTCGCGGATATCGCGCAAAAGACTGTCCATTGTAACCGAGATTCCTTTTGCGATCAACTGCTTATGGCGCCGCCGCGCCCGCTCCTCGGCGGTGGCGGTCAAGAACACCTTGAGGCCGGCATCCGGGAAGACCACGGTGCCCATGTCGCGGCCGTCGGCGACCAGTCCGGGCGGCTCGCCGGAAGGCCCGCTGGCGCTCGATCAGCGCCTCGCCGGACGCGCGCCGTGGACGGCCACCCGCGAGGCCCCGGCGGAGACGTCCTCCTCGCGAATCGCGGCGGTGGCGTCGTCGCCGTCGAGCAGGATGGCGCCGTCGGCGAACCGGACGTCGAGGCCGGCGGCCAGCCGGGCCAGCGCCGGGCCGTCGTCGAACGCCGCTGCCGGTGCGCAGCGCCTTGCAGCGCGACCAGCCGGTACAGCGCGCCGCTGTCGAGGTAGTGGAAGCGCGAGCGCCCGGGCCACGGCCGCGGCGATCGTGCCCTTGCCGGACGCGCGCCGGCCCGTCGATGGCGATGACCCGAGCGGCTGTCCGCCGCCCGGTCATGACCGGCATGCCGCGCCAGCGCGCGTGAAATAGTCGGGAAAGGTCTTGCGCACGCAGCCCGGGTCGTCGATGGTCACCGGCACGCCGCCGAACGCGGCGAGCGCGAAGCACATCGCCATCCGGTGGTCGTCGTAGGTGGCGATGGTGGCGGCGTGCCAGCGCGCGCGGGCGGCGCCACGCGCAGCCAGTCGGGGCCCTCCTCCGCCGTCGCGCCGAGCTTGCGCAGCTCGGTCGCCATCGCCGCGAGCCGGTCGGTCTCCTTCACCCGCCAGCTGCCGATGTTGGTGAGCGTGGTCGGACGCGTCGGCGAACAGCGCGACGATCGGCGAGCGTCATCGCGGCGTCGGGAATGGCGACGCAGTCGATCGTTCCGCCGCGCAAGCGGCGTTGCCGGCGCGCGTCTCGATCCAGTCGCGGACCGAAGCGCACGTCGGCGCCGAGGCGCGCGAGCTCGTCGGCGAACGCGACGTCGCCCTGGATCGAATCGCGGCCCACGCCGGTGACGCGCACCGGACCGCCGCCGAGCGACGCCCGCGGCGAGGAAGTACGACGCGCCGGACGCGTCGCCCTCGACGCGCGAGCGTGCCCGGGCTCGCGATAGCCGTCGCCCGGCCGGCACGCGGAACGACGCGCCAGCCGTCGCGCTCGACCGTCGACGCCGAAGCGCCGCATCAGGTTGAGCGTGATCTCGACGTAGGGTCGCGAAATGAGCTCGCCCTCGACGTGCACCGTGACGTCGGCGCGCAGCAGCGGCAGCGCCTGCAGGAGGCCGGTGAGGAACTGGCTCGACACGTCGCCGCGGATGCGCACCGGCGCCGCGGCGCGGGCGTGCCCGGGCCGATCAGCAGCGGCGGAAAGCCCTGCGCTCAACTCGTACGCGGATGTCGGCGCCCAGCGGCCGCAGCGCGTCGACGAGGTCGCCGATCGGCCGCTCGCGCATGCGCGGCACGCCGTCGCACGATAGTGGCCGCCGGAGAACGCAAGCGCCGCGACCAGCGTGCGCATCGACAGCCCCGACAGCCCCAGGTAGCAGGTCGGCCGTCTTGACCGGAAACGCGCCGCCCGCGCCCGCGACCTCGTAGCGATGGCTCGCCGCGGTCGCGCCACGCGATGCCGAGCGCGCGCAGCGCGTCGAGCATCACCTTCGTGTCGTCGGATTCGAGCAGGCCGGTGAGCGTCGTCGTGCCGCGCGCCAGCGCCGCGAGCAGCAGCGTGCGATTGCTGATGCTCTTCGAGCCCGGCAGCGCGACGACGCCTTCCGCGTGCGCGCGCGGGCGCGAGCGTGAGCTGCGGCGGGAAATCGGTGGCCACCGGACGATCAGCCCTTGTCCTCGACCACCGGCTGCGTGCGCCGCGCTTCCCACGCGCGGCGCGCGGTGCTCGCTTCGCGCGAACAGCGCGGCGAGCGCCTCGCCGTCGCCTTCCGCGATCATCGCGCGCGCCGCGGCGCAGCGCGTCGCCGTAGCCGTCGATCTCGGCGAGCAGCGCGTCGCGATTGGCGAGCGCGATGTCGCGCCACATCTCCGGCGAGCCGCGCCGCGATGCGCGTGAAGTCGCGAAAGCCGCTCGCCGCGTGGTCGAAATAGGCGGCGGCGTCCGGACGCGCCGCAAGCTCGGCCACCAGCGTGAACGCGAGCACGTGCGGCAGGTGCGACACGGCCGCGAAGATCGCGTCGTGCCGCGTCGGGCGCGAGCGTGGTCACGCGCGCGCCGCACGTCTGCCACAGCGCGGCGATCCGCTCGCGTCGCCGCCGGCGCGGTCTCGGGCAGCGGCGTCAGGATGACGTTGCGGCCGTCGAACAGCGACGGGAACGCCGCCGCGGCGCCCGTGTGCTCGGTGCCCGCGATCGGATGGCCGGGCACGAAGCGCGGCAAGTCGCGCGCCCGAACGCCGCGCGCGCCGCGGCGATCACGTCCTGCTTGGTGCTGCCGGCGTCGGTGACGATGGTGTCGCTGCCGAAGCTGCGGCGCCAGCGCGACGAACAGCGACGGGAACTGCGCGACCGGCGCGGCGAGCAGCACGACGTCGGCGTCCGCCGCTTCGCGCGCCCAGTCGCCGTTCGAGCGTGCATGCGCGGTCGATGACGGCGCGCTCGAGCGCGGTGTCGAGATTGGTGCGCGTGCGGCCGACGCCGACCACCTCGCCCACGGCGCCCGCGCGCTTCAGCGCGAGCGCGCACGAGCCGCCGATGAGGCCGACGCCGACGACGACGAGTCTTCCGATGCGCATGGGTGCGACGTGGAATCGACGGAGCGGAGCGCGCGCCGTCAGCGCCCGAGCGCGGACTTGAGCGCCGCGAGGAAGCGCTCGTTCTCCGCGGGCAAGCCGACCGAGACGCGCAGCCACTCCGGCAGGCCGTAGCTCGCGACCGGCCGCACGATCACGCCCTGCAGCAGCAGCGCGTGGTTGACGCGCGCCGCGTCGCCGACCTTGACCAGCACGAAGTTGCCGTGCGACGGCACGTACGGGAACGCCGAGCGCGTCGAGGCCGCGCGTAGAGCTGCGCGAGCCCTGCGCGGTTGAGCACGCGCGGCTCTCGTCGACGATACGCGGTGTCGCCGAGCGCCGCGATGGCGGCGGCCTGCGCGAGGGCGTTCACGTTGAACGGCTGGCGCACGCGGTTGAACATGTCGGCGACCGCGGTCGCTCATGACGCCGTAGCCGATGCGCAGCGCCGCGAGCCCGTATGCCTTCGAGAACGAGCGCGAGACCACGAGATTCGGATAGCGCGCGATCCAGCCCACGCTGTCGGCGCGGTCCGCGGGCTCGAGGTACTCGTTGTACGCCTCGTCGAGCACGACCAGCACGTCGCGCGGCACCGAGTGCGATGAACGCCTCGAGCACGCGCCGGCGCGATCCACGTGCCGGTCGGGTTGTTCGGGATTGGCGACGAACACGATGCGCGTCTGCGGCGTGATCGCCGCGCGCATCGCGGGCAGGTCGTGGCCGAGGTCGCGCGCCGGCACCTCGATGCCGGTGCGCGCCGCGCGCGTGCGTGGCGAGCGGATACACGGCGAACGCGTGCTGCGAGTAGACGGCGGCGTCGCCCGGCTGCAGGTACGCCATCGTCGCGAGCTCGAGGATGTCGTTGCTGCCGTTGCCGAGCACGAGCTGCGCCGGCGTCGACGCCGAGCCGCTGCACAGCGCGTCCTTCAGGTGATAGCCGTAGCCGTCCGGATAGCGCGTGACGTCGGCCGCGGCGGCCGCGATCGCCGCCAGGACCTTCGGGCTGGGTCCGCGCGGATTCTCGTTCGACGCGAGCTTCACGATCGTCGCCGGGTCGAGATGGAGCTCGCGCGCGACGTCCTCGATGGGCTTCCCGGGCACGTAGGGCGCGAGGCGCTGCACGTATTCCAGGGCGTGCGGGAGCGGCTTGCGGTCATGGTGCTGTCCAGCCAGATGCGGTCAGTCGAGCGCCGCGGGATACGATCCCAGCAGCTTGAGGAACGGCGCCTTGCGCGCGAGCTCCGCGAGCGCCGCGGCGCACCGGCGGATCCTCGCGGTGGCCCACGACGTCGACGAAGAACAGGTATTCCCACAAGCCCGTGCGCGCCGGCCGCGATTCGAAGCGCGACATCGACACGCCGTGGCGCGCGAGCGGCTCCAGCAGCTCGTACACCGCGCCCGGGCGGTTGGGGCACGACATCACGAGCGACGTCTCGTCGCTGCCCGACGCCGCGACCTGCTGGCGGCCGAGCACCCAGAAGCGCGTCGTGTTGTTGGGCTCGTCCTCGATGTGCGGCGCGAGCGTCGCGAGGCCGTAGATGGCGCCGGCGTTCTCGCCGGCGATGGCCGCGGCGCCCGGCTCGGCCGGCGGCGAGCCGCGCCGCCTCGGCGTTGCTCGCCACGGCGATGCGCGGCACGGCCGGCAGGTGCTGCGCCAGCCACTGCACGCACTGCGCGAGCGACTGCCCGTGCGAATACACGCGCGTGACCTGACCGATGCTGCCCGCGTTGGACAGCAGGTTCTGCGCGACGCGCAGCTTCACCTCGCCGCACGATCGACAGATCGGTCGTGCACATGAGGTCGAGCGTGCGCCCGACCGCGCCCTCGGTCGAGTTCTCGACCGGCACCACCGCGTAGTCGGTCTGCCCGCTGTCGACCGCGCGGAACACGTCGTCGAACGTGGGGCACGGCACCGCCTCGACGAACGTGCCGAAGTGCTTGGTCACCGCCGCGTGGCTGAACGTGCCGGCGGGTCCGAGATACGCGACGCGCAGCGATCTGCTCCAGCGCGCGGCACGCCGACATGATCTCGCGGAACACGCTGGTGACCGCGCTCGTTCGACAGCGGTCCCGGGTTGCGCGGCGTGCAGCCCCGCGAGCACCTGCGTCTCGCGCTCGGGACGATAGGCGCCGCCCGCCGCCCTTCAGCATGCCGATGGCGTGCGCATGCCGCGGCGCGTTGCGAGCAGGCGCTCGAGGATCTCGCGGTCGAGCGCGTCGATGGCCGCGCGATGGCGCGGCGAGGTCCGCATCCGCGGCGGGCTTGTCCTGGGCCATGGCTGCGTCAGTGCGCGTCGCCGTCGGGCGGCGTGCCGTCGTCGGCAGGCGCCGCGCCGGACGCGGTATCGCGGCGCCGACTCGCCCGTGATCGGGGCGATGCCCTCGCCGTTCGGCTCGTCGGTTTCCACCACCCGCTCGAGCCCGGCGAGCTTCTCGCCGTCCGACAGGTTGATGAGCGTGACGCCCTGCGTGGAGCGGCTCATCTCGCGGATCGACTTCACCGGCGTGCGGATCAGCACGCCGCCGGTCGAGATCAGCATCACCTCGTCGTCCGGATGCACCAGCGCCGCCGCGACCACCTGGCCGTTGCGCTCCGATTGCTGGATCGCGATCATGCCCTTGGTGCCGCGGCCGTGGCGCGTGTACTCGACGATCGGCGTGCGCTTGCCGTAGCCCGTTCTCGGTCGCGGTCAGCACCGACTGCGCCTCGTCCTCGGCGACCAGCATCGAGATCACCGTCTGCCCGTCGTCGAGCGCCATGCCGCGCACGCCGTGCGCGTTGCGGCCCATCGGCCGCACGTCGTTCTCGTCGAAGCGCACCGCCTTGCCGCCCGAGCTGAACAGCATCACGTCGTGCGCGCCGTCGGTGAGCGCGACGCCGATCAGCGCATCGCCGTCGGTCAGGTCGACCGCGATGATGCCGGACGGACGCGGCCGCGAGAACTCCGAGAGCGGCGTCTTCTTCACCGTGCCCGATCGCAGTCGCCATGAACACGAACTGGTTGTCGGTGAACTCCTTGACCGGCAGGATCGCGGTGATCTTCTCGTTGTCGATCAGCGGCACGAGGTTGACGATCGGCTTGCCGCGCGACGCGCGCGAGCCCTGCGGCACGTTGTAGACCTTGAGCCAGTACACGCGGCCGCGGTTGGAGAAGCAGAGGATGTAGTCGTGCGTGTTCGCGATGAACATGCGGTCGACGAAATCGTCTTCCTTGGTCGCGGTGGCCTGCTTGCCGCGGCCGCCGCGCTTCTGCGCGCGATATTCGTCGACCGGCTGCGCCTTCATGTAGCCGCCGTGCGAGAGCGTGACGACCATGTCCTCCGGCGCGATCAGGTCCTCGATCGACAGGTCGACGCCCTGCGCGACGATCTCCGAGCGGCGCGCGTCGCCGAACTGGTCGCGGATCGCGCGTGAGCTCGTCGCGCGACGATCGTCGTGACGCGCGCCGGATTGGCGAGGATGTCGAGGAGATCGACGATCTGCGCCATCACGTCGCGGTACTCGGCGGTGATCTTGTCCTGCTCGAGGCCGGTCAGGCGCTGCAGGCGCAGCTCGAGGATCGCCTGCGCCTGCGCGTCGGACAGGCGGTAGCCGTCGAGCGCCGCCTGCCAGCCGAATTCGAGCGGCAGCCCGTCGGGACGCGCCGCATCGGCCGCGGCACGCTGCAGCATCTCCTCGACGACCGTCGAGCGCCAGACCTTCGCCATCAGCGCGGCCTTCGCCTCCGCCGGCGTCGGCGACGCCTTGATCAGCGCGATGATCTCGTCGACGTTGGACAGCGCGACGGCGAGGCCTTCCAGGATGTGGCCGCGCTCGCGCGCCTTGCGCAGCTCGAACACCGTGCGCCGCGTGACGACCTCGCGGCGATGCGTCAGGAAGAACTCGAGGAACTGCTTGAGGTTCAGGAGGCGCGGCTGGCCGTCGACCAGCGCGACCATGTTCATGCCGAAGCTGTCCTGCAGCTGCGTCAGCTTGAACAGGTTGTTGAGGACGATCTCGGCGACCTCGCCGCGCTTCAGCTCGATCACGACGCGCATGCCGGTGCGGTCGGACTCGTCGCGCAGGTCGGAGATGCCCTCGAGCTTCTTCTCGCGCACCAGCTCGCCGATGCGCGTCGAGCAGGTTCGCCTTGTTGACCTGGTACGGGAATCTCGTCGACGATGATCGCCTGCCGGTTGCCGCTGGTCGAGGTCCTCGACGTGCGTGCGGGCGCGGATCACCACGCGGCCGCGGCCGGTGCGGTAGCCCTCGCGCACGCCTTCGAGGCCGTAGATGATGCCGGCGGTCGGGAAATCCGGCGCCGGGATGAGCTCCATCAGCTCGTCGACGGTGACTCGCGGGATTGTCGAGGACGGCAAGGCAGCCGGCGATCGTCTCCGTGAGGTTGTGCGGCGGGATGTTGGTCGCCATGCCGACGGCGATGCCGGACGAGCCGTTGACCAGCAGGTTGGGCAGCCGCGACGGCAGGACGGTGGGCTCGAGCTCCTTGCCGTCGTAGTTGGGCGCGAAGTCGACCGTCTCCCGGTCGAGGTCGGCCAGCATCTCGTCGGTGATGCGCTGCAGCCGGCACTCGGTGTACCGCATGGCCGCCGCGTTGTCGCCGTCGATCGAGCCGAAGTTGCCCTGGCCGTCGACCAGCGGGTAGCGCAGCGAGAACTCCTGCGCCATCCGGACCAGCGTGTCGTAGATGGCGAGGTCGCCGTGCGGGTGGTACTTGCCCATCACGTCGCCGACCACCCGCGCGCACTTCACGTACGGCCGGTTCCAGACGATGTTGGCCTCCTGCATCGCGAACAGGACGCGGCGATGCACCGGTTTGAGGCCGTCCCGGACGTCGGGGAGCGCCCGGCCGACGATCACGCTCATCGCGTAATCGAGGTAGCTGTGGCGCATCTCCGCTTCGAGGCTGACGGGGAGGGTTTCTTTGGCGAACTGCTCCATGGGCGCTTTCGGTCCGGAAGTGTTGGGCGAAAGGGGGTCAGGTTGCGGTTGGCCCGAAAAACGCCCGGGAGCGCAGCCTTTTCCGCCGGAAGCCGCGTCCCGCGCACCCGAATGCGGTGCACAACACGCTGGCAGGCCGTTCGGAGGCCCTTGAAATCACGCAATTTTATCACGGCGTTGTATTGCCGCGACAGTCGATTGCCGCGACCTGACGACGCACCGGCTTTTCTTTTTGCGAGGGCAAAACCCCTGTGCTATATTCGTCGCGGAGATATCGCATTTGACGCCAGAGCCATGGTTGCTTGGCGCCCAAATCCTGCAAGTTCCTAAGAATTTGTTCAAAACCAAAGCCAAAGGGGTGAAACAATGACTCGACGTCTCGTCTCCGGTGCAGTGGCCGGCGTGCTCGCGGCGGCGTTCGCCGGTGGTGCGGTCGAAGCGGCTGCGCAAACCAAGGGTTACGTTCCCGGCACCGCGCCGTGCACGGCCACGGCGGATACGTTTGCAACGCCTACCCGACGCCGACCGACGGCATCGTGAAGAGCGGCGTCTACAACAGCACCGCGGGACTGTCCGGCAACCTGTGCTACCGCACCGGCTACTGGACGCCGGCGATGGCGATCGATGCAGTGCGACCCGGACCTCGTGCCGAAGCCGCGCCGCGCCGCCGCCGGCTGTCGCGCCCGCCCCGGCGCCCGCCGCCTGCTCCGGCCCCCGCGCCCGCCCCGGCGCCCGGCAGGTGCAGAAGATCACGCTGGCGTCGAAGGCGCTGTTCGACTTCGACAAGTACGCGCTGAAGCCCGAAGGCAAGGCGGCGATCGACACCGAGATCATCTCGAAGCTTTCGCAAGTGCAGAAGCTCGAGCTGGTGCTCGTGACCGGTCACACCGACCCGATCGGTACGCAGCAGTACAACCAGAAGCTGTCGGAGCGTCGTGCCGACGCGGTGCGCGACTACCTGGTGAGCAAGGGCGTGCCGAAGGACAAGATCGAGACGCTCGGCATGGGCAAGACCCAGCCGATCCCGGGCCTGGTCTGCAAGCAGAAGAACATGAAGGAACAGATTGCCTGCCTGGCGCCGGATCGCCGCGTCGAAGTCGAAGTCAAGGGCGAAGCGACGGTCCGTCGCTGATCCAGCCCTCCTGCAACACCCAAAGCCCCGCCTCGTGCGGGGCTTTGTTTTTCCGCTCCATCTCCGGCGCGCGCGGCACGTCGGGTATCGTGGCGGATCACTGCGTAGCCAGCCCGTCACATGACTGCAGCACTCACTACCGTCGACCTGCGGATCGACGCGCAATGGATCGTCCCCGTCGAGCCGGCCGGCGTGCTGGCCGGCCACGCGCTGATCGTCGACGGCGGCGCGCATCGTCGCGCGTGCTGCCGACGGCGCGACGCGGACGCCCGCTACGCGCCGCGCGAGCGCATGAACCTCGGCGTCGCACGTGCTGATCCCCGGCCTCGTCAACGCGCACACGCACTCCGCGATGACGCTGATGCGCGGCATCGCCGACGACGTGCCGCTGCAGCCGTGGCTCGCAGCAACACATCTGGCCGCGCGAAGGCCGCTTCGTGTCGCCGGACTTCGTGTTCGACGGCACGCTGCTCGGCCGCGCACGGAGATGCTGCGCGGCGGCGTCACCTGCTGCAACGACATGTATTTCTATCCGGACGCCGCGGCCCGCGCCTACGAGATCGCGGGGATGCGCGCGCTGGTCGGCGTGCCGGTGCTCGACTTCCCCACGCCCTACGCGGCCGATGCCGACGCCTATCTCGCCCGCGGACTTGCCGCGCGCGATGCGTTCAAGCACGTGCCGCAGCTCGCGTTCGCGCTGGCGCCGCACGCGCCCTACACGGTGAGCGACGAGACGTGGGCCAAGATCGTGATGTTCGCGCGCCAGCTCGACCTGCCGATCCAGACGCATCTCGCCGAGACGCGCGCACGAGGTCGACGAGCAGCGTTGCCAAGTCCGGCGCCACGCCGCATGGCGCGCCTCGACCGGCTGGGCGCCACCGGCCCGGGATTCATCGCCATCCACGGCGTCCACCTGTCCGACGGCGACATCGCCGCGCTCGCCATGCAGGGCTGCCACGTCGTGCACTGCCCGGCGTCGAACATGAAGCTCGCGAGCGGCATCGCGCCGGTGGCCGCGCTGCTGCGCGCCGGCGTCAACGTGGCGCTCGGCACCGACGGTGCGGCCTCGAACAACCGCCTCGATCTCTTCGGCGAGATGCGGCTCGCGAGCCTGCTCGCCAAGGTCGCCACCGGCGACGCCGCCGTCGTCGCCGGCGGCCACCGCGCTCGCGATGGCGACGCTCAACGGCGCGCGCGCCCTGGGCCTCGACGGCGTGACGGGATCGCTCGAGCCGGGCAAGGACGCCGACGTCGTGGCCGTCGATCTCTCGGACATCGCGCTGCAGCCCGTGTTCGACCCGGTGTCGCACCTCGTGAACGTCGCGGGCCGCGACGCCGTGACCGACGTGTGGGTGCGCGGCGTTAGAATGGTCGTTGCACGGCAGATCACGAGCGTCGACCTTGCGGCGCTCGCGAGCCGAACTCATCTCTGGCAGCACAAGCTCGCCACCACCGCCGAATGACCACGATGCAATCCGCCCCGCGCGCCACGCCCAACGTCGACGCCGCCGAGCTCGCCAAGTTCTCCGACGTCGCGCATCGCTGGTGGGACCCGACGAGCGAATTCCGTCCGCTGCACGAAATGAATCCCGTGCGCCTCGCCTGGATCGAGGCGCAGGCGCAGGGCCTCGCGGGCAAGGACGTGCTCGACGTCGGCTGCGGCGGCGGCATCCTCGCCGAATCGATGGCGGCGGCCGGGGCCAGGGTCACCGGCATCGACCTGTCCGAGAAGGCCCTGGGTGTCGCCAAGCTGCATCGCCTGGAAACGGGCGTGTCCGTCGATTATCGGCTGGCCGCGGCGGAAGCGTTCGCCGCCGAGATGCCGAACCGCTTCGACGTCGTCACGTGCATGGAGCTGCTCGAGCACGTGCCCGATCCTGCGTCGGTCGTCGCCGCGTGCGCGACGCTTGCGAAACCCGGCGGGCTCGCAATCTTCGCGACGATCAACCGCAACCCGAAGTCCTACGCGTTCGCGATCCTCGGCGCCGAATACGTGCTTCAGCTGCTGCCGCGAGGCACGCACGACTGGGCGAGGTTCATCCGTCCCTCCGAGCTCGCGACGTTCGCGCGCCGCGCCGGTCTCGATCTCGCGTCGCTCGCCGGCATGGCGTACAACCCGCTGACGCGCGTCTTCCGCATCGAGCCGCACACGTCGGTCAACTATCTCGCGGCGTACCGCAAGCCTGTCCATGCCGGATGAGCGGACGGCACGGCCGCTGGCCGTGGCGGCGGTGCTGTTCGACCTCGACGGCACGCTGGCCGATTCCGCCGGCGATCTCGCGCATGCCCTGAATCGCGTGCGCGCCGGTCGCGGCCTGCCGCGCAGTCGCCGTCGAATCGCTGCGCGCGCATGCGTCGTCCGGCGCACGCGGCCTGCTCAACGCCGGCATGGGCATCACGCCCGAGCATCCCGAATACGCGACGCTGCGCGAACAATTCCTGCGCCATTACGAGGAAGGGCTGGCGCAGACCACCCGGCTCTTCGCAGGCGTGGCGGAGTTGCTCGATGTCATCGAGCAGCGCGGGCTTGCGTGGGGCGTCGTCACCAACAAGCATGCGCGCTTCACCACGCCGGTGGTGGCGGCGCTGGCGCTGGCGCCGCGCGCCAGTGTCGTGGTGTCGGGCGACACCACGCCGCACGCGAAGCCGCATCCCGCGCCGCTGCTCCATGCGGCGCAGGTGCTCGGCGTGGCGCCGGAATCGTGCGTCTATGTCGGCGACGACCTGCGCGACGTCGAAGCCGGACGCGCGGCCGGCATGCCGACGATCGTCGCCGGCTACGGGTACCTGGGCGGCACCACCGATCCGCGGCAATGGCCCGCGACGGGGTGGATCGACGCGCCGCTTGACCTGCTGGGATGGCTGCCCGAACGATAGGGCTGCCGCGGTGCTTCAGCCCGGACAGGACCCGGCGTTGAGCAGCAGCCATTCGCGCACGGCGCCGCCGCGCGTGCCGGTGATGCGCACCGGCTGCTGCGCGGCGAGCGGCTGCAGCACCGCGCCGATCACGTCGTCCGGGACGGCGAGCGCGACGCCGTTCGCCTGCTCGAGACGGTCGCCCTTCTTCATCGCGAGCATGTTGACGAAGCCGCTCTCGTCGCGCACCGTCAGGGCGCCACGATCGGCGACCACGAGCGCCGTCCAGCTTTCCGGCCTGGCGATGATGCCCTGGAAGAGCTCGGCGTTGAGCCGCAGCACCGTGCCCTTGAAGTTCGCCGGCGGCACGCACGCGGGATTGCGCAGGGTCGCGGCGGCCGCCTTCGGCGCGGGCGCGGGCGCCTTCGGGGGCGGTTCGCCGCGCAGCGCGATGCGGCGCTCGCCGCCCGCGTCGCGCACCGTGATGCCGTCGGGGCGCACCGCCACCAGCGTGGCACCGGTGCGATCTCCTGCCCGGCGGCGACGACCTTGGTACCTGCGGGCAACCGGAACAGCGCATAGCCGCGGCCGTCGCGCTCGGCGAACACGCCGACCAGGCGCGTGTCGCCCGTCGCCAGCGTCTCCTCTTTCACGGCGGGCGCCGGGATGCCCGCCGCTGCGGGGCCCGACAGGAGGCCGGAGGCGAGGATGGTGGCGGCAGGATCGACGGGCGCGGCGGGGACGATGCGCACGGGTGCCGGCGCGAACGCCCGCCAGCCCCACCACGCAATCACGGCCGCGAAGAGCGCACCGGCCAGCAGCGTTGCCACCGCGGCTGCGATGCGCGCGAAGGCGTCGTTCACGGCCACCGTCCCCCCGCAGGCCGCGTCATCGGCGCGCCGCTATAATCGTCGCTCATCCGCACGGAATCTCCCGCGTGAATCCCAGGCTCGATCTGCTGCAACCCTATCCGTTCGAGAAGCTGCGCGCATTGTTCGCCGGCGTGACGCCGGATCCCGCGAAGCGCGCCATCAGCCTGTCGATCGGCGAACCCAGGCATCCGACGCCGCGTCTCATATTGGACGCGCTCGTCGCCGGCGCGGGCGCCTTCGCGAATTATCCCACGACGATCGGTTCCGCCACGCTGCGCGAGGCGATCGCCGGCTGGCTCATGCGGCGCCACGCGCTGCCCGCGCTCGACCCGGCGACGCAGGTGCTGCCGGTGCTCGGCAGCCGCGAGGCGCTGTTCGCGTTCGGCCAGACCGTGATCGACGGCACGCGCGCGGGCGCCACGGTCGTGGTGCCGAATCCGTTCTACCAGATCTACGAAGGCGCGGCGCTGCTCGCCGGCGCGCGCATCCACTGCGTCAGCAGCGATCCCGCCGACGGCTTCGCGCACGCCTGGCACCGCGTGCCGTCGGACGTCTGGGCGCGCACCCAGCTGCTGTACGTGTGCTCGCCGGACAATCCCACCGGACGCGTGTTCACGCTGGACGAGTGGCAGGCGCTGTTCGAACTGTCCGACCGCTACGGCTTCGTGATCGCTTCCGACGAGTGCTACTCCGAGATCTACTTCGACGAAGCGAAGCCGCCGCTGGGCGCGCTCGCCGCGGCGCGCGCGCTCGGGCGCGACGGCTTCCCGCGCCTCGTCGTGTTCGGCAGCCTGTCCAAGCGCTCGAATGCGCCGGGACTGCGCTCCGGCTACGTCGCGGGCGACGCCGCGCTGCTGAAGGCGTTCCTGCTCTATCGCACGTATCACGGCAGCGCGATGTCCGGCGCCGTGGCGGCGGCGAGCATCGCCGCGTGGAACGACGAGGCGCACGTCCGCGCGAACCGCGCCGAGTACGCGGCCAAGTTCGCCGCATTGCAGCCGCAGGTCGCGCAGGTGCTGCCGTGCGCGATGCCGGACGCTGCGTTCTACCTGTGGGCGCAAACGCCCATCGACGACGCCGAGTTCGCGCGCCGGCTGCTGGCCGAGGAGAACGTGACGGTGCTGCCCGGCAGCTACGTCGCGCGCGCAACCGACGGCGTCAATCCGGGCCGGCACCGCGTGCGGCTGGCGCTCGTGGCCACCCAGGACGAGTGCGCCGAAGCCGTCGACCGGCTGGTGGCGTTCACCCGGCGGCTGACCGACGTGCGCGAACCGGTTCGCGTCGGCTGACGACGCTTCGTCCGGGCCGGCGGCGTCCCGTCGCCGGAGCCCGTGGTCGACCCCGCAGCGCCTAGAATGCGCGCCATGTCCGCCCTGCTCTCGCGCCGACTCGCCGCGCTGCGCGCCACGCTGGTGCGCGGATTCGACGTCACGGGCCGACCGTGCTGCTGCTGGCCGCGATCAACACCGGCATCGCGGCCGTGCTCTGGGTCGAGGACACGCGGCCGTTCTGGCAGCCGCTGCTCACGGTGCAGCTGTACGGATTCTCGATCGCGTACTGCGTCAACGCGGCATCGCCGTGGAGCAAGCCGCGGCCGATCCTGCGCCTCATGTGGGCCGTCGCGCTCGGCACGCTCATCGGCGTGCTGCTCACGATCGTCGTCAAGGGGTACTCCATCGAGTACGTCGCCGATCGCGCGCGGCTCTTCGGCTGGAACGTGTTCACCGGCTTCGCGAACGGCCTCTTCGTCAGCCTGTTCTTCTACGTGAAGTATCGCGAGACGCAGGCGGCGGCCGCGCTGCACCAGGCGGAAGCCGAACGGCACCTGCTGTCGAAGCAGACCGTCGAGGCCGAGCTCAAGCTGATGCAGGCGCAGGTCGAGCCGCATTTCCTGTTCAACACGCTGGCGTCCGTGCAGTACCTCACCGAGACCGACCCGCGCGCAGCGAACCGGCTGCTCGGGCACCTCATCGACTACCTGCGCGCGGCGCTGCCGCAGCTGCGCGCCTCCTCGACGACGCTCGGCAAGGAGGTCGGGCTCGCCGAGGCCTACCTCAACATCCTGCGCATGCGCATGGGCGCGCGGCTCGGCTTCGCGATCGACGTGCCGGCCGAGCTCGCCGCGCATCCGTTCCCGCCGAACCTCCTGATCTCGCTCGTCGAGAACGCGATCAAGCACGGCATCGAGCCGTCCGCCGCCGGCGGCACGGTCGCGGTGCGCGCACGCCGCGACGGGGCGTCGCTCGTGGTGACTGTCGAGGACACGGGGCGCGGGCTCGGCGCCGGCACGCGGCCGGGCAGGGCGTGGGCCTCGCCAACGTGCGCGAGCGGCTGGCCGCGCTCTACGGAACGCAAGGCCGGCTGGTGCTCGAGTCCACCCTGCCGAGCGGGGTGCGCGCGCGGCTGGCGATCCCCTATCGGGGCAGCGTGGACGCCGGTGCGCCGGACGCCCCGAATACGCGTCGCGCGCCGCGCAGGCGCCGCTGCACTGACATGCCGACCGCGCTCATCGCCGAGGACGAGCCGCTGCTGCGGGCGCAGCTGAGGACGCGCCTTGCGGAGGCGTGGCCGGACCTCGCGATCGTCGCCGAGGCCGCCAACGGCGACGAAGCCCTCGAGCTCTTCACCGTGCATCGACCCGACATCGTGTTTCTCGACATCCGCATGCCGGTGCGCACCGGGATCGACGTCGCGCGCGTGCTGGCGGGGCGGTGCCACGTCGTCTTCGTCACCGCATACGACGAATACGCGGTGGCGGCGTTCGAGGAAGGCGCGGTCGACTACGTGCTGAAGCCGCCGACGGCCGAGCGCATCGCCTTGGTCGTGTCGCGGCTGCAGAGGCGGCTGCCCGGCGCACCGACGGACCTTGCGGCGATCCTCGCGAAGCTCGCCGCGCGCGAGGCCGGCGGCTCGCTCAAGTGGATCCGCGCGTCGCTGGGGAGCGCGATGCGCCTCATCGCCACCGATGACGTCCTCTACTTCCAGGCCGAGGACAAGTACACGAAGGTGGTGACGGCCGACGGCGAAGCGCTCATCAAGAAGCCGATCAAGGAGCTCTACGAGGAACTCGACCCGGAGGGCTTCTGGCAGATCCATCGCAGCACCATCGTCAACCTGCGTGCCATCGCGCGCGTCGAGCGCGACTGGCGCGACCAGCCGGTAATCCTGCTCAAGGATCGGCCGGAGAAGCTGACGGTATCGCGCACGTTTGCCTCGCGCTTCAAGGCGATGTAGGGCGCATCGGCGCCTTGGCGAGCGGGCGCGGCGCCCTCGCGACTCCAGGAAGGCGCGCCGCCCGCTTCGCCGGAGGGAGGATCGCTCGCACGCTATAATTCGCCGTTTTTGCCCGTCCCGTTCCATGTCCAACCTCGCCGCCACCATCGACGCCGCCTGGGAGCGCCGCGCCGAGCTGTCGCCCGCGTCCGCGCCGGCCGAGGTTCGCGACGCCGTCGCGCACGTGATCGCCGAGCTCGACGCCGGACGCCTGCGCGTCGCCGAGAAGCACGGCGGCGACTGGGTCACGCACCAGTGGATCAAGAAAGCGGTGCTGCTGTCGTTCCGCCTCGCCGACAACGCGGGCATCGGCCTGTCGGGTCCCGAACGTGCCGTTCCGCTTCTACGACAAGGTGCCGACCAAGTTCGCGCAGTTCACCGGACGCCGATTTCGCGGCGGCCGGCGTGCGCGTGGTGCCGCCCGCGGTCGCGCGGCGCGGCGCCTACATCGCGCGCAACGTCGTGCTGATGCCCTCGTACGTGAACATCGGCGCGTACGTCGACGAAGGCACGATGGTCGACACGTGGGCGACCGTCGGCTCGTGCGCGCAGATCGGCAAGAACGTGCACTTGTCGGGCGGCGTCGGCATCGGCGGCGTGCTGGAGCCGCTGCAGGCCAACCCGACGATCATCGAGGACAACTGCTTCATCGGCGCGCGCTCGGAAGTGGTCGAAGGCGTGATCGTCGAGGAGAACTCGGTGCTCGGCATGGGCGTGTTCATCGGGCCAGAGCACCAAGATCTACGACCGCGCGACCGGCGACGATCAGCTACGGCCGCGTGCCGGCCGGCTCGGTCGTCGTCGCGGGCAGCCTGCCCTCCGGCGACCAGGGCTGCCAGCTCTACTGCGCGGTCATCGTGAAGCAGGTCGACGCGAAGACGCGCGCGAAGACCAGCATCAACGAGCTCCTGCGTGCGTAACGGCGACCACGCGATGTCCGTCCAGCTCAAGTCGGCGCAGGACATCGAGGGCATGCGCGTCGCCGGCCGGCTCGCCTCCGAGCTGCTCGACTACCTGACGCCGCACGTGAAGCCCGGCGTCACGACGGGCGAGATCAACGACCTCGCGCACGACTACATGGTCGAACGTGCAGCACACGATTCCGGCGACGCTCAACTACGCGCCGCCGGGCCACTCGCCCTATCCCGCGTCGCTGTGCACGTCGGTCAACCACGTCGTGTGCCACGGCATTCCCGGCGACAAGAAGCTCAAGGACGGCGACATCGTCAACATCGACGTCACCGTCATCAAGGACGGCTATCACGGCGACACGAGCCGCATGTTCCACGTCGGCAAGCCGTCGATCCAGGCGAAGCGCCTGTCCGAGCTCACCTACGAGGCGATGTGGCGCGGCATCCGCGCGGTGCAGCCCGGGCGCACATCTGGGCGACATCGGCGCGACGATCCAGCGCTTCGCCGAAGGCCACGGCTTCTCGATCGTGCGCGAGTTCTGCGGCCACGGCATCGGCCGCCAGTTCCACGAGGAGCCGCAGGTGCTGCACTACGGCCGCCCGGGCACCGGCCTCAAGCTGCAGCCGGGCATGATCTTCACGATCGAGCCGATGATCAACGCCGGCCGGCCCGGCATCCGCTGCCTCGCCGACGGCTGGACCATCGTCACCGCCGACCACTCGCTGTCCGCGCAGTGGGAGCACACGGTGCTCGTGACGCCCGAGGGCTACGAGGTGCTGACGCGTGTCCGCCGGCATCGCCGCCGCCCCCGCCGGTCGCCGCGGCTGACGCGCCGGCCGCGCGATGGCAACACCGCTGCTCCCGTCGCGCCTCGCCGCGCCGATCGCCGCCGCGGGCGGCGGGCTGCCGCATCGCCTTCTGGCGCAGCGAGCTGCGCGTCGCGCGCGAGGCGCTGCGCGACGCGTTCTTCGCCGCGCCCGACACGCCGCGGCTCCTGCGCGAGCACGCGCGCCTCGTCGATCGCGTGATCCGCGGCGTGTTCGCGCGAGTGCGCGATGCCGCGAGGACTGGCCGCGCTCGCCGTCGGCGGCTACGGACGCGGCCAGCTGTTCCCGCATTCCGACGTCGACGTGCTGATGCTGCTGCCGGCGGGCGCGACGCCGCGCCCGCCGAGGCGATCGAGCGCTTCTTCGCCGCGCTGTGGGACATCGGCGTCGAGCTCTCGCACGCGGTGCGCACGATCGACGAATGCGTGACGGAGATGATCGCCGACGTCACGATGCGGACGAGCCTGCTCGAGCACCGGCTCCTCGCCGGCGATCGCGCGCGCTGTACCGGCAGTTCCGCGCCGCTTCGCCGAGCGCATGGACGTCCGCGCGTTCTACGACGCCAAGGCGCTCGAGCAGCAGCAGCGGCACCTCAAGTACCAGGACGCGATCTACAACCTCGAGCCGAACGTCAAGGAAAGCCCGGGCGGACTGCGCGACCTGCAGTCGGTCCTGTGGATCGCGCGCGCGGCGGGCCTCGGCCGCACCTGGCGCGAGCTCGCGCGCAACGGCCTCATGACCGCTCGGCGAGGCGCGCGCGGTGTCGCGGCAGGAGCGCCTCATCGGCGCGCTGCGCGTGCGGCTGCACTACCTGCTCGGCCGGCGCGAGGACCGCCTGGTGTTCGACGCGCAGGCCGCGCTCGCGCAGCAGCTCGATCTCGTGGACACGCCGCGCGAAGCGCGCGAGCGAGCAGCTGATGCAGCGCTACTACCGCGCGGCGAAGCTCGTGCGGCAGGTCAACACGATCCTGCTGCAGAACCTGCACGCGCGCCTCTATCCGCGCCGCGACCGCAGCCGGTCGCCGATCGACGACGAGTTCCAGCAGGTCGACGAGCTCCTCGACGTCCGCGACGAGCAGCTGTTCGTGCGGCGCCCGCGCGCGATGCTCGACGCGTTCCTGATGCTGCAGCGGCATCGCGAGCTGAAGGGCATGACCGCGCGCACGCTGCGCGCGCTGTGGCGCGACCGCCACCTGATCGACGCGCGCGTTCCGCCGCGATCCGGCCAACCGCGAGCGCTTCATCGCGATGTTCCGCGCCGAGCGCGGGCTCCTGCACGAGCTGCGGCGGATGAACCTCTACGGCATCCTCGGGCAGTACCTGCCGGTGTTCGGCCGCATCGTCGGCCAGATGCAGCACGACCTCTTCCACGTCTACACCGTGGACGAGCACATCCTGATGGTGATCCGCAACCTGCGCCGCTTCACCGAGGCGCAGCACGCGCACGAGTATCCGCTGTGCTCGCGGCTGATCGCCGACTTCGAGCGGCGCGAGGTGCTCTACCTCGCCGGCCTCTTCCACGACATCGCGAAGGGCCGCGGCGGCGATCACTCGGCGCTCGGCGCGCGCGACGCGCGGCGCTTCTGCCGCGAGCACGGGCTGCTCGACGAGGACGCCGAGCTCGTGGCGTGGCTCGTCGCCCATCACCTGCGTCATGTCGTCGACGGCGCAGAAGCAGGACCTGTCCGATCCCGACGTCATCGCGCGCGTTCGCGCGCAGCGCGTGGGCACCGAGCGGCGGCTCGTCGCGCTCTACCTGCTCACCGTCGCCGACATCCGCGGCACGAGCCCCAAGGTGTGGAACAACTGGAAGGGCAAGCTGCTCGAGGACCTGTATCACGCGACGCGCGCGCGTGCTCGCGCGGCACCGACCCCGGCGCGCACGATCGTGGACAGCATCGAGGCGCGGCGCGCCGAGGCGCAGCGGCTGCTGCGCCTCTACGCCGTGCCGGACGGCGCCGAGCCGAAGCTGTGGAAGCACCTCGACACGCCCTACTTCCAGCGCCACACCGCCGAGGAGATCGCCTGGCACGCGCGCCACCTGTACTGGCGCGTCGACCGCACCGAGCCCGTCGTCAAGGCGCGGCTGTCGCGCGACGGCGCCGGCATGCAGGTGCTCGTCTACCTGCCGGACCAGAAGGAGCTGTTCGCGCGCCTCTGCGGCTTCTTCGGCCGCGCCGGGCTGTCGATTCTCGAAGCGAAGATCCACACCACGCGCAACGGCTACGCGCTCGACACGTTCGCGCTCAACGATCCGGCGCAGCCGCGGCACGTCGTATCGCGAGACGCTGCAGATCGTCGAGTTCGAGCTCACGCGCGTGCTCGCCGAGCAGCCGCCGCTGGCGCCGCCCGCCGAAGGGCGCGTCCCGCGCCAGCTGAAGCATTTCCCGCTCACGCCCGAGGTGCAGATCTTCCCCGACGACAAGGGGACGCACTACATCCTCGAGGTCGTCGCCGGCGACCGGCCGGGCCTGCTCGCGCGCATCGCCTACACGCTCGCGCAGGCGAACGTCAACGTCGCGAGCGCCAAGATCAACACGCTCGGCGAGCGCGCCGAGGACGTGTTCCTGATCGACGGCGCGCGCCTGCACGACGAGCAGGCGCTGCTGCGGCTCGAGACCGCGCTCTACGAGCAGCTCAAGACCTAGCCGACGACGCTCACGTCGTCCTGCGCGTCGACGGTCCGGGGAACAGCACGTCGGTGAAGCCGAACTTCCGCAGGTCGCGGATGCGCATCGGATAGAGGATGCCGTCCAGGTGGTCGCACTCGTGCTGGACGACGCGCGCGTGGAAGCCGTCGACCTCGCGCGCGATGCGCTCGCCCTGCGGCGTCGAGCCCTTCGTAGCGCAGGCCGCGTGAAGCGCGGCACGAGCGCCGCGGAAGCCCGGGCACCGACAGGCAGCCTTCCCAGCCCTCTTCCTCGTCGTCGGCCAGCGGCGTGAGGACCGGGTTGACGAGCTCCGTGTACGGGCACCGGCTCGGCGTCGGGATAGCGCGGATTGCGCTCGACGCCGAAGATCACGACGCGCAGCGGCACGCCGATCTGCGGCGCGGCGAGTCCCGCGCCGTCGGCGGCGCGCATCGTGTCGCGCATGTCGGCGAGCAGCGCGGCGAGCTCGCGCGAGCGGAAGCGCTCGCCACCTCGCGCGAGCGCTCGAGGAGACGCGGGTCGCCCATGCGGAGGATGTCGCGGATCATGGTGCGGTCGCGACGGGCTCAGAGGCGGGTGGCGACGTGGTCGAGCAGCGCGCGCACCTTGTCCATGCCGGTTTCGAGCACCTGCGAGATGCCTTCCATCGAGACCTCGTTTGCGCTGTCGCCGCGGCCGGCGGCGTGGTTGACGACGACGCAGATGGCCACGTACGGCAGGCCCGCCTCGCGCGCGAGCGACGCCTCGGGCATGCCGGTCATGCCGACCAGCGTGGCGCCGTCGCGATCGAGCCGGTCGATCTCGGCGGCGGTCTCGAGGCGCGGCCCGTTCACCGCGCCGTAGACGCCGCCGTCGCGCAGCGGCGATGCCGGCCGCCGCGCGCCGCGGCCAGGCACTGCTCGCGCAACTCGGGCGTGTACGGATGCGTGAAGTCGACGTGCACGACGTTGCCCTCGCCGCCGTCGAAGAACGTCATCTCGCGTCCCGACGTGTAATCGATGAGCTGGTGCGGCAGCACGAGGTCGCCCGGCCGGCAGTCGCGGATGCCGCCGACCGAGGCCACCGCGACCACGTTGCGTCGCGCCCTTCTCCTGCAGCGCCCACAGGTTCGCGCGGTAGTTGACGCGATGCGGCGGGATCGTGTGGCCGTGGCCGTGGCGCGCGAGGAAGACCGCGTCGCGGCCGGCGATCTGCCCGAACAGCAGCGCCGACGATGGGTCGCCGTAGGGCGTGCGCACCACTTCGCGGTGGGCGACGGCCAGGGTCGAGAGCTTGGTGAGGCCGCTGCCGCCGATGATTGCGAGCATGGAACTTGCTTTATGTACTTGATTGTGGCGGCGGAGCGTGCTGCGCCGGCCCGTCGCGGGACGGCGCGCGACCCGCGAGTGGAAACTACCGCAGAATTCATGACATTATCATGGAAAGCGCAAGCAGCATTCGCGTGCATCCCGTGCCGGCGCATTGTAGCGATTGCCGACGCCGGCGCACGCCTAGGCGGCGTCCGCGCGCGCTCAAGACAAGGGATCACCATGTACCTCGATCGACTGTTCAAGCTGATGGCCGAGAAGCAGGCCTCCGACCTCTTCATCTCGTGCGGGGCGCCGATCAACATCAAGGTCAACGGCGTGGTGCAGCCCGTGTCCACGCAGCCGATGGACATGGAGACCGTCCGGCGCATCGCCTACGAGCTCATGAACAAGGAGCAGGCGCGCGAGTTCGAGAACACGCTGGAGATGAACCTTTCGCTACCTCGACCGCAGCGGTGGGCAACTTCCGCGTCAACATCTTCCGCCAGCGCGGCACCATCTCGCTCGTCATCCGCTACGTGCGCAGCAACGTGCCGCCGTTCGAGCAGCTCAAGCTGCCCTCGGTGCTGCTCGACCTCGTGATGGAGAAGCGCGGCCTGGTGCTGGTCGCGGGCGCCACCGGCTCCGGCAAGTCGACGTCGCTGGCGGCGATGATCGACCACCGCAACTCGACCAAGTCCGGCCACATCCTGACCATCGAGGACCCGATCGAGTACCTGTTCGAGCACAAGCAGAGCATCGTCAACCAGCGCGAGATCGGCGTCGACACCACGAACTACAACAGCGCGCTGCAGAACGCGCTGCGCGAGGCGCCGGACCTCATCATGGTCGGCGAGGTCCGCGACAAGGAGACGATGCAGTCGGCGCTGCTGCACACGCTGACCGGCCACCTGTGCCTCACCACGATCCACGCGAACAACAGCTACCACGCGCTGTCGCGGATCATCAACATGTTCCCGTACGACGCGCGCTCGGCGCGTGCTGTCCGACCTGTCGATCGGCCTGCGCGCGATCATCTGCCAGCGCCTGATCCGCAACCGCGACGGCGAGCAGCAGCCCGCGGTCGAGATCCTGCTCAACACCTCGCTCATCGCCGAGCTCATCAAGAACGGCGAGTTCGCGCAGATCAAGGAGGCGATGGAGCAATCGCTCTATCCCGGATCGCAGACGTTCGAGCAGGCGCTGTGCCGCCTCTACCTCGACGGCGTCATCACCTACGACGAGGCGATGATCGGTTCCGACTCGCCGACCAACCTCGCGTGGCTCATCAACCAGAGCAATCCCGACGTCGCGCGTCGACGCGATGGAGTCGTCGACGCGCCACGAGGACCGCAAGCCGGGCGCGGACTTCACGTCGATGACGATCAACACCGAGCTTCTCGACCGCACGCACTGAAGCGTCGCGCATGGGTGCGCCGCGCGCGGTGCATCCTTGCCTATTACACGTCCGGCGGCGTGCGACCAGTTGCTACCATCGCGCATGGACCGGCCGCTCGATCCCACGCTGCGCTGCGCGCGAGCTGATCGCGCGGGCGCTCGCTCACGCCCGGACGACGCCGGCTGCCAGGACGCTGCTGCAGGCGCGGCTGGCGCCGCTCGGCTTCGCGCCCGAGACGCTCGTCGTCAACGGCGTCACCAATCTCTGGGCGCGGCGCGGCACCGCGCGCGCCGCTGGTGTGCTTCGCCGGGCACACCGACGTGGTGCCCACCGGCCCGCGCGACGCGCTGGCGCAGCGACCCGTTCGTGCCCGACCGTGCGCGACGGCTTCCTGTACGGCCGCGGCGCGGCCGACATGAAGGGCTCGCTCGCGGCGTTCGTCACGGCCATCGAGGGCTTCCTGGCGGCGCATCCGAGTGCCGCACGGCTCCATCGCCCTGCTCCTCACGTCGGACGAGGAAGGTCCCTCGGTCGACGGCACGGTGAAGGTCGTCGAGCGCCTTGCCGCGCGCGGCGAGCGCATCGACTACTGCGTCGTCGGCGAGCCCTCGTCGGTCGAGCGTCCTCGGCGACATGATCAAGAACGGCCGCCGCGGCATCGCTGTCCGGCACGCTGACCGTGAACGGCGTGCAGGGCCACATCGCGTATCCGCACCTCGCGCGCAATCCGATCCACCAGCTGGCGCCCGGTGCTCGCGGAGCTCGCCGCCACGCAATGGGATCGCGGCAACGCCTACTTTCCGCCGACGACGTGGCAGTGCTCGAACATCCATGCGGGGACCGGCGCCACCAACGTGATTCCCGGCACGCTGGAGCTCATGTTCAACTTTCGCTACTCGACCGCAGAGCACGCGCGAGTCGCTGCAGCAGCGCTTCGAGGCGGTCCTCGCGCAGGCACGGCCTCGACTACGACGCTCGCGTGGACGGGCTGGGGCAAGCCGTTCCTGACGCCGCGCGGACGGCTGGTCGACGTCGCCTCGCGAGCGATGCGCGAGGTCACCGGCGTCACGCCGGAGCTCTCGTGCACCGGCGGCACCTCCGACGGCCGCTTCATCGCGGACATCTGCGACGAAGTGGTCGAGCTCGGGCCCGGTCAACGCGACGATCCACAAGATCGACGAACGCGTCGCGCGTCGCCGACCTCGAGCCGCTGTCGGCCATCTACCGCGGCATCCTCGAGCGGCTGCTGCGCCGGGCGACCGGCGATGAGCTCGATCCCGGCCAACGAGCTCGAGACGCTGCGCGACTGGCTGCGCTTCGCCGTGTCGCGCTTCGGCGAGATGCGGCTCGCGTTCGGCCACGGCAGCGCCGACGCCTACGACGAGGCCGCCTACCTGCTGCTGCACGCCCTGCACCTGCCGCTCGACCGGCTGGAGCCGTTCCTCGACGCGCGCCTGACGCAGGGCGAGCGCGCAGGTCGCTCGCGCAACTGTTCACGCGCCGCATCGACGACCGCGTGCCGGCCGCCTACCTGACGCACGAGGCGTGGCTCGGCGACTTCCGCTTCTACGTCGACGAGCGCGTGATCATTCCGCGCTCGTTCATCGCCGAGCTCCTGCCCGGCGGGCTCGAGCGCTACGTGGGGCCGGTCGGCAATCGGTCACGGCCGCGCTCGACATGTGCACGGGCTCGGGCTGCCTCGCGATCCTGCTCGCGCACGCCTATCCCGAGCGCGGACATCGACGCCGTCGACATCTCGTCCGAGGCGCTGGCGGTCGCGCAGCGCAACGTCGAGCGACTACGGCCTCGCCGACCGCATCAACCTCATCCGCTCCGATCTCTTCGCGAACCTGCCGGAGAAGAGCTACGACCTCATCATCAGCAATCCGCCCTACGTGACCGCGATGGCGATGGAGGAGCTGCCGCCCGAGTACCGGCACGAGCCGCGCTCGCGCTCGCCGGCGGCGACGACGGCCTCGATGCCGTGCGCATGCTGGTGCAAGGACAGCGCCGCGCTTCCTCAATCCGGCGGTACGCTGGTCGTGGAAGTCGGCCACAACCGCGCGGCGGCCGAAGCCGCGTTCCCGCGCCTGCCGATGGTGTGGCTGGCGACGGCCACCACGGACGACGGCGTGTTCCTCGTGAAGCGCGAGGACCTGATCGCCGGCCGCTGAGCGCATGATCGAGCGCAGCGGCGGCGAGATCCTCGTCGCGAGCCTGCTCGCGCAGGGCGCGACGCACGCGTTCGGCGTGCCCGGCGAGAGCTTTCTCGCGGTGCTGGACGCGCTGCACGACGCGCGCGATCGCCTGACGTTTCTACGTCTGCCGCCAGGAAGGCGGCGCCGCGTACATGGCCGAGGCCTACGGCAAGCTCACCGGCACGCCGGGCCTCGCGTTCGTCACGCGCGGGCCCGGCGCGTCCAACGCGGCCATCGGCATCCACACGGCGATGCAGGATTCGACGCCGATGATCGTGTTCGTCGGCCAGGTCGGCGGCGATTTCGTCGATCGCGAGGCGTTCCAGGAAATCGACTACCGGCGGATGTACGGCAGCATGGCCAAGTGGGCGGCGCAGATCGATCGCGCCGAGCGCATCCCCGAGTACGTCGCGCATGCCTATCGGACTCGCGATGTCGGGACGCCCCGGGCCCGTCGTGCTGGCGCTGCCCGAGGACATGCTGACCGCGAAGCGCAGCGTGCGCGGATGCGCCGCGCGTGTCGGCGGTGGCAGCGGCGCCGGCACATGCAGGACGTTGCACGCGCCCATGAACTGCTCGGCGACGCGCAGAGCGCCGCTGGTGCTGGTCGGCGGCAGCCGCTGGGACGCGGACGCGTGCCGTGCGCTGGCGGCATGGGCGGAAGCCGAACGCGCTGCCGGTGGCCGCGGCGTTCCGCCGGCAGGACCTCTTCGACAACCGCCATCCGCAGTACGCGGGCGACGTCGGCATCGGCATCAACCCGAAGCTCGCCGCGCGCGTGCGCGAGGCCGACGTGCTGCTGGTGATCGGCGAGCGCCTGGGCGAGATGACCACCGGCGGCTACACGCTGCTCGACGTGCCGGTGCCGAGGCAGGCGCTGATCCACGTGCATCCCTCGCCCGACGAGCTCGGCCGCGTCTATCAGCCGGCGGTTGCCGATCGCCGCGACGCCGGGCGCGTTCCTGCGCGGCGATGCAAGCGCTGCCGTCGCTGGCGCGGCCCGAGTGGCGCGCACGGACGCGCGGCCGCGAACGCGGACTACGAGGCGTGGCGCGCGCCGCGCCCGGTG
Source organism: uncultured beta proteobacterium (assembly GCA_963725735.1). Classification (GTDB taxonomy): domain Bacteria; phylum Pseudomonadota; class Gammaproteobacteria; order Burkholderiales; family Casimicrobiaceae; genus VBCG01. The sequence goes on along the minus strand of CAVRZM010000006.1, from coordinate 190,659 downwards.
CCCGGCGCCGTCGACCTGTGGCAGATCGTGCGCTGGCTCGACGAGCGCCTGCCCGACGACGCGATCGTCACCAACGGCGCCGGCAACTACACCGTGTGGCTGCATCGTCTGTTCCGCTACCGCGGCCTCGCGCGGGCAGCTCGCGCCCTACTCCGGCGCGATGGGCTACGGCGTGCCGGCGGCGGTCGCCGCGAAGGCCGTCGCATCCGCAGCGCATGGTGATGTCGTGGAACGGCGACGGCTGCTTCCTCATGAACGGGCAGGAGCTCGCGACCGCCGTGCAGTACGGCCTTGCCGGTGCTGTTCGTCGTCATCGACAACGGCATGTACGGCACGATCCGCATGCACCAGGAGCGCAACTACCCGGCGCGCGTGCTCGGGCACCGACCTCGTCAACCCCGACTTCGCCGCGCTCGCGCGCGCCTACGGCGCGCACGGCGAGACCGTGGTGCGCACCGACGAGTTCGCGCCGGCCTTCGAGCGCGCGGCGGCCGCCGGCAGGCCGGCGCTCATCCACGTGAAGGTCGACCCGCAGGCGCTGACGATGAGCGCCTCGCTCGACGCGCTGCGCGCGCAGGGCGAGGCCGCGCGCACCGCGCGCGGCTGATCGCGTCAGGTCCTGGCGGACGCGGCTGCCGGCGGCGGCGCGTTGCGCAGCGCGGACCGAGCACGATCCGCCAGAAGCCGCCGTAGATCATCATCATGCCGACCAGCACGCCGACGAACGCGATCGAGCTCTGCGGCCAGCCGCTCGCGATCAGCAACGCGATCACGATCGACAGCAGGCCGTCGAACAGCACCCAGCCCCAGCCCTGGCTTGGGCTTCAGGCGAAACGCGTGCATCACGTTCGGACACGCCGTTCGCGAGCAGGAAGCCGCCGATCAGCAGCGCGATCGACGCGATGCCGCAACGTCGGCCGCATCAGCATGAACACGCCGAGCAGCAGCGTGAGAATGGCCGACAGGACCTGTGCAGCCGAAACCCGGCGCGCTCCGGTTCTGGATCGCATAGACGATCTGCACGACGCCCACGAACACGAACAGCCACGCGAGCAGCAATTCCGCCGCAAGCGCCGCGATCGGCGGCTCGAGGATCGCGAGGATGCCCGCGATGATCAGCAGCACGCCCCACACGATCACCCATCCTGCCCGCCTTGCGTACTTCCGCCGTGCCGCGTCGGCCATGACCATCCCCCTGTTGATGAACGCGCTATCGTAGTCCGGGCGGCCCGCACTGCGCAATCGGCGATCGCGCGGAAGCGGCCGCAGTCGCGATGGCACAATGACGCGAACACACGACGGGAGCGACGATGGCGGCACGCGAACTCTTCGACGCTGACGGGCAAGGTCGCGCTGGTCACCGGCGGCTCGCGCGGCATCGGCCTGCAGATGGCGGAGGCGCTGGGCGAGATGGGCGCGCGCGTGGCCCTCACCGCGCGCAAGGCGGACGAGCTCGACGCCGCGGCTTCGCACCTCGCGCGCGCTGGGCATCGACACGCCACACGGTCGCCGCCGATCTCGCGCAGCCCGCGTCGGTCGTGCCGCTGGTCGACGACGTCGAAGCGGGGCTCGGGCCGATCGACATCCTCGTCAACAATGCCGGCAACAACTGGGCCGCGCCCGCGGAAACGTATCCCGACGACGGCTGGCGGCGCGTGATGGGCCTCAACCTCGACGCGCAGTTCTTCCTCGCGCGCGAGGTGGCGCGGCGCTCGATGATCCCGCGCCGCGCGGCAAGATCGTCAACATCGCGTCGATCGCGGGCCTGTACGGCAACCCGCCCGCGTGGGAGATGGGCACCGTCGCCTACAACACGAGCAAGGGCGCGCTGATCCAGCATGACGCGCGCGCTCGCGGCGGAATGGGGTCGCCACGACATCAACGTGAACGCGATCTGCCCCGGCTTCTTCCCGTCGAAGATGACGCGCGCCACGCTCGACCGCATCGAGGCGAGCGTGCTCGACGCTCACGCCGCTCGGACGGCTGCGGCGGCGACGAGGACCTGATGGGGGTCGTCGTGTTCCTCGCGTCGGAAGCGTCGCGGCACATGACCGGCCAGGCGCTCGTCGTCGACGGAGGCTGCACCATTGTCTGACGCGCCCGACGCAGGGAACGTCGGCGCCACGCTCGTCGCGCCGGTCCACCCGATCGACGCCGGCGCGCTCGCCGATTACCTCCGCGCGCACGTCGCGCCGGTCGCGGGCGAGCTCGTCATCGAGCAGTTCCAGGGCGGGCAGTCCAATCCGACGTATCGGATCACTGCGGGCGACCGGCAGTACATCCTGCGCCGCAAGCCGCCGGGCAAGCTGCTGCCGTCGGCGCACGCGGTCGATCGCGAGTATCCGCGTGATGAAGGCGCTCGCCGCCACCGACGTGCCGGTGCCGCGCATGCTGGCGCTGTGCGACGACGAGACGGTGCTCGGCACGGCGTTCTACGTGATGGAATACGTGCAGGGCCGCGTGCTGTGGGACCCGACGATGCCCGGCATGACGCGCGCGCAGCGCGCCGCGCATTACGACGAGCTCAATCGCGTGATCGCCGCGCTGCACAACGTCGACTTCGCCGCGGTCGGCCTCGCCGACTACGGCCGCCACGGACAGTACCTCGAGCGGCAGATCGCGCGCTGGTCGAAGCAGTACGCGTCGGCCGGGATCGAGCCGATTCCCGCGATGGACCGGCTGATCGAATGGCTGCCCCACCACATGCCGAGCGGCGACGAGACGCGCATCGTGCACGGCGATTTCCGCCTCGACAACGTGATCTTCCACCCGACCGCAGCCGAAGGTGCTCGCAGTGCTCGACTGGGAGCTCTCCACGCTTGGGCCATCCGCTGTCCGACTTCGCGTACCACGTGATGACGTGGCGGCTCACGCCGGCGCAGTTCCGCGGTCTGCGCGGGCGCGGACCTCGTGGCGCTCGGCATTCCCACGGAAGCGGAATACGTCGCCGCGTACTGCCGGCGCACCGGTCGCGCGCGCATCGACGATTTCGACATTTATTTGATCTTCAACATGTTCCGGATCGCCGCGATCCTGCATGGTGTGCTGGCGCGCGCGCTGCACGGCAACGCCGCGAGCCAGGACGCGATCGAGACGGGCAGCCGCGCGCGGCTGGTCGCCGACGTCGCGTGGGGGATGGCGCAGCGCATGTAAGGTGGGTGCAGGATGGACTTCAGCTTCTCTCCGAAGGTGCGCGACCTCGAGTCGCGGGTCGCGCAGTTCATGCAGGACCACGTGTATCCGGCCGAGCCGCTGTTCGCCGCGGAAGTCGCGGCCAATCGCGCGAGCGGCAACCCGTGGGTGCCGACGCAGATCATGGAATCGCTGAAGGCGAAGGCGCGCGCCGCGGGCCTGTGGAACCTCTTCCTGCCCGAATCGGAACACGGCGCGGGGCTGACCAACCTCGAGTACGCGCCGCTCGCGCGAGATCATGGGCCGGTCGCTGGATCGGCCCGGAGTCGTTCAACTGCAACGCGCCCGACACCGGCAACATGGAGGTGCTCGTGCGCTACGGCACGCCCGAGCAGAAGCGCAGTGGCTGGCGCCGCTGCTCGCCGGCGAGATCCGCTCCGCGTTCGCGATGACGGAGCCCGATGTCGCGTCGAGCGATGCCACCAACATCGAGGCATCGATCGTGCGCGACGGCGATCACTACGTCATCAACGGCCGCAAGTGGTGGACCACGGGCGGCCCCGACCCGCGCTGCCGGATCCTGATCTTCATGGGCAAGACGGATCCCGCCAATCCCGACCGCCATCGCCAGCAGTCGATGATCCTGGTGCCGATCGACACCCCCGGCGTCACCATCGTTCGCGCCCTGCCCGTGTTCGGGTACGACGACGCGCCGCACGGCCACGCGGAGTTCCATGTTCGACGACGTGCGCGTGCCGGCGGCCAACATCCTGCTCGGGCGAAGGGACGCGGCTTCGAGATCGCGCAGGGCCGGCTCGGCCCCGGACGCATCCATCACTGCATGCGGCTCATCGGGCTGGCGGAACGCGCGCTCGAGCTCCTGTGTGCGCGCGCGGCGCACGCGTCGCGTTCGGCAGCCGATCTCGGAGCAGACGGTCACGCAGGAGCGCATCGCGAACGCGCGCATCGCGATCGACCAGGCGCGCCTGCTCGTGCTGCACGCCGCGTGGAAGATGGACACGGCGGGCAACAAGGCGGCGCAGCAAGGAGATCGCGATGATCAAGGTGGCGGCGCCGACCATGGCCTGCCAGGTGCATCGATTGGGCGATGCAGGTGCACGGCGCCGCCGGCGTCTGCGACGACTTCCAGCTCGCGTTCTTCTACGCGCAGGCGCGGACGCTGCGGTTCGCCGACGGACCCGACGAGGTGCATCGCAATCAGATCGCGCGGCTCGAGCTCGCGCCGCATCGCCCGCCGCGCGCCGGGCGCTAGCCGATCGCCCCGTGCCGGGGCAGCGGCCGCAACCGGGCGGCTACTCCGTCGCGCCCCGCTTTCCCTGATGCTTCTGGCGCCATTGCGCCGGCGTGGTTTGCGACCAGCGGCGGAACGCGCGCGTGAACGCGCTCGCATCGGCATAGCTCAACGTGCCGGCAATGTGCACGACCGAGAGGTCGGTGGTCTCGAGCAGGTGCCGTGCGACGTCGAAGCGCACTTCGTCGACCAGGCGACGGAACGTCGTGCCTTCGGCGCGCAGGCGCCGGTTGATCGTCCGCCGGTGCATGGCGAACACGTGGGCGAGGCGCTCTTCGGTCGCTTCCCCGGCATGCACCAGCATGCGCAGCACGCGCCGTATGTGCTCGACGCCGCCGCGCTGGCCGCTGTCCGCCTCGCGGATCTGGCGCTCGAGCAGTCGTCGCACGCTTTCGTTGGCGTTGGCGATCGGCCGCGTCAGCCAATGAACGGGGAATGCGATGGCGTTCTCCGTCGCGCCGAAGCGAACATTGCGTCCGAACATCCGCCGATACGCCGTGACATCCGCCGGCTCGGCGTGCGTAAAGGTGACGGCCGACGGTGTCCATTCGCTGCCGCAGATCCCGCGCATCAGGTTGCAGCCGAACGCGAGCGCGGCGTCCGCGATCTGGTCGGCGGCGGGCACGCCCGCTTGCCGGATCGCATAGCCGAGCACCGCGTTGGCGCCATCGGTGCGGAAGATCGGCTCGCCTCCGCGATCGGCGAGATGCAGATTGGACGCGAGGTTGGCAAGCGCGGTCCCGACGTCCGGCGAGTTCTGCACCAGAGCCCCGAGCAGACCCAGCGAGCCGATGCCCGAGGCGTTGCCGATGCGCAGGCCGATGTCGGCTGCGCCCGTGCGCTGCGCACAGCTCGCCGCGAGGCGCCCCATGGTCGCGTAGGGAATGACGTTGTCCGGATCGTCGAACACTGCCAGCGTGATGCCGGCATCGGCGACCACCAGCGCCGGATCGATGCCGAGCTCGCGCATCAGGCCGGGAATGGCCATGCAGGGCCCGATGCGGATGATGCCGTCCGCGATGGGTCGGCGTCCGCGCGACACAGGGGTGTCCTGCTCGGAGGGCAAAGCCGTTGTGGACATGTCGTGGGAAACCCTTAGGTGGTCCCCCCGAATGTTCAACAGCCCCGTCGTTGTGTCAAGTGCAACTTCTCACGGTTCTGCCCTGCGCCTGCGCTAAGTCAATATTGCGCGCGCATTGTCCTGCAAATCCTCGGCAATCGCCGTGACATGCCGGATCAAGCAGGTGGCGTGGCGCGGTCGGGAGCCCCGCGTTCCGCGACCGCATCCTTGATGCGCTGGCACCGGGCAACGATGTCGACCAGCACGCTGCCCGACCATCCGAACGTGAACAGCCCCGAGATGGCGATGATCGGCGCGAGCATCTCCCATCCGGCCGGCAGCACGACGTTGCCGTATCCGACCGTCGTGTACGTATTGCCGGCGAAGAAGCCGGCCGCGCGCCAGCTCGGCACCAGCCCGCCGTAGCACGAGCGACGTACGCCCACACCACGGTCTCCGTCAGGTGCAGCAGCAGCAGGCAGCAGGATCGCGCCCAGCATCAGCACGTCGGCGCGCCACGTGCGTCGGCCGCTGCATGATGACGCGCGAGCGGTTCGCGACGTGGCTCGTGACCGTGCGCACGCCCGTGGCGTGGATCAGCACGATCAGCATCAGCATGCCGCCGCCGAAGACGACGTCGGCCGCCGGGATCACCTGCGCCAGATGCTGCAGGACCGGCAGCGCCTCGATGCAGGCGGCGTCCTGCGAGAGCACGCCGCCGATGGCGGACGCAGCGGAAGGCGCCGGGGTGGATTGGGCGAACGAGTGGCGAGCATGGGAGTCCGTGAGGCAATGAAGGGAACGCCCGGATCATCGCCTGCGGCACGCGCAGCCGGCAATGCGACGTCCTCAATAGCTGATGTTGAGCTGCGTGCCGAGCATCCACCAGCCCTGCGCGGTGCCGCCCTGCTCGGCGTATGCCTGCTGATAGCCGGCCCCCGGCGCGACGTAACCCGCGAACAGGTTCACGTTGGCCGCCTTGTCGAACGTGTACGTGTAGATGACATCGATCTCCCGGCCGAGGGCCTGCACCGGCACCCCACCGCCGTTCGGCACCGGACCGCCGGCGGGTGGCACGACGAGCGGCGAGTTGGCCTGCGCGGCCGCGAAGCCCAGGTAGACCAGCTGCACGATGTTGCGCGCGTTCGGCGCGAGCGTGAGGGATGCCGCGACGGCATCGAGGTTCGTGTTGGCGAGAAGCGTCGATGCCACCTTGCCCTGATACCAGTTCGGTGTGCTGCCGCCATAGAACAGCGGATCGAAACCCTCCCAGTCGGCGGTGCCGGGCCGGTCGCCCGAGAAGGACGCGTAGCGCAGCGTCGCGATCGGACGCCACGGCAGCGACGACGGATGCCAGGTCGCCTCGGCGTACCAGCCCGACGCGGCCACGCCGCGCTTGCGCTCCCACACGTATTCGCCCTGCAGCGTGAGCTCGCCGCGTAGGCGCCAGCGGCGTCACGGACGCGCGAAGGCTGTAGGCGTCGAGGCCGTCGCGCGTCGCGATGTTCGAGCGCGGGACGCGCAGCCAGGTGAAGCCCGCCTGCAGCGCTTCCTTCGCGCAACATTCCACGTTGACGCCACCGAGCCGCGTGCCCGTGGCGTCGGCGGGCGCCTCGTTCGGCTTCAGCCAGAAACCCTCGACCCGCCAGCCGCCGACAGTGAGCGTGGCGAGCGCGGCGTTGGCCCACGCGCTGCGCGGGCCGAGGTAATCGGCGCCGCGCTGGGGCCCGTTGGTCGCGCCCGACGCGATGACGAGGTTGTCGCCGATCGCGAAATCCTGCTGGCCGTACGACACGTCGAGCGCGAGCTGGCGCGCGGCGTTCTGCCAGCGCACGCCGGCGTAGAGGAGCTCGGTGTCGCCGTGCCACGTGTTCCCGACGTTGCCGTAGTCGGTGCCGCGCGTCGCGGTCTCCATGTACGACACGCTGCCGTAGACCTTCCACGCACCGGCCGGCTCGTACTGCACCCGCAGCCCCGGCTCGAGAAAGGCCTCGGCCCACTGCGGATTGCGCGGACCCGTCGCGAGCGCAGGCGGCGGCGAGAAGGCGCTGTTGCGCATGGCGAAGAGGCCGACGGTTCCGGTGAGCGATCCGGTGACGAGCAGGCCGTCCTGCCGCCAGAGTCGCGGCCACGCGTGGGCATCACCGGTCTGCAGCGCGCCGGGCCCCGCATCCGCGTCGGGCTCGGCACGCTCGGCCGCGCGCTTGGCGCCCTGCAGGATGTGCGGCGCCGCATTCTGGTACAGCGGATGCTCGGCCAGCATGTCGTCGATCGCGGCCATGCGCTCGGCTTCGTCGTCGTCCTGCGCCTGCACCTGCGTCCAAGCGAGCAGCGCGACGAGCGCAGTCAGGACGTGGCGGAGGGCCGGGACCGGAGATCGATTGCGCACGGCCGGCAGTATGCAACGGCCGGTCGCGCGGCGCCCATGCGCGGATGCAGCCTAGGCCGGCCACGCGCGGGCCAGGATCGCCGCGACATCGGCCTGCGGCGGCAGCAGCCCGAACGCGCCACCGGCGAACGCCTGCGGCGCCAGGCGCGACGCGCAGAACGCGTCGGCCACGGCGGGCGGCGCGAAGCGCACGAGGAGCGCGCCCTGCATCGCCAGCGCGATGCGCTGCGTCAGCACGCGCGCGTGGGCTTCCTCCACGACGGGCTGCGCGAGCGTCTTCGCCAGGGCGGCGACATGCGCATCCAGGTGCGCGTTGCCGCCGCGCGCAGCGTCGAGCTCCGCGCGGAGCGCGGCGGCGCAGCGCGAGTTGCGCGCCAGCGCGCGCAGCGACGTCGAGGCACATCACGTTGCCCGACGCCTTCCCAGATCGAGTTGAGCGGCATCTGGCGATAGACGCGCGCCAGCGGCCCCTCCTCGACGTAGCCGTTGCCGCCCAGCACCTCCATCGCTTCCGCGCGCGACCGCCGGCCCGCGCTTGCAGATCCAGAACTTGGCGGCGGGCGTCAGCACGCGCCGCAGCAGCGCCTCCGCCTCGTCGTCGCTGCGCATCGAAGGCGCGCGCGAGGCGCAGCGCGAGCGCGGTTGCCGCCTCCGCCTCGAGTGCCAGGTCGGCGAGCACGTTGCGCATCAGCGGCTGGTCGGCGAGCGCGCTTGCCGAACGCGCTGCGGTGACGCGCGTGATGCAGCGCCTGCACCACCGCGCCGCGGATGAGGCCCGCGCTGCCGAGCGCGCAGTCGAGGCGGCAGTACGTGCCCATCTCGAGAATGGTGGGGATGCCGCGTCCCTCGTCGCCGACGCGCTCGGCGTAGCGCGCCCAGGAACTCGACCTCGGAGCTCGCGTTGGAGCGGTCGCCGAGCTTGTCCTTCAGGCGCTCGATGCGGATGCGCGTTGACGCTGCCGTCGGGCGCGAAGCGCGGCAGCAGGAAGCACGTCGAGGCCGCCCGGCGCCTGCGCGAGGATCAGGAACGCGTCGCACATCGGCGCGGAGAAGAACCACTTGTGGCCGACGATGCGATACGCGCGATCGTCGATCGGCTCGGCGCGCGTGGTGTTGGTGCGCACGTCGGAGCCGCCCTGCTTCTCGGTCATGCCCATGCCGAGCGTCACGCCGCGCTTGGCCGGCGCCGGGAGGAAGCGCGGATCGTATTCGCCGGCGAGGATGCGCGGCAGCCACGCGCGCGCGAGCGCATCGTCCCGCGCCAGCGGCGGCACGCTCGCATAGGTCATCGTCGTCGGGCACAGCGTGCCGTCCTCGAGCTGTGCGTACAGCACGTAGAGCGCGGCGCGCTTGACGTGGGCGCCCGGCACCGGATCGGCCCAGGGCCCGGCGGCGGCGCCGTGGCGCGCGAGGTAGCCCATCAGCGCGTGGTAGGCCGGATGGAACTCGACCACGTCGCGGCGGTGGCCGGTGGTGTCGTACGCGCGCAGGATCGGCACCACGCGGTTCGCCTGGTCGGCGAGCTGCTGCATCTCGGCCGAGCCCAGCTCCGCGCCTCGCGCGTGCAGCCACGGCGACGCAAATCCGCGCGCCTTCGCGCTGCACCGCCTCCTGCAGGGCCGCATCGGCCGCGAACAGGTTGTAATCGGTGAGGGGCGCCACCTGGTTGACGACCTCGTGGGTCGCGCCGAAAGTAGAGGCGAACACGATCGATTCCCGTTCTCGCGATGCGCGATGGCGCGCATTCCAGTCTAGCGTACGATACGAGGTTCCACGCATTGGCAAGGCCGCACCATGTTCCGCAGAGTCATCGTTGCCGGCGTCGGCATGATCCCGTTCGCCAAGCCCGGCGCATCCGAGCCCTATCCGCAGATGGCCGCGAAGGCCGCGCGCGCGGCGCTGGCCGACGCGGCGATCGCGTACGACGACGTCGAGCAGGCATACGTCGGCTACGTGTACGGCGATTCCACGTCCGGCCAGCGGGCGCTGTACGACGTCGGCATGACCGGCATCCCGATCGTCAACGTCAACAACAATTGCTCGACGGGCTCGACCGCGCTGTACCTCGCGCGGCAGGCGGTGGCGTCGGGCAGCGTGGACTGCGCCCTCGCGCTGGGCTTCGAGCAGATGGAGCAAGGCGCACTCACCGCGAAGTTCCCGGATCGGCCCACGCCGTTCGAGCGCTTCGACGCCGAGACGGAGGCGCTCGTCGGCCTGCCGGGCGTTCCGCTCGCGCTGCGCTATTTCGGCGGCGCGGGGATGGCGCACATGCAGAAGTACGGCACGCGCATGGAGACGTTCGCGGAGATCCGCGCCAAGGCCAGCCGGCATGCGGCGCGCAACCCGCTCGCGCTCTTCCGCAAGGAAGTGACCGCCGAGGACGTGATGGCCTCGCCGGTGATGATTCCGGGCGTGATGACACGGCTGATGGCATGCCCGCCCACGTGCGGCGCGGCGGCGGCGCTCGTCGTCTCGGAGGACTTCGCGGCGCGCCACGGCATCGCGCCGACGGTGTGGATCGCCGCGCAGGCGATGACCACCGATTCGCCGTCGACCTTCGCGGCGCACGACATGATGCGGCTCGTCGGCTACGACATGGCGCGCGACGCGGCGCACGCGACCTACGAGCAGGCGGGCATCGGCCCCGAGGACGTCGACGTCGTGGAGCTGCACGACTGCTTCGCGCAGAACGAGCTCATCAGCTACGAGGCGCTCGGCCTGTGCCCCGAAGGCGGCGGCGAGCAATTCGTCGGCCGATGGCGACAACACCTACGGAGGCAAGGTCGTGACCAACCCCTCGGGCGGCCTGCTGTCGAAGGGACATCCGCTCGGCGCGACCGGCCTCGCGCAGTGCTACGAACTGACACAGCAGCTGCGCGGCAACGCCGGCGAGCGGCAGGTGCGCCGGTGCGCGCATCGCCCTGCAGCACAATCTCGGCCTGGGCGGCGCGTGCGTGACGACGCTGTATCGCGCGGCGTGACGCGCACCCCCGTCATCGCGTCCGACATTGTCAAGTCGCTGGCGTCACCCTTTGACATGATTGAAGCTTCGATACGCGCGTTCCGGGCGCTCTCTGGCTGACCGAAGAGGCGCAGCGCCCCCCGCGCGCATTGCCCACCCCAAGCGACTCCCCCGAGGGACAGGATCATGGCGAATCACCGATGCACGTTGCGCAGAACTTCGACCGCGTTGGCCGTTGCCGCCGCGCTGGCGGCCATCGCCGCGCCGTCCGCCCGCGCCGGCGGCATCCTGCTGTATGAGATCGGCACCGCCGACGTCGGGCTCGCGTCCGCCGGCTACACGGCGCGCGCGCAGGACGCTTCGACGGTGTTCACCAATCCCGCCGGCATGACGCGGCTCGAAGGCAACCAGCTCACGCTCGGCGCGCAACTCCTGTACGCCGACGTCAAGATGTCGCTCGGCTCGCCGACCTCGCCCGAGCTCGGCGGCGGCAGCGGCGGCAACCCGATCGGCTGGTTTCCCGGCGGCGGTTTCTACTACTCGCTACAGTGTGTCGCCCGACCTCAAGATCGGCTTCGCTTCCACCGGCAACTTCGGTCTCGCGCTGAAGTACGACGACGGCTGGGCCGGCCGCTACTACGCGCAGGAGGCCGCGCTGATCGGCATGTCGTTCCTGCCGTCGATCGCGTATCGCGTCAACGACAAGCTCTCGCTCGGCGCCAGCGTCAACGCGATGTACGGCTACTTCAAGAACAAGGTGGCCGTCAACAACATCGTCGGTCCCGACGGGCAGCTCGAGCTCAACACGCACAAGTGGGGCGTGGGCGCGAACCTCGGGCTCCTCTACGAATTCGACGCGCGCCATCGCGTCGGCGTCACCTACAACTCGCAGGTCAAGCTCGACTTCGCGGCGCCCACCGAATGGACCGGCATCGCCCCGGGCCTCAAGGCGGTGCTCGAGCAGCGCGGCCTCTTCGACTCCTCGATCGACGTGGGCATGACGGTGCCGCAGGGCGTGAACGCGAGCTTCTATTCCGCGCTCGACGACCGCTGGGCGCTGCTCGGCAGCGTGGGCTGGCAGCAGTGGTCGAAGTTCGGCAAGGTGGACATCGGCGTCAATTCCGCCAACCCGACGTCGCTGACGGCCAACGCGGACTACAAGGACACGTGGCACGCGGCGCTCGGCGCGCAGTACCAGCTGTCGGAACCCTGGCTGCTCAACATGGGCATCGCGTACGACTCGGCTTTCCAGAACGACAACGTGCCCCCGGCGCTGCCCGCCAACGCCGCGTGGCGCTTCGGCATCGGCGCCCAGAAGGTCGAGAGCAAGACGTTCAACTGGGGCGTGAGCGCCGAGTACGCGTACGGCGGCACGCTCGATGTCAACGAGCGCTCGCAGGTGCCCGTGATCGCCGGCGGCCGGGGCGACCTGACCGGCGCCTTCAACAACGCCGCTACGCTGTTCCTCGCCGCCAACTTCAACTGGAAGTTCTAGCCGCGCATCGCGCGGCGCAATCTTCGCCGGGGTCTGTCATGCAAGCGCACGTTTCCCGCTGGTTTTCCGTGATCGTCATCGGTTTCGCTGGCCTGCATCGTCCATGCGGCGGCGCAGGCGCCTGCGGCCGGCAATGCCACGCCGGCGCCGCCATGGCCGCGCGTGGTCGACCTGTCGACGGGGCAGGTGCTCGTCTACCAGCCGCAGATCAACAGCTGGAAGGACAACCAGCTCGATTTCCGCGCGGCGCTGGCCTACAAGGCCGACGGATCGAAGGACCAGGCGTTCGGCGTGGTGTTCGCCACGACGCGCACGCAGGTCGACCGGGCGCAGCGCAACGTCGTCTTCGAGGATCTGAAGATCGGCAAGCTCGACTTTCCCGACGCTGCCCGATCGCGGCGCCGCGTTCGGCCCCGAGCTCACGAAGGAGTTCGCGGCGAAGGTGCGCACTGATGTCGCTCGACGCGCTGGAAGCCTCGCTCGCCGCGTCCGGCATCAAGCCGCCGGCCGTGGAGGTCTCCAATGCGCCGCCGCAGGTGATCGTCAGCTATGTCGCCCGCGATCCTCGTGCCGATCGACGGCGCGCCGGTGTGGAAGCCCGTGCCCGAGCGACTCGAGCGTCCAGCGCGTGATCAACACGCGCGCGCTGATCCTGCAGACCGGGTTCGGACCAAGCGGTTCTACATCCACGTCTACGACGGATGGCTGTCGGCGTCGTCGCTCGCCGGCCCGTGGACGCAGGGCTTCATTCGTCCGCTCGTGAAGAGCCGGCTCGACGCGATCGCGCAAAGCCTCGGCAAGGCGGGCACCGTGGACCTGCTGGACGGCGGCGCGCACGCGAATCCCAAGCCGTCGCTCGCCAATGGCGTACCCGCGATCCACACGAGCCAGGCGCCTGCCGAGCTCATCGTGTTCAAGGGCCAGCCGGACTTCGTGCCCATCGTCGGCACGCAGCTTCTGTGGGCCTCGAACACCACGAGCGACGTGCTGATCGACACCGCGAACAGCAACTACTACGCGCTTGCTCGCCGGCCGCTGGTTCCGCTCGGTGGCGCATCACGGGACCCTGGACGTTCGTGGCGGCCAACGCGCTGCCAGCCGGACTTCGCGCGCATTCCGCCCGCCTCGCTCGCCGGCGCCGTCCTGCCGACGGTCGCGGGCACGCCGCAGGCGCAGGCCGCGGTGATCGAGAACTCGATTCCGCAGACGGCGACCGTGCCGCTCAAGGGCGGACCGACGTTCACGCCCAACTTCGACGGTCCGCCGCAGTACCGCCGATTCCCGGCACCGCGCTGTCGTACATCGCGAACTCGTCGGAGCCGATCATCCAGGTCGGCGCCGAACGCGTACTACGCGGTCGTCGCCGGCGTGTGGTTCACCGCGGCGCAAGTGACCGGTCCGTGGACGATCGCGACGTCGGTGCCGGCGGCGATCTACACGATTCCGCCGTCGTCGCCGCGTCTACTACGTGACCTACGTGCGCATCTACGGCACGACGCCGCAATACGTCTACGTCGGCTACACGCCCGGCTACCTCGGCACCGTCGTGTCGCCGTACGGCACCGTCGTGTACGGCACCGGCTACGCGTACACGCCGTGGATCGGCAGCGTGTGGTATCCGCCGCCGTACACGTATGCCGTCGCCGCGCAACCGGTCTACAACCCGTATGTCGGCTTCACGTTCGGCTTCGCGATGGGACTCGCCACCGCCGCGTGGACCGAGCCGTACTGGGGCGGCGCGTACTACCACCCGTACTACTGGGGCGGCTATCCGTGCTGCGCGACGGCCAGCGCCAACGTGTACGGGCACTGGGGCGCCACCACGTACAGCGGCACGCGCACGTGGTACGGGGGCGGCGGCGTCGCCGGCACCACGGCGTCCGGCAGCTACTACAACGCACGCACCGGGTCGTCGGGAACGTACAACGCGGGCCGGCAATACAACGCGTACACCGGCAACGCCACGCGCGGCTACGACCGCACCGTCAACAGCGCGGCCGGCGGCTCGGCCGACGTCGCGCGCGGCGGCAACTACAACGTCTACTCGGGCCAGCGTTCGACCGGCTCGAGCGTTTCGGGCACCGGCGCCGGCGGCAGCACGCTATCAGCGCAGCGGCGCGACGACCGCCGGGCCCGAGGGCTATGCGCACGCGGGCGAAGGCTCGACCTACAACGCGAAGACGGGAAAGACCAACACCTGGGACACCGCGTCGCGTCGGCAACAATCACTACGCCGACGTGAACGGCAACGTCTACAAGAACACCGGCGACGGCTGGCAGCAGCATTCGTCGAGCGGCTGGTCGGGCGCCTCGGGCGACACGTCGTGGGCCAATCGTGAATCGCAGGCGCGCGCGGGTGGCGACAGCTTCGGCAGCAGCTGGGGCGGCGACCGCTCGTTCGGCGGCGGCGGCTTCGGCGATCGCTCCTTCGGCGGCGGCGGCTGGGGCGGCGGTGACCGCTCCTTCGGCGGCGGCGGTGGCGGCGGCTGGGGTGGCCGCTTCGGCGGTGGCGGCGGCTTTGGCGGTGGCGGCTTCCGCGGCGGCGGCCGGCGCTAGGCGGTTCGCGCTGCGCGGCGCACCGACTCCGAGGGCGCGCCCCGTCGCGCACGCGCCAGCGCGTCGCGTGCGGCGATGTAGGCGAACACGAGTGCCGGACCGAGCGTGATGCCCGGACCGGGATACGTGCCTCCCATGATCGAGTGCATGTCGTTGCCGCAGGCATAGAGGCCGGCGATCGGCGCACCGCCGGCATCCTGCACGCGTGCCTCTGCGTCGGTGCGCAGCCCCATCGCCGCACCGATGTCGCCGGGATAGAGCCGGACGGCGTAGTACGGCGGCGTGGCGATCGCGCCGAGCGTGGGATTGGGGCCTGCATGGGTCGCGTCGCCGTTGGCGCGCTGGTACGCGGTGGTGCCGCGGGCGAACGGCGCGTCCACACCGGAGCGCGACGCCTCGTTCATCTGCGCGATCGTGCTCTCGAGCGCGGCGGCGTCGATGCCGAGCTTCGCCGCCAGCGCGGCCGGCGTTTCGGCGCTCACGAGATAGCCATCGGCGAGATACCGCTCCCTGCCCTTGCCGCCCGGGCGCACCATGCCCAGCCCGTACTTGCGCAGGCCTTCGGCGTCGGTGACGAGGAATGCGGGCACCGCGCGCGGATTCGCCTGCATCGCCAGCGCGAAGAGGTGATACGAAATCGCCTCGTTGACGAAGCGCCGCCCCGTGCCATCCACGACGACGGTGCCCGGCTTGGCGCGATCGAACACGAAGTGCGGGAATGCCGCGTCGCTGCCGTCCTCGCGGCGGCGGATCGATACCGGCGCCCAGAAGCACGGCGAGAGCGCGCCTTCGCCGTACGCCGCGCCGATGCCTTGCGCAATGTCGTGCGCCGCGCCGGTATGCCCGGGCGCCCCGGGGCACCAGGCCGGCGCGATGCCGGGCAGCCACCGTGCGCGTCGTTGCGGATGGCGATTGAAGCCGCCGCTCGCGAGAATGACGCCGCCCCTTACCGGCACGACGCGGTCGATGCCGTTGGCCGACAGCGTGACGGCCGTGATGCCGCTCGCGTCGCGGCGGAGCGCGGTCAGCGCCGTGCGCATGAGCATCGGCACGCGGCGCTCGGCGAGCGACAGCAGCAAGCGCGCGATCAGCGCGTTGCCCATCACGAGGCGCGTGCCGCGCGGATGACGCAGGCGGTCGACCGCGTGTCGCGCCAGGATCCTCGCGACGTGCCGGATCGAGGCCAGCGAGCGCGGAAAGCCGAGCAGCGCCACGATGTCGTCGCGGTCGACCATCATGCGCGACAGCACGGTGAACTCGGGGATCGGCGGCCGCACGAGCGCGAACAGCGCGCCGAGCGCGCGGCCATCGAATGGAAGAGGCTCGAGCGCGCGCCCGCACAGCGTCGACCCGGGCAGCTCGGACTGGTAGTCGGGATGCAGCGGCCGCGGCCGATATTGCACGTGCGAGTTGTCCTCGATCACCCGCACGGCCTCCGCGCCGTGCGCGAGGAACGCCTCGCGCAGCGACGGGTCCGCGCGCGCGCCGACGGCGTGCTCGAGGTACGAGCGTGCATTCGCGATGGAGTCGTCCGGATTCACGGCTGCCGCGTGACGCGTGCCCGGAATCCACGTGGTGCCGCCCGAATACGCGGTGGTCCCGCCGACGTACTCCGTGCGCTCGACGAGCAGCACGCGCGCGCCTGCGATAGCCGCGTACAGTGCCGCCGACATGCCCGCGCCGCCCGCGCCGATCACCACGATGTCGTAGGGCGTGGCGACGTCAAGGTCCGCGAGGTCAACGGGCATCGGCCGACCCCACGAGGAAATCCACCATCAGGTCGCGCACCCGGGCGAACATGTCGGCGCCGGCGATGGTGTCGCAGCCGATGCGCCGCGCCGCCTCGAGCAGCGGCGTGACCGCAGGCGCGGTGATCACGTCGCCGACGAACATTTCCGCGCGCAGCCGTGACGCGTCGACGGGCAGCGGATCGCCTTCGCGCATGCCGGCGGGGGTGGCGTTGAGCACGATGTCGAACGACGAGGGATCGCGGCCGCCGGCATGCGCGCGCGAGTTGCCCTGGCGCGACAGGCGCGTGATGAGCGCGTCGCGCCGTGCGGAGCTGTCGTCGTGGATGGCAAGCTCGGCGGCGCCGGACGTGACGATGGCGTGCGCGATCGCGGAGCCTGCGCCGCCCGCGCCGACCAGCAGCACCCGTTTGCCGCGCGGATCCGCGCCGGCCGCGCGCATCGCGGTGACGAAGCCCACGCCGTCGAACATGTCGCCGTGCCAGCGTCCGTCGGGTGCGCGCCGCATGACGTTGACCGCTTCCAGGAAGTGCGCGCGGTCCGATGCGCTCGCGCACAGGGCGTGAGCCGCGAATTTGTGCGGCACCGTGATGATGGCGCCGTCGACGTTGCGTGCCGCGCCCATGCCCGCGAAGAACGTGGCCAGGTCCGACGGCGGCACGTGGAACGGGACCACGATCGCGTTGTGTCCGCGCTCGCGCAGCGCCTGCGTGACACCGGCCGGCGACTTCACCTGGGCGATGGGATCGCCGACGACGGCATAGACGCGCAAGGCACCGTTGAGGAGGTCGGGGATCATTGGGTTCTCCATGGTTCGCGGCGCCATCATACGCATGACTGGAACCATATTCCAGTATTGAATCATATTCCATTCCGTATTATTCTCGCCGCATGTCAGGCATCCTGGACCGGGCACTGGGCATCATCGAATTGCTGGCGGCTCATCCGGCCGGGCTGCCGCTGGCCGACGTCGCCGATGCCCTCGACATCCCGCGCAGCGCCGTGCACCGACTGCTTGCCGATCTCGTGCGCTGCGGCTACGTGCGGCAGGTCCGCGCCCAGGGCGATTACGTGCTGACCACCAAGCTGGTGGCGCTCGGCCTGAGCTTCCTGAGCGGTTCGGGCATCGTCGACGTCGCGCAGCCCCTCCTCGACCGGCTGGCGGAGCAATCCGGCGAGCTCGTCCGCCTCGCGGTGGTCGACGGCGACCGCCTGACCTTCGTCGCGAAGGCGCAAGGGGCGCGCAAGGGCCTGCGCTACGACCCCGACATGGGGACCGACGCCCGGCTCTCGTGCACGGCCTCCGGGCTCGCGTGGCTGTCGACCCTGACCGACGAGGAGGCGTTGCAGCGCGTCGCGCGCCAGGGGTTCGGCAAGCCCGCGGATTTCGGCCCGAACGCACCGGCTACCGTACCGGCCTTCCTTGCGCGGCTGCACGCGGCCCGGGCCGACGGATTCAGCACGACGTCCGAGACGTTCAGTCCGGGCATGACGGCGATGGCCGCACCGGTGCGCCGCGCCGGGCAGCCCACGCTTGCCACCATCAGCATTGCCGGTCCGGTGGTCCGCTTCACCGAGGAACGAATGCGTGCCCTGGGCCCCGAGCTGCTGGCGACGGCGGCAGAGCTCGGCAGCGCCGCGTCCGCGTCGCCGCTGCTGACCGCCCCGCGCGCCCGCGCGGCAATCGTCGAATGACCCGCGACGCGGACTGCGATCTGCTCGTCATCGGCTCGGGCGCGGGCGGGCTCGCCGCCGCGGTCACCGCCGCCCATCTCGGCCGGCGCGTGCTGGTCGTCGAGAAGGAGCCGGT
Source organism: uncultured beta proteobacterium (assembly GCA_963725735.1). Lineage (GTDB taxonomy): Bacteria > Pseudomonadota > Gammaproteobacteria > Burkholderiales > Casimicrobiaceae > VBCG01. The sequence continues at coordinate 172,195 of CAVRZM010000006.1, read as the reverse complement.
CTTCGGCGGGACGACGGCGTGGTCCGGCGGGTGGCTGTGGATTCCGCGCAATCGTCATGCGATCGCCGCCGGCATCGTGGAGGACGAGAGCGCGCCGCTGACCTACCTGCGCCACGAGCTCGGCGCGCAGTTCTCGCCCGAGAAGATCGCCGCGTTCCTGCGCCACGGGCCGCGCATGGTCGATTTCTTCGAGCGCAACACGGCGCTGCAGTTCATCGACGGCAACGCCATCCCCGATTTCCACGGACGCACGCCGGGGGCGGGCACCGGCGGCCGCTCCCTGTGTGCTGCGCCCTACGACGCCCGCGGCCTCGGAGCACGCGTGCGCGACCTGCGCCTCCCGCTCGATCTCGTCTCGCTGTGGGGCATGGGCATCGCGTCGGGCCCGGAGCTGCGCCACTTCCTCAACGCGATGCGCTCGTGGCGCTCGTTCGCCTACGCCACGCGGCGCGTGACCGTGCATCTCAAGGATCGCGTGGCGCACGGCCGCGGCATGCGGGTGGTCAACGGCAACGCGCTCGTCGCACGACTTGCGCGGTCGGCCTTCGATCGCGGCGTGGAGCTGTGGCTGGCGAGTCCCGCCCGCCGCCTCCTGCAGGAAGGCGGACGCGTCGCCGGCGCGCTGATCGCGACGCCGCAGGGCGACGTCGCGGTCCACGCGCACAGCGGCGTCGTCCTCGCCTGCGGCGGCTTTCCCCACGACGTCGAGCGCAGGCGCGCGCTGTTCGCGCATGCGCCCACCGGACGCGAGCACTGGTCGGCGGCGGCGCCGTCGAACACCGGCGACGGCCTCGCGCTCGGCGAGGGCGCCGGCGGCGTGCAGGACCGTACGGTGGCGAATGCGGGCGCATGGGCGCCCGTGTCGCTGGTGCCGCGTGCCGACGGCACGACCGGTCATTTTCCGCATCTCATCGAGCGCGCGAAGCCCGGCGTCATCATGGTCACCCGCGCGGGCAAGCGCTTCGCCAACGAGGCCGACTCGTATCACGACGTCATGAGCCGCCTGTTCGCCGCGGTGCCGGCGGGCGAGCCCGTGGCGGCATGGCTCGTCTGCGACCATCGCTTCGTCCGTCGTTACGGTCTCGGTGCGGTGAAGCCTTCGCCGATGCCGCTGCGCCGGTTCCTGCGGTCGGGTTACCTCCAGCGCGCGGCCACCATCGACGACCTCGCCGCACGGTGCGGCATCGATCGCGTAGCGTTGCGCGCGACCGTCGATGCGTACAACGCCCATGCGCGCGATGGCCGCGATCCCGAGTTCGATCGCGGCGGCACGCCCTACAACCGCGTGCAGGGCGATGCGGGGCATGCGCCCAACCCCTGCGTCGCTCCGATCGAGCGCGCGCCGTTCTACGCGGTGAAGACCGTGCCCGGCAGCCTCGGCACGTTCGCCGGCCTCGCCACCGACGCCAACGCGCGCGTGCTGGACCGCGACGGCGCGCCCATCGCCGGACTCTTCGCGTGCGGCAACGACATGTCGAGCGTCATGGGCGGCCACTATCCCGCCGGCGGGATCACGCTCGGCCCCGCGCTGACCTTCGGCTACATCGCCGCGCACGTCGCCTCCGGGGTGCCCCTGCCGAACGCCACCGCGTAATACGCCGTGCTAAGCTGCCCCGCCCGAGCGCCCTGCGCCGGGTGCGGCGACATGGCGGACGACTCTCTCCCGCAACGGACCTCCTCGGCACCCGCGCGCGCGACGACGACGCCGGGCTGGCGCCAGTTCGTGCGCCGCCGCGTGCTGCACCGCCTCGCCGACCGCCGACTGCGCCGGCGCATGGTGCTCGTGCTGGTCACCGTCGCGTCCATCGGCATGCTCGCGGCGGCAAAGGGCCTGATCGGCTATTACGTCTTCCAGCAGAAGTCGACGCGCTTCGAAGTCGCGCTGCTGATCGTCGGCCTGGTGGCGGGCGCGTTCGCGATCGGCGAGAAGCGCCTGGCGAGCGCGCTCGAGGCGCGCTTCACGCGCAACACGCGCAAGCACCGCGAAGGGCTGGCCGCGCTGGCGGACGAGCTCGCGACGCTCACCGATCGCGGCGAGCTCGAGCGCCGGCTCGTCGCGCGCTTCGACGCGCTGTTCGCGACGACCGGCACCGTGCTCTACATCGGCGACGGCGAGCACGGCTTCGCCGTCGCTGCGCATTCGTGCGCGGAGTCGCCCGCCCTGCTCGTTCCCGACGATCCGCTGGTCGTGCGGCTGCGCGACTCGCACAAGCCCGTCGCGCCGCAGGACGTCGATTCTGCCGTGGTGGCTCCGCTCGCGTGGCCGCTGCGCGCGCGCGGACGCCTGATCGGCGTGCTCGCCGCCGGCGAGCACGAGTACATCGAGACGTTCGACGCGCGCGAGGTGGAAGGCGTCACCGCGCTCGCCGACGCCGCCGCCGCCAACCTCGCGCTGCTCGATCCCGCGCTCGTCGCGCACGCGCCGCACGGCACGCCGAACAACCTGCCGCACGGAGCCGGGCACGTTCGTCGGCCGCGAGCGCGAGCTCGGCCAGTGCATGGCGCTGCTCGCGCAGACGCGCATCCTGACGCTCACCGGGTTCGGCGGCGCGGGCAAGTCGCGGCTCGCCCTGCGCCTCGCCGAGGAATCGCTGGCCGACGTTTCCCGGCGGCGTGTGGTGGATCGAGCTCGCGCACATCGCGGACGACGCGCACGTCGCGTCGAGCGTCGCGGCCGCGGTCGGCGTCCCGGAAACGCGCGGCATGACGCTGACCGCAGCAGCTCGTGCAGCGCTTCGGCGAGCGCGCGGTGCTGCTGGTGCTCGACACGTGCGAGCACGTGCGCGCCGGCTGCCGCGAGCTCGTGGAGGGCCTGGTCGGCGGTTGCCGGCATCTCGCGGTGATCGCGACGAGCCAGGGGCCCCTCGGCGTCCCCGGACGAGGCGACGTTCGCGCTGGGCGAGCTCGCGCTGCCCGACACGCGACGCGGCGCGATCCGGCGGCGCTGGCGCAATCCGATGCCGTGCGCCTGTTCGTCGAGCGCGCGCGGCGGGTCGTGCCCGATTTCGCGCCGGACGACGCGGACCTCGCGATCGTCGCCGACGTCGTGCGCAAGCTCGACGGCATTCCGCTCGCCATCGAGCTCGCCGCCGCGCGCCTGAAGGTGCTGTCGCTGCCGGCGCTGCGCGATCACCTCGCCGAGCGGCTGCGCCTGCTCACCGGCGGCGCCGCCTCCGGCGCACGGCACGCGACGATGCGCGCGTCGCTCGAATGGAGCTACGATCATCTGGCGCCCGCCGAGCAGGCGCTCGCGCGGCGCCTCTCGGTGTTCGCCGGCGGCTTCTCGCTCGCGGCGGCCGCGCAGGTGGCGAACGGCGACGGCGACGAGCTCGCGCTGCTGGACGAGCTGACGGCGCTCGCCGATCGCTCGGTGATCGTCATCGAGCGCGAACGCGGCCGCGAGCCGCGCTATCGGATGCTGGCGACGATGCGCGAGTTCGTGCTGGAGAAGCTCGCGGCGAGCGGCGAGGCCGACGCGGTGACGCTGCGCCATCGCGACTTCTTCGTCGCGCTCGGCGCAGGACGAGGCGCCGCGCCTCGCGCACGCGCGACGCGCCGGCGGCCCTGGCCACGCTCGACCGCGAGTTCGACAACCTGATGGCCGCGCACGCGGCTTGCCTGCACGCCGCGGACGGCGGCGCTGCCGGCGAATGCGCCTCGCGCAGGCGCTCTCGCTCTACTGGCTCGACCGCGGGCTGCTCGCGCGCGGCGACGAGGTAATGCAGGCGTCCGCTCGGCCACGCCGGCGCGCAAGACGCCTCGCTGCCGCGCGCGGAATTGCTGGTCACGGCCGCGCGGCACGCGTTGCTGTGCGGCAATGCCGCGCTCGCGCGCAAGCGGCTCGACGAAGGCCTGGCGTTCGCTCGTGCGCTGGACGCGCGGGCGCTCGTCTGCCGCGCCGTCGCGCTGGACGGACTCGTCTTGCAGCACCTGGGCGACGACGTGGGCGCCCGCCGCATGCTCGACGACGCCGTCGCCGGCGCCCGCACGCTCGACGATGCCCGCGTGCTGCGGGACGCGCTCGACGACATCGGCCGACTTCCACCGGGCGCGCGGCGCGCTCGACGATGCGGCCGCGGCGATCGACGAGTCGCTCGCGCTCGCGCGCGCCGGCGACGATCTGCCCGCGCTGCACCTCGCGCTGCGCGACGCGGCGCGGCTGGCGGTCGAGCGGCGCCGGCTCGACGCGCGCTGCGGGCGTGGCTGCGCGAGGCGCTCGAGCTTGCGCTCGTCGAGCGGCGCCCGCTTCGACGGCGAGAACGACCTCGAAGTGGCCGGCGAGCTGGCCGCAGCCCGTGCCGACTGGGCTCGCGCCGCGCGCTTACGCGGGCGCCGCCGACGCCGCCGCGGCGGCCATGGGCAGCGCGCGCGGCGTCGCGCGACGACGCGATCACGCGCGCGGACACCGCCGCGCCGCGCGCCGCGCTCGGCGAACGGCGCTACGCCGTCGGCGTACGCCGGGGGTCAGCGGCTGCGCCTGGCGGACGCGCTGGCCGAGGCGCGGGACTGGCTCGCCGGCGCCTAGAGTCACGCGCAACGCGTTCTGGCATACTCGCCGGTCATTACGAGTGCGACTCCGCGGCCGCCGCCGGTGCGGCCCATTCCCGCCATGAACGACACGACCCAATGGAACGGCTCGGACGCTACCAGATCCGCGAGATCATCGGCGAAGGCGCGATGGCCTGCGTGTACAAGGCGTTCGATCCCGAGATCAACCGCGCGCTCGCGATCAAGCTCCTGAAGGCGCAGCTTCGCCTCGACGGCGAATACCGCAACCGCTTCCTGCGCGAGGCCAAGGGCGCCGGCGTGCTGTCGCACCCGAACATCGTCACGGTGTTCGACGTCGGCGAAGACCAGGGCCATCCGTACATCGCGATGGAGCTCGTCGAGGGCGCAGACGCTCGCCGAGGAGCTCAAGTCGAAGAAGGCGCTGTCCACGCGCGACATCGTCGAGATCGGCATCCAGCTCACGCGCGCGCTCGACTACGCGCACAAGAAGGGCATCATCCACCGCGACGTGAAGCCGGGCAACATCATGCGGCTCACCGACAGCAACACGATCAAGGTGGCCGACTTCGGCATCTGCCGCATCGACGGCAGCGACGCCAACGACGCCACCCAGCAGACGCAGATCGGCAACGTGCTCGGCACGCCGCACTACATGTCGCCCGAGCAGGTGATCGGCGAGAAGGTCGACTCGCGCTCCGACCTCTTCTCGGCGGGTGTCGTGCTCTACCAGCTCCTCACCGGCCACCTGCCGTTCGAGGGCGACACGCTGATCAGCGTCGCCTACAAGATCACCAAGACCGATCCGCCGTCGCTCGACAAGGTGCGCGCCGACCTGCCCCTGTCGCTGCGCCGCGATCATCGAGCGCGCGTTGAAGAAGCAGCCCGACAAGCGCTTCCAGAGCGGCGAGGAGTTCGCGCAGGCGCTGCAGTCGGCGTCGCCCGCGAGCTCGACGAGGAAGGCCGAGAAGAAGGGCAGCGCGCGCGGCATACCCATGGCGGTGCGCTGGGCGCTGACCATGGCCGCCGTGGTGGCCATCACGATGACCATGACCGCGACCGTCCTGTACAAGCAGCAGTACGCGGCGATGATGGACCAGGTCAAGGACTACGGCGGCTCGCTCGCCAAGTTCACCGCGACGCAGAACGCGGTGCCGCTGCTGTCCGAGGACTGGGCGGCGATGGACGTGTTCGTGCAGGAGGCGCTCGGACGGCAGCAGAACTTCAGCTACATGAACGTGGTCGACCACCAGGGCATCGTGCGCGCGAGCAACGTGGCCGCCGACGTCAACAAGCAGTACGTGGCGCCGCAGCGTCCGAGTCCGGTGCCGTCGAAGGATCCGGGCGTGACCGTGCAGAGCCTGCGCATGCCGGACGGCCGGCAGGTGCTCGACTTCTCGGCGCCCGTGCTGTTCCAGGGCAAGACGATCGGCACCGTGCATCTCGGCATCTACGAGGCGCCGCTCACCGCGGTCGCCAACCTCGTGCTGGTGCTGCTCGCGATTCTGACCATCGTCACGGTGGCGGCGGTGGCCGGCGGCACCTACCTTCTCGCGCAGCGCCTCGCCGTACCGATCCGCGTGCTCAAGAACTCGCTCGGCGAGCTCGCCAACGGCCGCTACGACTACCGCATCGCGGAGACGCGCAAGGACGAGTTCGGCGAGCTCTACGCCGAGTTCGACAAGACCGCGGCCGCGCTCGAGAAGCGGCACGAGCCGCCCGCGCGCTGCGACGGGCGACGCACGGCACCGATGGCCGCTGACGTGCGACGCGCGCGGCTCGCCTGCGCTCGCGCTCGCGCTCGCCCTTGCCGGCTGCGCGACACGCGCCGCCGCCCGCGTCCGCGCCCGGCGCCGGTGGTCGTAGTCGCCGGCGGACGCCGGGCCCGTGCTCGCACGCGACGACGACTTCGCGATGGTCACCGTCGCGGCCGGCGACACGCTGGCCTCGCTGGCGCAGCGCTACTCGGGCGACGCGAACGTGCGTGGTGGATCGCACAATTCAACAACGTCACGTCGGTGCGTCCCGGGCAGATCGTCGTGGTGCCGCTGCGCATGCGCAATCGCGATCGGCGTCTACGCCAACGGCTACCAGACGGTGCCGATCCTCTGCTATCACCGCTTCGGCACGAAGTCGAGCAAGCTCAACGTCACGGCCGCGGCGTTCGAAGCGCAGATGGACTACCTCGCGCGCAACGGCTACACGGTCATCACGTTGCAGCGGCTCGCGCGCTTCCTCGAAGGCAAGGAAGCGCTGCCGGCGAAGTCGGTCGCGATCACCATCGACGACGGCTACCGCTCCACGTACGAGATCGCGTACCCGATCCTGCGCAAGTTCGGCTTTCCCGCCACGGTCTTCCTGTACACGGACTTCGTCGGCGCGTCCGACGCGATGACGTGGGCCCAGATGAAGGAGATGATGGCGCGGCGCATCTGATCGAGATCCAGCCGCATTCGAAGTCGCACGCGAACCTGACGCTGAAGCTGCCCGGCGAGACCGACGCGCGCTACCGTGAGCGCATCCGCCGCGAAGTCGATGCGCCGGTCGCCACGCTGCGCGACCGGCTGGCCGACCCGAGCTTCACCTATGCCTATCCGTACGGCGACGTGAACGAGTACGTCGTCGATCTCCTCGTCAAGCAGAACGTCGCGCAGGGCGTGACGGTCACGCCGGGCGGCAATCCGTTCTACGCGTACCCGTACATGCTCCGGCGCAGCATGATCTTCGGCAACGAGGACCTCGACGCCTTCAAGGCGAAGCTCGTGACGTTCGTGCGCACGGCGTCCCGCTGAGATGACGTTCTCCCGCCTGTCGCCCTGGTGCCTGCTTGCCGTGCCGCTGTTGCTGGCGGCGTGCGCGCAGGCGCCGGTCGAGCCGACGCCAGCCCGCCGCGGCGCCGTCCTCGGCCGCGCCTGTCGATCAGCGCGACGACGGCGGACGCGATCGCCCGCTATCGCAGGTCCGCGGAAGCCGCGCGGCAGGCCGGCGATCTCGCCACCGCCGCCGCGCAGTGGCAAGTGGTGTCACGCTTCTCGCGCCGGACGACGAGCGGGCGACGCGCGAGCTCGCGGCCATGCGCGCGGCGATCGCGAAGGACGTCGCGCGACCAGCTCGCCGCCGGCAATGCGGCGATGGCGGCCGGGGACATCGAACGCGCGAGCGCAGGCGATGCTGCGCGTGCTGGCGCTCGAGCCCAGCCAGCCTGACGCCGCGAAGGCGTTGCGCGAGATCGACCGGCGCCGCTTCACGCGCATCCAGGCCGACCGCGCCGCCAAGGTGAGCCTCCAGGACCAGGTCGCGATCGCGTGGTTCCGCGCGGGCGCCGATGGCCAACGGTGACGGCGGCGACGGTTTCGACGTCGAGCAGGCGATCGAGATGTTCCGGGCCGGGGACTCCGCGCGGCGGCCTGCGCGATCTCAAGGCCTACGTCGACGCCAATCCGGGCAATCGCGCCGTGCGGCAGCGGGTCGCGAGCGTGGTCGCGGAGCGCGCGCGCGAGCTCGAGGACAAGGGCGCGCGCGAGGAAGCGCTCGGCCTCTACGAGCAGGCGAGCGCGCTGCGCGGCGACCAGGGTGGGCCGTGGGTCGCCCGCATGCCGCCGCTCCGGAAGACGCTGTCGCAGGAGTACTTCGACAAGGGCATCGCGTGCGTTCCGCACCAACCTCTCGCAGGCGATCACGCTGCTCGAGACCAGCGTACGCTACGACCCGAACAACGCGCAGGCCGCCGCCAAGCTCAAGGACGCGAAGGCGGCGCGGGACAAGCTCAACTCGATCAAGTGAAACCGGCGCGGCGCCGGGCGCGCGCGGATCTCCGTCGGGCTACTTCGCCCCGAACTTTTCGAGCTTCTTGCGCAGGTCGATCGCGCGCTCGCGTTCGAGCTTGGCCTTCTGGTTGTTCGGCTCCAGGGCCAGCACGCGATCCCACTTGGCGATGGATTCGTCCAGGTTCTGGCGCTGGAACGCCTGCGTGGCCTCGCGCTCGTATTTGCGCGCGAGCTGCGTGCGCAACGCGTCGCGCTGCATCGCGGCGTCGCGATTGGCCGGATCGCGCAGAGCGGCTTCGCGGTAGGCGTCGTACGCGCCTTCGAGGTTGCCCGACTTCTGCAGGTCCTGGCCCTGCTGCATCAGCGCCATGGACGCGCTGCGCGGCGTGGCGACGTCGGGGGCCGCCGTGGCGGCCTGCTCGGCCGGTTCGGCGGGCGCTGGCGTGGGTCGCGCGGCCGGCTGCCCGGGCGGCGGCGCCTTGCCCGGCACCTTGATCACCTGGCCCGCGGCCAGGCGGCTCGGATTCGGGATGTCGTTGTACTTGGCGAGAATGTGGAACTTGAACCGGTCGCCCATGAACTGCTGGGCGATCTTCGACAGCGAATCGTCGCGCTGCACGGTATAGCGGAAGAAGACCGGCCCGAGCTCCTTCTGCGGGTCCGCCTTGATCTGCTCCATCATCTTCTTGGCCAGCTCGCTGCCCGGTTCGAGCGCGAGCGCCTGCTCGAGCGTGCGCTGGGCGGCGGGCTCGTCGCCGTTCTGGAGCTGCGAGATCGCTTCCAGGGTCAGCTTCTGCGCCTGCGCCTTCGCCTGGGCGGGCGTCAGCTCGGGTTTGGGCGGCTCGGGCTTGGGGGCTCGGGTGGCGGCGCCACCGGGACCGGCGCAGGTGCCGGCGCCGGCGCGGGCGCCGGCGGCTCGCTGGCGCAACCCGCGAGAACGAGCGCCGCGACGACCACGAGGCCGCCGGCGCGTTGTAGAAAGCACGCCACCGAGTTTGTCATTGCATCCGCCGCGAACGTCCTTTATGCCATCGTACCGAAGGGAAATCGTGCGCGAAAGGCGATTATTGCATGCAGTTGTCGCCGAAGATCAACAATCCGCCGCCGTCATCGTCCGCGATCCCCGGGGCAAACCACCCGCAGCACCGCTTCATTCCGCCCCTGCGCGATGCGCTCAAGGGGTGCGTGCCGCAGCCACGTCGCGGCAGAAGACCGCCAGCGCCGAGAAGTTGTCCTGCTCGCGGCCCCCATTCGCGACGACGTCGCGCTCCATGTCGCGCAGCCACTCGGCCGGCGTGTCGTGCCGCGCCAGCGCGGCCGCCATCGCCTTTTCGTCGACGTATTCCCAGAACCCGTCGGAGCACAGCAGGAACACGTCGCCCGGCTGGAGCGCGAGCGGCGTGCCTTCGATGGTCGCGGTGTAGTCCTCCTCGTGGCCGAGCGCCGCGAACAGGCGGCTGCGCTGCAGCGAGTCCCGCAGGGCGTCCTGCGCGAGATAGCCGGCGTCCACCATCTTCTGCACGATGCTGTGGTCCTTCGTCTGCGCGATCACCTTCCCGCCGCGGAAGCAATACAGGCGCGTGTCGCCGACATGGCCCCACACCGCGGTGTGGTGCACCGTGTCGAGCGCCAGCACCGTTGCGGTGGCGCGCATGCCGGAGAGCGCATCGCGCGTCTTCTGCTGCTCGACGATGGCGCGATGCGCGGCCGTGAGTCCGAACTCGATCTGCTCGCCGGTGCAGAACGGCGCTTCCTGGAAGTGCGTGAGGATCACCCGCACGGCGAGCTTGCTCGCGACGTCGCCGCCGCCGTGGCCGCCCGCGCCGTCGCTCACCACGCAGAAGCAACCGCCGTCGCCCGTCCAGAAGCCGCACGCGTCCTCGTTGACGTCGCGGCCGCCCGTGTTCGAAAGCACGGCAACTTCGAGCTGCATGTGGCGGTCAGCCTTCGTCCGGGCCCGCGCCGCGGCCGGTGCCGGGGCGCGTCTTCGCCTGGTAGGCGCGCAGGAATTCCTCGCCGAACAGGAAATGGAAATCGGTCTCGGCCTCCTTCGATATCTCGCCGTACAGCTCCTCGTACATGTTCCAGAGCTTGGCCTTGTTGTTCATCGGCAGGAAGGAGCTGCCCGAATCCGTTTCCGACACGCGCTGCTCGAGCTTCGCGGGATCGAAGCGGGCGAGCACCGCGGTGAGCGCTGCGCGCATGCCGGCGACGAAGCCTTCCTGGTGCGTGCGCAGGCTCTCGCGCGCGTCGACGAGGCTGCGCAGCGGCGACATGAAACCCTGTCCGCGCGGCATCAGCAGGTGGGACAGCGCGGCCTCGAGGCTCGGCGAGAACTTGAGCGGGTTGTTGTCGCTCGCGACGATCACGGTCGCGTCGGCGCGCACCTCGCGCTTGGCGTGCGCCCGCGCGGCGAGCAGATCGAGCAGGCCACGCATCGTCTCGCGCATCACCGCGCCCACTTCCTCCATGAGTGCGGGCGTCATGCCGCCGGGGACGCTGACGTCGCCGATGCCGGCCCCTTTGAGGAGCGCCGCCAGCAGGGCATCCGCATCCGGCGATGTTGCAGCCGCTGCCGGCCGGGCAGCGCCCTGCGGCTCTGCGCTCGCGGGAGGCGCCGCCGTGCTTGCCGCGGCCACCGGCTCCTCGTTCTCCGGCGACGGCACGATGATCGTCGAAATGCGGTTCTGCGGCACCACGCGCCCGTCCTCGGACCAGGACAGCATCGTGCCCTGGCGCAGGATGGTGGTGGTGTCGTCCCCGGCGACGTCGGCGTCCGGCGCATCGAGACCCGTCACCTGCATCAAGTAGCCGGCGATGCGGAGCTCGTCGCCCTGCGCCAGCGGATGCTCCTGTCCGCGCCCCGCCGGCCGTCCGTTGACCAGCAGCGCGACGGTCGTCCCCTGGTCGCGGACGTGGAAGCGACCCTCGCGGCAGCCGATGATCGCATGCGTACGCGAGATGATCCGCTCGGGATCGGGCAACAGCAGCGTGGACTCGGGCGAGCGCCCGATCGTGCCGCCGGCCTCGTCGAACTGCGCGATGATCGCCTGCTCGACGGGCGCGTCTTTGTAGGTGAGGACTCTGATCGTCAGCATCGACAACTCGGATCTGCGGCGGGAGGTGCGGGACAACGGCGAGCGGCGTGCTCTGGCGGAGCATCGCGTGGACGCCGCACCCTCGTCAAGTCCGGTCTGGCAAAATGCGGGTCACCCCGCTGTCCGCAAGGAACATGAACTGATGATCGATCACGGCGCGCCGGTCGCCGCCGAAAGCCGTGGCCTGACCGATTTCGCACGCGAGGCCGGCGCCGGCATCTCCGCCGCGTTCGTGCTCGTCGCGATGATGCTGCCCCTCGGCCTCATCGCGTTCGCGCCGCTCGGCGAATACGCGGTGGAGGCCGGCCTGCGCGCGGCGCTGGCCGCTGCGATCTTCGGCACGCTGTCCGCATTCGTGCTGAGCGGAGCGCTGCTGCCGAACGAGGTGCCGCGCGCGTCGTCCGTGTTCCTGTTCTCGGCGTTCATCCTGCGCATCGCCGGCGACTCGACGCTGCGCTCGTCGCCTTCCGGCGGCGTCGACGAGATCGTGTTCCTCGCCGCCGCCTGCCTCGCCCTCACCGGCGTGATCCAGGTGCTGTTCGGGCTGCTGCGCCTCGGCAACATCGCGCGCTTCGTGCCCTACCCGGTGGTCGCCGGGCTGATGTCGGGCCTCGCGATCTCGCTCGTCATCTACGAGCTGCCCGAAGTTCTCGGCACCCACGGCGGCGCCGAAGGCGGCGGCGAGGAAGTCGCGCATCACGGCATCAATGCGTGGACCCTGCTGGTAGGCCTCGTCACCATCGTGGTGTTCGTCGTCGTGCGCAAGCGCTGGCCGGCGCTGCCCTCGAAGCTGATCGGCCTCGCCGCGGGAACGCTGATCGCCTTGCTCATCACGTTCGCGTTCCACGGCGACGTGGGACCGCGGGTGCCGTTCCTGGGCAAGCTGCCCACGCCCGACGAGCTCCTGCCGCTTTTCACCGCCGACGGGATCTCGCTGGTGGTGCGCTATGGCTACGACCTCGTGATCACCGCGCTTGCCATTGCGGTGGTGGGCTCGCTCGACAGCCTGCTGGCCGCGGTGGGCGAGGCGGACGGGCCGCTCGACACCGCCCATCACCCGAACCGGCTGCTGGTCGCGCTGGGCTGCGGCAACCTGGTGTCGTCGATGTTCGGCGGCGTACCGGTCGCGTATTCGTCGCACCACGCGCTCGGCGCCCACCATCACGGCGAGCGCAAGTTCGTCTCGAGCTTCGCCACCACCATCACGCTGGTGCTGCTCGTGCGTCTTCGGGGCGCCGCTCCTGCAGCTCATCCCGCTCGCGGCCCTGTCCGCGATGATGCTCGTGATCGCCGTCGGGCTCATCGATCGCTGGGCCGGCTCGACCATCGACCGGCTGCGGCGCGGCCAGTACGACAGCGAGCTCATCGTCAACATCGTGCTCGTGCTGCTGGTGGCCGGCGTGACCGTCGCCTTCGGTCTCGTCGCGGCGGTGCTCACCGGCCTCATCCTGTCGATGGGGCTCTTCCTCGCGGTGATGAACCGCTCGCTCATCCGCGCGGTGCGCACCGGCACCACGCGCGGTTCGCGGCGCGTCTATCCCCCCGAGCAGGCGAGCCTGCTGCGCGTCGAGGGCCATCGCATCAAGCTCCTCGAGCTCGACGGCGCCATCTTCTTCGGCACCGCGGACCGCCTCGCATTCGAGGCCATGAAGGCGGCCGAGGGCGCACAGTTCCTGATCGTCGACCTGCGCCGCGTCACGATGATCGACGCCTCCGGCGCGCTCATGCTGCACAAGCTCTCGCGCCTGCTGCGCGAGAGCGGCGTCCAGCTCCTGCTGGCGCACATCAGCGCCACCAGCCGCCTGGGGCGCGCGGTGCAGGGTGCCGGCGTCTTCACCGAGCGCCACCACAACGACTGGTTCGACGACGCCGACCACGCGCTCGAATGGGCGGAAGGCCGCCTGCTGGAGCAGGCGCACGTGTCCGCGAGCGATCACGAGCTAGCCATCGCCGACTTCGCGCTGTTCAAGGGATTCTCGCCCGCGGAGCTCGCATACATGAAGCCCTACCTCGATCGCCAGCTCTTCCCGGCGCGCGCCGCGCTCTATCACGAAGGGCAGCTGGGCGACCGCGTCTACCTGCTCGCCAAGGGCGCGGTCAGCATCGTGGCCGAGGATCCGGACGCCAAGGGCAAGCACCGGCGCGTCGTCACCCTGGCGCCGGGCGTCATCTTCGGGGAAAACGCGGTGATGGAAGGCGGCACGCGCTCCGTGACGGCGGTCGCGGAGGACGAGGTCGTCACCTACAGCCTGTCGCGCGCGAACCTCGACGCAATCTACGTCCGCAACCCGGATCTGTACCGGCGCATCGTGCTGAACATGCTGGCGCACCTGTCGGGACTGCTGCGCATGGCGAGCTCGATCCTGCGCGACACGAGCGAAAGCGTGGAGTGAGACGTCGCGCCGGCGCGCGCGCTCAGGCCTTCGGCGCGGCGCCCTGCCCCGTCGAGTACGCGCGACGGAACTCGCGCTCGAACACCGACCAGAAGTCTTCCTGCGCCTCCTTCGCGATGTCCTCGTAGAGCTCGAGCAGCAGGTCCCACTGCCGCGCCTTGCGGTTGGCCGGCATGAAGCGATCGAGCGCGCTGCTCTCGAGACGCTGGTCGAACGACTCCGGCGAGAACCGCGTGAGGAGGCTCGACAGCGCGGCCTCGATGCCGGCCGCGAGTCCCCGATCGTGCGCGCGCAGGTCGTCGTACGCATCCGTGACGGCGCGCACGGGCCCCATGAGATCCTTGCGCTCGGGGGCGAGCAGGTGCCGCAGGGCCACGTCGACGTCCCACGCGGCCTTCAGCGGATTGACCGCGCGCGGACCGATGATCGTCATTTCCGCATGGATGCTGCTCTTCGCCTGCGAGCGCAGGCGCAGCATGTCGACCGTGCCCGCCGTCATCTCGCGCAGCATGCTGCCCAGCTCCTCCATCGTCTGCGCGTCGAGGCCGGCCGGCAGATTCAAGTCCGGCATGCCGAGGCCCTTCAGGAACGCCTTCTGCAATTCGGCGTTGCGCTGGGCATCGTCAGCGGCCGGGGCGGACGCTGCACTGGAAGCGGGCGTGGGGCTCGACATGGGACGGACGGAAGGGAGGGCGCGGCGGAAGGCGCAAGCGACAGGCGACAGAGTCTACTGCAAGTCCCGATCCTGCGGGTACGCACACGTCGATGCGCCGTCCCGGAACAACGTGCGTTCCCCAAGCGGCGCGCCAGGCACCGGCGCGCACAATGGCAAAATATCGCTCCTTTCCCCGCGCGCCGACCTCCTGCGGCACGCCGCCCCTCCTTCAGGATCGTCATGACCGCCTCCGCTTCCAAGATTGCCGCCACGCTCGTTCCCGGCGACGGCATCGGCCCCGAGATCACCGACGCGGTGGTGCGCATCTTCGACGCGGTCGGCGCGCCGTTCGCATGGGACGTGCAGGAAGGCGGCATGGCGGCCATCGCCAAGGTGGGCGATCCGCTGCCGCCGCCGCTGCTCGACAGCATCCGGCGCACGCATCTCGCGCTCAAGGGCCCGCTGACCACGCCGGTGGGCGGCGGCTTCCGCTCGGTCAACGTGCGCCTGCGCGAAGAATTCAAGCTCTACGCGAACGTGCGCCCGGCGCGCACGCTGATCCCCGGCGGCCGCTACGACGACATCGACCTCGTGCTGATCCGCGAGAACCTCGAGGGCCTCTACGTCGGCTTCGAGCACTACATCCCGATCGACGGCGATCCGCAGGCCGCGGCGATCTCGTCCGGCGTCAACACGCGCGCGGGCTCGCGCCGCATCGCGGAATTCGCGTTCGACTACGCGGTCAAGAACGGGCGCAAGAAGGTCACGATCGTGCACAAGGCGAACGTGCTGAAGGCGCTCACCGGCATCTTCCTCGAAGCGGCGAAGGACAGTCGCGAAGCGCTACGAAGGCAAGGTCGCCGCCGACGAGCGCATCGTCGATGCGTGCGCGATGCAGCTCGTGCTCAACCCGTGGCAGTTCGACATGATCGTCACCACCAACCTGTTCGGCGACATCCTCTCCGACGAGATCGCGGGCCTGGTCGGCGGCCTCGGCATGGCGCCCGGCGCGAACATCGGCGACGGCGCTGCGATCTTCGAAGCCGTGCACGGCTCGGCGCCCGACATCGCCGGCAAGGGCATCGCCAATCCGCTCGCGCTCCTGCTCGCCGGCTGCATGATGCTCGATCACGTCGGCCAGCGTCGACACCGGCAACCGCATCCGCACGGCGATCGACCGCACGCTGTGCGACGACCAGCGTGCGCACCGGCGATCTCGGCGGCACGGCGACCACGCGCGAGCTCGACCGACGCCATCGTCCCCGACTCGCCTGATGCCCTTGAGCGGCGCGCAACCGGCTTCACCGTAAGGCCTCCCCTGCCTCCGATGGCGGACGCCGGTGCGCCGGTGCCCGGACACGCACGCGCGCGAAGCGGTAGACACGGCGGCGTCCGCTTCCGATAATGGCCGCCGCGTCGTCGAACGCCGTGCGGCAGGAAACCGCATCGCGCGCCGATGCACGGCCGCACCGAGCCCCGCAGTCGCGAGCGGCCCGACGGGCGCGCCGATCAGAAGCCCTCCCAGCCGTCACCCGAAAGCCTGCCCATGTCCTTCACCGACGCGACCTTCTGGGTCGCCCTGCTCCAGATCATCGGCGTCAACATCGTGCTCTCCGGCGACAACGCCGTCGTGATTGCGCTCGCCGCGCGCTCGCTGCCGGCACAGCAGCAGAAGCAGGCGGTGCTTTGGGGCAGCGGCGCCGCGGTCGTGATGCGGATCGTGCTGACGATCGTTGCGGTGGAGCTCCTGCGCCTTTCGTTTCTCAAGCTCATCGGCGCCGCGCTGCTGCTGTGGATCGGCGTCCAGCTGCTGCTGCCGGAGGACGAGGAGGAAGGCGAAGGCCATGGCGCCGCGAACGCCGGGATGATGTCCGCGATCCGCACGATCCTGATCGCCGACCTCGTGATGAGCCTCGACAACGTGATCGCGGTGGCTGCGGCGGCCAAGGGCAGCATCACGCTGCTCGTGCTCGGGCTGCTCATCAGCATCCCGCTGGTGGTCTTCGGCAGCACGCTCCTGATGAAATTCATGGAGCGCTGGCCGGTCATCATCACCATCGGCGGCGGGCTCCTGGGCTGGGTCGCGGGCGAGATGGCGGTCACCGACCCCTCCGTGAAGGATTGGGTCGACGCCAACGCCGCGTGGCTGCACTACGCGCGCGCCGGCGCTCGGCGCGATCCTCGTCGTGGGCATCGGCAAGTGGCTGGCCTCGCGCTCGGCCGAGCAGGGGGACACCCGTCCCCTCGTCGACCTTGCGCAGCCCGCGGACCAGCACGCGGCGAAGGACGGCGTGCGCTCGCGCGTGCTGCTCGCCGCGGACGATTCGCCCGCGTCGCTGCGCGCGGTCTCGCGCTTCGTGGAGGAGCAGGATCTCTATCGCGGCGCGCTCGCGGTCGATCTCGTCAACGTCCAGGCGCCCGTGCACCGCGACGTCAGCAACTTCGTCGAGGAAGGCGCCATCAAGGACCTGCACCACGAGGAAGGCCTGAAGGCGCTGCAGGCCGCGCGCGCGATCCTCGAGAAGGCGGGATTGCCGTGCGTCGTGCACATCGGCGTCGGGGACTTCGCCCACGTCGTCGCGCACTACGCGAAGACCCTGGGCTCGCGGCAGGTGTTCCTCACCGACACCGCGCGCAGCGAGGGCGCGGCGCTGGGCGACGCGGTGGCGGCCCTCACCGAGCACATCGACGTGCCCGTGGTGATCGTGCGCTAGGGCCGCGCCGCCGCCGGACGCTAGATCATGAGCTTCTTCAGCGTGTCCGGGTTCTTCACGACCGCGCGCTGCCGCTCGGCGGGCGCGCCGTAGAGCGCCGCGGGCGGATTGGTCTCGAGTCGCCCGAGCACTGCCGGATCGTTGCACTTGGCGTCGAAGGTGACGCCGACTTCGTCGCCCGCCGTGGCCCCCGGCGCGAAGCACGCCTGGCCGAGCTTCGCGTTGAGCGGCTTCAGGATGCCCAGCGCGACCAGGTCGGTGGCGGGACCGGTGCCGGCGAGCTGCAGCTCGAACACGTGCGGCGACGCGGACGGCGCGACGGTGAGCACCGACGGCATCGCGGTCAGCTCGCGGCGCAGGACGTCGTCGCCCACGGCGGGCGGCAGGCCGTCGACCTTCAGCACCACCTTGCGACCGCTCACGTACACGTGCTGCAGGAAGAAATCGCGCGAGAACTCGTTGGCGATGCGCGTGCCGATGGCCTTCAGCGCATCCTCTTCCGTCGCCCAGCTGCCCTCGCCCGCGGGCAGCTTCGTGTTGTAGTAGATCTCCTCGCCGGTCGCGGCGTCGACGCACTTGATCGTCCAGCCATTGAGCGCATATTTGGTCACGACGAGCCCCGAGGCCGCGAGCCGCATCGACAGGCGCTTGATCGTCGCCTCGCCCTCCACCATGAAGTCCGGGCGCGCCTTCGGATTGGCCTGCGCGTCGTCCGACCAGGTGCGGAAGCCGAACGACTTGATCCGCTCCTTCAGGATGTTCTCGGCGGCGGGCGAGAGCTGCGGCGGCGCATCGGGCGTGTCCGCGTCGCGCGTGACGATGCGCACGCCCACGCGCGGATCGCCGCTCGCGCGGATGAAGTCGATGCGCTCGTTGCGCGACATCTCGTTGAGCGATTGCTGGACCGCCTTCACGTTGACGACGGCTTCCGTGGTCAGCGAGACGAGTCCGTCCTTGCCCGCCTGGGGCGCGCTCTCGCGCACCACGGTGGTCACGTAGTCGCCGCTCCTCGACAGGAGCTTGTCGCGCAGCACGTCGTAGTTCTTCGCCACCGAGCCCTGCTCCACGAGCATGCCGACCGCCTTCGCGACGAGCTGTGCGCGCGAATCGGCGCGCAGGTCGCTCTGCATGAGCGCCTGGTCCGTCCTTGTAGCGCGCCTCGCTGGGATCGACGAGACCCACGGCGGAGATCACCATCGCGCCCGGATCGGTCTTCACGGGCGGCGCCGCGGGGGCTGCGGGCGCAGCTGCCGCAACCGCCGGGGGCGCGACATTGGCGGGCGGCGCCCCCGATCCGACGGTCGCCGGTACCGAGGCCACCGTGACCGCCCGCTCCGGCGCATTGCCGCGACTCTGCATGCAATACCACCCACCCGCCCCGACCGCGACCAGCACCGCGATCGCGACGACGGCGAGTCCCGCGCGGTTGCCTTGCGCCGGCGCCTTCGCGCCTGCCGCGGCCGAGGCCACGGCATTCCGCGCAACGCTCGACGTCGCGGCGCCGGGCGGCGGCGGCGCGAGCGTCGTCTCGCCCGAAGTGCGCGCGCTCCGCGTGCGCGGCGGCCTCGAGCGCCGTCGGCGAATGCGTCCGCCGTCGCGAAGCGATCGTCGGGCTTCTTGGCCAGCGCGCGGCGCACGACCGCATCCATGGCGCCCGGGAATCTGCACGTTGAAGCGCGAGGGCGGCAGCGGCTCCTCCTCCAGCACCTTGCGCATGGTGATGGTGGCGTTGCCGGTGAACGGCCGCTCGCCGGTGAGGAACTGGTAGAGGATCACGCCGCACGAGAAGAGGTCGGAGCGGCCATCGACGGGAAGCCCGAGGATCTGCTCGGGCGACATGTACGCCGGCGTGCCGAGCACCGTTCCCACCTGCGTGAGCTCGGACGATTCGAGGTGCGCGATGCCGAAGTCGGCGACCTTCACCGTGCCGTCGGGCAGCAGGAATATGTTGGCGGGCTTGATGTCGCGGTGCACGACGCCGAGCTTGTGCGCGTAGCCGAGCGCGGCGAGGATCTGCTTCTCGATGCGCACGAGGTCGGCGGTCGAGAAGCGCTCGTTCGCCTCGAAGTAATCCTTGAGCTCCTTGCCCTTGCACGAGCTCCATCGCGATGTACCAGACGCCGGCGTCCTCGCCGAAGTCGTAGATCGCGACGATGTTGGGATGCGAGAGCCGCCCTGCGGCCTGCGCCTCGCGGCGGAAGCGCTCGAGGATCTCCTTCGCATGTGCGCCGACGAGCTGGTCCGGCCGGATGGTCTTCAGCGCCACCACGCGCTGGATCATCGGATCGTAGCCCTCGTACACGACGCCCATCGCGCCGCGTCCGAGCTCGCGCCGGATCTCGTACTTCCCCAGTTTGGTCGAGTCAGCCATGGCTAGCGGGACGAAGGCGCTGGCACCGCGCGCCGGGCGTCTTCATCCCGGCGTGCGGTCAACGGGAGCGGCATGCGTCACTTGTACTTGGAATCGATTTCCCACACCGACTTCTGCACGAGCCGCTGCACCATCGTGTCGAGGCCCGCCCCGCCCTGCTGCGAGTTGTTGACGCCGAGCGCGCCGCCGGACGTCGCGCCGACTTCCATCTTCTCCTCGGTGTAGCCCTGCGCGAGCTGCTCGGTGGTCTCGGCGTTGATGATCTTGTAGCGCATGCCGATCACCCACACGCTGGTGGCCTCGCCGCTGTGCACGGAGCCGAGCGCCGTGCCGCCCACCGCGCCCGCCGCCGCGCCGCCGCGCGAGCCGGAGAATGCGCCCAGCAGCCCGGCCATCTGGCCGAGCGTGCCGCCGTCGAAGCTCTGCTGCGCGGACGCGACCTGCTCGGTCTTCAGGATGTCGAACTTGACGACGTACTTCGTCGTCTTCATCTTGCCCATGCCGAGGTACTTGCGCGCCGCCTGCGGGTCGCCCAGGTTGTAGGCGAGCTCGAACTCGCGCAGCACCGGACCGAGGTTGGAGCGCTCGAGCACCTTGAAGTTGGCGTTGGACAGCTCGAGCTCGCCGTAGTCGGCGATGTTGTTCGCCGTGAACTTCTGCAGGAACGTCGCGTTGTTGCTCTTGACCTCGCCCGGGAATGACGATCACCTGCGGACCCGGCTTGTTCTTGTTCGCGTAGTCGACCGACTGGTACAGCGTCTTGTCGGCGGTCTGGTTCGCCTGCTGCGACGTCTTGCCTCCGGCGGTCGGCGACGCGCTTTCGAAGCGTCGGCTGCGCGATGCGCGAGGGACGCGCAAGCCGCGAGCCGCGACGCGCGAGCGCGAACAGGCAGCGGACGGACCTGGGAAGGGGTGCGCATGACTGTCTCCTACAATGAGTGCGGTTACGGTGTGACCGGCGCGGCTCACTTGCCTTCGCTTGGGCGCGGGCGTGCCGAGGCCCGCGTTGCGGCAGTAGTCGCCGTAGAGTTTCGCGACCACCTCGTCGGCCTGCTCGTTGACGAGCGTGAGCGCCATCTGTGCAATATTCGCGCCGGCGTACGACGCCGAGCTGGCGCCGACGTCGGAGATGAGGCGGCCGTTGCCCCCGGTCAGCGTGAAATTCATGCTGACCGCCACCTGGTTCACCGCGATGATCGGGTTCATCGACGGCCTCCGACGTGATGAGCCCGCGCAGGACGAAGCTCGCGCCGAGCCGCCTGGCGGCCGACAGCGCCATGTCGGGGTTGTTCTTGAAGTAGGCGTCGATCTCCGCCTGCGCGATCTGCGCGCGGATCTCCTCCGGCGTGTAGGTGCGCAGGCCGAGCGAGCGCAGCCGGTTGTTGATCGCCTGGAAGTGCGGGCCGTAGTTCTGCTGCTGGGCGTCGATGTAGCCGTTCGCCTGCCGCTCGCCGATCACCACCATGATCTTCTTGCCCTTGAGGTCGGCGCGGCACGGCGTCGACAGCTCGTACGCGATGCGGTCCTCGCGCGCGGCCTGCTGCGCACGCGCCGCCTCCTGCTCGGGATCGGGATTGCTGAACTTGAAGCCCTGTCCCCACGCCATGCCCGCCAGCAGCGGCCCGACCAGGAACAGGATCGCCGAAGCACGACGCACACACATGGGAAGCATTCGGGGAGCCGGGGCCACCCGGCGAATGGGGCGAGATTATGCCACCGTAAGGGGAAAATCCAGCGGAAAAATCGCTCGCCGGCGCCCGCGTTTCAGCCCTTGGGCAGGTCGAACGCCTGCGCGAGCAAGGTATACGAATGCGCGCGCGGCGCGGCGTCGAAGGTCCACGTCACGACGACGAGCTCGTCGAGCCCCAGGCGCTGCGCGAGCTCGCGCAGCCGCTCCGCCACCTGCTCGCCGGTGCCGACGATGGCCTTGCGGCGGAGGGACTCGACGACGCGCAGCTCGTCCGGCGCGTACGCGTGCGCGGCGAGCGCGGCAGGCGAGCGCAACGCATGGCGCACGCCGCGCTCGAAGCCGACCCGCCAGTATTCGCGCGTGCGCAGGAGCTCGCGCGCTTCGGCCTCGGAGTCGGCGGCCAGCGCCCATACGCAGATCGTCGCGTGCGGCGTGGGATGCCGCGCGCTCGGCTGGTAGTTGTCGCGATAGAGGCGCAGCGCTTCCTCGACGCCGCGGCCCTCGCTGAAGAAATAGGCGAACGCGTACGGCAGTCCGAAGTGCGCGGCGAGCTGGGCGCCGTAATCCGAGCTGCCGAGCATCCAGATCTCGGGTCGCGTCGGCCCTGTGGGATGCGCCTTGATGGCACGGAACGGATGCTCGGCCGGCAACGGTGCATCGGCGATCCACGCCATCAGGTCGCGCACCTGCTCGGGAAACGTCTCGGCGGCGTTCGCGTACGGATTGAGCGCGTAGGCCGTCAGGCGGTCGCTCCCGGGCGCGCGACCCACGCCGAGATCGATGCGGCCGGGCGCAATGCCCTCGAGCACGCGAAACTGCTCGGCGACCTTGAGTGCGGAATAGTGCGGCAGCATCACGCCGGCGCTGCCGACGCGGATGCGCGTCGTGGTCGCGGCGATCGCCGCCATCAGCACCTCGGGCGCCGTGCCGACGATGCTGTCGCTGTTGTGATGCTCGGAAACCCAGTAGCGGCGAAAGCCGAGCGCGTCGCAATGGCGCGCGAGTGCCAGCGTCTCGCGGATCGCCTCGTCCTGTCCGCGTCCCTCCGCCGCGGTCGACTGGTCGAGGACGGACAGGGCGATCGAGGTCATGACGGCGTCAGCGCAGCACGAGCACCGGCAGCGTGGCGTGCGTGAGCACCTTCTGCGTCTCGCTGCCGAGCAGCACGCCCGCGAGCCCGCGACGGCCGTGCGACGCCATGCAGATGGAATCGCATTTCTTCTTCTTCGCGACCGCGATGATCGACTCCCAGGGGTGATCGCTCTCGATCGTGACCGTTTCGCAGGCCACGCCGCTCTTGTCGGCCTCTTTCTTGGCCGCGGCGAAGATCTCCGCAGCCTCGGCCCGTCCCTGCTTCTCGTGGACCTCGGCCAGCACTTCGGTGGCCATCTCGAAGGTGCCGTACGCGCCGCCATAGAACTTGGGATACGCGTGGAACACGACCAGCGAGCCGCCGCACGCGGCGGCAAGCGCCACCGCGGACTTCACGGCCTTGTCGGAGAGCTTCGAGCCGTCGGTCGGTACGAGGATCTTGCGGAACATGCGGGCTCCTGCGTGAGTGGCGACCGCAAGGCGCGCTCGCCGGCGCGTGATGCCAGCGATGATAGCCCCCCGCGCATCGGGCCCGCGGCAGCGGCTGCAACAACCGCTCGCGCCGCCCGGACACAAAAATGGCGGCGAGCCGGAAGTCTCGCCGCCATCCCGACAGTTCCGCGCGCGCGAAGGAACGCCGTCGCGGGTCGCAATATCGTTGCCGGTCAGGTGACCGGCGAGCACATGCCGACACCCTTGGGGCCGAAGCCGCCCACGGTGCGGCCCTTCGCGAGCATCGCGTCTCGCGTGGCGGGATCGGTGGTGTAGCGTGGATTCGCATCGGCGCGGCCGTTGTCGAGGCGGTACACCGGCACCGTGTTCCTGGGGCACGCGCCGGTCACCGAGTACGGCAGCGCCGCTTCGAACGCGTTCGCGTTCTCGCGCACCCAGCTCGCCGACAGTGGCGCGGCGCCATAGCTCGTGCACTCGGCGGCGTTCACCGAGAACACGTGCGCGTCGGTCGCGCCGCCCTGCGTGCCGTAATAGCGGCAGATTGCGGTTTCCCGTCCACCCGACGTGCGCGCCACGATCGGGACCCGACCGTCCTCGTTGGGCATCGCGGTGCCGTTGCCGCAATTGACCACCGAATAGAACAGCACGCCGTTCGACTTGCTCATGTCGATCGGCTTCACCAGGGAGAAGGTCATGTTGTACTCGACCATGCCCTTCGCATTGCGCGGCGCAAGTGTCAGGTCGGTGATGATCGTGTTGTGCGCGTCGTTCGGATTGAGCTCGCCGTACGCGCGTCCGTAGATGCGCTCGTACTTGCCGGCCTGGCCGAACGTCTGCCCGTTCGCCGTCGGCGAGTCCACGCCCTGGATGTCGATCTTCACGATGCGGGCGTCGAGGCCCGCGGAGCCCGCGAACGCGCAGGCGCCGAGCGCCCACGCGAATGCCACACGCACGAAACGGCCGCCGTCTGCGTCTGTCGCCATCGAACACTCCTCTTCGCGTGATGCGTGGTCGCGCTACCGTTTCCCCCACGCTGCGCGCTGCGGCCTTCGCATGGCGCTGTTTGTCTAATGTATACTATCCGCCATCAAATGGCGTCGCAAGGCCCCGCGGCCGTTCTTGAATCGGGAAACCTGCGCCTCCGGCGCGCCGCCCCTCCACCCTGCTCGTCAATGCGGACCTGCGCGACGGCGCGAGCTACCGCTATTCGCCCGCCTATGTCGTCCCGTACTTCTTCGACGACGAAGGCGAATTCAACCTCGTCTACAACCAGGACGCGACCCTGTATGTGTCGGACTTCGCGCGCATCGACGGCGTCCGCTTTCGCGAGCCGCTGGCGATGGCGCCCCTGGCGACGTGGTTCGCGGCGTTCGGCGGCCTCCCCGCGCACACCGAGCTCGCGCTTCGCGTCGCGACCTACGATGCGGAGGGCCGCGCCGTCGCGACATCGCGGATCACGTGGGACTGCACGACCGGAACCGTGCTGTCGCTCGAACAGCGCGGCAATGCGCGTGGCGACGCGCCGCCGACGGCGCGCGTGGTCGAGTTCCATCACGCCGCGCTCGATCACTGGTTCATGAGTGCCGACGCGCAGGAGATCGCACGCCTCGACACTGGGGCGACCGCGGGATGGCAGCGCACCGGATACGCGTTCGCGGCCTATACGGGGCCCGCGAGCGGGACGCAGCCGGTATGCCGGTTCTACCTGCCCCCTACGGTCGGCGATTCCCACTTCTATTCGGCGTCGCCGGATGAATGCGCGGACGTCGCAGCACGCTTCCCCGCGTTCGTTGCCGAATCGGCCGAGGTCTTTCGCGTCGCGCTGCCCGATGCCGCCGGCGTGTGCCCCCCGGCGACGGTGCCCGTCTACCGCCTGTGGAACGCGCGCGCGGACTCCAACCATCGCTACACGACCGACGCGGCGCTGCGGCGCGCGCTGGTCGTGCAGGGTTACGTGGCCGAGGGCGCGGGCCCGGATGCGGTCGCGATGTGCGCGCTGCCCTGAGCGGCTGCCAGCGCGCGCGCCAGCACCCGCACCACGTGCACCGCCTCGCGGGGCGCGCCGTCGCGCGTGCCATCGGCGATCTGGTGGCGGCAGCTGGTGCCATCCGCGACGATCAGCGCATCGGCCGTCGCCTTGCGCACCGCGGGCAGCAGCGAGAGCTCCGCCATCGCCATCGACACCTCATAGTGCGCGGCCTCGTAGCCGAAGCTGCCCGCCATGCCGCAGCAGCTCGATTCGATCGGCTCGACGACGAGCTCCGGCACCAGGCGCAGCACCGCGAGCGTGGCGCCCATGGCATCGAACGCCTTCTGGTGGCAGTGGCCGTGCAGCAGCGCGCGCTTTTCCGGCAGCGGGGCCAGTTTCAGCGCGAGCCGTCCCGCGCGGTGCTCGCGCGCGAGGAACTCCTCGATCAGCAACGCGCGCTCGCCGAGTGCGCCGCGCGGCATCGCCCAGGCCCATCACCTGGAATTCGTCGCGCAACGAGAAAAGACACGAGGGCTCGAGGCCGACGATGGTCGCGCCGCGGGCGACCGCCGGCGCCAGCGCAGCCACCATGCGCTGCGCCTCGCGCTTCGCCTCGTCGACGCGCCCGGCGGCCAGGAACGTGCGGCCGCAGCACAGCGGCCGGCCGGCATCCGCGTCGCCCGGCAGCGGCCTCGCCACGTCGACCCCGTAGCCGGCCGCCTGCAGCACCGCCAGCGCGGCGTGCGCGTTCTCCGGCTCGAAGTACTCGGTGAACGTGTCGACGAACAGCACGACCTCCGCGGCGACATTCGCGGTCGTGCGCGCGGTGCGCGAGAACGTGTCGCGCCGCCAGGCGGGCAGCGAGCGGCGCGCCGAGAGCCCGCTCACGCGCTCGGTCAGACGCGCGAGACCGGGGAGCGTGTTGCGCAGGTTGGCGAGCCACGGCAGGCGCGCCGCCCACGGCGCCCAGCGCGGCAGGAACGCGATGGCGCGCTCCTTCAGCGTCAGCCCGTGCGCCTCCTGCCACTGGTGCTGGAACTCGATCTTCATCTTCGCCATGTCGACGCCCGTGGGGCAGTCGCGACGGCAGCCCTTGCAGCTCACGCACAGGTCGAGCGCGGCGCGCACCTCCGGCGACGCGAAATCCGGCGCCGAGCTGGCCCGACAACGCGAGGCGCAGCGTGTTCGCGCGGCCGCGCGTCAGGTGCAGCTCGTCGCGCGTGACGCGATAGCTCGGGCACATCGTTCCCGCGTCGAACTTGCGGCAATGGCCGTTGTTGTTGCACATCTCGACGGCCTTGCCGAAGCCGCGGGCCGGGTCGCCGCCGGTGCCCGGCGCGGTCGTGACGTCTCGTCACCGGGATCGCTGATCGACGTTCCACGCGGACCAGTCGAGCGCGGTCGCGACGGGCAGCGTCCTGATAGCCCGGCGGAAAGCGGAACAGCGTGCGGTCGTCCATGCGCGCTCGCGCGCACGATCTTGCCGGGATTCATGAGGCCGGCCGGATCGAACAGCCGCCTTGATCTCGGCGAACGCGCTGCGTCAGCCGCGGGCCGAACTGCCACGCGACCCATTCGCTGCGCACCAGCCCGTCGCCGTGCTCGCCGGAGTACGCGCCCTTGTACTCGCGCACCATCGCGCTCGCCTCCTCGGCGATCGCGCGCATCTTCGCCGCGCCGTCGCGGCGCATGTCGAGGATCGGGCGCACGTGCAGCGTGCCCACCGACGCGTGCGCGTACCACGTGCCGCGCGTGCCGTGCTTCGCGAAGCACCTGCGTCAGCCGGTCGACGTAGTCGGCGAGATGCTCGAGCGGGCACCGCGCAGTCCTCGATGAACGACACCGGCTTGCCGTCGCCGCGCATGCTCATCATGATGTTGAGGCCGGCCTTGCGCACGTCCCACAGCGCCTTCTGCGCGCCCGCGTCGGTCATGCCGCACCACGCTGCCCGGGCAGGCCGAGGTCGCCCATCAGCGCGACGAGGTCCGCCAGCCGCCGCTGTCGGCGTCGTCCGCCGTCGTCGCCGTGAACTCGACCAGCAGGATCGCGTCGGGCTCGCCGATCAGCGCGGCGTCGATGACCGGGCGAAACGCCGGATTGCCGCGCGCGAGGTCGATCATCGTGCGGTCGACCAGCTCGACCGCGGACGGCCCGAGCGCGACGATGTGGCGCGCGCATTCCATCGCGCGATAGAGCGACGGGAAGTTGACGACGCCCAGCGCGCGATGCCCGGGCAGCGGCGCCACGTTGAGCGTGAGCGCGCGCGTCCACGCGAGCGTGCCTTCGCTGCCGACCAGCAGGTGCGCGAAGTTGACGCTGCCGTCGGCGCGTGTACGGCCGCACGCTCAGCGGGCTGGAACACGTCGATGTTGTAGCCGCCGACGCGGCGCAGCACCGTCGGCACCTTGGCCGTCGATCTCGTCGCGCTCGCGCTCGCCGATCGCGCGCAGCCCGGCGACGAGCGCGCGCACGCGCGCCGGCGCGTCGCGCATCGTCGCACTCGGGTCCGAAGCGACGCGGCAGTGCCGTCGGCCAGCAGCGCGTCGATCGCCGACGACGTTGTGCACCATGTTGCCGTAGGCGATCGAGCGCGACCCGCACGAGTTGTTGCCGGCCATGCCGCCGAGCGTGCACTGCGCCGACGTGCTGACGTCGACCGGGAACCACACGCCGTGCGGCTTCAGCCACGCGTTCAGCGCGTCGAGCACGATGCCGGGCTCGACCGTGACGGTGCGCGCGTCGGCGTCGTAGCGCACGACACGGTTCGAGATACTTGCTGTGATCGATGACGAGCGCCGCGCCCACGGTCTGCCCGCACTGCGACCTGCCCGCGCCGCGCGGCAGCATCGGAACGCCCTGCTCGCGGCACACCGCGAACGCCGCGCGCACGTCGTCGTCGCTCGCTCGGCACCACGCACGCCGACCGGCATCGACCTGGTAGATCGACGCGTCGGTGGCGTAGCGGCCGCGCGACGCGCGGTCGAACAGCACCTCGCCCGCGACGGCGCTGCGCAGGCGGCGCGCGAGGTCCGCCGTCGGCGGCGGGATGGAACGTGAGGGGCTGGGTCAGCGGCGCGTTCATGGCGACGTACCCGAGGCCGCGGCGCCGGCGGTCGCCGCGTCGCGCAGCCCGTCGAGCACGGCCTCGCCCTTCTGCCGGAGGTGATCGCGCAGCAGCCGCGCGAGCGCGGCGCCGTCGCGCGCCTCCAGCGCCGTCGACCATGCGCGCGTGCTCGGCCGCCGCCTTTGCCCACTTGGCGTCGTCGAAGTTCGAGCGGAAGCGCAGGTTCTGGATGCGCCGGTTGAGCGTGTCGTACGTCTGCGTCAGCGCCGTGTTGCGCGCCGCGCGGTTGATGCGGTCGTGGATCGCATCGGTTCAGGCGGTAGTACGCGGGCAGGTCGCGGCGCGCGTGGCACGCGAGCATCTGGAAGGTGAGCGCCTTGATCTCGCACGACCTCGTCGTCGGTGATGCGCGCGCAGGCGAGCTCGCCCGACAGCGCCTCGAGCGCGCCCATGAGCTCGAACATGTCGTGGATGTCGGTCGCCGACAGGCTGACGACGTTGGCGCCGCGATTGGGGGTCAGCTCGACGAGTCCGTCCGACGCGAGAATGCGGAACGCCTCGCGCAGCGGCGTGCGCGACACGCCGAGCGGTCGCACAGCGCGCGCTCGTTGAGCCGCGTGCCCGGCGGCAGCTCGCCTTCGATGATCATCTGGCGCAGGCGCTCGACGATGCTTGCGGACAGCGTGGCGGTGGCGCTGCGCACCGTTTCGGCTGCGCCGCCGCCGGCGTCCTCGGGCCCAGTCGTCGTCGCGAAGCTCGTTGGGCGGCGTCATGCTGGTATACCCCAATTCCCTACTGAGCCCAAGGGCGAGGCCCGGCGGAAATGCCGGCCGTCGGGCGATTCACCTTTTAATTCAATGGATTCTGTACGATAATGTACACCTGAACAAGGCGCTGCCGTGGTCCGGCGCGCCTGCAACCCCTTGTATACCAACGGTTGCGGCGGATGGCAATCCGACGTTCCGCCGGTGAGGATGCTCGATGGATGTCGTCGAAGACACACCCGATGCGGTGAACCTGGTCTCGATCCAGCCGCAAATGCTGCATTCCGCGATCGTGGCGCAGCTGCAGCGGATGATCGTCGAGGGGCTTCTGGCACCCGGCACGCGGCTCAACGAGCGCATGCTGTGCGACAAGCTGGGCGTGTCGCGCACGCCGTTGCGCGAGGCGTTTCGCGTGCTCGCGGCGCAGGGGCTGGTGTCGCCTGCTGCCCAACCGCGGCGCGGTCGTCCTGCAGCTGTCCACCAAGGACATCGAGGAAACCTTCGAGGTGATCAGCGGGCTCGAGGCCCTCTCGGGCGAGCTCGCCTGCGCGCGCATCACCGACGACGAGGTCAACGAGATCCGGGCTTTGCACTATCGAAATGCTGGCCTGCCATGCCGTGCGCGACCTCCCCGGCTACTACCGGCTCAACTATCGCATCCACGACGCGATCAACAAGGCCGCGCGCAACGACGTGCTGCGCCAGACCTACACCACGATCAACAGCCGCCTGCAGGCCCTGCGGTTCCGCAGCAACTTCGATCGCGACAAGTGGGACACGGCGGTGCGCGAGCATTCGGCGATGATCGAGGCGCTGGAGGCGCGCGACGGGGCGCGCCTGGGCGTGATACTCAGGGCGCACGTGCTTGCCAAATGCGCGTCCGTGCTGGCCTTGCAGGCGGTCGAGGCCGAAGCCGTGACCCGCCCGCCGGCCAACGCCTGATCCGGCTGGTATACCGCATCCCAGGCGCGGCAAACCCCGGACATCCTCCGGTTTCTCGCGGGTCACCGCGCGCCGCGCCCATCGGCAGGTTGCAGCGCGCGGCGAAACCTCGCTAAGATACGTTTTGTATACCAAGGCGGGGGCCGACCCGGGCTCGCCGCCTCTCGGAGCGCCCATGTTCCAGCTCGACTCGCATCCTTCCGGCCGGCATTTCCTGCAGATTCCCGGCCCCACCAACGTTCCCGATCGCGTCCTGCGGGCGATGGACCAGCCCGACCATCGATCACCGCGGTCCGGAGTTCGCGCGGCTCGACGCTGGAGATCCTGGAGGGCCTGAAGGAGGTCTTCGCAGACTCCCGGGCCGGTCATCATCTACCCGGCGTCCGGCACCGGCGCCTGGGAAGCGGCGCTGGTCAACACGCTCTCGCCCGGCGACCGCGTGCTGATGTTCGAGACCGGCCACTTCGCCACGCTGTGGCGCGCGCATGGCCGAGAAGCTGGGTCTCGTGGTCGAGTTCGTGCCCGGCGACTGGCGCAGCGGCGTGCGATCCGCGCTGGTCGAGGCGAAGCTCGCCGAGGACCGCGCGCACGCGTATCAAGGCGGTGTGGTGGTGCACAACGAGACGTCCACCGGCGTCACCAGCCGCATCCCGGCCATCCGGCAGGCGATCGATCGCGCCGGCCATCCCGCGCTGCTTCATGGTCGACACCATCTCCTCGCTGGCCTCGATCGACTACCGGCACGACGAATGGGGCGTGGACGTGACCGTCGCCGGCTCGCAGAAGGGCCTGATGCTGCCGCCGGGCCTCTCGTTCAACGCGGTCAGCGACAAGGCGATCGCCGCCAGCAAGACGGCGAGGCTGCCGCGCGCGTACTGGCGCTGGGACGAGACCATCGCGATGAACCGGCAGGGCTACTTTCCGTCCACGCCGGCGACCAACCTGCTCTACGGGCTGCACGAGGCGATCGCGATGCTGCGCGAGGAAGGCCTGCCCAACGTGTTCGCGCGCCACCAGCGGCATGCGGAAGCCACGCGGCGCGCGGTGCGCGGCTGGGGGCTCGAGATCCTGTGCCGCGACCCCGCCGAGTACAGCGGATCGCTGACGGCGGTGATGATGCCGGAGGGCCACGACGCCGACGCGTTCCGCCGCGAGGTGCTCGCGCGCTTCGACATGTCGCTCGGCACCGGCCTCGGCAAGCTCGCGGGACGCGTGTTCCGCATCGGCCACCTCGGCTTCTTCAACGACCTGATGCTGTGCGGTACGCTGTGCGGCGTCGAGATGGGGCTCGCGGTGCGCGGCGTCCCGCACAACAAGCAACGGCGTCGGGGAGGCGCTCGCATACCTGCGGCGAAAGCGGCGGCACGGCCGCGACCGCGGAGCAACGCCGCGCGGCATAGATCGCAACGCGCATCGTCCGAACGCAGTGCCCTTTGGAGGAGGAACCGTGAAGGCAATCGCATTCCGTCTCGCCGCGCTCGCGTGCGGCATCCTGCTCGTTCCCGCCGCGCTCGCGCAGACCGAGATCAAGCTCGGCCACGTCGGCGAGCCCGGCTCGCTGTTCCAGAAGAGCGCCGACGAGTTCGCGCGCCGCGCCAACGCCAAGCTCGGCCGGCAAGGCGAAGGTCGTCACCTACGGATCGAGCCAGCTGGGCGGCGACTCGGAGATGATCCAGAAGCTGAAGCTCGGCACGCTCGACATGGCGCTGCCCTCCACGGTGATGAGCTCCGCAGGTCGACCTCTTCGGCATCTTCGAGATGCCGTACATCGTCAAGGACCGCGCAGCACATGGCGAAGATCGAGAAGGAGATCTTCTGGTCGAAGCTCGAGCCGGAGGCCGAGAAGAAGGGCCTGAAGGTGCTGGCGGTGTGGGAGAACGGCGAGCGCCACATCACCAACAACAAGCGGCCGATCAAGGTGCCCGCCGACCTGCAGGGCATCAAGCTGCGCGTGCCCGAAGGCAAGTGGCGCGTGAAGATGTTCCAGGCCTACGGCGCCAATCCCAGCCCGATGAAGTTCTCCGAGCTCTTCACCGCGCTGCAGACGGGCGTGATGGACGGCCAGGAGAATCCGTTCACGCAGATCTACTCGGCCAAGCTGCAGGAGGTGCAGAAATACCTGTCGCTCTCCGGCCACGTGTACACGCCCGCCTACCTGACCGTCGGCAAGACCAAGTGGGAATCGCTGCCGCCGGACGTGCGCAAGATCCTCGAGGACACGGCGAAGGAAACGCAGGCCTACGTCTACGAGGTGGCCGCGAAGGACGACGCCGACCTGCTCGGCAAGCTCAAGGCAGGCGGCATGCAGGTGAACGACGTCGACAAGGACGCGTTCATCGCGGCGAGCAAGCCGATCTACGACGAGTTCGGCAAGGAAGTGCCGGGCGCCAAGGAGATGATCGACCGCGCCGTCGCGCTCGGAAAGTAGGCGCATGGCGAGCGAGGGCAGGAGCGGCGGCGCCCGCCACGCCGCTGGCGGCGGCGCTGCGGCGGTTTCGCGAGCGCTACGGCCGGCTGCTCGAGTGGGTGGTTGGCGTCGCTGATGATCGTCCTGTTCGTGCGAAGTCACCGCGGGCGTCGTCTTCCGCACGCTGGGCATGTCCCTGATCTGGTACGACGAGGTCGCGTCGATCCTGCTCGCCTGGCTGACGTACTACGGCTCCGCGCTCGCCTCGGTGCGGCGCGCGCACATCGGCTGCCCCGAGCTCGTCGACGCGCTGCCGCTGGGGCGCGCGCCGCGCGCTCAACATCGTCGCCCAGCTGATCGTCATCGCGTTCTTCGTCGTGCTCGGCTGGGTGGGCGTGTCGATCATGCCGATCCTCGCCGGCGACACGCTGGTGAGCCTGCCGTGGGTGCCGATGAATTTCGTGCAGTCGGTGATCCCGGTCTCGGCCCTGCTGATCGTGATCGCCGAGCTCACGCACCTCATCGACCTCGTCATCGCCACCTCGCCGCCGCAAGTCACCGGCGGCGTCGCGCTGGCCGACGGCCTGCACTGACGTTCCGGGAGCGCGCAATGGGAATCATGCTGGGACTCTTCGCGGCCGTGCTGGCGCTCGTGCTGATCAACGTGCCGATCGCGGTGGCGCTGGGCGTCGTCGCGCTCGTCGCGATGGTGGCCACCCACGGACTCAGCGTGCTGCCGAACCTCGCGGTCGTCGCCTACAACGGCGCGACGAGCTTCCCGCTGCTGGCGATCCCGCTGTTCATCCTCGCCGGCGCGATCATGAACGCGTCGGGCATCTCGCAGCGGCTGATCGCGTTCGCATCGGCCGTCTTCGGCTGGATTCGCGGCGGGCTCGCGCACGTGTCGATCGGCGCGTCGCTGTTCTTCGCCGAGATCTCCGGCTCCGCCGTGGCCGACGTCGCCGCGCTCGGCTCGATCCTGATCCCCGGCATGAAGGCCAAGGGCTACCCGGCGCCGTTCGCCGCGGCCGTGATGTCGTCGGCCGCGACGCTCGCCGTGATCATCCCGCCGTCGATTCCGATGATCCTGTACGCGGTGATGGCGGAGACGTCGGTGGTGCAGCTGTTCGTGGCGGGCATCGTGCCGGGAATCATCGGCGGCGTCGGCCTGATGGGCATGGCGTACGTGTTCGCGCGACGCTACAACCTGCCGCGCGAGGACCGCTTCTCGTGGCCGCGCGTGGCGCAGACCGCGCGCGAGGCGCTGTGGGCCTTCCTGCTGCCGATCATCATCCTGGGCGGCATCTTCGGCGGCGTCGTGACGGCGACCGAAGGCGCGGCGCTCGCGGTCGTCGCCGCGCTGGTCGTCGGCCTCTTCATCTACCGCGAGCTCGACCTCGGGCACCTGCGCCAGGCCATCATCGAAGGCGCGATCCAGACGGCCGTGGTCATGCTGCTGGTCGCCACCAGCTCGCTGCTCGGCACCTACCTCACCGAGGTGCAGGCGCCGCAGGCGCTCGCGCACGCCGTCTCCGAGATCACCCAGAACAAGTGGGTGGTGCTGGCGCTCCTCAACGTGCTGTTCCTGCTGCTCGGCATGTTCCTGCACTCGGCGGCCGCCATCATCCTCGTGGTGCCGGTCGTGATGCCGCTGGTGCAGGCCGTCGGCATCGATCCGGTGCACTTCGGCCTCATCGTGACGATCAACCTCGGCATCGGCCAGCAGACGCCGCCGGTGGCGAGCGTGCTGATGGTGGCGAGCTCGATCGCCAAGGAGTCGGTCTGGGCCGTCACGCGCGTGAACGTCTGGTTCATCGCCGTGCTGGTCGCCGTGCTGCTGCTGGTGACCTACGTGCCGGTGACGGGCATGGGCCTCGTCAACCTCTTCTATCCGCTGACGGGACGCGCGTGAGCGAAACGATCGACGTGGCGCGCGACGGGGCGATCGCGACCGTCGTCCTCAACCGTCCGGAGAAGCTCAACGCGCTGACGCGCGACGATGTGGCGCGCCCTGGGACCGCGATCGCCGCGCTGTCGGCCGACGACGCGCTGCGCTGCATCGTGCTGCGCGGTGCCGGCGAGCGGGCGTTCTCGCCCGGCAACGACATCGGCGAGTTCGCGACCGGCGCGCGAACAAGGCGCAGGCGATCGAGTACGGGCGCACGATGCACGACGACCGCGCGACGCGCTGGCCGCGTGCCGGCATCCGCTGGTCGCGCAGATCCACGGCATCTGCGTGGGCGGCGGGCTCGAGATCGCCGCGCTGTGCGACCTGCGGATCTGCGGCGCGTCAGCCGCTTCGGCGCGCCGATCAAGAACCTCGGCCTCGTGATGGCGTATCGCGGAGATGGCGCCGCTCGTGCGCCTCGTCGGGCCGGCGATCGCGCTCGAGATCCTCCTCGAAGGCCGCGTGTTCGACGCCGCCGAGGCGAAGGACAAGGGACTCGTCACGCGCGTCGTGCCCGACGCCGACGTCGCCGCCGAGGCGCAGGCCGCCGCGCGAGCGCATCGCCGACGGCGCCCCGCTCGTCGCGCGCTGGCACAAGAAATTCGCGCGCCGGCTGGCCGATCCGCGCCCGCTGTCCGACGCCGAGCACGACGAGTGCTTCGACTGCTTCGACACCGAGGACTTCCGCGATGGCTACGCGGCGTTCCTCGCGAAGCGGAAGCCGCGAGTTTCGCGGACGATGACGGCGGCCGGCGCACACGCGGTCCGCTCGCCGGCATGCGCGTGCTCGAGCTCGCGCAGATCATGGCGGGACCGACGTGCGGCGTGATGCTCGCCGACCTGGGCGCCGACGTGGTCAAGGTCGAGAAGCTGCCGGGCGGCGACGATTCGCGCGGCTACCGCGAGCCGCGCGTCAACGGCGTCTCGGCGCCGTTCCTGATGCTGAACCGCAACAAGCGCGGCATCGCGCTCGACCTCGAAGTCGCCGCAGGGCCGCGAGATCCTGCTGCGGCATGGTGCGCGCGCCGACGTGCTCGTCGAGAACTTCCGCCGCGACACGCTCGACAAGCTCGGCCTCGGCTACGAGGTGCTGGCCAAGGCGAATCCGGCCCTCATCTACTGCGCGGTCACCGGGTTCGGCCGCGACGGCCCGCTCGCGGACAAGGGCGGCTTCGACCTCGTCGCGCAAGGGTTCGCGGGGCTGATGGCCATCACCGGCGAGCCGGGCCGTCCGCCGGTGAAGACCGGCAACCCGGTGTCCGACATCAACGCCGGCCTCCTCGCCGCGATCGGCGTGCTCGCCGCGTATGCGCAACGGCTGCAGACCGGGCGCGGCCAGCTCGTCGACACGTCGCTGTTCGAGGCCGCGCTGCAGCAGACCTACTGGCACGCGGCGAGCTATCTTCGCGACCGGCGCAATCGCCGGGACCGCTCGGCTCGGCGCACATCCTCACCGCGCCCTACCAGGCGTTCCACGCGAGCGACGGCTACGTCAACATCGGCGGCGCCAACCAGGCGAACTGGGAGCGCATCGCCGACGTGCTCGGCCACCCCGAGTGGCGCGACGACCCGCGCTTCGCGACCAACACCGCGCGCATGGAGCACCGCGATGCGCTGGTCGAGCGCGATGAACGACGTGCTCGGCACGCGCACGCGCGCCGAATGGATCGCCGCGCTCGACGCCGCCGGCGTGCCGGCCGGCCCCGTGCATTCGCTCGGCGAGGCGCTCACGCATCCGCAGACGCTCGCGCGCGGCATGGTCGTCGAGCTCGTGCATCCGCAGGCCGGCCCGACGCGCGCGATCGGCTGTCCCGATCCACTTCTCGGCGCACGCCGGCCTCCGTCGACGCTGCCCGCGCCGCTGCTGGGCGAGCACACCCGCGACGCTGCTGCGCGAATGCGGCTACACCGACGCGGAGATCGACGCGCTTCTCGCGGCCGGCGTCGTCGCCGCGCCGGCGTGACTCACGACATCGCCTGGTAGTCAAGCTTTCTGCGGGTGGTTGGCTGGCGCGAGGACGTACCAGCGCTCGGCGATGAGTCCGCCGTACTGCACGGCGAACGCGACGGCGCAGAGGCCGTACGCGCCGCTGGCGAGGGCGCCATCACCGCGCCCCCGCGCAGGCGTGCTCCATCGCGCGGAAACCGGAGGCGATCGCGGGGCCGAGCGTGATGCCCGGGCCCGGATAGACGCCGCGCATGATCGACGCCTGGTCGTTCCCGCACGCGTACAGGCCGGCGATCGGCCGGCCCTGCATATCGAGCACGCGCGCATCCGCATCCACCGCGAGCCCCGCGCTCGCGGCGACGGCCGCGGGCACCACCTCCACGGCGTGGAACGGCGGCGTCGCGATCGGCGCGAGGCAGGGATTCGGCGTGACGTCCGGATCGCCGTTGAACGTGTTGAGCGCGTTGCCGCCCTTGCCGAACGCACTGTCCACGCCGCGCACGGCGTCCGCGTTGTGACGCGCCACGGACTCCATCAGCGCGTCGGCCGGCACGCCGATGCGCTCGGCGAGCGCCGCCAGCGTCGGCGCCGTGACGAGGTAGCCCGCCCGTTCGTAGTGCGCACGCCACTGCCATACGGGCCGGATGAGCCCGATGCCGTAGCGCACCAGCGACGGGTGGTCGCACAGCAGGAATGCGCGGGGCGCACCACCCTTGCGATACATCGCGAGCACGAAGTCGTGGTACGAGTCCGCCTCGTTGACGAAGCGGCATCCGCTTTCGTCCACCGCGATGAGCCCCGGCCGCGCGCGATCCGCGATCACGTGCGGGAACGCGTAGCGGCCGCCGCCGTCGCGCATGACCGAAGCGGGCATGAAGAAGAGGCCCGGGTCCGACGTCGCGACCGCCGCACCGGCCTCGCGCGCCGCCACGAGGCCGTCGCCGGTGGCCGCAGGCGTGCTCAACGCCCATTCGACCGGTTGCGACGGCGACAGCGCCTGCCGCAGCTCGGGACTGGAGCTCATGCCGCCGGTGGCCAGCACCACCGCGACGCGCGCGTGGATGCGCAGGTCGCGGCCGCGCCTGCGCACGATGGCGCCGTCGACGCGCGGACCATCGCGCAGCAGCGCCCGCACCGCGGCCTCGGTCCAGATCGACACGCCCTTCTCGCGCAGCGTGAACAGCAGCGCCGCGACCAGCGCATTGCCGAGCAGCAGGCGGGTGCCGCGCGGATGGCGGACTCGATCCCGCGCATATCGCAGCGCCGTGAGCATGGCGAACGCGAAGGCGCGGCGCGACGCGAACGGGCGCACCAGCAGCCTCGCCTCGGGGCGATTCGCCATCAGACCGCCGAGCACCATTTGCCCGCGGTTCGGCGGGCGCACGAGCGCGAAGTCGCGGCCGAGCCGCCGGCCGTCGAACGGCAGCGGCTGCAGCGTGCGGCCGCGCAGCGCCGCGCCGTCCCGCGCCGGGTGGTAGTCCGGGTAGGCATCGGGCAGCGAGAACTTGAGCGCCGAATGGCGCTCGACGAACGCGAAGGCGCGGGGCGCGGCCTCGAGGAACGCGCGGCGACGGCCGTTGCCGTCGGGAATGCCGATCTCGCCGTCGAGATAGCGCGCCGCGCGCTCCGGCGAATCGTCGACGCCGCGCGCGACCGCATGATGGTTGCACGGCACCCAGCAGGAGCCGCCCGACGTGGCCGTGGTGCCGCCGAGCACGGAATCCTTCTCGCACAGCAGCACGCGCTGCCCATGCACCGCCGCCGTGAGCGCCGCGGTCATGCCGCCCGCCCCGCTGCCGAACACCACGACGTCGAAGTCGGCGGCGTCGGGCAGGGTCACAACGCGGCGTCCCGCCGGCGCGTCAGCGCCGTGACCGCATACATGACGCCGACGCCGATGACGAGCTGCAGCAGCGACAGCGCCGCCACCAGCGAGAACTTGCCCACCGACCACGTATCGAAGCTCAGCACCGACAGCGTGCGCGTCTCCGCCGTGTACAGCGGGAGCACGATGGAGAGCTCGGTCATGAAGATGCTGTAGAGCATCACCCAGCCCGAGACGACGGCAGGCCAGATCAGCGGCAGCGTGACGGCGGTCACCGTGCGCGTCCAGCTGTAGCCGCACACGCGCGCGGACTCCTCGAGCTCCGGGTGGATCTGCACGAGGCTGCCGGTCATCGAGCGCGCGGCGTAGCTCGTGTAGCGGCCGAGGAAGCCCAGCACGATCACCCACATCGTTCCGTACACCGGCCAGGGTACGCGCAGCCAGAGGAACGCGACGCCGATCGCGAAGGCCAGGCTCGGCACCGCCATCGGGAACAGCACGAGATAGTCGAGCATCCGCCGGCCGCGCAGCGTGGTGCGCGTGGTGATCCACGCGACGCCGAAGCCGATGAGTGTGGCCAGCGTGGCGGACACCAGCGTGATGGTGACGGTGTTGCCGAGCGCGCTGCGCACGTCGTGAGCGTCCCACAGGTAGCGCAGGTTGGCCATCGTGAAGACGCCCGACCACGCGTACGTCGACGCGGCGGCCACGCCAATCAGCACGACCGGCGCGACGGCGGTCAGCAGGATGTAGAGCCACACCAGCGCGGCCAGCGCGTAGCGCGCGCCGGCCAGGCGAATCTCGCGCGGGCGGAAGTTCTTGCCCGACACGGTGACGAACGACCGACCGCGCAGCGCCCACTGCTGGAGCGCGTTGGCGACGAGCGCCAGCGCCATCAGGTAGAGCGCCAGGATCGCGATGGTGCCGTAGGGCGGCGGGTACTGCTGCAGGTCGAGGAAGATGCGCGACGTGACGAGGTAGATCTGGTTGGTGAGGCCCAACAGCACGGGCGTGCCGAAGAGCCCGATGCTGATCACGAACGCGAGCACGCCGCCGGCGAAGATCGCGGGCTGCATCACGGGCAGCGTGACGGTGAGCGCGGTGCGCCAACCGTCGAGTCCCGAGACCTGCGCCGCCTCCTCGAGCGTGGGATCCATGTTGCGCAGCGCACTGCCGACGATCAGGAACACGTAGGGCGCGAGGTAGATGCCCATCACCCACATCATGCCGAGGCGCGTGTACACGTTGAACGGCGCGTCCAGGCCGCCCGCCAGAAACGGCAGGTTGAAGATGCCGATGCGCGGCGCCGCCATGAGGAGCCACGCGAACGCGCCGATGAACGGCGGGATGAACATGGGCAGCGCGGCGAACTGCTCGAGCACCCGCTTGCCCGGCACGTTGGTGCGGACGATCACCCACGCGAGGCCGACGCCGATCGCGCAGGCGACGAACGTCGCGCCCAGTGCCACGCCGACCGTGTTGCCGAACGCGCTCCAGTAGCCGCCGCTGCCCGCCACCGCGGACAGATGCACGAGCGACGGGGCGAAGTTGCCGCCCTCCTCCTGCGTGAAGCCCTGGAACAGCAGCGCGAGCAGTGGCAGCACGACCAGGACGCCGGTGACGGCATAGAGCAGCGCCAGCGCAAGTCGCTGCCCATTGTGCACGCGCAGGCGCAGCGCGAGCGGCGCCTTGGCCGGCGCGGTCATGCGGGGCTACCCGTGCCGGCGGACGGGCGCCTCATTCGAGCACGAAGCCCTTCCTGCGCACGTAGTCGGCGAAGTCGGCGCGCTGCGGCACCGCGTATTGCCGCGCCTTCTGCTCGGACCAGCCGTATTCGGAAGCCGTGCCCCAGCGTTCCGGCTGGTACTGCTTGCCGTAGGGCTGCAGCGCCTCGCGGCGGCGGTCGTAAGCGGAAAGCGTGCCGGCGAGATCGGGCTCGTGGAAGCGATCGCGGTGGACCGTCATCGCGAGCGGCAGTCGCGGGCTGATCTGGTCGTCGGCCCCCGGCCACCCGATGCACAGCCCGGCGAACGGGATCACCTGCTCGGGCAGCCCGAACACGGAATCGAGCGCAGCTGCGTGGTTGCGGATCTCGCTGATCGGGCACGTGCCGAGACCCACCGATTCCGCCGCATGCACGCACGTGGCGAGCGCGATCGCGGCATCGCCGACGGCGTTGAAGAACAGGTCGAGGTGATTGTTGGGGAACGGCTTGCCGCGCAGCGCCGACACCTGCCGCACGCGGCGCCCGTTGG
Organism: uncultured beta proteobacterium; assembly: GCA_963725735.1. Lineage (GTDB taxonomy): Bacteria > Pseudomonadota > Gammaproteobacteria > Burkholderiales > Casimicrobiaceae > VBCG01. The sequence goes on along the minus strand of CAVRZM010000006.1, from coordinate 132,334 downwards.
CACAGAACACGAGGAACGCCGGGGCGGCGCGCACCCACGGCATGTGCGGCAACCGGTCGGCGATAGCCGCCCGCGACGCGGCGTCCTTCACGACGATGATGTCGCGCTGCTGCAGGTCGCTCTTGGACGGCGCCGCCAGCGCGCATGCGCACAGCAGGTCGATCACGTCGTCGGCGACGGGACGTTCGCTCCAGGTGCGATGAACGCGGCGCGAAGCGATGCGTGCCAGCGTGTCGAGCGGGTCCAGGCCATCCGGCACCAGGGGTGCGGTACCGAAGCGCTCCGCCAGCGCGTGTTGCAGGTGGCCGCGCGCATCGGCGTCCGGCCGCTCGGGTGCGTGCGTCATCGCGTCATCCCTCCTGGGCCCCGGCGACCCGCGCCGCGTCGCCGTTCATCTCGATGAGCTGGACGCGCTCGCGGGCCACCGCCAGTGCGATGCGGTCGCCGGCCTGGTACACGTGAAAGCCGCCGACGCTGACCGTCAGCGGGCCGAGCGGCGAGGCCGCGCGCAGCAGCATGCGGTCGCCGATGAACGTCGCGTCCTCCACGACCGCGGGAATGCCGTCGTCGCCGTCGCGCAGCACATGCCACGCTTCCGGCCGCACCATCGCCCACGGGTCGTCCATGGCCTGCGCGCCCTGCGTCAGCGTCACGATGCACGCATGCGGCGCTTCGCGCGCGCGGACCTCGATGCCGCCATCCGGGGCCGCCGCGAGACGCACCGGCAGCAGGTTGGCCTTGCCGAGGAATTCCGCGGCAAAGCGCGTGCGCGGATGGAAATAGAGATCGCGCGGCGCGCCTGACTGCACGACGCGACCGTGGTCGAACAGGAAGATCTCGTCGCCCAGCGACAGCGCCTCTTCCTGGTCGTGCGTGACGAAGAGCATCGTCGCGGCGAGCTTGCGCTGCAGTTCCTTGATCTCGGCGCGCATCTCGACACGCAGCTTGGCGTCGAGATTGGACAGGGGCTCGTCGAGCAGGATCAGCTTGGGGTGGCTCGCGAGGCAGCGCGCGAGCGCCACGCGCTGTTGCTGGCCGCCGGACAGGCGCGTCGCGCTGCGCTGCGCGACCGCGCCGAGCCCGACGGTCGCGAGGGTCTCGCCCACCCGCCGCGCGATCTCGTCGCGGGGCGTGCCGCGCGCCTTGAGCGGCAGCGCGACGTTCTCGAAGACGGTCATGTGCGGCCAGATGGCGTACGACTGGAAGACCATGCCGATGTCGCGGCGCTCCGGCGGCAGGTTCAAGCCGTGCGCGGCGTCGAACACCGTGCGTCCTTCGATCAGGATCTCGCCCGCGACCGGCTCCTCGAGTCCGGCGATGCAGCGCAGGGTCGTGGTCTTGCCGCACCCGCTCGGCCCGAGCAGCACGGAGATCTGGCCGGAGGCGAAGCGCAGCGACAGGTCGGCGATCACCGTCGCCGCGCCATAGCGCTTGGTGAGCCCCCGGATTTCGATGCTCATGCCGCTCCCGGTGCGGACGACCGGCAGGCGCGGACGGCGGCCGCGTGCACGCGGCGCCGGTCACCGCTTCTACGGTGCGCGAACGCCACCGCTACTTCGGCCCGAAACCCGTCTGGGTGTTCCACCACGCCAGGATTTGCTCGCGTTCCTTGAGCGCGCGGCCCAAGTCGAGCGGCATGAGCTTGATCTCGGCGAAGGGCGGCATGCCGGGAGGCGGCGGCAACCCGCCGCGCGCGGGATACAGGCTCTTGGCGAGCAGCAGCTTCTGCCCTTCCTCGCCGAGCGCGTACTCGATGAAGAGCTTCGCCGCATTCGGATGCGGGGCGTTGGCGGTGAGCGCGACCGCGTTCGACTGCGCGATCGCGCCGGACGCCGGCACCGTGAAATCGATCGGCGTGCCCTGCCCCTTGAGGACGCCGATCGTGCTGCTGTTCATGAAGAACGCCAGCGGACGCTCGCCGGTCTGCACCTTGGTGTTCTGCACGCCGATGCTCGCGGTGGGCTCCGTGTGCGCACGCTTCAGCCCCTGCAGGATGGCGCCCGCCTTGTCCGGGCCGAGGTTCTGGTAGAGGGCGCCGAACACCGCGAACGTGGCCGACGACGACGAGGGGCTGCTCACCGCGATCATGCCGTCCCATTCCTTCGGCGGATTCGCGAAGTCCGTCCAGTCCTTGGGCAGCGGCTTCTTCGCCATGCCGTCGCGGTTCCAGGCCAGCATCATCACGCCGATGTTGCCGAGCGCGAACGTGCCGTTCTTCGACGGCAGCGAGGAGGCCGGGAAGCCCTTGGTGGCGTCCGGCCTGAAGACCGCGAGCGCGCCTGCGTTGTCGGCGGTGGTGACCACATCCTCGGCCAGGAAGAACACGTCGAGCACCGCTCGGCCCGCGGCGCGCTCGTTCATGAAGCGCGTGAGGAGCTGCCACGCGTCGCCGGACGTCGTGACGACCTTCACCTTCGGGTACTTGGCCTGGAAGCCGGCTGCGAGCGCGGGCACGGCGTTGAGATCGCCGAAGACCACGACCTGTCCCTCCTTCTCCGCGGCCGCCACGTAATCGGCTTCCGCGGCGCGCGCGGCGAACGGCGCCACGGCGAGCGCGAGCGCGGCCACGGCCGCGAGGTGCTTGCCCAATCGTTGCATCGGTTCCTCCTTACTCGTGGGTCTTGTTCGGCGCGCGGCGGTCACGCCGCGGGCAGCTTCAGCAGGCGCGCCGCGTTGTCGTGGAGCACCTTGCGCATCGACTCCGGGCGGATCGGCAGGCGCAGGAAGCGCTCGGCGTAGTCCTTGAGCGGCGTGAACGGATACGCGCTCGCGTAGACGAACTGGTCGGCGAGATACGTGTCGGCGGCCTTCACGTAATCGTCGGAGCCGGGCAGGTCGAAGAGGTACATGTCGGGCGACACGAAGACGTTGGGGCGCCGGAACGCGACGTGCAGGATCTGGTGCACCCAAGGCCAGTTGCCGTGCGACAGCACGATCTTGAGCTGCGGGAAATCGGCGGCCACGCGATCGACGGTCGCGGGATCGGTGTAGCTCAGGTCGGGACCCGGATTGCCGCCGGTCATGAGCACGATCGGGATGTCGCGGTCCTCGCAATGCGCGTAGATCGGATAGAGGCGACGGTCGTCGGCGTAGAGCGGAATGCGGTAGGTGCCGGGCTCGAGGTTCACGCCGCGAAGGCCGAGCGACATGGCGCGATCGATCTCCTTCACCGCCGCCTTGCGATCGAGCGGATCGATGCCCGCGATGCCGACGAAGCGGTCCGGATGCGCCCTCACGGTTTCCGCGATCTCGTCGTTGCTGGTGGTGCCGAGCGTCGCGGACACGCGCCCGATCACCACGCCCGTGGCGACGCCGACGGCGTCCATTTCCTCGAACAGCAGCGGCAGCGACGCCTGCGTGGCCGACGGCGCGGGCGTGAAGCCGAGCTTGCGATTGAAGCCGTCGCGGCGCTGCGGATTGGTCCAGAAGATCTGGTTGGTCACGCCGGGCATGGGCGGCCGGACGCGAAAGTCGATGATCTTCATTGCAGAGGCGAGAAAGCGGCGGGAAGAAAGATCTCGGAGCGCATCGACTCGATGTGCGGCAGTCCGCCCGGCGGCGGCCACACGCCCTGCTTCACGGAGTCCTCGCGGATGCGCATGCGGTCGTCGAGCGTGCGATACGGCCAGATGTGCATGAAGCGCGGCACGTGGCCGGACACGGCGTACATGACGGTCGCCAGCGACGAAAGTTCGGTTCGTGCCTTCAGCACCTTGGCCCAGGCCTCGAATGTCGCGGCAAGGCCGCTGCGCTTCAGCTGGTATTCGCGCACCTCGTACACCGGGCCGGCGTTGCCGGGCGCCAGCACGTCGACGTCGGGGAACGGGGCATAGGCGTCGCAGGTCATGCCGGTCGCGAGCGCAGCGACCCCATAGGGGTCCGCGCTCGTGAGCACCGTCTGCTGGGCCTTCGCCAACGCGTCCGCGCTCGCGTGTGCGGTGATGACCATCACGCGGTTCAGGCGCCCGATCTCGGAGTACCAGCAGGCGCGCAACTCGCCACCGAGGCGCCGGGCCGCGGCGGCGGCACCGATGGCGGCCAGCGCGTCGTTGACCTTTCCGGGCGGAACTTCGATGGTGCAAACGCTGTAGAGCATGCGGACTCCGGGAGTCAGTCGATCGGGACCGTCATCGACTGGAAGCGACGGCAAGAATCGTTGAACGGGTAACCGACCAGTCCATTCGATAGTTGCGTATACAACAACTATGTTGATAAAATCTAAAGCAAAGCGCTCAACATGTCAACGCTGCGGCGCGTCCGGCGTGAATTCCCGCGCGACGGCCGCGACGAAGCGGCCGAGGTCCACCAGTTGGTCCCGCGCGATGCGCGTGGTGGGGCCGGAAAGGCCGATGGCGGCGATCACCTGCCCGCCGACGTCGCGCACCGGCGCAGCCACGCAGCGAATCCCCGGCGCGAATTCCTCGTCGTCGGTGGCGAAGCCCGCCGCCGCGACGCGCGCGAGCGCGGCCGCCAGCGCCTCCTCGCTCACCGGCGTGCGCTGGGTGAAGCCGGGCAGCGTGCGCGGCAGCGGCGCCCCGCCGAAGGCCAGCAGCGCCTTGCCCAGCGCGGTGCAGTGCAGCGGCGACAGCGTGCCGACGGGCCGATCCACGCGCAGCGGCTGGAGGGTGTCGATCTTGTCGAGGTAAAGGACCTGGTCGTCGGCGCGAATGGCGAGGTGCGCCGTCTCGCCGGTGGCCTCGAAGATCCGCACGAGCAACGGCCGCGCGCGCTCCCGGATCGACGCGCCACCGGACGCCATGGCCGGCCGCGATTGCAGGAGAGGCCCTGCCCGGAAGCGCCGGCCGACGTCCTGCACGGCGAACCCGCCCTGCACCAGCGTCTTCAGGATGCGCGACGCGGCGCCCTTGTCGATCTTCAGCGCCTTTGCCAGGTCGAGCGTGCCGACGTCGGGATTCTTAAGCAATAACTCCACTGCTTTCAACCCCTTGGAAAGCGATTTTACAGTGCCGGATGAGGAGTGCTCGACAGGCGCCGAGGGTCCGGCGGTCGACGTGGGCGCGGCAGTGGGTGTCTCCATCGATGCAACTCCTGCAGCAACTCGGGCAAAGAAAGGATAAACTCTACTTGCGCAACAAGCAACTGCTCCATCGCGTCGGGTGCAATCGGTGGCGCCTGCGCACGGGATGGAATGCACCGAAAACCAAGGAGGACCATCGGATGAATCCCTGCAATCGCCGCCGATTCCTGGCCAGCGCCGCCGCGGCCACCGGCGCCCTCGCGCTGCCCGCGTGGGGCCAGTCGTATCCGTCCAAACCCATCCGCTACATCGTCGGCTTCGCGCCGGGCGGGACCAGCGATCTCGTTGCGCGGATGATCAACCCGATCGTGTCGGCGAAGCTCGGCCAGCCGGTGGTGGTCGAGAACTATCCGGGCGCCGGCGGCGTGGTGGCAATGGGCATGCTCGCCAACGCGGCGCCCGACGGCTACCTCGTCCTGCACACGTCGAACGGGTTCGTCACCGTGACGCCGCAGCTCATGAAGGTGCCGTTCGACGCGCAGAAGGATGTCGAGCCGATCGCCTACATCGGCAGCACCGTCGACCTGCTGTGCGTGCACCCTTCCGTGCCGGCGACGACGATCCCCGAGTTCATCGCGTACGCGAAGGCGAATCCCGGCAAGCTTTTCTACGGCAGTTCGGGCACCGCGACCGGCAACCACATCACGTGCGAGTACATGAAGCGCGCGCTGGGCATCGACATCGTGCACGTGCCCTACAAGGGCGCCGCGCCCGCGATCAACGACCTCATCGGCGGACGCGTGCAGTTCATGGCGGATCCGGCCGTGATGCCCGCGCTGCAGGCGGGCAAGGTGCGCGCGATCGGCATCGTCGACGCGCGCACGCATCCGACGCTCGCCGGCATTGCCTCGTTCTACGATGCCGTCCCCAACTGGGATCCGCCGCAGTGGTACAACTTCGTGTCGGTGCCGGCGAAGACGCCCCCGGAAATCAAGGAAAGGATCGCCGCGGCGGTGCGCGAGGCCGTGAAGGATCCCGCGGTCGTGAAGAAGATGGGCGAGAACAGCTATCTCGCCGGCGACATGACCACCGACGCACTGCAGGCGAAGGTGCGCCGCGAGTACGTCGCGATGGGCGACCTGTTGCGCGCCGCCCAGATCCGCATCGAGTAAGCGCGCCGCCTACTCCGGCTTGACGCCGGCCGCCTGCATGAGCTTGCCCATCCGCTCCTGGTACGACTTCATGTAGGCGACGGCGCTCTCGGGCTTGGTGTCCGCCGGCGGCACGATGCCGAGGTCGATGAGGCGCCTGCGCATGTCGGGATCGGCGACGACCTTGCCGATGTCCGCGTGCAGCTTCTCGACCACCGGTTGCGGCAGGTTGGCGGGACCGGCCACCGCGTACCACGTCTGGATGTCGTAGTTGCTGCCGGGAATCGCCTCGGCCACCGTCGGAATGTCCGGCAGGAACGGCAATCGCGTCGGCGTGGTCACCGCGAGCGCGCGCAGGCGCCCTTCCTTGACGAACGGCATCACGTTCGGCGTCACCACGGCGAGCGCGATCTGGTTGCCGAGCAAATCGTTGTTCTGCGGCCCGCCGCCCTTGTACGAGATCACGTTGAGGTCGATGTTGGCGGCGTTCCTGAGCGCCGACGCCGCGACCAGGGTCACGGAATCGGACACGCCGATCGCGACCTTGCCGGGATTGGCCTTCGCGTAGGCGATGAGATCGCCCAGCGTGTTGAACGGCTGCTGCGCGTTGGCGACGATCATGTACGGCTGCGCGCCCAGCATCGCCACCGGCGTGAAGTCGTTGATGGGGTGATACGGCACCTTCTGCACGAGGAACGGCGTCAGCACGTGCGTGCCCGGCATCAGGAACAGCGTGTAGCCGTCCGGCGGCGCCTTGGCCACGAGGTCGGCGCCGATGACGGTGAGTCCGCCTGGCCGGTTGTCGACGACGACGGCCTGCCCCAGCACCGGGCCCAGCTTCTCGGCCAGGGGCCGCGCGATGGCGTCCGCGCTGCCGCCGGGACCGAAGGGCACGACGAGGCGCACGGGCTTGGTGGGATAGGGTTGCGCGAGCACGTTCGCCGACACGGCGAGGAGAGCGAGCGCTGCGATGCGTGCGAGTCGTTGCATGATCACTCCAGGTTATCCGGGGACGTTGTTGACGAGGGCCGTCGCGCGAGGCGTCGAGCGTGCGCCCGCCGACACGACGTGGCAAGACGCAGGCGTCGAGGGGTCTTGCGCATCAGCCGAGCCGCTCATGCGCGCCGAGGAAGCGCAGCGCGGCCTCGCGGATGCCGCGCGCGCGTTGCACCGGCGGCAGCTTCTGATTGGCCGCCGTCGGAAACTCGCATTCGAGCTCCAGTTCCGGCGGCAGCGCATCGAGCAGCGCGTGCAGCGGCAGCTCGCCGTCGCCCGGGGCGAGGCGCTGCGTGCGCGCCTCGGTCGCGAGATCGACGCCGGACGGACACGCGGTGGCGGCGTCGCAGAGCTGCGCGAAGAACAGGCGATCCGGCGGCACCTGCGCGACGTCGGCGGGCGTGCCGCCCGAGCGCGCAAGATGCAGCGGGTCCACGATCATGCCGAAGTTCGCGCGGTCCACGCGGGCCACGATCGCCAGCGCGTCGGCGAGCGAGCGCGCCTGGCTGAACGGAACGAACTCGAGGAAGAGGCGGATGCCGCGCGGCGCGGCGGCGTCCGCGAACGCGGCGATCGTGTCGGCGAAGCGCGCGTGGTCGGCGTCGTAGCAGGACACGAGGATCATCGGCGCGCCGAGCTCGCTCGTCGCGTCCAGCAGCGGATCGAGATGCGTGGCGTTCACTTCCGGATAGAAGTGGTACGCGGAGACGCTCGCGATCCGCACGCCCGCCTCGCGCGCGCGCGCGCGGATCGCCGCAAGCGCGCGCGCATTGCCGACCACGGGAGCGAACGCATCGGTGAGCCGCCGGCCGGTGATGCGCACGCCCACCGACGTGAATCCCGCGGCGGCCGCGACGTCCACCAGCTCGAGCGCGCCGACCTCGGGACAGTTGAGAAAGCCCAGCGTCAGCGTGCGCATGGTCCCTCGCACGGCAGCGTGTGCGCCCTCGCCGTCGTTCGGGCACGATCCCCGTGGCCGCGATGGGGACGTCCCATCGGGCCGACTCGTTGTGGACGCGCGTTCATTGGCTGCGGGCCGGAGCCGACGACCTCCAACGTCTGACCGCCGCCCCTGGAGACGATGACACGGTTCATCACGGTTTTCTCTCAGGAAACGAGTCCGGCCGCGCGATAGGCCGCTTCCACCAGCTCGAGCGTGGCGAGGTTGTCCTCGGGCGGGGTGAGGAACGGCGCGCCGCTCGCGAGGCACTCGACGAAATGCGCGATCGTCGCGTCAAAGCTGCCCTGGTAGGCGTCGGCGTGCACATAGCGGACCTCTTCCGGCGCGGCTCCGTACAGGCGCAGCACGTCGCGGTCCATCATGACCCGCCCCCGGCTGCCGATGATCTCCACGCGGTCCTGCGCCGGCGCCGGCTGGTAACCGGCACTCGCGAGATTGCCGTCCACCGACACCGGCACGCCGTCGTCCTGCGTCGCGAACAGCAGCGACGCCTCCGATTCGCCGGCGAGCTCCGGGCACGTGCGCCGTGCCTGCGCGCCGACGAGACGCAGCGGTCCCGCGAGCCAGCGCGCGATGTCGATGCGGTGCAGCAGCACCTCCTCGATCAGCATGCGCTTCTCGGTGCGCACGAACGGCTGACGCTCGATGTACGGATACGTGCCGTCCGGACCGCGGACGAGGCCCGAGCTGCGGCAGGCGATCGACAATCCGGTGAGCTCGCCCAGCCGACCGTCGCGCAGCCAGCGCGCCATCACCTGGTAATACGGCCGGAAGCGGAAGTTCTGGTTGATCATCACGCGCGCGCTCGCCGGCAGGTCGCGGACCAGCGACTGCGCTTCCGCGAGCGACGGCATGAACGGCTTCTGGCACAGGACCGCGATGCCGCGCGCGGCGGCGAGGCGCAGCAGCGGCCCGTGCGTCTCGCGCGGCGATGCGATGTCCAGCACGTCGATGGCTTCGACGCCGAGCAGCGCCTCGCAATCGCGATACGTCCGCGGAATGGCGAACTGCGCAGCTCGCTTCGCCGCGCGCTCCGCATCGGGCTCCACGACCGCCACCACGCGCGCACCCTTCACCTTCGACCACGCCCGCAGGTGGCATTCGCTGATCATTCCGGCGCCTGCCAGCGCGACGCGCAGCGGCGGGTCGGTCGCACGCGCGGTCATGCCGCCACTGCCCGTCCCCGCGCGAGAAACGCCTGCAGGCGCCCGGTCGCGCCGGGAAGCGAAAGGCAGCCGAGCGAAAGAGCGCGATTCAAGCGTCACTCGCGCAAGCGTTCGTGCGCACGCGGCGCCGCGGAGGGGACACGAGCGCCTGGGACTGCAAAAGGAGAGGCATGCGGCGTACGGAAGACGGAGTCGTGAGAGTGTATTCGCTGCGCGCGCGCAGCGGCAACACGCGAAACAGCTTTCGCGAGCGAGTTGTCGCACACGCAACCCGTTCGGCGTTGCGACATTCACAACTTGTGTCGTGACGCAACCGATGTGCCGTTCCACGCAATGTCGCTTAGACTTGACGCCCTCCCGATCACACGACGCCCGGCATGAATCGCATCGATCTCGACGGCCGCGTGGCCGTCATCACCGGCGGCGCCAGCGGCATCGGTTTCGCGGCGGCGCAGCGCATGGCCGCCTCGGGCGCCGTCGTCCATCTATGGGATGTCAACCCGCAAGCGCTTGCCGGCGCCTGCGCCCGGCAGACGGGCACGCGTGCGCACCGCGTCGACATTACCGACGAGGACCAGGTGGCGCGGGCCGTGCGCGACGTCGTCGCGGCCAGCGGACGCGTCGACATACTCGTGAACTCGGCCGGCATCGGCGGCGAACGGCACGCCGTGGTCGAGCTGCCGCTCGCCGAGTGGCGACGGGTGATCGACGTCAACCTCACGGGCACGTTCCTGTGCTGCAAGGCGATCGTCCCGGCGATGCAAGTCAACGACTACGGCCGCATCGTCAATCTCTCCTCGACCGCAGGCAAGGACGGCAATGCGCTGGTCGCCGCGTACAGCGCGGCGAAGGCCGCCGTGATGTCGCTCACCAAGTCGCTCGGCAAGGAGCTCGCGCAGACGGGCATCCGCGTCAACTGCCTCACGCCGGCGATGATCGCCACCGAGTTTGCCGACACCATGGATCCCGAGCGCATCAGGACCGCGCTCGCGCGCATTCCGATGGGGCGCGCGGGCCGGCCGGAGGAAGTGGCGGCGATGATCGCCTGGCTCTCGTCGGAGGAGTGCTCGTACTCGACGGGCGCGGCCTTCGACCTCTCGGGCGGCCGCTCGACGTACTGAGCCGCTACGCGGCGGGCACGGGATTCGGCACGGCGCGCGCGTCCTGCCCGGCGCGCGCCACGATCGCCTGCCGCACGAGGTGCACGTGCTCGCGCAGCGTGTAGGCCTCGCTGGCGAAGCTCGCGGGCATGCGGATCCCGGCCGCCGCGCGCTCGATGCGGTCGAGCCGCGCGAGCCAATCCTCGAGCGGCACCGGTCCCTGATGCTGCGCGACCTCGCGCTCGAGGAGCGCGAGCTCGCCGTACCATCGGAAGACGCGCGAGCGAACGCGCCAGCGCACGAACTGCGGGAAGAAGTTGACGAGCGGCACCACCACGACGAGCAGCGGCACCACCAGGATGATCGTACGCTCGACGAACGTCGCGACCCAGAACGGCAGGGTGCGGTAGAGAAGGCTCTGCCCGAAGCGGTGGTGGCGCAGCGCGTCCGGCGACACCGGGATGTCGACCTGGCTTCCGTTGGGAAATTCGCCCGCGGCTTCGAAGTAGCCCTGGTCGTCGTGCTCGTCGCGCACGGCCTCGATGAGCAGGTTGACGAGCGCGGGGTGCAGCGTGGCGCGCGCGGCGAGCATCGCCTTGGTACCGATCAGCTCGACGTCCGCGGACGGCACGTCGTTGGCGAGGTCGATGGTGCCGGCCGGCAGCGTCAGCTGCGAAATGAAGGTCAGGCGTCGCGCGTACGCCGACGCACGGCCGATGCTCATGAGCCTGAGGTACGGGTTGTGCAGCGCCGATTGCACCGACTCCATCGCACCGCCGCCGACGAGCATCGCGATGTCCGCGCGGCCGTCGATCACCATCGCGAGCGCGTGGTCGCCGCTGGCCGCGACGAAGGTCGCGTCCTTCTCGCTGAGGCCGTTGGCGGCCAGGAGCGGCGCCACGAAGGTCCTCGTCCCGCTGCCCTGCGCGCCGATCGCGATGCGCAGTCCCTTGAACTCGTTGATCCTGGTATAGGTCTGGTCCGGACGGTGGAAGATCCACAGCGCCTCGTAGTACAGCGCCGCCAGCATCATGAGCTTTTCTGCCTGCGGCATCCTCGCAACGCCGCCCTGCAGGAACGCGACGTCCACGCCCGACTTCGGATCGAGCAGCAGCGCATAGTTCTCGCCGGAGCCCTTCGTCTGCCGGATCTCGAGGGTGACGCCCTCGCGTGCAAGCACGTCGCGGTAGCGCTAGCGCGAACTTGTGATAGAGGCCGTCGTCGATGCCCGATGCGATCACGATGCGGCGCGGAGGAATGGGCTCGAGCAGCTGGAACGAAAGCCACAGGCAGGCCGCGACCACGACGGCGAGCACGATCCCCGTCCGCAGCATTTCGCGGCGGTTGAGAACGGAATAGTGGTCGAGCGCCATGGGTCGGGCGGCATCATGGCCGCACGGCCTTCGCACGTCAACCGTCGAGGCGGTGGGCCGTCACGCCGAGCGCATAGGTGTCGCCGTAGTCCGGAATCGTGCAGGACCAGTGCAGTGCCGCCGCGATCTCGTCGCGCAGCGCCTGCGCGGCGGCCGGCTCGCCGTGCGTGATGAACGTCGTGCGTGGCGGCCGCGCGAAGCCGCGCAGCCAGTCCACGATCTCCGCCCCGTCGGCGTGGGCGGACAGTCCATCGAGCACCGCGACCTCGGCACGGATGGGCACGTACTGGCCCAGCATCTTCACTTCGCGCGCGCCGGCGACGATCGACGCGCCGCGGGTCCCCGCGGCCTGGTAGCCCGTGAACAGGATCGTGTTGCGCGGGTCGCCGCCGAGCGCGCGCAGATGATGCAGCACCCGGCCGCCGGTCGCCATGCCGCTCGCGGCGACGATGATCATCGGCATCGCCTGGCTATCGAGGGCGCGCGAGTCGTCGGGTGTCGCCGCGATGCGCGCCGCGCCGCACATCGCGGCGGTCGCGGACGCCGACAGGCGATGCTCGGCGTGGAAGCGGCGATAAAGCGCGGTGACATCGGTCGCCATCGGGCTGTCGAGATACACGGGCAGCAGCGACGAGATGGCGCCGCTCGCCTTCAAGCGCGCGATCGCGTGCAGCAGCGCCTGCGCGCGGCCCACCGCGAACGCCGGCACGATCACCTTGCCGCCGCGCGCGACCGTACGCTCGACGACGGCCGCCAGCGCGGCCTCCGCCGGTTCCGTCGGATGCCGCCGGTCGCCATACGTCGATTCGACGACCAGGTAATCGGCGGTGGGGATCGTCGCCGGCGCCGGCATGATCGGGTCGTGGGGCCGGCCGAGGTCGCCGCTGAACACCACACGCGTCGCCTCGACGTCCATCGTGACGATGGCGGCGCCGAGGATGTGTCCGGCCGGGGCGAGCCGCGCGATGAATCCCGGCGCGACGTCCACCGTGCGGCCGAACGCGACAGGCGCGAACTGCGCGAGGCAGCGCTGCGCGTCATCGCGGGTGTACAAGCGGCAGCGCAGGGTGGTGCTTCGAGTAGCCGTGCCGGTTGGCGAACGCCGCCTCCTCCTCCTGCAGGTGCCCGCTGTCGAGCAGCAGGATGCGCGCAAGCTCGGCCGTGGCCTCGCTTGCGTAGATGCGGCCGCGGAACCCGTTGCGCACCAGCAGGGGCAGGTAGCCCGAGTGGTCGAGGTGCGCGTGCGTGAGGACGACCGCCGTGATCGATGCCGGCGCGACGGGCAAGCGGCTCCCAGTTGCGCAGCCGCCACGCCTTCTCGCCCTGGAACAGGCCGCAATCGACCAGCACGCGGCCGCGACCGGACGCCAGCAGGTATTTCGAGCCGGTAACCGTGCCCGCAGCACCCAGGAAAGTGATCGCGATCGCCATTCGATGCCGCCGCGCAAGTGCGGGCGCCCTGACCGATGCTACGCTTGGCGCGCACGCGACACTTGCCCGACGTCAATCCGCGACGCGATCGCCAAGCCAATGACCCGCACTCGCCTCCCGCCCGCCGCCGACGGCTACCGCCGCTTCCCCTTGCCCGCCGGGTCGGAAGGCGCCCCATGAGCGAGGACGCGCGGATGGGCGTCGCGCTCGGCCGCATCGTGTCGGCACTCGGGGCGCGCGCCGGCATCCCGTTCCGTGTCGAGTTCGTGGACGGCTCGTCGGTGGCAACGGGCGGCAAGGCGCCCGCCTTCACGCTGCGCTTTCGCACGCCGCGCGCCCAACGCGCTCCCGCCAAGTTCGGCCACGTGGGACTGCTCGAAGCCTACTTCGCAGGCGAGCTCGACGTCGAAGGCGACCTCGCGCTCGCGTTTCGCGCGGCGCTCAATGCGTCGGTCGATGTCTCGCCCAATCCGGTGGTGCGGATACGCAACCGGTGGCACGAGCGGCGCTACTCGAATCGCTCGATCGCGCAGGCCAAGGCCAACGCGACCTTCCACTACGACCTGCCGGAACCGTTCTACCGGATGTGGCTCGACCGCGTGGGCATGCTCTACACGTGCGCCTACTGGAAGGAAGGCACCGCCACACTCGAGGACGCGCAGCGCAACAAGATGGACCACGTGTGCCGCAAGGTGCAGCTCGCGCGGGGCGAGACGCTGGTCGACGTCGGCTGCGGCTTCGGCGGCCTGCTGTTCCACGCGCACGAGCACTACGGCGCCCGCGGCACCGGCATCAATACCGCGCCGGGCCAGGTCGCGTGGCTGCGCGGCGAAGTCGCGCGGCGCGGACTGGCCGATGCGATCGACGTGGTCGAATGCGACTTCCGCGAGATTCCCGGAACCTACGACAAGCTGCTGTCCATCGGCACGCTCGAGCATGCCGGCCGCGACCAGCTCGACGAGGTCGTCGCCGGACATGCGCGGGCGCTGAAGCCCGGCGGCCTCGGTGTCATCCACTTCATCGGGCACGTGGGCCGCTACGAGACCGAGTTCTACATCCGCAAGCACATCTTCCCGGGCGGATGGATCCCGAGCCTCGCCGAGGCGATCGTCGCGATGGAGCGCAGCGGCCTCGAGGTGGTCGACATCGAGAACCTGCGCCGGCACTACGCGCTCACGCTCGACGTGTGGGCGCAGCGATTCGACGCGCGCTGGAACGAGATCGCCGCCCTCGATCCCGTACGCTTCGACGAACGCTTCCGCCGCACGTGGCGCACGTACCTGTGGTCGTGCGCGGAGATGTTCCGCTCGCCGCTCGAGCGCACGCACCTGTTCCAGGTCGTGGTGAGCAAGGGCAACCTCGGCGGCCACTATCCGATGAGCCGCGCGTTCCTGTACGCGCCGGCGCCATGAACGCCTACGCGGCGCGCAAGGCGGCGCTGCAGGAGAAGCTCGCCGCCGGCGACGTCGAGGTCGGCCTCGCGAAGACGACGTCGAACCTCTTTCGCGATCGCGCGGCGCGCCCGCGCCCGCGGGTCGATCTTTCGCCGTTCAACGCCGTGCTGGCGGTCGATCCGCAGGCGGGCACGGTCGCCGCGGAAGGCATGGTCACGTTCGTCGACCTCGCCGACGCCACGCTCGCGCACGGGACGATGCCCTGCGTCGTGCCTCAGCTCAAGTCCATCACGCTGGGCGGCGCCGTTGCCGGCGTCGGAATCGAGGCGTCGTCGTTCCGGCATGGCCTCGTGCACGAGAACCTGGTGAGCATGGACGTGCTGACCGGCGACGGGCAGGTGCTCACGTGCACCGCCCACAACGAGCACGCCGCGCTCTTCCACGGCCTGCCGAACTCCTATGGCACGCTGGGCTATGTCCTGCAGCTCGTGGCGAGCACGACGCCGGTCCAGCCGTACGTGGCGCTCACGCATCGCCGGTTCGCCGACGCGGGGCGCTACTTCCATGCGGTGGCCGACGCGATGCAGGACGCCACGCTCGCGTTCCTGGACGGCGTCGTGTTCTCGCGCGACGAACTCGTGCTGACCGAAGGACGCTTCGCCGCGCAGGCGCCGTACACCAGCGACTACACGTACGAGCGGATCTACTACCGCTCGTTGCGCGAGCGCGAGCGCGATTTCCTGGCGACGCGCGATTTCCTGTGGCGCTGGGACACCGACTGGTTCTGGTGCTCGCGCAACGTCGGCGCGCAGCATCCGCTGGTGCGGCGGGTGCTCGGCCGCAAGCGTCTCAATTCGGTCACCTACCAGAGGATCATGCGCTGGAACGCGCGCACCGGCCTCGGCGGTGCGTGGGAGCGTCTCACCGGCGTGCACGGCGAGTCGGTGATCCAGGACGTCGACATCCCGCTCGCGAATGCCGAGGCCTTCCTCGCGTTCCTGCACGAGGACGTCGGCATCCTGCCGATCTGGATCTGCCCGATCCGCGCCCCGGCGTCGGCCTCGTTCCCGCTCTATCCGCTGGCGCCCGGCGTGGCCTACATCAACTTCGGGTTCTGGGATCGCGTCCGCTCGCGCGAGGCCCGGCCCGCGGGCTACGTCAATCGCCGGATCGAGGCGAAGGTGTCGGCGCTCGCCGGGCTCAAGTCGCTGTACTCCGACGCGTACTTCACTCCCGAGGAGTTCTGGTCGATCTACAGCCGCGACGCGTACGAGGCGCTGAAGCGCCGCTACGATCCCGGGCGGCGGCTGCCCGATCTCTACGCGAAGTGCGTGCTGCGCCACTGACCGCACGCGCGACGCGGCTGGCCGTTGACTTCGGTCAAGAGGGCGCGACGCGTCCGGTCCACAATAGGACTCGCCAGAGGCCGCCGGGGGAAATTGCGTGGCGGCACGCGCACCAGGAATCCACCCATGCCGACCCTTCTTGTTCGCAGCCTGCCGGGAATCCTCGGAATCGCCTGTGCACTCGCGATGCCGGGTGCCCTTGCGGCCGACACCAAGGCGCTCCTGGAGCAGTACCGCTGCACCATCTGCCATGCCGACCGTGAGCCCCTCGCCGGGCCGTCGTGGCTCGACATCGCGGGGCGCTACAAAGGCCAGAAGCAGGCGGACGTGATCCTGAGCGCCAAGATCCGCGCCGGCGCGCGGGGCGGCGGCCTGTGGCACATGCCTCCGCATCCCGAGGTCTCGAAGGTCGACGCCGAGGCGATGTCCACCTACATCCTGGCGCTGCGGAAGTAATCCCCACCGCGGGCTCCGGCACGCGCCACGCGCGCGACTACGCCTGCGCGTGACCTGAAGGCGCTGCACGCAGCAGTGCGATCACCTCGTCGTCGCTGACCTGCGGAAAATCGAAATAGAACTGGCCCACCGCGTGGAATGCCGAGGGCACGAGCGGACATACGACCTCGTCCGCGTGCCGGAGGACCTTCGCCACGGAATCCGGCGCGCCGACCGGCACCGCGCAGATCAGGCGTTGCGGCGATTGCGCGCGCAGCCCGTGCAGCGCCGCGATCATCGTCGCGCCGGTCGCAAGGCCGTCGTCCACCACGATGACCACGCGTCCGGCTGCGGGGGTCGGCGCACGCCCCGGCGTGTAGCGCGCGCGCCGGTCGCGAATGGTCTGCATCTGGCGCGCGGCCTCGCGCTCGAGGTACGCGGGGCTCGCCCCCGCCGCCTCCGCCCACTCGGAAACGTACGTCCAGCCGGATTCGTCGACCGCGCCGACCGCGTATTCCGCATTGCCCGGCGCGCCGAGCTTGCGCGTCAGCACGAGATCGAGATCGCCCCCCAGCCGATCGGCGATCACGCGCCCCAGCGGCACGCCGCCGCGCGGAATCGCGAGCACCAGCGGCTGGCGCCCGCGCCAATTCGACAGCGCCTGCGCAAGGCGCAGGCCCGCATCCTCGCGATCGCGATAGACCATCGCATCCTCCTTTCCGACCGATACGCTCAATCTGGCACGCAGCGCCGCGCTCGCCTTGACCGGCGTCAACCCGCGCGCGCCATCATGGGCCATAGTGAATGCGTAGCCGCGCGATGCGGCCGCAATGCACGAGAGGAACGCGAGACCGTCGATCATGGAGGCCACGGCCATGAGCATCAGCGAATTCTGCGTCCGCGACGTCGTCTGCACGACGCGCACCGCGACCATAGCCAAGGCGGCGGCACTGATGCGCCAGTATCACGTCGGCGACGTGCTGGTGGTCGACGAGGTCGACGATCGCCGCCTGCCGGTGGGCATCGTCACCGATCGCGACATCGTCATCGAGGTGGTGGCGGCGGGCGTCGATCCGCGGCTGCTCAAGGTCGGCGACCTGCTCCAGCGTCCGATCGTCACGGTGACCGAGGACCGCAGCTACGGCGACACCATCCGCCTGATGACGGTGAACGGCGTGCGCCGCATGCCGGTGGTCGATCGCACGGGCAATCTCGTCGGCATCATCTCGGTCGACGACATGCTGCGGCAGCTCGCGGTGCCGCTCGCGGCGCTCGCCGAATTGCCGGACCGCAGCCGGCACCTCGAGATGCAGGCCCGCAAGTAGGCGCTACACCGTCAGCACCGCGGCGCCGGTCAGGCGCCCGTCGCGCAGCGCGGCCAGCGCCTCGTTGGCGTCCTCCAGCGCGTAGCGCACGACCTCGGTACGGATCGGCACACGCGCCGCGAGGGCGATGAACTCATCGCCGTCCCGGCGAGTGAGGTTGGCCACGGAAACCACGCGCCGCTCGCCCCACAGCAGCGCATACGGGAACGACGGGATGTCGCTCATGTGGATGCCCGCGCACACGACCACGCCGCCGCGTGCGACCGCGCGCAGCGCCGTCGGCACCAGCGCGCCGACCGGCGCGAACAGCAGCGCGGCATCGAGCTCCACCGGCGGGACCTCGTCGCTGCCGCCCGCCCACGTCGCACCGAGCGAGCGGGCGAAGGCTTGCGCCTGCGTGTCGCCCGGCCGCGTGAACGCGTAGACGTCGCGCTGCTGGTGCCGCGCAACCTGCGCGACGATGTGGGCGGCCGCGCCGAAGCCGTAGATGCCGAGCCGCCGCGCGTCGCCGGCCATGCGCAGCGCGCGATAGCCGATGAGGCCGGCGCACAGCCAGGGCGCCAATTCGTGATCGGTGAAGCCTGGGGGGAGCGCGAAGCAGTAGCGCGCGTCGGCCACCGCGTACTCGGCGTAGCCGCCGTCGAGCGTGTAGCCGGTGAAGCGCGCGTTCCCGCACAGGTTCTCGCGACCGCTCGTGCAGTACTCGCAGGTGCCGCAGGTGAAGCCGAGCCAGGGCACGCCGACGCGCTCGCCGATGCGGAAGCTGCCGACGCCGTCGCCCAGCGCGGCCACGGTGCCGACGATCTCGTGACCGGGAATCACCGGCGAGCGCGCAGCGGGCAGTTCGCCGTCGACCACGTGGAGGTCGGTGCGGCAGACGCCGCAGGCATGGACGCGCACGAGCACCTGCCCCGGACCGGGTGCCGGCTGCGCAATCTGCGTCAAGGCGAGCGCCGTGTGCGGCGCCCGCAGGAGCATGGCTCGCATGGCGGGACGGCCCGCGACGCGTGCCGCGGGCCCTGAAACGAAGGGTTACTGGCTGGTGTCGACCAGGCGCTTCAATTCTGCCGGATTCAGGAGCTTGATGACACGGCCCTGCACCTGGATGAGGCCCTCGCGATGCATGCGCGACAGCAGGCGGCTGACCGTCTCGAGCTTGAGTCCGAGGTAGCTGCCGATCTCGTCCCGGGTCATGCGCAGGACGAACTCGCTCGCCGAGTAGCCGCGCTGATGGTATCGGCTGGCGAGGTCGAGCAGGAAGGCGGCGAGGCGCTGGTCGGCGCGCATGGTGCCGAGCATCAGCATCACCTGGCGCTCGCGGGAGATCTCGCGAGCCAGCATGCGGTTCATGTTCTGCATGACGCGCGGGCTGTCGTGCGCCAGCTCCTCGACGCGCTGGAACGGCAGCGCGCACACTTCCATGTCCTCCAGCGCGGTCGCCTGGCAGTCGTGGAAGTCGGAGCCGATGCCGTCGCTGCCGATGACGTCGCCCGCCATGTGGTAGCCCGACACCTGGTCGCGGCCGTCTTCCGACAGGAGCACGGTCTTGCAGGAGCCCAGGCGGATCGCGAACAGCGTCGTGAACTTCTCGCCCGGGCGGTACAGCGTCTCGCCCTTCTTGAGCTTGATGCGCTTGCCGATCAGCCGGTCGAACATCCCGAGGACGTCGGGCTCGAACCCCAGACGGCAGGCACTGCTTCTGCATCTGGCACGTGTCGCAGTGCGGTCCCGAGTTGCGTACCTCCTGCAGCACGGGCCGGCGCACGATGGGGATGTCGTCGTAGCCTCGGACGGTCTTGCGTTCGGCGACAGCTAGCATGATGGGCTCCATCTTGGGCAATGACGATGTTAGTGGGCGGCAGGCTCGGCGCCCGACAGCACCTCGCGGATGCGGCCGAACTCGGAAGACTTGTCGAAGAAGTACGAAGCGCCCGCGGCGAGGCACGCCTGGCGATAGGGGCCGGTGGCGTGGTTCGTGAGGACGATGAAGACGATGCCGGGAGACGCCGGATGGACGCTTTTCAGGACGTCCAGCCCGGTGCCGCCTTCGAGTTGATAGTCGAGGAGCACGCAGTCCGGATTGGCCCGGGCGATCCCCGCGACCGCTTCGGTGGGCGTGCCCGCCTCGCCGACGATCGAGACACCCTCGATGTCCTCGAGGATCTCGGCCAGCCGCACGCGCATGGACGGCGAGTCGTCGACGATGAAGACCTTGTTTGCGTTCGTGACCATGGAACGCATATCTGGGCGGACGAGGCGGTCCGCACGCATAGGCGCAGCGCTGAATGGGGGGATCGGGGGAGTCCGGTTCGGGGGATCGGCCGGGGACGAGGCGGTGTAGGAGTCGTCCTACCCCCGGGGCCCGGCGCTTCGGTTGAGCGGACGCCGCGCCCTACCGCGGGGCGTTGGGATCGTCCGTCAGGCCGTGCTTCATCGCGTAGCGCACGAGCTCCGCTGCGTTGTCGATGCCGAGCTTTTCCATGAGCCGCGCCTTGTGCGTGCTCACGGTCTTGACCGACAGGTTCAGCTTGACCGCGATCTCGGAGACGGCCTGCCCCCTCGACCAGCAGCCGGAACACCTGGTACTCGCGGTCGGACAGCGACGCGTGCGGCGGTCCGTCGGCATGTGCGGCATCGACGACAGCGCGAGCTGCTCGGCCACCTCGGCGCTGATGAAGGCGCCGCCGCCGGCGACCTTGCGGATCGCGGTCACCAGCTGCGTGGCGGCGCTTTCCTTGGTGAGGTAGCCCGACGCGCCCGAGCGGATCGCGCGCACCGCGTACTGGTGCTCCTCGTGCATCGACAGCACGAGGATGCGCAGCTTCGGCTTCTCGGCCTTGACCTGCTTGATGAGCTCCATGCCGCTCTTGCCGGGCATCGACATGTCGAGCAGCAGCACGTCGAACTCGCGTCCGCGCACCTCGCGCATCACCTCGTGGCCGTCGCCGGCCTCGCCCACCACGTCGAGGTCGTCGCTCGCCTGCAGGAGCTGCTTCAGGCCCTCGCGCAGGATGGTGTGGTCGTCGGCGATGACGACCCGGATCACGTGGGACTCACCTCGCCGGACAGCGGCAGGCGGACCTCGATGGCCGTGCCCTGCCCGAGCCGCCGACGTGATCGTCACCTTGCCGCCCAGCATCGCCGCCGCGCTCGCGCACCCCGACCAGCCCGAACGACGTCGGCTTGCGCGGATGGTCGGTGGCGAAGCCCACGCCGTCGTCGCGCACGCTGCACGACGAGATCGGACGTGTCGGTGGCGACGGCCACTTTCACCTGCGAGGCATGCGCGTGCTTGGCGACGTTGGTCAGCGATTCCTGCACGATGCGATAGACGGCGCTCGAATGGATGTTGTCGAGCTTGAGATCGGGATCGGCGATCGCGAGCTCGCACGGCACGCCGGTGCGCTGGGTGAAGCTCTCGACCAGCCATTCGACCGCGGGCACGATGCCGAGATCGTCGAGCATCAGCGGTCGCAGATCGGCGGCGATGCGCCGCGTGGCGGCGACGGTGGTCTTGAGCAGGCTCTGCATGCGGTCGAGCTTGGCGACGACCTCGGGCTGCGCCTCGCCGACCTTGCCGCGGATGGCCGCGACGTCCATCTGCAGCAGGGTGAGCGACTGCCCGAGCTCGTCGTGCAGCTCGCGCGCGATGCGGCTCTTCTCGTGCTCCCGCGCGATGTGGGCGGTCGAGCCCAGTTCCTGCAATTCGGCACGGGACCGCCGCAGTTCGTCGTCGGCCCGCAGGCGCTCGGTGATGTCGCGCAGGATCACCGTGTAGAAGCGCGCGTCGCCGTCGCGCACCTGCGAAATCGACGCATCGATCGGAAACTCCTCCCCGTCCCGGCGCAGGCCGGTGACCACGCGCAGGCCGCCCATGCGCCGTGACGCGACACCGGTCTCGCCGAAGCTCGCGACGTGGCCGCGATGGGCTTCGCGATGGCGGTCGGGCAACAGCCACGTGAGCGGCGCGCCGATCGCCTCGTCGCGCGTGCACCGGAACATCGCCTCCGCTGCCGCATTGAACATCACGATGCGCTGCGAGTCGTCGATGGTGATGATGGCGTCCATCGCGGAATCGAGGATGCCCCGCAATCGCGCCTCGCTGCCCGCGAGCAGGGCTTGCGCCTGCACGCGCTCGCTGACGTCGCGCAGGATGACCGTGAAGAGCTTTCGATTGTTCTCTGCATGCTGCGAGATCGAGGCCTCGATCGGAAACTCGGAGCCGTCGGCCCGCAGCGCCATGAGGATCTGCTGCCCGCCCATGCGCCGCGAGGTCACACCGGCTTCGCCGAACCGCTGGATGTGGCGCCGATGGGCATCACGGTACCGTTCCGGAATGAGCGTGTCGAGCGGCTGCCCCTCCACCGCGCTGCGCGGCCAGCGAAAGGCCGCTTCGGCGGCAGGGTTGAACACCAGCACCCGCTGGTCCTCGTCGACGACGATGATCGGGTCCATCGCCGAATCCACGATCTCCGACAGCTTCGCCTCCGCCCGGCGCAGGTCGAGGGTGGCCCGCTGCCGCCACCGCGTCTGGCGATAGACCTGCACGATGGCCGCCATGCCGGCCAGCACCACGAAGATCTCCGCGGCGATCCGCAGCTCGGCGACGTGCCCCTGGCTCCCCGCCGCCCACAGGAGGAACACCACCGCCAGCGCGAGCAGCGCGATCACCGGCGCGAGGACGGGCAGCATCCGGCCGCGCGGGGCGCGAAGGACGGAGTTCGAGGCGATCGGCGAAGGCATCGTCGGGGTCAGGGCGGCAACGGGCGCGCACGACGCTGTGTCGGCCATGCTCGCACGTTCCGTGCAGCGCTGGGCAAGGCGGCGCCGCGGCCGCGAGGCCCGGCGATTATAGCCTCGGCCTGCGGAGGCGACGCGAGTTGCGGGTTGGACGATCAGGCCGGCGCGAAACGGTCGCGCAGCCGGTTCTCGAGGACCTGCGCCGATATCGATGCTTCGCCCACCGGGCGCGCAGGCGCCTACCTGTGCGCGGCCGCCCAGCCTTGGAGTGCGCCCAGCGTCTTTTCCACGTGCCTGGCGGGATTGAGGCTCATGTAGTGGAAGACGATCGACCCGTCGGGCGCGATCACGTACGAGATGCGGTTGGCGTATTCGGGGCGGGTCCTGAGCACGGCGTCGTACGACTTCATCACGGTCTGCGAGGCGTCTGCGGCCACGGGGAATTTCCCCTGGCAGGCCTGCATCGAGAACTTGGCGAGCGTCTCGATATCGTCGCCCGAGACGCCGACCACCGTCGCGCCGAGCGCCGCGAACTGCGGGATCGCCTCCGCGAAGTCATGCGCCTCGACCGAGCACCCTTCCGAATACGCCGCGGGAAAGAAATAGAGCACCACCGGCCCTTTCCTGAGCGCCTCGGCGAGCGAGTAGTCGAAGACCTTGCCGTCGCGTGCGGCGACCGTCGCGAAGTCCGGCGCGCGCTCGCCGATGTCGAGCGCGGCGCGGGCCGGGAACGCGAGCGTAAGGGCGACGAGCGCGGCGGCGACCAAGCGGATCATGATCTTCTCCATCGGGGCAACCATGTGGAACGCGACGGACGGGATTGCGCGGCGCGCGCGCGGCGAGACCGCGCGGGAGATAGTCGCCGGCCGACGTGCTGCCTTACGGCGCGCCGCGCTCGCCGCCGCGGCCGTCATGCTCACCGGCTGCGGCATGGTTCCCACGCGCAGCGATACCGCACAGGAGAGCGCCCTGCCGCCGGCGCCGGCCAGCCCGCTGGTGAAGATCGCGCAGGCGTCCCTCCCGGCCCCCGGGCTGACGGGCTTTCGGCTGATGCCGCTCGGCTCCTATTCGCTGGACGCCCGCGTCGAGCTCGCCAAGCGCGCGACGCGGTCGCTCGACCTCCAGTACTACCAGATCAACAACGACCGGACCGGACGCCTGCTGCTGCGCCAGTTGCGCGACGCGGCGCTGCGGGGCGTGCGCGTGCGCCTCATCGTCGACGACCTCTACACGTCGGGCGGCGACGCGCTGTTCGTCGGGCTCGCGGCGTTTCCCAATGTCGAGGTGCGCCTCTTCAACGCGTTCTGCTGCGGCCGGGAGAGCCTGCTCGCGAAGTACACGGCGTCGCTGCGGCGACTTCGGCCGGCTCAACCACCGGATGCACAACAAGCTGTTCATCGCCGACAGCGCCGTCGTCGTGGCCGGCGGACGCAACATCGCGGACGAATACTTCATGCGCAGCATGACCGACAATTTCGTCGACATGGACGCGCTGATGATCGGCGCGGTCGTGCCGCAGCTCGCCAACATCTTCGACACCTACTGGAACAGCCGCCACGTGTATCCGGTGCAGGACGTGATCCGGACCGGGCTCTCGCGCGAGGCCCTGCGCGCGCAGTTCGACGCGCTGGTCGGCGAAGGCGAGCAGATGATGGCCGTCGCGCTGCCGCCGATCGACATCCTGGGCTACGGCCCCATCCGCGACGATCTCGAGGCCGGCCAGCTCGGCCTCCTGTGGGGCAAGGCCAGCGCGTTCGCGGACTCGCCCGAGAAGGTCGACCGCCACCTCCGACGCGATGGCGCGCAGCATGAGCGTCACGATGAACGTGATGGACCTCGTGCTGGCGGCGCGCAGCGAGGTCGTGCTCTCGTCCCCGTACTTCGTGCCGGGCGCGATGGGCGTGCAGGCGTTCGCCGACCTCACCCGGCGCAACGTGAAGGTGACGGTGCTCACCAACTCGCTGGCGTCCAACGACGAGCCGCTGGTGCACACGGGATACGCGCGCTATCGCGCGGACCTGCTGCGCCACGGCGTCGACCTGTACGAGCTCTCGCCGACGCGCGCGCAGAAGAACCAGCGGCTGATGCTGCCGGGCGCGTCGAAGGGCCGGCTGCACGCCAAGACCGCCGTGATCGACCGGCAGATCGTGTTCATCGGCTCGATGAACCTCGATCCACGCTCGGCGAGCAAGAACACCGAGCTCGGCGTCATCGCGGAAAGCCCGGAGCTCGCCAGGGAAGTGCTGCGCGTGATCCACATCAGCAAGCTGCAGAGCGCCTACCGGCTGCGGTTCGGCGAGGATGGCCAGACCCTGCAGTGGCTGACCATGGACGACGACCACGAAGTCGTGCTGCTGACCGAGCCCGACACGGACCTCTGGACGCGCGTGCAGAACGCGCTGTTCGCGCCCTTCGTGCCGGAGCAGGAATTGTAGGGATTGCTGCCGCGCCGGCGCCCGCTATCATCGGACATGGCCGCCCGCGTCGACGACGACACCTTTCCGCGCATCCGCCGCCTGCGCCGCGCGGAGCTGCCCACCGAC
Source organism: uncultured beta proteobacterium (assembly GCA_963725735.1). Classification (GTDB taxonomy): domain Bacteria; phylum Pseudomonadota; class Gammaproteobacteria; order Burkholderiales; family Casimicrobiaceae; genus VBCG01. Next base: position 107,395 of record CAVRZM010000006.1, on the reverse strand, counting down.
TGCGCGACACTGTCGCGCTGGCTGATCGGCAAGACGCTGGTGCACGACGGTCCGGAAGGCACGACGAGCGGCCGCATCGTCGAGACGGAGGCCTATGTGGTCGGCGATGCCGCCGGACACGCGTTCATCGGCCAGACGGCGCGCAACCGCTCGCTGTTCCTGCGCCGCGGGCACGCGTACGTCTACTTCATCTACGGCATGCACTGCTGCGTCAACGTCTCCGCGGAGACGCCGGGCGTGGGCGCGGGGTCGCTCATTCGCGCGCTCGAGCCGCTCCGCGGGATCGCGCTGATGGAACGCCGCCGCGCGACGACGCGACTCGCCGACCTGACCCGCGGCCCGGGCCGCCTGACGCAGGCGATGGGCATCACGCTGGCGGACGACGGCCGCGACCTCACGCAGCCGGGACCGCTGTGGCTGGGGACCGAGGCGCGGCCGGCGGGCGCGATCGGCACCAGCGTGCGCATCGGCCTCTCGCGCGAGGCGCACCGCCCGCTGCGCTTCTACGAGCGCGGCAATCCCTGCGTCAGCGGCACGGCCGCGCTGCGCGGATGAGCGACCTCACGCGCGGGCGAAGGCCTCGTCGAGCACGATCGATCCAGCGCGCCTTGTCCGCCTCGGACGCAAAGCTTGCGCCGAAGCTGTTGCGTGCGAGCGTGTAGGCATCGCGTGCGGCGAGCGGCAGCGCCGCGAACGTCTGCGTGAAATTCCGCCCGACGTAGCCGCCGAAATAGGCCGGATCGTCGGAGTTGACCGTCGCGCAGAGCCCGGCGTCGAGCAGCGCCTTCAGCGGATGATGCGCGAGGTCGGGGAACACGCACAGCTTCACGTTCGACAGCGGGCACACCGTGAGCGGCACCTGCGCGCGGGCGAGCCGCTGCCACGAGCGCGGGATCCTCGAGGCAGCGCACGCCGTGGTCGATGCGCTCCGCGTGCAGCACGTCGAGCGCGCTCGGCGATGTACGCCGGCGGCCCCTCCTCGCCCGCGTGCGCGACGACGATGCAGGCCGAGCTCGCGGCAGCGCGCGAACACGCGCGCGAACTTCTCCGGCGGGTTGCCGCGCTCGCCGCTGTCGAGCCCGACGCCGATGAACTGGTCGCGATACGGCAGCGCCTGCTTCCAGCGTCGCGAACGCCGCGTCCTCGCGGCAGGTGCCGCAGGAAGCACATGATCAGCGACGCGTCGATGCCGTGCGCCACCTTGGCCTGCGCGCAGGCGCGCGACAGGCCGTCGATCACCGTCGCGAACGGCACGCCGCGGTCCGTGTGCGTCTGCGGATCGAAGAAGAGCTCGGCATGCACGACGCGTCGGCGGCCGCGCGCGCGAAGTAGGCCATTCGCCATGTCGAAGAAGTCGTCCTCGCGTGAGCAGCACGCTGGCGCCTGCGTAGTAGATGTCGAGGAAGCTCTGCAGGTCGGTGAACGCGTAGGCCGCGCGCAGCGCGTCGACGCTCGGCGTACGGCGAGCGCGATGCCGTTGCGCCGCGCCAGCGCGAAGATGAGCTCGGGCTCGAGCGAGCCCTCGATGTGCATGTGCAGCTCGGCCTTCGGCATCGCCCGCAGCAGCGCGGGCAGGCGGTCGCGCGGTGATCGCGGCGAAGTCCATCGGTCACCCCGCGTGGCGCGCGGCAGCTGCCGCCGCCGGCGAACATCAGCGCGTTGAGGCGCCGCACGAAGCCCGCCGGATCGGCCAGCTGCGCGCCTTCGGCGAGCAGTCGCCTCGTCGAACAGCAGCGCCGCCCAGTCGCCGATGCGGTCGTCGGCTTCGGCCTTCGAGGCGCTTGACCAGCGCATGGCGTCGGATTGATCTCGAGGATGGGCACCACGGTCGGCGCCTTCTGCCCGGCGGCCTTCAGCAGCCGCTCGAGGTTGCCCGAGAGCTCGCCTTCGCCCACGACCAGGCACGCGGGCGAATCGGTGAGCCGATGCGTGACGCGCACCTCCTTCACCCTGTCGCCCGAGCGCCTTCGCGAGCCGCTCGACCAGCGGCTTCAGCGCCGTCGGCCTCGCGCTCCTGCGCCGCCTTCTCCTCGGCGTCGGCGAGCTCGCCCGAGGTCGAGCGCGCCCTTGGCCACCGAGTGCAGCGGCTTGCCGTCGAATTCGGTCAGCGACGACGCCACCCACTCGTCGATGCGGTCCGACAGCAGCAGGACCTCGATGCCCTTCTTGCGGAAGACCTCGAGGTGCGGGCTGTGCGCCGCGGCCGCGAACGTGTCGCCGGTCACGTAGTAGATCGCCTGCTGGCCCTCCTTCATCCGCGCCACGTAGTCCGCAAGCGCACACGTCCTGCACGTCGCTGCCGCTCGCCGTCGACGCGAAGCGCGCGAGCTTCGCCGAGCTTGCTCGCGGTTGCGCGTAGTCGTCGACGAAGCCTTCCTTCAGCACGTTGCCGAACGTCGTTCCAGAACGTCGCGTACTTCTCCTTGTCGCTGTCGGCGAGGTCGGCCAGGAGGTCGAGCACGCGCTTGACGCAGCCGCTCCGGATCGCCTCGACGTCGCGCGACTCCTGCAGGATCTCGCGCGACACGTTGAGCGGCAGGTCGTTGGAGTCGACCACGCCGCGCACGAAGCGCAGGTACGGCGGCAGCAGCTGCTCCGCGTCGTCCATGATGAACACGCGCCGCACGTAGAGGCGCACGCCGTGGCGATGCTCGCGGTCCCACAGGTCGAACGGCGCGACCGACGGAACGTACAGCAGCAGCGTGTACTCGGTGCGGCCCTCGACGCGCGCGTGCACGTAGGCGAGCGGCGCCTGCCCGTCGTGCGCGACGTGCCGGTAGAACTCCTCGTACTGCTCGGCCGTGACGTCCTGCTTCGGGCGCGCCCACAGCGCGGACGCCTGGTTGACGGTCTCGTCCTCGTCGGTGACGCGGTACGACTCGTTCTTCTCCGGCGTCCCAGACCTCCTTGCGCATCACGATCGGCAGCGCGATGTGATCCGAGTACTTGCGGATGATCGCCGCCAGCCGCCAGCGCGACAGCAGCTCGTCCTGCCCTTCGCGCAGGTGCAGCGTCACTTCGGTGCCGCGCTGCGGGGCGATCGATGCGCTCGATCGTGTACTCGCCCTCGCCGGCCGATTCCCAGCGCACGCCTTCGCTCGCCGGCAGCCCGGCGCGCCGCGTGACGAGCGTCACGCGGTCGGCGACGATGAACGACGAATAGAAGCCGACGCCGAACTGGCCGATGAGCCGCGCGTCCTTCGCCTGGTCGCCCGACAGCGACGCGAAGAACTCGCGCGTGCCCGGACTTGGCGATGGTGCCGATGTGCGTCGATCACCTCGTCGAGCGACATGCCGATGCCGTTGTCGCGCACGGTGATCGTGCGCGCGTCCTTGTCGTAGCCGACGACGATCCTCAGGTCGGGATCGCTCTCGTAGTAGTCGGGATGCGCGAGCGCCTCGAAGCGCAGCTTGTCCGCCGCGTCCGACGCGTTGGAGATGAGCTCCCGCAGGAAGATCTCGGGATGGCTGTACAGCGAATGGATCATGAGGTGCAGCAGCTGCTTGACCTCCGCCTCGAATCCGCGCGTCTCGCGGTTGCGGTCGGCGTCGTGGGTCGTGGTCGTCGTCGGTCATGGATTGGCCTCGGTTGCGGGTTGCGTTTGCGCGGGACGATGTGCTTAAATTCGCGGCGGTATTCGCGCGGCGACGCGCGCCGTAGAGTCGACGCCGCCCCGATATGGGGTCCGGCGTCGGCGCGTTCAACCGGCACCAATCATAAGTATCCGGAATGTCGGCCCATCCCGAGGGAGCCATCGAATGACCCGTACGCGCGCGCGCCACGGGCGCGGCGCTGGCCGGCTGGATCCTGCTGTTCGCCGTGCTGGCCGCGGTCCCGGGTTGCGGCGACGACGTGTCGCCGTCCGCCGCCGGCGCGAGGCCCAAGCACGGCTCGCTGCTGAACGCGAGGAATTCCCAACGTGGCGCCGCAGGCGCTGCCGGCGGAGGCGCTGCTGACCCGCCCGTTCGCCCGACGCTGCCCGGCGAGTCGCGCTATCTCGACTAACACGCCCGAATCGCCAGGCCCAGGGGACCGCGACGATCGCTGGCTCGCCCGGGCACCTGCGAGGCGCAGTCGTTCGGCTACGGCCTGGGCTCGTACACCGCGGCGCGCGGGCCGACGGCTCGATCAAGTGGGACCCCGCGAACGCCGGGCAACGCAGGTGAGCGCAGCCTTCCAGTTCGCGCTGGCCGATGCAACAACGGCTTCGCGACCTGCCCCGACGGCGGCCAGGCGACGCAGTACCTTTCGCGCCTCGCCGGGTTCGGCAGCCCCACCGTCGCCGACGTCCCGTACCAGCCGAGCTGCGAGCTACTTCGCCGGCATCACCTCGGGGCTCTTCCCGACGCCACGCGCCTGCGCATCGGCAGCTTCGCGACGTTCACGTGCAGCAAGCATCTCCCGACGCCCTCCCTCGACCAGCTCATCAAGGCGTTCCTCGCCAACGGACAGGCGGTCGCGTTCTCCGGACCGGTGTTCGGGCTACAACAACCCGGTCGGCCCGAAGCTCACCGACGGCGTGTTCTACGATCCCGTCCGCACGTGCCGAACGACGGTCACGGCCAGCTGCTGTCGGCTACGACGACACGCTGGGCGCGACCGGCCAAGCGCCGGGCGCTGCTGGTGCAGAACAGCTTCGGCCCCGCACTGGCCGCGAGCTCGACGGCTCGCAGGCGCCGGCCGGAAGGCTCTACTGGTCGTACGAGACGTTCATGGCGCTCGCAGCTCCTGCCGCGGTCGCGTACCCGTACGATCCCACCCCGCCCACGGGCACGATGCTCACGTCCGAGCGACGCCGGGGCGCCGCTGGCCGCGGTCGAGCGCGCCTATCAATGGGCGCCGACCGGCGAGACGTCCGCGTACCTCATCCTCATCCATCACGTCGCCGACCCGGTCCGCATCCTCGCGGTGACCGCTGACGGAACCGGCACCCGGGACGGCGACTGCGACCGGCCGCTACGGACAGTTCCTGAGCAAGGGCTACACGTACCTCTATCGCACCGACGGCAAGGAGTTCCTGCCGGCAGCTACCGCGTCACCATCACGGCGCAGACGCTGGACGGCACCGCCGTCACGTATGGCGGCAACATCGAGGTGGGCACGCCGCTGCCGACCGCGCCGCCGGCCGCGAGCATGTCGGCCGCCGCGTCGGCCCAGAAGCTCTTCGACAGCCTGGGCGCGGCGCCGCAAATCGCGGCCGCGCCTTGAGCATGGACAAGAACACCCTGCCCATCGACGCCTTCATGGCGGCGTACCAACGCGCGTGGGAGACGAGTGACGAGCACGCACTGGCCGCTCTGTTCACGCCGCGACGGCGTCTACCGCAACACGCCGTTTGCCGCCCAGCACGGGCACGATGCCATTCGCGCGTATTGGCAGCGCACCAAGCTGCAAAGCGACATCCGGCTCACGTACGAAGTGCTGCACCGGGAGCCGCTGGGCGGGCTCGCACACTGGCGCACCGAATACCAGGTCACGTCGGACGAGCTCTTCGCGATCTGGGCCGCGTCGACCGGCACCAATCTCCTCGCCCGCAAGCCCGGCGACCCGCTGCCGCGGCTCGTCCTCGACGGCATCGCCGTGGCCGCAATTCGCGCCCGATGGCCTGTGCCGCGAGCTGGCGCTGTGGTGGCACAGCAAGGTGGCGGATTGACGCGTCCGTACGCCTGCGGTTCCCGTCGGGAACGCCCGGGCTTCCCAAATGCCGGTGTAACGCCGCGCCGAACGGCTAAAGTGCGCGCTTTCCCTGCGCCGCAACGACGCGTGACCGCGTGTGCGCGGCACAATGTCGACTTCGCACGACGGACGAACCGAATGGCCGATCTTTTCGACAATCCGATGGGCCTGATGGGCTTCGAGTTCGTCGAGTTCGCCTCGCCGACGCCCGGCGTGCTCGAGCCCGTGCTCGAGCGGCTGGGCTTCACGCAAGGTCGCGCAGCATCGCTCCAAGGACGTCGCGCTGTTCCGGCAGGGCGACATCAACTTCATCGTCAACAGCGAGCCCGCGAGCGTCGCCTGCGTACTTCGCGGCGGAGCACGGGCCCGTCGGCCTGCGGCATGGGCTTCCGCGTGCGCGACTCGCACAAGGCGTACCACGCGCGCGCTGGAGTTGGGCGCGCAGCCGGTGGACCTGCCGCCCGGCCCGATGGAGCTGCAAGCTGCCGGCCATCAAGGGCATCGGCGGCGCGCCGCTGTATCTCATCGACCGCTACGGCGACGGCACACTCCATCTACGACATCGACTTCAAGTTCGTCGACGGCGTGGACCGGCATCCCGAGAGGGCCACGGCTTCACCACCATCGACCACCTGACGCACAACGTGTACCGCGGCCGCATGGCGTACTGGGCGGGCTTCTACGAGAAGATCTTCAACTTCCGCGAGATCCGCTACTTCGACATCAAGGGCGAGTACACGGGCCTCACGTCGAAGGCGATGACGGCGCCCGACGGCCTGATCCGCATTCCGCTGAACGAGGAAGCGTCGAAGTCGACGGGCCAGATCGAGGAATTCCTGATGCAGTTCAACGGCGAGGGCATCCAGCACATCGCGCTCCTCACCGACGACATCTTCGCCTCCATCGACAGCCTGCGCGCCGCCGGCGTGCCGCTGATGACGGCGCCGCCCGCGACCTACTACGAGATGCTGCAGGAGCGCCTGCCCGGCCACGGCGAGGACGTCGCAGCGCTGCAGACGCGCGGGCATCCTGCTCGACGGCACGACCGACGGCGGCGGCCAGCGCCTGCTGCTGCAGATCTTCTCGCAGACGCTGCTCGGCCCGTGTTCTTCGAGTTCATCCAGCGCAAGGGCGACGACGGCTTCGGCGAAGGCAACTTCAAGGCGCTGTTCGAGTCGATGGAGCGCGACCAGCTGCGCCGCGGCGTGATCGAGCCGGCGTGATGACCATTGCCCTCGACGACACCCACGACCCGGCGCTCGCATCCTGGGTCGATGCCGCCAACGACCCCGCCTCGGACTTCCCGATCCAGAACCTGCCGTTCGGACGCTTCCGCCGTGCCGGCGAAGCGCGGTACCGGCTCGGCGTGGCGATCGGCGACCAGATCGTCGATCTCGAGCACGCGCGGCTCGTGCCCACCGACGACATGAACGAAGTCATGCGCGCCGGCGCGGCGCTGCGGCAGGACGTCCGCCGCAGGCTGTCGCATCGCCTGCGCACCGGCAGCCCGCACGCCAGCACGCTCGCCGACAGTCTCGTCCCGATGCGCGGCGTCGAGCTCGGCGTGCCGTGCCGCATCGGCGACTACACCGACTTCTACGCGAGCATCCACCACGCGACCAACGTCGGCCGCCAGTTCCGGCCCGACAACCCGCTGCTGCCGAACTACAAGTGGGTGCCGATCGGCTATCACGGCCGCGCGTCGTCCATCGTCGCGAGCGGCGAGCCGATCGTGCGCCCGCACGGGCAGTTCAAGCCTGCCGATGCGCCGGAGCCGCTGTTCGGCGCGAGCAGCCGTCTCGACTACGAGCTCGAGGTGGGCGTCTTCATCGGCACCGGCAACCCGCGCGGCGACGCGATCCCGATCGCCGATGCCGAGCGCCACGTTTTCGGCCTGGCGCTCTTCAACGACTGGTCGGCGCGCGACATCCAGGGGTGGGAATACCAGCCGCTCGGCCCGTTCCTCGCCAAGAACTTCGCATCGACCGTGTCGCCCTGGATCGTCACGCTGGAGGCGCTGGCGCCGTTTCGTGCGCCGTTCACGCGCGCGGCCGGCGATCCGGCGCCGATGCCCTACCTGCGATTCGCCGCCAACGCCGAACACGGCGCGTTCGACGTCTCCCTCGAGGTATGGCTGCAGACGGACTCGATGCGCACGTCGGGCCTGCCGCCGCAGCGCCTCATGCAATCGAACTTTCGCGACAGCTACTGGACCGTCGCGCAGATGGTGGCGCATCACACCGTCAACGGCTGCAACCTCGAGCCCGGCGACCTCTTCGGCTCCGGCACGCAATCGGGACCGGATCCCGCCCAGGGAGGCTCGCTGCTCGAGCTGTCCATGGGCGGCAAGCAGCCGCTGATGCTCGAGAACGGCGAGCGGCGCAGCTTCCTCGAGGACGGCGACACCGTGATCCTGCGCGGCCACTGCGCCCGCCCCGGCTTCCGGCGCATCGGCTTCGGCGACTGCGCGGGCACCATCGTCGCGGCACGGACCTGACGCGGCACGGTGCCGCAACGAGGGGAAGGACACATGACGCAGGAAACCGTGATGATCACCGGCGCCAGCGGCAACCTCGGCCGGGCGCTGGCCACCGCCTTCGCCGCGAACGGTGCGAATCTCGTGCTGCTCGATCGCCAGCGCGAGCCCCTCGACGCCCAGTTCGGCGCCCCGGATGCGCGGCGCCTGCATCTCGCCTGCGATCTTCTCGACGCGGCGCAAGTGGAGGCGGCCACGGCGGCCGCGATGGCGCGCTTTGGTCGCATCGACGCGCTGTGCAACATCGCCGGCGGCTTTCGCATGGGGCCGCCGGTGCACGAGACGAGCGACGCCGACTTCGCGTTCCTGCTCGACCTCAACGCGCGCACGCTGCTGCACACCGCGCGCGCCGTGGTGCCCCGCATGCTGGCCGCCGGGGGCGGACGCATCGTCAACGTCGGCGCGTTTTCCGCGCAGAAGGGCGCGGCGCAGATGGGCGCCTACGTCGCCGCGAAAAGCGCGGTGATCCGCCTGACCGAGTCGATGGCGGCGGAGCTGCGCGAGCGGAACGTCAACGTCAATTGCGTGCTGCCCACCATCATCGACACGCCCGAAAACCGCAAGGCGATGCCGGATGCCGACCCCGGCCGCTGGGTTGCCCCGGGCGATCTCGCCAACGTCATCGTCTTCCTCGCCTCCCCCGCGGCGCGCGCGGTGCACGGCGCCGCGTTGCCGGTTACCGGCCTCACCTGACGCCATCGACCGTTTCCGACGGTCCCGCGCAGACGTCCTACGCCGCATCGCGGCGCTTTCCGGCTGCTGCCGCAACCCCGCTCCCGTACCGTGAACGGGTCGAGCGTTGGCGCGCAAACGCTTCCCGCTCGCCCCCGTTCATTGATCAAGGAGTGAGGACATGAATCGAACTTCGACGTTGTGGAAAGCGAGCGCGTTGTCGCTCGCCATTCTGATGGCCGGGTGCTCGAGCACCTCGTGGAATCGCATGAGCCAGGCGGACAAGGGCACGGCCGTCGGCGCGACCGGCGGCGCGGTGGCCGGGGCGGTCGTGGGCGGCCCCGTCGGCGCGGTCGCCGGCGCGGGCATCGGCGCGTATGCGGGCAATTACGCCGGGGCCCAGTCGGGCAAGCCGGACGCGGGCCAGGCGGCGATGGGCAAGAGCGCCGAAGCGGCCAGCCACCGCGCCGCCGGCGTCGCGCAGAACACGACGACCGACGCGTCGGCGTCCCCGTCGCGCAACGCGATGAGTGGCGGGACGAACACCACGCCGGCGAGCAACGCCAATCTGTCGAGCGGCTCAGGCACGACGACGAACGACGCCCTGTCGAGCAATCCGACCACCCCATCGCGCGACGCGACGATGAGCGGCCCTGCCACGGGCCCGACGAGCGACGATGCGACGGTGCGCGCCGCGCAGCAGGCGCTGCTGCGCGCCGGCTACGATCCGGGGCCGGCTGACGGCGTGATGGGTCCGCGCACCGAGCAGGCGCTCTCCCAATTCCAGCAGGCGCGCGGCATTGCGACGACGAGCAGCCTCGACGCGCAGACGCTTTCGGCCCTCGGCGTCAATCGCTAGTCCCGCCGGCGCGCCCGGCGCATCGGGCGTGATCGCGCAAGGCCCGGTCCTCGCACGAGGCCGGGTCTTGTGCAACGGCGTGCGGCAGCGGCGGCTACAATGGGGCAATGCTCGCGTGCCCTGATGGACGGGACGCCCGATGCTGCCTCGCAGGCACCGCACGATGCCGCTCCTTCGTTTCGCGCCGCACGTCCTGTTCCTCAGCGCCGATCCTGCGCGGGTCCGCGCGCAGCTCGCCGGCGCGGACGCTGACGCACGAGAGCGCACGGCCGCTGCGCGACGACATCTCCACCGACGAGATCACGCCGCTGCCGGTGATGGTGCATTTCGATGCCACGCTCGGCCGCTATCCCTATACCGGATTCAAGGCCGGCGGCGAGCTGCCCATCGGCCGCGACGCGATCCGCAACGCGGGCATCGAGGTGGTGGTCGCCGGTCGCCGCTACGGCAAGGGCAGCTCGCGCGAGCACAGCGTGGTCGCCGAGCGCGCCGCCGGCGTCCGCCTCGTCATCGCGGAGAGCTTCGAGCGCATCTATCGGCAGAACGCCGACAACGTCGGCCTCCTGACGTCGACCGATTTCGCCCTGGTCGAACGCATCCAGCGCGGCGAGCCCATCGATCTCGAGGCGCTCGTGGCCGGGCGGGATGCGCTCGCCGCGGGCATCCTGCGTGCCGGCGGACTGCTCGCGTACGGCCGCACGCTGGGCGTGCGGGACGCGCCCGCGCCGACGGACGGTACCGATGAGCCGCGCACGCTGTTCGCCAAGATCGTCGACCGTCGCACCGCTGGCCACCCGCGACACGCCGGCGCGCCTTTCCCGCGGCGAAGGCGGCTTCGTGCGCGCGGACTTCCGCTTCATCCACGAGTACTACACGGGCATGTGCGCGCACCTGCTCGACGCCGCCTGCGGTCCCGGCCTCGCGCTCCACGATCCGGCGACCATCGTGACGTTCGAGGACCACCTGTCCTACGTGCACCGCAGCCCGGTGCACGTCGCGCAGGGGCTGGTGGGCAACGTGACCGGGCTGTCGCGCGCGCATCGCGCCTTCGCACGCCGCTTCGGCCTTATCGAGCACGGCTACCTGCAGCCGCATCTCGACGCCGGCGACCCGGGGAACACCGGCTCGCAGGGGATCTCGCACGCGCTGATGGCGGAGCGTTACGCGCTGCCGGGGCAGCTCGTCGTCGGCACCGACTCGCACACGCCGCACAGCGGCGCGGTCGGTTGCGTGGCCTTCGGCGTCGGCACCACCGACATGGCCAACGCGTTCGTCACCGGCGCGGTGCGCGTGACCATGCCCGAGGTGCTGAGAGTCGAGTTCGCCGGACCTGCGCCGCCCGGCGTGACGGCGAAGGATCTCGTGCTGCATCTGCTGGCCGAGCCCGCGATCCGCGGCGGCGCGGGCGTGGGCAAGGTCTTCGAGTTCGCTGGCGATGCCGTGCGCGCGCTCGTCCACCGACGAGCGCGCGACCCTGACCAACATGACCGCCGAGCTGGGCGGCTTCACCGGGATCGTCGAGCCCGACGCGGAGACGGTTCGCTATCTCGCGCAGCGGCGCGGCATCGATTTCGCGATCGAACCGTGGATGCGCAGCGATCCGGGCGCGCCCTACTGCGCGACGATCCGCATCGACGCGTCGACGCTGTCGCCGATGGTCGCGGCGCCCGGCGACCCGGGCAACGGCATTGCGCTGGCGGACATCGCGCAGCGTGCGCGGATCGACATCGCCTACGGCGGCTCCTGCACCGCCGGCAAGCGCGCGGATTTCGATCGCTATCACGAGGTACTTGCGCTGGGCGGCCGACCACGGCTTGCGTGTGGCGCCCGGCGTCGCGCTCTACCTGCAGTTCGGCACCGCCGACGTGCGCGACTACTGCGTCGCGCGCGGTTATCTCGCCGCGTTCGCGCAGGTGGGCGCGGAGATCCTCGAGCCGGCCTGCGGCGCGTGCGCCAACTGCGGACCCGGCGCTTCGACGTCCGGCGACCAGGTCACGGTCAGCGCGGTCAACCGCAACTTTCCCGGCCGGTCGGGGCCGGGCCAGGTGTGGCTCGCGAGCCCGCCCACCGTCGCCGCCAGCGCGATCGCCGGCGAGCTCGTGTCGTTCGCGGAATTGCGCGCGCGTCAGCGCGCGTGAGCGGCCTGCGCGCCGCGCATTGTCGCCGGCGCGGCGGCAAGGTACCGGAACAGCAGGCGCGCCGTCGCGGAGAGCTCCGCCTCCGGCCGCGCGCAGACGACGAAGCGCCGCAAGGCCCATGCATCGGCGAGCGGCACCAGCGCCAGGCCGAGCGCCGTCGCGTACGCCGCGATGCCCTCTTCCGGCAGCACCGCGACCCCGAGGCCTGCCTTCACGATGCGGCACGCCGCGTGCGGGCCGGACACCTCGATGCGGGGCGCCGGCGACTTGCCGAGCGCGGCCGCGCGCCGCCGCAGCATGACGTCGAGCGTCGCGCCCGGCGGCAGCACGCGCACCAGCGGCTCGTCCAGCACGTCGGCATAGCGCACCCTGCTGCGCGTCGCGAACCGATGGTCGCCGGGAACCAGCACGCACAGATGATCGATGCAGTAGGGCGCCGTCTGCACGCCGGTGAGATCGGCGATGTCCCACACCACGCCCACGTCGGCCGCACCTTCGCGCACCTCCTGCGCGATCCGGTTGCTGGTGCCCTCGTGCACGATGACGCGCACGGCCTGGTACTGCGCGAGGAAGCGCGCGATGGCGTCCGGCAGCCGCTCGGCCAGCACCGACACGCTCGCCATCACGCGCACGCTGCCCTGGACGCCGCTCGTGAACTCGGAGAGCTCCGCGCGCATGCGGCTCATGATGCCGAGCACCTCGCGGGCCTGCCGCAGCAGCGTCTCGCCGGCGGCGGTGGGCACGACGCCGCGGCGGCCACGCGTCAGCAGCGGCGAGCCGATGTCGGCCTCGATCGCCGCGATGCGCTTGCTGACCGCCGAGGCCACCATCGCCTCGCGCTCGGCGGCGCGCGCGATGTTGCCTTCCTCGCACACGGCGACGAACACGCGCAGGGTCACGGGGTCGAACGGGCGATCCACGGCTCGAAGCATAGCGCAGCCATTCCGCACGGGAACGATAGGGCTTCCGAAATGCCGCGCGAGATGCCTACGGGCATGGCTACAATGAGGCCCACATGAGAACCGACACCGATCCCGTCGTCGTGCGCGAAGTGGGCCTGCGCGACGGCCTGCAGAGCATCGCCCGCACCCTTCCCACCGCCCGGAAGCTCGAATGGATCCGCGATGCCTACGATGCGGGCCAGCGCGAGATCGAAGTCGGCTCGTTCGTCCCGCCGCGCCTTCTGCCGCAACTCGCCGATACCGCCCTGCTGGTGGCGTTCGCGAAGACGCTGCCCGGACTCACGGTATCCGTGCTGGTGCCGAACCTCAAAGGGGCCGAGCGCGCACTCGAGACCGGCGCGCACGCCATGCTGCTGCCGCTGTCCGCGAGCCATGCCCACAGCCTCGCCAACCTGCGCCGCACGCCGGACGAGGCCGTGCAGGAGATCGCCGCGCATCCGCAAGGCACGCGACGACGCGCGTTCGCCGTGCCTCGTCGAAGTCGGCATCAGTCACCGCCTTCGGCTGCACGATCCAGGGCGAGGTGCGCCCGGGCGAGGTGCTGCGCCTCCTGCAGGCGTCGCTCGACGCGGGCGCCGCAGCGCGTGGGCCTGGCCGACACCGTGGGCTACGCGGATCCGAAGAGGGTGCGCGAGCTGTGCGAGGCGGCGTTCCGCATCGCCGGCGATCGCTTCACCTGCGCGCACTTCCACGACACGCGCGGCCTCGGCATGGCCAACGTGTACGCCGCGTGGGAAACGGGCGTGCGCCGCTTCGACGCGTGCCTCGCCGGAATCGGCGGCTGCCCGCACGCACCCGGCGCAAGCGGCAACGTGAGCACCGAGGATGTCGTCTATCTCTTCCGCAGCATGGGGGTCGCCACGGGCCAGGATTGCGACCGGCTCCTCGCGCTGCGGGCCAAGGTCGCCGCGTGGCTCGACGGCGAAGCGCTGCACGGCGCGCTGTGGCGCGCCGGCCTGCCGAAGACGCTGCTCGCGCAGGCGCAGGCATGAGCGGCCGCACGGCGACCGCCGCGCCGCAGCCGCTCGCGGGCCTGCGCGTCGTCGAGTTCACGCACATGGTGATGGGTCCCACGTGCGGGATGATGCTCGCCGACATGGGGGCGGAGACCATCAAGATCGAGCCCATCGACGGCGACCGCACGCGCCGCCTCCTGGGTGCCGGCGCCGGCTTCTTCCCGATGTTCAATCGCAACAAGAAGAGCATCGCGGTCGATCTCCACCAACCGGAGGGCGCCGACGTGGCGCGCCGGATCGCCGCCAGTGCGGACGTGGTCGCCGAGAATTTCAAGCCCGGCACGATGCCGAAGTACGGCCTCGACTACGCGTCGCTGTCGGCGCGCAATCCGCGGCTCATCTACGTGAGCCACAAGGGCTTCCTGCCCGGGCCCTACGAGCATCGCACGGCGCTCGACGAGGTCGTGCAGATGATGGGCGGCCTCGCCTACATGACCGGCCGGCCCGGCGATCCCGTGCGCGCGGGCACCAGCATCAACGACATCATGGGTGGTCTCTTCGGCGCCATCGGCGCGCTCGGCGCCCTGATCCAGCGCGGGATCACCGGCAGGGGCATGGAGGTGCAGTCGGCCCTGTTCGAGAACAACGTGTTCCTGATGGGCCAGCACATGCTGCAGTACGCGGTGACCGGCCGTCATCCGGCGCCGATGCCCGCGCGCGACAATCCGTGGGCCGTCTACGACGTGTTCACCGTGAAGGACGGCGAGCAGATCTTCCTTGCCGCGGTGAGCGATGCGCAGTGGAGCGTCTTCTGCGACGCGCTGGGTTTTCCGGACCTCAAGGCCGATCCCTCGCTGGCCACCAACAACCAGCGCGTGGAAGTGCGCCCCGCCCTCCTCGCCACCCTGCGCGAGCGCCTCGCGCACCGCACCGCGGCGGAGCTTTCCGATCTGTTCGAGCGTGCGGGCCTGCCGTTCGCACCGATCCGCCGCCCCGAGGACCTCTTCGACGATCCGCATCTCAACGCGACCGGCGGACTGGCCGAAGTCCGCCTGCCCGACGGCGAGCGCGCGGGCCAGACCGTGCGCACGACGCTGTTCCCCATCACGCTGGAAGGCCAGCGGCTCGGCGTGCGCCTCGACCCGCCCACGCTCGGCGCGCATACGCGTGAAGTCATGCGCAGCGTAGGCTACGATGACGCCGCGATCGACCGCCTCGTCGCGCACAAGGCCGTTGCCTGACCCAATCAGAACATCCGGAGGAGATGCCATGTCGCAGCACGTTCCGTCGTTCCCGCGCCGCACGGTCCTCGCGCGCCTCGCAGGCCTCGCCGTGGCCGGCATCGCCGGCGGGGCGCGATTCGCGCATGCCCAGTCCGACCGCCCGACGCGCTTCATCCTGCCGGTGGCCACGGCGTCGGGCGTGGACACGATCACGCGCGCCGCGTCGCCCGCGCTCGCGAAGGCCCTGGGCGGACCGGTCGTCATCGAGAACCAGCCGGGGGCCGGCGGCGTCGTCGGCACCCAGGCGATGATCAAGTCGCCACCCGACGGCTACACGCTGTCGGTCGTGTCGAACAACCACGTGATCTACCCGAGCGTGCTGAAGTCGCTGCCGTTCGATCCGATTGCCGACATCACGCCCATCGCCGTGGTCGGCGCGACACCCATCGTCATCGTGGTCAATCCGTCGGTGCCCGCGAAGAACGCGAAGGAGCTGATCGCGCTCATGAAGGCGAAGCCCGACGAGATCAACTACGGCTCCTCCGGCAACGGCACCATCCTGCACCTCGCGGCCGCGATGTTCGTGGACCAGGCCGGCGCGCAGGCGAAGCACATCCCCTACAAGGGCGTGGGACCGATGCTCACGGATCTTCTCGGCGGCCAGGTCCAGTTTGCGACCGCTGCCCTGCCTTCCGTGCAGGCGCACCTCGCCAGCGGCGGCCTGCGGGCCATCGGCGTGGGCAGCGCCCAGCGCCTCGCGGCCGCGCCGGACATTCCGACGCTCGTCGAGCAGGGGATGCCGAACTACCTCGTGGAAGGCTGGTTCGGCGTCGTGGGGCCCGCGAAGCTCAAGCCCGCCGACGTCGCGCGCATCAATGCGGCCTTCCACACGGCATTCGCGTCGCCCGACGTGAAGGAAGCGATGGCCAAGCAGGGCAACACGATCAACGTCAGCACGCCGGAGTACGCGGCCCAGTTCTTCCCCGCGGAGCTCGCGAAGTACGCGGCCGTCGTGAAGAAGATCGGGCTCGAGCCGCAATAGCAGGCGGCGCTAGTCGATCCGCTCGAGCTCGGCGAGGTAGAACCCGCGCCGCTGCACGTAGGCTTCGGCCGCGTGACGCAGCATCGCGACGTCGTCGTCGGTGAGCTCGCGCACCACCTTCGCCGGCGCGCCCATGATGAGCGAGCGGTCCGGGAACGTCTTGCGTTCGGTGACGATCGCGCCCGCGGCGACCAGGCACTCCTTGCCGATCACCGCGTGGTTGAGAACGATCGCCTGGATGCCGATCAGGCAGCCGTCGCCGATCGTGCAGCCGTGCAGCATCACCTGGTGGCCGACGGTGACGCGGCGGCCGATGGTCATCGGCACGCCCGGATCCACGTGCAGCACCGCGCAGTCCTGCACGTTGCTGCCCTCGCCGATCACGATGGGCTCGGAATCCGCGCGGATGACGGCGCCCGGCCACACGCTGGTGTCCTCGCCCAGCACGACGCGTCCGATCACCGACGCGGTCTCCGCGACATAGGTCGACGAAGGGATCTGGGGCGCGTTGCCGCGAAAGCGATAGCGAGGCATGGTTTCCTTGGGTGTCCGGTGCGGGAGCGCGCGCACGAAGACGCGATGCTCGCATTTTCGTCCGTCGTGCGTCCACGCGCGCGTACCGGAACGCGCCAAAGCCCTGATCGATACCGGGGTTTAGCCCGCCGCTGTCCAGTCTGCGCGCGGGATGGTTGGCCGTACAATCCGTGTTCGCCTGCCTGCTACCGAGCGCACAACTCCCATGAAGAAGACGACCGCCCGCGCCAAGCCGCTCGAACGTCCCCCCCGCGAGGAGGCGCTCGCCGCCGTGCGCACCCTCCTCCGCTGGGCCGGCGACGATCCCGATCGCGAGGGGCTGCTCGAGACGCCGGACCGCGTCGTGCGCTCGTACGAGGAGTTCTTCGCGGGCTATGGCCAGGACCCGCGCGAGATCCTCGCGAAGACGTTCTCGGAGGTCGACGGCTACGACGAGATGATCGTGATGAACGACATCCGCTTCGAGAGCCACTGCGAACACCACATGGCGCCGATCATCGGCAGGGTTCACATCGGCTATCTCCCCATGCACCGCGTGGTGGGCATCTCCAAGCTCGCGCGGCTGGTGGACGTCTACGCCAAGCGGCTGCAGATCCAGGAAAAGATGACGGTGCAGATCGCCGACACCCTGCAGGACGTGCTGCAGCCGAAGGGCGTGGCGGTAGTGGTCGAGGCGGCGCACCAGTGCATGACCACGCGCGGCGTCCACAAGCCCGGCACCCTGCTGGTGACGAGCCGCATGCTGGGCGCGTTCCGCAACGACCAGGCGACGCGGCGCGAATTCCTCGCGATGATCGCGCGCGGCAGCGGCAACGCCGTGCCGTTCAAGTAACGGCTAGGCCGCGCTCGCGCGTTCGAGCGCAGCCAGCGCGTCCGCGTCCAGCGTGAGCCGGAGCGCGCCCATGATTTCCTTGAGCTGCGCGACCGTCGTCGCGCTCGCGATCGGCGCGGTCACGCCGGGCCGCGTCATCAGCCACGCCAGGGCGACCTGGGCGGGCATGGCGCCGGTGCGCGCCGCGACCTGGTCGAGCGCCGCGAGAATGCGCATGCCGCGCTCGTTCATGAACTTGTGCATGCCCCCGCCCCGCGCGCTCTTCTTGAAGTCGTTCGCGTTGCGGTACTTGCCGGTCAGGAAGCCGGCGGCCAGCCCGAAATACGGAATGACCCCGATGCGCTCGCGCACGCACAGGTCGGCCAGCGCGCCTTCGTAGCCCGCGCGCTCGTACAGGTTGTAGTGCGGCTGCAGCGTCGCGTAGCGCGGCAATGGCCCGGCGTCGCTGACGGCGAGTGCTTCGGCGAGGCGCTGCGCCGTGAAATTGGAGGCGCCGATCGCACGCACCTTGCCTTGCGCGACGAGGCGCGCATACGCCTCCAGCGTCTCGGCCACGGGCGTCGTCTCGTCGTCCCAATGCGACTGGTAGAGGTCGATGGCGTCCACCTTGAGGCGCCGCAGCGAATCCTCGACCGCGCGCAGGATGTAGTCGCGGCGCAGGCACTTGTGCCCGAGACCCATGTCGGAGCCGACCTTGGTGGCGATCACCACGTCGTCGTGCCGGCCGCGGCTCGCGATCCAGCGTCCGATGACGGCTTCCGACTCGCCCCCCTGATGGCCGGGCGCCCAGCGCGAATAGGAATCCGCCGTGTCGATCAGGTTGCCGCCCGCCGCGACGAAGGCGTCGAGCAGGCTGAAGGAAGTCGCCTCGTCGGCGGTCCAGCCGAACACGTTGCCGCCGAGGGCAAGCGGCGTCACGGCAAGGCCGGTGGTACCCAGCGGGCGTCGTTGCATCGCGTCGGACCTCGTTGGCGAGGAAAGGCTGATTGTGCCACCGCGCGCCGGGGCTGCCACAATGCGGATGTTCAGCACCCCCGGGGAGGCGCGAAGCACCGTGTCCCGTCCGAACGATCGCCACGCGCCGCTGCGCGACGCCGTGCGTGCGCTGTGCGCGCAGTTCCCGCCCGCCTATTTCCGCCGCATCGACGCCGAGCGCGGCTATCCCGACGAATTCGTGGAGGCGCTGACGCGCGCCGGCTGGCTCGCGGCGCTCATTCCCGAAGCGTACGGCGGCGCAGGCCTCGGCCTTGCCGAGGCCTCGGTGATCATGGAGGAGGTCAATCGCTCCGGCGCCAACGCGGGTGCGTGCCACGGCCAGATGTACAACATGGGCACGCTGCTGCGGCACGGCTCCGAGGCGCAGAAGCGCGACTTCCTGCCGCGCATCGCCAGCGGCGAGCTGCGCCTGCAGGCGATGGCCGTCACCGAGCCGACCACCGGCACCGACACCACGAAGCTGCGGACCACCGCCGTGCGCCGCGGCGATCGTTACCGGGTCAACGGCCAGAAGGTGTGGACGTCGCGCGTCGCGCATTCCGACCTCATGATCCTGCTCGCGCGCACGACGCCGCTGTCCGAGGTGCAACGGAAGTCCGACGGCATGTCGGCGTTCATCGTCGACCTGCGCACCGCGATCGGCCACGGCCTCACGGTCAAGCCGATCCCGAACATGGTCAACCACGAGACCAACGAGCTCTATTTCGACGACCTCGAGATCCCGGTCGAACACCGCATCGGCGACGAAGGCGCCGGCTTCCGCTACATCCTCGACGGCCTCAACGCGGAGCGCACGCTGATCGCGGCCGAGTGCATCGGCGATGGCTACTGGTTCATCGACAAGATCGTCCGCTATGCGGGCGAGCGCATCGTGTTCGACCGGCCCATCGGCCAGAACCAGGGCGTGCAGTTCCCCATCGCGCGTGCCTACGTCAACGTGGAAGCCGCGAACCTCATGCGCTTCCGCGCATGCGAGCTCTTCGACGCGCACGCGCCGTGCGGGGCGGAAGCGAACATGGCGAAGCTGCTCGCGGCGGACGCGTCATGGGAGGCGGCCAATGCGTGCCTGCAGTTCCACGGCGGCTTCGGGTTCGCGCACGAATACGACGTCGAGCGCAAGTTCCGCGAGACGCGGCTCTACCAGGTTGCGCCGATCAGCACCAACATGATCCTGGCCTACGTGGCGGAGCACGTGCTCGGCCTGCCGCGCTCGTACTAGCCGGGGTGGTGCCGCCGCCAGTGGCGCAACGCGGGCAATTGACGGAAACTCACGCGTCCCCGACAGCTCGGGTGCGGGGATCGGGGAGGTCGTTCCCATGGCCCTGCGCCGCGTAGCGGTGATGACGTGGTTGATCCTCGCCTGCCTGTTCGCGGGCCTCTTCGCTTATGCGTCGCTGGTCCCGCGTCCCGTGGGCGCGACCGGCATCCTCGATCCTGCACGCTTCAAGGGGCTGGTGGAAGACCGCGCGCGCGCGTGGCTGCGCGATCCGGAGTCGGCGCGGTTCCGCGAGGACTTCGTCTCCGCCAAGCGGCCGGTCCTCCTCGTCTGCGGCGAGCTCAACCAGAAGAACGGCAACGGCGCGTACGCGGGCTTCGAGCGCTTCATCGCCTGGCCGGAGTTCGAGCCGCTGCTCGAAAGTGCCGCCGGCCCGGCAGTGATGGAGCGCGCGTGGACCGAGCTTTGCCTCCCGCCGCGATGAGCGCCCTGCACACCGTGCCGACCTCGGCTCTGCCTTCCGGGCCCGAGGCGCCGTTCTCGCTGTTCGACGGCGATCTCCTGCAGCGCGCCTACGCGGCCCTCGGCATGGGCAGCCATCGCGCCTTCTACAAGACGCGGCGCTGCCTCGTCGGCATCGCGGTCACCTACGTGCCGATGGCGATCCTCGCGTGGCGGCAGGGCTTCGTCGACGCCGGCGTCACGCCCACCAATTTCTTCGCCGACTTCGCGGCCTACGCCATCTTCCTCGCGGGCCTGCCGCTCTTCCTCGTGTCGGAGATCGTGATCGACGCGAGCACCCGCGAGGCGGCGGAGGAATTCCTGCGCTGCGACATCGTCAGCCGCGAGGACCGCCCGCGCGTATACCGTGTCCAGGAAGAGATCCGGCGCTGGCGTCTCGCGTGGCCGCCGGAGGCCGTGCTCGTTGCCTTGGCCTACGTGTTCTCGCTGTGGATCCTCGTCCCGCAATTCGGCGAGCATCCGCTGCCTACCTGGCACGTAATGGGCGACGAGCGTCACCGCATCCTCACCGCGCCCGGCATATGGGCGTTTTTCGTGGCCATTCCGCTGCTCAACTACATCTGGCTGCGCATCGGCTGGAAGACGGTGCTGTGGATCTACTTCCTGTACCGCGTGTCGCGCCTGCGGCTCGACCTCCATCCGGCGCACCCGGACCTGACCGGCGGCATCGGCTTCCTGAGCGAGGCCCAGGGCCGGTTCGCGCTCTTCATCCTTGCCTACGGGATCAGCAACGTCGCCGCGCCGGTCGGCTACCAGATCGCGGTCCAGAATTACGACCTGTCGATCCCGCCGGTGTGGGGACCGCTCGTGGGCTTCGCGATCGGCGCGCCGCTGCTGTTCACGCTGCCGCTGTTCCTGTTCACCAAGCAGCTCTACCGCAACAAGCGCCGTGCGCTCGCCGCCTACCGCGAACGGGCGATGGCGCAGAGCCGCATCGTGGAGGCGCGGTTGCTGTTCGGAGACCCGCAACAGCCGGTGCAGGAAGAGATCCGCCAGCTTGCCGAGCAGTCGCTGCTGGGCTCGATGTTCACGCGCATCGAGCACATGCGCGTCGTGCCGTTCGACCTGCGCTCGCTCGGGCAGCTCGTGGGCTCCACGCTGGGCGCGCTGGCCACGCTGCTGCCGCTCCTGCACGGGCGCGGCGAGGTGGCGGAAACCGTGGAGGCGTTGAGCAAGGTGCTCGAACGGCTGGGCGGCCAATAGCGGCCACGCGCCGCCCAGCACCCCCCGCTAGAGCCTCGGCGTGGCGGCGTGCGCGAACAGATGCTCGCGCTTGGACTGGCAGGCGGTGCAGCGCGTGGCGGTCGGGAACGCCTTCATCCGCGCAAAGGGGATCTCGGCACCGCAATCGCTGCACACGCCGAAGTGGGGATCGCCGATCTGCGCCAGCGCCGCATCGATGGCGCCGACCTCGTCGAGATGGCGGCGGGCCATCGTGTTGTTGTAGTCGGTGACGAGCATCGCCGTGGCCTGGTCACCCTCGTCCGCGACGTCGCCGACGATGTCGGCCGGCGACTCGTCATGAACGCGCGCGAGCTCGACCTCCGCTTCCTCCATCGACGTCTTGCGCTGTGCGAGGAGCAGCTCTTCGATGCGGTGGGCATTCTTGCGTGACAGTCCTGTCATGATCGTCTCCGGTGTCCGCGCGACAAGTCCGTCCGCGGACCGCGCCTGTAGCGTAGCCCAAGGCGCATGACCGCGATTGATCAGGATCAACGCCCGGAAATGTGTCGCCAGCGGAACAGCGCGGGGCGCCACGTGGCGTGCATGCCGGCGACGGCGGGAAGGCGAGCGCCCCGCCGTCGACGTGATGCTGCAGCCGACGCCGGCGGCCGCGAGGACCGGGCATCGACGACGGCGGCCGGCGTCAGCGCCGCCAGCTCGCGCGGACCGCGTATTCGTCCGGCCCGTACTTGATCACGAGGTCGCCGTCGTAGGCGCGCTTGACGGCCTCGCCGAGGCGCTGCGGGAGATGGATGTCGGTCGTCGCCACGCTGACCCGCGCGTGACTCTCGGAAACTTCCATCAGTCGATGCAGCGGGTGTTCGCGGCGCTCCCGCTCGGCCTCGTTGCGGATGAGCTGCACGAGCTCCTCGCGGTGACTCTCCACGAACGGGCCTTCGAGCACCAGCGTGCCCGCCGGCAGCTTCTCGCGGATGCGACGGCACGCGGGGCAGCGTGCCTCCACGGCGTCCGCGACTTCCCCGTCCCACGTCCAGCGACCGCCCTGAAAGACAGCCCTGCAGTCGCTGCACACGGTCGGCTCGCGATACTTGCCCTTGGACTGGTAGGGGTCGCTGTGGCCGGCGTTCAGGTTGTGCTCGCCGAAATGCATAACGCCACCCGATCGCACATGCGGGGTGGTCGGTGGTGTCGTCTTGTTCACAGCACACTCCTTCTCCGCACTGCGCGGAGCTACGTGAACCATCGTGCGCCCGCGGCATGCGGATGGCGTTGACTGCCGTCAATCCGGCACGGGTCACGCCGATCCGCAACGCGCTCGCGCGGTGCGCTACGGCAGCGCCTCCGCGTCACGGTGCTCGTAGTGCGCGCGGCAATCCGCCTCGCGACCGCGCACGACGCGGCGTCCCGCAAGCGCTCCGTGCTGTTCCGTCACCACCGTGCGCTGGCTTTCCGCGCGATGATCGTCGTGGAAGTAGATCACCACCCAATCGCGCGTGCGCCCAAGCTCGTGGGCAGTCGCCGTGTTCGAGAACAGCGCCGTGAAGTGCCAGTCGCCGCGGACGGTGTGCAGGATCGGCAGCCACACCTCGTGCGCCGGATTGAAGCGCCGGGGCGCGATCAGCGGCAGCCTCCCTGCCCGTGCACCCTCGCGATACTCGCGGTCGACGTCGAGCAGCAGCGCGACGCCCGGCTCCGCGGTGGCTGCAACCGGCGGCGGGCGGCGCAGGCGCGAGCGATCGAGGATCTCGGCAAGCGTGGCCCGGATGACGGCCGTCCTTCGGGGCCCGACGCCAGGTACCTCGGCCAGCCGTCCGTCGTGAGCGGCAGCCTCGAGCGCTTCCAGCGTGTCGACGTTGAGCGCGTCGTGGATTCGCCTCGCGAGCTCGGGGCCGACGCCCGGCACGGTCGCAAACAGCCGTGCGGGATCGAGCGTGCCGCGCAGCCGCTCGAGCTGCACCCAGTGGCCCGTCTGCAGCATCTCGGCGATGGCGGCGGCGATGCCGGGGCCGACGGTCGGCAACGCGTCCAGGCCCGCGATGCCGCGCGTCGCGAAGATGTCGCGCAGGCTGGCGGAATGGCGCTCGACCGTCTCGGCCGCCTTGCGATAGGCGCCGACGCGATACGGATTGGCGCCTTGCGCGTGCAGGAGCTCCGCGGCCTGGCGCAGCCAGGACGCGATCTGGGCGTTGTCCGGGAACGGCATCGGCATCGGCAGCATTGAACGGCGTTGCAGCCCTGCATCCCGTGCACGGCGTGCACGGCCGTGCCTCGATTGTCCGCCGGCGCGAAAGCGCGCGGTTGACGACCGTCAAACGACGGGCAATCGCCATTCCTCATCGCGACGACGGCAAGCGGGAGCTACCCCCCGTGGTCGCGCGCGCTCGGCTAGGACCCGCCAAGGGCGACCAGCGAACCGTTCGCGTGGAACCGGCGGATCGCCTCGGCGACCAGCGGCACCGTGCTCACCTGGCGCAATCGCGCGAGCACGCGGGCGTCGGTCAGCCGCCACGGCGGCAGGCTGTCGGTCACCACGATCTCGTCCACGGCCGCCTCGCCCAGCACGTGATTGGCGTCGCTGGCGAACACGCCGTGCGTCGCGCATGCGATCACGCGCACCGCGCCGCGCGCGCGGCAGGCCTGCGTCGCGCGGGCGATGGTGTTGCCGGCGCTGATGAGGTCGTCCACGATGATGGCCACCCTGCCGTCGACATCGCCGACCAGCGCCTCCCCGCGCAGCTCGCCGCCGCTTCGGTATTTTTCCGCGAAGGCCATGGGAACCGGCTTCCCCAATGCCGTCGCCAGCTTCTGGCGCAGCGCGTCCGCCCGCTTGATTCCCCCGGCGTCCGGCGACACCACGACGATCTCCGCGCCGCCGATTTGCGGCAGGAGGTGATGGACGAAGAGCGGCGCGGCCTCGAGATGCTCGGTGCGACAGCGGTAGGCATTCTGGTACGCTGCGAGATTGTGCACGTCGATCGTGACCATGCAGTCCGCGCCGGCGGCCTCGAAGAACGACGCCACGTAGCGCGTGGTGACGGGATCCCGCGGCTTGCTCTTCTGGTCCTTGCGCGAGTACGCGAGGTACGGCGCGATCACCGTGACCCGCGCCGCCGAGGCGTCCTTCAGCGCCGCCACGAACAGCAGGAGGCGCAGGAGCTTGTCGTCGACGCTGTGCTGCGCATCGGCGTACAGCGACTGCACGACGCAGACGTCGCATCCGCGGACGCTCTCGAGCGTGCGCGCCTTGTGCTCGCCGTCCTCGAATTCCCGCTCCTCGTGCGCGGACAGCGGCAGCGCCAGCGCGTCGGCGACCTTCTCACCATAGGCGCGCCCGGTGGCGAGCGCGAAGATTCGCAGGTTGCTGTTCATCCCGTATATGCTTTCCGCACCAAGGCATGCGTGCCGTGCATGGCACGCGAACGTTCATGATCACCCACTTCGACGTATTCAACGGCGACGCCGACGGCATCTGTTCGCTCGTCCAGCTCCGCCTCGACGCGCCGCTGGCCGCGACGCTCGTGACGGGCACCAAGCGCGACAATGCGCTGCTCGCGCGCGTCGACGCGAAGCCCGGCGACGCCGTCACGGTGCTCGACATCGCGGTCGCGGTCAACCACGCCGCGCTCGCGCGACTGCTGGCGGCCGACGTGCGCGTGGCATGGTTCGATCACCACTTCGCGGGTGACGTTCCGGTCCATCCCGGATTCACGCCGCATCTCGATCCGTCGCCGGACGTGTGCACCGGCGTTCTCGTCGATCGCCACCTCGAGGGCCGGCAGCGCATCTGGGCGGTGGTGGCGGCGTTCGGCGACAACCTCGTCGCCACCGCGCACGCGCTCGCACAGCCGCTCGGGCTCGATCCGCAGGTCCTCGCGGCGCTGCGCGCGCTGGGCGACGGCATCACGTACAACGCCTACAGCGACATCGAGGCCGATGCCATCGTGGCGCCGGCCGACCTGTTTCGCGCCTTGCTGGCGGCGGCGGACCCCCTGCGCTTCGTCGCGACGGACGCCGCCTATCGGCGAATCGACGCGGCGCGGCGGGACGACCTCGCGCGTGCCCGCGCCATCGAGCCTGCCCTGCGCGCGGGTCGCGCCGACGTGTACATCCTGCCCGACGAGCCGTGGTCGCGCCGCATCCGCGGCATCTTCGGCAACGAGGTCGCCAACGCCGCGCCCGACCGCGCGCAGGCGGTGCTCACGAGCAACGACCGGGGCGGCTATGCGGTCAGCGTACGCGCGCCGCGCGCGCGGGCGACCGGCGCCGATGCGGTCTGTCGCCAGTTCGGAACGGGCGGCGGCCGCGCCGCCGCTGCCGGGATCGCCCATCTTCCGCGGGATCAGCTGCAGGCCTTCGTCGCGCGCCTCGCGGACTGCTATCCCTGACGCCGCCCGTGCGGGGCGCGCACCAGCAGCACCGGCACCGGGCTCGTGCGCACCACGCCTTCCGCGTCGCTGCCCATCACGACGCGCGCGAGGCCGCGGCGGCCGTGCGTGCCGATCACGATCACGTCGGCGCGCGACTTGCGCGCCTGGGCGACGATGATGTCGGCGACGGGCCGGCCCATCGTTTCGCAGAGAACGGTCTTGCCGTCGATGCCGGCCTTGGCGAGCGTCGCTTCCGCCCGCTTGAGGACCTTGCGCCCGTTCTGACGAAGCGCGTCGATGAACGCTTCCAGGTCGAGCTGCGACAGGTAATCGACCGAAGCCATGCTTTGCGCGACGACCGTCTCGTCGACGACGTGCAGCAGCACGATCGCGGCCTTCTGGTCACGCGCAAGGTCGAGGGCGACGCGCAGCCCTCGATTGGCACAGGGACTTCCATCGACGGGAACGAGGATGCGGCGGAACATGGCCACTCCTTTCTGACGCGCCTGACGCGCCACGGCGCCCGCGGCGCCGCTCGCCACCATGCTAGCGGAGGCGCCCCTTCGCGGCCTTGCGCCGGGTCAACGGCGGACGGCGCGACCGAACGTCCATGCATTCTCGACGCCGCTTGAGCGATGTCAACCCGCGGTTCCTGCGCTGGACTAAGGTGGAATCGCTGGACCATGAAACAGAGAGGTCATCGTCATGAGCGGCTCGCTCGAGGTTCCGCTGCAGATCCTGCTGCGCAACGTCCCCCATTCGGACGCACTGGACGCCGAGATCCGGCGCCGTGCGGCCAAGCTCGAAACCTTCCATCCGCGCCTGTCGAGTTGCCGCGTCACCGTGGAGCGACTGGGCGCGCACCAGCGCCAGGGCCAGGAATTCCGCGTGCGGATCGACGTCCGCGCCCCCGGGGTGCCCGAACTCGTGGTCGATCACGGCCACGACGAGGATGTGGCGATCGCGCTGCGCGATGCGTTCGACGCGATGGACCGCGCGATCGAGGATCTCGCCCGCGAGCAGCGTGGTGCGGTGAAGGCCCACGCCGCGCGTACCTCGCAGCGATGAAGCCATGCGCCTGACCCCGACGCCATGCCCTGGAACGAGGATCATTTCCCGCTCTCCATGAAGCACCTGCCGCCGGTGGTCCGAGCCAAGGCGATTGCGATGGCCAATGCACTTCTCGCCGGGGGCATGGACGAGGGGACGGCCATCCGCATCGCGATCGCCCGCGCCAGGGCCTGGGTGCAGCATCACCCCGACCTGACCGCGACGTTCTGACGCCGGAGACCATGGCATGCCCGGGACCCTCGACGCCTCGGTAACGATTCCCGCGGGCGACGTCCGGCTGCCGGGGACGCTCACGGTGCCTCCCGAGGCGCTTGGCTTGGTCCTGTTCGCGCACGGGAGCGGCAGCTCGCGCGCCAGCCCGCGCAACCGGTTCGTGGCGGACGCGTTGCACGCGGCGCGCGTCGCCACGCTTCTCTTCGATCTCCTCACCGCGGACGAGGATCGGGCGCCCGCCGCGCGCTTCGACATCGGCCTGCTCGCGGCACGGCTCGCGCTGGCGGCACGCTGGGCCGCGCAGGCCGGGGCGACGACGGCGGGCCTGCCGCTCGGCCTCTTCGGGGCCAGCACGGGGGCCGCGGCGGCACTGCAGGCGGCGGTGACGCCCGGCGTGGACGTGCGCGCGATCGTCTCGCGCGGCGGACGCCCGGACCTCGCGGGTGCCGCGGCGCTCGCGCAGGTCGCCTCACCGACGCTGCTCATCGTCGGCGGACAGGACACCGACGTGCTGCGGCTCAACCGCGAAGCGTTCGCGCGGCTGCGCTGCCCGAAGGCGCTCGAGGTCGTGCGCGGCGCCACCCATCTGTTCGAGGAGCCCGGAACGCTCGACCAGGTCGCCGAGCTCGCGGCCGGATGGTTCCGGCACTGGCTGGCCGCGGCCCCCGCGCCCAGCGCCTAGCCTTCGTCCTCCGGCTCGCTCCCGCGAGCCGCCTCCTGGGCCTGCTTCTCGACGACGATGCAGTCGGTCGTGAGGATGAGGCTCGCGATCGAGCCCGCATTGGCGAGGCCGAGGCGCGTCACCTTCGTGGGATCGATGATCCCCATCGCCACCATGTCGCCGAACTCGCCGCTGGCCGCGTTGTAGCCGAAGGTGCCGCTGCCCGCGAGCACGCGCTCGAGCACGATCGCCGGCTCGCCGCCCGCGTTGAGCACGATCTGCCGCAGCGGCTCCTCGAGCGCCCGGCGCACGATCCGCACGCCCGCGTCCTGCGCGAGCCCCGCCCCGTGCAGCGCGTCGAGCCCGTGCCGCGCGCGCAGCAGCGCGACGCCGCCCCCTGCGCCGATGCCCTCCGCCACCGCGGCGCGCGTCGCGTGCAGCGCATCCTCGACGCGCGATTTCTTCTCCTTCATCTCGATCTCGGTGGACGCCCCCACCTTGATCAGGGCCACGCCGCCGGACAGCCGCGCGGCGCGCTCCCGCAACTGGTCGCGATCGTAGTCGCTGTCGGCTTTCTCGATCGCCTGCTGCACCTCGGCGATGCGCGCCGCGATGCGCGCGGAATCGCCCGCGCTGCCGATGAGCGTCGTGCTGTCCTTGTCGATCTCGATCCGCCGCGCGCGGCCGAGATCGGCGAGCGTCGTCTTGTCGAGCTTCTTGCCGGTTTCCTCCGAGATCACGGTCGCGCCGGTCAGCACCGCGATGTCCTGCAGCAGCGCGCGCCGGCGATCGCCGAACCCCGGGGCCTTGACCGCGCACGTCTTCAGGACGCCGCGCATCGCATTGACCACGAGCGTCGCGAGCGCCTCGCCGGCGACGTCCTCGGCGATGATGAGCAGCGGCCGGCTCTCCCGCGACACCTCCTCGAGGATCGGCAGCAGGTCGTGCACCGTCGAGATGGTGCGGTCGTGCACCAGCACGCGCGCATCGTCGAGGACCACGCGCTGCTTCTCCGGCTCGTTGATGAAATAGGGCGAGAGGAAGCCGCGGTCGAACTGCATGCCCTCGACGACCTCGAGCTCGTTGGTCATGCCGCGGCCATCTTCCGCCTTGATGATGCCGTCCTGGCCGACCTTGGCCATCGCCTGCGCAATCATGCCGCCGATCGCGGCGTCGCCGTTGGCCGAGATCGTGCCGACCTGCGCGATCTCGCTGTTGGCCGTGCACGGACGCGAATTCTTCCGCAGCTCCGCGACCACGGCGTCCACGGCGAGGTCGATGCCGCGCTTGAGGTCCATCGGATCGAGGCCGGCGGCGACGTACTTCAGGCCTTCGTTGACGATGGCCTGCGCGAGCACCGTGGCCGTGGTGGTGCCGTCGCCCGCGGTTTCCGACGTCTTCGCCGCGACCTCGCGCGCCATCTGCGCGCCGAGATTTTCGAAGCGATCGGCGAGCTCGATCTCCTTCGCGACGGCGACGCCGGAATTGATGATCGTCGGCGGCCCGAACGCGCGCTCCAGGATGACCAGGCGCCCTTTCGGCCCCAGCGTCACCTTGACCGCGTTGGCGAGGATATTGAGGCCGGCGCAGACCTTGGCGCGCGCCTCGTGATGGAACAGCAGGAGCTTCGCGGCCATCGACGTCCTCCGTGCGGACGGCCAGCCGCAGGCTGCGACACGAACGGCCGCCACTCGAGATCCATTGTCCCGGGCGCGGCGCATCGGTGCCTTGACGTGGGCCAATGGGCGCCGTCCTGGGGGGTGGCGGATGCGGTTGACCTCCGTCAACGACCCATCGCCGCTTTGGCCTAGCATGGGTCGTGCCGGGCCGCGCGGCATTTCCGCGCGGGGATTGCCGGCGCCAAGCGGACGAAGCGGCCCGATGCCTGATGATCTCGCGCCCCTGCTCGTCGCGGCCCGCACGCCCGACGGTGCGGCAAGCGCTGTCCGCTGCAGCGGACCCTGGACGGTCCATACCCTCGCCGCGCTCGATCGCGCGCTGGCGGGCGTCGCGTGGCCGCGGTCCGGCGACGTGGTGATCGACGGCGCCGGCATTACCACGCTCGACACCGCGGGTGCATGGCTCGTGCACCGCACGGTACGCACGCTCACCGCGCGCGGCTGCGCGCCGCACATCACCGGCCTGACCCCCGGCTTCGCTTCGCTGGTGGACCTCATCGCCGCCCGCGAGCTGCCGCTGGCGCCGACGGAATCGCGGGCTCTGCACGGGCTGGCATTCGTGGGCGAGCGGTCGCTCGCGGTGCTGCACGGCGGCTACGGCTACCTCGCCTTCGTCGGCGAGAGCGCGCTCGCGTTGCTGCGCTCGCTCATGGATCCGCGTCGGCTGCGCTGGCGGCCCATCCTGCACAACATCCAGATCGCCGGCGTGGACGCGCTGCCGATCACCGGACTGCTCTCCTTTCTGATGGGCGTCGTCATCGCCTACCAGGGCGCCGACCAGCTGCAGCGCTTCGGCGCCAACATCTTCGTCGTCGACCTGGTCGCGCTCGCGATGCTGCGCGAGCTCTCGCCGCTGCTCACCGCCATCATCATCGCCGGCCGCTCGGGCTCGGCCTACACCGCCCAGATCGGCACGATGAAGGTCACCGAGGAGATCGACGCGCTGCGCACGATCGGCGTCGGCGCGCAGGAGATGCTGGTGCTGCCGAAGGTGATCGCGCTGGTCGTCGTGCTGCCGCTGCTCACCGTCTACACCGACGTCACCGGCATGCTCGGCGGCATGGTCATGGCGCAATCGCGGCTCGGTGTCGGCTTACGACGCGTTCATCGACCGCCTCGACGAGGCGATCCAGCTGTCGTCGTTCTGGACCGGCATCGCCAAGGCGCCCGTGTTCGCGATGATCATCGCGCTGGTCGGCTGCTATCGCGGCTTCCAGGTGAGCGGCAGCGCCGACAGCGTCGGCACGCAGACGACGATCAGCGTCGTCCAGTCGATCTTCCTCGTGATCGTCACCGACGCCCTCTTCTCCATCGTGTTCCTGTGGCTGGACCTCTAGATGGACGCGCCCGCCCCCATCGTCGACGTCCGCGGCATCAGCACGCGCTTCGGCGACGCGGTCGTGCACGAGCACGTCGACCTCTCCGTGAACCCGGGCGAGATCTTCGCGCTGGTCGGCGGCAGCGGCTCCGGCAAGTCCACGCTGCTGCGCGAGATCATCATGCTGCAGGCGCCCGCGGCCGGGTCGATCCGCGTGTTCGGCCAGGAAGTGGTCGGCCTCTCCGACGACGCGGCGCTGCCGCTGCGGCGGCGCTGGGGCGTGATGTTCGAGCGCGGGGCCCTGTTTTCCGCCGCTCACCGTCGCCGAGAACGTCGGCATGGTGCTGGACGAGCACACCGACCTGCCGCCGCGCCTGATCCAGGAGGTGGCGGCCGTGAAGATCGCGCTCACCGGCCTGCCGCCCGACGCCGGGCCGAAATATCCGAGCGAGCTCTCCGGTGGCATGCGCAAGCGGGCCTCGCTCGCGCGCGCGCTGGCGCTCGATCCCGAGCTGCTGTTCCTGGACGAGCCGACCGCCGGCCTCGATCCGCTGTCCGCGAGCGGCATCGACGAGCTCGTGCGCAGCCTGCGCGACGGCTTGGGCCTCACCATCATGATGGTCACCCACGACCTCGACCTCCTGTGGCGCGCGTCCGACCGCGTCGCGGTGCTCGGCAAGGGCAACATCGTCGGCGTGGGCTCGATGACCGAGCTCTCGCATTCCGAGGACCCGCTGGTCCGCCAATACTTCCACGGCCCGCGCGGGCGCGCCGCGCTGGAGCAGCAATGGAATCGAAGGTGAACTTCGCCGCGGTTGGCGCGTTCGTGATCGTGCTGACGGTCGCGCTCATCGCGGGCGGGCTGTGGCTGTCGAGCGGCAAGTACTATCGCAAGTCGTACGACACCTACGTCACGTACATGACCGAGTCGGTGGCGGGCCTCAACCTCAATGCGCCGGTGCGCTATCGCGGCGTCGACGTCGGGCGCGTGAAGAAGATCGCCCTCGACACGGCCAACGTCGAGCGCGTCGTGGTGACGCTCGACGTGGACCGCGGCACGCCGGTCAAGGAGGACACCGTGGCCATGCTCGGCAGCCAGGGCCTCACCGGCATCGCGTTCATCGAGCTCATGGCGGGCCACAGGGATTCGCCGCCGCTGCGTGCGCAGCCCGGTGCCGAGTATCCGGTGATCGCTTCGGCGCCGTCGTTCATGAACCGGCTCGAGAACTCGGTGCCGATCCTGCTCGCCAATCTCGGTCGCGTCGGCGACAACGTCAACGCGCTGCTCGACGACGAGAATCGCCGCGCGCTCAAAGCCACGCTCGCCGACCTCGCGCTGCTGTCGCACACGCTCGCCGCGCGCGCAAAGACGATCGACACCACGCTGGCGAGCACGGCGCGCGCGATGGACAACGCGGCAAAGATGACCGCGGAGCTGCCGCGGCTCGTGCAGCGCGTCGAACACACCGCGGACGCGCTGGACCGCATGGCGAGCGAAGTGGCCGGCGCGGGGGCGAGCGCCCGGGCCACGCTGAGCACTGCGCAAGCGGGCATCGCCGAGGCGAGCGGCACCACGCTGCCCGAGATCCGGGCGCTGGTGACGGAGCTGCGCGGCCTCACGGCAACGCTGCGCGGCGTGGCCGAGGAGATGGACCGAAATCCCGGCGTGCTGGTGCAGGGGCGCCCGCCGGCGAAGCGAGGACCCGGAGAATGAACGCGACCTTACTTTCGGTGCTGTGGGGCGCATGGCGGTCGGGTGCGCTTGGGGGATTCCTGCTCATCTTCGCCGGATGCACCGTGCTGCCGCCCGCGGCGCCGGAGCCTTCGCTGCATCTCCTCGACGCGCTGCCCGCGATGCCGGCCGCGGGCGAGCGCCGCGACCTGACGCTCGAGGTCGCGCCGGTGCGCGCCGCGCCGGGCTTCGACACGGCGGCGATGGCGTACGTCGGCAAGCCGCACGCGCTCGACCACTTCGCGCTCAATCGCTGGGCCGACACGCCGGCGCGGATGCTCACGCCGCTGCTGGTACGCACGCTCGAGGGCGATGGCGCGTTCCGCGCGGTCGTGCCCGGGCCGTCGAGCGTCTCCGCCGACCTCCGCGTGGATACCGAGCTCGTGCGCCTGCAGCAGGACTTCCTGCAGAAGCCGAGCCGCGTGGACCTCGCGCTGCGCGTGCAGGTCGTGAGCCTGCGCGACCGGCGCGTCCTGGCGACGCGCTACGTCGAGGTCACCGAGCCGGCGGCGAGCGACGATCCCGCGGGGGGCGTGGCGGCGGCGAACGTCGCCGCGGCGCGGGCGCTGGCGATGGTGGCGGCGTTCGTGCGGGACGCGGCCGCGGCGCGCTAGGTGTGGAGCGTCAAGAGGTCGCTATCGTTTTGCACGCAGTAGACGCATCAATAGGCTCGTCGTCCCCGCGAAGGCGGGGACCCAGCGGCGTGCCATCGCCAGCAAGAGGCCCAAGCCACTGGGTTCCCGCCTTCGCGGGAACGACGATTGAGTAACCGTCTCCAATGTCAAGGGTGGTGAAGCGAGCTGTCCCAAGGTTGGTTGGATCTGACCATCGCGTTGAGAGTGGTCAGCAGCTTGCGCATGCAGGCGACCAGAGCGACCTTGGGCATCTTGCCCGCGGCCACCAGGCGCTGGTAGAAGGCGCGGATGGCGGGGTTGTACTTGGCAGCGGTGAGCGTGGCCATGTACAGGACGCGACGGGTCTCGAAGCGACCGCCTTGCACGCGTCGTCGGCCGCGGGTGGTGCCGGAATCGTTGGCGATCGGGGCCACGCCGACCAAAGCGGCGATCTCGCGCCGGGTCAAGCGCCCGAGCTCAGGCAGGGTGGCGAGCAGGGTGGCGCTGGCAATCGGTCCGATCCCGCTGGCCGAACGCAACAGCGCGTCGAGTTCCGCGAAGTGTTCGCGCACATGGCCAACCATCTGCGCCTCCACGTCATCCAACTGGGCGCGGATG
Organism: uncultured beta proteobacterium; assembly: GCA_963725735.1. Taxonomy (GTDB): domain Bacteria; phylum Pseudomonadota; class Gammaproteobacteria; order Burkholderiales; family Casimicrobiaceae; genus VBCG01. Next base: position 73,772 of record CAVRZM010000006.1, on the reverse strand, counting down.
GCCTGGATCATCGCCTCGATGCTTGGACGCACCATCGGGATCGCCAGCTGCAGCCGCTGGCGCTCGGAGCCCAGCATGGTCAGCAACTGGCGCCGCCGCGTGACCACGGCCGCCAACGTCTGCTGCTGCGCATCGGGCAGCGGACGCAGATAGCGCGCCAGGTCGTCGCGCCGCACCAGCACGGCCGCCAGTTCGGCGAGCATGTCCGCGTCGATGCGGTCGGTCTTGGCCAGGCGCCCCATCGCCTTGGCGAAATCGCGCGCCTGCTTCGGATTGATTACCGCCACCGGCAAGCCCGCCGCCTGCAGCGCGCAGGCCAGTGTCGCCTCATAGCCGCCGGTGGCCTCCATCACCACCAGCGTGACGCCCAACGACTGCAAAGCCGCCGCCAGCGCCGCGTGGCCTTCCGCCTCATTCGCGAACCGCTGGGCCGCGAACTCGCCGCCTAGCACCGCCACATCGACGTGCGCTTTGGCCACATCGATGCCCACTACCACTGAGGTTGCAGACATGGTCTTCGGCTCCCATGCTTGTGTATGCGCGCTCGAAGACGGCGCGCGTAACCGTTCGGGCTTCACGAAGACCAGCACGGAAACCGTGCGCAATACACTCAATCACGGGCTTGAAGGCCCCAGCCATTTCCAGGCTGCACGGTCCAGTCTGTTTGCCTCAACGGCGATCAGACTTTACCGCGCTGGTCTGGCCTAAAGATACAAGCCAGATTCACGCGTCACGGAAACAACGTATTGAAACCCCACAGCTAGGCACCGGCTTCGCCGCTACGCGCCGAAGCCCGTGAGCTTCAGCTTCTGCGCGAGCTTCGCGCCCTTGCGCGCGCGGTGCATCACGTGCCGCGCCAGCGCGTCGCCTTCCAGCGCGACGTCGACCTCGCGTCCGTTGCGGTTGGTGCCACGCACGACGACGCGGCTGGCCGGGAATACGCCCACCGCCATCAGCTTGTCGTCCGGGTCGAGGCCCATCGCGATGACCCCGCGCCCGCTGGCCAGCGTGCGCATGTCGGCGAGCGGGAACACGAGCAGCTTGCCGGCGCTGGACAGTGCAGCGACCTGGTCGCGGCCGGCAACGAGCGGAGCCGGCGCCACGGGCTCCTCGTCGGCGTTGAGGCTCATGAACGCCTTGCCGGCCTTCACGCGCGACACCATGTCCGCGAGCGTGGCGACGAAGCCGTAGCCGCCGGTGCCGGCGACGAGATACGGCTGCTCGGGCGCCGCGGAAATCGCGTGCGCGACGCGCGCGCCCGACTGCAGTTCGACCAGCGTGGTCACCGGCACGCCGTCGCCGCGCCCTCCGGGCACGTCGGCGCCGCGGATGGTGTACGCGCGGCCCTGGGTGTCGAGGACGATCACCGGGTACGTGGTGCGCGTCTCGAGGATCGCGAGCGGGCCGTCGCCCGACTTCCACGCGAACTGCGTCGCGTCGAGGCCGTGGCCCTGCCGCGAGCGGATCCAGCCCTGGCGCGACAGCGTCACCGTGATCGGCTCGTCGGGAACCGTGCGGCTGACCACCGTCGGTGCCACTTCCTCGATCAGCGTGCGCCGCTTGTCCCCGAACTTCTTCGCGTCGGCCTCGATCTCGTCCACGATGCGGTCCGACATCGCCTGCCGGTCCGATAGGAGCAGCTTCAGTCCCTTGCGTTCCGCCTTCAGCGCCTTCTGCTCGGTCTCGAGCTTGATGCCTTCGAGGCGCGCCAGCTGCCGCAAGCGGATCTCGAGGATGTCCTCGGCCTGGATCTCGGTGAGGTCGAACGCCGCCATCAGCTCGGACTTCGGCTCGTCCGCATTGCGGATGATGCGGATCACCTTGTCGATCGACAGCAGGACGATCAGCCGCCCTTCGAGGATGTGCAGCCGCCGATCGACCTCGCCCAGCCGATGCTGCGTGCGGCGCGTGACGGTCGCGAAGCGGAACTCGATCCATTCGTCGAGCAGCGCGAGGAGGCTCTTCTGGCGCGGCCGGCCGTCGCGGCCGAGCGCCACGAGATTCATCGGCAGGCTCGTCTCCAGCCGCGTGTTGACGAGCAGCAGGTCGACGAATTCCCGCGGATCCTGCCGGCTCGACCGCGGCTCCAGCACGATGCGCACCGGCGCGTCCTTGTCGGACTCGTCGCGCACCGTGTCGAGCGCGCCCAGCATCATCGTCTTCAGGTTGAGCTGGTCCTGCGTCAGCGACTTCTTGCCTTCCTTCGGCTTCGGATTGGTCGCGCGCTCGATGTCCTCCATCACCATCCGCGCGGAAACGCCCGCCGGCAATTCGGTGATCGCAATCCGCCACTGGCCGCGCGCCAGCTCCTCGACGGTCCAGCGCGCGCGCATGCGCAGGCTGCCGCGGCCGCTGTCGTAGATCGCGCGGATGTCGGCGGCGCTGCTGATGATGTGGCCGCCGCCCGGCAAGTCGGGGCCGGGCACCAGGGCGAGCAGGCCGTCGAGCGTGAGGCCCGGCTGCCGGATCCGCGCGACGACCGCCTTCGCGACCTCCGTCAGGTTGTGCGACGGCATGTCGGTGGCCATGCCGACGCCGATGCCGGAGCTGCCGTTCAGGAGCAGCATCGGCAGGCGCGCCGGCAGGAGCTTCGGCTCCTCGAACGCGCCGTCGTAGTTGGGCGCGAAGTCGACCGTGTCCCGATCGATCTCGGCCAGCAGCAGCTCGGCGATGCCGGTCAGCCGACATTCGGTGTACCGCATGGCCGCCGCGTTGTCGCCGTCGCGCGAGCCGAAGTTGCCCTGCCCGTCGATCAGCGGATAGCGCAGCGTGAAGTCCTGCGCCTGCCGCACCAGCGCGTCGTACGCGGCGGTGTCGCCGTGCGGGTGGTACTTGCCGAGCACGTCGCCGACCACGCGCGCCGATTTCACGTGACGCGCCGGCGCGTAGAGCCCGAGCTGGTGCATGGTGAACAGGATGCGGCGCTGCACGGGCTTCTGGCCGTCGGCCACGTCCGGCAGCGCGCGGCCCATCACCACGCTCATCGCGTACTCGAGGTAGCTGCGCTCGGCGAACGCGGCGAGCGGCAGCGCGTCGGCGTCGCCGTTGCCCGGGCCGGCACCCCCGGCCGGCGGCGCCGGCGGCGGGCCGGCGCCGCCGTCGTCGGTGAAGAGCTCGCCGCTTTGCGTGTCGGCGGCGGACGTGCGGCGCGCGGGCTTGGCCGGCGCCTTCGGCTTGCGGGTGACTGCCATCGTTACTCGAGGGTGGCGCGCGGCGGAGCGCGCATCAGATGTCGACTTCGACCGTGTTGCCCGATTGCTCCATCCATTCGCGGCGCGCGGCGGACTCCGCCTTGCCCATCAGCTTCGCGAAGATGCGGTTCGCGTCCTCGGTGCCATCGCGCGCCACGCGCACGGGCATGACGCGCCGCGTCTCGGGATTCATCGTGGTTTCCCAGAGCTGCTCGGGATTCATCTCGCCCAGGCCCTTGAAGCGGCCCACCGACCACGCGCCCGGCTTCACGCCTTCCTTGGTCAGGCGGTCCTCGATCGCCGCGAGCTCGTCGTCGTCGAGCGCATAGAACTTGCGCGCGGGCCGCTTGCCCGTCGCGGACACGTCGAGGCGATAGAGCGGCGGGCTGCGCGACGCACACGTGGCCGCGCTCGACCAGCGCCGGGAAGTGGCGGAAGAACAGCGTGAGCAACAGCACCTTGATGTGGCTGCCGTCGACGTCCGCGTCGGCCATGATGATGATGCGCTGGTAGCGCAAGCCGGAGAGGTCCGCGCCGTCGGCCGTCGCGTGCGGGTCGACGCCGATGGCCACGGCGATGTCGTGCACCTCGTTGTTGGCGAAGAGCCGGTCGCGCTCGACCTCGAAGGTGTTGAGCACCTTGCCGCGCAGCGGCAGGATGGCCTGGTACTGCTTGTCGCGCGCGAGCTTGGCGGAGCCGCCGGCCGAGTCGCCCTCGACCAGGAACACCTCGCGCCGCGCGACGTCATCGGACTCGCAGTCGGTGAGCTTGCCGGGCAGCACCGCCACGCTCGACCCGCGCTTCTTCTCGACCTTCTGCGCGGACTTCTGGCGCGACTGCGCCTGTCTGGATGGCGAGCTCGGCGATGCGGCGGCCGAACTCGACATTCGCGTTGAGCCACGCCTCGACCGGGTCGCGGATCACCTGCGCGACGAGCTTCAACGCGTCGCGGCTCGTGAGCTTCTCCTTCACCTGTCCCTGGAACTGCGGGTCGAGCACGCGCACCGACAGCACGTAGCGCAGGCGCGCGGACACGTCCTCCGTCTGCAGGCGCACGCCGCGCGGCAGCAGGTTGTGGTGGTCGACGAACGACTTCACCGCGTCGAAGAGGCCGGCGCGCAGGCCCGCCTCGTGCGTGCCGCCCGCGGGCGTCGGAATGAGGTTGACGTAGCTCTCGCCCTCGTTGTGCCCGTCCTCGAACCACGCGAACGCCCACGCGGCGCCCTCGCCTTCGCTCCACGTGTCGCCGTCCTTCGGCGCGCCGAGGTAGGTCTCGCCGGCGAAGATCGGCGCCACTGGCGCGAGGCCCTCGGCCAGCTCCTCCAGATAGCCCGTGAGGCCGTTCGGATACGACCACGTCTGCGTCTTCGGGGCCTTGCCGACCTCGATGCGCAGCGTCACCTTCACCCCCGGCAGCAGCACGGCCTTGGCGCGCAGGAGCCGCGCGAGATCGGGCAGCGACACGTTCGGCGCGTCGAAGTACTTCGGGTCCGGAAACACCCGGATCGTGGTGCCGGTGTTGCGCGGGCCGCACGGTGCCCGTGGACTTGAGCTTCTCCGCGACGTCGCCGCCCGCGAACACGATGCGATGCACCTTGCCGTCGCGCTTGACCTCGACTTCCAGCCGCCGGGAAAGCGCATTGGTCACGGACACGCCCACGCCATGCAGGCCGCCCGAGAACGCGTACGCCGCGTGCTCGCCCTTCTTGTCGAACTTGCCGCCCGCGTGCAGCCGGGTGAAGACGAGCTCGACGGTGGGCACCTTCTCCTCGGGATGGAGGCCCACGGGAATGCCGCGGCCGTCGTCCTCGACCGTCACCGAGTAGTCCGGATGCACGGTGACGTCGATGCGCGTGGCGAAGCCGCCGAGCGCCTCGTCGGCGGCGTTGTCGATCACCTCCTGCACGATGTGCGTCGGATCGGCCGTGCGCGTGTACATGCCGGGACGCTCGCGCACGGGCTGCAGGCCCTTCAGCACGCGGATGGAGGCTTCTTCGTAGGTTCGCTTGGCCATGGGCAGGTGTGGTCCGAGACGACTGACGTCCTATCGTACCGCGACGGCGGCGCGCGGCCGCGCGGTCGCACGCGCCACGCGCGCCTGCGCCGGCAGCGGAAAGGCGAGATCGACGCGATGCCGGAACGCCGCGAGCTGCGACGACGCGCGCTCGGCGTTCCACACGAGCGACAGCGGCACCGAGTCGAGCGACTCGCGCAGCGCGACGAACGCCACGCCGGCCATCGCGAGGCGCTTGGCGTAGGCCGGCACCAGCGCATAGCCCAGCCCGCTCGCGACGAAGCCCAGCTGGGCGGCGATCGAGCGTGCCTGCTGTCCCGTGCGCGGCGTGAGGCCGGCTTCGCGAAACCCGGCATGGATGCGGTCGAACTGGTGCGGCGTGACGTCGCGCGGCGGCACGATCAGCGGATCGTCGATGAGATCGGCGAGGCCCACGCGCTTGCGCCCGGCGAGCGGATGCGCGTGATGCAGCGCAACGATGAAGCGCACGCGCTCGAGCGGCCGCAACGCGAGCCCCGGCGGCGCGCGGTCCTCCCAGACGAGCCCGGCGTCGAGGCGGCCGTCCGTCACCGCCGCGACGATGTCGGCGGTGTGGGCCTCGTTGACGCGGATGGCGAGCGCCCCCAGCGGACCGTGGCGCGGATCGAGGATCGCGGGCAGCACGCCGAAGAGACCCGACGGCACGCAGCCTACGAAGAGCTCGCCCGCCGCGCCGTCGCGCGCGCGTCTGCATGACGTCGGCCACGCGTGCGGCGTGCGCGAGCAGGCGCGTGGCCTCCGCGTAGAGCACGCGTCCCGACGACGTGAGACTCACGCGCCGGCGCGTGCGCTGGAAGAGTGGCGTGCCGAGCGTCTCCTCGAGGCCGCGGATCTGCTCGGAGAGCGGCGGCTGGGAGATGTTGAGGCGCAGCGCGGCGCGGCCGAAATGCAGCTCCTCGGCCACGGCCACGAAGTAGCGCAGGTGGCGGAGGTCGAGCGAGGCCAGCGTGGCGGGCGCGGCGCGATTCATTCGATCATCATATCAAATGGCTTGGAATTCAATATTGGACATATCAATCCCGGATGCCTAACGTCTCGGCGTGCACCGCATGGACCACCGCGACGCGGCCCGACGCCCGCCCGCGCGCCCGAAGGAGGCAACGTGAAGCTCGCAAGACTCGCATCGCTGCTGCTGGCCGCGGCGCTCGCCGCGCCGCTCGCGCTGGCGCAGGGCGGCTATCCCAACCGTCCCATCAGGATCCTCGTGCCGTTCCCCCCGCGCGGATTTCCGACAGCGTGGCGCGCGCGATCGGCGACGGCCTGCGCGATCCCGGCGACGTGCTGGTCATCCAGGGCCTGCGCGACACCTCGAACATGGGCGGCATCATGGCGACGCTGTGCCAGCGCCGGCATCTCGCGGGCGCCGTGGTCGACGGCGGCGTGCGCGACGTCGGCCAGTCGCGGCGCATCGGCTTCCCGATCTGGTCGCGCGATATCAGTCCCATCACCGGCAAGTGGCGCTGCGTGACCGTGGAAGTGAACGGCACCGTGAGCCTCGCCGGCATCGCCGTGCGCCCGGGCGACCTCGTGATCGCCGACGAGACCGGCACGTGCTTCGTGCCGCAGCATCTCATCGCGAAGGTGCTGGCGATGGCCGAAGACATCACGCAGAAGGAACGCAAGATCCTGCAGGACATCGACGGAGGCATCAGCACGCCGGCGCTGGCGAAGGCGCTGTTCGGGCGCGGGGGCTGAGCCGATACCGGCGTGACGCGCGGTCGAGGCGGCTCACCACGACGCCCGCAGCCGCGCCGCCAGGTCCACGATCAGCTTGCCGACATTGGGATCCCGCGCGGGAACGGGGGGCGGCAGCGGCCAGGTCTCCGCATCGAAATGCCGGCACACCGTCTCGGTGAGGAAGCGGCTGCGCGACGCGTACACGTGCCGATCCCCGCCGGAGCCCTGCTGCCGCACGTAGAAGCGCTGCGGCACGACGAGCGCGAGATGGTCCCGGGCGCGGGTCATCGCGACGTAGAGCAGCCGCCGCTCCTCCTCGATCTCCTCCGCCCGGCCGGTGGCGAGGTCGGACGGGATGCAGCCGTCGACGCAGTTGAGCACGTGCACCGCCTTCCACTCCTGGCCCTTGGCCGAGTGGATCGTGGACAGCGTGAGGTAATCCTCGTCCTTGAGCGGCACGCCCGCCTCCGCGCTGGTCGCGGACGGCGGATCGAGCGTGAGCTCGGTCAGGAAGCGCTCGCGCGTGAGGTAGGTGGCGGCGATGCGGCGCAACTGCGCGAGGTCGGGCACGCGCAGCGGCGCGTCGTCGTAGAGCCGCGGCAACTGGCCTTCGTACCACGCGAGGAGCGCATCCATCTCCGCGGGCCACGCGCTGTCGCGCGCCTGCATGGCCGCGTACATCGAGCGCAGCGAGATCCAGGCATCCGCGGCGGCGGCCGGGGCGCGGAACGCCGCCATCGCCGTCGCGGGCTCGGGGGTGGCGTCGAGCGCGTCGAGCCACCGCGTGGCCGTGGCCGGCCCGACGCCGGGCAGCAGGCGCAGCGTGCGGAAGCCGGCAAGGCGCGCCCGCGCGTTCTCGATCCAGCGCAGGATGCCGAGGACGTCCTTCACGTGCGCGGCATCGAGGAACTTCAGGCCGCCGAACTTCACGAACGGAATGTTGCGGCGCGCGAGCTCGAGCTCCAGCGCCGCGCTGTGGCTCGACGTGCGGAACAGCACCGCCTGGCGCTTCAGCGCAACGCCCTGCTCGCGCTGCGCCAGTACCTGCTCGGCAACGTAGCGCGCCTGCGCCGTCTCGTCGGGCACGGTGACGAGTCGCGGCCGCTCGCCCGCGGTGCGCTCGGTCACGAGGTCCTTGGTGAAGCGCTCCTTCGCGAGCGCGATGACGGCGTTCGACGCGGTGAGGATCGGCTGCGTCGAGCGGTAGTTGCGCTCGAGCGTGATCACCTGCGGCCGGCGGCGAGTACTGCGCGGGAAAGTCGAGGATGTTGCGCACCGTGGCCGCGCGAAAGCCGTAGATCGCCTGCGCGTCGTCGCCGACCACCGTGACGCCGCGGCCGTCGGGCTTCAGCTGCCGGACGATCGACCCCTGCAGGCGATTGGTGTCCTGGTACTCGTCGACCAACACGTGGTCGAAGCGCGCCGCCACTTCGGCCGCCAGCGCCGGTTCGGCCATCATGCCGGCCCAGTACAGCAGCAGGTCGTCGAAGTCGAGCACGTGCTGCGCCTGCTTGGCCGCGACGTAGGCGGCGAAGAGCGATCGCAGCGCGCCTTCCCATTGCGCGCACCAGGGAAAGCTGTCGGCGAGCACGTCGTGCAGCGGCGCCTCCGCGTTCACGCAGCGCGAGTAGATCGCGACGCACGTCGCCGCGCCGGGGAAGCGCGCCTTCGACGTGTCGATGTCGGGCTGCCCCTGGCGCACCAGCCCCATCAGGTCCTCGGAGTCGCCGCGGTCGTGGATCGTGAAGTTGGGCACGAGGCCGATGCGCAGCGCGTATTCGCGCAGCAGCTGCGCGCCGACGCTGTGGAACGTCCCGGCCCAGGGCAGGACGGGCGGCGGCGTCGTGCGCGCTGCCGCGCAACTGCGCCTGCAGCACCATGCCCGCGCGCCGCGTCGAGCTCGGCAGCCGCCCGCCGGCTGAAGGTGAGCAGCAGCAGGCGCTGCGGATCGGCGCCGTGCCGCACCAGATGCGCGACGCGATGCGCGAGCGTGCTGGTCTTGCCGGAGCCCGCCCCCGCGATGACCAGCAGCGGCGGCGCCGCCGCGCCCCGCGTGCCGTATTCGACGGCTTCCTGCTGGGCGCGGTTGAGCGCGGTAAGGGTGAGACTCATGGCCGGGAACGCATGGGAGCCGTCGTAGAACGATCGTTCGACGGACTATACCCTGCGCGACCCGCGCTTGGCTAGGCCAAGGAGTACGGAGGCTGCATCACCGCACGCGCTCGAACATCGTGCGCTTCGTGTTGTGGAAGGCGGGACGCACGCGATCGCTCCACGGCGTCGCCCGCACCGCGAGCCACGGCGGGCTGCCCAGCGTCTCGGCGGTCACGAGGTCGTAGCAGGCGTGGTAGCGCGGATGCGCCGCGTCGTTGCGGAAGCGGCGCGCGCGCACGGCGCCCGGGACCCGCGCCAGCGCGGGCATGTGCTCGGTGTCGTACCACGCGTTGAAGTCGGCCTCGTGCGCGGGCCGGACGTCGGTCTCGACGATGTAATGGAAGCGCGCGTCGGCACCGGCGCTGGCGCCGGCGACGTCCAGCAGGGGCGACAGCCGCGCGAGCGAGGCGCCGGGCCACGCACCGGCCAGTGCGCGCACGCGGTCGCCGCCGGACGTGTCGTCGACGTACGCGTAGCCTTCGTCCGCCGGCGAGCGCGCGGAAGACGTCGGTCGCGAGCGGCGCCAGCGCACGCGCCGCCTCCGCCGACCACGGCAAACCGGACCAGCAGCACGGTCACGGGTGCTGCGTGATGGCGAGCGCCACGAGGAAGCGCGACACCATGTTGTACGCCGCCACGGTGGCCACGATCTCCACCACGCCGCGCGGATCGAAGCGCGCGCGCACGCGATCCATGAGCGCGTCGGGCACCTCGATGTCGCGGGTCATGGCGTCGGCGAGCTCGAGCACCAGCGTCTCGTCGGCGGCGAACGTGCCGGTCGTGCCGCGATGCCAGGTGCGCACCGCGTCGATCTTCGCCTGCGGCAGGCCCGCCTTCAGCGCGGGCTGCACGTGGGCCGCATACTCGAACGAGGCGCGATTGACGACGGCGATGCGCAGGATCGCGAGCTCGCGCAGGGTCCCCGGAATGGTGGTGCGGTTGCGCACCGCCGTGAGCAGCTTCTCCCAGCCGCTGGCGATCGGCGCGCTGTTGAGCAGCGCCTGGTACAGCGGCGAGATGCGCCCGCGCTCGGCCGTGATGTCGCGCTCGACGCCGGCGAGCTCGGGTCGCGTCCCGGGCTCGACCAGCGGCACGCGGATGGATGAGGACGTCATCACTAGCTCTCCGGCGTGATCTTCTTGGCCTTGATGAGCTTGCCCCACTTGTCGGTGTCGCGCTTGAGCAGCGCGGCCAGGTCCTGGGGCGACGACGGCGCGGGCACGGCCCCGCTCGCGATCAGCTTCTCGGTCACGGCCGGCGCGGCGAGCGTCTTGCGCAGCGCGTCGTTGATCGCGGCGATGGTGGCGGGCGGCGTCTTCGCCGACACGAAGATCGCGTACCAGTTGTTCGAGTCCACGCCCGGCAATCCCTGCTCGGCCAGCGTCGGAACGTCCGGCAGCAGCGGGTGTCGCTTCTGCGCCGCGATGCCGATGGCCTTGAGCTTGCCGCCCTTCACGTAGCCGATCAGGCCCGGGATGTCGCCGAAGAAACCGCCGACCTGGTTGCCCATCACGTCGGTGATCGCCGGTGCCGCGCCCTTGTAGGGCACGTGCAGCAGGTTGGTCTTCGTCGATTCGGCGAGCTGCTCCATCGCAAGATGCGGGATGCTGCCGATGCCCGACGAGGCCATCGCGACCGGCTGGGGCGACTTCTTCGCGTTGGCGATGAACTCGGCCGCGTCCTTCGCCGGATTCGCCGGATTCACGACCAGCAGCTCGTCGTTGTCGACGACCAGCGAGACCGGCGCCAGGTCCTTCATGTCGTACGCGAGCTTGTCGTAGAGCACGGGGTTGATCGCCACCGCGCCCACGCTCGTGAGCCACAGCGTGGTGCCGTCGGCCGGCGACTGCACGACGTTCTGCGCGGCGATCGCGCCGTTGCCGCCCGGCTTGTTGTCGACGATCACCTTCTGGTTGAGCTCGCGGCCGAGCTGCTCGGCGATGGTCCGCGCGACGAGGTCCACCGGACCGCCCGCGGGAAACGCCACGATCAGGCGCGTGACCTTGTCCTGTCCCCACGCGGACGTGGCGGCGAGCGCGGCCGCGAGCGCGAGTGCGATGGCATGGCGACGGTTCATGTTGGATTTCCTCCCTTGGTGATTGACGTCAGTCGCAGCGCACGGTCATGCCGCCGTCGACCACGATCTCGGTGCCCGTGACGAAGCGCGCCTCGTCGGACGCCAGAAAGGCGACGGCCGCCGCGGTGTCGCGGCCGTCGCCCATGAAGCCCAGCGGAATGCGCGACAGGCGCTGCTGCAGCAGGGCCTCGACGTCGCCGCCGGCGCGCTGGTGCGCAAGCCGGGCTTCCACCATCGGCGTGTGGAGCTGGCCGGGCACGACGGTGTTCACGCGGATGTTCTGCGAGGCGTATTGCACGGCGACCACGCGCGAGAGCTGGATCACGCCGGCCTTGGTGGCGGCGTACGCCACCTGCGCGGCGCCCGTCCAGCGCAGGCCCGAGGTGGACGCGACGTTGACGACCGCGCCGCCGCCCTGCGCCGCCATCACGGGCAGGACGTGCTTCAGCGTCAGGAAGACGCTCTTCAGGTTGAACGCGACCTGCGCGTCGAACGTCGCCTCGCTCATCTCGACCGGGCCGCCCGCGGCGGAGCCGCCGACGTTGTTGACGAGCACGTCGATGCGGCCGTATTCGGACGCGGCCTGCGCGACCATCGCGGCCACCGACGCGCTGTCGGTCACGTCGCACTGGCCCACGCGCATGTGCTCGCGCAAGGCACCGGCGCGCTCCAGCGTCTCGTCGACGCGTGCCGGATCGCGGTCGACCGCGACCACGCGCGCACCCTCCTCGGCCAGGCGCACGGCGATCGCGCGGCCATTGCCCCACCCGGGGCCCGACGCATCCCGCGCCCGTGACGATGGCGATGCGCCCTTCGAAGCGTTTCATGCGGCGTCGCCGAAGCGATACAGTCGCGCCGGATTGTCGACGAGCAGCGCCTGCCGCTGCGCTTCGTCGGGTGCGATCGCGGCCACGAGATCGACGAGGTCGCCGTCGTCGGGCACATGCGAAAGGTTCGGATGCGGCCAGTCGCTGCCCCACAGCACGCGCCCGGGCGCCTCCGCCACCAGCGTGCGCGCGAAGGGCACCGCGTCGGCATACGGGGGGCCTTGCCGCGAGATGCGCTCGGCGCCGCTCACCTTCACCCACACGTGGGGCAGGCGCACGAGGCGCCGCACCTCGCGGAAATCCGCGTGATCGAGGCCGAGCGAGGCATCGACGCGACCCATGTGATCGATCACCACGGGCACCGGCGAGCGCTCGATCGCCGGGGCGAGCTCGTGCACCAGCGGGCTCTCGAAGTAGAGCTGCAGGTGCCAGCGGAGCGCCACCAGCCGCTGCGCGAACGCGATGACGTCGGCGATCGGCGTGGCGTTGCCGAGGTGGCGTGCGAAGTTGAAGCGCGCGCCGCGAAAGCCGGCGGCGTCGAGCCGATGCAGCTCGGCGTCGGCGACGGCGAGCGGAACCAGCGCGATGCCGACGTAGGCGCCACGGCGGGCCGCCAGCGCATCGGCCGTCGCGCGAAGGTCGAATCCGTGCGCGTTCGACTGCACGACCACGCAGCGCTCGATGCCGAGAAGGTCGTGCAGCGCGAACAGCCGCTCCTTCGACGCCTCGCACGGGGTATAGCTGCGCTCGGGAGCGAACGGAAACCGCTCCTGCGGTCCGAACACGTGGACGTGGGCGTCGCACGCGCCGCGCGGGAGCGCAAGCCGCGGGCGGTGCGGCGACGGATGATAGGAGAGCGGCGGTGCGGACACGGGGCAGGCGAGGCCGGCGGCGAACCGAGCCATTCTGCGTCGCGGGTGGCCAGAAAGGAAGCGCATGGGTAGCATATCAGTCATGCGCGTTTTCGATGGCATTCCATGGACCTCAGGCACCTTGCGCACTTCGTCCGCGTGGTCGACGTCGGCGGCCTCACCCGGGCGGCGACGCAGCTCAACCTGACCCAATCGGCGCTCAGCCGGCAGATCGCGCTGCTCGAGGCGGAGACCGGGCAGCGGCTTCTCACCCGCACGGGCCGCGGGGTGACGCCCACCGATGCCGGCCTCGCGCTGCTCGGCCACGCACGGGCCATGCTGGAGATCGCCGACCGCGCCCGCGACGAGCTGCGCGAGCTGGCGGTCAGCCCCCGCGGCCGCGTGACCATCGGCTTGCCGCCGCGCGTCGCGCACGTGCTCGCCGCGCCGCTGGTGCACCGCTTCCGCGCCCGCTTTCCGCACGCGGTCATCACGGTGGCGGAAGCGCTGAGCCTGCACCTGCGCGACTGGCTGGTCGCCGGCCGGCTGGATCTCGCGCTGCTCTTCGATCCGCCCGCCGCGCCGCAGCTCGACTACGTCACGCTGGTGCGGGAAGCCTTGCTCGTCGTCGCGCCCGGCGACGGGCCGTCGCTGCCGGCGCGCGTGAGCCTCGCGCGCCTCGCCGGCATGCCGCTGGTGCTGCCCAGCATGCCCAATGCGCTGCGCAGCCTGGTCGAGAGCGCGGCGCGGGCGCGCGGCGTCGCGTTGCGCGTAGTGGCGGAGGTCGACTCCGTCCACACCGTGCTCTCGCTCGTGCGCAGCGGCGCCGGCAGCACCGTGCTGCCGCCTAGCGGACTCGATGCCTACGGCGGCACGCGCAAGCTGCGCGTGGCCACGCTGGGTCCGCCCGCCGTGCGCAACCGGCTGGTGCTGGCCGTGCCGCGCAGCCGGCCCCAGACGCGGCTGATGCGGGAGACCGCAACGCTCGTCGGCGAGCTCGATTTCGTCGCGCTCAATCGCGCGGAAGGGCTCGCGCGGGCAAAATGAGCGTCTACCGCGACGGCGCTGCCTGCACGCGCCGCGGACAAGGGGAGAGAAGCGCATGCGCCGGCACCGGTACCTGATCCTGCTCGTCTCGCTCATCGCGTTCATCGTGGTGGAGTCGTTCGCCCACCGGGCACTGCTCGGCCCCGTGGGCTCCGACGTGGCCATCACGCTGCTCGCCCTGGCAGTCTTCCTCGTGGTGTTCGACGGCTGGCGCGAGCGCGCCCTCGCGTTCGTCGCGGCGCTGGCGGCACTGGCCTTCGCGTGGTCGGGGCACCTCTCGCTCGATCCGGCGCAGGCAATGCTGCACGACGCGATCCATCACGGGCTCATGATGCTGTTCCTGGGCTTCGCCGTGGCCGTGATCCTCGGCAACATCTTCGCCCGGCGCGCAATCAGCGGCGACGACGTCCTCGGCACGATCTGCGGCTACCTGCTCGCGTCCGGCTGCTTCGCCAACGCCTACGCGCTGGCGGAGGTCTTCGTCCCGGGTTCGTTCAGCGTCGCCCAGGAGTCCGCGGCGCTGCGCGATTCGCACACCCGCACCGCGCTCTTCAACTACTTCAGCATGGTGACGCTGACCACCGTGGGCTACGGCGACATCACCCCGGTGCGCCCTCCGGCCACCGCGATCGCGATGCTCGAGGCAGTGTTCGGGCAGTTCTACATCGCCATCGTCGTCGCGCAGCTCGTGGGCCTGCGCATGGCGCAGGGCGAGCGCGGCGCGCCGCCCCCCGCGTGACGCCACCACCCGCGCCCGCGCGCCGGCGGGCGCGGTTGCCGGGCGTCGTATTCGTCGGTATATTGCGCGAGGTCGGCCAGCCCCGCGCGCGTCCTCGCGACCGTTCCATGTCGTTTCGCCTCCTCGTCGTGGCATCGCTCGCGGCCGTCCTTGCCGGCCATGCGCCGCTCGTGCATGCCGCCGACGTCCCGCTCACCGCGCAGGATTGGGAGGTCATCCTGCTGAGCTTGCGGGTGGCCACCGCAAGCGTGCTCGCGAGCCTCCCGCTCGCCATCGCCGTGGCCTACGTGCTCGCGCGCCTGCAGTTCCCCGGCAAGACGGCCCTCGATGCCCTCGTTCACCTGCCGCTCGTGCTGCCGCCCGTGGTGGTCGGCTTCGCGCTGCTCGCGCTGTTCGGCCGCCACGGCCCGCTCGGCGCGCTTGTTCGAGGACTGGTTCGGCATCGTCTTCGCGTTCCGCTGGACCGGCGCGGCGCTGGCGTCGGCGATCATGGGCTTTCCGCTGATGGTGCGCGCGATCCGCCTTTCGCTCGAGGCCGTCGACCCGCGCCTCGAGACCGCAGCGCGCACGCTGGGCGGGTCCCCGGCGTGGATCTTCGCGTCGATCACGCTGCCGCTCGCGCTACCCGGCGTCATCACCGGCGTGCTGCTGTCGTTCGCACGCGGGCTCGGCGAATTCGGCGCGACCATCACGTTCGTTTCCAACATTCCCGGCGAGACGGAGACGCTGCCGCTGGCCATCTACTCGCTGACGCAGACACCCGGCGGCGACGCGCAGGCGCTCAAGCTGTCGATCGTGGCGGTCCTGCTGTCCGTGCTGGCGCTGGCCGCGTCGCAATGGCTGACCGCGCGCCACGCGCGGCACCGGGAGGACCGGTGATCGACGTCGACATCGAGCAGACGGCGGGCGCGTTCACGCTGAAGGCCGCGTTCGCGCTCGACAGCCGCATCGTCGGCATCTTCGGCCGCTCCGGGTCCGGCAAGACGAGCCTGGTCAACGCGATCGCCGGCGTCAGCACGTCCGCGGCGCGGCCACGTGCGCGTGGACGGCGTCACGCTGTTCGACTCGGCGCAGGGCATCGACGTCCCCGCGCAGGCGCGCCGCGTCGGCTACGTGTTCCAGGACTCGCTGCTGTTCCCGCACTTGTCCGTGGAGGCCAACCTGCACTACGGCCATCGCCTGCGCGCCCCCGGCGAGCGCTTTCTCGATCCGGCGCGGGTGGTGGCGCTGCTCGGCCTCTCCGATCTGCTCCACCGCAAGCCCGCGCGGCTTTCCGGCGGCGAGAAGCAGCGCGTCGCGATCGGCCGTGCGCTGCTCGCCCAGCCGCGCCTCCTCCTGCTCGACGAGCCGCTGGCCTCGCTCGACGTGCCGCGACGCATCGAGATCCTCGACTACATCGAGCTCCTGCGCGACGAGTTCGCGATTCCCATCGTCTACGTCAGCCACTCGGTGCCGGAGATCACGCGGCTCGCCGACACGATGGTCCTGCTGGCGAAGGGCGAGTGCCTGGCGGCGGGCGACGTCGAGCACGTGATGGGCCGCCTCGACCTGCGCCCGCACACGGGCCGCTTCGAGGCGGGCTCGGTCATCGAGGCCACGGTCACCGGCAGCATCGCGCCGGACCAGCTGACGACGCTGGCGTTCGCCGGCGGCGAGCTGCTCGTGCCGGACATGAGCGCGCTTCCCGGCGAGCGCGTGCGCGTGCGCATCCGGGCCCGCGACGTATCGATCGCCACCGAGCGGCCGCGCCAAGTGAGCGTGCTCAACGTGCTGCCCGCGCGGGTGGTCGCGGTGCGCGTGGAAGCGGGACCGGTGGTCGACGTCCAGCTCGCGCTGGGCGACGCCATGCTGCTCGCGCGCATCACGCAGCGTTCGCGCCGCGAGCTCGGCATCCACGAGGGGCAAGCGGTGTTCGCGATGATCAAGGCCGTCTCGTTCGACCGGCGCAGCGTCGGGTACGCGTAGCGCGGTCGACCGCCGGGTCAGAGGGCCGCCCGCGGGGAAGCGGTCTGCGGTCAGGGTCGTGCTCTGGCTGAGTCCCGATCGCCTCTCGCTCTCCGGTCCACGTCAACGCCGCGCCATCGCGGGCGCACGGTTCGCGTGCCGCTCCTTTCCGCCTGACCCGAATCAAGCCAGGCACATTGAAGCCGCGACGGTCGACACCGGCAACAGCGTCCTGCTGCTCGTCGGCATCAGATTGGCGCAGCGCAAGGCCACGGCCACGCATCCGTTCGGGCACGGCAAGGAGCCGTACTTCTGGAGCCTGATCGTCGCGGTACTGATCTTCGGCGTCGGCGGCGGCATGTCGGCGTACGAAGGCGTGCTGCACATCCTGCGTCCCTCTTCGCTCGAGGATCCTTTCTGGAGCTACGTCGTGGCCACCACGGCCGCCGCGTTCGAGGGCGCGAGCTTCACCGTCGGGCTGCGCGGATCAAGCGCATCTACATCGAGGTGACGCCGCAGGACGAGGCGGCGCGATCGGCACGGCCGTGATCGTGCCCCGCCGCGCTGGGTCAGCCGGGCCCGCGGCGAAACGACGTGAGCTCGGTCACCGTGAACTGCGTGCGCACCTGTCCGGCGTCCATGCCGCCGCCCCGTTCGATGTAGGCCGCCGATTTCGTCTCGCGCACCATCGCGCCGACGTCCGGCGCCCACCAAACCGCGTAGTTGCAGTGCGTGGGCAGGCGGAACGGGTCGTCGACGTTCAGGTTCATGAAGACGCGCAGCGCGACGGCGCGGTACGCGCCTGCCGGCGTGACGACGGTCTCGTAGCCGCCCACCCGCACGTAGCGGTTCACGGAGTCCTCGCGCTGCGTGAGCTCGTCGTAGTTGGCGACGGTCTCGTCCCATCCGGTACCGGGCGTCAGCGGAAAGCGATAGAGCGTGAGGGGGGTGCGGAAGCGGCGCGTCTCGGCGTTGTCGTACACGGCGCCGACCAGCATCGTACCCGGCGCCGAGTAGAGCTCGACGCGCGAGAAGTTCATCGTCTCGCCGCTCGCAGTGACACGCACCGCGATGCCCGTCGCGTCGATGACGATGACCTCGTGGGATTCCGTCCACGTCACCGGCACGCGGTAGCCGTCGCTGCAGTGATACGTCCAGCGATGGCCGACGCGCCACGCCGGCTGTGCCGCGGCAGGCCCCGCCGTATCCGAGGCGCCCGCGCAGCCGGCCAGTGCCACGGCCGGCGCCGCGAGCAGGAAGGTTCGGCGCTCCATCGGAAGTCCTCTCAGGCTCGATTCCGCCGTGGTGGCCGTGCGAATTCACGGTACCGGCGCGACGCCTCGCGGCCTACTTGATCGGCGCCCGCGGCAGGACCGTCTCGCCGGGCTCCATCACGTAGGCGTGATCGAGCGAGTGCCAGGGCACCGGCACGTCGGGCGCCTCCGGGTGCGGGGTGTCGTGGCGAACGAAGTTGCCGAGCAGCGCGCGCGTGACGCCGAACTGCACGTCGCTGTCGATGTGCGGGTCGGACGGGTCGTAGACCTGCGAGATCAGGACCTTGTAGCCGGGCTTTACGATCAGCGCGTGCAGGTGCGCGGGGCGAAACGCATGCCGGCCCTGCGCCTTCAGCATGCGCCCGACCACGCCGCCGGTCGGCAGCGGATAGCCCACCATGCGCACGGTACGGAAACGGAAGCGTCCGTCCTCGTCGGAGATGAGCTTGCCGCGGAGGTTCATGTCGGCCTGTGTGGCGTCCTGGTTCTCGTAGAGCCCGGCCGGCGACGCCTGCCATACGTCGACTTCCGCGCCGGCGATCGGCTGTCCCGCGCGATCCACCACGCGGCCCGTGACGAACAGCGGCTCCCCGGGCGTCGCCGACCGCACGATCGAGCCGCCGTTGGCGACACGCGGCGAATGCATGCGCCAGAAGGGCCCGAGCAGCGACTGTGCCGTCTCGCTGCTGCCGCGGTCGCCGTTGTTGAGCAGGCATACGAGCGACGAGACGCCGAGGGATCCTGCCATCAGCACCGCCTCGTTGTGCGTGTCGGTGGAGAGCTTGCCGATCTCGCCGACGAGGGCCGCCGCCTGGCGGAATTCCGCCTCCGTCAGGTGCACGTCGCGCACGAACGCATGCAGGTGCGTGACCAGCGAGGTCAGGATCTCGCGCAGGCGCGGATCCGGCGTGCGCGCCATGACGGCCAGCGCATCCTCCGTCACGTCCCGATGGTCGCGGAGGATCATCGGCGTCCTCAGTAGCTGATCTTCGCGTGCTGCCGGAGGACGTCGGCGGTCGTCGTGGGAAAGCCGAAGTATTCGAGGTACGCGGGAATCTGCTCGAACAGCATGTCGGTGCCGACCTGGTAGCGGCAGCCGCGTCGCTTCGCCGCGTCGAGGAACGCGGTCATCTCCTGCTTCATCACCACCTCGCCGACGAACGCGGACGGTATCGATGCGCGACACGTCCATCGGCAGCGGGTCGCCGGTGTTCATGCCCATCGGCGTCGCATTCACCACGATGTCGAACTCGGCGGGATCGTTGCTGCCCGTGGTGACGGTGATGCCTGGGTAGTGGCGGGCGATGCGGTCCCCGAGCGCGATGGCCGATTCGTTGCGCACGTCGTAGAGTCCCAGCGCGGCCACTCCGGCGCCGGCCAGCGACGCGACGATGGCCGAGCCCACGCCGCCCGCCCCCACCACCAGCGCGCGTGCGCCTTCAACCTTGCAGCCCTTGCGCAGCAAGCCGCGCACGAAGCCCTCGCCGTCGAACATGTCGCCCTGCAGCCGGCCGTCCTTCCCGCGCCGGACGGCATTGCATGCGCCCGCGACGCGCACGGCCGGGGACACCTCGTCGAGCAGGTCGACCACGGCCACCTTGTGCGGCATGGTGATGAGCGCGCCGCCGATGTTGGTCAGCGTGAACACGGCGCGCAATAGCGCCGCGAAGTTCGGCGCCTCGCAGCCCATCGGCACGACGACCGCGTCGATGCCCGCGTGCTCGAAGTACGGGTTGTAGATGAAGGGCGCCTTGAAGCTGTACGTCGGATAGCCGATGTGGGCGATGAGGGTGGTGGTGCCGCGAATCATCGTGTGCCTCGCCTGCGGTGCAGCGGCCGCGTCGCGCATCAGGCCGCCGTGGGGTTTGCGGCGCAGCGGGCCGGTCGACCGGCTTCCGCTGCATCCCGCGTGATCCTGCCACAACGGAGGAAGGCCCGGGCTCTATCGCCCTCGGATCGGCGCGCCCGCATCGCAGGCGCGCGCATGCCGGAGACGCCGCCACACAGGGTGCGACCAGCGCCCGGTCTCGCGCCGCACGTTGTAATGCGTCATATATGACGGTATATTACGCCTTTCGCCCGCACGGGATCGTCATGAGCCTACCGCTGTCCGGCGCGCTCGGCGCCCTCCTCGCCGCCCTCGCCTTCGCCGCAGGGACCGCCGGTGCCGCGAACGTCACGGTCTTCGCCGCCGCGAGCCTCAAGGAAGCGATGGACGCGCAGGCACGCGCCTTCGAGGCGCAGACCGGCGACAAGGTCGTGGTCGCCTATGCCGGCAGCAACGCGCTCGCGCGGCAGATCGAGGCCGGGGCCCCGGCCGATCTCTTCATCTCCGCCGATCTCGAATGGATGGACTACGTCGATCAGCGCAAGCTGCTCGTACCCGGCACGCGCGCCGACCTGCTGCGCAACGCGCTGGTGCTCATCGCTCCCGCCGCGAAGCCGCGTCATGCTGAAAATCGCCCCGGGATTCGCGCTGGCACCCGCGTTGGGCGACGGCCGCCTTGCGCTCGCGAATCCGGACAGCGTGCCCGCGGGCAAGTACGCCAGGAGCGCACTGGAGTCGCTCGGGGCCTGGACGAGCGTCGAGAAACGCGTGGCGCGCGCGGAGAACGTGCGCGCGGCGCTGGCCTTCGTCGCGAAAGGCGAGGCGCCGCTGGGCATCGTCTACGAGACCGACGCGCGCGCCGACCCGGCGGTGCGCATCGTCGATGCGTTTCCGGCAAGCTCGCACCCGCCGATCGTGTACCCGGCCGCCTTGGTGGCCAGCGGCAAGTCGACGTCGGCGAAAGCCCTGCTCGATTTCCTGCGCTCGCCGCAGGCGGCGCAGACGTGGCGCAAGTTCGGCTTCGCCACGCCCGGATGACGCCGTTGCCGGCCGCGCGACGGCCGTCGCATGCGCGGCGGCCGGCCCGTGGCTTGCCTCTTGCTTTCGGGTTCCGGCGCGGGCGTCGGCCCGCTGCGAGGGAGCCGCTGCCGCGCCGCGGCAGCCACGCTACACTCGCGCGACGACGGCGGTGGCCGCCGGAGGACCTGCGATGGATCTCGTGTGGGGAATGTCGCTCACGCTCACCGTCATCGGCGTGCTCGGCGGATGGTTCCGCGCCTGCGGGCGCGCCGACCGGGCGCGGCAGCTGCGCGCCTTCGCGATCCGCACCCTGCGCTACGCGATCCCCGGCTTCCTGCTCGGCATCGCATTCCTGAACTCGGATCTCGGCACCGCGCAGCCGCAGGGCCGTCTCGGCCTGATCGCCGTCACCGTGTGCTGCTTCCTCCTGCTGTACGCCGCAGGCTCCGCGCTGACCGCCGCGAACGACCACGCGCTCGTGGTCGTCAATCTCACGGGGCGCGCGCTCTTGCTGAGCGATCCCGAGCTCGCGCCCTTCTACTCGCTGCCGTCGTTGCAGGAGCAGCCCGCCGCCATCCTGCCGCCGCCGCTGCCGCGCACCTACTACGTCGTGAGCGCGGAGCTGGGGCGCGCGGGCGCGGAAGCCGGACGCAGCGACGTCTTCACCGTGGACCCGGCAACCGTGTTCGACCCTGGGGCCACCGGCCCCTTGCTGGTGCGCCGACTGCTCCGCGTCGCAGGGCCGCCGACGGCCTAGCCGCGCCACGCTCGGCGGCGGCAGGATCGCCGGCCGCTAGGCACGCTCGGCCCCGGCGTTCGCGTGCTCGGGCGGCTTCGGCATGGCCAGATAGCGTTCGATCGCTTCGCGCGCATTGACCAGCAGCCGCTCGCGGCCGAGTCGCGCATCGAACTCCGCATGCCGCACCACTTCCAGAACGCGCGGGTTGAGGCCGGCCAGCCAAAAGACGGCGCCGCGATCCGTCGCGCGCTGCTCGCCCTCCATCATCGCCTGCAGCGCCGAATATTCGACGTCGGGCACGCGGCTCATGTCGAGGACGACCACGCGCGGCCGATGCTCGGCGACGAGCGCGCCGATGCGCTCCGCCACGGTCTGCGCGTTGACGAAGAACAGGCGGCCCTCCGGCCGCAGGATCAGCAGGCCCTCGAAGGTCTCGTCGTCGGGATGCTCGGCCGACACCGGGCGCAGCACGTCGGCACCGCGCTTGCGGCCGATGACGTACACGCGCGGATGCGCGACCTGGCTCGCCAGCCCGATCATCGAGACGACGATCGCCACGACGATGCCCTTCAGCGTGCCGAACACCAGGACGCCGACGCAGGCGATCACCGCCCAGCGGAATTCCATCGTGCGCACGTGGCGGATCGCGCGGAACTCCGCCGGCTGGATGAGCCCCACCGAATAGACGATGACCACTGCCGCGAGCGTCGCGTGCGGCAGGAGCCCGAGCAGCGGCGCGAGCAGCAGCATCGTCGCCGCGGCGGCGCCCGCCGTCACCAGCGACGCCTTTTGCGTCCGGCCGCCGGCCGCACGCACCACCGCCGTCTGCGACGTGCCGCCGCCGGCCGGCATCGCGCCGAACAGCGCGCCGCCCAGGTTGGCCGCGCCGGACGCGAACAGCTCGCGGTTCGCGTCGATCGCCGGGTCGTCGGGACGGGCGAACGCGCGTCCCGCTGCGATCGATTCGGTGAAGCTCATGAGCGCGATCCCCAGCGCGCCGGGCACGAGCTGCTCGACCAGCGCCAAGTCGGGCAGCGTCGGCGACGGCAGGCCCTGCGGAATCAGGCCGACGATCGACACGCCGATCGCCTGCAGCCCGAAGAACCACGACGCGGCGATGCTCCCGCCCACCGCCACCAGGGGTGCGGGTGAATGCGGCCACAGCTTCTCCATGCCGATCAGGACCGCGAAGGTCGCCAGTGCCACCGCGAGCGTGATCAGGGAGGCCTGCGGGACGTGCTGCGCGACGCTCAGCACGTCGGCGAAGAAGCCCTGCTTCGCGATGTGGATGCCGAGGAGCTTCGGCACCTGGTCGAGCACGATCACGAGGCCGATGCCGGCCTTGAAGCCGGTCAGCACCGGCGTGGAGATGAAGTTCGCCACGAAGCCGAGCTGCAGCACGCGTGCGAGCACGAGCATCGCGCCGACGAGCGCCGTGAGCGTGGCGGTGGCGGTGACGAGCCCGGCAGGATTGCCGTCCGGAACCACGAGCCCGAGCTGCGTTCCCGCGAGAATTGCCAGCGTCGTCGTCGAGCTGAACGAAAGCACGCGCGACGTGCCGAGCAGCGCGTAGATCACCATCGGCACGAACGCGGTGTAGAGACCCACCGCAACGGGGAGGCCCGCAACGGTGGCGTAGGCCATTGCCTTGGGCAGCACGACCGCCGCCGCCGTGAGGCCGGCGACGAGGTCGAAGCGCACCGAAGGTGCGGAGCGCGCCCCGGCGGGATTCGTGGCGCGGTCGTTCATGGCAAGTCCCCCGATGGCGGTGGCGTGACGGGCGGCACTAGAACTTCACGCCGATGGCGCCGACGAATATCTGGTCGTGCGCGCCCGGATTGAACCAGTAGCCGCCGAGCGTGACCGGCCCCCACGTCAACTGGCCGAACGGGCCGGGCTGGTAGTCACGCTCGCCGCCATAGGCACGCGTGCGCTGCGCGGCGAGGCCCACGCGCAGCCATTCCGCCGGTCGCCACCCGAGCTCGCTCCAGGCGTAGGTGTAGCTGCCGGTGCGATCCGCGTTGTCGCGAACGTACTCGGCCTCGACGTAGAAATCGAGGGCCCCCCATGCCGCGGCGGCCTCGAGGGCCGGGATGAAGGCGCGAATGTCGCCCCACGCCCCGCCCACGAGCGGCGTGATGGACCACGTCACTTTCTCGCCGCCGGCGAACGTCCAGCCGACGAACGCCGAGCGCGCGCCGATCGATTCATAGTTGTAGCGCGCCTCGAGATGCAGCGCATCGCGATCGGCCGCCGCGACGACCGACGTGTAGTTCTCGCCGCCGCGCACGTCGGTCGGATAGGCGGTGACCGCGAAGGTCCAGGCCGGCGCGGCCGATGCCGTGTCGCCCTGCGGTGCAGGCTGCGCGCGCGCAAGCGCGGCCGCCATGCAGGCAGCGCACGCCATCGCTGTTCGCAGGAATCGTCTCATGTCCGGGGCCGCATCCGGACATTGTGGACCAAAGGGCCCCGCGTGAACCTTGTGAATGGACGGGAACTTGCCGGCGCGGCGCGGGACCCTCACGCGCGGCTAGTACGCTTGACGGGTGATGACCCGGCTCGCGGCGACGTCGTCGATCGCGTAGGTCATGGTGCCATTGGCGGCATCGGTGAACGCGAACGTCACATGGCCCACCGCGGTCGGCGGGTTGATGCCCTTCCAGTCCGCGGTCAGCGGTGCGCCCCCCGTGACGCGATAGAGCTCGCCCGTGCATCCGGCGCCGCTGACGGGACAATTGGTCGCGACGTACCAGACGGGATTGCCGAGCGCATCGTACGCATACCAGGCGGCGAAGATGGTGCCGAACTGCTGCGTGAGGGAGACGCCCCAGCCGGATTCGTTCCTGTTCCACCAGAGGTCCGTGTAGTCGACCGCCGGCCGCGTGTCGCCGGTCGCGAACACTTGCTGCGTGATGTCCTTCGCGCCGGCGACACCGTCGATGGTGAACGCGAACGTGCCCGCGCTCGGATTGGCGAAGGTCAACGTCCCCGTTCCCACCGGGGTCAGGACGCGGCCGGCACCCGCCCACGGCACGGTCGGCGCGGTGCCGCCGTTCACCCGGAAGATGTCGCCGGTGCAGCCGGTGGCCGTGATCGGACAATTGGTCATCACGTACCAGATCGGCAGGCCGCCGGCGTCGTAGGTGTAGATCGTGGCGAAGAGGATGTCCCCGTGCTGCGTGAGGCTCATGCCCCAGCCCGACTCGTTCGCGTTCCACCACAGGCCCTGGTAGTCGGCGGTGACGGCGGTGGCCGCGGTGACCACCACGAGATTCGATTTGCGGATGACGCCCTTGACGATGGCGCCGACGATCGGCAACGAATCGAACGGCGAGCCCGCATTGGCCAGCGGCAGCCCCGCGATCGCGTCGACCACCGCCATACTGCTGGCGCTCACCTCGCCGAACACCGTGAAGCCGCCGTTCTGGCTGTCGGGATTCGCGCTGTTGTCGGCGAGGTTGACGAACCACTGCGAGGTCGCGCTGTTGGGGTCGCCGCCCAGCTTGGCCATGGCCACCGTGCCGCGGCGGTTCGATCGGCTGGCGCTGAATTCGTTGGCCACCGGCGGGCGCGCCGGAACCGCGGCCACGTTGCCCGTCGCATCGTCCCACGTGAAGCCGCCGCCCTGGACGACGAAGCCCGGTACGCTGCGATGGACGAACGAGTTGCGGTACGCGCCGCCGTTCACGTAGGCGAGGAAATTGGCCACCGTGCGCGGAGCGGCAACATCGTAGAGGACGATGTCGATGGCACCAAGTGTCGTGTTCAACCGGACCGTCGTGGCATGCGTCGCGGCCGGCACGAGCAGCAGTGACAGGATCGCGAGCGTCGCGCGCGCGCATCGGTTGCAAAGGGCTGAAAGCATCGGTTCATCTCGAAGGTGATGATGAGCGGCGGCTTCTACGATCCGCGGATCCCGAACCGTCACGGCGCGAACGGCATCGACGGATTGTGCGTCCGGTCCGTCGACCCGACCGTGATGGAGAACAGCCCCGACGGACCCGTCAATCCGCCTTTCGGCAACGGCAACCTGCCGATCGGCTGCGTGGCGAACTCGCGGATCGTCAACATGCCGGCGGCGTACTCGATCGCCGCGCAATCGGCCTATCCGAGCATCGATTCCGCCTTCCTCAACGGCGAGCAAACGCAGGTGAGCGGACCCTATGTCTACGGAAGCAAGCTCGTCGTCACCACCGATTTCGGGCCGGCGGGTGCCGCGGCGCTGACCTACTTCGATGGCGTCGCACAGGCCAGCAAGCCGATGGCCGGCAAGGTTACGGTGTCGGTGTGCGTCGACCAGGGGGCGGCGAGCCCGGGGGGCCGCTAGCCAGACGCATGCACGATTCGCGCCGCGCATTGCGGCGACGGCGCATCGGGGATCGGTCAGGCGCGGGGGCGAAGGCGTGACGTGACGAGCAGCCAGGCGAGGAATGCCGACGCGGTCGCGTCGTAGGCGAGACAGAACATGGGCCACCACGCGGGCACGCCGGGATTGTTCACGACATGCCCGTGCACGGCGTCGAGAAGCCCGTGGCCGAGCAAGGCCGCAACCAGCAGCCACAGATTGCGCTTGAATCCCAGGATCGCCACCAGCGCGAAACCGGCGCAAATGGCGGACTCGCGGACCAGCGCGTCGCGCGAGCCGCCCATGATGGCGAACAGCACATAGTACGACGCGATCACGATGGTCAGCATCGGATAGAAGGCCCGGTCGCGGTCCAGTCCGACAGCGGCAGCGCCGAGGGATATGAACAGGGCGAGCGTTACGCCGACGAGAACGTCCATTGCCGTCGCTTGCCGCGTGTCCGCTTGCGCTTCGCCAGCATCGTCGGTGGTCGTCGTGCCCCCGAGGGACTCGCCGCGCCTGATGCGTTGCCGGTCCGGAGGGATGGGTGGTCGAACGCGTTGCGGCAGGGCAGGTTCATGCGAACCCTCGGAAGATGCGTCCGCTCGGGCGTGACGGGCGCACCGGCACGGCGAGGCGATGACGACCCTGCTTCGGCAAGGCGAGTCTCGCAGCCTACTCCTTTCGGATCGAGGGTGTTTTGACATCCTGCGGCGTGCACCCCTACAAGAAGATCGGTCGCCGGCCGGCAGTGGCTGCGCGGCACTCGCCGTACGATGGGGCTTTCCGCGATGCAGAGGGTTCGCTTCGATGCCCGACAATCTTCCCCGTCCCCTGAAGATCGCCCAGGTTGCCCCCTTGGTCGAGGCTGTCCCTCCGAAGCTGTACGGCGGAACCGAAAGGGTCGTCGCCCACCTCGCGGATGGTCTGGCCGCGCTCGGCCACGACGTCACCCTCTTTGCCAGCGGAGACGCGCACACGAGGGCGCAACTCGTCGCCGTCCGCCAGCATTCGATCCGTCTCGATCCCGCGCCGCTCAAGTCCGACGTTGCCGCCCATCTCGCGATGCTGCACGAGGTGCGCGAACGCGCGAGCGAATTCGACGTGATTCACTTTCACGTCGATCTGCTGCACTTTCCGCTGTTCGAGCGGATCGCGCAGCGGACGCTCACCACGCTGCATGGCCGCCTCGACATCGCCGACCTGGGCGAGTTCTACCGGCGCTGGCCCGCCTTTCCCCTGGCCTCCATCTCCAACAGCCAACGGCGTCCGCTGGCGTTCGCGAACTGGCTGGCGACCGTTCATCACGGCATTCCGGAAACGCTTTTCGACTTCAGCCCGGTGCATCGCGGCTATCTCGCCTTCGTCGGCCGCATTTCGCCGGAGAAGCGGCTCGACCGGGCGATCCGGATCGCGCGTG
Organism: uncultured beta proteobacterium; assembly: GCA_963725735.1. Lineage (GTDB taxonomy): Bacteria > Pseudomonadota > Gammaproteobacteria > Burkholderiales > Casimicrobiaceae > VBCG01. Next base: position 46,586 of record CAVRZM010000006.1, on the reverse strand, counting down.
GCGTGGGGTTGCCGCTGCGGATCGCGGCGAAGATCGATGCGGTCGACGCCGCGTACTTCCGGGAAGCCATCCAGCCGCTGCTCGCGGGCCCCGGCGTCGAATTCCTCGGTGAAGTCGGCGATGCCGACAAGAACGAGTTGCTCGGCGGCGCGGCGGGGCTGCTGTTTCCGATCGACTGGCCGGAGCCGTTCGGCCTGGTCATGATCGAAGCCATGGCCTGCGGCACGCCGGTGATCGCGTGGCGCGAGGGCGCCGTGCCGGAAGTGGTCGACGACGGCGTGACCGGGTTCATCGTCCACTCCCTCGACGAGGCAATGGCCGCCGTCCGCAGGCTGCCTGCGCTCGACCGCGCCGGCGTGCGTGCGACGTTCGAGCGGCGCTTTTCGGCGACCATCATGTCCCGAAACTACCTGGCTCTCTACGCCCGGCTGGCGCAGTGCGTTCACGGCAGCCACGCCGCAGCTCCCGGCCACGATGACCCATTCGCGAAATCCGTCCGGGCGCTACACGCTTAAGCACGATGGCGCCTTTCTCGTCGCCGACGCGTTGGGAGACGTGACCGGCGCCGGTGACGGACTCTTTTGCGCGGACACGCGGTTCCTGTCCCGGTTCATCCTCACCGTGGGCGCCACCACACCGTCGCTCCTGAGCTCCGGCGTCAGCCAGGACAATGTCCTCTTTCGCGCCAATCTCACCAACCGGCCGCTGCCCGAGCTCGGCGGCAGCCGCACGCCGGAGGGCGTGATCCACATCGAGCGCGCCCGGCTTTTGTGGGACCGGCGGCTGTTCGAGCAGATCACCCTCACCAACTACGGCGATCGCACGGCGCTGGCGCCGCTCGAATTCGCATTCGCGTCGGATTTTGCGGACATCTTCGAGGTGCGCGGTCACGTTCGTGCGCAGCCCGGGCAACGACTGCCTTCGCAGCAGGACGACAGGTCCGTGACGCATGCCTACCAGGGACGGGACGGCGTGATGCGCGCATGCGTCGTGGCCTTCTCGCAGCGACCGGCGCGTCTGTCGCCGGAAGGGGCAGCATTCGACTTCGAATTGCCGCGGCGTGCGCAGGTGCAATTCCATCTCGAGATCGGCCTCGAGCCAGCGGCCGACCCCGGCCTGCATGGCTTTCGGCACGCAGCCGCGCAGGCGCGCATGGCCATGCGGCGCCGGCGCCGCCGCGGTGCCGCGCTGCAGTGCGCGCGCGGACCGTTTCGCACGTGGCTCGACAAGTCGCGCTCCGATCTCGCGCTGCTCACGACGCAGATGAGCACGGGTCCCTACCCCTTCGCCGGGATACCGTGGTTCTCCACGCCCTTCGGACGCGACGGGATCATCACCGCGCTGCAGCTGCTCTGGCTCGATCCTGCGCTCGCGCGCGGCGTGCTCCAGTTCCTGGCGGCAACCCAGGCGCAGGAGACTTCCGAGTTCGACGACGCCGCGCCGGGCAAGATCCTCCACGAGACACGCAGCGGCGAGCTCGCCGCCGTCGGCGAGGTGCCCTTCCGCCGCTATTACGGTGGCGTCGACACCACGCCGCTTTTCGTACTGCTGGCCGGTGCGTACGCGCGGCGCACGGGGGACTTCGGCTTGGTCGACACGCTGTGGCCCGCGCTCGAGAAGGCGATGGATTGGATCGGGAACGCGTCGGACCGCAACGGCTTCGTCGTCTATGTGCGGGCGCGCAGGACGGGCCTCGTCAACCAGGGATGGAAGGACAGCGCCGATTCCATCTTTCACGCCGACGGCGCGCTGGCCGAGCCGCCTGTCGCCCTGGTCGAAGTGCAGGGGTACACCTATGCCGCTCTGCACGCGTTCGCGTGGCTCGCCGCACGTCGCGGCGATGCGCAGCGGTCACAGGCGTACCGCCAGCGCGCAAGAGCGTTGCGCGCTGCAGTCGAGAAGCGATTCTGGCTGCCCGAGCTCGGCTTCTACGCCATCGCCATCGACGGCACCGATCGCCCGTGCCGCGTGCGGGCGTCGAATCCCGGCCATTTGCTCTTCACCAATCTTCCGTCGTCGCAGCGGGCGCTGCCGGTCATCCGCCTGCTGCGCTCTGCCGCGTTCGACAACGGGTGGGGCGTGCGCACGCTCGCCCTCGACCAGCCCCGCTTCAACCCGATGTCGTACCACAACGGCTCCGTCTGGCCGCACGACACCGCACTGTGCGCGGCTGGCATGGCCGCGTATGGACACCGTAGCGCGGCCGCCCACCTGTTGAGCGAGACGTTCGATGCCGCCATGCATTTCGGTCTGCGCCTGCCCGAGCTCTACTGCGGATTTTCGCGCCGCTCGGGGGAGCCGCCCGTCGCCTATCCGGTGGCCTGCCTTCCGCAGGCCTGGGCGTCGGGCGCGGCGTTCATGCTGTTGCAGGCGTGCCTGGGCGTCACCGTCGACGGCATCAATCGCGTCGTCCATTTCGATCGTCCGCACCTGCCGCCGCGAGATCGATCACCTCGCCGTGCGCGGAATCGAGGTCGGTGACGCACGGATCGACATTGCCGTCGAGCGCGTGGGTCGCCACGTGACCGCGGCGCCGATCAACCCGGTTCCGCGATCGGTCAAGGTTCTCGTTCGCGGTTGAGTGCACGGGTCAGCGTGAGGTGCCGGCCTTCGCCGCCCTCAGGGCACGCTGGGATCGGCAAAGCGCGCGACCAGCGCGACGAACTGATCCATGTACGCCTGGCAGAACGCGCGCTTGCCTTCGTCGAGAAAGTGGCCGTCGTGGTCGACGGGATCCGGCTTGAACGAGACGTACGCCTCGCCGCCCATGACCGTCATCCCGAGAATGCCGAGGATCTGCCGCAGGTGCTGCTGGCCCACCGCCGTGCCGATCACGCCGAACGACGTGCCCGTGATGGCCGCGACCCGGCCGCGCCACACCTGCTTGTCGGTCGGCTTCGAGCCCCAGTCGATGGCGTTCTTGAGCACCGCCGGGAGCGAGCGATTGTGCTCGGGCGAGACGAACAGCACGGCCGGGACGCTCGCGACTTCCGCCGTGAAGCGGCGAACCGTCTCGGGCCGGTCCGGCTCGAGGTCCTGGTTGTACATCGGCAGGTCGTCGATGCGGATCCAGCGCCAGTCGAAGCGGTCCTCGACGAGCCGGGTCAACGCGAGCGCCAGGCGGCGATTGATCGACTCGCGGCGGTTGCTGCCGACGATGACGCCGACGGGTGTCCTGCTCATGGCTTGCTTCCTCTCGTGAGATGCCTGCGATGGAACGGCGCGATCGCCTCAGGGACTCGCGGCGGTGCCGAGGTACGCGCGCCGCAGCGCGGGGTCTGCGAACACGGCGTCGGGCGTTCCCTCGGCGACGATCCGCCCCTCCTCGAGCAGGTAGGCGCGATCGGCGATCGCGAGCGCGTTGGCCACGTTCTGCTCGACGAGCAGCACCGACATGCCGCTCGCGTTCACGTCGCGGATCGCGCCGAACATCGCCTGCGTGATGAGCGGCGACAGCCCGAGCGACGGCTCGTCGAGCAAAAGCAGCCGCGGCTGCGCCATCAGCGCGCGGCCGATCGCCACCATCTGCTGCTGTCCGCCCGACAGCGCGCCGGCCGCGGCGTCGAGCTTGTCGCGCACCGCCGGAAACATCGTGCACACCCGCTCCAGCGTGCGCGCGCGCTCCCGGCGCGCCGCGGGAGCGTAGCTGCCGATCTCGAGATTCTCGCGCACGCTCATCCGCGTGAACAGCCGGCGGCCTTCCGGCACGATCGCGATGCCGGCGCTGCAGTAGCGATGCGCCGGCAGCGCGGTCAGGTCGCGCCCGTCCATCGTGATGCGTCCCGCACTGGCGCGATGCAGTCCGGCGAGCGCGTTGATCAGCGTCGACTTGCCGGCGCCGTTCGGCCCCACGACGCAGACGAGCTCCCCGGCGGCGAGATCGAGCGACACGTCGCAGACCGCCGGGGCCGCGCCGTAGTCGACCTCGAGGCCGCGGACCTCAAGCATGCGGATCGCCCAGGTAGATCAGCGCGACGTCTGAGCGCGCCATCACGTCGGCCGTGCGACCTTCGGCCAGCACGCGGCCCTGGTCCAGGACCACGACGCGCTCGGCCAGCGCCGTCACGACCCGCATGACGTGCTCGACCAGCACGATCGTCGTGCCCTGCGCCCGGATGCGGCAGATGAGGTCGACCGCGCCGTCGATCTCCGCCGGCGTCAGGCCCGAGAGAACCTCGTCGAGCAGGAGCAGGCGCGGCCGGGCGGCGAGCCCGCGCGCGAGCTCGAGGAACTTGACCTGGTGCAGGTTGAGGTCGCCCGGATAGGCGTTCGCGCGCGCCGCGAGGCCGGTGAATTGCAGCCAGTGCGCGGCGGCTTCGTTCGCGTGCCGGCGGTCGAGCGCCGCGCCGCCGAACATCGCCGCCAGCGCCACGTTGTCGCGGACCGTGAGGTGCGGGAACGGCCGCGGGATCTGGTACGTGCGCGCCACACCCGCCCGTGCGATCCGGTGCGCAGGCAGCGCCAGCAGATCCACGCCGCCGAAGCGCGCGCTTCCGGCATCGGCGCGAAAATGGCCGCTCACCACGTTGATCAGCGTCGACTTGCCCGATCCGTTGGGACCGATCACGCCAAGCAGTTCGCCGTCGCGCACGTCGAGATCGACGCCGTCGAGCGCGCGCACGCCCTTGAACGACTTGGCGATGCCGCGCACCGCCAGCAGCACCGGACGCTCGTCGCCGGCGACCGGTGTCTCGACGGCGACGAAGGCCCCGTCCACGTGAACCGGAGCAAGAGCCGACGCCGGTGCAGGCGCCGCGCCGCGGCCGCGACGCGCAAAGACCAGGCCGAGGATGCCTTCCGGCATCAGCAGGATCGCCGCGAGCAGAACGGCGCCCACCACGGCCTTGCCGGCCACCGCCTGGTCGGCGGCGGTCGTCGCGTAGAGCAGGATCGTGATGGCGGTGGCACCGATCGCCGGGCCGAACCAGAAGCGCGTGCCCCCGAGCACGCTCATCAGCACGACCGTCAGCGGCACCGTGATGTTGAAGGTGCTGCCCGACGTGACGTACGTCACGAACAACGCCTGGATGCCGCCCGCGATGCCGGCCAGGGCGCAGGAGACGCCGAACGCGACGAGCTTGTACCCGTAGGTCGGCACGCCCATCACCTCCGCCGCGTCCTCGTCGTCGTGGATCGCGAAGAGCCCGAGGCCCAGACGAGCGCGCGTGATCGCGTACGCGATCGCCACCGTCACGATCGCGAGCACCAGCGCCATCATGTAGAACGTCCCCGACGCCGTCGGCGCGAGCTTGGGGGTAGGAACCGACGACAGGTACACCCCCGGACCGCCGTCGATGGGCGTGTTGAGGACGATCGTCGCGAGCACGAAGGTGGCCGCCAGCGTCAGCAGCGCGAACAGCTCGCCGCGCACGTGGCGCACGCGGAAGACCACCGCGCCCAATCCGAGTCCCAGCAGCGCGGCGACCAGCCCCGCGGCGGGCAGCGTCCACAGGAACGGCACGTCGTACTTGCCGGCGAGCACCGCGGTCGTGTAGACGCCGGCGCCGTAGAACGCGCCGTGCCCGAACGAGAAGTAGCCGGAATAGCCGGAGAGGATGTTCCACGACGTGGCGAGCACGATCCAGTGGAACACGAGGTACAGGAACGACTCGTAGAACGCCGGCAGGCGCAGGAACGGCACGACCGCGAGCGCCAAGCCCGCGGCGGCGATCCCGACAAGCGTCCGGTCGAGCTTCAGGTGCGACCCGGGCGCAGCAGCAGGAGCGCGATCAGCAGCGAGAACGAAACGATCGGTGCCCACGACGGCGAGGCGAACGCCATCGTGAGCGCCTCGCTGACCCCGATGACGATGCCGGCGGCGAGCGGTCCGAGCGGCGAGCCCAATCCGCCCAGCATCACCGCCGCGAAGACGACGCCCACCCATGCATAGATCTGCGCCGGCGTCAGCGTGAACGACAGCGCAAGGCAGACGCCGGCGATGCCCGCGAGCGCGCCGCACAGGCCCGCGAGCAGCAGCGCGTGCGCCCGCCGGTTCACGCCGAAGGCCGCCGCCATCGGCGCGTCCTCGGCCAGCGCGCGCAGCGCGCGACCGAGGTCCGTGTAGCGCATCGCCGCCCAGATGCCGAAGCCGAGCGCGAGCGCCAGCACCAGGGTCAGCAATTCCGGCACCGGCACGAAGAGCTCGCCCACGCGCAGCTTCCGTGTCGCGTAGACGGACTCGAGCTTGCGGAAATCCGCGGTCCAGAAATACTGGACGGCCGCTTCGATGATCGCCGTCAGGCCGAACGTGGCGAGCAGCGAGTTGAGCGGCGACACCGCGAAGCGCGACAGCAGCCACTGCACGGCCACACCCAGGACGAAGAACAGCGGAACGATCAGCGCGAGCGTGGCCAGCGGATCCATGCCGCCGACGCTCGAGAGCTGGTAGCACAGGTAGGCCGCGAGGAACGCGAACCCGAAATGCGCGAGGTTGATGATGTGCAGCAATCCCCACGCGAGGCCGAGCCCCATCCCCAGCAGACCGTACATGCTGCCGATGAAGACGCCGGAGAGCGCCGACTGCGCGAGCAGCGTCCCGCTCGGAAACGTCATTGCACGAGCAGCGTCGCGCCCGGAGCCGCGTACTCCTTCGGATAGACGGTGACCCAGCGCCCGTTCTGCACCTGCTTGACGCGCATCAGGTCGTCGCCATAGTTGCTCGGGCCGTCGAAACGCAGCTTGCCCTGGATCGTATCGACCTTGTTGGCCTTGAGCCACGCCGCCATCTTCGCGTCGTCGAGGCTGTTCGTCGCGCGCACGGCCGCCTCGAGGATCTGCCACGCCGTGTACGACGCCGCGGCCTGCACCTCGACATTCGTATCCGGGATGCCCGCCTTCGCCGCCTGCGCGTGATACAGCTCGATGAACTCCTTGGCGCCCGGCGCGTTGGAGAACGGCGGATGCTCCTCGAACACGGTCATCGAGAGCGCGTTCTTCGCAAGGGGCGACTTCGACATCGGGCCCGGCGCGGGATACATGTAGAAGTGCTCGACCGGCGTGTAGTCGATCTTGCTCATCGCTTCCAGGAGCTGGTTGCCTTCGAGCCCGATGGCGCCGACCCAGAGGAAGTCCGGCTTGGCGTCCTTGATGCGCGCAGCGATCGGCGCGTAGTCGAGGTTGCCGAAGTCCCACTCGAGGAACAGCACTTCGTTCAACCCGCGCTTCTTCGCGACCTCGCGCGCGCCGAGCGACATGAAGTGGACCGACGGGAACTTGCTGGTGACCACCGCGATCGTCTTCGGCGGCTTGGGCGACGCGGCCAGCGCGTTGAACACGGTGGTCGGCACCGTGTTCGCGGGATCGGGACCGAGCGACCACGCCGGGAACTGCTTGTCGTACTTGGCGAGCGACGGGATGCCGAACGTGTGGTGGACGAGCATCTTGTCGTAGCGCTGCGCGACGCTCATCGCCGAAAGGATCGCGCCGGTGGCATACGGGCCCATCAGCAGATCGACCTTGTCGACGGTGATGAGCTGCTCGTAGAGGGTGCGCGCGAGGTCGGGCTTCGACTGGTCGTCCTTGACGATCCACTCGACGCGCCGGCCGAGCAGGCCGCCGCGCTTGTTCAACTGCTCGACGTAGATCTCGCCGACGACCTTGTGGACGAGGCCCGTCGCCGCGAGCGGCCCGGTCAGGGCGAGCGTGCTGCCGATCCTGACGGGCGGCTCCTTGCCCTGCGCGTGCGCGCCGGTCGCCATGAGTGCGAAGGCGCATGCGGCGGCGCCCAGCCAGCGGGTCAAGCGGTGTGCGGTCCTCATCGAGCGTTCCTCCTCCGTGGACGATGTCCTGGGCACTGCCGCGGCGGCGCGATTCGCCGCCTCGGGTGTGCCGTTGTTGTCGCGTCCCGCCGGTTCAGGCGGTGCGCGCTTGCTCGCGATTGACGACGAAGTCGTCGGGGACCTTCGGCCCCCAGATGTAGAACGAATCCTCCAACGGATGGTCGGCGGCCGGCCAGTCGACGTCGGCAGGGACGAAGTCGATGTCGTACGAGTACTCGGCCCAGCTCCCCCACGGGTCCTGCACGTAGTAGAAATAGTTCGAGCCCAGCACGTGCCGGCCCACGCCCCACCCGTGGTCGTAACCCTTGGCCTTCATGAGCTCGGCGCCGAGCCCCACGTCGTCGAAGCAGCCGACGTCCCAGCTCGAATGGTGCAGGCCCCGTGCATCCGATTTCGCGAATGCGATCATGTGGTGGTCGCTCGCATGCGGTCCGTACATGAATGCGATGATGTCGGCGGAGCGGTCGGCCAGGCGCAGGCCGAGGACGCGCTCGTAGAACGCGGCCTGGCGCGGCACGTCCGGCGAGAACAGCAGCACGTGCGACAGGCGCCGCGGCCGCACCGGCGCGGCCGCGCTGCGGCCCGGTGCCGCGCCCTTGCCGGGCGGCGGCGGCGGCATCTCCGTGTTCGCTTCCTTCACCGCCGGCGACACCTTCGGCCCGACGACGACCTGGATCGGCGTGCCGTCGGCATCGCGCGTCCACACGCCCTCCCCGTCCGAGAGCGGATGCGCGTCGACGGCCCCGGCGCCGCGCACGCGCTGCGCGAGCGCATCGAAATCGTCCGCGTAGGCGGCGAAGCTCAGGTACTGCAGCCGCTTCGGCTCGCCGTTCGCGTACACGCTGCCCCAGCAGTGCGCATGGCCGTGCGTGTGGAGGTCGAGGCGATTGCCGTCGCGCCGCGCGTCGAGCCCGAACGATCGATAGAACGCCTCGGCAGGCGCCAAGTCGGGGACCGTGAACACGAAGCGATTGAGCGAATGCACGCCCAGCGCGTTGTTGCGCCGCGGCATGGTCGATGGGGCGCTCGCGACCGTGGTCATGATCCCTCTCCCGAATTGGCCGACGTGCCGGCCCGACGCGACGATAGCAAAGTTCGGGCGGTGATGCCTATCGTGACCCTTCCGCCGCATCGCTCCCGCACGGGTCGCGAATGCAGCGCGCGCAGCGCACCGGATGCCGCCGGCGAGCGCGTGGCATCGTTCACGCCTTTCTGTCCCGAAGTCCGTCCACGCTCCACGCGCCCGGACCCGCGGCCCAGAAGTAGAGGAAGACGAAGCACCATTGCACCGCCAGCTCGCCGCCGTTTTGCAGGGGCAGGAACGCGTGCGGAGCGTGCGCCAGGAAGTAGGCGACCGCCATCTCGCCTGCAAGCAGGAATGCCACCGGGCGCGTGAACAGGCCGATCAGCAGCAGCGCTCCGCCCACGAACTCCAGGATTCCGGCCGCGCCCGCAAGCGACAGCAGCGGAACGCCGGCCAGCGCCTCGACGTGTGGAATTTGGAAGAGCTTTGCCGTGCCGTGCTGCATGAACATGAACGCGGTGACGATCCGCAGCGCGCCGAGTATTGCCGGCGACCAGGATTGGATGACGGTGCCGAATTGAGCCATGATCGAGTCCCGTGGTTGCATCGCAAGGCGAGAAAGTCCCGTCCGCGAAACACTATAATCCGACGGCAAGGTGCGGGAGCCGTCGTGCCATCGCCCGGAGGAAGACGTGGAGTTCACCAGTCGCAGGCTTGCCGACGTCGTCGTGGTGGCGCCCGTGGGGCAAATCGATCACCCCAATGCCAAGAAGCTCGAGCAGGCATTGACGCCTTTCGTCGACGAGGCCGCTGCCACCCGTAAGCCGCTCGTGCTGGATTTCGCGGGCGTCGAGTACATCAGCAGCATGGGATTGCGTGTCCTGATGGTGGCCGCGAAGCAGATGCGCGCGCGGGATGCGCCGATCGCCGTCGCCGGCCTGCAATCGGCCGTCGCGGAAATCTTCGAGATCGCGCGGTTCCGGTTCGTGGTGGATGTCTTCCCGTCGGTGCGCGACGCACTGGTGGCGCTGTCCGCGCCGGCGACGGCGGCCTACGACGCTGCCCCGACGTGAATCGTGTCCGGTTCTGGGGAACGCGCGGATCGCTTCCGATCGCGCTCACCGCGACGGGCGTCCGGGCCAAGGTGATCGCCGCGTTGCGCGGCGCGGCCGGGCGCACGTTCGACTGCGACGGCGATCTCGAAGCGTATGTGGACAGCCTCGGGCTTGCCGTGTCCGGGACCTTCGGCGGACACAGCCCTTGCGTCGAGATCGTCACCGGCGGCCCGGAATACGTCCTCTGCGACCTGGGCACCGGCGTGCGTCCTTTCGGCCAGGGCGTCATCGCCCGCCACGGTGCCGCCACGCCGCAGACGTTCCATGTCTTCATGTCCCACGTGCACTGGGACCACATCATGGGATTCCCGTTCTTCGCGCCCGCGTATCGGCCGGGCAATCGCATCCGCATCTACGGCGGGCACGCTGAGCTCGAGGCCGCGCTGCGGCGGCAGCAGGCGGCCCCTTCGTTTCCCGTCGATTTTTCCGCACTGGGCGCGAGCATCGAGTTCATCCGCCTCGAGCCGGACCGCGACTACGGAATTGCCGGGCTCAACGTCCGGCTCATGCTCCAGCGGCATGCGGGCGACTCCTATGGCTATCGCTTCTCGTCGGCGCAAAAGACGCTGATCTACACGACGGACTCGGAGCACACGCTGACGGACCTCGCCGAGACGCATCGCTTCGTCGAGTTCTTCCGGGATGCCGACCTCGTCGTCTTCGACGCGATGTACTCGCTCGCCGACTCGATCTCGGTCAAGGCGGACTGGGGACATTCGAGCAACATCGTCGGCGTCGAGCTGTGCCAGATGGCCGGCGCCGGGCACCTGTGCCTGTTCCACCATGAACCCGTGCACGGCGACGAGTCGATCGCCCGGATATTGGCGGAGACGCAGCGCTACGAGGAGCTCGCGCGTCCGGACCAGGCCAAGCCACTGCGCGTCTCGGCCGCCTACGACGGGATGGAAATCGTGCTGTGACGGCGCCGGTAGCGGTGCAGGCGGAAGCGCCCGCCTATGGCCGGATAGCGCTCGTCGGCCTCGTGCTGCTGATCGGCCTCGCCCTGCTGGTGGGGTGGGCGCCACCCTGGACCCTTCGCCTCCAGACCGCGTGGTTCGATGGGTACCAGGTCATGAAGCCGCGCGACGTCGCGTCGCTGCCGGCGATCGTCGTCGAGATCGACGAGCGCAGCCTTGCGCAGCGGGGTCAGTGGCCGTGGCCGCGGACGCTCCTCGCCGAACTCCTGCAGGAGATCGAGCGCCACGATCCCGCGGCGATCGGCATCGACATCCTGATGCCGGAGCCCGACCGTCTGTCGCCCGAGCGCCTGTTGCGGTCGGCGCGGCAGGACGACCCGGTGCTGGCCGGTCGCCTCGACGCGCTTCCCGCCAACGACACCGTGCTCGCGCGTGCCATCGCCGCCGGACCGGTCGTGCTCGGACTGGCGGGCACGCCGGAGCCCACGGAGGGCGAGCTGCGGGCGCCGCCCTTCCTCGTCGTCGATCGGTCACGCCAAGGGACGCCGGGCATTGCCGTGAACGTCCCGCGCTTCGCCGGAGGACTGGCGAACATCGCCGAGATCGATCGCGCCGCGTCCGGACATGGTGCGATCTCGGCCGGGTCCCCGGACGACGTCATCCGGCGCGCGCCGCTGGTGGTCCGCGTCGCCGACCGTCTCGTGCCGTCGCTGGCGACGGAAATGCTGCGCGTCGCGCTGGGCGTTCCGGACATCCGTCTCCATGCCCGCGGGTCCGAGGTCGACGCCGTCGCCATCGGCGATCTCACGCTGCCTACCGAGGCGGACGGACAGGTTCGCCTCTACTATTCGAAGCGGGATCCGCGCCGGTATGTCTCGGCGGTCGACGTGCTCGACGGCAAGTTCGACGCATCGCGCCTGCAGCGCAAGCTGGTGCTGATCGGCGCCACCGGGCTCGCGTTGGTCGATTACGTGCAGACGCCGCTCGGCGAGCGCATGCCCGGCAGCGAGGTCCACGCGCAACTGCTCGAGAACCTCTACGGCCAGACGTGGCTGACCCGGCCGCGCTGGGCGCCGTGGCTGGAGGTCGCGGTGTTCCTGCTGCTCGGGCTGCTGCTCGTCTTCGCCACGCCGCGCTGGAAGCCGGGCCACGCGGCGCTGCTCGCGGTGGGCTGCGTCGCCGCGCCGCTGCTGGCCGGCATCGGGGCGTTCGCATGGCGCGGTCTCGTGTTCGACGCGGCGGTTCCCGCGGTCGGACTGCTGCTCCTCTTCGGCGTGCTCCTCGTGCTCACCCTGGCCGAAGCGTCGCGGCAGCGCAAGGCGCTCGAGCTCGCCATCCGCGAGCAGCGGGAACACGCAGCCTATGTCGCCGGCGAGCTTCGAGGCGGCGAAGCGCATCCAGATCGGATTCCTTCCGCGCCCGGGCGCACTCGGCGACGATGCGCGCTTCGAGATCGCAGCGTCGATGACGCCGGCGCGCGAGGTCGGCGGCGACCTCTACGACTACTTCCGGCTCGAAGGCGACCGCCTGTTCTTTCTCGTCGGCGACGTGGCGGGCAAGGGACTGTCCGCCAGCCTGTTCATGGCCGTGGGCAAGGCGCTGTACAAGAGCGTCACGATGCGCAACAGCGAGGCCGCGATCAGCGACCTGATGCAATCCGCGAACGACGAGGTCTCGCGCGACAATCCCGAGATGTTCTTCATCACGGCCTTCGCCGGCATCCTCCATCTCGGGACCGGCGAACTCGATTACTGCAACGCGGGACATGACGATCCCGTCGTGCTGAGCCCGGACGGCGGCGCATGCGCCAGGCTCACCGACGGTGCCGGACCGCCGTTGTGCACGGTCGACCGCTTCCCGTACCGCATGGGCCATCGGCGCCTGCGGCCGGGCGAGGTGATCTGCGTGGTCACCGATGGCGTCGTGGACGCGCAGGATCGCCGCCAGGCGCGCTACGGCAGCTCGCGCCTGCTCGCGCTCCTCGAAGGACTCTCGCGTCCCGGTGTCACGGCGCAGGGCGTGGTCGATGCCGTCCGCGCCGACGTCGCATCGTTCGCCGCGGGCGCCGAGCCCGCCGACGACCTCACGGTCCTGGCGCTGCGCTGGACCGATCGGCACGCGCCCGCGGGTTGAGCCTTGGTTGCGCGTCGGCGCGCGACCGCCGACCGGGTCAGCGGACGATGATCTCGACCCGGCGATTGCGCGGCTCCGCGACGCCGTCGGGCGTCGGCACCGCCGGCGCGCGCTTGCCGCGCGAGATCGCCTGCACGTCGTTCGCGGGAACGCCCGAGGCGATCAATCCGGCGCGCACCGTCTCCGCCCGTCGCAGGCCGAGCGCGTCGTTCACCGGGTCGTTGCCGACGCTGTCCGTGTGTCCCACCACCAGCACATCGGGCACCGGGCGGCGGGCCACCTCCGCCAAGACCCTGTCGACCAGCCGCTTCGACTCCTCCGTGAACTCGTCCTTGCCCTCGACGAAGTAGAGGACGAAGGTGTCCGCGCGCATCGGCTGCGCGGCCAGCGCCGGTCCGAATTGCGCTTGCACGTCCTGGGGGCTGGACTGGTACGCGTCGAGGCCGCGTGCACCGACGTTGGCGGCCGCGTAGGGACGATCGAGCACGACCTCCGCGTCCGCCTGGCGGACGGTGACCGCCGTCGGCCGGCCGTCCGCTTCCGGCAGCAGCACGACGCTGCCCTTGCTGGCGCAGCCGGCGACCAACACGATCGCCAGCGCGACGACCATGCCGCGCACGGACGGCCGCAGCCGGTCACTCATTGGCGCTGACCACGAACGACGTGCCGCGCACGCCGAGAATCACCGCCGGCGTGCGCACGGTCATGGCGTCCGGCGATTGCTTGGCGATGCGCCCCGAGATGACCGCCAGCGTTCCCTTGTTGAGCGCCGCATCGAGCCGCCCCTGGTTGGTCGTCGGATCGAACGCGTAGCGATCCAGCACCAGCACGGTGTTGGGCCCGGCCGACAGCAACGAGTCGTCGTCCATGGTGATGCCGACGGACCCGTCGTCGCCCGTCCGGATCGTGTCGGAGGCCTGCACCCGCGTGCCGACCGAACCCGGCAGCGTGGCCCCGGCACGCTCGATGGCAACCTGCCCGCGCGCGACCTTGATCCGGCCGATGTCCGCCGCACAGGACTGTGCGGCCACCGCCAGCATGCCGACCGCCAGCGCGGCACGGCCGATCCACGGCAACGCAATCGGCATCTTCTTCCCCCTGCCCAAGGCCATTTGTCCGCGACGCACCGATTATGCGAGCATTATGCGGCGGCCACCACCTCGCCATCGGCGACGGTCGTGCCAGTCTAATCCGGACCTGCCTCCTTGTCGCAACCCACTCCTTCCCGCGAAGTCCGCGAATTGCCGGCTCGCTTTGCCGCGGTGACCGACACGGCCGCATTCGCGCAGGCCTTCTGCGAACGCCACGGCATCGGGCGCCCGACCGCGCTGCGCCTGCGCCTGGTCATCGAGGAGCTCTTCACCAATTCGATCCAGCATGGGTATGGGGGCGAATGCGATACGCCGATCCGCATTGCCCTCGCGATGATCGACGGCTACCTGGCCGTCGAGTACGAGGATTCGGCGCCACCCTACGATCCGCTGGCGCGCCTGTCCACGCTGCCGTCGGATGACGTCACGGCGCTCGCGGCGCCGCCGACCGACGGCCTCGGCGTCTATCTGGTCGGCAAGCTCGCGTACGGTGCGCGCTACGAATTTGCCGACGGGCGCAACCGGCTGTGGCTGGTCATGCCGCCCTGACGCGGGACTGCGCGACAGGGACCCATTCCGCAGGGACGCCAGCGCACCCATGACGATTCCTGCACGCTGTCTCGCGGTGCGAACCTTGGTCAAGTCCTCCGGCGAGCTCGAGGTCGCGCTCGTCGATGTCGACCTTCCCGTTCCCGCCGAGGACGAAGTGCTCGTCCAGGTCGAGGCGAGCCCGGTCAATCCGTCGGACCAGGGTCTCCTGTTCGCCGTCGCCGACCTCGCGACTGCGCAGCCTGGCGGCACATCGCACCGACCGGTGCTCACGGCGCGCATCCCGCCCGAGCGAATGGCAAGCGTCGAAGGTCGGGTCGGCCAGCCGCTCCGCGTCGGCAACGAGGGTGCCGGCACGGTGGTGGCCGCGGGCTCCTCGCCCGCCGCGCAGGCGCTGACCGGTCGCCGCGTAGCCGTCTTCGGGGGCGGCCTCTATGCGGAATTCTGCTGCGTCAAGGCCGGGCAGTGCATGGCGCTGCCGGACGGCACGCCATTCGCGGACGGCGCGTCGTGCTTCATCAATCCGCTCACCGCGCTGGGCATGATCGAGACGATGCGCAGCGAAGGGCACCGCGCGCTCGTGCATACCGCGGCCGCCTCCAACCTGGGCCAGATGCTGGTGCGCATCTGCGAGGAGGACGGCATCCCGCTCGTGGCCGTGGTCCGGGCCGCAGAACAGGAAGCCTTGCTGCGCTCGCTCGGCGTCCGCCATGTCTGCAGCACGGACGCGCCGGACTTCATGGCCGCGCTGACCGACGCGATCGCGGCCACGGACGCCACGCTTGCGTTCGATGCGATCGGCGGCGGAACGCTCGCCGGTCAAATACTCGCCGCCATGGAAGCGGCGCTCGCGCGCACCGGGACCGCCTACAGCCGTTACGGCACGAGCGTCCACAAGCAGGTGTACGTCTACGGCTCGCTCGATCCGAGCCCGACGGTGATCCGGCGGACCTTCGGGCTCGCTTGGGGCGTCGGCGGCTGGCTGCTGTGGCCGTTCCTGCAGAGGATCGGACCGCAGCGGACGAGCGAGCTCAAGGCGCGCATCGTGGCCGGCCTCCATTCGACGTTCCGGAGCCACTATGCGGGCGAGCTATCGCTTGCCGAGCTGCTCGATCCCGCGCAGATTGCTCGCTATGCGAAGCGCGCAACCGGCGAGAAATACCTCGTGAGGCCGCGCAAGGCCGCGGCCGGATGACCGCCGGCGCGGCGCGCGCGGCATGCCGAATGGCTAAGCTCCCGGCGCGGCACCGAGGCCGACGGGCGCGGGCGCGCGCCGCACGATGTCGTGCAGGAGCGCCCAGAACTCGTCCTCGGGGTCGCCCTGCATCGGGTCGGCATTCATGGCGAACGAGGCGGCGACGGCCTCCCAATCCGCATCGGTCAGGTGCTCCTCCGCAAACGGGAGCAGCTCACGCTCCTCCATCAGCATGTGCCGCCAGTAGAAGTCGGCGAAGGCATCCACGCGCGCCTTGACCAGCGGCACGGCCTCGCGCACGCCCGCCTCGCAGTGGCCGAGCGCATGGCGAACCTCGTCCAGCCGGCTCTCGCATTGCCGGTGCTGCCGCTCCAGCTCGTCGACGACGCCGGCCGCCTGCGGCGAGCGCAGGCGCACCCGTGGGAAGAGCTCGCGGTCCTCCTTGGGGTGATGCAGCCGATCGGGATAGGCCTCGATGTAGTAGAGCATGCGCCACAGCAACGGGAAATCCGCAGGCGCGTCGCCGATCGCGGCAACGGTGGCCTTCAGGGCATGCAGCACCGCCCCCAGCGAACGGTGCTCGGCCCGGATCGTGCGCAGCGCCTTGTCCATCGCCTCGTGCATGGCCGTCTCCCCTCCTCCGCGGACCCGTCAACCCGCGACCAGTCCCGTGCGTGCGAGCAACGCGTCGAGCCGCTGCTCGAGCTCCCGTGTCGCCGGCAGGAGCGGCAGACGGTGCTCGTTGGTGGGCAGGAGGCCCATGCGCTTCATCATGTACTTCATCGGAATGGGGTTCGTGTCCCAGAACACCGCCGTCATGAGCTCGAAGAGGTCGAAGTGCAGCTTGCGGGCCGCCGCCATGTGGCCGGCGAGCGTCTCCTCGCACATCTGCGCGACCTGCCGCGGCGCCACGTTGGCCACCGCGTTCATGGTGCCCAGCGCGCCCAGGGCCATCATCGGGAACGTGAACTCCTCCAGGCCGACGAAGACGCGGAATTCCGGACCCAGCCGAGCGATCATCTGGGTCACGAGGTTGTGGTCGTCGACCGCATGCTTGATGCCGCAGAAGTTGGGGCGCGCCTCGGCAATCCGCAGGAGCGTATCGAGCTCGACCTTGAACGCCGAGCGTCCCGGGATGTGATACATGAGCACGGGCAGCGGCGTACGTCCGGCGATGTCGTCGAAGTACGCCACCACGCCGCGCTGCGGCGCGCGGATGAAGAACGGGGTCAGCACCATGATGGCGTCGGCCCCCGCGCGCGTGGCGAAGTCGGTGAGCACGACGGTCTCGGCGTGGGATTGCGAACCGGTCTGCGCCACCACCGGAATGCGCCTGGCCGAGACCTCGATCGCGGTGCGCACGAGCTGGTTGCGCTCGTCGATCGTCAGCGACGTCGGCTCGGCCGAGGTGCCGTTGACGACGATGCCGTGGGTGCCGCTGGCGATCTGGTGCTCCACCAGCCCGGCATACGTGTCGTAGTCGACGCGGCCGTCGCGGAATGGCGTGACGAGCGGCGGGTACGACCCCGTCAGCGCGCCCTTGGGAAGTGTGATCATGGCTCGGCCTGCTGGATGCGTGGAAGGTGGGGTCGGCCGGAACCGGCTACGCGGCCGCCTGGACCTCGATGGCGCCGTCGGCGAAGCGCACGGGGTACACGCGCAGGTCCTCGGTCGCCGGCTCGCCGCGGACTTTCCCGGTCGGAATGTGGAACAGCGCCTGGTGCAGGGGGCACTCGATGCAGTCGCCGTCGACGAAGCCCTCGGACAGGTGGGCCTGGGCGTGCGTGCAGACGTCCTGCGTCGCGTAGATCGCGCCGCCGAGGTTGTAGAGGCAGACCGGCTCGCCCTCGACGCTGACCTGTAGCGTGCTGCCTTCCGGTACGGCATCCTGGGGTGCCACTTTGATCCATCGCCCGCCTGCCATGCCTCGCTCCTCGTGCGGCTGATTGCACCATTACCGGGAATTCCCGAACGCGGCCCGTAGTGTGCCGGAACAAATCAGCGCCGGTGCGGGCGGTTTCCCGGGGAATCCGGAACAAATGTTGTTCCCGGTGCGTCGCTTGCGCGTAATCTCGTCCGGTCCCTAGAATCCCCCGACAACAGACTCGGGTCGCCTATCCACAAGGCCGGGTCGTCCACAAGGAGGCAACATGGAGAAAGACCAGCCGGACGCGGTCCAGTCGGAAGGCCGCCGCCGCTTCGTCACGGGTGCGGCTGCGGTTTCGGGCGCCACGCTCCTGGGGCGCGCACCCGCGATCCTGGCGCAATCGCGCGAGCCGATCCGCATCGGAGTCGTCAACTCGTTCTCGAAGGTGTTCGCCGCCCTCGGCAACGCCAACCTGAACGGCATGCAGCTCTACTTCGACCAGCTCGGCGGCACGGTCGCCGGCCGCAAGATCGAGATCATCCGCGAGGACGACGAGATCAATCCGCAGGTCGGGCTCGCCAAGCTGCGCAAGCTGGTCGAAAGCGACCACGTCGACCTCGTCACCGGCATCCAGGCGAGCAACGTGGCGCTCGCCGCGGTGGATTACATCCGGCAGAGCAAGACGTTCTTCCTGTGCAGCGGCGCGGGCGTGGCGGACCTGGGCTACACCGGCGTGCCGTACATCTTCCGCTGCTCCATCTCCACCCATCCGATCCACGCGACGATGGGCGACTGGTTCTACGACAACGTCGCCAAGGAGACGGTAACCACGGCGTCGGACTTCGCGGGCGGCCGCGGCACCATCGCCGAGTTCAAGATCGGGTTCGTCAAGAAAGGCGGCAAGATCGTCAAGGAGATCTATCCGCCGCTGGGCAACAACGACTTCTCGGCCTATCTCGCCGACGTGCGCAGCCTGAACATGCCCGCTTCCTACAGCTTCTACGCGGGCACCGACGCCGTGCGCTTCGTCAAGCAATACGACGAGTACGGTCTCAAGGCCAAGACGAAGCTCACCGGCTCCGGCTTCATGGTCGAGAGCGACACGCTCCCCGCGCAGGGCAAGAGCGCGCTCGGCGCGCTGTCGTCGCTGCACTACGCCGACACGCTCGACAACGCCGAGAACAAGAAATTCGTCGCCGACTACCGGGCGCGGTTCAACGAGTATCCGAGCGTCTACAGCGAGTACGGCTACATCGCCGCGCGCATCTTCGCCGAATCGCTCAAGGCGGTCGACGGCAACACGCAGGACAAGGACAAGCTGCGCGCAGCGATGCTCGCGCTGAAGCTCAACGCGCCGCGCGGCCCGTTCCGGTTCAATCCGCAGACGCAGGGACCGATCCACAACGTCTACATCCGCGAGGTGGCCGAGGTCGACGGCCGCATCACCAACCGCGTCCTCCAGACGTACAAGGACGTGACCGAGCCCCCGACCAAGACGAGCTGACCCGCCGCTCCACGCGAAGCCCGGCCGCGGCGCCCCGCTACGCGGGTGCCGCGGCCGGCGAGGACGCCCTGCGCATGGATTTCGTCGCGACCCAGCTCGTCAACGGCCTGGCCTATGGCGTGCTGCTGTTCCTGATGTCGGCGGGGCTCTCGCTGATCTTCGGGCTCATGAACGTGGTCAACATCGCGCACGGGTCGTTCTTCATGATCGGCGCGTTCTGCGCGCTCGCCATCATGAAGTGGACCGGCAGCTTCTGGGCGGCGCTCGCGCTGTCGTGGATTCCGGCGGTCGCGATCGGTGTGGCCATGGAGCGGGTCTTCATCCGCCGCCTGTATTCGCGGGGCCACCTGGACCAGGTGCTGCTCACCTTCGGTTTCACCTTCGTCTTCGTCGACCTCGTGCGGATGATCTGGGGCGCGGAAATCCGCGAGCTCGCAGTGCCCGAGATCCTCACCGGCGTGATCGACGCCGGCGGCATCATCATCCCCAAGTATCGCGTGTTCGTGATCGTATTCGGCGGCGTCACGGCGCTCCTGCTGTGGCTGTTCCTCGAGCGCAGCCGGGTGGGCGCGATGGTCCGGGCCGGCGTGGACGACGCCTTCACCGCGCGCGGCATCGGCATCAACGTGCAGTTCCTGTTCGGCGCCGTGTTCGCGCTGGGCGTGGGCCTCGCGGCGGTCGGCGGCACCGTGGCCGCGCCCATCCTCGGCCTGTATCCCGGCATGGACATCGAGATCCTGATTCCGGCATTCATCGTCGTCGTGATAGGCGGCATGGGCAGTCTCCGCGGCGCCTTCGTGGCGAGCCTGTTCGTCGGACTCGTGGACACGTTCGGCAAGGCGTACGTCCCCGGCTTCGCGCTGTTCCTGATCTACTTCCTGATGGTGGTGGTCCTGCTGACCCGCCCGCAAGGCCTGTTCGGCGTGGGCAAGGCGTAAAGGGGATGGCGACGCCTCAGAAGTCGATGCCGTCCGGCGGGGGCACCGTCCCGCCCGGCGTGCCGCCTTCGCCTGCGCTCGCCGCCGAGGCCGCGTCCGCCGCCGCATCCCCGCGTCGCCTCGCGCTGTGGGTCGCCTTCGTCCTCGCGCTCGCCGGGGTTCCGCTGTCGGGCGACTACGCCACGGGCCTCGTCGGCGAGGTGCTGGTGTTCGCGATCTTCGCAATGAGCCTCGACCTCCTCATCGGCTACACCGGGCTCCTGTCGTTCGGCCACGCGGCATTCTTCGGCGCGTCCGCGTACACGGTGGCCATCCTCGGCGTGCATCTCGGCCTGTCCGGCTGGATCGGCCTTGCCGCCGGGATCGTCGTGTCGGCAGCGCTGGCGGCGGTCATCGGTTTCTTCTCGATCCGCGTGACCGGCATCCCGTTCCTGATGCTCACGATGGCCTTCGCGCAGCTGCTGATGTCCGCCTCGATCACCTGGCGCAGCGTGACCGGCGGCACGGACGGCCTGTCGGGCCTGCGCCGGCCATCCCTCTTCGGGCTGTCGCTGGACGATCGCGCCGTGCAGTACTACGTGATCGCCACCGGCTTCCTGCTGGTGCTGTGGTTCCTCCGCCGGCTGATCGCATCGCCGCTCGGCTCGATCTTCATCGGCATCCGCGAGAACGAGCAGCGCATGCGTGCGGCGGGCTACCCGGTGCAGCGGTTCAAGCTCATTTCGTTTACGATCGCGGGCGCGCTCGCCGGCGTCGGCGGCGGCCTCTATGCCCTGCAGAACGCGTACGTGTCGAGCGACATCCTGCACTGGTCGCTCTCCGGCGACGCCATCATCATGGTGATCCTGGGCGGTACAGGCACGATCATCGGCCCCGCGATCGGCGCCGGCATCTTCCTCATGCTGAAGCATGTCGTGAGCTCGCTCACCGATTACTGGGCCCTGTGCGTTGGCACCATCTTCATCCTGTGCGTCATGTTCCTGCCGCAGGGCGTCTGGGGCTGGGCACGGGCACGCTGGACGAAGCGCCGATGAGCCTCCTGCGCACCCTCGACCTCTTCAAGTCGTTCGGCAGCCTCGTGGTCACGCGCAACGTGAACCTCGAGGTGCAAGAGGGCGAGCGCCACGCGCTGATCGGACCGAACGGCGCCGGCAAGACGAGCTTCGTGCACCAGCTTGCCGGCCAGCTGCGCCCGACCTCCGGCCGCATCTTCCTGCGCGACGTCGACGTCACCGAAGCGCTGCCCGAAACGCGGGCCCAGCTCGGCATCGGACGCACCTTCCAGAAGAACAACCTGTTCCGCGGCCTCACGGTGCTGGAGAACGTGCGCCTCGCGCTGCAGGCCAAGCGCGGCGGCTGGTACCGCTGCCTCCGGTCGGCGGCAGCCGACCGCGCGCTGCACGACGAGGCGGCGGCCATCCTGCGCCAGGCGCGGCTGACCGAGGGTCTGGACCGGCTCGTGTCCGAACTGTCCTATGGCGAGCAGCGACAGCTGGAGATCGCGCTCGCGCTCGCGAGCAAGCCGGCGGTCCTGCTGCTGGACGAGCCGACCTCCGGCATGTCGCCCGCGGAGACCGACAGCATGATCGACCTCGTGCGCTCGCTGCCGGCCTCGCTCGGCATCCTGATGATCGAGCACGACATGAAGGTCGTGTTCTCGCTCGCCGACCGCATCACCGTGCTCAACTACGGCGAGGTGCTCGCAAGCGGCACCCCCGACGAGATCCGCGAGAACCCGATGGTGCGCAACGTCTACCTCGGCCTCGCGCACTGACGGCGCACGCGGACCGGCGATGCTCGAGCTGCGCGACGTCAACGCCTACTACGGCAACAGCCATGTGCTGCATGGCGTTTCCCTCGAACTGCGCAAGGGCGAGATCGTCTCGCTGCTCGGCCGCAACGGCGCGGGCAAGACCACGACGATCCTCGCCATCATGGGTTACCTGGCGCCCGACCCCGGGCGCATCGTCTACCGGGGCCGCGACCTGAAGGGGATTCCGCCGCACGTCCTGGCCAAGGAAGGCTTCGGCTTCGTCCCACAGGAGCGCGGCATCTTCCCGAGCCTCACCGTCGAGGAGAACCTCACCGTCGCCGCGCGCCGGCGCGACGGGCGCTGGGGCCTCGCGGAAGCGTACGGGCTGTTTCCCCGCCTGCAGGAGCGCCGCGCAAACCTCGGCTTCCAGCTGTCGGGCGGCGAGCAGCAGATGCTCGCGATCGCGCGGGCGCTGATGCTCAATCCGGACGTCATTCTCCTGGACGAGCCCTCGGAAGGACTGGCGCCGATCATCGTGGAGGAGATCGTCAACGTGCTGCACCGAATCAAGAAGGAAGGGCTCGCCGTCTTGCTGGTCGAGCAGAACCTGCGCGTCGCGCTGGACCTCGCGGACCGTCACTACGTGATGTCCAAGGGCCAGGTCTGCTTCACCGGCACGACGCGCGAGCTCGAGCGCAACGACCGGGTCCTCTCGGAGTACCTCAGTGTCTGATCGCGGCGTGTGCATCGTCACGGGCGGCAGCCGCGGCATTGGCGCCGCCACGGCGCGCCTCGCCGGCCAGCGCGGCTACAAGGTGGTCATCACCTATCGCGAACGCAGCGACGAGGCACAGCGCGTGGTCGATGCCGTCGCCGCGGCGGGTGGACAGGCGCTCGCGGTCAAGGGGGACGTCGGGCAGGAAGCCGACGTCGTACGGGCGTTCCAGGAAGCCGACCGGCTGGGACCGCTCACGCTCCTCGTCAACAACGCCGGCGTGGTGGGCTCGGTCGGGCGCCTCGAGGACGTCGTGACCGGCCCGATGCTCGAGGCGCTCTTTCGCACCAACGTCGTCGGCGCGTTTCTCGCGGCGCGCGAAGCGGTGAAGCGGATGTCGACACGCCACGGCGGCAAGGGCGGCTCGATCATCAACGTTTCATCCGGCGCATCGCAGCTCGGCACCCCGAATGTCTGGATCCACTACGCGGCCACCAAGGGTGCGATGGACACGATGACCATCGGCCTCGCGAAGGAGGTGGCACCCGACGGCATCCGCGTCAACGCGATCCGGCCGGGCATCATCGACACGGAGCTCCACGCGGCGCGCCCGCCGGGCCAGCTCGACCGGATGCGGCAGGCGATCCCGATGCAGCGCCTGGGCACCGTCGACGAGATCGCGAACGCGATCCTGTGGATGGCGTCCGACGAGTGTCCCTATCTCACCGCCAGCTTCCTCGACGCTCGCGGAGGCATCTAGCGGCTTTCGCGCGACGGCGCTGCTGCGCAACGGCGATCCGGCGGCGTCGGACTCATCGCACCGGCCGGCCCAGCGGATCGTCGGCAGGCTGGCGCGCGAGCCACGCGAGGTCGGGCACCGGCCGGCGCGTCGCGGGGCGCCGCTGCAGCAGCGCTTCGAGCGCGATCGCCGCGCGCAGCAGGAACGCGTCCTGGTTGCGAGGCGCGACGAGCTGCAGCCCGAACGGAATGCCGTGCGGATCGACGCCGCACGGGATCGAAATGCAGGGCAGGTTGAGTAGCGTGATCGCGTAGGTGATGCGCACCCAGTCGAAGTAGTTCGCCACGGCCTGGCCGGCGATCGACTTGGGATAGATCTCGTGCTTGGGCCACGCCGACACCGCGACGGTCGGCAGCAGCAGCAGGTCGTATTGCTCGAAGAACGCGTGCGCCTTCGCGTAGAGCCGCGTGAAGTCGGCGTGCGCCGCGCCGACGTCGGCCAGCGTGAAGCGCGCGGCCGCTTCCAGGTTCTCCCGGACCAGCCGGCCCCACTTGTCCGGTGCGGCGGCGTAGCGCTCCTGCCAGGTGCCCACGTAGCCGACGGCGCGCAGGACCTCGTATACGCGGTCCGCGGTCGCGACGTCGGGCGCTGCGTCGTCGGCGGAACGGAAATGCGAACGTAACCCGCCGACCCGCTCCGTGAAGGTCGTCCGGATGCCCTCGTCCACGGCGGCGAAACCGCCGAGGTCCGGCGAGATCGCCACGCGCAGCGTCGCGAGGTCGAGCGGCGCCGGCGGCAGGCGCAACGCGGGGTCGACCGTCCCGGCGAACGCGTCGCGCATGTCGCCGGTGGCGAGGCAGCCCAGCATCAGCCACGCGTCGCGCGCGGTTCGCGCCATGGCGCCATCGACGTGGAGGTACGACAGCGCGACCGCGCGCGTCTCGGAAGGCACCAGCCCCGCCGTGGCGCGCATGCCCACCACGCCGCACAGCGAAGCGGGAATGCGCAGGCTGCCGGCATTGTCGGAACCGAGCGCGAGCGGGACCATGCCGGTGGCAAGCGCGATCGCCGACCCACCGGACGAGCCGCCGCACGTCAGCGCGGGATTGAACGGATTGCCGCTGACGCCGTAGACCGGATTGAAGGTGTTGCCGCCGGCGCCCCACTCCGGGGTGTTGGTCTTCATGCAGACGATGCCGCCGCTCCTGCGCAAGGACGCGACGATGCCTTCGTCGCGGTTCGGCACGTGATGCTCGTAGACCTTCGATCCGAACGTCGTGCGCAGGCCGGCGGTCTCGACGAGGTCCTTCACGCCGATCGGCAGTCCGTGCAACGGCGGCAACGGATCGCCGCGCATGACCGCCTGCTCGGCGCTGCGCGCTTCCTGCAGCGCGCGCTCGGCATCGAGCGCGACCACGCCGTTCACCTGCCGGTTCACCTGCTCGATGCGGCGCAGGCACGAGTCGAGAAGCTCGACCGGCGACAGCGACTTGTCGCCGATGAGTGCGCGTGCATCGCACGCGGAAAGTTCACACGGTTCCATGCAAGATCCCGGATCGAGGATGAGCGCGCGGCGACGCGAAATGCGCGCACCTGCGCACGATGGCGAGGGCGATGCCCTCGCGCTAGGGAGACGCCGCTTCGTCGAAGACCGAAGCGACCGGCAACTCGAGCGCCAGCGCGTTGCAGAGCTGCGCAATGCCGACGAAGCGCGCGATCTGCAACAACGCCGCCACCGCCTTCGAAGGCCCGAGGAGGCGCACGACGGCGTCGAGCTCGGGACCGCAGCGCAGTCCCTGGCTCGCCACCACCGCCTGCGCGAGCGCCTGCAGAGCCCGCTCGTCGTCCTTGAGCTGCGAGGCATGCGCACCCGGCCGCCCGGCAGCCGCGGCGATCCAGTCGAGCGAGAAGCCGAGCCGGCGTGCGAGGCGCTCGTGCTGGATGCGCTCGTAGTCGGCCTCCAGCATGTGGCAGACCGTGAGCGCCAGCACCTCGTTGTGCGCGTCGGCCAGCGGCGCCTTCACGGCCGCCGTGTACTGCATGAACGCGGGCACCGCGCCCGACACGTGACCCGCCACCTGGAAGAACTCACCGAGGTAGCCCAGCCGGTCCACCGTCGGCTTGAGGAATTCGCGGAGCGCCGGCTCCAGCGCGTCGTGGCCCAGCCGGGGGATGCCGTCGTTGCGGTTCGCGCTCAAAGTCCCATTTCCTGTCGATACCAGCGGTAGAACGCGCGGATCAGCACCTCGGTCACCATGTGATCCTGCGCCTCGGTCTCGCGCCCGCCCATCTCGAGCACGGCCCGCCGATGCTCGTAGTTCTTCGCCCCGAGCTGGCACTCGGACATCACCTCGCCATCCTCCATGGCGACGAAGCCGGCGGGCCCGTAGAGGTTCATGTGGCGCAGGCGGAGCCGCGTCAACAACGGATCCTCGTCCGCGTAGCCGTAGTACGTCCAGGCGAGCTCGAACTCGCCGGTGCTCTTGGGGATGATGTGGCGCATGCCGAGCGTGTTGGCCTGCTGATGCAGGACCACGCTCGGGAACAGCGTCAGGCCGACCACCTTGCCGTCGTCGAACTCCCGCACGGGCGTGATGCTGTCCTTGTCGGCCAGTTCGAGCTTGCTCTTGAACCGCTGGATCTCGTCCGTCGCGGCGGTCTCCTTCTTGCCGACGTTGCGCGAGATCATGATGCCGTGGCGCCCGCCCTCGGTAGGAATCGTTTCCGACTGGGTGTCCGCCCGCCACAGGCCGAAAGTGATCAGGAACGAGTGCAGCAGCGTGGCGTGATACGGGTCCTTCAGGTTCTCGACGTACATCTTCCAGTTGGCCGGGATCAGCTGCCGGTTGTACCCCAGGAGCTTCAGGGGACGCCCATTGAACAGCCGCTTCACGTAGCCGTACATCTGCGGGCCGCAATAGCGCTCGAAGGAAGGCGGCGCCGGGTGGAAGGAGGCGAAGATCGCGCCGTTCTCGTTGTGCGTGGACAGCGCCTGCAGGCCATGCTGCTTGACGTCGAAATCCGCGGGCATGCCGCCTTTCCCGAGCGCGCCGCGCTTGAGGGGGACACCCTGCAGCCGCCCGTCGAGGGCGAAGTTCCACTGGTGGTACGGGCAGGTGAACGAGTCGACGCGCCCCTTGTTCTGCCAGCACACGCGGGCGCCGCGGTGCGCGCAGCGATTCTCGAGAACCGTGACGTTCCCGTCCTTCAGGCGCACCACGATCACCTGCCGCGTGCCGATCCAACTCCGCTTGAACGACCCTGGCTCGGGGATCTCGCAGTCGAGGCCGACGTAGTTCCACGTGGGTCCGTAGAAGAACGTCTCCATCTCGCGCTCGAAGACGTCGGGGTCGGTGTAGACCCAGAAGGGGACGCGGGTCCACCCCTCCTCCGGCCAGTTGCGTGCGCCGGCCTCCGCCTGGATGGTCTTGCCCATGTCGATTCCTCCTTGCCTTCCGACCGCACTCAGCAGGCGCCGTAAGCGGTCTGACCGGCGTTCGGCTCGAGCTTGACGTCCAGCGCACGCGTGATCTGGGCCACCGCGCCGTAGAACGCCGACGTGACGGTCAGCTCGACGATTTCCTGGTCGTTGCAGTGTTTGCGCAGCTCGGCGAAGGTGGCGTCGTCCACGCCTTTCGCCGATGCCATTCCGTCCGCATACGCGAGGATCGCACGCTGGCGGTCGGTGAACGTGCCGCTGGTCCGCCATTGCGGAAGAGCGTCGAGCTGCGCCACGGACATGCCGCACGACACGGCCATGGGCTTGTGCTGCGCGAACTCGTACTCGCCGCCGACCAGCTGCGCCGTGCGCAGGACGATGAGCTCACGGTCGAGCCGCGGCGCGGTCGCCGCCGTGCGCAGGCTGATCGCCATGTCGACGTACGCCTTGAAGATCTTCGGCGAGTTGGCGACCGCCCGGTGCATGTTGAGCGGCTGTCCGCCGCGCGACCGGATGCCGTCGAAGATCGGCCCGACGACGGGGTCCCGGGTGTCGGACGGTACCAGCGGGACACGAGCCACCGGTGCCTCCTGCGCCGGCGTCGCGCTGCCCGCCACGAGCGCGACGCCGGCGATGTTCGGATGCAGGCGATTGCGATGCATGGAATCCGCCTTGCTAGACCGGCATGATGATCGAGCGGCGGACGTGGTGGTTGTCGCACACCGCGAGCCGCTCCTGGAACAGCAGCCGGGTGCCGCGGCGCACCAGCGTGTCGACGTAGCGGCCCACCACGAACACCGTCGGGTCCTGGTCCGACATCGCCTCCGTGACGAGGAAATTGGCGCGTGCCCGGATGACGTCGCCCGCAACATCCAGTACGCGCACCCCCGAGATGAAGTGGCGCCAGCTGCGCGGCTCGTACACCTGCGTCTCCCGGATGGCGAGGATTCGATCGCGCAGCATCGGCGCGCCATCGCAGAACATCAGGGCGCCGGGCAGGCCCTGGTCGAAGTTCTCGCGCGTGGTGACCTTGTAGAGGCAGTCCTCGGTGAAATACTCCGGAAGCACCTCGACGCGATCGTCGTCCAGCGCGTCGGCGACTTCGTCGTAGAGGTCGCGCAGCTCCTGCCGCAGCGCGGCGCCCGCAGCGGAGGCCGTCGCGCCGGGCGGCATGTCAACGGTGGCTGGCATGGCCGAGGCCCTAGGCGGGTTGGAAATCTGCAATGTTGGTCTGGAAACCCTGGCGCTCCGAGCCCAGCTTGAGGATCGGCGCGTGCAGGTTCTCCTGCCAGAGGAGCGAATCCATGGCGATGTGCAGCGGATGATCCTGTATGGTCAGCGCGCAGAAGCCCTTCTCGCGCGAGCCGTGGTGGTGAACCGCCCAGCCGGGCGCGGACAGGTGCAGGTCGCCCGCTTCCCATTCCAGGCGCTTGCCCATCACCGCGCTCCTGCCGTGCCCGATGAAATAGTAATTGATCGCCGCCGAGACGTGACGGTGCGGCTGGTCGAGCTTGTCGGGCGGGTACTTCGCGATGGTGGCGAAGAAGCACGGCGAAGTGCCCACCCGCCGCTCGGTCGCCGGGTTGTACAGCAGGTAGAGGTGGCGCCCCGTGTAGCGCTTGTCGCGGTTGTAGACCTTGTCGAGGTGCGGATTCACGTCTTGCCACTTCCAGAGGAGCGGCTTCCACTCGACCGTGTCGATGTCGACCAGGTATTCATATCCCAGCAGCTGCGCCCCTTCCTTGCCGAGATCGATCACCTCGGCCTTGTCGCGCGCGCGCACGTCGCCGACGGGCGGCAGGTCGGCGCGGTCGGCGAGCTTCGGCCTGGTGTCGACGACGTGCACCTCAAGGCGTTCGAGCAGCGGCGCGTTGCTGAACGAGAGCCGCACGAAGAGGTCCTTGCCGTCGTTGCGATAGTGATAGGGCTGCATCGACGGCGTGTTCCACACGTCGAACTTCTCGACCTCGAACGAGCGCCGGCCGATCATCGCGACCCCTGTCCCGCGGATGCACATGTCGACCATCGACGAGTTGCGCGCCACGGCCGACGTTTCCTCGCCCGGCTTCAGCACCTCGATCGTCACGTCGATGCCGGGCGCGAACGCGGGCACCGGTGCCGTGTTCGACGGATGCTCCACCGCGCTGGCCCGCCGCCCGCTGGCGGGGCGGTCGACCGCGGCGAGGCGCTCGATCTCGGCCTCGATGGCGGCGCGAGGGACGATCAGCGTGGGCCACAGGTCCTGCTTGCGCGGCGCCCGATCGGAAATGTCGTGGAACTTGAACGATTCGCTCATTGCATGGCCTCCTTCACGGCGATCTCCGCCGCATTCTTCCAGCGCGGCGTCGTGCGCACCGGATGCTGAATGACTCGCCCGACGCCGCACGCACGCGCCCGCTCCAGCGCCATCAGGGCAACCGACAGGTCCGACAGCCCCATCCCCATCGCCTTGAAGAGGGAGACGTCGCAGTCCGCGGGTCGCTTGCGCTCGTTGGCGATCACGTCCGTCATCGGCTGCACGCGGCTCCAGTCGTTTCCGACACCGAAGCGATCCATGAATTCACGCGATGCGCGCTGGACGCCGGTGACGTCGTCGACGGCGATCCACCCCGCGCGGTCGAACACGTCCTGCGTGAATTCCGCGTTCGCGGGCAGGATCGCGCCCACGGCGTTGAGGTGGGCGCCTTTCGCCAGCATCGGCGCAGTCAGGAACGGGTCCTTGGCGCGCGTCACCAGGGTGACCAGCGGCGCGCCGCGCACCGCATCGTCCAGCGTTGGCGCCTCGTCGATGGCGAACGGGAATTGCGCGGCCAGCCGGGCCGCGAACGCCTTGCGCTTCTCGGCGGTCGGGCTCCAGACGCGCACCCGGCGCAGCGGGCGCACGGCGTTGACGGCGGCGACCTGCGTGATGGCCTGCGTGCCGGTGCCGATCAGGGCCATGTCGTCCGCGCCCTGCGGCGCAAGCCAGCGCGTGCCCACCCCGGTCATCGCGGCCGTCCGGATCTGGCCCAGCGCCGCGGCCTCGATGACCGCGGCGACGCTGCCGTCGCCGGCGTTGAACATCACGTAGATCGCCGTCGCGCCGCGCTTGGTGTGAACCCAGTTCTTGTAACCGACATAGCCGAGCCCGGGCGCGCCCGATCCGAGCGAATGCATCGACGAGCCGTCGCCGTATCCGCCAAGCGCCTTGGGAACGTTGAAGGCGTCGCCGGCGCCGAGCGCGCGCAGCCCGCGCTCGAGCGCCGGAATGGCGTCGTCGAGGGCGACGAGCGAAACGACGTCCTGCTCGGTGAGCCAGATAAGGGGTTCTGCCATTTCAGTTGCCTTCGTATGGAGGTTCGTCGACCACGGGATTGGCCAGCACGCCGACGCCGGTGATCTCCACCTCGAAGCGATCGCCCGGCTTCAGCCAGATCGGCGGCTGGCGCGTGAAGCCGACGCCGGCCGGCGTGCCGGTGACGATCACGTCACCCGGCAGCAGCGTGATGAACGTGCTGGCGTAGGCGAGCAGTTGAGGCACGGAGAAGATCATGTTGGCCGCCCGGTCGCGCTGCATGACCTCGCCGTTCAGGCGGCCGATCACTTCCATCGCCTCCACCGCTCCCGCCTCGTCCGGCGTCACGAGCCACGGACCGAACGCACCGCTGCTCTCGAAGTTCTTCCCGGGCGTGGCCTGCCGCGAGTGGGTCTGCCAGTCGCGTATGGAGTTCTCGGCGAAGCAGCTGTAGCCCGCGATGTGCGCCATCGCGCGGTCCTCGGCGATGTGCCGGCCGGCCTTGCCGATGACCACGGCGAGTTCCGCCTCGTAGTCGAAGCTGCTGGACGCGCGGGGACGGACCACCGGCGCCAGATGCCCGACCTGCGCCGCCGGGAAACGCACGAAGATGGATGGGCGCTCCGGCACCGCCATCTTCGCCTCCTTCGCGTGCTCGAAGTAGTTGAGGCCCACGCAGAGAGTCTTGTCCGGATGGGTGATCGGCGGGAGCCATTCGATGTCGTCGACGGACATCGTCGGCCCCGACACCGCGGCGCGCTTGCGCAGGCCATCGATGCCCCAGGCGGCGATCGCCTCGCGCAGCGTCGCGACCTCTCCCGCCAGGTTGCGGATCTCCCGGCCGCTCACGACGCCGAATCCTTCCCTACCCTGCCACTTGAAGCTGGCAAGTCGCATCGTGCTTCCTCCTCCGGGCATCACTGCTTTGCATGGCAGTGTGCGCTTGGCCGTTTTTCACCACAATCCGGGCAATGGAATATCATTTGTTCCAAACCTCAGGGGAACAAATGACCGAACAAGGCCACGTCCCGGCCCAGGAGGGAACCGGAGGCGGCCTCAAGGACCTGACCTCGCTCCGGGTCTTCGCGCGGGTGGTAGAGCTCCAGAGCTTCTCCGAGGTCGCACGGCGGATGGGCATCACGCCGGCCACGGTCAGCAAGCATGTCGCATCGCTGGAAAGCACGCTCGGCGCGCGGCTGGTGAACCGTACGACACGCCGGCTGTACGTGACCGAGTCCGGCCAGCGGTTCTACGAGCACTGCGTCAGCGTGCTGAACGAACTCGACCGCGCGGAATCCGAGCTGGCGGAAATACGGGGCGAACCCGGCGGGCATCTGCGCGTGACGGCGCCGCTCATGTTCGCGCTCGCCCGCATTTCCCCGCGCCTGCCGGCGTTCATGCGGCAGTACCCTCGCATCTCGCTGGACATCGACCTTTCGGTCGAGAAGGTCGACCTCTTCGCGCAACGCATCGACGTCGGCGTTCGCATCGCCGAGTCCATCGATCCCGGATTCGTGGCGTTCAAGCTCGCACCGTATACGCGGGTGTTCTGCGCGTCGCCCGCGTATCTGGCCGAGCACGGCACGCCGGTCTCGCCCGACGACCTGGCCGGGCACAACTGCCTCATCACGCGGGGCGCGTCGCTCAATGCGACGTGGCCCGTCACCCGTGACGGCACGGTGGTCCAATACCGGGTTTCCGGAAACCTCGTCGCCAACAACGGGGACATCGTGCTCGATGCCGCGATCGACGGCCGCGGGCTCATCATGACCGCGAAGTGGATGGTCGAAGACGATCTTCGGACCGGGCGACTGATCGAGGTCCTCCACGGCTTCGCCCCGGCGAATCGCGCGGTCTACGCGGTGCTGCCCCGACAGGGCGCGCTCCTCCCCAAGGTCAGGGCATTCGTGGACTTCCTGCGCGGTTGCTGCGAGGGAATGGAGTAGCGGGCCGGCGAACGGATTTCCACCCGCGCTCCCGCGGCGGGTCGTTCGCACGCCCACCGAGCCCGCCAGGACTCACTCGGATTTCATTGCGCGGGCGCCCCGTGCGATCACCTCGTTCCGCCGACGCGCCATGGAGGTGATGTCCATGCTGCGTGCCGCGGCCAGGCCTCGCTCGCTCTCCAGTGCGATGGCTTCGCCCAGCGGCATGGCGAAGCCGTCGTTGATCAGCCGCTTGTACGAAACCAGCATGTGCGGAATCGCGCTCAGCATCTGGCTTGCCAACTCGCGGGAAGCCGTCGCCAGGTGTTCCGGTGCGACGACCCGATTGACCAATCCCCACGCTTCGGCGCGTTGCGCGGACAGGAAATTCCCGGTCAGCGACAGCTCGCGGGCGCGGTAGACGCCGATGACCCGGGACAGCCGCTGCGACAGCCCCCAGGTCGGCATGATGCCGACCCGCACGTGCGTATCGGCGAAGCGCGCGTTCGTGCTGCACAGGAGCACGTCGCAGGCAAGCGCAAGCTCGAACCCGCCGGTGATCGCGGGACCGTTGATGGCGCCGATGACCGGTCCGGCGAAGCTCTGCAGCGCCGCCACCGGATTGAGCGCCCGGTCCTCGAATCCGAGCACGTCGGTGGAGGTCGAGGCGCCGAGTTCCTTGAGGTCCAGTCCGGCGCAGAAGGCATCGCCGGCGCCCGTGAGAATCAGGACACGCGCTTCATCCCGGCCGTTCATGTCGTCGATGACCGAGGTCAGCTCGCGCCGCAGCGAGCGCGACAACGCATTCCTGACTTCCGGACGGTTCAGGGTTATCTGGGTGCAGCCGGCCTGCGGCCGCTCGATCACCAGCAGTTTCTCGTCCATCGGGTCGACCTCGGTGATGGGTGCCTGAAGCGCATCAGCCCAGCGTGCGCCAGCCCAGCCCTGGAGTGGTGGCGCGGGCCTCGCCCTCGCCGAGCACGACGGGCTCGAGCAAGCCGGTAGCGACCGCTTCCTGCGTGAACTCGCGCAATGTGCGCACGCGCGCGGCCGGTACGCCGATCGCGTTCAAGCGCTGTTCCAGTTCGGTCGCCGACTCGCCGGCCAAGCGCGCTGCGAGCAGCTCGCGGAAGGCCTGGGGATCGCGCGCGCGCGCGAACGCGGGTCCGCCCTCTCCCGCGGGTTCCAGCAACGGCGCGACCTCGGCGGGCGCGACGCCGAGAGCTTCCATCAGGCGCGCAATGTGCGCCGGCGTGTTGGCGCCGATCGCGAGCCAGCCGTCGCGACAGGCGAAGGTATCGGCCGCCGGACTGCCGGAATAGCCCTTGTTTCCGACACGCGGAATCTCCTGATCGGAAGCCAGCGTCTCGCACGCGAAGGGGTACATGAGCTGCAGCGCACTGGCCCACATGCTCACGTCGAGGAAGCAGCCCGAGCCGGTCTGGTCGCGCTCGCGAAGCGCCGTTACGATCGCGAGCGCGCCGATGATGCCGGTGGCCGCATCGACGACCGGAAAGCCGGCCTTGACCGGCGGATCACCCTCGATGCCGGCGAGCATGGTCATGCCGGTCAAGGCCTGGATGACGTGGTCGTAGGCGCCGCGCGGCGTGCGCGCGGGATCGCTGTAGCCGTAGCCGGAGATCGCGCAGTAGATGATCCGCGGGTTGACCGCTTTGACGTCTTCGTAGCCCAGCCCGTACCGCCGCAGCACGCCGGGACGATAGTTGTCGACCATCACGTCGGCCTCGCGTGCGAGCGCGAGCACCTCGGCGCGCCCGGCCGCGGACGCGATGTCGATCTCGCGCATCTGCTTGCCCGCATTGAATGCCGTGAACGCGCGTGCCCCGGAGGCCGACCGCCGCATCACGTCGCCGCCGCCGGGCTTCTCCACCTTCGTGACCTCGGCACCCATTTGCGCAAGGTGAAAGGTCGTGAAAGGACCGGCGATCACATGGCTGAAATCGAGTACGCGAATGCCGCGCAGCGCCTTCGGCGGGAGATGGTGTACGGCTGCCGTCACGTTCCGACGCTTAAGTGGGCGGCCTTGACGAGCTTATCGAGCTTCACGGTCTCGAGCTCCATGAACTTCGTGAATTCCGAAGGGGAGCTGCTGAGGGCGACCATCGCGCCGGCCGCCTCGCTGTCGGCGCGCAGGGTCGGATCGTCATAGGTCTTGACCACGGCCGCGAACAAGACGTCCACCACCTTCGGCGACGTGCCGGCCGGCGCCCAAAGCCCGAACCACGAGTCCAGTGCGAGGTCCTGCGTCTTGAATACCTCGACGAGCGTGGGCACGTCGGGGAGGGCCGGCATGCGCTGCGCGCTCGTCACCGCGAGCGCGCGCACCTTGCCGCCCTGGATCTGCGGAAGGGCCGTCGAGGCAATCGGGAAGGCGAACTGCGTGGCGCCCGAGATGATGGAGGGCACGATCTCGACCGAGCCTTTGTAGGGCACGTGGACCACGTCGATCTTCGCCTGCAGCACCATGGCCGCGCCGCTTAAGTGCGCCGCGCTGCCGACGCCGCCGGAAGCGTAGTTGAGCTGGCCGGGCCTCGACTTGGCCGCTGCGACGAGATCTTCCACGGTCACGTAGTTCGAGGTGGCGCTGACCACGAGAATCGACGGACTGAAGGTGGTGCGCGTGATGTGCGCAAAGTCCTTCATCGGATCGAACTTCACCCCGGGCTCCATGGCCTTCTGCACGAGATGCGAGGAGGCACCCACGAGCAGGTTGTAGCCGTCGGGCGCCATGCGCGCGACGTTCTGCGCGGCGAGAATGCCGCCGGCGCCGACGATGTTGTCCACCACGACGACAGCGCCCTTGCCGAGCACCTCGCCGAGCTTGACCGCCATCTTGCGCGTGAGCACGTCGGGACCGCCCCCGGCTGCATACGGCACGATGATCCTGATGGGGCGGTTCGGGTAATCGCTGCCCTGCGCGAACGTCGACGCAGGCAGGCCCAGGCCTGCGGCGCCGAGACCGAGGATGCGAAGGTGGAACTGACGGCGGTTGGGCATGTCGCGGCCTCCCGTGCGAGATCCGATGCGAGCTTGCAAGTCTAGGTCTGCAATGGCATAAGCAAAACTGAAATATTCTTAATGAGTCATTAGACAATCTGCGATGCGCACGACCGCCCTGCCCGCCCGCTTCGCGCAGCTCAGGGTGCGCGACCTCATGCTGCTCGAGCACCTGCAGGAACTCGGATCCCTCACCGAAGTCGCGGCGCGCGCGCATGTCACGCAATCGGCGATCACGCAGGCGCTGCAATCGCTCGAGGAGGCGTTCGGCATGTCCCTGGTCGCGCGTGGCCGCCGTGGCCAGCGCGGCGTGCGGCTCACGCCGGCCGGCACGGCGGCGCTCATGCATCTGCGTGTCGCGCGCCACGAACTGGAAGCGGCACTGGCCGCCGCGGCCGACCCCGGCACGCTGGAGCTGCGCATCGGCGCGCTGCCGCTCACGCTCGTGCATCCCCTGCCCGATGCGCTCGCCCGGCTCCGCAAGCGCCTGCCGCAGGTGCACGTCTCCCTGAGCGAGGACACGGTGCCCAACCTCTGGCGGCAGATCGAGGCGGGCCAATTCGACGCGATCGTCTGCCGGCTGCCCACGCTCAGCGAGCAGCCGCGTCTACCCGAAGGTGTGGCGCATCGCACCGTCGGCCACGAGTCGCTGGTGCTGGTCTGCGGGCGCAGCCACCCCATCGCCCGCCGGCGCAAGCCAACGCTTGCGCTGTTGCGCGAATACGATTGGGTCCTTCCGCCTGAGGGCTCCTACACCCGGCTGGCAATCGAGCAGCGATTCCTGCGCGCCGGACTCGAAGGTCCGCGCGCGGCCGTCACCTCGATGAGCTTCCATGCCAACCTGCGACTGGCAGCGGAGGGCAGTCTCCTCGCGGTGGCACCGCGCTCGGCAGCGCTCGCGGCGCGCAGGATGCTCGACCTGTCGCTGTTCACGATCGACTGGGGACGCGACGACACGGCCATCACGCTGGTCTGGCGTGAAGCAAGCCTCGGCAATCCCGCCCTGGTGGCGTTCCTGGAGTGCTTCTGAGCGGTACGGCCCCGCCGCGCTCAGCCCAGTCCCGATGGATGCTCACGCCGCGCGCCGCGCACTAGCTCTTGGGTTTGTGCACCTTGCCTTGGGCGGTCGCGGCGACCGCGCTTCGGCTGCTCAATTGCGCCCGGCGAATGACATGGATCGCCAACTGCATGGACGCGCTCAAGCGCGCGAATTCGCCCGCGGTAGGTCGACGAAACGCGGCTGGCTTGGCGTTGTTATCCACGATGCGATGTCCCTGTCGGATGTGAAAGAGGATGCATGAAGGCCCTGAATTCGTCGAAGCAGGATCCCACGGCGGCGGCGCGGCACGCGGGTCATCGGCTACCGGCGTCCAGCGGCATGGCGGTATCCGGGACCGGTTGGTCGGTGCCATTCACGCGGCGGCCGCGCGAGTGCGGCGATTGGGCGGCAGCGCCGCTTCTCGGTTCTTCACCGTCGCCGGACGTTGGTGCCTCCTGATGCTGCTCATGGCGAATTCGGGCGAAGGTTTTCCGAAGGTCGGTATCGATGCTCCTCGTGTAGCGAAAGGACTGATCGAGGATTGATTTCATGGTGTCCCACGGGCAATGGGTGTGACGTACGGAGATCTCCTGCCCCCGGCTGCAAGATGCATACCCGCTGCGAGCAAGTTGCGCTCGTTCAGCGACTTGCGTGCACATCGGCGGCAGCGATCGACCCCAGTCGTAAGTTGGCTCGACAGACATCGTTCGAGATCGCGATCACACCTTGTAATGCACGAATGGGGTGACTCGCTGTTGATGACAATGCGTTCGTCCGCCAGCGACCGCCGTCTGTCGCTGGCGGTCGGCCACGTGGAGCGCGCATGGCACCATCCACCCGTCGATCACTTCGAACCACGGCATGACTCAAGAATCCGCGCTGACATCGTCGAACGTCGAAGACCGCGGGCAATCGCTCGTATCGTTCACCGCGCGCTTGACAGGCGAGCAGCTCGGCGCACTCAGGCGTTGCGCAAAAGGCATTTCCCTGCGTTTCGAAGCGTGGGTCATCGTCGACGCGCTCGTTGCCGGCGGTTTTGCCGAGAAAGGCATCGGCGGCGTCGTCACGGTGACCGCCAAAGGCGAGGAGTATCTGCGCAAGCACGCCGCCTGAGCGCATTCCGTTCGGGACCGGAGCCTCTTCGGTACCGCGACGGTGCTCTGCGGGCCCCGCCGCACCTCGCATGGTTGAGCGCTGACGCGTCGGATTGACGCGCTCGATGCGATCGAGCACGTGGGCGAACGCCCGCGCCAGCGGCCGCAACGCCTCGCTGCACGCACGCTCCGCCCGACTGCCGCCTCGTCCTCCCGAACGCTCTCCGGTTTGGGATTCCAACCCGGCGTCCTCCAAGCTCGCAACCCGCGCGTGCGCAACGGAACACGCGCACGGGTTGCGAGGCACATGACGCGCGCGCGTCACGTCGAGCGCGTGGATCGCGCGGGATCAACTTCCGATTCGAGCGGTTACATTATGTAGACAACAAGTTTATCTTTGGATACGCTTGCCGGGCCGCATGAATTGTCGAGTCCAACGTCTGGAGTAGGCCATGATCGAAAAATCACTCGAGGGCCCTGCAACGGAATGGTTCGACGTGCTGGCCTCCCTCACCGGACACCTCGTGGTCGAGAACCGGCGTCAAGAAGATGCCCTCCTTGCCCTTCACCACGAACTGTCCCGAGCGCTGACTCGCGCGGACCTCGCAGCGGCGAAGGACCGCTACTTCTCGGTCGAAAGCTCCGACCTGTTCTTCGCCGACGCCGTCGCGCCGCAAGAGCGCGCGCGGCTCGTGCCTCGACGATCGCATCGCGGCGACGCCCGCACCGGCGGAGCTGCGCGTCTTCGTGCGCGACGTGCCGGTGCGCACGACGCAGATGCGCGGCTCGGTCCCGTTATGGGCCGGCGGGCGCTGCAGTCGCCGAAGACCATCGGTCCGTTCCTGAGCAAGGATGGGCGGCGCGTCTGGTTCGATTTCTACAAGATCACCCAGCTGGTCGCGCTGTATCTGCAGGGCCGCCCCGACCCGGCGATCCTCTTCAACGTATCGCTCGTCCAAGAACCATTCCCGCACATCGACCTGCCCGCGGTTGTCGATGCGCTGACCGTCTATCATCTGGTGCCCGACAGCGTGTGGATCAATTCCGCGCTGCTCGCGCCGAACGCGCCCGCGAACCTGTTCACCGGACTGAAGATCAAAGGCGGCACCGTCACGCTGAGTGCGGCACCGCAACTCGTCAACGGCAAGCTCACGCTCGCCGGCAACACCAAGGCGACGGTCGCGCTCGATCTCGATCCGGCCGCGACGGTCGCCTCCGATGCCGCCAGCCCCTACGGCAAGGACGCGCGCAAGGCGGCGATGCATCTGCCGGAGCACATTCACCTTCCACTTCACCGGCGGCGCCGGCGGGATCGACGTTGTCGATGGCCGCATCGACTGGACAGTGTACGGCCAGGCGGCGGAGTTTCGCTGGAACAAGACTGTCGCGCCGGCCTTCGAGCCGTTGCTCAACCGCGTGCTGATCCCGCTCGACTGCTCGGTGAAGCGGTTCACGGTCACCGACTGCGTCTCGCCGTTCATGACGCTCGCGGGCGCCGCCGACATCGAGCGCAGCGCCTGGGCGTTGCCGGTCGCGCAGCTCGATGTCGCCAAGCCGCCGCCCGCCGCGGGCATCGGCGGCCTTGCGGTTCACCGCAAGAAGGCCTGACGGCGCAATGGCAGGGGCTCAAGGGCGGCGCCGTCAATCTGACGGCGCCCTGGCTGCTGAGCGATCCGGGCAGGCTCAACGTCACCGATCTGCAAGCCGGCAACGTGTTCTGCACCCAGGAATACCGGTTGTGGAAGGACGCGCTCAATCCCTACGGCACGTCGGTCGAAGCCGACTACACGGCGGCCTTCCCGTTCATCTTCAACACCACCGCCGACGGCAACGAAGCCTTTCTCGCCTTCGCCAATGCGAACCCGTTGCTGGATCGTCCCGGTCACCGTCACCGGCCTGCCGTTCGATATTCGCTCGAAGAATTCCGCGCTCATCGTCGCCGTGAACAAGGCCTGGAAGCTGATCTATCTGTTCGACGACAACATCCTGTTCGACAACTACGACCCGAAGAAGCCGAAGGCGACGCTTCCCGCGCCGCTCGCGGTCGCGCTGCAGAACGCGCTGTTCAGGGTGACGCCGGTGAACGGCTTCCTGCTGTTCGGGGCGCTTGCCGACGACATGCTGCGTGTCGAAAAGGGATTGGTGTTCCTCACGCTTGGGCATGTACGGCTACGTGCCGACGCTGCCGGATCCTTACGCCGCCAATCTCGGCGTGCTGCAGGCCCAGTTCGAACGCGTCGCCAAGTATTCGTCTTCGGGAATTGCCGGCCAGACCGTCTGGCTCTGGCTGGTCGCCCAGACGCAATGGCAGCCGCTGAGCAAGGACACCGATCAGGTCGAGGTCTCGTTTCATTTCGCGCCGCTGCAGAACCAGTTCGCGATCGCGCCGGCTGCCGCGCAGGAGCCGGGTCAAACGGCTCAGCTCCCGGCGGCATCCGCGCCGCCGGCCGCAGTCGTGGGCTTCGGCCAGCATCCGTTCGTGCAGCTTTTCGAGGCCGGTCCGGTGGTCGCTGCCGCGCAGGACGGGGCGGTCGAGACCGCGATGATGATGGCGGGGGCCCCGGCCGGGAGAGGGCGGCGGCAGCCGCCGGACTACCAGGGGCCGTGGCGCGACCGTTTCGGGTTCATTGATTACGACACGTTCGCGCTGCTCGACGTCAGCAGCAACGCAAACCAGATGGGCGTGAGCTTCGCGTCGCTCGGTGACTCGCGCGTGACGATGATGCGCACGCACGAAGCGGTGCCGGCCGAACAATCCACCCTCGCAGCGACATTTCCCGCTGCAGGTGCGCGGCATGGACGTGGTGGCCAGGTCGCCGCTTGTCCGCGCGTTCACCACGCCGATCGTTTCCTGGGAACCGGTCATCAACCTCACCCCGCCGGAGGCGGACAAAAGTCACGAAATTCGATCCGCCGGTGCCGCTGAACTACTACCCCGATGACGGCGGTCCGACGCGCATCGTCAACAACAGCGTGCGGCTGGTGCCGATCGCGCCGATTCCCGGTGTGCGAGTTCCTGGTGGACGCCTACGACAGCGAGCCCGACAACATCACCGCCGCCTGGTTCACGCTGCCGTTGGGGCTGAGGTCGCTCGCCTATCTGTACAAGACCAACGCGCAACAGGCCAAGACACCCGCAGATCACGAATTCAATCGGCCGACGTTCAGCAACGATCTGCGGGCGGAATGCAGCTGCGGCTCACGGCCGGCTCCGGCTTTCACGAGGAAAGCGCATGTTCCGCGGCTTCACGCTGCAGATGAACAACGTGCTCGATGCGAACGGGCAGCAAACCGGCACGAGCACGCTCGGCTACGACGTCACCGTCATCTTCAACGGCGATTTCTTCGAAGCCCCCACCCAACCTCGACGAACAGCCGGCGTGCCGCTCACGCGCATCGACCTGAGCGGCTACGGCGCCAGCACGGTCAGCAACTGGGTCAACGAAACGCCACAGTTCGCCTCGACCAGCCAGGCGCGCTTCGACATCTTCGTCGGGCGCACGGCGCACGAGGTCATCCAGGTCAAGAGCATCCTGTACCCATGGGGCATTCGCGTCGTGCGCACGATCACGATGTTGCGCGTCGGCAGCGGCTACGTCTACCGCTTCGACAGCGGATGGAAGGCGGAGAGCGACGGCAAGTTCGACTTCCGCTTCAAGTACTGCTCCGAACCGGACACTCCGGACCGGCGAACACCGAAGACGACGGTCGCGCCCTACACGATTCATCCCGGGCATCGGTGAAGGGGCTGTTCAACGTCCAGAACATCAGGACCGCCATCGGCGACATCCTCCCCATCGTCGGCACGATGGACATCACGTCTTTCTACGAGGTCGATGCTCGACGACGACAAGCGGCGTCAAGTATACCGGCGGGGCGTCGTCGGTGCCGGTCAATCTGCAGCCGGTCTACTTCGATGCGGACGTCGAGCTGGAAAGCGTCGTGCAGGGCAGGTCGGTGGACGTGTGCCGGCCAAGAAGATCCTCGGCTTCGTGCAGCTCGCCCCGCGCGGAATTCCGCTGACGCCGCTCGCCTTCAAGGCGCTGCTTGGTGCGCCAGTTCGGTGCCATCGGCGGGCCGCTCGACTGCATCATGGACATCGGCAAGAGCGGGCAGAAAATCCGTATCAACCTCATCGACGTCAACGCGTCGGTCGATGCGAACGGGACGATCCGGTCTTTGTCGCCGCCGCGCGCGGTCACGTGGTGCTGCCCAAGGACGGTTCGTGGAGTCTGGTCGATGCATGCGCGCGGCACCGGCGATGTGACGCCGCTGCCGGAAAGCGTCTCGGTTCCGCTTGATCCGCGTCGGCGAGCTTGCCGCACGACATGACCTACCCGGACACGGCGCTGCTGCGCATCGCCAATCCCGCCGATCTGGTGCGTCGCGCCGTCCACCGACACCATCAACTTCGGTTTCCTGCAGAGCACCAACACGCAGAAGGTCCTGTTCCTGACGCCGGCGTTCGCCGGGCAGGCGACCGACACGATTCCCGGCAAGCTGCTGAGCAAGACGCCGCCGCTGTTTGTCGACGCCTATCGGCTGATTGGCTCGAAAGCGATCTTCCCCAACATCGGCGACGCCGAGACCGGCTTCGGTAACGCGATCGCGCTGACCAAGGAGTTCGTCAATCGAACGCGCTGCAGGACGGCGGCAAGAACGTGCTCGAGCTGATGTACATCAGCTCCGCCGACGGCATCGCCCGGCTGAAGGAGGACGGCTACAAGCTCGCTGAACGCCGGTCAAGAAGTTCGATCTGCCGACGAGCGCCTGGTACCTGATCGACGAGGACTATCTGAAGGTCTACGTCGAGTACGAGGCGACGACGCAGAACCGCGACGGAAGAACACGCAGAACCGGGCCGGCGTTCTCAACTACGACGTCAATTCGTTTGCGGCGGCCGTCGAGGACCGCTGGAAGAGCCGTCTGAACAACATCGCGATGGTGGTCGATCTCGGTCCGTTCAAGCGGCTGGTGACCATCAAGGGCAACTTCGACGCGAAGAAGGGCGCCGAAGCCGGCTACGTCGGGACCCCGGCGATCCCGATCTTTCCCGGCGCCGCAGCTCGAGTTCAGCGACGAGCTGGAAACGGTCATCGACATCCTGCAGATCCTCGCGGAGCTGCAGGGCGAGAACTACGCCGACGCGGTCAAGCG
This sequence comes from uncultured beta proteobacterium, assembly GCA_963725735.1. GTDB lineage: Bacteria > Pseudomonadota > Gammaproteobacteria > Burkholderiales > Casimicrobiaceae > VBCG01. Next base: position 4,322 of record CAVRZM010000006.1, on the reverse strand, counting down.
CGGCCTGCAAGATCGCGATGAGCAACAGCGCCGACAGCTGGGAGTACAAGTTCGAGGCGTCGAAGGAAATCCCGGTGCTCAAGTTTCCGCCGCCCGACTCGCGCAACGATCCGAACTGCGCCGCTCAAGCTCGAGGCCTCGATGAAGGTCGGCGTCTACTTCAACGCCGCGCTCACCACGACGGCGTTGAGCGATCCCAAGAAGCTGCTGCCGACCGCCGGCGCCTTCGTCGAATTCTACGGACGTCTGTCGGTGATGTGCGTGTCGCTCAGCGTCGCGACGGTCTACGCCGTCGGCCAGGTCAACCTGCGCATCGCCGGCGACACCAGGGTCGGACCGTCGCTGCGCATGAAATTCGGGTTCGGCGCGCAGCTGGTCGTCGGCCTGCCGGTCGTCGGCAATGTCAGCGTGCTGTACATGGTCGGCGTCGAGATCTACGTCGGACTCGACCACGCTCGAACGTCTCCGCCTTCATGCTGTTTCAGGGCCACGCGGAGCTGCTCGGCGGGCTGGTCAGCGTCACCATCACGATCGAAGCGAAGGGCACGATCTCGCGACGATCAGGCCGATCGCACGGACCTGCGCCGCGCAGGTGACCTTCGGCCTCGACATCAGCATCTTCCTCGTCATCGACATCAGCTTCAGCAAGTCGTGGGAGGAACAGCGGCAGATCGCCTAGCGAGGACGCGGTTACCGGTTTCCGAGGATCGCGCATGGAAGCCAACCAGCGATTTACGATTCTCACCTTTCCGCAGTTCTTCGACGGGACACGTTCTGCGCGTCAACATCGTCTTCCTGCCGCGCAATCAGAACCCGCTGGACCGCCATCGACGGGCGAGCCGCCATCCCGGACGCGCCGCCGTTCGCCGACGCGAAGCTGTCGTTCGTCGCGAAGATCATCAGCGGGCTCTCCGGATTGCCCGGCACCGACGCCGGCGCTCGCCCCGCGTGCCGCTGACGACGGCGCAGCCGGCGCAGGCGCCCGACCGCTGTTCGAGGCGCTGGCGAGCAATTCTCAGATCACCAACCTCGGCGTGCCAGAACACCAACGCGAACGTCACGCGTTCGCTGAGCGCGCGCCGGCCCCGGTCAAGCGCTGGACAATCGGTCAAGAAGTACCTGCCGGACAGCTATCGGCAGTCGTTCAATTTCGTCGCGCCGCGCACGCCGAACGCCGTGACCGACGATGCCTATCACTGCGCGGTGCGGATGCGGCGCCGAATCCCGCATTCACGCCGTCGCCGAGACCAGTCAGCTGGGGACAGGTGTTCGCCAGCGCGATGCGCCAGCCGCTGCTCGCCGACGCGCGCTGGGCATGATCTATCAGACGCAGCTCACCGTCGAGCGTCGCCGATTTCGCCAAGGGCGGGTGGCTCTACGTCGACCTCGCCGACGACAGCGACTACGGACCGCAGCAGGCGGTTGACGCCACGTTCGTCAGGCGCTATGCGGCGCGCATTCCGGTGCTGAAGATCGGCAAGCCGCGCAGCGTGTTCGGCGCCGATCCAGTTTCCGGTGCTGCCGGTCGGCGCCGCAGGGCAACTACGACGAGATCTTCATCGAGGCGGCCGACTACGACGACGGGTTCGCGAAGATCGTGCATGCGTTTCAGCCGGTGAGCCACAACCTGCTGCTCGAAGCAGAGCGACGGCTTCCATCCGACGAACGAGACCGGCATCCGGCTCGGCTGGGACGACGAGCAGATCCTGATCTGGTACATCCGCAGCTCGCCGAAGATCCGAAGTCGGGCCCAACCAGCGCATCGACGCGCCCGATCGGAATGTTCGGCTACAAGATCGACGTGCGCGAGCACACGCAGCCGCCCGGCGCCGTGGCAATCGCTGAACCAGGTGCGCAGCAAGGCACGCGCTGGCCGTGATCAATCCCGACACCGACGACGAGATCGGCTCGGCGACTTCACCGACCAGGAGCTGCCCTATCAGGTCTATCCGGCACAGCTCGACGGCGACGCGACAAGAGTTTCTGGCTGCCGATGTACTTCGCAGCGTGGAGCGGCAAGTCGATGGTGCTGCCCGACGACGACGCCGCCGCGATCTACCAGCACGGCGACGCCAAGACGGTCCCCACGATCAACGTCAAAGGCCCGCCGGCGAACATGCTCAACACGCTCTACGAGCCGTCCGGGCCCATCACCACCTCGCTGCGCTACGGCGAGATCTACGATTTCCGCGTCCGCCTCGGCGACCTGAGCGGCGGCGGGCCGAGCTCGATCGCGAGCCGCAGCACGAAACGCCGTCGCAGACGACGACGTGCCGCTTCAAGCGGTACGTCGCGCCCAACCCGGTCCGACTCGACGGTCTCCCGGCCAACACCGACGAGATCGCTCTCGCGATACCGAGCTCACGATGCAAGCGGCCGCTGCTCGGCTATCCGGCGGTGGTGTTCACCGGCAAATATGCGCCGATCCGATCACCCTGCTGCAAGGCGGCCTCCGACGCCGAGCTGGTGAAGCACCAAGGACCGGGCGCGTTCGGCATTGCCGACCCCGACGTCGAGAGCGTGGAGATCACCGTCGAAGTGCAGACCCTGAAGATGGACAACATGATGAGCGTCTCGGGCCGCGAGTCGTACATCAAGTTCTACACGACGACGCGGACAGTTCCCGAGGCCTCCGCCGGTATTCGACGACGTGCTGACGTCCCGCTCGAATACCGGGACTGCAAGGTGCTGAAGTTCGGCGACCCGGCCGACCTCGGCGACCTCGGCGTGAACCAGGCGGAGCATCGACGAGATGGACGAGCTCGTGCTGCCGCGCGCGCGTACCATTCGCCTCACCATTCGCGGCCGTCTGCGACGAAAAGCCGAACTACTACGGGCTGGAAGCAGCCCGATCACAACTTCAATACGCGCTACGGCCGCACGATCCAGTTCCTGCTGCACGCAGAGCCGCTCGGGACGAAACCGGGCTGTTCGGCCCGGCGCGGCACGTGCGCGGCATCTACCTGCAGCCGGATCCGCCCTTCGTCTTCGACGGCAACCCCGGCAGCCTGCTGCTCGGCAAGGAAGTGGAGAAGGCGCCCGACATGCATCCAACGGCTCGCCCAGCAGCTGGGTGTGGACAGTAAGGGCCTGACGCTGGTCGGCAAGAAGGGCCAGCGGGTGCAGTTCGGATGTTCGCACCGCATCCGCCACACGCTGTCGCCCGACAACTCGTCGATCACCTTCGCGAGCAAGGCCGACCTCGCCAATCACTGGCTGTGCGGCATCACGCTCGAGCTCGAGCGCGACTGGACCTGGGACGCGACTGGAGGATCGCAGCGTCGTGATCAAGCGCAGCGAAGCGCTTCAAGGAAGACGACGAGGCGACCGAGACCGAGAACCTGGAGATCGGCGACATCGAGATCAAGCGCACCGCGCCGTTCACCGCGCTCAGCAACCCGACCGCAGCCACACCACGCTCATCTTCATCGATGCCGTCGAAACCCAAGAACGAGCGCAAGCAGCCGGCGCCGCACGCCCGGAGCCGCGGTTTCCCGATCTCATCGAGGTCGAATACACCGCTCGAGCCGCAGTTCAAGAATCCGCTGGGCGCGGCCGACCGACGACGATATCACGCTGTCGCTGGAACTGCCGATCACCCCGCCGCCGGCACAGGTGCCGAAGATCGTCTCGGCGGGGCTCGCGCTGTCGCCCTACGTGCACACGGCACTACTCGCGAAACCGAGCCGCGCCGGCGCTGTCTGTGGGTCGAGTTCGAAGAGCCGGTGCACGATCCGAAGGACACCTACTTCGCGCGCGTGCTGGCCTACGCCCCCGATCAGCTGATCAGCAACAACAGTCCCGAGCTGCTCGTGGCGCCCGAGGAGCCGGCGCTGGCGATGACGCCGAGTCAATCAGGATCATCACCTTCAACCAGTCGAACGACGCCGCCGGACTCGACGCGATGATCCCGATGGAGAAGTCGAACGCGCTGCGACTCCGACCGCATCTACCTCTTGCCGCTACCGACGGGCCTGCACGCCGAGTCGCCCGAGATGTTCGGCTTCTTCACCTACGAGCTGTGCGTGGGTCACTACCGCTATACGGACGCGACGCCGCACCATGCCGTGGGCGAGGACGTCTGGACGCTCGCACAGGGCCGCTACGGTCGGTCGCTGCGGGTCACCGGCCTGCAGCATCCGGCGCCGACTCTCACCTGCACGGTCAATCGCGACGAAGAGAAGCTCTACGTCATCGGCCCCCTACGCGGTCGCCGTCAACAACGGGAAGAACGTCACCGCCGATCCGCCGCGCACCGAGATCTGGGCGCTGCTCTACGCACAGGTCAGGCAGGCCGACAACAAGGACTTCGTAACATCCTC
>CAVRZM010000005.1:0-6261 GCA_963725735.1 uncultured beta proteobacterium | reverse complement strand
GCGAGCGCCAGCAGGCCCGACGCGAGCGCGAAGCCGCCGATGGCCCACGACGAGAACGGCGCCACGCGCCGGCACAGCAGCGAATAGCACGCCCACACCGTCGCCGACCCGGCGGCAAGCGCGAACCCGAGCATGCTGCGCGCGTCGAGCGCGACCGGCGCGGCGCCGATCGCCAGCGCCGCGCCGGCGAGCCCCCGAGCGCCGCGAGCGCATGCGGCCACGTCAGCCGCCAGCCGCGCAACAGCACGGGCGTCAGCAGCACGATCAGCAGCGGCCACAGGTAGTTGACGAGATTGGCCTCCACCGGCGGCGCGAGGCGCAGCGCGATGAACAGCAGGAAGTGGAAGCCGAAGAGACCGCCGATCCCCAGCAGCAGCGTGCGGCAGCGCACTCGCCATTGCCGCCAGCGGACGAGCCCCGGGCAGCGCGCCGAGCACCAGTGCGCATCCGGTGAGCAGGAACGGCGGCAGATGGGCAAGCGCAAGACCGAGCGCGGCGAGCGAGCTCCACAGCAGGATCGCGCCGGCGGCGCGGCGTAGACGCGCGTCATCGCGCGCGCCTGACCGCAGGCCATGGCGCGAGTGACGGGCCGTCGACGAAATGCGCGTCGAGCGTGATGCGCGTCGGCGGGGTGGCCGGTGTACGCAGCCGCAGCAGCAGCCGGTTCCACGCCGCAGTGCGCGATGCGCGCGATCGGATGGCGCACCACCGCGAGCGGCGGCGTGACGATCGGCGCCCACACCGGCCGTCGAACGCGAGCAGCGACACGTCGTCGGGCCAGCGCACGGAGAGGCCCTGCAGAATGCGCACGCAGCGACAGCGCGATCGCGCTGTTGCTCGCGACGATCGCCGTCGGCGGCGTCGCGGCCCCGCAGCGCGGCGGCGACCTGCCGCGCGAAGGCGGTCTCGTCGGGATCGCGCTGCAGCACCGTCGCCGGCACCGCGGCTTGCGCGCCGCGCGCGGCGTCGCGGAAGCCCTCGATGCGCCGCTGCGTCGTCGGACAGCCGCGTGTCGCGCACGAGGTAGAGCAGCCGGCGGTGGCCCGAGCGCGACAGGATGCCGCGTCGCCTCGCGCATCGCCTTGCGGTCGTCGATCGCCACGTAGTCGAACCGGCGATCGCGGCGTCAGCCGGTCGACGATCGACCGTCGGCGTCGCGCGCTCGGCCAGCGAGGTCGAACGTGGCGCGCGGAGTCGTGCGTCGGGATGAGGATGAGGCCGTCGACGTTGCGGCCGACCAGCGCCTGCACGCGGCGCAAGCTCGAGCGCCGGGTCGCCGTGGCTCAGCACCTGCATGATCTCGTAGCCCTGCCGCGGCCGCGAGGTCCTCGAACATCTCGAGCAGCGCCGCGAAGTAGGCGCTCGACGTGCAGCGGCGTGCACAAGCCGATCACGCGCGACTCGCTGCCGGCGCAGGCTCTGCGCGACGCGCGTTGGGCACGTAGCCCAGCGCGCGCCATCGCCGCGTCCACCCGCGCGCGCCGGCCCGCGCTGACGTTGCCGCGGTCGTTCAGCACGTTGGACACCGTGCCGACCGACACGCTCGGCGCGGCGCGCGACGTCGAGGATGGTGGGTTCCTGGTCGGACCTGGCCACCTGCGGGCGCCAGCCGGGCGGCGGTCTGCGGCCACGTTGCCGCGGCGCGCGAACGGCGTATCGTACCCTGTTTTTGAAACGTTTCAATATCGCCGCCGGCGGTCCAGTGCAAGTTCCGTCGCGCGCAGGCGTACGGACGTCCGCCCATCATGAAGATCACCCGCATCGACACGTTCAAGTACTGGGTCGACTGGTGCAACTGGCTGTTCGTGCGCATCGCGACCGACGAAGGCCTCGTCGGGCTGGGGCGAGGCGTCGCTGCACGGCGCCATCGAGTCGGTCGAGACCGCCATCCGCGAGTACGCGCCGCATCTCGTCGGCGCAGGATCCGGCGGGGCCCGAGCGGCACTGGCACCGCCTCTACCACGCGTGGCGCTGGCGCGGCGGCGCCGTGTTCTCGACCGCGCTGTCCGCGCTCGACATCGCGTTGTGGGACCTCGAGGGCAAGCGGCTCGGCGTGCCCGTCGCGCGCCTGCTGGGCGGCGCCTTCCGCACGCGCCTGCGCGGCTACGCGAGCCACTGGCTGCAGGGCGCGCAGACGCCCGAGGAAGCTTTCGCCGGCGCGCGGAGGCCGTGCGGCGCGGCTTCCACGCGTTCAAGTGCCGCCCGTTCTCGTACGAGGGCCTGCGCGACGACGAGGCGGGCGAGATCCGCGCGCGCCGCCGCGCTGATCGAGGCCGCGCGCGAGGGCCTGGGACCGCGACGGCGAGATCTTCATCGAGTGCAGCGAGTTCCTGTCGCCGCGCACCGCGGTGCTGCTCGACGACGCACTGCGGCCGTTCCGGCCCGGCTGGTTCGAGGAGCCGATTCCCGTTCGAGAACGCCGAAGGCGATGGCGCAGCTGCAGCGCGACATCGCGCACGCCGATCGCCACCGGCGAGCGGCTCCTGTCGCGCTTCGAGTACCGCGAGCTCCTCGAGAACGGCCGGCTGCCGCATCATCCAGCCCGACCTCATGCACGCCGGGCGGCTTCACCGAGATCCGCAAGATCGCCGCGATGGCCGACATCTACTCGATTCCGGTCGCGCCGCACAATCCCGGCGGGCCGATCTGCACCGCGGCCGCGATGCACCTTGCCGCGTCGATCCCCAACTTCTTCATTCTCGAGCAGATGGAGCCGCAGCGCGCGTTCCGCGACCGCGCGTCGACGGTGCCCATCCGCTTCGAGCACGGACATTTCCTGCTGCCGGAGGGCCCGGGGCTCGGGCATCGAGCCCAACCTCGAGGCGCTGCAGGAGATGGCGTTCCGCCCGCAGCCGCGCACCGAGCGGCCGGGCTCGCTCTACCGTCTGAGGAGGACCCTCATGCGCGTCATCCACTCGTATCGCCGCCGCCGTCGCCGCCTGCTGCGCCGCCGCGGCACGCTCGCCCAGCAGCCGATCGTGCTGCAGTGGCAGACCGCCAACCTCACCGAGTCGCAGTACGAGCCCGTGTGGAAGGCCACCATCGCCGAGTTCGAGGCGGCCAATCCCGGGCATCAAGGTCGAGCCGGTGCTCGTCGCGCGCAAGGACCACTGGACCAAGTTCGTCGCCGCCGCGCAGGCGAAGAAGGCGCCGTGCATCGTCACGGTCGACCTCACGACCGCGGCGTACAACGGCTACCTGCTGCCGCTCGACAAGTACTTCAACGCCGAGCCGGCCGACTTCCGCCGCGCGTGGAGCGCGGACATGCTCTCCGCGTCGAAGTGGAAGGGCCAGCTCTACGGGCTGCCGATCTGGGGCGGCACGTACGCCGAGATCTACAACCGCGACCTCGTCACCAAGGCCGGCCTCGATCCGTCCAAGCCGCCGAAGACCTGGGACGAGTACCTCGCGTGGTCGAAGAAGCTCACCGGCAACGACCACTGGGCCACCGCGGTGCTCGGCGGCAAGACCGACACCACGACGCGCGTGCTGCTGATGTGGATCTGGTCGAACGGCGGCGAGGCGTTCAACGCCGACATGACCGAGGCGACCTTCGCCAAGAATCCGAAGAGCCTCGAGGCGATCAAGTTCTACCTCGGGCCTCGTGCAGGCACGGCGTCGCGGCGCCCGCGCCGACGACGACCAACTACCTCGAGCAGACCAACCTCTTCGCGCAGGGCAAGATCGCGACGATGCGCAACGCCTACTGGGCGATCGCCAAGGTCGTCGGCGACAACCCGGCGATGAAGGGCAAGTCGTTCGTCGCGCCGGGTCCGGCCAACGTGCCCAACGCGCCCACGCTCGCCACGCGTGGCCGCGTCGTCGCATCTCGGCGAGCTGCCCGAATCCCGAGGCGGCGTGGAAGTTCATCAAGTTCGACGCCGGCCAGAAGTGGTCGATCGAGCGCGCCAAGGTCGCGAACTGGATGCCGATGCGCAACGACCTCGCCGACGACCCGGCGATCAAGGCCGATCCGCTGCTCGCTGCAGTTCGTGCAGATCGGCACACAACGCGCGCAGCTACCCGCTGCCGTCGCCGATCTGGGCGGAGATCGCCGCCAACGACATCGTCGACGCCGTGCAGAAGGCGCTGCTCGCGCCCGAGAAGACCGAGGAGATCTTCCGCGACCTCGACGTGCGCCTGACCAAGAAGCTGAAGGACGTCTGACGCGCCGCGGCGGTAGCGCGCAGCGGGTGAGCGGGCGATGCCAGGCGCGATGTCCGCTGAAGGCGTGACGGTGGCCCGCGTCGAGCAGCGCCCTGGCGCCGCCGGCGCCGCGTCGGCTACGCGTTCATCGCGCCGGTGTTCCTGTTCCTGTGCGCGGTGGTGCGTGTTTCCGCTCGTGCACGCGTTCTGGACGAGCCTGCAGCGCGTGCGCGGGCTCTCCGCCACGTTCGTCGGCCTCCAGAACTACGAGCGCGTGCTCGACCGACGACGCGTTCTGGCACGCGCTCTGGCGTCTCGCTCGCGTTCACCGGCGCGTGCGTCGCGCTGCACATGGTGCTCGGGCCTCGCGCTCGCGCTGCTGCTCGACCGAGCTGCGCTTCGCGCGCACGGCGCTGCGCATCGCGTTCCTCACGCCGTGGATGGTGGCGCCCGCGGTGGGCGCCACGATCTGGCTGTGGCTGCTCGAGCCGCAGTTCGGCGTGGTCAACTACCTGCTGCAGGCGGCGAGGCCTCGCTGCGCGCCCCGCTGGCGTGGCTCGGCGAGCCGCGTGCCGGCGTTCGCGGTCGGTGGTCGCGGTCGACGTCTGGCGCGGCGTGCCGTTCGTGATGCTGCTGATGCTCGCCGGCCTGCAGACCATTCCGCGCGAGCAATACGAGGCGGCCGCGCATGGACGGCGCGAACGCGTGGCAGCGCTTCCGCTACGTGACGCTGCCCAACCTGCGCTACCTGCTGGTCGTCGCGTCGACGCTCGACATCATCAACACCATCCGCCACTACGACATCATCGGCGTGATGACCGGCGGCGGTCCGGCCGGCGCCACCGAGGTGCTGCCGGTGCTGCTCTACAACACGGCGTTTCGCGGCAACCGCTTCGGCGAGGCCGCCGCGATCGGCGTGCTGCTGCTCGTGCATCGTGCTCGCGTTCTCGATCTTCCACATCCGGTTCACGCGGCCCGACCGCGACGAGCGGCGCGATGAAGCGCGCGCGCACCGGCCGACGGCGCTGCGCTGGGCGCTGGCGCTCGTCGCGCTCGCCGTCGTGCTCTTCCCGTTCTACTGGATGGTCAACACGTCGCTCAAGCCGGCGCACGGAGATCTTCGTGTCGCCGCCGACGTTCGTGTCGACGCACTGGTCGCTCGACGCCTACATGACCGTGCTCGACGCAGCGGCCGGTCGCGCGCTATTTCGTCAACAGCCTCGTGGTCGCGCTCGGCACCACGGTGCTGTCGGTCACGCTCGCCGCGCTCGCCGCGTACGGCTTCACGCGCTTCTTCCCGCGCGGCGCCACGCCGTTCGTCGTGTTCCTGCTGTTCACCAAGATGCTGCCCGAGACGCTGCTCATCATCCCCTACTTCCGGCTGATGTCCGACCTCGGGCTGCTCAACACCTACTGGGCGCTGATCCTCGCGTACTCGTCGTTCGCGCTGCCGTTCTCGGTGTGGATGCTGATCGGCTTCTTCCGCTCGATCCCGCGCGACATCGACGAGGCGGCGATGATCGACGGCGCCACCGTACCTGCAGACGTTCTGGCGCGTGATCCTGCCGCTCGCGCGGCCGGGGCTCGTCGCGGTGGCGCTGTTCACCTTCCTGATCGCCTGGAACTCGTACGTGTGGGCGCTGGTGCTCACCACCGACTCGTCGATGTACGTGCTGTCGGTCGGCATCGCCAACATGGTCGGCGAGTACCGCGTGCAGTGGAACGAGCTCATGGCAGCCGCCGTGATCGCGGCGCTGCCGGTGATGGTGCTCTACTCGCTGCTCGAGCGGCACCTCGTCAACGCGATCACCGCCGGCGCGGTCAAGGGCTGACGGCCCCCGCGCCGGTCGATGGATAATCCGGCGATCCGCCGCCCTTGCCCGTGCGGCGCCGTCCAGGAGAGCCTCCATGACGTGTCGTCGCCATCCTCTGAATCGCCCGCCGTCGCCGCGACCTGCCTCGCCGTCACGTCGGCCCTCCGCCGTCCGCAGCAGCCGCCCGCGCGCGCAAGGTCGTGATGCAGGTCAGCGACGCCGATCCCGGGCAAGTGGAACCTCGCGCTCAACAACGCGAAGAACCTCCAGGCCGACCTGGGCGCCGCGAATATCGACGTCG
>CAVRZM010000004.1:0-40228 GCA_963725735.1 uncultured beta proteobacterium | reverse complement strand
CAAGCGCGACTACTTCTTCGGGCGCCTGATCGGCGCGTGGATGACGCTGGTGCTGGTGTTCCTGAGCATCGCGCTCGGCGTGGTCATCGGCAGCCACTGGCCCGGCGTCGACTCGGCGCGCATCGTCGCGCATCCGACGATCCAGAGCTTCCTGCGACCCGTACCTCTTCCTGATCCTGCCCAACATGCTGTGGCTCGGCGCCGCCTTCTTCGTGCTCGCGGCGCTGACGCGGCAGATGGCGCCGGTGTACGTCGCCGGCGTCATCGTGCTCGTCGGTTACCTGTTCGCGGCCAGCCTGCTGGGCGACATGGAGAACAAGACGCTCGCGGCGCTGGTCGATCCGTCGGGGGCCACCGCGGTCGACGTCTACGCACGCTACTGGAGCGTCGCGCAGAAGAACGCGCAGGAGATTCCGTTCGCAGGCGAGCTGCTCTGGAACCGTGCGCTGTGGCTCGGCGTCGGCGCCGTCGGTGCTCGCGTTCGGCTTCTTCGCATTCCGCATGCAGACCGTGGCGGGCGGGCGCTCGCGCAAGGCGCCGGCGGCGGAGAGCGGACCGGCGATCGCGGTGCCCGCCGCCGCGCTGCCGGCGCCGGTCGTCGACCGCAGCGCGGGCGCGTACGCGCGCATGCTGCCCGGGCTCACGCGCCTGTACCTCGCGGAGATCCTGCGCAGCCCGCGCTTCCTCACGATCGTGCTGGGCGGCGTGCTGATGGTCGTCGGCAATGCGTTCACGCTGGGCTCGTTCTACGGCACCAACACCTACCCGCTGACGTACAAGGTGCTCGACATGGTCGAGCGGGCTCTTCGGCCTCTTCATCCTGATCGTGACCGCGATCTACGCGGGCGAGCTCGTCTGGCGCGAGCGCGACACGCGCATCGAGGACATCACCGACAGCATGCCGTCGCCGTCGTGGCTCGGCTTCCTCGCGAAATTCGCGGCGCTGGTGGCCGCTGCAGGTGGTGCTGATGCTGGTGGTGCTCGCTGTGCAGCATCGGCGTGCAGCTCGCGAAGGGCTACACGCAACATCGAGCTTCCGCCACTACCTCTTCGAGCTCTTCGTCGCTGCAGCTCCCGGGCTTCGTGCTGATCGCCGTGCTGGCGCTGGCGGTGCACACGTTCGTCAACAACAAGTACGTCGGGCACTTCGTCGTGCTGCTGGTGTTCCTGGTCACGTCGCGGCTCGCCGACTTGGGCTTCGAGGACCGGCTCTATCGCTATGCCTCGCGGCCCGACGTCATCTATTCCGACCTCAACGGCTACGGCCACTTCCTGCCGGCCGTGATCTGGTTCCGCGTGTACTGGGGCGCCTTCGCGGTGATGCTGCTCGTGCTCGCCTACGCGCTTTGGGTGCGCGGGCGCGACGGCGGCTGGCGGGGACGCTGGCGCGCCGCCGCCGCCCGCATGACGCCGGCCGCGTGGTCGGTCGCCGGCGCCGCAGCGGCGGCGTTCGTCGGCAGCGGCGCGTGGATCTTCTACAACACGCATGTGATCAATGCGTTCCTCTCGCGCGACGACGCGCAGCGGATCGCGGCCGAATACGAGAAGAAGTTCAAGCCGCTCGCGATGGCGCCGCAGCCGAAGGTGACCGCGGCCGACGTGCGCGTCGACATCCAGCCGGCCCGGCAGCAGGCGCGCATCGCGGGCACGCTCACGACGGTGAACCGCACCGACCAGCCGATCCGCGACCTCTACCTGCTGTACCCGCGCTCGGCGCGCGTGCAGAAGATCGAGTTCAGCGCGCCGGCGAAGCTGGCCGAATCGCTGCCGGAGATGCGCTGGCATCACTACGTGCTCGACGCGCCGCTGGCGCCGGGCGCGACCATGGACCTCGTGTTCGACCTCGAATACGGCGCGCGCGGATTTCGCAACGACGGCGCCGACCCGGTCGTGCTCGCCAACGGCACGTTCCTCAATCCCGGGCCTGACGCCCGGAAACCTCGCTCATTCCGAGCTTCGGCTACGACGAAAGCGCCGAGCTCACCTCCGACAACGATCGCCGCAAGTTCGGGCTGGCGCCGAAGCCGCGCATGCCCGACCTCGACGACCACGCGTGGCAGCAGCAGAGCGCGCTCACGCGCGACGCGGACTTCATCGCGTACCGCGCGACGGTGTGCACGGCGGCCGACCAGCTGCCGGTGACGTCGGGCTACGTCGAGCGCGACTGGACCGAGAACGGGCGGCGCTGCATCGCCTACCGGATGGACACGCCGATGGCCGCGATCTATCCGTTCGTGTCGGCGCGCTACGCACACGAGGAAGGACGTGTGGAAGGGCACGGACGGCGACGTCGCGATCGAGATCGACTATCACCCGGGCCACGAGTTCAACCTCGACCGCATGGTGGCGGGCGTCCAGGACTCGCTCGACTACTTCACGCAGCACTACGGGCCGTACCAGCACAAGATCCTGCGCATCGTCGAGTTCCCGCGCTTCTCGCGCCAGGGCGGCTTCGCCGAGTCGTTTCCGAACTGGTGCCGTTCAACGAGGCGATCGGCTTCACCGCCAAGGTCGACGACGACGATCCGAAGGACATCGACTATCCGTACTTCGTCACCGCCCACGAAGTCGCGCACCAGTGGTGGGCGCACCAGGAAGTGCCGGCCAACGTGCAGGGCGGCGAGTTCATCACGGAGAGCCTGTCCGAGTACTCGGCGCTGATGGTGCTGAAGCACAAGTACGGCGACGAGAAGATGCACCGGTTCCTGCGCTACGAGCTCGACCGCTACCTCGCGGGCCGCGGCTTCGAGCAGAAGGGCGAGCAGCCGCTGGTGCGCGCCGACGGCGCGGCGTACGTGCACTACCAGAAGGGCGCGCTCGTCCTCTATGCGCTGCAGGACGCGATCGGCGAGCCGGCGATGGGCGACGCGCTGTCGGCGTTCCTCGCGAAGCTGGCGCTTCAAGGGACCGCCGTATGCGACGTCGCGCGACCTGCTCGCCGAGCTGCGGCGCGTGACGCCGCCCGAGCACCAGGGACTCATCGAGGACTACTTCGAGACGATCACGTTCTTCGACGACCGCGCGGTGAGCGCATCGGCGCAAGGCGCTGCCCGGCGGCAGGTACGAAGTCGACGCTCGTCGTATCGGCGAAGAAGACGCGCGCCGATGCCGCCGGCAACGAGAAGGACGTGCCGATGGACGCGACCGTCGACATCGGCGTGCAGGACGCGAAGGGCAGCTACCTGCTGCTCGAGAAGCGCCGCGTGAAGACCGGCGAGAATCGATTCACGGTCGAGGTCGCGGGCGAGCCGGCGAAGGCGGGCATCGATCCGCTCGGCAAGCTCATCGATCGCGATGCGACCGACAACATGGTCGAGGTGACGCGGTCGTAGACGTCACCGTTCACCAATCGTGATCGCGCGCGTAGCCCAGCTCGATCAGCAGGTCCCCGACTTCCTCCTTCACCGCCTGCCGGTCCGCCGGCGTGAGCTCGCGCTGCCAGCGGCCCGCCGACGCGCGGTTGAGCGGCTGCGCCACCTGGGCCGCGCTGGATTCGTCGCCGAGCGTGCGCGGCACCGTGTGGTAGGCGAGCACCGCGGGTTCCCATGGCTCGCCGAGGAAATCGAACAGCGCGCGCAGGCACGCCTGCGGGTCGTCGAGCAGGTCTTCGTAGCGAACTTCGCGATAGTGGCTGCTGCCGGTGGTCATGCGGGCAAACTCGCGGCCCGCGCTCACCGCGCGCGCCCAGTAGCGCGCGGCGAGACGCGCGTCGCGTGTGTAGTCGATGGGCGTGCCGTCGGGCGTCCGCCAGTTCATGGTGAGCAGCGACGCCACGACGTCGCGGCCGTCGCGCAGCATGTGCAGGAACGCCGCGTCCGGGAACATCCGGTGCAGGTGCGGGAAGAAGAACACGTTGTTGGGCGACTTCTCGGCCACGCGCGGCTTGCCCGCGCCGCGGCGCAGCGGCTCCAGCAGGCCGACGATGAGGCGTCCGAACACCTGGTCGATGTCGTCGCCCTGCACGCGCGAATCCGCGAGGTACGGCGCCCACTTGGTGTGGAAGTCCGCCCACAGGCACGCGATGGAGGGAATCACCTTGAGCTCGGGGCCGCAGGCGATGCGCGAATGCGAGTCGAGAACGACGCGGAGGAGCGTCGTGCCGGACCGGCCGGCGCCCCCGATGAAGATCGGCGGCAGGGTCGGCCCGGGGGATCGCCCCGGGGTTGCAATGCGCGTTCGCCGCGGTGGCGGGCGTCAGGTGGTCAGTGCGGGGGGAAGAGCCTTCGCGCATGCGGGGATACCTTTGTCAAAGCACATAGCCCATCCCCTGTCGTTGTGATCGGCGCGCGCCACGCCGTTTGTTGGATCTGCGCCCGTACCTTCGCCCCTTATCCTCGCAGGTTCGTGGTCGCGAAGGGCCACGGATTACGGGGTTACCCCGATGTTTCCCACGAAATGGAGCGTCGAGCAAGGATAACGCACAACGCGGCGGGTTTGATGACGTTGGAATGGCCGGGAAGATACGTAGGAGGCGCCCGTTTCGGCGCCGACCGGCCGCGGCCTATACTCGGCAGGTTCGCATTCACAGGGGAATGACGCACGATGCGCAGGCTGTACGGGCTGGTGGCGACGGCGATTCCGCCGTCCTGGCTGAAGGTGGGCAAGCCGTGACGCGCGTGCGGCGCCGCGGCTTCTCGCTGCTCGAGATCATGGTGGCCGTGGCTATCGTTGCCGTGCTGGCGACGCTGGCCGTGCCGTCGTTGCTGGGACCGGTGGTGCGCGACCAGATCGTCTCGGCGGCGCCGCTCATCGACCTCGCCAAGAAGCAGGTGGCGGCCGCGTGGACCGCCACGCAGTCGATGCCCGCCGACAACGCGGCGGCGGGCCTGCCGGCGGCCGACCGGATGGTGGGCAACTACGTGCAGTCGGTCACCGTCGCCGACGGCGTCATCGAAGTCACTTTCGGCAACAGCGCGCATCGCGAGATCGCGGGCAAGGTGCTCACCATCCGCCCGGCCGTCGTCGACGATGCGCCCGCGGTGCCCATCGCGTGGGTGTGCGGCTTCGCGGCGGTGCCCGCGCGCATGACGGCGCGCGGCGAGAACCGCACCGACATCGCGCGCGGCCTCCTGCCGTACAACTGCCAGCCGCCGGCCTGAGCGCGGGGCGCGCGGTCGCGCACGATTTGCGACAATCGGCGCTTTCCACGACAGGTGCGCTTCACATGCGACTCGCGATCCTCGATCCCGGCCACTTCCACGCGGCGCTGCTGCAGAAATCCATGTACCCGAACGTGGACCCGGCGGTGCGCGTGTACGCGCCCGCCGGCCCCGAGCTCGACGATTACCTGCGCCGCGTGGAGGCGTTCAACACCCGCGCGGAGAACCCCACGCGCTGGCGCAGCGAGCCGTACACCGGCGCCGACTACCTCGAGCGCTTTGCGACGGGCCGCCGCGGCGACGTCGCGGTGATCGCGGGCAACAACGCGCGCAAGACGGAGTACGTGACCCGCGCGGTGGCCGCCGGGTACCACACGCTGGCGGACAAGCCGATGCTGATCGCGGCGCGCGACTTCGACGCGCTGGTCGCGGCCTTCGCGGCCGCGCGCGAGCAAGGCGTGCTCCTGTGGGACATCATGACCGAGCGGCACGAGATCACGACGATCCTGCAGAAGTCGCTGTCGCGCGATCCCGTCGGTGTTCGGCGCGTTGGAGCGCGGCTCGGTGGACGCGCCCGCGGTGGTCAAGGAGAGCGTGCACCACTTCGCCAAGCAGGTGTCGGGCGTGCCGATCACGCGGCCCGCGTGGTTCTTCGACACCGCGCAGCAGGGCGAGGGGCTGGTCGACATCACCACGCACCTGGTGGACCTCGTGCAGTGGGAATGCTTCCCGGGCGAGACGCTCGACTACCGGCGCGACGTCCGCATCGAGCGCGCGCGGCGCTGGCCGACGATCCTGTCGCCGGCGCAGTTCACGCAGGTCACGAAGCTCGCCGCGTATCCGGAATTCCTGCGCAAGGACGCGGCCGCCGACGGCACGCTGCACGTGTACGCCAACGGCTCGATCGACTACGTGCTGAAGGGCGTGCACGCGAAGGTCTCCGTGGTGTGGAACTTCGAGGCACCGGAAGGCGCAGGCGACACCCACTACTCGGTGATGCGCGGCACGCGCGCGAACCTCGTGATTCGCCAGGGCGAAGCGCAGGGCTGGCTGCCCACGCTGTACGTCGAGCCCGTTGCGCGGCCGGAGGATGCCGCGTTCGCGCGCGATCTCGCGCAGGCCGTGAGCGCGCTGCAGGCGAACTATCCCGGCATCGCAACGACCCGCGACGCAGGCGCGTGGCGCATCGACGTGCCCGACCGCTATCACGTCGGCCACGAAGCGCATTTCGGACAGGTCGCGCAAGCATTCCTGCGCGCGGTGGAAGAGGGCGGGCTGCCCGAATGGGAAGTGCCGAACCTCATCGCCAAGTACTACACGACGACGCAGGCGCTGGCGCTTGCGCGCGGCGGCTAGAGGGCGTCGCCGAAACCCATCCGGAACACGTCGGGCGACGCCATCGCGGCGCCCTCCGCGTTGAGAGCGGCGCGCTGCTCGCTCGTCAGGTGGCCGGCGAGAATATCCTCGGCTTGCAGCAGCAGGGACTGCCCCTGGGCCTGCCGCACGTAACGCAGGCGCGAACGGGATGCCGCCTCGAAGGCGAGCATCCGCGCGGCATCGGAGAACCGCCCCTGGATTGCGCAAAGCACGGCGAGCGGCGCGATCACCCGGTAGTGGTCCCCCTCCTGCAGCAGGCGGGGATAGGCGTTGCGCAATGCCGCCAGCGCTTCGTCCACGCAGCCCTTGTGTGCCCAGGCCATGCCGGCGACGAGGTACAGGTGTCCGGCCCCGGCGTCATGGCCCGAAGCGTGCAGCTGCGCGATCGCCTCCCGCGCGTGCGCGATGGCCTCGTCCAACCGGCCGAGGGCGACTTCTATGGATGTCACGTTGGACATCGCGTAATGCATGCCCGGGTTCGGACCCTCCTCGGCCGCGACCGCCACCTGGCGCTGCGCCGAGGCGAGAGCGTCCTCGAGCCGGTTCTGCGCCTGGTACCACCGCACGCGCGCAAACTCCAGCGCCGCGCGCTCGCGCGGCAGCCAGTCGGGACGCATGAGCGCCGATGCCTCTTCGATGGCGGCACCCATGCCCTCGACCGTACCGAAGCGGCTTCCCTGCACCGCCGCGTTGACGAGCGACATGCACAGCCGCCGCTCGTCGCCGAGCTCGCGGTAGAGCGCGGCGGCACGCTGCGCGGCGTCGAGGCCCTCGGGGCGCAACGCGTACTGGCCGAGTCGCGCCATCGTGAACCAGAAGCGCGCGGCATCCTCCGTCGGCACGGCTGCGTCGAGGTGATGGCGCAGTGCGAGGCAACGGTCGAGCCCTTCGGCCAGGCGCACGACCGCGAACCACACGCGGAACGACACGCCGGCCAGGCGCACGACGAGATCGTGGCCCGCCGGCGAGACGCCCGCCCACTCGAGCGCGGCGCGCAGATTGTCGAGCTCCGCGGAGACCGCCGCCATGTTCGCGGCCGTCGTCGGCCACTGCTGCCCCATCGCCTCGATCGGCAACAGGAAGTCGACCAGCGCCTCCGCGTGCCGGCGTAGCGTCGCCTGCGTCTCGCCCGCTTCCGCGAGCCGCTCCAGCGCATAGGCGCGGGTGGTCTCGAGCAGGCGATAGCGCGGCACCGGGTCGCCCTCGGCCAGCACGAGCGATTTGTCGACGAGCGCGCCGAGATGATCGAGGGAGGTCCAGGCGTCGATGCGGGCGTCGCTGGCCACGCGCTGCGCCGCCTCGAGCGTGAACCCGCCGGCGAACACGCCCACCCGCCGGAAGATCGCCTGCTCGTCGGGCGTGAGCAGCGCATGGCTCCACTCGAGCGTGGCCCGCAGCGTCTGGTGCCGGCGCAGCACGACGCGCGCGCCGCCGGTCAGCAGGTTGAAGCGCTCGTGGAGCCGCGAGCGCAGTCCCTCGATGCCGAGCAGCGGAATGCGCGCGGCGGCGAGCTCGATGGCCAGCGGGATGCCGTCCAGCCGGCGGCAGATCTCGGACACGGCTTCCGAATTCGTGGCCGTGAGCGCGAAGCGCGGATCGGCCGCGCGGGCGCGCGCGACGAAGAGTTCCACGGCCCCGACGTGCCCGATGTCCGCCATGCCCGGTTGCGGCACCGCCAGCGGGCCGAGCCGGTACACGTGCTCGTCGCCGGCCTTCAGGCTCTCCTGGCTGGTCGCGAGGATGTGCACGTGCGGCGCGCCGGCCGCGAGCTCCTCGACGAACGCGGCCACCGCATCGGCGAGATGCTCGCAGTTGTCGAGGACGAGCAGCATGGCCTTCGCTTCCACGAGGGTCGCGAGCGCCTCCGACGGCGAACGATCGTTGCCGAGCGACAGGCCCATGGCCTGCGCGACCGAGGAGGCGATGAGCGCAGCGTCGGTGAGCGGCGCCAGGTCGACCCACCAGATGCCGTCCGGATAACGCAACGTCGCGTCATCCAGCAGTCCCATGGCCACCGCCTGCGCCACGCGCGTCTTGCCGATGCCACCGGCCCCGGCGATGGTGACCATCGCTCGATCCCGGAGCAGCGCCTGCGCGGCCGCGATGTCCGGGCCTCGCCCGTAGAGCTGCGGAAGGCGCGTCCTGAGGTTGGTGGGGGTCGCGGGTACGGACCCGCCTGCTGGGGGCGGCGGCGCGCGCGCCGCGGCTGCGTCGACCGCCGCGCCGGCGTCGAGGCGGGTGACGGGCAGGTTGAAGCGATAGCCGCGGCCGGGAATCGTGGCGAGCGCCGTGGTCCCCAGCACCTTGCGCAAGACGGATACCTGCACCTGCAGGTTGTTCTCTTCGACCACCAGGCCCTGCCATACGCGATCGAGCAGCTCGTTCTTGGCGATCAGCCGTCCGGGTTGCTCCGTCAGGGCCACGAGCACGTCGAAAGCACGCGCTCCCAGCGGCACCTCGACGCCTTCGGCGAGCAGCCGCCGCTCGTCCGGACGCAGCTCGAAGCGAGCGAAGCGGCAACGCGCGGGCGGAGGGTCGGTGGCGGCGCGCGTGGAAAGTGGCATGGCAGCTCCAGTCGCGAAGTCTAGCGCCTATTGCCGGCGTCGCCGATCCGCGCCCTCGCATGGACGGGCAAGCGGTTTGCTATTCTCGACGCGGCACCTTCCCTTTTCGGCCATCCGCCGATGCTCCCGTCTTCCGCCATGATCACTCGCGACGACTGCCTTGCCCTCGACGCGCACGATCCGCTTGCACCCCTGCGCCAATCTGTTCGCGCTGCCGGAGGGCGTGATCTATCTCGACGGCAACTCGCTCGGCGCATTGCCGGCGGCAACGTCCGCGCGCGTCGCGCAGGTCGTCGCCGACGAATGGGGGCGCGGCCTCATCGGGAGCTGGAACGCGGCGGGGTGGTTCGATCTTGCGCAGCGCATCGGCGACAGGATCGCACCGCTCATCGGCGCCGGCGCCGGCGAGGTGACGGTCGCCGATTCGACGTCGATCGATCTCTTCAAGGCCGCGTGGTCCGCGCTCGACCTCGTGCAGCGCGACGCGCCCGCGCGCAATGTGATCGTCACCGAGCCGGGAAACTTTCCCACCGACCGCTACATCCTGCATGCGCTGGCGGCGGCGCGCGGCTGCGTCGTGCGCGAGGTCGCGGCGGAGCACGTCGCGACCGCCGTCGATGCGAATACGGCGCTGCTCGCGCTTACGCACGTGAACTACCGGACGGGTGCCGTGCACGACATGGCCGCACTCGACCGCGCGGCGCACGCCGGCGGCGCGCTGGCGGTGTGGGACCTCGCGCATTCCGCGGGTGCGCTGCCCGTGGACGCTGAAGGGTGGCGGCGATGCCGCCGCCGCCGCGGACTTCGCCGTAGGCTGCGGCTACAAGTACCTGAACGGCGGCCCGGGTGCGCCCGCGTTCCTGTGGGCGCATCCGCGGCACACGGCGCGCATGGACTCGCTCGGATTGCGGTCGCCGTTGGCCGGATGGCTCGGCCACGCGACGCCCTTCGCCTTCGCCGATGTTTACGCGCCTGCGCGCGGCATCCGGCGCTTCCAGTGCGGCACGCCGCCTATCCTGTCGCTCGCCGCGCTGGAGTGCGGCGTCGACACGCTGCGCGCGGCCGACGCGCACGGCGGCATCCCGGCGCTGCGGACGAAGTCGCTCGCGCTGTCGGAGCTTTTCGTGGCGTGCGTCGAGCAGGAGTGCGCGGGATTCGGTCTCGCGCTGCTGTCGCCGCGCGATCCTTCGCGCCGCGGCAGCCAGGCGAGCTTCATGCACGCGCACGGCGCGTATCCGATCATGCAGGCGCTGATCGCGCGCGGCGTCGTCGGCGATTTCCGCGCGCCCGATGTGCTGCGGTTCGGCTTCGCGCCGCTCTACACGCGCTTCGTCGACGCCTTCGACGCGGCGGCCGCGCTGCGCGACGTCCTGGCGAGCGGCGAGTGGCGCGCGCCTCGTTTCGCCGTGCGCACTGCGGTCACCTGAGCGTTCGCGGCGTCACGGCGATTGCGACGGGCCGAGCGCGGGCGCGCGCTCCGGTGCGGCGAGTCCCACGAACACGACCACGCCGTCGCCGCCCGGATTGCCGGCGATGTCGTTCAGCCCGCTCGGCTTCCAGTTGTTGACGTACCAGACGTTGGCGGCCATGTCGACGTTCACGCTGGTCGAGCGCATGAGCGGCTTGTACGACGGCGGCGCGCCCGCGCCGTACAGCGGCTCGCCGCTCGCGAGCAGCACCGGGCTGCCGGCGGAAGGCAGCGTGTAGCCCGACGGCGGCGAGATCGCGTCGCCGGTCTTCTTTCCGGGCGGGCACCACGAGGCGGTGACGCCGCACAGGCGCGTCACGCGATAGCGTTCGCCCAGGTTCTCCTCGGTGCCGAAGTTGGCGACCCAGACGTTGTCGTGGGGATCGATGTTGACGTCCCACGGCCCGTACAGGCTGCCGCCGGTGAACGTGCCGAGCGGCGCGCCGGCGGCCGTGTACGCGTACAGCGACGAGGTCTTGCCCGCGGCCACCCACACGTTGTTCTGCGAGTCGATCGCGAGTCCCTTCGGGTTGTCGGGGGCGGCTCCGACGGGCAGCGAGAAGACCCGGGCCAGCGTGCCACCGGCGAACGTGAACTTCGCGAGGTTCGAGGACTTGGTGTAGGTGACGAACGCGCTGCCGTCGCGGCCGATCACGACGCCGAACGGCTCGACGCTGTCGGCGTTGGCATACGGCACCGCATGGGCTTCCGCGCCGTTCGGAAACACCACCACCGCGTTGGTGCCATAGCTCGCGAGCCAGAGATTGCTCGCCGCGTCGGCCGCCACGCCCTGCACGCGGAACGTGCCGCCCACGTAGCCCGAAGGCGGCAACGAGACCGCCGTGCCGTTGGCGGCGAAGACCGAGACGCCGCCCGCCGCGGGATTGTCCTGGCCCCATCCGAAGTTGCCGACCCAGACGCGGCCGCCGGTGTCGATGCCGATGCCGAAGCCCGCGCCCTTGAGGCCGCCGCCCGTCACCGGCGAGCGCACGCTGCCGCCGACGCCGTCGGCGGGACGGCCGTCGGGCTTGAGGACGATCATGCACGATGCCGACGTTGGCTGGCCCTGCACGACGTTGACGTTGATCCACGCATAGCCGTTGCGGTCGAACGCGATCTTCGCGGGGCCGCCGAACGGACACGACGCGCTGCCGCTCGCATTGAACTTCACCGCGAGCGTGAACGCGTCGAGCTTCTGGAGCGGGTCGGGGGAGGCGGGTCCCTGCAGCGCGGTGAGCGCGGGCGCGAACGCCTTCACGGTCTCGGCAAGCGCGAAGAGCGCGGTCACGTTGCCTCCCGGATCGCGCGCGATGTTCTGGATGGACTGCAGGGTCGTCGTCGGACGCCCGCCCTGCCACGAGGGCGAGAGCGCGAACAGCGCCGCGCAGGCGTTGGGCGCATCGCGGACGCACGCAGCGAGGAGATTGGCCAAGGTACCGAGCGAGCGCCACGCGTTCGTCTCGTCCGCGTTCGGCGAGCGTTGCATGACGGCCGACGGCGTCCCGGTCGCCGCGTCGACCAGGTTGTTCGCCATCCCGGCCGCGACGGACAGCGACTGCGGCGGCCCCGCGATCGCGCTGCCCTGCAGGAACGCGTTGAGCGCATACGCGGTAGCGACCGTCGTCATCTCGTTGATCGTGGCGCGCGGTGGCAGCGCGGTACCCAGCACCGTGGCGAGCTCGACGCTGCCGCGACGTACGACGACGTAGTAGAAGCCGTCGAAGCCGGGGTCGGGCACGTTGACGACGAACGCGCCCGTGGCGTCGGTGGTGGCCTCCGCGATGGCGGCGGTCGCGTCGCCGCGGGTGCGATAGAGGGTGACCGTCGCGTTCGCCAGCGGCACGGCGCCGGCCCCCGCGCCCGAGAGTGCGGAGCCGCGCAACGTGAACGCGTCGGCCCCTTCGCCGCCGCCGCAACCGCTCAGCAATGCCGCACAGGCCAGCGCCACCACGGTGGCGGTGAAACGAAGGACGGGACGAAGCATCGCGGAACTCCGGACGATGCGGCGCGCGGCGCCGCGGCGAAGACCGCGCATGATAGCGGACGCGCGCGCGATGCTGCCGCGCGCTTCACGCGAGCGATGTCAGCGGCGCGGAAGCCCCCGCGGGGAATTCGGCACGGTCTGGATGCGTTCGCGACGATCGCCCGCGCCGCGGCCGTCCTGCCGCATGCCGCGTCCGGCGCCCGGGGCGTTACCGTAGCCATAGCCGTAGCCGTAGTAACCCGGCACGCCGAAATCCGCATACGGGTACGGCACCCCGTCGGGCGGCGCCATGTAGTTGACCACCGGCGCTTCGCTGCTCATGGCGAACCGGCGATTGTCCGCGACGCGCTGCGCGGCGCTGCGCGCAAGCGCCTCGCGTTCGCGCGACAGCTCGGCGATGGCCGTCGGGTCGGGACTTCCGGCGCGGACGTCGAGCTCCTCGCCCTTGCACGGCTGGTCGGTGTAGAGCACGCCCAGGCTGCGGTCGAAGCACTTGTAGATCGTGGCGGCGCCGGACGCGCCACTGGCGCACGCGGCGGCCACCGCGGCCGCTGCCGCGAGCGAACGGAAAGTGAAGCGAGCCATGTCGGGATCGTCCGGAACCGGCCGGGGCGAGATGCCGCAACGGCACTGTCGATCCCATCCTACGCCCCGGCACCCCGGGGCGACAATCGGGGTTCGCGCACTCGCCACGTCGGCGTCGTGCCTACGCGGCGCTGCGCCGGAATCCCGCGGGAAAACGCGGGTCAGTCGGCCAGCAAGTCGCAGAGCAGGCGATGGAAGTGGTGGACGCCGCGCTCGCGCATCGGCGAGTAGCGTCCGCGCCGATACAGGCGGGCGCGCACGCCGCGCTGCACCGCCTCGACGATTGCCTCGTCCTCGGCCTCGACCCGGTCGAGCCCGGCGCCCGCGCCTCGCTCCAGCAGCGCCGCGTCGCCGACGTAGCTGCGGAACAGCACGCGCGTGCGGTCGGGGCATTGCGGCAGCACCAGGTTGAGCGACAGGCCCCACGGGTAGAAGTTGAGCATCAGGTTCGGGAACAGCCACACGTAGTAGGCCGCGATGCGCCGGCCGTGGTCGACGTGTTCCGCCGGCGGCGCAAACGCGGGCTCGCCGTCGCGCGCGAGCACCCATTGCACGCTCGCGTACGCATGAAGGTCGATCGTGTAGCTGCCGTAGTCGACCACGGCGTCGAGGCCCGGGTGGACGTGCGGAATGTGGAAGCCCTCGAGGTAGTTCTCGACGTAGAGCGCCCAGTGCGCGCGCGACGGTGAAGTCGCGGTCGCGCGCGCGGATCGTGCCGATACTCGCGCGACGGGCAGCCAGCGATGCGCGGCGCACGTCGCCGCGAACAGGGCGTCGAACGGCATCGCCGGCGCGAGCGAGGCGAACGCGTGGCCGCGCCCACGTCGCGAACGGCACCACCGGCAGGTGGTCCGCGGCCGACGGAAAGTCGCAGCGCGTCCGCGAACTCCGGCATGAAGGTCATGCGTCCCGCGAGATCGAAGCGGCGCGAGTGGTAGCCGCACCGGATGTGGTCGGCGCGGCACGGCGCGCGCACCAGGAGGTTGGCGCGATGCGTGCACACGTTGGAAAGGCAGCGCACCGTGCCGCTGTCGTCGCGCGCGAGCAGGAGCGGCTCGTCGAGCAGCCCCGGCAGCAGGTCGCGCGGCGCGAGCGAGTCGGGCCGCGGCACGGCGTCGAGATCGCCGAGCCATTGCCAGGTGCGCGCGAAGACGCGCTCGCGCGCCAGCGCGTAGACGCGGCCTCGTCGGTGTAGAACGCGCCGGGCAGCGTACCGGCTCGCGCGATGTCCGCGTCGATCGCGTAGCGCGGGGTCATCGCGCGTCCTAGGCTGAGCGCCACGCCGCGGCGCGGACGCGGAGGATGGGGCAGCGGCAACGGACGCAGGGGCGCGGCACGGGCGCGATTATGGCACGCACGCGCCACGCCACCCGCGACGCATTCGCGGACGCGGTGGTACATTGCGCTCGCCGGCCACGACACGATGCTTTCCATGCAAGACGACGCACCCGCAGCGCAACGCAGCCCGGGCATCCGTCCGGCGTGCACCGTGATCCTGCTGCGCGATGCCGCCTCCGGTCCGGAGGTGCTGCTGCTCCGGCGCCATGCCGGGGCGGTGTTCCTGGGCGGTGCCTACGTCTTCCCCGGCGGCGCGCTCGATGCGGAGGACCATGAGGCGCATGCGGCGTCGCGCGTGGCGGGCCTGACCGCGGACCAGGCCGACGCGCGCCTGCGCGTCGCGAGCGGCGGCCTCGCGCACTGGTTCGCCGCGGCGCGCGAGACATTCGAGGAAAGCGGCTTGCTGCTGGCCGTGGACGAGCGCGACGGCACGAGTGCGGGCGACCGATGGCTGGCGGTCGCGGCGCAGCGCGAGGCGATGAATGCGGGTCGCGTTCGCTTCGCCGACCTGCTGCACGAGCACGCGCTGGCGATCCCGGCGCACGAGATCCACTATTTCGATCACTGGATCACGCCGCCGGTGCGGCCCCGCCGCTTCGACACGCGCTTCTTCATCGCGCGCGCGCCGGCGGCGCAGGTGGCCTCGCACGACGACGCCGAAACGGTGGACAGCCGCTGGCTGCGCGCGCAGGAAGCCCTCGACCTCGGCGCGCGCGGCGAGATCGAGATCGCGTTCGTCACCACGGTCGTGCTGAAGGCGCTCGCGCAATGGTCGAGCGTCGACGAGGCGCTCGCCGCCGCCCGGGCGCCGCGCGAGATCGTCACGAATCGCCCGTGCGTGGCGCAGGGGCCGGACGGCGAGCGGATCTTCCGCCGCGGCGACGCGCCGTATCACGAGATCCACTGGAGCGATCGCGCGGAGACGACGCGCACGACGTACGCGATGACGCCGGGGATCGTGAAGCCGCTCGATCGTCTCGTTGCGCGGCTGGTCGCGCCCAATCCCGGTGTGATGACGGGACCGGGCACCAACACATACCTCGTCGGCGAGCGCGAGCTCGCTGGTGATCGATCCAGGACCCGCCGACGACGCGCACATCGCCGCGATCCTCGCGCAAGGCGCCGGCCGCATCCGCTGGATCGCCACCACGCACACCCATCGCGATCATTCGCCGGCGGCGGCGCGCCTGAAGGCGATGACCGGCGCGGAGCTGATCGGCATGCCGCCGCCGCCGATGCCGGGCCATGACGAGACGCTTCGTCCCACGACCGCGTGCCGGCCGACGGTGACGTGCTGCGCTTGGGCGACGTCGTGGTGATCGCGCTGCACACGCCGGGCCACGCGTCGAATCACCTGTGCTATCAGCTCGCCGACACGGGCATGCTGTTCACCGGGGATCACGTGATGCAGGGCTCCACGGTCGTGATCAATCCGCCGGACGGCGACATGCGCACGTACCTCGCGTCGCTCGCCGCACTGCTCGAGCGCGACATTCCGATCGTCGCGCCCGGGCACGGTTATCTCATCGGGGAGCCGCACGCGGAAGTGCGCCGCCTCATCGAGCATCGGCTGTGGCGCGAGGCGTGCGTGGTGGCCGCCCTCGAGCGCCGGCAGACGGCCACGCCGGAGGAGATGCTCGACGACGTCTACCCCGACCTGCCCGGGAGGCTGCGCGCGGCGGCGGCGCGCTCGCTGCTCGCCCACGCGATAAAGCTCGTCCACGATGGACGCGCGGTCGCGGCGGGTGGTCGCTATTCGTTGCGCTGCTAGCCGTGAGGCGTCGAGCCGTTGGGATCGTTCTGCATGCGGCAGCCGCATGATTGGACTCGTCGTTCCCGCCTTCGCGGGGACGACGGTTGAGCCTCAGTCATGCATCGGGGAACCCACTTCCGGACGCTCCAAAGCTGGCGGGTCATGACGCGATCCTGCGCAGCGCCGCGACGATCGTGTCGCCGTCGCTCCGTCCACGCTGAACGCCACGTACGCGTCGGGCCGGACGAGGTACAGGTGGCCCGGCGTCATAGTGCTCGCTCGCGGCGGCCGTCGCCGACGATCGCGAGCGACGCCAGCGCGTCCGGCAGCGACGGGCGGCGCCGCATCGACGCCGAGCACCGCGAACTTGCCGGCACGCAAGGCGTCGTAAAGGCGCGTGGCCCGGCCCGTCTCGCCTGCCAGCGCCACGTCCACCGCGCGCTCGCCGCCCGCGGGATGGCGCGCCGCGCCGTGCGGCGAGCGCGTGAGCGGGCTGTCCGGATAGTGGAGGTCGACCTCGGTCAGCTGGTCGACGATGCGCTGCTGGATCACGTGCAGCTGGCCCAGCGTGCCGACCGCGAGATTGCGCAGCTCCTGCAGCACCGGATTGCGCGTGATGCGCGACCTCCGTCAGGCGGTCCCGCGTTGCGCAGCACCTGGTCGCCGATCGCGCTGCGCTCCGGCGAGTAGCTGTCGAGCGAGCTCGGCGCTTCGCGTGGCCGTGCTGACGAGCGCGAGCTTCCACGCGAGATTGAACGCGTCCTGCATGCCCGTGTTCATGCCCTGCCCGCCGGCCGGGCTGTGGATGTGCGCGGCGTCGCCGGCGAGGAACACGCGGCCGTAGCGATAGTCCTTCACCTTGCGCTCGTTGATGCGGAAACCGGACAGCCAGACCGGATCGTGCGCGGTGACGTCCGCCGGTCCGCGCGCCGCGAGCATCGCCTGCAGGCTCTCGAGCGTCGGGCGTGGTCGGCGTCGGGGTGGTGGCCGCGCCGACGTCCGCGATGATGCGAAAGCGCCCGCCGACGATCGGGAACAGCGCCAGGACGCCGTCTTCGGTCCAGCAGATCGTCAGCTCGTCCGCGGGGCAGGGGGCCGTCGAGGTGTACGTCGCCCAGGATCCAGTCGGACGGCAGCGTGCTGCCCTCGAACTGCGCGCCGCAGCGCCGTGCCGCACCGTGCTGTGCGCGCCGTCGCAGCCGAGCAGGTAGTCGCAGCGCAGCGTCTCGCCGTGCGCCGTCCGCGTCGCGCGAGCACCGCCGGCGACGCCGTCGCCGTCCTGCGCGAACGACTCGAGCGTCACCGGCCGCTCGACGCGGACGCCGAGCGTGCCGAGCGTCTCGTCCAGCACGCGCTCGGTTTCGCTTTGCGGAATCAGCAGCGCGTAGCGGTAGTCGCTGCGGGCGATGTCGAAGCGCACGTGCACGAGCTCCCGGCCGCCTGCGCGCATCCGCGCGCCGGCGCCGCGCATGCCTGCCGCGATGAACGCGTCGGCGCATCCCTGGATGTCGAGCAGCTCGAGCGTGCGCGGCCAGATCACGAGCGCCTTGGACTTGTCGGTGCGCGCCGCGGCCAGGTCGACGATCCGCACGGCCACGCCGGCGCGCGCGAGCGCCATCGCGAGCGTCAAGCCGACGGGTCCTGCGCCTGCGATGAGCACCATGGTCCGTTCTCTCGTGGTGACGCGAAGCGCCGTGAGGATACAGGACCGGCGCGCCGCATGTGCGCGATCCGCCGGCGCGCGCGCCGCAGTGTGGTGTAATCGCGCGATGCCGCGCGCATTCGCACTCTCGTGGCGGCGCATCCTCGCGCAGTGCGCGCTGGCGGTGCTCGCGCTCGCGGGTTGCGCCACGCCACCGCCCCCACCGCCGCCCGAGCCGGCGCCCGTCCCGCCGCCCCAGATCATCGTCGCGCCCGCACCGGCGTGCCCGACGTGCGACGACCAGATCCGCGAGGTCGCCCGGCTCCGGCAGGACCTGGCGGCGCGCGAGCAGGAGCTGCGCGACCTGCGCGCGACGCAGCGCGAGCAGACGCGCTCGGTGCAGGAAACGACGCGCGAGGTGACGCGCGCCAAGGCGAAGGCGCGCCGCCTCGCCACGCAGGCCGATGCCGCGTCGTACATGGCCGAGGTGGAGGTGGCGCTCGGCGCGTTGCGCACGGCGCCCGGCGCGGCGGCGTCGCCGCTGCCCGGCCTGGCCGGCGCGTTCCTCGACTCCGCGGCCGAACCCTTTGCGCGCGGCGACTACGGCACCGCGATGGATCGCGCCTCGCAGGCCGAGCAGATCGTCGCGCTGGCGATGGACACGCGCGTGCTCCCGGCCAAGTCGTCACGCGCGCCCGGCGAATGGCTGCTGCAGGTGGCGCTCCCGCTGCGGGTGATTGCCGACAGCCATTTGCGCCGGCAGCCGAAGAGCAATGCGCCGGCGCTCGGTATCGTGAAGAAGGACAGCGCGCTCCTCGCGCACGCGTACAAGGGCGGGTGGATGCGCGTGGAGACGGAGGACGGGCGCATGGGATGGGTCGATCAGGCGCAGCTGGTGGCGCGGTAGGAGCGGATCCGCGAGCGCCGCACCCCGACGCGAACCCCGCGTGCGGAGACCGGGAGCGACCGGCGGCGGTCTGGTGACGGAGGTGCTGCCTACATTGCGCTCTGCACGCGATTCCCGCCCGCGCGCTTCGCTTCGTGCAGCGCGTGATCGGCGCGGAACAGCACCGCATCGGCATCGCGGTCGCCGTCGCGGCTTTGCGCGACGCCGATGCTCACCGCCACCACGATCGGCTGCGGTCCGGCGCTGAACGCCCCCGCGTCCGTCATGCCGTGGATGTGCTGCGCGGCAGCCATCGCGTCGTCGAACGGCGTGTCGATCAGCACCACCACGAACTTCTCGCCGCCGAAGCGTGCGACGTGATCGACCGGCCGCACCGCCTGCCGCAACATCGACGCGAACGTGACCATCACGTCGTCGCCGGTCGCCAGCCCGAAGTCGGCGTTGATCGCGGACAGGTTGTCGATGTCGACCATGAGCAGCGCGAACGGCTTGTGGTGGATCGTGAAGCGCGTGAATTCCTCGGCGAGGAACGCGGAGAAGCGGGAGCGGTTGGCAAGCCCGGTGAGGCTGTCGGTGGCGGCGAGCGTCTCGAGCTGCGCCTTCTGCTCCCGCAGCGCCTGGTTGGCCTTCGCCAGCGCCGCCTGGCTCTCGCGCAGGCGCCCGGCCATGCGGTTGAAGACGCGCGTCAGGCGGCCGATCTCGTCCTTCGTGGTGTCGCGAAGCGTGACGTCGAGGTCGCCGTGCGCGATGCGCTCGGCGGCGCGGGTGAGGACGTCGAGCGGCGTCACGATCGACCGGCCCATCCAATACGCGACCGCGCCGACGACCAGCAGCAGGATGCCCACGAGCACCACGTACAGGCGCACGAGGTCGAGCCACGCCGCGAAGAGCTCGTCGCGGTCGCGCTGCGCCACCACGACGATGGGCATGGGCCCGGGCGGGGCGGCGACGCCGAGCACTTCGCGGCCCCGCATTCCCGTGAACGCGAGCGGCTCGTCGGTGTGGCCACGCAATTCCGCCAGCACCGGCACGGACAGCGGCGTCAGTCCCGCGACCGACCCCTGGGTGGCGAGCAACGGTGTGCCATCGGTGGCGAGCAGCACCACCTCGGCCGCGAGCGCGCCGACCACGCCGCGCAGCCGCGGCGTGACGGTGCCGAGGTCGATGACCGCGGTGAGCGTGCCGAGCATCTCGTTGCGCACGGACAGCACGGGCACGGCGAGCGTCAGCGTGGGCGTGCCGCGCGCGGCGTCCCACTGCGGCGGCGCGACGATCGCGCCTTCGGTGAGCGCATTGTCCGACCAACGCGCGGGCGCCGCGACAGCGACGGGCGCGGCGGCGCTGCTCGCCACGATCGCGCCTTGCGCGTCGAGGAGCGTGAGCTCGCGCAGCACGTCGAGCTTGCGCGCGACCGCGCGCAGGTACACCGCAAGGTCGTCGACGCCGATGGCGGCCGCACCGGGCCGCGGCACGGCGGCGCCGAGCCCGTCGATGAGCGTGTAGGCGCTGGCGAGCGTGCGCAGCTCGTGGGCCCGCTCGCGACGCCAGAAGACGAGCTCGTCGTTGGCTTCCTTGGCCACGGCGCGCAGCTCGAGACGCGCCTCGGCGTTGAGGACGTCCTGGTAGCGCAGGAACGAAACGAGCCCCAGTCCCAGCGACGGCAGCAGCGTCGCGAGCAACGCGAAAGCGAGGAGGTTGTGGCGGATGCTCTTCAACGGTGCGGCGAAGCGGCCGGATGGAGGCCGGGCGGGCCGGACGCCGATCCTATCATCGCGGTCGCGCGACCCCGGGGCGACCCGGTAGCCGGGATTGCGGGTGCTGGTATCAATTTTGCATTGGACAGGGCCATGAAATCGCCGGCCTTGTCCCTCGAACTCGTCCCGCTCGAATCCGCTCCGCCGCCTTCCAACGATGCGGCACCCTCGGTGTTCCCCGGGGCGCACGAAGTCATCGAGGTGGTCGCGCCGACCGTCACCCGTGCGGGAGACGTCCGCGGCGCGGTGCCCACCGCGGACCGATTTGCACGCGAAGCGGCACAACAGTACGCGGATGGTCACATCGACCAGCCGCTGTGGGATCGCGCCTTTGCGCAGGCCAAGGGCGACCTCGACGCCGCCGTGGAGGGCTATCTCCGCGCACGTGCCACGGCCCTGCGGCTACTCGACCGCCAGTTGCGGACCGAGCAGCGCCCCCGGTCGCAGCCGGCCACGCTTGCCACCTCCGCCCCGGCGACTGCGCCGTCCGGCGCGCCCGACGACGCCCTGGAAGACGACACGCCGGCGGCCGTTGCCGCCCGGGCGCAATTCGTCCGCAAGCGGTTGCTGGGCAAGTACCGCAACGCGCTCATCGCGGCGGGCGTCGCCGTGCCCGTGCTGGCGATCGGCGCCTATCTCCTGCTCGGGCGTGGCGCGAGTCCGGAATCCAGCGCGGCGGTACGTCCCGCCGCCGCGCTGCCGCAGCGTCCCGCGGCCGCGGTCCCGTCCAAGGCGCCGGCCGCGCCGGCCGAGACCAAGGCCGTGGTGAACCCGGATTTCATGCTGAAGCTGCAGCAGTTTCGCGACACCGGCAACTGGAACATGGTCGTGCTGTACTCGGTGGAGTGGACGCGCAGGGAGCCCTCGAACGCCGCTGCATGGAACGAGCTGCGGGCCGGCTACACGAACCTGCGGCAATACGACGACGCGCTCGCGGCGGCGAAGAAGGCGGTCGACCTGGCGCCGGCCGAGGCCCCGCTGTGGCGCTACCTCGGCAACGCGCAACTCGATCTCGACGATCCCGCCGCCGCGCTGGCCGCCTTCACCGAGGCCGCCGCGCGCGATGCGGAGGACACGTATAGCCTCCAGCAGATCGGGCTGCTCCATGCCCGCCAGGGACGCATGCCCGAAGCGAAATCCGCGTTCGATCTCGCGCTCGCGGCGAAGCCGGGCGACGCGATGACGCAGTGCCTCAAGGCGGGCGTTGCGCAGCTGTCCGCCACCAAGGATCCGCACGCGGCCGCCATGCAGGTGCGCGCCGTCGACGCCAAGTGCCACGGCGGCGAAGCGGCGGTGGAGGCCGCCGCGCCGGTGGTCGCGTCGCCGATGCCGGCCGAGCGTGCCGGCAAGCGCACCTCGCCGCGCTCGTAGACCCGCGTTCCGACCGCCATCGCCCCGCCCGCGAGGGACCGGGTGCACCGTGCTCGCCCCGCGCGCAACCGGCCGGGCGCAGCGATCCCCTCCGCCGCCAGGATCCGCCTGCTTGACAGCGTGCCGGCGCGCGCATAAAGTGAACCAAATGGTTCAGTTTAACGCCCACCGGCTCGACGCCGTCTTCGGCGCCCTCGCCGACCCCACGCGACGCGCGGTGCTCGCGCGCCTCGAGCGTGGCGACGCCAGCGTCGGCGAGCTCGCGCAGCCGTTCGGCATGTCGCTCACCGGCTTCATCAAGCACCTCGGCATCCTCGAGGACGCCGGCCTCATCGAGCGGCAGAAGACGGGTCGCGTGGTGAGCTGCAACTTGAAGCAGGGGGCGCTCGCGGACGCGCGCGCCTGGCTCGAACGGCACGAGCGATTCTGGAACGCGCGCCTCGACCGCCTGGGCGCCTACCTCGACCGAAAGGAGCAGCAGCGATGGTCACAGCCACCGACGAAGACACCCGCCTCGCCATCCGGCGCGTCTACCCCTACGACGTCGCCGTCGTCTACGCGGCGTGGACGGACCCGCAGGAGATGAAGCACTGGATGGCGGCGATCGGACGCGTACGAGTCCGAGATCACGTCCGACTTCCGTGTCGGCGGCCGCTACCGGATCGTGATGCGCGGCGACGACCAGCAGACCCACCGCGTCGGCGGCGTCTTCCGGGAGATCGCGGCGAACCGCAGGCTCGTCTACACCTGGGCGTGGGAGAGCACGCCCGAGCGCGAGTCGCTCGTCACCGTCGAGTTCCGCGCGTCGGAAGCAGGCACCGAAGTGCTGCTGACGCACGAGCGATTCGCCGATCGCGACGCACGCGACCGGCATCACGAGGGCTGGACCGCCTGCGTGGCCCGGCTCGACCGCCGCTTAGCCCACCAGCCCTGATGGAGATTGCCATGGCCAACCCCTTTGTGCACTGCGAGCTCGCGACCCACGACGTCGCGAAGGCGAAGTCCTTCTACGGCAAGCTCTTCGACTGGAAGCTCGAGGACATGCCGATGGGCGATTTCACGTACACGACGATCGGCGTGGGCGAGGGCACCGGCGGCGGCATGATGAAGAATCCGATGCCGGACGCGCCGGCGATGTGGATGCCGTACGTTCTCGTGAGCGACATCCACGCGGCGACGCGCAAGGCGCGCGAACTGGGCGGCAACGTGGTGAAGGACGTGACGACCGTGGGGGACATGGGCTGGCTGTCGATCTTCGTCGATCCCACGGGGGCCACGCTCGGCATGTGGCAGGCGAAGCAGGCGTGACGCGACGGATGCGGTAACGCGCTGCCCGTTCCCGGGCGCCCGGTCGGTGCCCGGACGTTGCACGCACGTGCAACGAAACGGTGCATGCCGGAGGTAGCTGCCGGCATCCGGTGGCGGGAGCGCAGGCGTGCATTCGATCGGCGCGCAACGCGAAGGACACGCGAGTTGGTGTTAGTGTTGCGGTTTCCCCGCAACCGGGGACTTCCCCTTCCATCGCGACCCTCGCCCGCCAGTGCCGCGGCCGCCGGCACGCGCATCGCGCCCGCATGAACGAAACCGACACTCCCAAGGACGCCTCGATGGCGACCATCCTGGTCGCCGACGACACGCCCGACGTCACGCTCGTGATCGCCAAGCTCCTCGAGGCCACCGGCTATCGCGCGCTGTGCGCGCAGTCGGCGCGCGAGGCCCTCGACCTTCTCGACGAGAACGAGCACATCCGCCTCGTGCTGTCGGACATCCGCATGCCGGGCGTCGACGGCTTCGACCTCGTGCGCGTGCTGCGGCATCGCTTTCCGCACCTGCCCGTCATCCTGATGACCGGCCTGCCGATCACCGACGACGACGCGGCGCCGCACGGCGTGGCCGTCGTGCAGAAGCCGTTCGACGTCGACGTGCTCACGCGCCTCATCGAGGAAAAGCTGTCGCCGCAAGGCGATTGATCGCCCTGGCCGCAACGTGCTGCCCTGGCGCGTCGGGCCACGCGGTTCAGATCGCCTGCTCGTTCCAGGCCGTCCCGGTGACCGGCTGGTACTGGAACGTGCCGGTCGCCGCCGCGACGCCTTCGTACACCGGCGTCGTCGGCACCGCGAATTCCTGCGCGTCGAGCAGGCTCGTCACCACGAGCGATGCGTTGAACGCGGGAATCTCGACGTGGAATTGCAGGAAGTACGTCCTGCCGGTGACAGGACTCTTCCACGTATCCCCGACCGGCGTCACGAACGACGGCACGAACCACGTCGCGCCCTCGGCATTCTGCACGGTTGCGTGACTCGGCGAGCGCTTGCCGAGCGCGGGATCGTCCTCGCTCAGCGTCACGTAGTTGGAGATGCACACCCCGTTGTCGAGCTGCATGTCCTGCAGGATCCATTTCACGGGATTGGCGGCGGTGCCGAACGCGCCGTACTCGTGGTCCATCCAGGTCGTGCCCGACACGGCGAGCTTCTCGCCGCCGATGTCGATCGTGCCGGCGGCCTTGAGGCGCGTGAGCGAGAAGTAGTAATTGTTCCGGGTCACGCCGCCGCCGGGATCGCCGTCGGGATTCACGCCGGTGCCCCACACGAAGAAGGGGCGGCCCTGCTGCGAGAACGTGAGGTCGAACTTCACTTCGGTGAAGGTCGGATCGTCGACCAGCAGCGCCTTCACCGTCATGTCCTGCGTGGGATCGCTCGCGGGCGCGTTCATGGCGATGTACGAGTGCAGCGCGCGCGCGGTCGCGCCCGCGCCGCCGCCTCCCTTGATCGTGACCGTGGGCACCGCCGTGTACCCCAGGCCGCCGCTGACGAGCACGATGCTCGCGATGCTTCCCGTGGCCGGGTCGCGCACCGGCGCCGCGATGGCGCCCACGCCGCCGCCGCCGGTGATCTCGACGACGGGGTCCGAGCTGTAGCCGCTGCCCGGATTGGTGATCACGACCGCCGACAGGTGATTGTCGGCGTCGCCGAGGCGCGCAAACCAGTCTCTGGTGGTGTCGCCCTGTGCCCAGGTCGCGGGATCGAACAGGAACGGCGGCAGGTAGCCGGTGGTGCGCTGGTAATGCCTGCGATTGGCGACATCGCTCAGCATGATCTGGCTGAACGCGAAGCCGTCCTTCTGGAACGACGCCGCGTTGATCTCGAAGCCGAACGTGCGGTTGCCCGCGCGCAGCGTGCCGATGTGCCACCACCATTCGGTCGGCGCCTGCGGGTGGAGGTACATGTCGGCCGGCAGGTGCAGCACGACGTCCGACGGCGGGACCGGCGCCGGCGTGTCGTTGGCGGACCCGCCGCCGCAACCGGCGAGCGGGGCCGCGGCGGCGGAAGCGGCGGCAAGAAGGAAGCGTCGGCGTTGCATGGCATGCTCCTGGCGACGGCGTCGATTGCGACCCCGGGTGGCGACCGAAACGACGGTGACGATGGCGCGCCGACGATGGGCGCGCTCACGGCGGTCGCGCAGCGCGGTTCGCCGATTGCGGTGCTATCGCAAGAGTCATGCCGGTGAGATTCGCCGTGGAGGTCTCCACCAGGCGCACGGCCATGCAGAGTGAGAGCAGGACGTGCGCCTACGCCCACTATCCCGCCGCCGGGGCGAAAGGCGACGGGACGGAACGACCGGCTCGGTGTCCGCGTCGATCATCTCGGTCGCAAGCGGACACCACGCGACAACGCACGCGGGGCGTGGCGCGCGATGCGCGCGTTCGCTCGTGCGCGTTGTGACCACGCGCCCCCTCGCGGCGCGCAGCACGTCCCCGGCGAAACGTGCTGCGCACGCGCGGTCAGGCGCCCGCGTGCTTCGCCTGCGTTACGGCTTGAGCTGCGCGCGGACCTCGCCGCCCGGATGTGCGGCGCTGTGCGCGTTCACGTACAGGTTGCCCGCCTTGAGGGCGTCGTATTGCGCATCGGTGAGCCTCGCGCCCGGCGGTGCCTCGAACACGTTGTCCCCGGTCTTCACGAACGGCACGATCACCGGGCCGTTGGCGCCCGCCGCACCCTGGTGAATGTGGGCCGCGGTGGTCGCGAACCCGGTCAGGGTGATCTTGGCCGTCACCGACTTGTCGGTGGGATTGATGGTCACGGTGCCTGAGCCGGCGCCCGACGTGGCCACCGGCGGCACCTCGGCGCTTCCCGTCATCGCGACACTCTGTGCGCCCGGCGCCATCATGCCGGGCATGTTGCTGCAAGCGCCCACCAGGGCCAGCGTCCCGATGGCGACAAGCGTGCGCACGACGTTGCGTTTCTGCATGTTCAAGATTCGCCTCCTATCAAGGGTTGGATGCACGATGGAGCCGGTGGCCTGCCGGAGCACCATACACCGTAATCGCGCACCTGGTACCGTTACGCAAGCTCGGTGTGTCCGGATGCGACGGTACGACGCGACGCGTCGGACGGCGACGGGCGGCTGGCGTCGGCGCACGCCGGCAGGTCGCGCAATTCGGCACAATGGCGCATGCCGAAGAACTACGAGATGGGCGGCCGCACGGCGGCGCCGGCCGCGGCCATGACGCCGGCGGAGCGCCGCTCGTGGCGCGAGCGCGTCGGCGCGCTGCGCAACCTGCCGCCGTTCCTGAAGCTCGTCTGGCAGACCAGCCGGCGCCTGACGCTCGGCCAGGCGATCCTGCGCATCGTGCGCGCCCTGCTGCCGGTGGTGACGCTCTACGTCGGCAAGCTCATCATCGACGAGGTGGTGCGCCTCGTCCAGGCGCCGCCACGCGGCCGACGACCTGCGCGCAGTGGTTCGCGCAGCGGCCTGCTCGACCGCATCGCCGTGGCTGCTCGCGCTCGAGTTCGGCGCTGGCCGTGCTCTCCGACGTGCTCGGCCGCGCGGTCTCGCTGCTCGATTCGCTGCTCTCGGAGCGCTTCAGCAACGAGACCAGCCTGCGGCTGATGGAGCACGCGGCGACGCTCGACCTCGAGGACTTCGAGGACAGCGAGCTGCAGGACCGCTCGAGCGCGCGCGCCGCCAGGCCGCGGGCCGCACGAGCCTCATCGGCCAGCTCTTCGGCCAGGCGCAGGACGTGGTCACGGTCGCGAGCTTCGCCGCCGGCCTCGTCGTCTACGCGCCGTGGCTCATCGCGCTGCTCGCCGATCGCGCTGCGTGCCGGCGTTCATCGGCGAGGCGCACTTCAACGCGCAGAGCTACTCGCTCAACTACGCTGCGCACGCCCGAGCGGCGCGAGCTCGACTACGTCCGGCAGACCGGCGCGAGCGCCGAGACGGCGAAGGAAGTGAAGATCTTCGGCCTCAACGCGCTTCCTGATCGAGCGCTACCGCGCGCTCGCCGACGAGCTTCTTCGCGGCCAACCGCGCGCATCGCGATGCGGCGCGCCGGCTGGGGCAGCGTGCTCTCGGCGCGTCGGCACGGTCGCGTACTACGTCGCCTACGCGTACATCGTGTGGCGCACGCTGCACGGCGACTTCACGATCGGCGACCTCACGTTCCTCGCCGGCTCGTTCCGGCGGCTGCGCAACCTGCTCGAGAACCTGCTGATGGGCTTCTCGCAGGTCGGCGGGCCAGGCGCTCTATCTCGACGACCTCTTCTCGTTCTTCGAGATCCGGCCCGAGATCGTCCCGCCGCCGAATCCGCGGCCGTTTCCGGCGCCGATCCGCAGCGGGTTCTCGTTCGAGAACGTCGGCTTCCGCTATCCCGGGCGCGGAGCGCTGGGCGGTGCGCGGGCTGTCGTTCGAGCTGCGCGCGGGCGAGACGCTCGCGCTGGTCGGCGAGAACGGCGCCGGCAAGACGACGCTCGTGAAGCTGCTCGCGCGCCTCTACGACCCCGACGAGGGCCGCATCCTGCTCGACGGCCACGACCTGCGCGAGTACGACCTCTTCGCGCTCCGCGCGAACATCGGCGTCATCTTCCAGGATTTCGTGCGCTACCACCTCACCGCCGCCGACAACATCGCGGTCGGCCGCATCGAGGCGCGCGAGCGATCGCGCGCGCATCGTCGCCGCCGCCCAGCGCAGCCTGGCCGACGAGGTGATCGCGCAAGCTGCCCGACGGGCTACGACCAGGTGCTCGGCAAGCGCTTCCAGGCCGGCGTCGACCTGTCGGGCGGCGAATGGCAGAAGGTCGCCATCGCGCGCGCGTACATGCGCGACGCGCAGCTGCTGATCCTCGACGAGCCGACGGCGGCGCTCGACGCGCGCTCGGAGTTCGAGGTGTTCCAGCGCTTCAAGGAGCTGTCGCGAAGGCAAGACCGCGGTGCTCATCTCGCACCGCTTCTCGAGCGTGCGCATGGCCGATCGCATCGTCGTGCTGGCCGACGGCGCGGTCGAGGCGGTGGGCACGCACGACGAGCTGCTGGCGCAGCGCGGGCGCTACGCGGAGCTGTTCGAGCTGCAGGCGGCCGGCTATCGCTGACGCTTGCGCTCCCGGCAACGACCGGCGGCGCCTGCGTCAAGCGCGCGCGCGGCACGTCTTGCATGACGGGTCGCATGCAGGCGGGTCCGTTGCCTTCGCGGATCGGATCTCGCGTGCCGGAGTCAGGTGACGTTGCGGCCGGGCAATGCGAACCGGCACGCCGCCATGGCGCAAGGTGCCGCCGAGGACCGACGTTGTCCGGCGCCTTCACGGCGACGAACGCCCCGGTTCCCGCGACATGCCATTGCGTCACCTGCGTCGAGAGGCGTTCGACACCTCCGCCAGCTCGCCGACGCAGAAGCACAGCGCGTCGAGCGAATGGATGCCGCGCACGTTCAGCGTGGAGATGCCGCCGGCGTCGTGCGTCTCCCACAGGCGCGAGCGCGGCCGCTCGGACGGTGCGCAGGCCAGCATCGCCATTGTCACCGCGAGCACGTCGCCGACGTACGCCTTGCGCGATCAGGTCGCGCACGAAGCGCAGCGTGGGATCGCAGCGCGTCTGCAGGCCCACCACCGACACCACGTCGATCTCCGGGGCTCGCGACGTCGCGCGAGAGCTCGGGCTGGGCTTCCTCGTGCTGATCGCCGTCGGCGTGCCGGTAGGGAAACGGGCGGGGCTAGTTGTCGCAGGACATCCCTGCGGCCGCGTCCTTCGTGGGCAGCGCGAGATCGAAATCGAGCGTCCACGTCGTCGCGTCGCGGCGGCCGACGATGCGCCCAAGCAACGGCGCGCCCGGCTTGAGCTCCCCAGTCATCTCTCGACCTTGAAGTCCTTCGGCGCCTCGACTACCCACTGCACGCCGGCTGCCGGCACCCGCCCCCGACGTCGCATAGAGATAGCGACCCGCGGGATCGATCGCCATGCCTTCGGCGAACGGCGCGAACGTGTCCGCCGTCGCGGTGATCTGTCCGGTGACGGGATGGATCGCGTACACCTGGTTCGGCGCGGACGCGACGTACAGGTAGCGCCCGCGCGGATCGATCGCCAATGCGCCGGGCGCGCTCTTCTGCGGCAGCGGCGAGAACGGGACCGGCGTGAGCCCGCCGTTGTCGCGATCGATCGCGAAGCCGGACACCGAGGGATTGAGCGGGTCGCTGTTGCTGGCGAAGAGGAACCGGCCGAGCGGATCGATCGCGAGATGGCCGGTGTTCGAATCGGCCGACACGAACGGCGACGCGCCGAGTGCGCGCAATTCGCCGGTTGCCTCGTCGATGGCAAAGCCGGAGATGGTGCCGTCGGTGAAATTCGCGGCGTAGAGGTACTTGCCGGCCGGATCGACGGCGACGGCACGCGTGCCGCGGCCCGCGCCGATGGGAGAGCCGAAGGCGGGCGTGAGCCGGTTCGCCGCAAAGTCGTACGCGCAGACGCTGCCGGCGGGCACGCCCGCAGACGTGGTGTAGACGAAGCGGCCGTTGGGATGGACTGCCACCCCTTGCGCGGATGCGCATTGCGTCGGCGCCATGCCGGCGAGTGGCGCCGGGACGCCGTCGGCCGCGGTGCCGGGGCTGGAAGGCAGGAGCTGCACGAGATCGACCGGCGCGCCGTTGGCCGGACCCACCAGCGTGAGGAAATCCGGCGTGCCGCCGTCGATGGCCAGGCGCGGATCGGATTGGCTGGCCGCGTCGCGCGCGCCCGTCGACGCGAGCGCGACGGCGGCAAGGGCAACGAGGCGAAGTCGGCGCATGGGCTTCCGAGGGTGAGGACGGCGGCTATTGTAGGGGGCGGGGCGCGTCGGCGGGCCGCGACGAGGACCCTCCGCCACTTCGTCCCGCGTACCCGCATTTCGTCGGACGCACGCCTCGACATCTGCGGCAGGCCGCTATGCTGCCGCCATTCATCGACAACCCGGTCACGCCATGAGATCCAGCTTCTTCTTCTACGTCCGCATTGGTGTTCGCGTGGATGTTCGTGCTCGTCTTCGCGCTCGATGTTCTGGTCGACCTTCACCCACCGCGGGCAGGGCGGCGTGTTCCTCGCTGTGGCTGATCCTGATGATCTTCGTCATCACGTCCGCGATCTCGCACGTCCGCCGCGTGCGGCTCGTCAACGGCAGCGCCAACGGCGGCATCGCTGGCCAACCGCCAGCGCCGGCAGATCGAGATGCCGATGGAAGCCGGACCGGGCGTTCGACCTCCTCGACGCGGCGATCCGCGAGCTGCCCAACGTCGAGGACGTGGAGAGCACGCGCGACAGCCTGCAGGTCCGCGCGAAGGTGCGCCGCGTGTACTCCTACGGCGGCGCGGTGCCGCTGCTGCAGCGCATGCTCGGGTGGTTCGGCGCGCCGCGCAACCAGGTCTTCGCGACCATCACGCCGCAGTCGCG
This sequence comes from uncultured beta proteobacterium, assembly GCA_963725735.1. GTDB lineage: Bacteria > Pseudomonadota > Gammaproteobacteria > Burkholderiales > Casimicrobiaceae > VBCG01. The sequence continues at coordinate 9,695 of CAVRZM010000004.1, read as the reverse complement.
GACACGGGCACCGTGAACCTGGTCTGCGAGCCCGAGGGCGGCGCGTGGCGCGACTGGTTCACCGTGGACAACGGCACCAACCTCGAGAACGCCGAGGCGATCACCCGCGCGATCTCGCGCCGCATCACCGAAGTGCGCCGCGGCGAGCAGGCGTCGACCAAGGAGACGCGAGACCGAGAAGGAGCTCGCGGTCGCCAAGCTGCAGCTGCTGCACGCGCAGGTCGAGCCGCACTTCCTCTACAACACGCTCGGCAGCGCGCAAGTACCTGGTCCGCAGCGATCCCGCAGGGCGCGGAACGGATCATCGACAACCTGATCCTGTACCTGCGCCATTCGCTGCCGCGGCTGGACGAATGCGCTCACGACGCTGGGCGAGGAGCTCGAGCGCGTGCGCGCCTATCTCGAGATCATGCAGATCCGCATGGGCGCGCGCCTGACGACCGAGTTCAGCGTGCCCGATGCGCTGAAGTCCGTGCCGTTTCCGACCATGATGCTGCAGACCCTCGTCGAGAACGCGATCAAGCACGGCCTCGAGCCCAAGTCCGGCGGCGGCACGATCTGGATCCTGGCGCGTGGACAAGGGCGATCGCGTCGCGGTCACCGTCGCCGACGACGGCATCGGGCTTCCGGCGAGACCACCGGCAGCGGCATCGGCCTGCGCAACGTGCGCGAACGGCTGCATCTTGCGTATGGCGCGGAGGCCGCCTTCGACATCGCGGTCAACTTCCCCACCGGCGTTGCCGCGACCATCACCGTCCCCAAGGCGGGCCCGAAGGAGGCGCGACATGACCAAGCCCGTCACCTGCGTGATCGCCGAGGACGAGCAGCTCTTCCGCGACGCGCTGCTCGCAGCTGCTGCGCCAGGAGTGGCCCGCGCTCGAGGTCGTCGCGGCGTGCGACGACGGCGGCGCCGCGCTGGAAGCCATCGGCGAGCACAAGCCCGACGTCGCGTTCCTCGACATCCGCATGCCCGGTCTGACCGGGCTCGAAGTGGCGGCCGCCGCGGCCGAGGCGAGCCCGTCCACGCAGATCGTGTTCGTGACCGCGTACGACCAGTACGCGATCCAGGCGTTCGAGCGCGGCGCGGTCGACTACCTGCTGAAGCCCATCGCGCGCGACCGGCTGGTGAGCACCATCGGGCGATTGCAGGGCGGGTGGGGCTCGCCAACGCGCACGGCGCGACGCTCGCCGCGCTGCTCCGGGAGTTGGGTGCGGCGCTGCCGGCCAAGCCCGCCGAGGCGCCGCTGGTGTGGATCACCGCGAGTGCCGGCCGCGAGACGCGCCTCGTCATGGTCGACGACGTCGCGTACTTCCGTTCCGACAACAAGTACACGACGGTGATGACCGCGCAGGGCGAGGCGCTGCTGCGCACGCCGCTGCATGAACTGCTTGCAAAGCTCGATCCGACGCATTTCAAGCAGATTCACCGCTCGACCATCGTCAACATGCGGATGGTCGCATCCATCGTGCGCGACGACAGCGGGCGCGGCACGATGCGGCTCAAGAACCGGCCGGAGACACTGCCGGTCAGCCTGACGTTCATGCCCCTGTTCAAGAACATGTAGCGCCCGCCCGAGGCGCGGCGCGCCCTACATCGGGTTCAGCAGGTGGGCGCGGCTGTCGGCGAAGAAGTTGGGATGCGCATCCGAGCGCACGGCGGTGCCCACGCCTTCCGACGTGAGGACTTCGAGCAGCAGCGCGCTCGGCACGCTGCCGTCGATGATGTGCACCGAGCGCACGCCCTCGCGCACCGCGCGCAGCGCCGCCATGAGGCGCGGCTCCATGCCGCCGTGAACCACGTGCTCGCGCAGCAGCGTGTCCGCCTCGGAGGCGGTGAGGATGTGCGCGAGTTTGCCGTCGCCATTCAGCACGCCCGCGATGTTGGTCATCAGCACCAGCTTTTCCGCGCCCAATGCGCGCGCGATGCGGCCGGCCAGCAAATCCGAGTTGATGTGATAGGTGGTGCTGTCGGCGGCCACGCCGATCGGCATCACCACCGGCACGAAGTTGCGCGACAGGAGCAGCTCGATAAGGCCGGTGTCGATGCTCTCCACGTCGCCGAGAAAGCCGAGGTCGGGCGCATCGGGATCGTCGGCCGGCGCGGCCATCGGGCACGCGTGGATGAAGCGGCCGTCTTGCCCGTCGAGCCCGACCGCGCGGCCGCCTTCGCGGTTGATGAGCGAGGTCAGCTCCTGGTTGAGCTCGGAGAGCGCCATCTCGACGATGGTCAGCGTGCGCGCGTCGGTGATCCGGTGCCCGCGGTAGCGCTTGGGCTCCATGCCCATCTTGCGCATCAGCTCGTCGATGCCCCAGCCGCCGCCGTGCACGACGACGATCTTCATGCCGACGAGGCGCAGCAGCGCCACGTCGCGGGCGAAGCCCGCCTTGAGCGCCGGATCCGCCATCGCCTGGCCGCCGAAGCGCACCACCAGCGTCTTGCCGTGGAAGGCGCGCAGGTAGGGGAGCGCTTCGGCGAGGATGCCGGCTTTTTGGGAGGGGGTCATGCGGCGGGCGACATCGGGCGATTGGCCAATATTACACGCCGGCGTGCGCGCCTCGGCGCATGGCGGCGTGCCAGGGCAGCCGCTGGTGAATGCGGGCGTGGAGCGGATGGTCGCTGCAACGGTGTCGCCAAGGCACACGGGCGCCCGGCAGACCATCGGCGCCGGATTGAGACTGCACCCGCTGCACCGCCGCTCGGCTAGAATTTCCGGTCGCGCGGTCATCGGCCGCGCGACGTGGCCGCCATGAACCCGCGCGCGCCTCGCGACCGTATCGCAACTCCTGTTTCCGGGCCGCGCCATCGAGGGGACCCGCTTTGCCGGCAGTGCGGAAGACGCGCGAATCATCCTGCTCGTCTTCGCGGCGGTGATGGCCGTCGGTGTGACGTCGGTCGTCTACGGATTGTGGATGTGGTACACCCGCCGGGAGGATCGGCGTGTCATGGCGGTGATGGTAGTGATCTTTGCTGCACTGTTTGTGGTCGTCCGCTGGCTGTAGCGATAGCCGGCGGCCGCTCCAATTGCCCTGCATTCGCTCGGCGAGGCTCCGCGGGGGACAGCGCGTGTACGGGGTGACCGGGCTGGCTCGACCCCGACGCGTTCGGAAGGCGGTCATACAATCCCGCTTGCCAGGCATTTCGCGTAGGAGCCTTCGTGCCAATCGATCCTGAGCTCGGCGACTATCTCGCTGCCGTTGCCGCGGCCGTGCCACCCATCGCGTCCGCCACGCCCGGCGCGCGCCGGGCGCGCACGGAGGACATCGCGCGGCGCTTCCCTTTCCCCTCCGACACCGTCGTGCGGCAGGACCATTGGCTGCATTTGCCAGGCCGCGAGCTGCTGGTGCGTGCGTATCGACCCGGTCCGGGACGCCTGCCGGCAATTCTCTACCTGCACGGCGGCGGATGGGTCGCGGGAAGTGTCGACACGCACGACGGCGTTTGTGCCGCACTTGCGAACCACGCCAACGCGATCATCGCCAGCGTCCAGTATCGCCGGGCGCCGGAGAATCCCTTTCCCGCGCCCAACGACGATGCGTTCGCCGCATTGCAATGGCTCGCCGGTTCGGCGCGCGACCTCGACATCGAAGCGACACGCATCGCGGTCGCGGGCGACAGCGCAGGGGCGCATCTGGCGCTCGGAGCCGCAATCGAGGCGCGCGATCGAGGCGGACCGCGGGTCGCCTTGCAGGTGCTGTTCTATCCGGTGGTCGCGCCCGACTTCGAGACCGCCAGCTACCGCGAGCATGCCGACTCCACGCTGACGCGGGCCGACATGATCGATTACTGGAATCACTATCTGCCCGTTTGCGCTGCGCACGGGGATCATCGAGCGCTTCCGTTGCGGGCGCCACTGCGCGGGCTTCCGCCCGCCCACGTCGTCGTCGCCGGTCTCGACCCGCTGCACGACGAGGGGGTTGCGCTGGTGGAGCGATTGCGCCAGCACGAGGTCGCTGCGGCCCTCGTGGACGAGCCGACGCTGGTACATGGATTCCTGCGCGCTTCTCCGTTCGTTCGGCGCGCGCGGGACGTGCAGATCGCGGCGGCGGTTGCAGCCGGCGAGACGCTGCGTGGACTCGACAGTTGAAACCTCGTGACGCCTGTTGACTTCGGATCGACCCGGCGCTTTTTCGCGTTCGCCGGATTGCTCGTCGCGTGCGCGATCGGCGCGGCGCGGGCCGCGACGCCCCTGCCGCAGGAGAGCCTCGTGCCGGGCGGCGTGGCGCTGATTCGCATCGATGCGCCTCTGGACGACCCGCCACGCGTGACGCTCGGGTCCGCGCGCGTGATGTTGCTCCGGCAGGACGATCACTGGCTCGCCGTCGCGGGCATTCCGCTCGCTGCGGCGCCGGGCAAGATCGCGGTCACGGTCGTCCGTCGCGAGGCCATGCCGTCGAGCGTGGATCTCGTCGTCAGGCCCAAGCAGTACAGCGTGCAGCGGTTGCAAGTAACTCCCGGCATGGTGGAGCTGTCGCCTGCCGATCTCGCGCGCGTGAATCGCGAGCGACCGTGCTGCAAGCGGCGCTCGCCACCTTCAGCGAGACGCTGCCATCCACGTCTCCGCTTGCTGCAGCCCGTGCCCGGGACGCGCTCGAGCTCCTATGGTTCGCGTCGCGTGTTCAATAACCAGCCGCGCAGTCCGCACACCGGCATGGACATCGCCGCGCCTTTGGGCACGCCGGTCGTCGCGCCTGCGCGCGGCAGGGTCGTCCTGACGGCAACTATTTCTTCGACGGCAACACCGTGATCCTCGACCACGGCCAAGGACTCGTCACGATGTACGGCCATCTGAGTCGCGATCGACGTCGCGATCTGGCGATATCGTGGAGACGGGCACCGTGATCGGCAGAGTGGGCGCGACCGGTCGCGTCACCGGTCCGCATCTGCATTGGGGCGTGACGCTCAATCAAACGGCCGTGGATCCGGCTTTGTTCGTGGCGGCAGGCGGGGGCAGGGACGGCGGTGCGAGTGCGCGTTAGGAGGCTGTTGAAATTCGTTGCGTTTTCACCGCACTATCCGGGCGACAGATTGTCGATGTCGTAGTCATGATCGAGACCTTGGGGTGACGGCGATGCGCGGTGCGGACGCGATGCAGGAAAGCCTGTTTACGGTGGCGAAGCTGGATGACTTCGTGCCCGAGGATCACCCGCTGCGCGAGGTCCGGCGACTGGTGAATACGGCGCTGAGCGAGATGAGTACCCGGTTCAACGAGATCTACGCGCCAAGCGGCCGGGACTCGATCGCGCCGGAGAAGCTGATCCGGGCGCTGCTGCTGCAGGTGTTCTACTCGATCCGCAGCGAACGGCAACTGTGCGAGCAGCTGCGCTACAACCTGCTGTTCCGCTGGTTCGTGGGCTTGGCCATCGACGACCCGGTCTGGGATCACTCGACGTTCTCCAAGAATCGCGACCGGCTGCTGGCGCACCAGGTGGTGGAGGACTTCTTCGCTGAGGTGCTGCGTCTGGCCGATCGGCAGGGCCTGCTGTCGAAGGAGCACTTCTCGGTCGACGGGACGCTGATCCAGGCGTGGGCGAGTCAGAAGAGCTTCCGACCCAAGGACGGGTCGGACGACCAGCGGCCCGGCGGCGGCGGGCGCAATGCCCAAGCCGACTGGAAGGGCCGGCCGCGCAGCAACGACACCCACAAGAGCACGACCGATCCGGACGCCCGCAGCTACCGCAAGAGCCACAACACGGCGGCGATCCTCTGCTACCAGGGCCACGCGCTGATGGAGAACCGCAGCGGCCTGGTGGTCAGTGCCGTGGTTACCCATGCTGACGGCTTCGGCGAGCGCCGTGCCGCCGTAGCCATGCTCGACGCCTTGCCGGCGACGTCCGTGCGCCGCAGCGTCGGTGCCGACAAGGCATACGACACAGCCGATTTCGTCGGTGCCTGTCGCGAACGCAAGGTCACGCCCCACGTCGCATGCAATGACACCCGGATTGGCGGCAGCGCCATCGACGGCCGCACCACGCGGCATCCGGGCTATCGGTTGAGTCAGATCGTGCGCAAACGGATCGAAGAGCACTTTGGCTGGGGCAAGACCATCGGCCGTATTCGCCAGACCGTGTTTCGCGGATTGAGGCGGGTCGACCAGCAATTCAAGCTGACCCTGACGGCCAGCAACCTGATGCGACTCGCCCGAATGGCGATCGCGGTGCCTGCCGGAGCGGCAACATGAGAACGTCGGTGAGGACGCGCGAGGTCGATCAAGGCCAGCCGAAACGGGATCGGCGATCAAACTGGCCGCCAGCGGCCGCCGCGCCTGTCTCGATACCCCATCGCTCATCAGTTTCTCAGCGCTTTTCAACAGCCTGTTAGAAATGTGGTTTCGATTTCGCCATGTTCCGTCAACTGTGCGCGTAGCTGGGCAGTTCATGGGGGCGTAGGAATCGTCCTATTGCGCAGTCAGCGGCCTGCCCATGCATCGCCGATCGCCGTTACTTCAGAATTGAGTCGTCGAAAGGCAGTGCACGAAGTCTTCGACAGTGCGGCAGTTCGCGGCAGCGCCCGTGGAGGAGTGAAATGGTGAACCCAGCAAAGAACACGATTTGCCTTTGGTACGATCGCGACGCCGAGGACGCGGCGCGGTTCTACGCCGATACCTTTCCCGATTCGTCCGTCGGCGCGGTGTACCGCGCACCGGGAGATTTTCCGTCGGGGAAGAAGGGGGACGTGCTGACCGTCGAATTCACCGTGATGGGCGTTCCGTGCCTCGGGCTCAACGGCGGACCTGCATTCAAGCATAACGAAGCGTTCTCGTTTCAGGTCGCAACCGCTGACCAAGCCGAAACAGATCGCTACTGGAAAGCAATCGTCGGCAACGGCGGCCAGGAGAGCGACTGCGGCTGGTGCAAGGACAAATGGGGATTGTCCTGGCAGATCACGCCGATTGCCCTGTCGCAAGCGATCACCGATCCCGATCCCGCTGTCGCCAAGCGCGCGTTCGATGCGATGATGCAGATGAAGAAGATCGATATCGCTGCGATCGAGGCGGCGCGACGCGGTCGAGTTGGCATCTGCGGCGAGTGCATCGAGGAAGCAAGCACGGTGTGCCGGGGCTGAGATCGTCGACGGTCGATCCGCTGCGCATCCCAGGCGACGCCTAGCTACGCGCACTTCTTCAGGCTCACCTTGTTGAGTGGAAAGCGCTTGGCGAGGTTCAGCTGTAAGATGCGCGCGTTATACGCCTTGAGCTGAGCCGTCGGATTTCCCGGCATGACAGGCGCGAATTCGGCGCGCGCGATGCCTTTTTTCTCGTCGGCGTTGAACGTCACCGTCCCCGGCTGCTGGGCGTCGAATTCGGTGATCAGGACGGCCTCGATTCCTCGATAGCCGGGCGGGAAGTAGCCCGGTCCCGCCATCTCGATGCCGCCGAGCGTCTGGCTGTCTGAACCATTGGTGAGCGTGAGCGAAGTCGCCGCAACCTGCATGCGCACGGCAGAGTCGCACGTTCCGCTAGACGGCACCCACTTGCCCTGGAGCGGCGCAGGAACCGCAGTGGCGGCGAGAAGATCAGTCGCGGCGATGGCGGCAACCAATGCGGCGGCGAACCGGTGTGTCGCTATGCGGGAGCATGGCTGCATGGGCGTGATAGGCGAATGGACTATGCGCAATCCTATCAGCGCCTCGCACTTGCCGTTACTGGATGTTGGTCGTGCCGGGTACTGCACCGGTATCGCCGTGTGGAATACCCACGGCGCTGCCGTACAGCGCGGGAGCGAGGACCTTCAGGATAACCGGCTCTGAACCTCCCACGGTGGCAGGGACCGCCGTCGGATTGGGGTGATGACGGCCTTCTCGCTCTGTGGGTCGTCACTGGCCGAGGCCGACGTCCGCCCCCTTCACACGGGCATGGAGCCATTGGCCGCCGTTGGGCCAATTGGTGTTCTCGGCCACAAGAAGACCGTCGTCGCCACCCGCTAGTTCGCTTCAAAGCGGACACCCAAAGGACCAGAGCGAGTTATCCGACACGCCGCTGTCGTCTCGATTACTGGGTCGATCGGAGCAGATTCGAGCCAACGTTGATCCCCATTGCGTGCTCGGAACTCGAATTGCCGCCGAACCTCAAAAGCAACTTCGGCGCACCACAAGGGAGAAAGCGCATCGACTGTCGATTGGCAACGTGGGCTGGCCTGCCTGTCAGCGCTGAGGTCCGCTCGACGCGGTAGGCGCACAATTAGCGATGGGCAAACGGTCACCCGCCTCGATTCCCCAAACTCGTCTCGGCCGATTTGCACGGATCGGCCTTGCGGCGGGAGAACTCGCTGCAGGCGCTGCCGCCGAGGGCCTGAAGCGGTTCGCGCGCGGCGAACCTGCAGACTTCGGCAGCGCATTGTTTTCCGGTCCCAACGCGCGCAGGCTTGCGGCACGGCTTGGTCAGATGCGCGGTGCCGCAATGAAGATCGGGCAGCTCGTTTCGCTCCAGGGCGAAGATGTCCTGCCCCCGGAATTCGCCCGGGCTTTGGCAGTGCTACGCGCGCAGGCGACGCCGATGCCCAAACAACAACTTCGGGGCGTACTCGGGCGCGAGTATGGCAAGGGCTGGGAGCGACGATTCGCCACGTTCGACTACGAACCCGTCGCCGCAGCCTCGATCGGACAGGTGCATCGCGTCAGCACGCCAGATGGTCGTGACCTTGCGCTGAAGATCCAATATCCGGGGGTGGCTCGTTCGATCACCAGTGACATCGACAACGTCGCGGCGCTGCTACGACTCTTCAATCTGCTGCCCCTCAACCTCGACGTCGTGGGCATCACTGCCGAGGCCAAGCGCCAGCTCGCCCAGGAAACCGATTACGTCAGCGAGGCCCGCTTTTTGGAACGCTACACTCGGCTTGTAACCGACGAGCCGGCACTAGTGGTTCCGAGGGTGCACTGGGACCTGACGACCACTCGAGTCATGGCGATGGATTTCGTCGTTGGCGAGGCACTGGAGGTGCTCGATGATGCACCACAAGCTCGGCGGGATGCCGTCGGATCCCTGCTCGAGCGTCTACTGTTTCGCGAGCTGTTCGAGTTCCGCGTCATGCAGACCGATCCGAACTTCGCGAACTACTTATATCAGCCGGCAAGCGGGCGAGTGGCGCTGCTCGATTTCGGAGCGACGCAGCGCTATAACGCGGCGTTCGTCGCACACTACGCGCGCATCACCCGTGCTGTGATCGATGGTGATCGCGACGTTGTCGCCCGGGAGGCAACTCGGATCGGCTACGCGGCGGCCGATGACTCTCCGGAACGCATCCAGGCGGTAGTCGATGTCATCTTTCTCGTCTGCGAACCACTTCGGCACCTGGGTCGATACGACTTTTCCAAGTCGGATTTGCCTTCGCGTGTGCGCGCCCTCGGATTGGACCTCGCGTTCCGGCGCGGGCTGCTGCGTTCCCCACCTCCCGAGACTATTTTTCTGCATCGCAAACTCGTGGGCTCGTTCCTGCTTCTGGCCCGCATCGGGGCGCGCGTCGATGCTCGTGCACTTGTGCTCCCATTTCTACCGACCTCGTAATGCGCGCTTAGCTAGAGAGGTATGTCGCGATCAGCGCAACTCGGTTCCAAACGCAGGCAGTCTCGTTTAGTTCGAGTTCGGCCAACTCCAGCCATTGGTCTGCCACCCACGGAAGCCCGGTTCAGACGGGGAGCAGCCGTTCCGCGGACGCGGGTTAGTGGCGGTCACCGGCCACAAGCCGCCGGTCGGTGT
>CAVRZM010000003.1:0-245704 GCA_963725735.1 uncultured beta proteobacterium | reverse complement strand
TACCGCCCGCGCTGTTATTGCGGAGTGCGCTCGAACCCCACGGCGGAGTTCGAAGAGCCGTAGCTGTTGCGGAGTGTCGTAGCCTCCGAAGGCGGAGTTGTTACCGCCCGCCGTGTTGTATTGAAGTGCGGCGTGCCCGAAGGCGGAGTTGTTGGTGCCCGTCGTGTTGGACCCAGCGGCGTACCCCGACGACGGAGTTGCGATTGCCGATGGTGTTCATCGCCAGCGCGCCAGCCCCGACGGCGGAATTTCCGAGACCCGTGGTGTTGGCCCAGAGGGCGTAAAATCCGACGGCGGAGTTGTTACTGCCCGTGGTGTTTCGGCGCAGGGCGTAAGTCCCGACGGCGGCGTTGGCACCGCCCGTGGTGAGATTGCGGAGCGCGCTGTACCCGAAGGCGGCATTACCGCCGAAACCGCTGGTCGAGACGTTTCCCCCGCGTTCGGTCCGACGAACAGGTTGGTCGGGCCCGTCGTGTGCGCGAACAACGCCCCATTGCGCGAGAGGTTGCCCGTCGCCTCGTCGACGCGCAGGCGCTGGACGGCGCCCGTGCTGTTCTTGATCGAGAAGCCGCCGCCCGCGTCGAGCTGCACCGAGACGTCGGCCGCAAGCGCGGGCGATCCCACGGCGAGAGCCACGCCAAGAGCCAGGGCCCAGAGCCGGAGCGACTTGACGGGGAACGTTGCATCCGGGTGCCTCCTTCACGATCCCAGGGGAGCGCGGAGACCACAGCGGCCGAGCGCACCCCGGGCCAGGCCATCCTACACCTTGGAGATGGCGGGAACCGAAATCTCTTCCGGATGCAAAGTGGACGTCGACGCCAAGCGGGGGGCCCCTCGAAGGCTGCTCCCCCCGGCGGCCTGCCCTCTTCCATCAGGGCGAGGCGACTCGGGGCTGCGTCTCTGCTTGGAGCGCCAAGGCCTGCTCGAGGCTCCGGCGAGCGAGCGCATCCCCAGGCGCCAGCTCGAGCGCCCGCCGATAGTGCTCGACCGCCTCGTCGAGGCGCCCCAGATCTTCGAGCGCGCTCGCGAGGTACAGGTGTGTAGACGAGCGCTTCGGATCGGCGAGCAGCGCGAGCCGGTACTGCTCGATCGCCTCCTCCAGCGCTCCCCGACGGTGTAGAAGCTGGCGAGGTTGTAGTGGGCGATCGCGTGCGCCCGGGATCGATCTCCACCGCCGTGCGGTAGTGTTCGAGGGCGGCGTCCGCATCTCCTGTCTGCTCGAGCGCGCTCGCCAGGTTGTTGTGAAGCTTCGGATCGAGCGGGCGATGGCGAAGCGATGCGCGGTACACGGCGATCGCTTCCGCCGTGCGGCCGCGCTGCCGCAGCAGATTGCCGAGGTTGTAGGCGGCCGCGCCGTCGGGCTCGGCTGCGAGCGCGCGTCGGAAATGCAGCTCCGCCTCGTCGAGCTGCCCCTGGACGCTCAGCACCGCTCCCAGTCCGTTGTTGGCGAGCGGATCGTCGGGGTCGCGCTCGATCAGCGCGCGGTATTGCAGCGCCGCCTCGTCGAGCCTTCCCTGCGAGCGCAGGGCGTTTCCCAGATTGTCACGGATCCGCGCCGAGCCGGGCGCGATCTCGACCGCGCGCGTGTATTCGCGGATCGCGTCCTCCAGCCGACCGCGGTCGCGCAGCTCGTCACCCAGGTACGCCGGCGCCCCGCTGGCGCTCGTGGGCAAGGGAGTGGTGTTCGACTCCGGCGGCCTCTCGATCAAGACGGGCAGCGGCATGGAGACGATGAAGACCGACATGTCGGGCGGTGCCGCGGTGATCGCCGCGATGGGCACGCTGGCCAAGCTCGGTGTGCGCCACAAGGTCAACGCGTACGTGCCGCTGGTGGAGAACATGCCGAGCGGCACCGCGATCCGCCCCGGCGACGTGCTGAAGATCCGCAACGGCAAGACCGTCGAGGTGCTCAACACCGACGCCGAGGGCCGGCTGATCCTTGCCGATGCGCTCTCGCTCGCCTGCGAGGACGGCGCGGCCGCCATCGTCGACCTCGCGACGCTCACCGGTGCGTGCATGGTGGCGCTCGGCGACAAGATCGCCGGCCTCATGGCCAACGACGACCCCTGGCGCGACCAGGTGCAGGCCGCCGCCGACCGCGCCGGTGAGCCGGTGTGGCCGTTGCCGCTGCCGAAGGAGTACCGCAAGCTGCTCGAGTCGGAGATCGCGGACCTCAAGAACATCAGCAGCGGCGGGTACGGCGGCGCGCTCACCGCGGGGCTCTTCCTGCAGGAGTTCGTCACGCCCGACATGCCCTGGGCCCACCTCGACATCGCAGGTCCGGCACGCGCCAACGGCGACGACGGCTACCTGGTCAAGGGTGGCACCGGCTTCGGCGTGCGCACCCTGATCGAGCTCGTCACCGGCTTCGACGCGCCGGCCAAGAAGCCCGCCGCCAAGAAGCCCGCCACCAAGAGGGTTGCCGCCAAGAGGGTTGCCGCCAAGAGGGTTGCCGCCAAGAAGGCGCCGGCCCGGAAGGCCGCGACGAAGAAGGTCGCGGCCAGGAAAGCGCCGGCCCGGAATGCGGCGGCTCGGAAGCGTGCCCGCTGATGCGCCGGATCGGGGGGATCCTCACAGCACTCCTGGTGACTGCGGCCTCCGTGGTCGCGGTCGCCCCCGTCGCGCATGCGTCGACCCACGCGCGCCTACCAGGTCGTCACCGTCCACATCAGGGACAACTCCTACACGCCCGACGTGGCCACCGATCGCGCCGGGCGCCACGGTGCGGTGGGTCAACGACGGCCGCAATCCGCACACGGTCACGTCGAGCGCCGCGGGCCAGTTCGACAGCGGCGTGCTCAAGCCGGGCAAGACGTTCACCCGCAGCTTCCCGAAGGCGGGCACGTACGCCTACTACTGCACGCTGCACGGCACCCCCACGAGCGGTCAGCGCGCCGCGCTCGGCGTGGGCGACGGCCCCGCGCCCGATGCGGTGCAGCCCACCGGTTCGGGCGAGCAGACCGCGCCGACGATCAAGGCGAGCGGCCGCACGATCAACGTGCCCGAGGACGCGCCCACGATCCAGGGCGCGGTGAACAAGGCGAAGCCGGGCGACCTCGTGCTCGTCGCGCCCGGTGTGTACAAGGAAGCGGTGAAGGTCACCACCGACGGCATCGTGATCCGCGGCGTCGACCGCAACACCACGATCCTCGACGGTCAGTTCAAGCGTGACAACGGCATTTTCGTCGTCGGCGCGAACGGCGTGGCCGTGGAGAACATGACCGCGCGGAACTACAAGACGAACGGCTTCTTCTGGAACGCGGTGCTCGGGTACCGCGGCTCGTACCTCACCGCGTACCGCAACGGCGACTACGGCATCTACGCGTACGACTCGCAGTACGGCCAGTTCGACCACTCGTACGCGTCGGGAAGCCCCGATTCCGGCTTCTACATCGGCCAGTGCAACCCGTGCCACGCAGTGATCACCGACGTGGTGTCGGAGTACAACCTGCTCGGGTACTCGGGCAGCAACTCGAGCAACGACCTCTCGATCGTGAACTCCCAGTGGCTGCACAACCGCAGCGGCATCGTGCCCAACTCGATCGACTCCGAGGAGCTCCCGCCGCAGGGGCACAACACGATCGCCGGCAACCTCGTGGCCGACAACGGCAACGTGAAGGCGGCGCGGTCCACGAGCGACACGTGGGCGCCCGCGTACGGCTTCGGCATCATCGTGTTCGGTGGCGTGGAAGACGTCGTCACGAAGAACCGGATCTCCGACAGCAAGCGTGTCGGCATCGGCGTCGCCGCCAACCCCGGGCTGCAGGAGAAGGTGTGGCCGGCGACGGGCAACCAGGTGACCGACAACGTCGTCGAGCGCTCCGATCTCGCCGACCTCGGCTCGCGTGCTGATCACGCCGAGCGACGGCAACTGCTTCGGCGGGAACACGTTCACCACCAGCGCGCCCACCGACATCGAGCACGTGTTCCCGTGTTCCGGCGCGCCCACGGCCGATGCCTCGGTCGGCGCGCTCGACCTCACGAAGCTGCTCGACGCCTCGGCGCAATCCCGAAGGGTCGCACCTACGACAAGACCCCGGTTCCGGGCAAGCAGGCCAACATGCCACGCGCCACGAAGGCGAAGGCGCGGCCCGCGGGCGCGCCGGCGCCCGTCGACCTCGCCACGATCACGGTGCCCGCGTGCCGCGAGCTGAGCGTGACGCGGGTTCTACGCGAACACGTCGGAGGGGAGCTCCACGCCGCGGTCGTGCAGCGCTTCGCAGAGCTTCGGGCGCACCCCGGTGGCGACGAGTCGGCCGCGCTCCACGCCGGGAGCGACCGCAGGCGCGTCGTAGTCGTAGGTGAACACCTCCGAGAGGGTGACGACGTCGCCCTCCATGCCCTCGACCGCGCACACCGACGTGATGCGTCGCGAGCCGTCGCGCATGCGGCTGATGTGCACGAGCACGTCGAGCGCGGCGGCGGACTGCTCGCGGATGGCGCGCACCGGCAGGTCGAGCCCGGCCATGAGCACCATGGTCTCGACCCGGGAGAGCGCGTCGCGCGGTGCGTTCGCGTGCAGGGTGGTGAGCGAGCCGTCGTGGCCGGTGTTCATCGCCTGCAGCATGTCGAGCGCCTCGGCGCCGCGCACCTCGCCGACGACGATGCGGTCGGGACGCATGCGCAAGGCGTTGCGCACGAGATCGCGGGCGCGCACCTCCCCGCGCCCCTCGATGTTCGCCGGGCGTCCTTCGAGGCGGATCACGTGACGCTGATGGAGCCGCAGTTCGGCGGCGTCCTCGATCGTCACGATGCGCTCGCCCTCGGGGATCATCGACGACAGCATGTTGAGCAGCGTGGTCTTGCCGGTGCCGGTGCCACCGCTGATGAGCATGTTCATCTTGCCGCGCACGCAGGCGCCGAGGAACGTCGCCACCTCCGGCGTGATCGAACCGAGCCGGAGCAGGTCGTCGACGGTGAGCGTGTGGGTCGCGAACTTGCGGATGGTGAGCACCGGCCCGTCGAGCGCGAGGGGCGGGATGATCGCGTTGACGCGCGAACCGTCGGGGAGCCGCGCGTCGACCATCGGTGACGACTCGTCGATCCGGCGACCGAGCGGTCCCACGATGCGGTCGATGACGCGCAGCACGTGGTCGTCGGAGAGGAAGCGCGCGTTGGTGAGCTCGAGCCGCCCGTTCTTCTCGACGTAGATCCCCTCCATGCCGTTCACCATGATCTCGGTGATCGACGGGTCGGTGAGGAAGCGCTCGATCGGCCCGTAGCCGAGCACCTGGTCGGTGATCGCGGCCACGAGCTCGTCGCGCTCCGAGTCGGAGAGCGGGATGCGCTCCTCCTTGATCACGTCGCCGAGCTCGGTCACCACGAGGCGGTCGAGCTGGTGGGCACTGAGCGAGGAGTCGAACAGCGCCGGGCCGACGCGCGACCATGAGCGCCTCGACCGCCTTGCGCTTGAGCCGGCTCATCGCGTCGTCGGACTCGACGGCGTCGTGGTCGCCGTGGACCATGCTCGCCACGGTCGCGGCGGCGTCGTTCGTGGCGACGTCGTGCTGCTGGAGTCGTTCGCTGAGCTTCACCGGTTCACCTCCGCCAGAACGGACCGCTCGAGCGGCCACCGGCGGGCGCCGCGGCCACCGGCGCGAACCGGCTGACGATCTGCTGCATCGCGAGTGAGACCGTTCGCGCGGGTCGGCGGAGATCACCGGTTCGCCCTGGTTGAGCGACAACGGCACGGCACGCGAGCTCGGGATGGCGACGTCGACCTTGACGCCGAGCGCCTGCTCGACCACCGGGATGGTGAGGCCGGTCTTCGCGTCGGCGCGGTTGAGCACCACGTGCCACTGCTGCTGCGGCTTGCCGATGACGCGCAGCGCGTCGATCTCCTTGCGGGTGCTGCGGATGCTCGGGATGTCGGTGGCCGACAGCAGGATGAGATCGGTGGCGAACTCCATCGCCGCGAGCGTGTTCTCGTCGAGGCCCGACGGCGTGTCGACGATCACGTAGCGGAACGAGTCCGCGAGCAGGCGCACCACCCGCTCGACGTGCGCGGTGGTGAGGTGGTCGGCGTCGGTCGGCGACAGCGGCGCGCACAGGGCGAACAGCCCGTCGGGGTGCGACGTGAGGTGCGCCTTGAGCGTGGTCGCGTCGAGCACGTCGAGCGCGCGGGTCGCGTCGCTGAAGGTGAGCTCGGGCATGAGGCCGAGCGCCGCTGGCGACGTCGCCGAACTGCAGGTCGAGGTCGAGGATGACGGTGTCGCCGGGAACGGCCTTGGCCAGGCCGAGCGCGAGGTTGCTCGACAGCGTGGTCTTGCCCGCGCCGCCCTTGGGGCAGAGCGTGACGATCACGCGCCGGTCGGAGCCCTCGTCGTCGTCGGCGTTCCCGCGGTTCGCCGCGGTGGTGAACGCACGCTCGATCGCCTCGTGCAGCTCTGCCGACGGTGTCTCGGGTGAGATGACGTCACGCGCGCCGGCGCGCAGTGCCGAGCGCAGGAGGCCGGTGGACGGCTTGGCCACGATCAGCACGCTGATGTCGGGCCGCTGCTCGTCGAAGGTCTGCGCCAACTGCAGCGCCTGGTCCTCCGAGAGGCCCGGGCCCAGCGCCACGACCCGCGTGCCGCCGTTCGCCAGTGCCCGCACGCACTCGCGCGGGTCGTCGAGGAGGTCGTCGCGCCAGTAGCGCAACGGCCCGTCGAGCTCACCGTCGAACGCGTCGCGCACCCGCGCTTCGAACTCGGCGTTCTCCGTGGCCAGCACGAGACCCGTCATGTCTTGCCCCTTCATTCGTGTCATTCGTGGCACGTGAAGGGCAACGTCGGCGCGGGCCGGGCCCGGCTTGAGGCCCGGATGGGGGAATGTGACCTCAGCGCTGGCGGATACGGGCCCTCAGGGCGGCGAAGCAGAGCCCGAAGCTGATGCAGAACACGATCAGCAGGGCCAGGGCGGCCTTGCCGAGGTCGCTCCACTCCCAACCGTCCATGGCGAGCGACCGCAGGCCCTCGAGCAGGTAGGTGACCGGGTTCCAGGCCGCCACGGTGTCGAGCCAGCCGCTGAGCTGGCTCGCGCGGCACGTACGACGACGTGAGGAACAGGAACGGGAAGAACAGCAGGAAGCTCGAGTTCACCGCCGCCGGGTTGCCGGTCTTGAGCGCGATCGCGTACCCGAAGCCCGCGAAGGCGAGGCTCCACAGCGCGGCGATCAGCGATGAACACGAGCAGCCCGAGCACCCCGGTCTCGAAGCGCACGCCGAGCACGAAGCCGAGGACCGAGGATCGGGACCGTCAGCGCGCACGACACCGCGACGTCGGCGACCATGTGGCCCGAGCAGGATCGCGAGGCGCCGCACCGGCGTGAGCAGCAGGCGGTCGAAGTAGCCGTTCTGCACGTCGAGCACGAGCGCCCGCGCGCGCGACACGCCGGTGACGCCGAGCAGGATCGCCGTCGGCCATCATGAACGCCTTGATGTCGAAGCCGGCGATGTTGCTCTGCGGTGAGCCGCTGCAGCGTGCCGATGTTGACCACGAAGAAGAACAGGGCGATGAAGACCGGCGGGATCACCGCCTCGAGGTCGCGCGGGACGGCGCGCAACGGCGCGTCCGGCGATGGAGGCGACGTCGCGCGGCACGACGCCGGCCGGGCGTGCACTCGGCCGGATGCGCGTGGGGCGAGACCGCGTCCGCGGCGGGCTCGAGCACCTCGATGGTGTCTCGTGGTCATGCGTGCTCCTCCTCGAGCTCGCCGGTCGAGCGTCGTCGGCTCGTGGATGTGGTTGCCGGTGAGCTCGAGGAAGACGTCGTCGAGCGTGGGGGTGCGCAGCGTGAGGTCGCGGACCGGGATCCCGACGCTGTCGCAGGGCGACGGCGACCGGGCCGATCGTCGCCGCGCCGTCGGCGGCCGTGACGATCGACCTCGTCGCCCGTGGCCTCGACCCCCTCGACGCCGTACACGCCGTCGACGCGCACGCTTCGCCGGCGTCGGCGGTCGCCGTCGACCCGCGCGACGATCACGTCGTTGCCGATGCTGCGCTTGAGCTCGTCGGGCGTGCCCTCGGCGACGAGCCGGCCGTCGTTGATGATGCCGACCCGGTCGGCGAGCTCGTCGGCCTCCTCGAGGTACTGCGTGGTGAGGAAGATCGTCATGCTCGAGCTCGCTGGTTGAGGCGGCGGACCTCCTCCCACACCGCGGGCCCGGCTCACCGGGTCGAGGCCGGTGGTCGGCTCGTCGAGGAAGAGCACCTCGGGGTTGTGGACCAGCGCGGCGGCGAGGTCGAGCCGGCGCTGCATGCCGCCCGAGTAGGTGCCGATGCGGCGGCTCGAGCGCGTCGCCGATGTCGATCGAGCTGCCGCAGCTCGGCGAGCCGCTGGTCGATCTCGCGCCTCGACAGCCCGTACAGCCGGCCCTGCAGCCGGAGCAGCTCGATGCCGGTCTGCTTCGGGTCGAGCGCGGCCTCCTGGAGGGCCACCCCGATGCGGAGGCGGACCTGCTCGGGCCTGGGTGGCGACGTCGTAGCCGGCGACCGTCGCCCGGCCCGCCGGTCGGCGCGAGCAGGGTGCACAGCATGCGCACGGTCGTGGACTTGCCGGCGCCGTTGGGCCCGAGGAAGCCGTAGATCTCGCCGCGCCGGATCTCGAGGTCGAGGCCGTCGACGGCGGTGACGTCGTCGAAGGTGCGGCGCAGCCCGCGGGCCGAGATCGCGGGCGGATCGCCTGACTGGTCGGTGGTGGAGTTCGTCTGCATGGGGGCATCCTGACGGAAAATGCGGCCAGATCCTGGCCGCATGGGAAACTTTGCTGCGAAGGGTTCGACCGATGGTCGTCGCCCGACTCATCGGTCCGCCAGCCGAAAAACCAGGGCGAATTGCCACCGAATCGAGCCGAATCGAGGGGCACATGCCGGAACACCCCACCGAACGGGCGCTGCAACTGCTGTCGCTGCTGCAGACCCACACGTTCTGGCCCGGCACCGACCTGTGTTCCCGCCTCGACGTGAGCCCACGCACGCTGCGGCGCGATGTCGACCGCCTCCGTTCCCTCGGCTACCCGGTCGACGCGACGCCCGGCCCCGCTGGCGGCTACCGCCTCGCGGCCGGGGCGCACCTGCCCCCGCTGCTGGTCGACGACGACGAGGCCGTCGCCATCGCGGTGGGCCTGCGCGCCGCGGCGAGCGAGTCGATCGACGGCATGGAGGACACCGCGCTGCGGGCGTTGGCGAAGCTCGAGCAGGTACTCCCCGAGCGTCTCCGTCGGCGCGTCCGCGGTGCACTCCAACGTGGTGTCGTTGCGCTGGTCGCCCGACGAGGTGGTCGACGGCGACGCGCTCGCCGTGCTCGCGCTCGCGTGCCGTGACCACGAGCAGGTCCGCTTCGAGTACCGGCCGACGCGACGGCGAGTCGGCCGCGCGCCTCGTGGAGCCGCACCAGATGGTGAGCACCGGCCACCGGTGGTACCTCGTCGCGTGGGACACCCGCCGCGACGACTGGCGCACGTTCCGGCTCGATCGCATGGCCGACGTCCGGCTCGCGGGCGTGCGGTTCCCCGTGCGGGCGATCCCGGGTGGCGACGCCGCCGCGTTCGTCGCGTCGTCGATCCGCACCATGCCGCGCCCGTTCGAGGCGGTGCTCGACGTGCGCGGCGACGCCGACGACGTCCGCGCCGCGCTCCGCCACGACGGCGAGATCGAGGAGCGTGGCCGCGGCCGGGTGCGCGTCCGGATCACCGCCGCGTCGGTCGACTCGCTGTTCGTGGCCGCGTGCTTCCTCGCGACGCGCTTCGCCGTGCGCGTGCGCGAACCTGCCGAGCTGCGCGAGCGCGTCGAACTGCTGGCGACGCGCCTGACGACCTGACCGGCGACCGCCCGGGGCCGGCGATCGCGTGGGTTCAGTGGCTGACGGTGCCGTCGGCGAGGACGGCGTGCGGCAGGCAGTGCTGGTCGTACTCGGCGATGACGATCTCACCCGCGTCGGGCCGCACGCCGGGCACTGCGGGTCGCGCCGCACCTTGAAGTCGCGGAACGACTGCTCGAGTGCGTCGTACGCGAGCAGGCGGCCGATGAGCGGCTCGCCGAGGTCCGAGGAGCAGCTTGATCGCCTCGAGCGCCTGGATCGAACCGACGATGCCGGGCAGCACGCCGATCACGCCGGCCTCCGAGCAGCTCGGCGCGAGCTCCGGCGGCGGCGGCTCCGGCAGGAGGCAGCGGTAGCACGGGCCCTCGTAGGGCTTGAACACCGACACCTGGCCCTCGAAGCGGAAGATCGAGCCGTGCACCACGGGGATCTTCTTCAGGAGCGACGCGTCGTTGAGCAGGTAGCGCGTGGGGAAGTTGTCGGTGCCGTCGACGATGACGTCGTAGCCGTCGATGATGTCGAGCACGTTGTCGGCGCCGAGTCGGACGTCGTAGGTGACGACGTCGACGTCGGGGTTGAGCTGGGTGAGCGTCTTCTTCGCGCTGTCGACCTTGCGGTCGCCGATGCGGTCCATGTTGTGGAGGATCTGGCGCTGCAGGTTCGACGCGTCGACGACGTCCATGTCGACGATGCCGAGCGTGCCGACGCCGGCGGCCGCCAGGTAGAGGCCGGCGGGGGAGCCGAGGCCACCGGCGCCGAGCAGCAGCACGCGGCTCTCGAGCAGCTTCTGCTGGCCGGCCTCGCCGACCTCGGGGAGCAGGATGTGACGGCCGTAGCGGTCGCGCTGCTCCGCGGTGAGGGTCTGCGGCGTGATCCACGGCCGTCCCTCGTTCTTCCAGCGACCGAAGCCGCCGGTCATCGAGACGACGTCGGTGAAGCCGAGCTCGCTCAGCGTCTCCGCCGCGAATGCCGAGCGGTTGCCGCCCGCGCAGTACACGACGACCGGCTTGGTGCGGTCGAGGCGGGTCTCCGCCTGCGCCTCGAGGTGGCCGCGCGGGATGAAGACGGAGCCAGGGATGGTGCCCTGGTCGAACTCGTCCTGCTCGCGCACGTCGAGGAAGGTGGCCTCGTGCAGGCGCGCCTCGGCGTCGGCCGGCTCGATCTCGGTGATGTGCTCCTTCGCCTGTCGCAGCAGGTCGCGGTAGCTCGCCATGTCGCTCGTTCCCTCTCCGCACACGGTTCTGCCCTGCAGGGCACTGCAAGGGATGAAAAGCCTACCGCAGTGGTCGGATATTCCAAAAGAGCGCTAGATCCGGCCCACGAGGCCGGGGAGCACCGTGCCGAGACGCTCCCGGATCACGAACCGGGCCGCGCTGTCGAAGGGGGTGGCCTCCCCGTTGAGCACGGCCAGCACCGCCCCGTTGCGGAGCGCGATCTCGGGGAGTGCCGCCGCCGGGTACACCCCGAGCGAGGTGCCCACGGCCAGGAACACGTCGGCCCGGGACGCCGCCTGCTGCGCCCGCCCGAGGTCGGCGGCCACGAGGTTCTCGCCGAAGGAGATCGTGGCCGACTTCAGCATCCCGCCGCACTCGAGACAGGTGGGGTCCTCCTCGCCGGCGCGCACGCGGTCGAGGGTCTCCTCCATCGGCCCGCGCCACCCGCACGACAGGCACTTCGCGTCGTGCACGGTGCCGTGGATCTCGATCATGATCGCCGGCGACGACCCGGCGGCCTGGTGGAGGCCGTCGACGTTCTGGGTGACGAGCGTGTGCAGGTTGGCCTTCCGCTCGAGGTCGGCGAGGGCGCGGTGCCCGGCATTGGGTGCCTGCCCCTGGAACATGTCGCCCGAGCGCGGTTGCGCCACACGGTGCGACGGTGCTCGGCGTCGGCCACGTAGTGCTGCAGCGTCGCCGTGCGCTCGGCCTTCGGGTCCTTCGTCCAGAGGCCCTGCGGCCCGCGGAAGTCGGGGATGCCGGACTCGGTGGAGATGCCCGCGCCGGTGAGCACCACGATCTGCCGCGCGTCGCGCAGGAGCGCGGCGAGGTCGTCGAGGGACCCGTCGGTGTCGGTGCTCGGTTCCGTCACGTCCGAGAGGCTACGCGGCAGGTGCGACGCGGCTGGTGCGACGAGGTTGCCCCGTGGCTGAACGCGGGTCGCGTTCGTGAGCACCTCGAAGCCGAAGTGGCCGGTGGAGAAGTCGATCGACGCGCCGACGTCGTCGACAAGACAGCGCACGCTCACGAATTCGTCGGTCATCCCGAGATCCTGCCCCGATCCCCGCCGCGTTGCACGCGCGCCAGCTCGTCACGCGCGACGCGTGTCGCATCCTCCGCCTCGGCCACGACGCGTCGCCGTTCGTCCACTTCGCGTTCGGCATCGGCGAGTGCGTCGCGCGCCGCCGGTGAGCGCGTCCTCGGCATGGCTGAGCGCGTCGCGTGCGAGTGCGACCCGGCGCTCGTCGACGCGCGGTTTGCGGGCGCCGGTCTTGCGTCGAGACGCGGCCGTGTGCGGTGATGCCTGTACGTCGAGCACCTCGAACGCCGACGCGGCGCGTTCGGTGGACACGAGACGCCCGCGTGCGAGCGCTCCCGCGATCGCGTCGTCGAGCGCCGCGGCCTCGAGCGTCTCCTGCGCCGGGGCGCGGACGCGTTCGGGATTCCCCGGTTGCGCCGCGGCCTGCTCGACCACGAGGTCGACCAACTCGTGTTGCCGGTCGCGGTGGCGGCGCATGACCTCGCGCAACTCCGCACTGCCCTGTTCCTGGGCCCGCCGCAGCTCGCGACTTGCGTCGAGATACGCACGCACGGCCTCGGCCTCGTTCCGCGCCACGCGGTTGAGCGCCCAGGTCGCGAGCGTCGGCCGCTTGAGGGAGTTCACCGCCGCTGCGGCGTCGGTGGCGCCGTCGGCCTGCAACTTCCTGACGGTGGCGTTGCGCGTGGCCACGAAGTCCTCGGGGAGCGCGTCGAAGAGCGTGTCGAGCAGCTCCTCGTGTTCGTCGGGTACGGAAGGCACGCGCCGACGGTACCGGCGGTGTGGACGCGGGTGGCGCGTCCCGGGGAGAGGACGCGCGACCCGCAGACCTCGGCCGCAGAACTCGGCCGCAGAACTCCGGCCGCAGAACTCGGCCGCAGACCTCCGGCGCAGATCCCTGGCCGCAGATCCCCGGTCGCTACGACGCGGCGAGCGCGGTGACGTGGTCGAGCGCCTCGCGGTGGCGCTGGTGCGCCCAGTGCGCGCTCTCGTGACACAGCGCGGGGTGGAAGCCCATCGAGTGCAGGACGCGCTCGACGTGATCGGCGTCGTCGCCCTGCTCGAGCAGCGTGAACGCGACTCGCCGCGAGCGGCGGCGGGCCGCGGCGAGCGGAGCCTCGTCGCCCTGGGGCTCGGCCCACTCCGCGTGCTGGGCCTGCACCTCGGCGGGGAGCCGGCGCAGGTGCCGGGCCGCCACGGGCGGGATCGTGCGGCGCACCGCGATCAGGTCGGACATCGGGTCCTCGCAGGCGAGGTCGAACTGCACGAGGCGCCGCAGGGTGCGCACGATCGGCGAGCTCGCGCCGTCGCGCTGGCCGACGCCCAGCGCATGCGAGGTGTCGGCGACGGTCAGCTCGAGGCCGTCGGGGGTGCGGTCGAAGCGGTCGGCGAGGTGGCGCAGGAGCAGCACCGCCGTGGGACCGAGGGTGGGCAACCAGAACGTCTCGACGTACCGGCTGCGAGGATCGTGGCCGAGGACGTCGACGACGGGGTCGAGCCAGGGCTTGACGGTGATGGTGGCGGGCATGGTGCTTCCTCCGCGGACGGGACGCGCTCGGGAGAGCGGCGATCGGCGGGGAAGCGGGCGGGGTGCCCCGTCGGGCACCGGTGAATGCGACAGAATGTATCAAACAGCGCAGATCGGGTCAAGCCCGAACTTGCACCGTCTCTGCACCGGCGGCAGCAGCAACGGGTGCCGGAGTCGCCACGTCACTCGCCGCAGATTCCAGCACCGACGACGGCGAGGCCGCGGACGCGGCCGACCCCGAGGAAGGGAGTGGTGCCGGAGAGGAGGCCGCCGGAGTGGAGGCACGCTTCTTCGGCACCACCGCGCGCACGGGCAGGTCGCCGTAGGCGGCGGCAGGCTGCGGACGGCCGAACAGGTAGCCCTGGCCCACGTCCACGCCCTGGGCGCGCACGAGCCGCAGCTGCTCGCGGGTCTCGATGCCCTCGGCCACCGTCTTGAGCTTCAGCGCGTGGGCCAGGCCGGCGACCGCCTCCACGATGGCGCCGCTCCCGTCGTCGTCGCCGACCCGGTCGACGAAGGTGCGGTCGATCTTCAGCGCCTCGACGGGCAACTGCTGCAGGTAGGCGAGCGACGAGTAGCCGGAGCCGAAGTCGTCGACCGACAGGTGCACGCCGAGGCCGCGCAACGCGGTGAGCGCGCCGACGGCCGACTCGGCGTCGCGCATCAGCGTGCTCTCGGTGATCTCCAACCAGATCGCGTCGGGTGCCACGCCGGTCTCGTGCAGCACGCGCGCCACTTCGCCGGGCAGGCTGGGTTCGAGCAGCTGACGCGGCGACAGGTTCACGCTCATCGTGAGGTGCGCGTTCTCGGG
This sequence comes from uncultured beta proteobacterium, assembly GCA_963725735.1. Classification (GTDB taxonomy): domain Bacteria; phylum Pseudomonadota; class Gammaproteobacteria; order Burkholderiales; family Casimicrobiaceae; genus VBCG01. The sequence continues at coordinate 231,318 of CAVRZM010000003.1, read as the reverse complement.
GGATGCCTGCTGCCAGCGCACGAGCTGGCGGCACGCCTCCTCGAGCGCCCACGAACCGAGCGGCACGATGAGGCCGGTCTCCTCGGCGAGGGGCACGAACTCCATCGGGCGACACGAGCCCGCGCTCGGGGTGCTCCCAGCGGATCAGCGCCTCGAAGCCGGTCAACACGCCGGTCGAGAGCTGCACCATCGGTTGGTAGAACATGCGCATCTCGCCGCGCTCGATCGCACGGTGCAGCTCGTTGCCGACGCGCAGGTTGGTGACCGCGCTGTGGTGCGCGTGCGTGTCGAACAACTCGGCCCGGTCGCGGCCCATGTCCTTCGCCCGGTACATCGCGGCGTCGGCGTTGCGCAGCAGTGTCTCGGGCGTGTCCGTGGGCCCGCCCGACATGGCGATGCCGATGCTCGTGGTCACGAACACCTCGCCCTCCATGAGCACGACCGGTCGCGCCAGCTCGCGGGCGACGCGCTCGGCGAACAGCTCCACCGTCTCCGCGCTGGTCACGTTGCGGCAGAGGATCGTGAACTCGTCGCCACCGAAGCGGCCGACGACGTCGTCGGGGCCCATGAGCCGCGCCAGCCGGTCGCGCGACCGCCACGAGCAGCCGGTCGCCGGCGGAGTGGCCGAGGCTGTCGTTGACCACCTTGAAGCGGTCGAGGTCGAGGAACAGCACCGCGACCTTCTGGTCCTGGCGCGTCGCGCTGGTTGAGCTCGCGCGTGAGGCGATCGAGGAAGCGCGTGCGGTTGGGGAGACCGGTGAGCGGGTCGTGGGCCGCCTGGTGGGCCAAGGCCTCACCGTTGGCGCGGCGCTCGGTGATGTCCTCGGTCTGGCACACGAGGTAGAGCGGCTCGCCCACGAGGTCGCGCACCAGCGACGCGCTCAGCGACACCCACACCGGGTGGCCGTCGTGGTGGACGTAGCGCAATTCCAGCTGACAGCTCGCGGTACGCCCGGCGAGCAGGCGCGACACCGCGTCGCGGCACTCGGAACGGTCGTCCTCGTGGATGAGGTCGAGGATGGTCGACGCGAGCAGCTCCGACTCGCCCCGCCCCACGATCTGCACGAGCGCGCGGTTCACGCGGAACATGCGACCGTCGATCGCGGCGAGCGACATGCCGATCGGCGCGTGCTCGAACGCGCTGCGGAACCGCTCCTGCGCCTCGCGCAGCTCGATCTCCGCGCGCCGGCGTTCGGTGAGGTCACGCGCGCTGATGACGATGCCCTGCACCGTCGGGTCGTCGAGCAGGTTCGTGCCGACGGCTTCGATGATCCGCCACGAGCCGTCCGCGTGCGCGAGGCGCACCTCGAGCCGATCGACGTCCTTGCCCTGACGTGCGAGCTCGAACCGCTGCACCGCGCGCGACCGGTCGTCGGCGTGGATCAGGTCGAACATCGACGTGCCCACGAGCGGGTCCGCCTCGAGCCCGAGTGTGCGTTCGGTCGCGGGGCTCGCGTAGACGATCTGCCCGTTGGCGTCGACGATCGCCATGATGTCGGTGGAGTCGCGCACCATGGCCCGGAAGCGCGCCTCGTTGCGCTGGAGCATGTCGTTGACCTGCTCGACCGTGCGGGCGGCCCGGCGACCCACGATCCGCATCGACAACAGCGCGACGGCGATCGCCCCGATGAGGGTGAGGAGCAGCACCACGGCGCCGACGTCGGCCATGGTGACTCTTTCGACTGTTCGACCCCCGAATCTTGAGCGATCCGGGCAACTCGCCCCGAGAACGTCGGGCCGTGGGGGCGGGGTCAGCGGGCGTTGCGGAGGAACGCCTCGACCACGAGCCGGGCCGCGGCCGCGGGGGTGAGCACCCCGGCGCCCACCTCGTGCTCGAGCCGCTCGGCCAGGCCGGCGACGTCGGTGTCGGCGTGGAGGGCCTCCAGCAACGATCCGGTGACCTCCGACCACATCCAGGCCCGGTTCTGCTCGGCCCGGAGGGCCGGCAGCTCACCGGCGAGGGCCACCCCGAATTCCGTGACCGCCTGCCACACCTCGGCGACTCCGGTGCCGGTGAGGGCGGAGCAGGTGAGTGCCCGGGGCGACCACGAACGGGTGCGCGGGCGGATCAGGTGCAGGGCCGCCGAGTAGTCGGACGCGGTGCCCATGGCGGTGGCGAGCAGATCGCCGTCGGCCTTGTTGACCACCACGAGATCGGCCAGCTCCATGATCCCGCGCTTGATGCCCTGGAGCTCGTCGCCGCCGCCGGGCGACACCAGCACCAGGAAGAAGTCGACCATCGAGGCGACGTCGACCTCCGACTGGCCGACGCCGACCGTCTCGACCAGCACGACGTCGAAGCCCGCGGCCTCGCAGAGCAGCATCGCCTCGCGCGTGCGGCGCGCCACGCCGCCGAGCGCGCCGGCCGTGGGCGACGGGCGCACGAAGGCGTGGGGCGAGCGCACCAGCTGTTCCATGCGCGTCTTGTCGCCGAGGATCGTGCCGCCGGTGCGCGCGCTCGACGGATCGACCGCGAGCACCGCGACGCGGTGACCCGGCTCGACGAGGTGCAGGCCGAACGCCTCGATGAACGTGGACTTGCCCGCGCCGGGCGAACCCGAGATGCCGACGCGCACGGCCTGGCCGCTGTGCGGCAGGACCTCGGCGAGCAGCTCCTCGGCGTCGGCGCGGTGGTCGGCGCGCGTCGACTCGACGAGCGTGATCGCCCGCGCGAGCGCGCGCCGGTCGCCGTCGACGAGTTGGCGCGCGAGCTCCGACACCGGGGTGGCCTCCGACCGCGCTGCCGGCGCCGGCGCCGTCAGGCCCGCCGCAGCAGGCCGACGATCTCGCGCGCGGCGGCGGGGATGTTGGTGCCGGGCCCGAAGATCGCGGCGACGCCGGCGTCGCGCAGCTCGTCGTAGTCCTGCGCCGGGATGACGCCGCCGACGACGACGAGGATGTCGTCGCCGCCCTGCTTGCGCAGCTCCGCGATCAGCTCCGGCACCAGCGTCTTGTGGCCGGCGGCCTGGCTCGACACGCCGACGACGTGGACGTCGTTCTCGACCGCCTGGCGCGCGACCTCCTCCGGCGTCTGGAAGAGCGGGCCGACGTCGACGTCGAAGCCGAGGTCGGCGAACGCGGTGGCGATCACCTTGGCGCCGCGGTCGTGGCCGTCCTGGCCGATCTTGGCGACGAGCATGCGCGGCCGGCGGCCCGTGCTCGGCGGCGAACTCCTCGACCGCGGCGCTGCACCTGTGCGAAGTCCTCGTCGCCCTCGTACGCCGCGCCGTACACGCCGGAGATGCGACGGATCGTCGGCCCGGTGGCGGCCGAACACCTTCTCGAGCGCGTCGGAGATCTCGCCGACGGTGGCGCGGGCGCGGGCGGCCTCGATCGCCGAGCGGCGAGCAGGTTGCCGTCGCCGCGCGGCGCCCTCGCGTGAGCGCCGCGAGCGCCGCCTGGCAGCGGGCTTCGTCGCGGTTGGCCTTGAGCTCGGCGAGCCGCGCGACCTGCGCCTCGCGCACCGCGGTGTTGTCGACGTCGCGGATGTCGATCTGGCCTCCTCGGCGAGGCGGTACTTGTTGACGCCGACGATGACGTCCTCGCCGCGGTCGACGCGCGCCTGGCGGCGCGCCGCCGCCTCCTCGATGCGCAGCTTCGGCATGCCGGACTCGACGGCCTTGGTCATGCCGCCGAGCGCCTCGACCTCGTCGATGAGCTGCCACGCCTCGTCGGCGAGGCTGTCGGTGAGCGCCTCGATGTAGTAGCTGCCGCCCAGCGGATCGACGACGTGGGTGACGCCCGTCTCCTCGGCGAGGATCAGCTGCGTGTTGCGGGCGATGCGCGCCGAGAAGTCGGTGGGCAGCGCGATCGCCTCGTCGAACGAGTTGGTGTGCAGGCTCTGCGTGCCGCCGAGCACCGCGGCCATCGCCTCGATCGTGGTGCGGACGACGTTGTTGTACGGGTCCTGCTCGGTGAGGAGCACGCCCGACGTCTGGCAGTGCGTGCGCAGCATCAGCGAGCGCCGGCTTCTTCGGCTCGAAGTGCGTCATCACGCGCGCCCAGAGCAGGCGCGCGGCGCGCAGCTTGGCGACCTCCATGAAGAAGTTCATGCCGATCGCGAAGAAGAAGGAGAGCCGCGCCGCGAAGGCGTCGATGTCGAGGCCGCGGTCAAGCGCGGCGCGCACGTACTCGAGGCCGTCGGCGATCGTGAAGGCGAGCTCCTGCACCGCGGTCGCGCCCGCCTCCTGCATGTGGTAGCCGGAGATCGAGATCGAGTTGAACTTCGGCATCTGCTCGGCCGTGTACTCGATGATGTCGGCGACGATCCGCATCGTCGGCTCGGGCGGGTAGATGTAGGTGTTGCGGACCATGAACTCCTTGAGGATGTCGTTCTGGATGGTCCCGGTGAGCTGCGCCTGCGTCGACGCCCTGCTCCTCGGCGGCGACGATGAAGCTGGCGAGCACCGGCAGCACCGCGCCGTTCATGGTCATCGACACGGACATCTTGTCGAGCGGGATGCCGTCGAAGAGGATCTTCATGTCCTCGACCGAGTCGATGGCGACGCCGGCCTTGCCGACGTCGCCGACGACGCGCGGGTGGTCGCTGTCGTAGCCGCGGTGGGTGGCGAGGTCGAAGGCGACCGAGAGGCCCATCTGCCCGGCGGCGAGGTTGGCGCCGGTAGAAGGCGTTCGACTCCTCGGCGGTGGAGAAGCCGGCGTACTGGCGGATCGTCCACGGGCGGTCGGCGTACATCGTGGCGCGCAGGCCGCGCAGGAACGGGATCGAAGCCCGGGGAGCGTGTCGACGCGCCTCGAGCCCCTCGAGGTCGGCCGCGGTGTAGAGCGGCTTGACCGCGATGCCCTCCGGCGTCTGCCAGATGAGGGACGACGGGGTCGCCCTTGAGCTCCTTGGTGGCGAGCTCCTGCCATTCGGACGGTGTCGGACGCTGCTGGTCACCCATGCGGCAAAGGGTACGGCGGTGGGCGCGCCCGGGCGAAGTTGAGCGGTCAGCTGGCCCGCTGTGACCGGCCGTCGCGCTCGGCCCGGGCCCGCTCCTGCTCGGCGGCGACGCGCTCGAGCGCCTCACGCGCGGCCGCCACGCCGGAGCGGCCGACCTTGCGGGTGCGGGCGTCGAGGTGGAGCTCGCCGGCCCAGCGGGCGGCCCGGCGGGCGCTGCCGGTGCTGCGGGTGCTCCCGGCGCTTCCTGCGCGCCCGGTGCGCCCGGAAGCCTGCGTGGTGACGCGTGCCGTCGCCCGGGCCCGGCGGGGGGCGGGAGTGGTCTCGGGGGGGTCGAGGAGGCGCAGTTGCGTGGTCACATCAAGATCATCCCCGGGGGGTGTGACGTTTATTTCCGATCGGCCAGACGGCTCTACAGATTTGGGCAGATCCGGTCGATTCACGGCGCCAGAGGGAGAAGTTCGGGCAAGTGGGGCAGGCAAGGCCGGGGCAGGCCGGGGCAGCTGGGGAGGTGCGATCGATGCGAGGACGGCCGGTACCGATCCGACGTTCGTCGCGTGGCGGTGGCGCGCCCGACGAGATCCCTGCCGACGTCCCTGCCGATGTCCCTGCCGATGTCCCCGCGCCGCCCGTCGACCCGCCGGTGGCGGTGCCCGTTCCCGCGCGCGGCCGTCCCCGTCCCCGTCCCCGTCCCCGCCGCCGACCCGGACGAGGTGCCCGGCTCGTCGGCCGCGCTGGCTCCCGCGCCGAAGGCACTCCTCTGGGGCATCGGCGCCACGCTCAGCGTCCTCGCGCTCCTCTACATGGTGTGGATCGCGCTGCACGACGAGGGCGCGCTGCACCAGACGGAGGTCGTGTCCGATCTTGCGCCCATCCCGATGGCCGCCGCGGCCGCGGCGCTCGCGTGGTGGGCTGCCCACGATCGCCGTGCCGCTCCGCGTCGTCGGGCTGCCTGGCGCTGGATCGCGTTCGGCTGCGTGAGCTGGTTGCTCGCGGAGTCGATCTGGTTCTTCCTCGAGGTGGTGGAGGGCATCAGCCCGTTCCCGTCGCCGGCCGACGCCTTCTACCTCGGGTTCTACGTGATGGTGTTCGTCGGGCTCCTGAAGCTGCCCGCGGTCGGCGCGAGGTCGGCGCGGAGCGCGTGGCCCTCGGACTCGACCTCGCGACCGTCTCGGTCGTCACCTTCATGTTCCTCTGGTACCTCGTCGCGCTGCCCACGATCCACGGCACCGACCGGATCGACATGTCGACGGTGCTCGCGCTCGCCTATCCGCTTGCCGACATGATCCTCGTGCTCGGCATCGCACGCGTGCTCCTGCGGCGGCGTTCGGGCACCGACAACCGGACGGTCCTCTGGTTCCTCGTGCTCGGAGCCGGCGTCCTGCTGCTGGCCGACGTCGTGTACGCACGGCTCGATCTTGCGGGGTCGTACGCGGCCGGCGCGCTCCCCGACGGTCTGTGGGTCGTCGCGCTGCTGTTCCTCGCGCTGGCCGCGCTCGCCCAGCTCGGTCTCGATCCCCCGAGCGTGTCGTTCGCCGGACGTGAGCACAGCTACACGAGTGTCAGCAAGATCCCCTACCTCGCGATGGTGCTGGGCCTCGGACTGGTGCTCTACGTGACGTCCGCTGCGGCGACGGGTCCGCTCGCGATGCTCGTGCTCTCCGCGCTCGCACTCACCGTCCTCGTCGTCGTGCGCCAGCTCACGGTGTTGCACGACAACGACCGCCTGGCGGGCGAGCTCGACCGCCTCGCGAACACCGACCCCCTCACCCAGCTCGCGAACCGTCGTCACTTCTTCGATGCCGCGGCAGCAGATGCTCGATCGCACCCCGCACGCACCGTCGGCCGCCGTGATGATCGACGTCGACCACTTCAAGGACATCAACGACGGGTACGGCCACGCCGCCGGCGACCGCGTGATCCGCGAGGTCGCGCGGCGGTGCACCGAGGTCGTGCGCCCCACCGATCTGCTCGCGCGCTACGGCGGCGACGAGCTGGTCGCCGTGTTCGTGGGCGCGCAGCCCGACGAGGTCGCGCGTGTCGCGGCCCGGTTGCGTGAGCACGTGTCGGCGACGGCCGTGGACACGCCCGCCGGGCCGGTCCACGTGACCCTGAGCATCGGCGTCGGTGCGGCGCCGAAGGGTGCCTCGCTCGACGAGTTGCTGCGCGCGGCCGATCTCGCGCTCTACCGGGCCAAGTCCGGCGGGCGCGACGCCGTCGCCGGTCGCCTGGTGGAGCGGAGCTCCCCGCGCCCGCGACGAAGCCGTCCTGACGGCTGCCCCGGCGGAATCCGCCGGTCGGACGGCGACGGGGCGCCCGTACACTTGACCGATGCAGCGTGCGGTCACCTACCTCGACCACGCCGCCACCACGCCGATGCGCGAGGAGGCCGTGGCGGCGATGACGCCGTTCCTCGCGGGCACCTACGGCAACCCGTCGGGTGGCCACGCGATGCGCGCGCGCGGCGAAGACCGCGCTCGAAGAGGCCCGCGAGGAGATCGCCGCGCTCCTCGGCGCCGCCCCGGCCGAGCTGGTGTTCACCGCGGGTGGCACCGAGGCCGACAACCTCGCGGTGAAGGGAGCGCGCGCGCGGCCCGCGCCGCGGGTCACGGCGACGGCATCGTGACCACCGCCTTCGAGCACAAGGGCGTGCTCGCATCGGCGCACCGGCTCGGAGCCGAGGGCTTCCGCGTCGCCGAGGTGGGCGTCGGGCACGACGGCATCGTGTCGCTCGGCGCCCTGGCCGACGCGCTCGACGAGCACACCGTCGTGGTGTCGGTGATGCTCGTGAACAACGAGGTCGGCACGATCCAGCCGCTCGACGAGATCGCCGCGCTCGTCGCGCGAGCGCGCGCCGCAGCGGTGTTGCACACCGACGCGGTGCAGGCAGTGCCCTGGCTCGACGTCGCGGCAGCCGCCGCCGCGTTCGATCTGGTCGCGATCTCGGCCCACAAGTTCGGGGGCCCCAAGGGGTCCGGTGCCCTCGTCGTGCGCAACGGCGTCACCCTGGAACCGCTCGTGGAGGGTGGTGGTCAGGAACGCGGCCTGCGTTCGGGCACGTCGAACGTCGCGGGCGTCGCGGCCACCGCGGCTGCATTGCGCGTCACGTGCGCGCGGCGTGACGACGACGTCGTTCGCGTCGGCCGGTTGCGCGACCGCCTCGCCGACGCCCTGTTGCGCGACGTGCCCGGCACCGTCGAGAACGGCGACCGGGCGCGGAAGGTCGCGGGGAACACGCACGTCCGTTTCGACGGCGTGGAGTCCGAGGCACTGCTCGTGGCCCTCGACGTCGAGGGCCTGTGCGCGGCGGCGGGTTCGTCCTGCGCGTCGGGCGCCACGGAGCCGTCGTACGTGCTCACCGCGATGGGCCTCTCGCTGCCGGAGGCGGCCGCCTCGGTGCGCCTGAGCCTCGGCTTCTCGTCCACCGACGCCGACGTCGACCGCGCGCTCGAGGTGATCCCGCACGCCGTCGCACGGGCTGCGCGGCGCCGCCGTCCCGGCCTGACATGGGCTCCGACATGGGCTCCGACGTGCCGGTCGACGTGCCGGCCTCCGCGTGCTGGTGGCCATGAGCGGCGGTGTCGACTCGTCGGTGGCCGCCGCGCTGCTGCTCGAGCAGGGGCACGACGTCACCGGGGTCACGCTGAAGCTCTGGGGTGGCGAGTCCGACTCCGGGTGCTGCAGCGTCTCCGACGTCGAGGACGCCCGCCGCGTCGCCGCGCAGCTCGGCATCCCGCACTACGTGTTCAACTTCGCCGACGACTTCGACGCCCAGGTGGTGGAGCCCTACGTGCACGGCTACGAGCAGGGCACCACGCCGAACCCGTGCGTGGAGTGCAACCGCTCGATCAAGTTCGGCCGCCTGCTGAACGCGCGCCGAGGCGCTCGGCTTCGACGCGGTCGGCCACCGGTCACCACACGCGTGCCGTCACCGGCGCCGACGGCACCCGTCGGCTCCAGCGCGGGGCCGACGCGGCGAAGGACCAGTCGTACGTGCTCTACATGCTCGGCACCGCGCAGCTCGCGCGCACGATGCTCCCGGTCGGCGACCTCACGAAGGCGCAGGTCCGCGACCACGCCAGCGCGGGCTCGGACTGCGCACGGCGACGAAGGCCGAGAGCATGGACGTGTGCTTCATCACCGCGGGCGGGCGCGAATCGTTCCTCGCGGCGCGCACGGAGCTGCGGCCGGGCCCGGTCGTCGACACGACGGGCGCCGCAGTCGGCGAGCACGGCGGTGTGGCGATGCTCACGATCGGTCAGCGCCGCGGCCTCGGGGTCGCGACGGGGGAGCGGCGCTACGTCGTCGACGTGGATGCGCCCACCGCGACCGTCACCATCGGCACGAAGGACGACCTCCTGCGCGACGACGTTCCGCTGCGCGATCTCTGCTTCGTGCACGGGCACCCGGGCGATCGCCCGCTCGCGGTGCAGGTGAGCGCGCACGGTCGCCCGCTCCTGGGTCAGCTCAGCGGCGACGTCGTGCGCCTCACGCAGCGCCACCCACGCGTCGCCCCCGGCCAGGTCGTCGCGCTCTACGACGGCGAGGAACTCGTGGGCGGCGGCATCGCCCGCTGAGGGCGATGCCAATCGAGGGCGGCATCGCCCTCCGTGGGCGATGCTCTTCGAAAGGCCTTGACGTCGAACCGGATTGGTTCAGACCCGAACCGGGAGGCGCCGCTCCGCCGCGAGGCGCAGCAGCTCCGCGTGGCGCACCACCGGCGACGCAGATCTCGTCGGCGTGCACCGTCTCGGCGCCACGACGGCCGGGCCTGGAGCGGATGAGGTCGGCGGTGGAGTCGAAGTGCACCGCGAGCGAACCTGCGGTTGCGCCGAGGCGCAGGTCGACCGCACCCTCGGGGGCCTGCGCCGGCGGTGACCGGGGCCATCCAGCGCAGGTGCTCGCGCAGGAAGAGGTGGGGATCGGAGAGGGTGAACGGGTCGACGACCACGAAGCCCACGGGCACCAACACCGCCCAGCGGCCCGCGAGACCGAGCAACGAACGACCGAGCACGTAGACGACCGGCACCGCGACGACGAGCGCCACGATGCCGAGTACGACGTCGCCGTCGGCGAGGAGCAGCGGTCCGGCCACGAACGACGCGGCGACGAGCAGCCGCGCGAGCGGCAACGGACCCAGGAACAGCGCAGGTGGGGTGCGCAGCGGGTAGCGCGTCTCGTCGCCGTACGACGCGGCGTTCGCCGCGGCGATCGCGATGTCGTGCGCCGAGGTGAGCACCGCGCTCACGAGCGTCGCGACCACAGCGGCGACCGCGGCGACGGTGGACGGTTCGCCGCGATCGCGGCGAGCACGGTAGACCAGGTTCAGCTCCGTGAGGTTGAAGCAGCATTCAGGCGGTCGGCAGATGTCAGGGATTCCATTATTGAAGAGGTAGTTGATCATGGTTTTTACATTTCTCTTATAATTTTAGGATCATTTGATTATGCAATTGGTGATCTTCTGACGGTGGCTATTGGTGAGTGTAATTTTCTGCAAGCGGATTATTTTCTCACCAATGTAGAGATACCAACCGACAGCCTGATCCAGGACTGGCTAGACGGCAATCTGGACGAGTCACCCTAAAAACTACAAAACCTAACGCTATCTCCCCTATTTGGCACATTTTAAGTAATTTCATTAACACTATAAACGAGTTGTACGTAACGCGGTGACCCGCGTAAAGTGCAACACAACACCATAGACACTATGAAAATAAACTTTGCATGTTCAAACTGCCTTGAGATATTCGATGTTGATATGATCTCCATCGAATTCGACCAGGATAGAGAACTCCTTGTTCAATCCAGTTCCCGAATGCACATTCTGCGGTGCCACCGAGGAAGTCTTTCTTAGCAATATCGGACAGATGCAAATTGACCACATGATCATGCTTCAAGTCAAATAAAAACAGTCAAAATCAGGTTCTCCTTCTAATGGAAAGTCGTAAATTAGTGGATATAAAATCCTCTTCTGTTCAGTGTGGAAGGACAGAAGGTAAAGGATCAAACACTATCGCTGCATGTGTGAATGTGCTATTCATACACCTAAGAAGCATGACTGGTTTGGTGAGAAAAAATATCGCCTTGCCACTTTCTTTGACCTCTGGTGGGATGAGTACTGCAAACACCCAAAACATTTTATTCAACCTGAACAGTACAAAGCTGTTCAGGATATACGTTCATGCCGGACGGCAGCTCTTGGCGTAGACATTTATACTTGTCCTCAGTGCGGAGAGACAACCGAAGTATACCACAACTGTAAAAACCGTTTCTGTCCAACATGCAGCTGGAACGACACCGTCAGATGGGCCGAAAAAGTTAAAGGGAACATGCTTAACATACCTCACAGACATGTTGTCTTTACTATCCCTCACCAACTCAACTTCCTGATAATAAGGAATAAATTTATCCTGCTCAACACCCTCATGCAGACTTCAGCTGAAGCACTCAAAGACTGGATCAATTACAAATATGACTTACAACCAGGGATAATTTCCGTCCTCCATACTGTCGGCGAACAAAAAGAAAATCACTTTCACACCCATATGATACTCTCCTGGGGAGGAGTAGATAAAAACAGGACCGTCCAGCAGATCAAAGGAAAATATGTCAACTATGACTATCTAAAATCAAAATTCAGGGGAATATTCGAAAAGAGATTGATTGACTCTATACGACTCAGGTAAACTTGACCATGATTTCAGGGACATTATCGAGTTTAAACAATTCCTTAAACGTGTCAATGAAAAAAACTGGATAATACACCTTGAGGACCCTATGGAGACACCTGCCGATGTTATAAGATATATCGGCCGGTACTCAAAAAGAGCCTGCCTTAGTGAATACAAAATAACCCGGATGGAGGGAGAGATCATTGCCTTTCGTTACAAAGACTACAGAAACAAAGACTATTTCGGTCATCCTATTGAAAAAGAAAGAGTGCTTAACTACCGTGACTTTTTTCCTCTTCTGCTCCAACATGTGCCCCTGCCCAGTTTCAGACTGGTCAGATATTACGGAATTTATTCAAACCGAGGACACCTTCCCAAAAAAGTATTTAGCGGTGGCAATGATGTCTCAATCAACTGGAGAGAACTTCAGCAGTCTGAAACAGGGCAGGACCCGCTTCTTTGCCAAAAATGTAATGTCATGAAAACATACTCTCATTCAATTGCTGAATCAAACAACGGATCGTATATATACTACAGACTGGGACTTAACCCTGACCCGCATGCGACATTCTTTCAGAAAGTCGCTTAGTGCCTCTAATGGGATAACTATACCCTGTCGTGAAAAAATGACAAAAAATGATAAATTCTGACTTCGACAAGATGACTTTTACTGGTAAAAATCACTTCTCCCATCAAAAAATAAAGGGGACTTCTCTTTCCAGACAACTTCTGCTGACAGTATTAAAAATTGAAATTCCTATTAATAAAACAAGCGCTACGTACAACAAGGACAATAAAGTTAATAAACTTGTCACGGTTTTTGCGCTTTGCCCCTGCATCTGGATAGATCTCAAGTACTTTATGCCGCGATCGCGCTCTGACTCGCATTTAAATTCTGAAACCGGTGATAAGTTTCTGACTCGCAAAATCATTGTACCGCGAAACTCGTATACCTATAAACATTGTGCCTGGATGGCAAAAACCGCGCCATGCTTCGCTCCTTCCGGCTGTGAACAGAGCTCCTGCTAGGACCCTAACAAATCCTGATAGATTCTAGCACAGCCTACAGAAGCTCAGCAACGTTTACTAACTTTATTGCCTGACCGTTAGGTGCAATGGGGCCTTGCGGTGTTATGTATGCCGATTCGTCCAATTCTTTTTACCGCTTGCCCCGCGCTGTTTGCGGCGAATATCTTGACTAATAAATGTACGTGTGACACTTATATCATGACTAATAACGCCTTGAAAATTTGTACCGCCGCAAACCGCTCCCGCTTCTCAAGCTTCATTATCGTAACAAAATACTTTTGTGCTTTCTATATTCCTTTTGTGGGCTCCTGCATCGTGACAAATCCTGCTCCATGACAACTTCGTTAACGCCCACTCACCTAACACCGACGGTATAATTAATAAGCTTGTCACAGGTTTTGCGCCACCTGCATCTAGACAAATTCGTAATGGCTCTTGCATCCGGATACGCTCAGCTGCTCCCAATTTAACTCCTGCACCGTGATAAATTTCTGGCTCCGTTATAGTTTGTACCGCGACACTGCTCCAGTGCTCGCCAATAGTGCTCTAACCGGTGATAATTACGTACGCGGTTGGCCGCCACGACCACCGGGTAATCGGGATGCGCATCGAGCGCGACGACGGCGAGGCACATGGGCGCTAGCGGGAGGACGAAGGGTTCGGTGTGGCGGCGCGCCGCCCTCGACGAAGCGGGCGATGCCGTGGCGCTCCACTGCCGCGGCGAGCTCGTGCTCGAAGCAGCGCATCGTCGGCGACGTGCTCGTACACCTCCATCCAGGTGCGCGGATCGTCGCGGCGGACGAGCACGCGGCCGGTCACGCCCGCGTGCGCGGAACACGTCGTGCAGCAGCGCATCGACGGCCGCCTGCGCGCGCCGACGGGATCGCCCGCGACGCGATACCAGACGTAGTAGTGAACGGGCGAACTCATGAACGGGCTTGCGCGCAGCGGTCGGCGCGCGTCAGAGCTTCGGGCGATCCGGGGCTGTCGGCGCGGGAATGTCGTAGGGCAGCGTGCGCGGCGCGAGCACCGGGCCATCGGGCGCGCCGAGATGCAGGTCGCCCGCCTCCAGCGCCGACCACTGGACGACGGCGAGGAGGTCGCTGCCGCCTTCGGGCGCCGGCGCGGCGTTCACCACGGTGCCGCACGCCTGCTCGCCGAACGACGCGTGGTACAGCGGCGTGGCCGGGCGCGGGACATCGTCGCCCGCCGACGTGGAAGGCGAGCAGGCGCTCCTTGAGGCGTCCGAGGTACTGCATGCGCGCGACGATCTCCTGGCCGGGATAGCAGCCCTTGTGGAAGTCGACGCCGCCGACCAGGTCGAAGTTCGCCGTCTGCGGCACGAACAGGTCCTGCGTGGCGCGCGTGACCTGCGGCGACGCCGGTGCCGATCGCGCAGCCATTCCCAGATACGCCGGCGAGACGCGCCTGCGCGTGGGCCAGCAGGCGGCGCAGCACGTCTTCGGCGCGGCATCGTCGGGCGCATGCACGAGCAGGCGGCCGTCGGGCGCGGCCACGATCCATGCGTCGCCCACGGCCAATGCCGTGCCCCGGCGCGGGCGCCTCGCCCAGCGCGGCGCGCACGGCGTCGCCTCGCGCTGCGGCGCCGGCGACGCCGAAGCGGCGCCCGGCGGCCGGTGCGGTCGGCGACCTTGACCTTGGCGCGCAGCACGAACATCGAGAGCCGCTTGCGCGAGGGTCTCGGCGAGGTCGGCCGCCACGAACGCCGCGAAGGCGTCCGGCCGCCCGGCGCCAGAGCAGGAGGCGTCGCCAGCATCCGGCCCTTGGGCGAGTTGTAGCTCGACCAGCCGGCCGCGCCCGGCGCCATGCCCGGCGACGTCGGTGGACAGCTGGCCGTGCAGGAACGCCGCCGCGTCCGGCGCCCTCGAAGGTCACGAGGCCCCAGGCCGGGAGCGGGGCGGCGACGGTGCGGTCGGACGGGATCGGGTTCATGGCGTAACGATGGGTGCGACCGAACGTCTCGGCGAATCGTGGGTCGGCGCGGTGGCACCGGGCCACGCGCGGGGCAGCGACTCGCGCCGGGTGGCGGTGACCGGGGCGACGTGAAAACGTGCTAGAATAACAAGTTATCTCGATCGCGCCGACCCGGAAACGTCCGTGACGGTGGACAAGATCCAGCCGTTCAAGGGTTTATCGCTCGCAACGGGCGTTTCGCCGGGCCGGACGATGGAGGTCAATCCGCACACCCGCGGTCTTTGGGGTGTCCCGATCAGGCGCGGTTCGGCCGACGGATCACATCCGCGGGTGGAGGTCACAACCCTGAAGGAGTGAGTCAATGTCGGTCACGATGCGTCAAATGCTGGAAGCCGGGGTCCACTTCGGCCACCAGACCCGCTACTGGAATCCGAAGATGGCCGATTACATCTTCGGCCAGCGCAACAAGATCCACATCGTCAACCTCGAGAAGACGATGCAGATGTACCAGGATGCCATGAAGTACGTGCGGCAACTGGCGAGCAACCGCGGCACCATCCTCTTCGTCGGCACCAAGCGCCAGGCGCGCGAGATCGTCGCAGGAAGAGGCGCAGCGCGCGGGCATGCCGTTCGTCGACCATCGCTGGCTGGGCGGCATGCTCACCAACTTCAAGACCGTCAAGGCGTCGATCAAGCGCCTGAAGGACCTCGAGCAGATGGCCACCGACGGCACGTTCGAGCGCATGACCAAGCGCGAGGCGCTGTCGCACAAGCGCGAGCTCGACAAGCTCGTGAAGAGCCTGGGCGGCATCAAGGACATGAACGCGCTGCCCGATGCGATGTTCGTCGTCGACGTCGGCTATCACAAGATCGCGGTCACCGAGGCGAAGAAGCTCGGCATCCCGATCATCGGCGTGGTCGACACCAACCATTCGCCGGACGGCATCGCGTACGTGATCCCGGGCAACGACGACTCGAGCCGCGCGATCCGCCTGTACGCGCGCGGCGTCGGCCGACGCGGTGCTGGAAGGCAAGAGCACGGTGATCCAGGAGATCGTCCGGCGGGCGACGAGTTCGTCGAAGTGCAGGAAGAGGCGCAGGCCTAACGCCCGCGCGGCTGACCGGGGGCGCGCCAGCGCCCCCGGCGACACGGGCGCCGGCGCGATGCCGGCGCCGCGGCGGCGCGACGGCGCCGACGAACAACGAACACGAGAGCAGCGAAGATGGCGGACATCTCCGCGAGCATGGTGATGGAACTGCGCCAGCGCACCGGGCTGGGCATGATGGAATGCAAGAAGGCGCTGACCGAAGCCGGCGGCGACATCGCGAAGGCCGAGGAGCTGCTGCGCATCAAGAGCGGCGCCAAGGCGTCCAAGGCCGCCGGCCGCGTCGCGGCGGAAGGCATCGTCGGCGCGTATCTCGCGCCGGACGCGCAAGACCGCGGCGATGGTCGAAGTCAACTGCGAGACCGACTTCGTGTCGCGCAACGAGGACTTCATCGCGTTCGCGCGCAAGCTCGCGCAGCTGGTCGCCGAGAAGAATCCGGCCGACGTGGCCGCGCTGTCCGCGCTGCCGCTCGACGGCGGCACGGTCGAGTCGGCGCGCGCAGGCGCTGGTGCAGAAGATCGGCGAGAACATGTCGATCCGCCGCTTCGTGCGCTTCACGCCGGGCGCGCGTCTCGTCAGTACCTGCACGGCGGCGGTCGCATCGGCGTCACGGTCGAGTATCGAGCGGCGACGAGGCGATCGGCAAGGACATCGCGATGCACGTCGCGGCCACCGCGCGCGCCGGGCGACGTGCGTCCGGTGTGCGTGTCGCGCAGCGAGGTGCCGGCCGACCTGATCGACAAGGAGCGCGCGATCTTCGCGGCGCAGGCCGCGGAATCGGGCAAGCCGGCCGAGATCGTGGCCAAGATGGTCGAGGGCCGCGTCAACAAGTTCCTGGCGGAAGTCACGCTGCTCGGCCAGCCGTTCGTCAAGAACCCGGACGCAGACCGTCGAGAAGTACCTGAAGGCGAAGGGCGCGGCGGTGAAGTCGTTCGCGCTCTACGTCGTCGGCGAAGGCATCGAGAAGAAGAAGGACGACTTCGCGGCCGAAGTGGCGGCGATGG
This sequence comes from uncultured beta proteobacterium, assembly GCA_963725735.1. GTDB lineage: Bacteria > Pseudomonadota > Gammaproteobacteria > Burkholderiales > Casimicrobiaceae > VBCG01. The sequence goes on along the minus strand of CAVRZM010000003.1, from coordinate 214,672 downwards.
CGAAGGCCTGACCGGCCCGGCAGCAAGCCGGGCGGCCGGCCGGCACCACCGGCGCGCCGCGGCGCATCAGCCGCGTGACGCACGCATGGCGCCACCCGCGCCGAACGTGTAGACCATTCGAGGAGCCCGCTGCATGAATCCGCCCACCGCCACCGCGCCGCTGCTCGCCGCCGCTACCGCCGCGGCCAAGCCGGCTCCCGGACCGGCGTACAAGCGCATCCTGCTCAAGCTCTCCGGCGAGGCGCTGATGGGCGACGACGCCTACGGCATCGAGCGCGAGACCATCGACCGCATCGTCGCCGAGATCGCCGACGTCGCTGCGCGCCGGGCGTCGAGATCGCCATCGTGATCGGCGGCGGCAACATCTTCCGCGGCGTGGCGCCCGGCGCGGCCGGCATGGACCGCGCCACCGCCGACTACATGGGCATGCTCGCCACGCTGATGAACGCGCTGGCGCTGCAGGATGCGCTGCGGCGCGCCGGCGTCGAGTCGCGCGTGCAGTCGGCGCTGCGCATCGACCAGGTCGCCGAGCCGTACATCCGCGGCCGCGCGCTGCGCCACCTCGAGGAAGGCAAGGTCGTGATCTTCGCCGCCGGCACCGGCAACCCGTTCTTCACCACCGACACCGCCGCCGCGCTGCGCGGCCGCGAGATGGGCGTCGACATCGTGCTGAAGGCGACCAAGGTCGACGGCGTCTACACGGCCGACCCGAAGAAGGACGCGCCGCGCGGCGCTACCCGACGCTCACCTTCGACGAGGCGATCGTCAAGAACCTGAAGGTGATGGACGCCACGGCGCTCGCGCTGTGCCGCGACCAGAACATGCTGCTCAAGGTGTTCTCGATCTTCGTGCCCGGCGCGCTCAAGCGCGTCGTGATGGGCGAGCGACGAGGGCACGCTCGTGCATTGCTAGACACGTGGACGGGAGCGAACGATGATCAACGACATCAAGAAGACCGCCGAACAGAAGATGGCGAAGTCGCGTGGAGACGCTGAAGCACGACCTGGCCAAGGTCCGCACCGGGCCGCGCGCACACCGGGACTGCTCGACCACATCCACGTCGACTACTACGGCTCGCCGATGCCGCTCAGCCAGGTCGCCAACGTCACGCTCGCCGACGCGCGCACGATCACCGTGCAGCCGTGGGAGAAGAAGATGATCCCGGTGGTCGAGAAGGCGATCCGCGATTCCGACCTCGGCGTCAACCCGGCGACCGTCCGGCGACGTGATCCGCATGCCGATGCCGGCGCTGACCGAGGAGCGCCGCAAGCGACCTGACCAAGGTCGTGCACAAGGAAGCCGAAGACCGCGCGCGTCGCCGTGCGCAACATCCGCCGCGACGCCAACGAGCACCTGAAGAAGCTGCTCAAGGACAAGGAGTGCTCCGAGGACGACGAGCGCCACGCGCTGGTCGACCTGCAGAAGCTGACCGACCGCTACATCGCCGAGATCGACAAGGTCCTGCAGGCGAAGGAAGCGGACCTGATGGCGATCTGACGCGCGCGCCAGCCCGACGCGTGACGCCCACGTGTTCAAGAGCTCCACGCAGCGAGATCCCCGACGAGCGCGGTGCCGCGTCACGTCGCGATCATCATGGACGGCAACGGCCGCTGGGCGAAGCAGCGCCTGCTGCCGCGCGTCGCGGGTCATCGCGCGGGCGTCGAGGCGGTGCGCGCCGCGGTGCGCGCGGCGATCGAGCGCGGCGTCGAATACCTGACGCTGTTCGCGTTCTCGAGCGAGAACTGGCGGCGGCCCGCGGACGAGGTGTCGATCCTGATGGAGCTGTTCCTGCGCGCGCTCGAGCAGGAAGTCGCGAAGCTGCACGAGAACGACATCCGCTTCAAGGTCGTCGGCGACATCGGCGCGCTTCGACCGCGCGCATCCGCGAGCTGATCGCGGCCGGCGAGGCGCTCACCGCGGCGCAACACGCGGCTCACGCTGACGGTCGCGGCGAACTACGGCGGGCGCTGGGACATCGCGCAGGCGGCGCAGCGCTACTTCGCCGACCATCCGGAGGCCGGCGGACGGCCCGCCGCTCGCGCCCGAAGCGCTCGAGCCCTATCTCGCGATGAGCTACGCGCCCGGAGCCGGACCTGTTCATCCGCACCGGCGGCGAGCAGCGCATCTCCAACTTCCTGCTGTGGCAGCTCGCGTACACCGAGCTCTACTTCACCGACCCGCTGTGGCCCGACTTCGACGGCGCGGCGCTCGACGCGGCGATCGCGTCGTACCGGAGCCGCGAGCGGCGCTTCGGCCGCACGAGCGAGCAGGTGCAGGCGGCGCAGCGCCGGCGTACGACTGCCACCTCGAGCAGCCCATGCTCAAGACGCGCATCCTCACGGCGGCGGTGCTGATTCCCGCTCGTGCTGGCGGCGCTGTTCCTGCTGCCGCCGCATGGCGTGGGCGCTGCGTCGACGCTCGCGCTGATGGCGCTCGCCGCGTACGAGTGGGCGCGGCTCGCCGGCTTCCGCGCGTGCGCCGAGCGGCCGTTCGTCGGCGGCGTCGCTGCGTCATCGGCCTGCGCCTGCTGTTCTCGCCGGCCGCCGGCTTCGCGCGCGGCTGGCCGGACGCCGTCGTGCTCGCCGTGTGCGGCATCGGCGGCGCTGTTCTGGGTCGTCGTCGCGCCGCCGTGGGTGATCGCACGCTGGCCGCACGCAGCGCGCGTCGCCGATGGCGCTCGTCGGCTGGATCGTGCTGCTCGGCGCGTGGATGGCGCTGGTCGAGCTGCAGGCGCGCTCGCCGTGGCTCGTGCTCGCGGCGATGGCGATCGTGTGGATCGCCGACACCGCCGCGTACTTCGCCGGGCGCGCGTTCGGCCGCCGCAAGCTCGCGCCGCAGGTGAGCCCGGGCAAGACGTGGGAAGGCGTGTACGGCGCGTGGGTCGCGGTGGCGGTGTACGCGGCTGTCCTGGTGCCCTTCGCGCGCGCGATGCCGGCTTCCGACTGCCCGGTCGACGCCGCTGGCGATCGCCGCGTGGATCGCGTTCGCGCTGCTGCTGGCGTCCGTGTCGGTGGTCGGCGACCTGTTCGAGTCGCTGCTGAAGCGCGCACGCCGGCGTCAAGGACAGCGGCACGCTGCTGCCCGGCCACGGCGGCGTGCTCGATCGCATCGACGCGCTGCTCGCGGCGATGCCCTGCCGCTCGCGCGCAGCTTCGCCGCGCCGCATGAGCACGGGTCGCTCGATCGCGATGCCGAACCCGCCGCGCGACGCCATGAGACGTCTGACGCTCCTCGGCGCGACCGGATCGATCGGCGATTCGACGCTCGACGTGATCGCGCGCCATCCGGATCGCTTCGCGGTCGTCGCGCTCGCCGCGCATTCGCAACGCCGACCAAGCTCGCGCGAGCTGTGCCGCCGCTTCCGTCCCGCGCTACGCGGCGCTGTCGACCGCGACGCCGCGCGCGCAGCTGCAGCGCGACGCTCGCGCGCGACGGCGTGCCGACGCGCGTGCTCGCCGGCGCCGCAGGGCTGGCCGAGGTCGCGTCGCTGCCCGAGGTCGACACCGTGCTGGCCGCGATCGTCGGCGCCGCGGGACTCGCGCCCACGCTCGCCGCCGCGCGCGCCGGCAAGCGCATCCTGCTCGCCAACAAGGAAGCGCTGGTGATGGGCGGCGCGCTGTTCATGGCACGCCGTCGCGGCGGGCGGCGCGACGCTGCTGCCGATCGACAGCGAGCACAACGCGATCTTCCAGTGCCTGCCCGCGGACTACGCGCGCGACCCGGCGCGCGCCGGCGTGCGCCGCATCCTGCTGACCGCCTCGGGCGGCCCGTTCCGCACGCGCGCCGCTCGCCGAACTGCGCGCGCGTCACGCCCGACGAGGCGTGCGCGCATCCCGAACTGGTCGATGGGCCGCAAGATCTCGGTCGATTCGGCGACGATGATGAACAAGGGCCTCGAGGTGATCGAGGCGCACTGGCTGTTCGGCGCGCCGCGCGAGGCGATCGAGGTCGTGATCCATCCGCAGAGCGTCATCCATTCGCTGGTCGAGTACGTCGACGGCTCGGTGCTCGCGCAGCTCGGCCACCCGGACATGCGCACGCCGATCGCGCAGGCGCTCGCGTTTCCCGAGCGCATCGACGCCGGCGTGGCGCCGGCTCGACCTCGCGCAGCTCGCGCGCGCTTGTCGTTCGAGGCGCCGGACCTCGCGCGCTTCCCCTGCCTGCGCGCTCGCCTACGAGGCGCTCGACGCGGGCGGCACCGCGCCGGCGGCGCTCAACGCGGCCAACGAAGTCGCGGTGGCGGCGTTCCTCGCCGGGCCGCATCCGCTTCACCGACATCGCCGCGGCTGTGCGCGGCGACGCTCGCGCGCGTGCCGCCCGCGCCGCTCGCCACGCTCGACGACGCGCTCGCGGCGGACGCCGAGGCGCGCGCGCCTGCGCGCGCGACCTGGCTCGCCGCGCGGCCGATTGCAAGGTACAGTTAGCGGCATGATCGACTTCGCCTACAAGGTCGCTGGGCTTCCTGGTCGACGCTCGGCGTGCTCGTGGTGTTCCACGAGCTCGGCCACTACGTCGTCGCGCGCTTGTGCGGCGTCAAGGTGCTGCGCTTCTCGGTCGGCTTCGGCCGCGTCGTCGCCGCGCGGCGCGTTCGGACGCGATCGGCACGGAATGGGCGCTGTCGGCGATCCCGCTCGGCGGCTACGTCAAGATGGCCGACGAGCGCGAAGGCGACGTGCTCGCCGCCGGACCTGCGCGCGCGCGTTCAACCGCCAGAGCGTCTGGAAGCGCATCGCGATCGTCGCGGCCGGTCCGATCGCGAACCTGCTGCTCGCGGTGCTGCTGTTCGCCGGCACGTACATGGCCGGCGTTCCCGGGACAGCGCGCGGTGCTCGCCGAGCCGCCGCCCGGCACGCCGCCGCTGCCGCCGGCATTCGCGCCGGCGATCTCGTCGTCGCGGTCGACGGCGAGCCGGTGCGCAGCTGGCAGGACCTGCGCTGGCGGCTCACCAAGGCGCAGGGGCGCGAAGCGGTCGCGCTGGCGATCGAGCCGGCGGGTCCGCACGCGGGCGATCCGCCGGTCGACGCGCACGCTCGTCGATCGGCCAGCTCGCGACCGGCCGACTGGGAAGGCAATGCGCTCGGCGACGCTCGGCCTGCGCGCCGACCTCGGGCCGCCGCTCATCGCGGAGCTGGTCGGCCGGCAAGCCGGGCGAAGCGCGCCGGCCTCAAGGCGGGCGATCGCATCGTCGCGATCGACGGCGCGCCGGTGCGCTCGCCGGGCGACGTCGCGACGACCACCAACGCGAAGCCCGGGCGTGCCGATCGTGTTCCGCGTCGAGCGCGGCGGCGCGACGCGAGGACGTGACGGTGACGCCGGAAGCGTCGGAGCAGGGCGGGCGCGTCGATCGGCATCGCGGGGCTCAGCTCAAGGTCGACCCGGCGGCGGCCGAGCGGCTCGCGCTGACGGTGCGCTACGGCCCGCGTCGAAGCGCTGGTGCAGGGCGCGCGCAAGACGTGGGAGCTCTCGGTCTTCACGCTGAAGATGCTCGGCCGCATCTTCACCGGCGAAGCGTCGCTCAAGAACATCAGCGGGCCGCTCACGATGGCCGACTTCGCGGGACAGTCCGCGCAGGCGGGCGTGCTCGTGTTCGTCGGCTATCTCGCGCTCATCAGCATCAGCCTCGGCGTGCTCAACCTGCTGCCGGTTCCGCTGTTGGACGGTGGGCATTTGCTGTATTATTTCGCCGAAATCTTCAAGGGCAGCCCCGTATCCGACCGTGCGTTCGAGGTCGGCCAGCGCATCGGCATGGCGATGCTCGCCGTGCTGATGGCCCTCGCTCTGTTCAATGACGTTTCCCGCCTGTTCTGATCGCCGCGGCCGCGGGTCCGCCGCACGGCTCCTGCGTCCGCTGTCGCGCGCGCCGGCTTGCGGCGGCGCGCGCTGCCGGCGCTCGTCGCCGCGCTGTGCGCGGCCGTGCACGCCACCGCGGCATGGGCGTTCGAGCCGTTCACGGTCAAGGACATCCGCGTCGAGGGCGTGCAGCGCACCGAGGCCGGCACGATCTTCTCGCTACCTGCCGATCAAGGTCGGCGAGCGGGTCGACGACGAGAAGGTCGCGCAGGCGGTGAAGGCGCTGTACGCCACCGGCTTCTTCCGCGACGTGCGCATCGAGGCGCAGGGCGACGTGCTGGTCGTGACGGTGCAGGAGCGGCCGACCATCAGCTCGCTCACGTTCGTCGGCAACAAGGAATTCGACACCGAGACGATCAAGAAGGCGCTGAAGGACGTCGGCATCGCCGAGGCGCGCATCTTCGACCGGTCCGCGCTCGAGCGCGCCGAGCAGGAGCTGAAGCGCCAGTACATCACGCGCGGCAAGTACGCGGCCACGGTGCAGACCACGGTCACGCCGCAGGAGCGCAACCGCGTCGCGATCAACTTCACGATCGTCGAAGGCGAGACCGCCAACATCGCGCGCATCAACATCGTCGGCACCAAGGCGTTCACCGAGCGCGAGCTGCGCTCGCGAGATGACGCTCGCCACGCCGAACTGGCTGTCGTGGTACACGAAGGACGACCAGTACTCGAAGCAGAAGCTGCAGGCGCCGACCTGGAGGCGCTGCGCAGCTTCTACCAGAACCGCGGCTACCTCGAGTTCAACATCGAGTCCACGCAGGTGTCGATCTCGCCGGACAAGGAAGAGGTCTTCATCACGGTCAACATCAGCGAGGGCGCCGCGCTACACGGTGTCGGCGATCGGCATCGCCGGCGAGCTCGTCGTGGCGGAGCCCGAGCTGCGCGCGCTGGTCGCAGGTCAAGCCCGGCGAGACGTTCTCGCGCTCGAAGATGCAGGCGTCGGTCAAGGCGCTGTCGCGAGCGGCATGGGCGCCGACGGCTACGCGTTCGCCAACATCAACGCGGTGCCGGAGATCGACCGCACGAACAACACCGTCGCGTTCACGTTCTACGTCGACGCCGGCCGCCGCGTGTACGTGCGCAAGATCAACATCAGCGGCAACCCGAAGACGCGCGACGAGGTGATCCGGCGCGAGATGCGCCAGCTCGAAGAGCGCCTGGTACGACGGCACGCGCATCGAGCGGTCGAAGGTGCGCGTGCGGCGCCTGGGCTACTTCGAGGAAGGCAGCGTCAACGTCGAGACGCCGCCGGTGCCGGGCACCACCGACCAGGTCGACATCGAGATGACGCGTCACCGAGAAGAACACCGGCAACCTGCTCGCCGGCGTCGGCTACTCGAGCACGGAAGGCCTCGTGTTCAACGCGTCGATGTCGCAGCAGAACATCTTCGGCTCCGGCAACGCGCTGGCGCTGTCGCTCAACACCAGCCAGATCAACCGCACGATCTCGCTGACCTACACCGAGCCCTACTGGACGGTGGACGGCGTGTCGCGCACGCTCGAGCTCTACGAGAAGAACATCGACCCGACCGGGCTACGCGGTGTCGCAGTACTCGTCGACGACGCTACGGCGCCGCCATCGGCTTCGGCGTGCCGGTGTCGGAAATCGACACGATCAACTACGGCTTCCGCTATCGAGCACACCGAACCTGTCGCTGTTCGACAACAGTCCGCCGGTCTACTACCAGTTCGTGCAGGACTTCGGCTACTCGACGAACAGCTACATCGTTTCCGGCGGCTGGTCGCGTGACACCCGCAACGACATCCTCTATCCTTCGTTCGGCCGTCTGCAGTCCGCGCTGATCGAGGTGGGGCTGCCGTTCGGCGACCTTGCCTACTACAAGCTGCAGTACATCAACCAGTCGTTCTGGCCGGTCTATGGGGACTTCGTCCTGATGCTGCGCGCGCGATCTCGGCTACGGCGACGGCTACAACGACAAGCCGCTGCCGTTCTTCAAGGCGTTCTATGCCGGCGGCGTCGGCTCGGTGCGCGGCTACGAGGCGGGCTCGCTCGGTCCGCGCGACATCTACGGCAACACGCTGGGCGGCAAGCGCAAGATCGTCGGCAACGCCGAACTGTTCTACCCGATCCTGAAGGGCGAGCGCTCGGTGCGCATGTCCGGCTTCTTCGACGCTGGGCCAGATCTACGTGAACGGATTCCAGCCGGAGTTCGAGAACTTCCGCTACTCCGCGGGCGTGGGCCTCGCCTGGAACTCGCCGATCGGGCCGCTCAAGTTCAGCTACGCGATTCCGCTCAACGACATTCCGGCCGACAAGATCCAGAAATTCCAGTTCCAGGTCGGCACGGTCTTCTGATGCGCCGTCGTCGACGCTGCAGGAGCACAACGTGACCCGCATCTCGCATCCTCATCGCCGACGGTGCTGTTCGCCGCCGGCGCGGCCGCGCAGGCGGCCGACTACAAGATCGGCTTCGTGAACACCGAGCGTCTGTTCCGCGAGGCGGCGCCGGCCAAGCGCGCGCAGCAGAAGCTCGAGAAGGAGTTCGCCGCGCGCGACGCCGATCTGCAGAAGCTCACGAAGCAGGTGCGCGACCTGCAGCGCAGCTCGACAAGGACGGCGCCACGATGGGCGAAGCCGAGCGCCGCAACAAGGAGCGCGACCTCGCCAACCAGACGCGCGACCTGCAGCGCATGCAGCGCGAGATCCGCGAGGACATCAACCTGCGCCGCAACGAGGAGCTCTCGGGCGTGCAGGAGCGCGCGAACAAGGTGATCCAGCAGATCGCCGTCGACGAGAAGTTCGACCTCATCCTGCAGGACCCGGTCGTCTACGCGAGCCAGCGCATCGACATCACCGACAAGGTCATCAAGGCGCTCGCCGACAAGTAGCCGCGCGACGCGACGGGCACTGCAGCTTGCATGGGAACGAGGGGGCGCGAACAATGCCGCCCATGCCTCCTCCGGACTCACGCTCGCGCGAGCTCGCCGCCCGCGTCGGCGCCACCGCTCGACGGCGACGGCAACGTCGTCGTGCGCGCGCGTCGGCACGCTCGACGCACGCCGGGCCCGACGCCATCGCGTTCCTCGCGCAGTCCGCGGTTGCGGCCGCAGCTCGCGACCACGCGCGCGGCGCGGTGATCGTCGCGCCGGCCGACGCGGCGGCGACCACGCTGCCCGCGTCTGGTGCACGCCAATCCCTACGCCGCCGTACGCGAGGGTGGCGGCGACTGCTGCATCCCGCCGCCGCGGCCGCCGCCGGGCGTCGCATGCGACGGCGTGCATCGACGCGGCCGCGCGAGGTCGATCCCACCGCCACCGTCGGTCCCTTCGCGGTGATCGGCGCGCGGGCGTCGCATCGGCGCGCGGGCGCACGTCGGCGCGCATGTCGAGCGTCGGCGACGACGCGACGATCGGTGACGACGTCGCATCTGCATCCGCGCGTGACGGTCTATCCGCGCTGCGTGATCGGCGCGCGCACGCATCGCTGCACGCCGGCGCGGTCATCGGCGCCGACGGCTTCGGCATGGCGGAAGAGAGCGGGCGCTGGATCAAGATTCCGCAGATCGGCCGCGTGGTCATCGGCGCCGACTGCGAGATCGGCGCCAACACCACGATCGACCGCGGCGCGATCGACGACACGGTGATCGAGGACGACGTCAAGCTCGACAACCAGATCCAGATCGGCCACAACTGCCGGATCGGCGCGCATACCGCCATCGCCGGCTGCGTGGGCATCGCGGGCAGCTGCGACCATCGGGCGCAACGTGCAAGATCGGCGGCGCGGCGATGATCGCCGGCCACCTCACGATCGCCGACAACGTCGTCGTCGTCCGCCGCGACCGGCGTGTTCGCGTCGATCGAGGAGCCGGGCATCTACACCGGGTCGTTTCCGGCGCTGCCGCACCGCGAGTGGCAGCACGTCGCCTCGCAGGTGCGCCGGCTGCGCGCGCTCGGCGCAGCGCGTCGCGCGCGCTCGAGCGGCGCGCTGCGCGCGGCGACGCCACGCAGCGAAGGAGAGGCGCGATGACGCTGGCCGAGTTCGAGGCACTGCTGCAGCGGCTGCCGCGCCGCTATCCCGCGCTGCTGATCGACCGCCTCGACGAGTGCGTGCCCGGGCAGTCGGCGCGGGCGCTGCAAGTGCGTGACGGTCAACGAGCCGTACTTCCAGGGTCACTTTCCCGGACTATCCGGTGATGCCCGGCGTGCTCGTGCTCGAAGCGCTGATCCAGCTGTCGACGCTGCTCGCGATGAGCTCGGGCAGCGGCGCGCCGGACGCGTCCAGACGCATCGACGGCGTGCGCTTCAAGCGGCAGGTGATCCCCGGCGACCAGCTGGTGCTGGAAACGCGCATGGACGGCGGCCGGCAGGTTCGCGGTGCGCGCGAGCGTCGACGGCGAGATCGCCACCGAGGCGCGAAGTCGTGCTGGTCGCGGACGCGCCGCGCGCGCCGGCGAGGACGCGACTATGGCCCGCATCCATCCGACGGCCATCGTCGATCCATCGGCGCAAGCTCGCGGCCGACGTCGAGATCGGGCCGTACTCGATCGTCGGCGCCGACGTGATCATCGGCGCCGGCACGCGTGCTCGGCCCGCATGTCGTGATCGGCGCGCGCACGACGCCTCGGCGCAGCGCAACCGCGTCTTCCAGTTCGCCTCGATCGGCGAGATCGCGCAGGACCGCAAGTACGGCGGCGAGCCGACCACCACGACGATCGGCGACGACAACGTGTTCCGCGAGTACGCGACGGTGCACGCGGGCACCGTGCAGGATCGCGGCGACACGCGATCGGCAACGGCAACCTGTTCCTCGCGTACACGCACGTCGCGCACGATTGCGTGGTCGGCAACCAGACCACGTTCTCCAACAACGCGCAGATCGCGGGCCACGTGCACATCGGCGACTGGGCGGTGCTCGGCGCGTTCGCCGGCGTGCATCAGTTCTGCCGCGTCGGCGCGCACGCGATGCTCGCCGCGTTCGCGGTCGTGCTGCAGGACGTGCCGCCGTACGTGACGGTGCAGGGCTATCCGGCCAAGCCGCACGGCACCAACAGCGAGGGCCTGCGCCGGCGCGGCTTCGTGCCGACGACGATCCTGCGCGATCCGCCGCGCGTACAAGACGCTCTACCGCGAGAACCTGCCGCTCGAGGAAGCGCGCGCGAAGATCGTCGCCGCCGCGGCCGACGCGCCCGGCGCTGGCGCCGCTCGCGCAATTCCTGGCGTCGTGCCGAGCCGCGGCATCGTCCGGTGAGCGGCGATGCGAGCGACCGTGCCTGACGCAGAGCCGCGGCCGCGTCACCGTCGGCATCGTCGCCGGCGAGGCGTCCGGCGATGCGCTGGCGGCGACGCTGATCGACGCCGTCGCGCGCGCGCTTTCCCGGCGTGCGCTTCGTCGGCATCGCCGGGCCGCGGATGGAGGCCGCCGGCTGCGAGGCGTGGTATCCGCTGGAGAAGCTCGCCGTGCGCGGCTTCGTCGAAGTGATCGCGCACCTGCCCGAGCTCTTCCGCATCCGCGGCGAGCTGCGGCGGCGGCTGCTCGCCGAGCGCGTGCCGCTGTTCGTCGGCGTCGACGCGCCCGACTTCAACCTGGGGCTCGAGCGCAAGCTGAAGCGCGCGCGGCGTGCGCACCGTGCACTTCGTGAGCCCGTCGGTGTGGGCGTGGCGGCGCGAGCGCCTGCGCACGATCGGCCGCAGCGTCGACCGGATGCTCGCGCTGTTTCCGTTCGAGCCGCCGCTCTACGAGGAGGCGGGCATTCCGGTGACCTACGTCGGGCATCCGATGGCGCAGGACGCCGCGACGCATACGACGCGGCGCGAGACGCGCGAGCTCCTGAAGCTCAAGGCCGCGACGCCCGTGTTCGCGTTGCTGCCGGGCAGCCGGCTGTCCGAGATCGAGATGCACGCGGACCTCGTGCTCGACACCGCGGCGCGCCTCCCGAGGCGCGCGACGACGCGCGCTTCCTGGTGCCGTTCGTGACGCGCGCCACGCGCGATGCGTTCGAGACCGCCATGCATCGCGACCGGCCACGAGCGCAGCTGCCGATCACGCTGCTCTACGGCCACGCGGAAGACGCGCTGCGCGCCGCCGACGTCGGCATCGTCGCGTCGGGGACCGCGACGCTGGAGGCGGCGCTCGCGCGCTGCCCGCACGTCATCTTCTACCGCGTGTCGCGCTTCACCGCGTGGCTGGTCGCGGCGCAAGCTGCTGCTGCCGTACGTCGGACTGCCGAACGTGCTGGCCGGCCGCTTCGTCGTGCCCGAGTTCCTGCAGACGCAGGCGACACGCCGAGCAACCTCGCGCAGGCCGCGCTCAACCTGTTCGACGACACCGTGACGCGCCGCCGCGCTGGAGGCGCTGTTCGCGGGCTTCGCGCACGAGCTCGCCGCGGATACCGGCGCGCTCGCCGCGGACGCCGATCGGCAACGAGCTCGCGCGGGCGGGGGTCGCGTGCTGAGCGCGGGCATCGACGAAGCGGGCCGCGGACCGCTCGCCGGGCCGGTGTTCGCCGCGGCGGTGATCCTCGATCCCGCGCAGCCGCATTCGCGGGCTGCGCGATTCGAAGGTGCTGACGGCCGGAGCGGCGCGAGGAACTCGCCGTCGCAGATCCGCGAGCGCGCGATCGCGTGGGCGGTGGCGTCCGCCGACGTGAACGAGATCGACACGCTCAACATCCTGCAGGCGACGCTGCTCGCGATGCGCCGCGCGGTCGAGGCGCTGTCGGTGGCGCCGCTGGAGGCGATCGTCGACGGCAACCAGTGCCCGCGGCTGCCGTGCCCGGTCTACGCGATCGTGAAGGGCGACCGCGACGTGGCGTCGATCTCGGCCGCGTCGATCCTCGCCAAGACCGCGCGCGACGCGCTGCTGATCGAGCTCGATCGCGCTGTACCCGCAGTACGGCTTCGCGCAGCAACAAGGGCTACGGCACGCCGGAGCATCTCGCGGCGCTCGACCGGTACGGGCCGTGCCCGATCCATCGGCGCAGCTTCGCGCCGGTGGCGCAGATGCCGCTTGCCGTTCTGAGGCAGCGCGGCGAAACCGGGATCAGGGTCCCGGATGGGCCGCCGCACCCGCGCGGCGCTCGATCTCCGCCCGTATCTCGCCGTACTGCTTGCGCGTCTCGGCCTCGATCAGCGCGGGCCCGACCAGCGGCGGCACCCACATCGCCGGGCGTGTAGCGTCCCGTGTGCACGATGTGCACGCGGCCGTCGCGCTCCTCGAGGCGCGTCGACGAACTCGGCGGGCATCGTGTCCCCGCTGATCAGCCTCGAGCGGATCTCGGTCTGCGGCGACAGGTCGACCTCGCGCACGTTCTCGAACGCGATCGACAGCGGCCCGCGCGACGCCTTGCCCTTCTGGTAGACCTGGAGCGCGGTTGCCGAAGCGCATGCGCACCACGCTCTGCGTGCAGATTCGACACGAACTTCGCCATGTTGTCGTAGTCGGTGAGCACGTCCCACGCGACGGCGCGCGGCGCGTCCACCGGGCAGTCGACGCGCACCTTGATCGCGGCGCCGTCCTTCTCGACGGAACCGCGATGTCCGCTGTCGTCGGTGCCGCGTGCGCAGGCGTGGCGGCCAGCGCGGCGCGCGAGGAGCAACGCAAGGCCTGACGACGGGAGGCGGCGCATGACGGCGAAGCGGAAGCACGAGTCCTCGAGCTGCGCCACTCTACCGCTGGATTGCGGGCCGGCCTGCGCTGTGCGAGGCACTGCGCTAAGATGATGGCTTGCGACCGCGCGTACGTTTCCCGACCGCGCGCCGGCCGCCTCTCGTGGCATTCGAATCCTTCCGGAGCTTTTTCCATGATCCACTGCGTGCTGCACGACCCGGCCGATTCGGTCGCGGTGGTCGTCGTCGAAGGCGTGACGGCCGGCACGACGCTGACCGGCCTCATCCTCGACGAGGACCGCACCATCACGCTGCCCTGCGTGCAGGACATCCCGCTCGGCCACAAGGTCGCGCTGAAGGACATGGCCGTGGGCGACACGGTCATCAAGTACGGCGTCGACATCGGCAAGCGTGGTGCAGCCGATCGCCAAGGGGCAGCACGCCCACGTCCACAACATCAAGACGAAGCGGTGGTGATCCATGGTGAAGACGACACCTTCCGGGGTTACCGCCGCGAAAACGGCCGCGTCGGCGTGCGCAACCACGTCGATCATCCTGCCGGTCGACGACCTCGTCCAACGCCGCATGCGAGGCGGTGGCCCACAACATCAAGGGCACGCTGGCGATTCCGCACCCGTACGGCCGCCTGCAGTTCGGCGCCGACCTCGACCTGCATTTCCGCACGCTGATCGGCACCGGCTCCGAATCCCAACGTCGCGGCGGTGGTCGTCATCGGCATCGAGGACCAGTGGACGAAGAAGATCGTCGACGGCATCGCCGCCACCGGCAAGCCCGTCGCGGGCTTCGGCATCGAGCTGCACGGCGACCACGACACGATCATGCGCGCCTCGAAGGCGGCGCGCGAATTCGTGCAGTGGGCGAGCGAGAAGTCAGCGCGTCGCGTGCGAGCTGCCCGGAGCTGTGGGTGTCGACCAAGTGCGGCGAATCGGACACGACGTCGGGCTGCGGCTCGAATCCCACGGTGGGCAACGCGTTCGACAAGCTGTACGCGGCCGGCTGCACGCTGGTGTTCGGCGAGACCACCGAGCTGACCGGCGGCGAGCAGCATCGTCGCCGCACGCTGCCGCGACGACCGGGTGCGCGCCGAGTTCATGCGCGTGTTCGATCGCTACCAGGACGTGATCAACCGCCACAAGACGAGCGACCTCTCCGACTCGCAGCCGACCAAGGGCAACATCGCCGGCGGCCTCACCACCATCGAGGAGAAGGCGCTCGGCAACATCCAGAAGATCGGCAAGAAGTGCGTGGTCGACGGCGTCCTCGACAAGGCGCGAAGCGCCGACGGGCCCGGGCTTGTGGTTCATGGATTCCTCGTCCGCCGCCGCCGAGATGGTCACGCTGTGCGCGGCGTCCGGCTTCGTCGTGCATTTCTTCCCGACCGGGCAGGGCAACGTGATCGGCAATCCGATCCTGCCGGTCATCAAGATCTGCGCGAATCCGCGCACGGTGCGCACGATGAGCGAGCACGTCGACGTCGACACGTCGGGCCTGCTGCAGCGCGAGATCACGATGAGACCAGGCCGGCGACAAGCTCCTCGACATGATGTTCCGCACCGCCAACGGCCGCCTGACCGCCGCGGAGGCGCTCGGGCATCGCGAGTTCGTGCTGACGCGCCTGTACGAAAGCGCCTGACGACGATGGCCGACCGCGGCGATGCGACGACCTCGCGCTGCCCGACCTCGCCGCGATCCGCGCGGCGCACGCGCGCATCGCACCGTACGTGCATCGCACGCCGGTGTTCACGTCGCACTCGCTCGACGAAGCGACCGGCGCGCAGCTCTTCTTCAAGTGCGAGAACCTGCAGAAGGTCGGCGCATTCAAGGCGCGCGGCGCGTGCAACGCGGTCTTCGCGCTGCCGGACGACGTCGCCGCGCGCGGCGTCGTCACGCACTCGTCGGGCAACCACGGCGCAGCGCTTGCCTACGCGGCGCAGCGGCGCGGCATACCCGCGCACGTGGTGATGCCCGACAACGCGCCGAAGATCAAGATCGCCAACGTCGAGGGCTTCGGCGCGCAAGGTCCACTTCTGCGCGCCGACGTCGCCGCGCGCGAGAAGATCTGCGCGCGAAGTCGAGCGCGACGACCGGTGCCACGCTCGTGCATCCGTACGACGACTGCGACGTCATCGCGGGGCAGGGCACGGCGGCGCTCGAGTTGCTGGAAGTCGTGCCCGATCTCGACGCGATCGTCGCGCCGGTCGGCGGCGGCGGCTTGCTGTCGGGCACCGCCATCGCCGCCAACGGTGTCGCACCGGCGATCACCGTGCTGCGGCGCCGAGCCCGCGGGTGCGGACGACGCCGCGCGCAGCTTCGCGACCGGAACGTTGCTCGAACCGATGCCGAATCCCGCACACCATCGCCGACGGCCTGCGCAGCGCGCTCTCGGCGCGCACGTTCGGCGCGCTGCGCACGCACGTGACGGCGATCGGCACGTGCAGCGAAGGCGCGATCGTCGCCGCGATGCGTCTCGTCTGGGAGCGGATGAAGATCGTGATCGAGCCGTCGTCCGCGGTGCCGATCGCCGCCATGCTCGAGGAGACGCTGCCGGTCGCGGGTCGGCGCGTCGGGGTGATCCTGACCGGCGGCAACGTCGACCTCGACCGGCTGCCCTGGCAGGTAGGGAAGTAGACAAGTCAGAAGGGGTCGCAAGCCTGACGCCGCGACCCCTTGGAAGAATCGACGACGCTGACTGCCTGACGAAAAGCGGGTCAGGGGCAAATCGCCGGCGGAGCCCGACGATTTGCTCCAGGTTGGCAAAGTACGAGCGTTGTGCGGGCCCCGCGGCCAAAAGCGCGATCCGCGGGTCGCGGCGCGCTTCAGCTTTGCGGTTTCGCCGCGTGCACCGCTTCGCGCAGCGGGTTGAAGACCCCGGGCGGGGCGGCCATCACCTCGCTCGTGCGCAGGAAGCTCGTGCCGCCGGCGAAATCGCCGATGCGCCCGCCGGCCTCCTTCGACGATGAGCGCGCCCGCGGCGATATCCCACGCCTTCAGGTTCATCATCCAGAAGCCGTCGAGGCGCCCGGCGCCGACGTGGGCGAGGTCGAGCGCGCACGCGCCGCTGTGCCGCAGGCCTGCGCAGCGGCGCGACGAGCGCGTTGAAAAGGTCGCGAGGTGCGTCGCGAGCTTCGGCGATTCGCGCGTGGGCATCGAGGTCCCGACCAGCGCCGTCGTCGAGTTCGAGGCACGTCGACACGCGCGATCGCGACGCCATTGCAATAGGCGCCCTTGCCCTTCACGGCGGTAAAGAGCTCGTCGTGCACCGGATCGAGCACGACGGCGTGCGTCACGTCGGTGCCGTGGACCAGCGTCGAGCGACACGGCGTAGTACGGGTAGCCGTGGACGAAGTTGGCGGTGCCGTCGATGCGGATCGACGAGCCACTTGTACCCGCCGCTGTCGCGCGCGCCTTCGATGTGGCCCGATTCCTCGCCCAGGATCGCGTGCTCCGGAAACGCCGCGCGCAGCGTCGCGATGATGGCGTCCTCGGCCTCGATGTCGGCGGCCGAGACGATCTCGCCGTGCGCCTTCGAGAACGACGGCAGGCGCTTGAGGTCGCGCGCCGCGTCGACGACGATGCTCGCCGCGGTGCGCGCGGCGCGCACCGCCACCGCGAGCACCGGATCGGTGTCGACGGTCATTGTTGCGGCTTCCCGCTCAGGCGCCGAGCATTTCCTGCTCCATCAGCAGGTAGGTGCCGTACGCGTTGATGCGATTCGCCTGCTCGAACGCGGGCAGGCCGCGTAGCGCGACCAGTCGACGCTTCGCATAGGCGTCGTCGAACGGTTCGAGATCGCGCACCGCGTGCCCCATCGTCTCGCGCAGGTACGCGAGGTAGTCGCGCGTGAGCACGAGGTCGCGCTCGACGTCGCGCGACGCCGGACCGTGGCCGGGCACCACGACCACGGGGTGCAGCGCGATCATCTTGTCCATCGCCTTCAGCCAGCCCGCGCTGTCCGCGTTGCCGACGAACGGCACGCGTCCGGCGAAGATCAGGTCGCCCGCGAAGAGCAGCCGGTCCTCCTCGACGTACATCATGAGGTCCTCGGGCGAATGCGCGCCTTCGGAGTAGACGAGGCGAAACGTGAGGCCGCCCATGCGGAAGATCGTATCGCCGTCGAGCCAGAGATCGGGCGGGACGACGACGGTGCTCTCGTCGACCCACGGAAACAGGTCGGTCCGCCGCTGCGCGAGGCGATCGGCGGCGGTGCCCGACGTGAAGTAGAGCTGCGCCTTGCGATGGGCCCAGATTTCCGCACCGGCGGCCTTCAAGCGCCTGCAGGCCGTAGATGTGATCGGCGTGGTAGTGGCTGACGATCGACCCGCTTGATCGGCTGCGGCGTCACCTTGCGGATGGCAGCGATCATCGCGCGCCCCAGCGCGGGCGTGCCGAGCGCATCGAAGACGACGACGCCATCGTCCGTCACGACGAAGCCCGCGTTCGACATGAAGCCCTTGTTCTGCGCGCTCGCCATGCCCGCTTCGCCCTGGAAGAACCAGCCGTGCGGCGAGATCTGCTGCGGCACGAGCACGATGTCGGGCCGCCGGTTGCGCCGCGGCGGCGCACGCGCGAAGCGAGCAGATCACGGCGCGAGCAGCGTGCGACGCAGCCGGCCGAATGCGAATCGCAGCGAGTCATCGGGATCGCGCGTCCGCGGGCTGCGGCAGCGCCGGGCTGCCAGCGCGTACTTTGCCATGAAGCGCCGATCGATCCGATCCTTCCAGCGCCAGACCCAGTCGCCTTCGGCCACGAACGCGCCCGCGCGCGCGATCGCGTGCCGCTCGCCCGGTGGAGATGAGCGCGAGCGCATGCCGCTGCGGAACGAACGGCCAAGCGGCAGCTCGTGCGCCGCGCGGCGCAGATTGGCCGCGAGCGGCGGGCCCCTGGCGCACGGCGAAGACACCCGACTTCGGCCGCGGATGGCCGAGCTGCGCCGCGCAGTCGCCCGCGGCGTACACGAAGGGATGCGAAGGTCGAGCGCAGGTGATCGTCGACGCGCGACGAAGCCGCGCTCGTCGCAGGCGAGCCC
The DNA here is from genome assembly GCA_963725735.1 of uncultured beta proteobacterium. Classification (GTDB taxonomy): domain Bacteria; phylum Pseudomonadota; class Gammaproteobacteria; order Burkholderiales; family Casimicrobiaceae; genus VBCG01. The sequence goes on along the minus strand of CAVRZM010000003.1, from coordinate 196,206 downwards.
GCGGCGCCGCGAGCCACGGCGGCGCGGCCGCCGAGGTGGTCCAGACGATGCGGTCGGCGCGCGACGCGCCGCGCCGTCGCGTCAGCCGCACGACCGTCCGCGGCTCCACTCGCGATCGCGCGCGCTCGACAGTGCAGATCGACACCGCGCTCCACGAGGATGCGGCCGAAGCGCGCGCGCACGATCGCCGGCATGCTGCGGCAGGATCGCGTGCTGGTCGGTGACAGCGCGAAGCGCGGCGCGTCGCGCGCCCGATTCCGCCGTGAGCCGACGCCTGCATCGCGAGCAGGATCTCGACGCCGCCCGCGCCGCCGCCGACGACGGCGATCGACGCGCAGCGTCGCCGGCACGGGCCTCGGCCTGCATCTGCGATCCCACGCCACGAGGAAGGTCGCGACCGGCTTGACGGGCAAGCGCGAGCGTCGCGGGCGCCCGGCACGCGCGGCGTCGGGCGTCGAGCCGACGTCGAGGGACACGATGTCGAACGACTCGCGCCCGCCGCGCCGCGAGCGCCGCCGGCCGCGCGGACAGGTCGAGTCGCGGCCACGCGATCGCGCGACGAAGCGCGCGCCCGCGTACACCGCGAGCGGCGATGAGCTGCGATGTGCGATTGCGCGCGGCGTGTAGTGGCCCGCGACGAGCCCGGGCAGCATGCCGGAATACGACGTCAGGTCGTCGGGCGACGACCAGCGTCGAGCGCGATGCGCGGATCGGGCGCGGCGCGAAGCGGCGCAGCACTTCGACGTGGCTGTGGCCGCCGCCGACGAGCAGGATGCGCCGCGGCCCGGCCATCAGCCGACCTTGACCCGCAGCATCATCCCGGCGTCCTCGTGCTCGAGGTTGTGGCAGTGGACGAGGTAGATCTGCGACTCCGCGAACGGCGTGCGGAAGTCGATCGCGATGCGCACCGATTCGCCGGGCCAGACGAGCACCGTGTCCTTGCAGCCCAGATCGGTCGCAAGCCGTCCGCGCGCGTCGATCGCGAGCGGCGCGAGCTGCCTCGGGACTCGTCTCGCGCTCGACCACGCGGAACTGGAAGCCGTGCAGGTGCATCGCGTGCGGCGCGCTCGTGTAGTAGTTGCGCAGCAGCCAGGTCTCGCTGGCGCCGCGCGCGACGTCGATCGGCGTCGCCGCCGGTATCGTACACGCGATCGTTGATGCGCCAGCGGCCCTTCGCGAATCCGAGCCGCAACGGACGCTCGTCGCGCGCTCGGCGGCGGGCATCGGCGGCAAGCCGCGACAGGCGATCCGGGCAGCGGCGGTGGCCGGCGCGCGGCGCGCCGCGCACCCGAAACTGCAGGATCTCGAACGGCGCGCCGTCGGCCAGCGCATGCCGCTGGCGGCGGCGCGATGCGCCATGCGCGTCGCTGGACTCCGTTGCGCGGCGACCGCGCACGTCCGCGTGCATCGGCATCGAAGGCGCGGCTTTCCAGCACGACGAATCCGCCCTGGCTCGACTGCCGCGAAATCGACCAGCGAGATCGATGCGCTCGGCCGGGCGACAGCAACACGCTCGTCGCAGCGAACCGCGCGCTCGAGCAGCCCGCCGTCGGTGCCGATCGAGATCGAACGGCAGCGGCGTTCCGTCGTCGCGGCGGAATGCGAGCCGGAACGTGCGCGCATTCGCCGCGTTGAGAATGCGCAGCCGATAGCGGCGCGGCGCGACCTCGTGAACGGCCGCAGCACGCCGTTGACGTGCGGCTCGGCACCCGTACCAGCCGCAGTAGCTCGTCCTCGGGGGCGGGTGCATAGCGATCGCCGTCGCCTGCGCGACGGTCCTGCAGCACCAGGTGCATCTCGCGTCGCGCCGGGCGTGAGCGTCGAGCGCCCGGCGCAGCGCGCGTTCGTCGTCGTCCTCGACCTCGAAGAGGCCGAAGAGGCCGCGATACACCTGGCGCGCGGTCGCGCCATGCGGATGCGGGTGGTACCAGTACAGGCCGGCCGCGATTGCGCACCGCGAAACCGTAGTCGAACGCTCGCCGGGCGCGATCAGCGCTTCGCCGTTGCCGTCGTTGCGCGTGTCCATCGCGAGGCCATGCCAGTGCACGACCGTCGGCTCGGCGAGCGCGTTCACGAGCGCGATGCGCGACGTCGTCGCCCGCTGCGCGCGACGAGCGTCGGGTTGGTCGACGTCCGTCCGCCGGACGCTGCGTGGTGAACGGCACGCGCCGGATGCGTCGCGCGCTCGCGCCGTGAGCTCGAGCCACTGCGCGCAATCGGCGCAGGCAGCCGAGCAGACCCGATCGGATGCCCGGCACCGCGAGCGGCCGCGTCGAAGCGCGTGTCCGGCAGCGTCACGCAGAGGTCGGCAGTCTCGCCGCGGGCGGGATGATTGGCGCCGACGCGTGCCGCGGCAACGCTGCGCCGAGCGCACCGACGACGGCGAGCGCAACGCGCGCCTGCGCGCGGTGTCGGACGGGCAGCCGCTGCCGCCGCTCAGCATTCCCGGCATCGTCGAGCCGGTAGCGCACGCCGATCCACGCGCCGAACGGCGCGCCGGCGCGCGGAACTGCTCGGGCCCGGCGAGATTCCGCGTCGAACGTGTTGCCGGGACCGCGGAAGATAGTTGGCGCCGAGGATGCCGAAGTTCTGGTAGCGCGCGGTCGAACAGGTTGTCGATGCGCGCGAAGAGCTGCCAGTCGCGGCGCGAGCTGCCACGCGCGCGTCGAGCGTCACGACGGCGTATCCGGGCACCTGCCCGTTGCGCGTCCGGTTGTTCTCGTCGCCGCGCGCGTACTGCGGGCCGACGGCGAGCAGCGTGAGCGCCGGCGCGCCAAGCGGCGCCGGCGTCCAGTCGGCGCGCAGCTTGAGAACGTGTGCGCGGCAGCCCGGGCATGCGGTCGCCCGGCCGCACGTCGATGCCGCCGCTCGCGTCGGCGGTCGAGTTGTTCGGGCTGTTCTCGATGAACGTCGCTGCGAAACGTCGCGTCGAGCAAGCTGTAGCGCGCGACGACGCGACACGCGCCGAGCGGCGATGCCGCCGCCGAGCTCGACGCCTTGCCGGCGCGTGTCGCCCGACGTTGCGGAAATAGCCGGCGTTGACCGCGCCGCTGCCCGCGCTGATGAACTGGATGTCGTCGCGCAGGTCGGTGCGGTAGACGGCGGCGCTCTACGAAGCCGCGTCGCGTCGACGCGGCCGCGCCGCCGAGCCTCGACGGTCGTCGCGACCACCGGCTGCAGCGGCGGATCGGCGACGAAGATGTTCGGCAGCGTGCACGGCGCGTTCGGGATCGGCGCAGGTCAGCTCGACGGGCGTCGGCACGCGCATCCCCTGGCTCACGCTCGCGTACGACGGTCGAGCGTCGGGCGTCGGCTGCCACGTCACGCCCGAGCGCGGGGTTGAAGCGGCGGTAGCGTGCTGGTGCCGTCGATGGCGGGCGCGTGCCGCGTGCGGTCGGCGATCCCGATGCGTGCGCGCGTTGTAGCGTCCGGACAGCGTCAGCGTCCAGTGCGGCGTCGAGCGCCGATCGTGTCGGAGCGTAGACGCCGAGCGTACGCGTGGTCGAGTCGCGACGTCGGTGCTCGGGCGAATACGGCCCGATGCCGCACGGTTCGCGGTCGGCCGAGAAGGTCGCGGTCTGCTGCGGTCTGCACGAAGTCCGTGCGTGCCGGCATCGGCGCCGAGCGCCGAGCGACCAGCCGGTGCGCGTGCCCGCCGACGTCGCGCCGCCGCGTCGACCTGCAGCGACGCGCCCTAGGCCGCGCGTGGTCGCTCGCGACTGCACGTTGAACGCCTCGGCGGCGAGGTGGCCGGGTCGTAGTCGCCGTTGACGTTGCTGTTGACGCCGTCGTTGCGGAGCGCGCGGAAGTAGGCGTTGCCGGTCAGCAGCGCGCCGTCGGCCAGCGCGCGCGTGCCGTTGAGCGCTGACGAAGCGCGAGCCGGTTCTCGGTGGTGTCGGGCCAGGTGTACGGCTGCTGCGGGACGGCCGAGCATCGACAGCGGCAGCGCCTGCGTGCCGTTCGAGCGTGTTGTCGGCGAGCGGTCGACGCGACGCTCGCGTTGTCGCGCCCGTCGCGCCAGTCGACGCGCGCCGTAAAGACGTCCGATGCGGGTGGCGGAGTGCGCGCGCCAGCCGTCGTCGGTGCAGCGCCTCGCCCGCGACGAAGCAGTCGCGAACGCGCCCTGCGTGCCGCCGGCGTCGCGCGCCCGACCAACGCGCGGCCGAACGATCCGCGCGTAGGCTTCGGCGCCCGCGCCGCCGATAGCGGACGCCGTCCTTCGTGTAGATCGCGAGCGCGCCGCCGAGCGTGTTGAGGCCGAAGACCGGATTCGAGCCGGGCACCAGCTGCATCGTCGCGATCGCGTTCTGCGGCATGAGGTCCCAGTTGCACGACGTCGGCGAACGCCTCGTTGATGCGCACGCCGTCCAGGAACACCGACAGTCCCTGCGGCGTGCCGAGCAGCGGCGAGGCGGTGAAGCCGCGAAAGCTCACGTCGGGCTGGAAGTCGATTGCCGCTGCGGCGAGTTCACGCCGACGCTGCTCGCGTTGAGCTCGAGGAACTCGGCGAGGCCGCGCGTGCGCTGGCGGCTGCAGAAGTCGCGGCGCCGAACGATCTGCACGTTGGACGGCACCTGCGCCAGCGGCGTGGCGAAGCCGGGCAGCGGCGTGGTGCCACGACGCGACCTGCGGAGCGCGACGGCGCACCGCGGCGAGCGCGGCCGCAGGGCGCAGCAGCGCGCCGGCGCGCGACGCGGCGAGTCGCCGCGCGCGGCGCAGCGTCACGCCTGCGCGGCGGCGCGCGCGCAGGCCGCGCGGTCACCGGATCGCGACGCCCCAGGGCAGCTCGCCGACCGGGATCTCCGCGATCTTCGTGTCGGTCTCGGTGTCGATGACCGCGACCGCGTTGGAGCGCCCGCAGGCGACGTAGAGCTTCTTGCCGTCCGGCGTGAGCGCCATGTTCCACGGGCGCTTGCCGACCGGCGATCTCGTGCGACGATCGTGTTGGTCGCCGGTGTCGATCACCTGCACCGTGCCCTTGCCGCCGGACGTGACGTAGACGCGCTTGCCGTCCGGATGCACCGTGACGCCGTTGGAGCGGCTGCCGGCCTTGATGCGCGCGATCACCTCGTGCTTCGCGACGTCGAACACGTTGACCGTGTCGGCGTTCTCCGCCGCGACGTACGCGCGGCTGCCGTCGGGCAGGAAGCCGATGCCGCGCGGCCGGTCGCCGACCTTGACCGACTTCACGACCTCGCCCTTGCGCGAGGTCGACGATGTCGACCGCGTCGGCTTCCTCGGCGCTGACGTAGAGCCACTTGCCGTCGGGGCTGAACACCGCGTGCTCGGGATTCTTGCCGCGCATCTTGATGCGGCGGTCGACCTTGCAGCGTCGCGGTGTCGACGATGCACCACCTGGTCGTTCTCCTCGATCGCCGCCGACGAGCCACTTGCCGTCCGGCGACAGGTAGATCGCCTCCGGCGAATCGCCGAGCGGGATGCGTCGCGATCGTCGCGTCCTTCGCGAGTGTCGACGACCACCAGCGCGTTCGCGGTCTGGTCGCTGACGTAGAGGCGCGTGCCGTCCTCGGCCGAAGCGCGATGCCGCGCGGCTTCTTGCCGTGGCGCAGCGTGGCGGTGACCTTGTCGGTCGCCGTGTCGATCACCGAGATCGTGGCGGAGCCTTCGTTGGGCACGTAGGCGGTCGCCGCGACGGCGGCGCACGCGCCGGCGGACGGCGAGCGGCCGGCGACGCGCGGGACAGGAGGGAGATCACATGGGTTCCTTGGAAAGGTCGGGCAGCGCCGGCGTGCCGATCGCGGACAATCGCGACCTATCGTACCAAGAACCGCTATGCTTGACGCCCGCGCAGATCGCCCGTGTGCCCGACCGCGTCCGATCCGATGCATCGCTGTCTCCTGCTCGCGGCGCTGGCGGCCGCGCCGCCGCCGCGCAAGCGCAGACCGAGGCCGCGCCGACGCCGCTCGATCCGGTGGTCGTCACCGCCACAAGCGCGCCGAGCGCAGCTTCGACGTGCCGGCGTCCGATCGACACCATCGACGGCGCGACGATCCGCGACGGCCAGCCCGCGATCAACCTGTCCGAGCCGCTGGTGCGCGTCCCGGGCGTGTTCGCCGCCAATCGCAACAACTACGCGCAGGACCTGCAGATCAGCTCGCGCGGCTTCGGCGCGCGCGCGACGTTCGGCGTGCGCGGCGTGCGGCTGTACCAGGACTTCATTCCGGCGACGATGCCCGACGGCCAGGGCCAGACCGGCAGCTTCAGCCTGCTGTCGGCGCAGCAGCATCGAGGTGCTGCGCGGTCCGTTCTCGACGCTCTACGGCAACGCGTCGGGCGGCGTCATCTCGGTGTTCACCGAGGATCCGGCCACGCCGACCCGGTCGCCGACGCTGCGCTCAGCGCGCGGCAGCTACACGACGTACAACGCCGGGGTGAAGGCGACCGGCACGGCGAGCGACGGTCGGCTACGTCGTCGCCGCCAATCACTTCGAGACCGACGGCTATCGCGAGCATTCGGCGGCGACGCGCGACATCGTCAACGCCAAGCTCACGTTCGCGCCCGGCCGAGAGCACGCGCGTCACCGTCATCGGCAGCTCGCAGCACCAGCCCGACTCGCAGGATCCGCTCGGCCTGACGCAGGCGCAGGTCGACGCCGATCCGCGCCAGGCCGATCCGGCGGCGGTGCTCTTCAACACCCGCAAGACGGTCAACCAGCTGCAGGGCGGCGTTGCCGTCGAGCAGGGCTTGGCGCGGCGATCGCGATGCTGCGCGTCACCGGCTACGGCGGCACGCGGCAGATCGGCCAGTACCTCGCGCTGCCGGGCATCGGCGCGACGTCGTCGGGCGGCGTGGTCAACCTCGACCGCGACTACGGCGGCGTCGGGCGCGCGGCTCATCTGCGCAGGCGCGCTCGCCGGCCGGCCGCTGACGCTCTTCCGTCGGCGCGGACGTCGACCAGCTGAACGAGCAGCGGCAGGGCTTCGTCAACAACAACGGCAGCCAGGGCGCGCTGCGCCGCGACGAGGACGACACGGTCGAGCAGCGCGCGACGCCTACGCCGAGGTCGAATGGCACGCGCTGCCGGCGTTGTCGCTCACGCTCGGCGTGCGCTCGAGCCGCGTCCACTACGACTCGGACGACCACTACATCGTCGGCCGCCGAATCCGGACGACAGCGGCGCGCGCACCTACACCAACACGAGCCCGATCGCCGGCGTCGGTCTGGCACGCCGCCGACACGCTCAACGTCTACGTGAGCTACGGGCAGGGCTTCGAGACGCCGACGTTCGCCGAGCTCGCGTATCGCCCGGTCGGGCCGGGACTCAACCTCGCGCTCGATCCGGCGACGTCGACGTCGGTCGAGATCGGCGCTGAAGTGGCTGCCGTCGCCGCGACAGCGCGTCAATCTCGCGGTCTTCGGCGCGCGACACGAACCAGGAAATCGTCGTCGACACCGCCACCGGCGGGCGCACCACGTACCGCAACGCGGGCAAGACGCGCGCGGCGCGGCTTCGAGGCGGTGTGGGACGCCGACCTGCGGCGCCGGCTTCACCGCGCACGCGAACTATTCGTGGCTGCAAGGCCGACGTTCGACGACGCTTTCGTCACCGGCCTGCCGCCGATCGCTGGTGCCGGCGGGCGCGCGGCTGCCCGGGCGTGCCGCCGCAGCAGGCGTACGGCGTGCTGACCTGGACGCCCGGCGGCTACTACGGTTTCAGCGCCGCGGCGGAGGTGCAGTACGTCGGGCGCATCTACGTCAACGACCGCAACACGGCGTACGCGCCGGCGTATACGATCGGCAACGCGCGCGTCGGGCTTCGCGCAGACGGCCGGCAACGTGCGATTCAGCGAATACGTCCGCGTCAACAACATCGCCAACGTGAACTACATCGGCTCGGTGATCGTCGGGCGACACCAACGGCCGCTACTTCGAGCCGGCGCCGGGGCGCAACTGGTTCGCCGGCGTGAGCGTCAATGTCGCCTTCTGACCGCTACTCGCGCACGGCCATCGTGCTGCATTGGCTCGATCGCGGTCGCGGTGATCGTGCAGTTCGCGTGGGGCTGGTGGATGCAGGACGATCCCGAAGCAGCCGCCGGGCCCGCGCGTCGACGCGTTCAACCTGCACAAGTCGATCGGCCTCACGATCCTCGCGCTCATGTGCCTGCGCGTGCTCTGGCGCTGGCGGCATCCGGCGCCGCCGCTGCCGCGATGCCCGCGTGGCAGCGCGACGCTCGCGCACGTCACGCACGTCGCGCTCTACGCGGCGCTGTTCGTGATGCCGCTCGCGGGCTACCTGGGCTCCGTGTTCAGCGGCTACCCGGTCAAATACTTCGGGATGACGCTGCCGGCGTGGGGATGGAAGACACGGCGCTCAAGGACTTCATGAGCGCCGTGCACTTCACGACGAGCTGGGTGCTCGCCTGCGCCGTCGCGCTGCACGTCGCCGGCGCGCTGAAGCACTGGCTCGTCGATCGCGACGGCGCTCGTCGCGCGGATGGGCCTGCGCCGCTCGCAAAGCGCGCCTCGGACGCGCGGCGCTACTTCGCCGGCGCTGCCGCCAGCACCGCCACGGTCTCGCGTGAACCCCTGCTCGCGCGCGATGTCGGCCGCGGTCTTGCCGCGATTGTCCTTCAGCGCGGGATCCGCGCCCGCGGCGAGCAACACGCGCACGGTGTCGGTCTTGCCGAAGCCCGCCGCCCACATGAGCGCGGTGAGGTCGTTGCCGTACACGGCGTTGGGATTCACGCCCGCCGCGAGCAGCGTCGCGACGACCTCGGTGCGGCCCTCGCCGGCGGCGTAGGTCATCGCGTTCTTGCGCAGGCGGTCGAGTCGCGCGCGGGTTCGGCGCCCTTGCGCAAGAGCCGCTTCACGATGTCGTCCTGCCCCGCCGTACGCCGCCGCCATGAGCGGCGTGATGCCGTTGACGGCGGCGCTGGTTGACGTCCGCGCCGGCGTCGAGCAGCAACGTGCGCAAGGTCGGCGCGCTCCTTCTTCAGCACGATGACAGCGCCGATTCGCCGAGCCGGTTGCGCGAATTCGACGGCCGCGCCTGCCGAGCTCGCGCTTGCAGCGCCGCGGCATCGGCGTTGCGCGCGGCCATCAGGAGGCGCGCGTTGGTCGACAGGTTCTCGGGATCGGCGGCGCTCTGCGCGCATGCGGCTGTTGCGATGCAACAGGCAGCATCGCAAGCATCTCAGGATGCCGAGCATGGCGCGATACTCCGGCTCAGCCGGATGCGGATTCATGCACTGCAGCATGGAGTTGTGGTTTTCAACATGGCAGCGAAATGGACTATAAACCAAAGGTCTGCCGATCCGGTCCGACGCGCATCGTCGTGCGCGCGCCGTGGCCGGCATCCGGCACGACATTACAACGAGGGGGGATCGCATGATCAGATACAAATCGCCACGACTCGCCCTTGCCGTCGCCGCTGCGCTTGCGCTCGCGGGGACCACCGCTTCGCGCAGGAAATCGGCGGTGGCGCCACGACGACGGCGAAGCCGATGTCGGGCAATCTCGTGTCGATCACGCAGCCGATGCTGAACGCGGCCGGCGGCGACGCGAAGAACTGGATCCACGCGAACGGCAGCTACGACCAGACGCGCTACTACCCCGGCAGCCAGATCAACACGGGCAACGTCGGCAAGCTCGCGCCGAAGTTCGTGTTCCAGACGGCGGTGCTCGAATCGATGGAGACGGCGCCGATCGTCGTCAACGGCGTGATGTTCCTCACCACGTCGTTCAACCACGTCTACGCGATCGACGCGGTCACGGGCGAGGAGTTCTGGCACTACAAGCACAAGATGGGTCCGATCACGACCTTCTGCTGCGGCCCGAACAACCGCGGCGTCGCGATCGAAGGCGACAGGCTCTTCATGGGCACGCTCGACGCGAAGCTCGTGGCGCTCGACGCGAAGACCGGCAAGCTCCTGTGGGAGACGCAGATCGCCGATCCGGAGAAGGGCTACTCGGAGACGATGGCGCCCGCGGTGGTCGACGGCAAGGTGCTGATCGGCACCAACGGCGGCGAGTACGGCATGCGCGGCTTCGTCAAGGCGTTCAACGCGGCCGACGGCAAGCTCCTGTGGACGTTCTACACGATCCCCGACAAGGGCCACGAAGGCGTGTGGGCGACGAACGACGCGACCGGCCGCGACATGCATCGCGACATCGCGGCCGAGAAGAAGACGCTGGCGGAGAAGGGCGGCGCCTTCTACCAGACGCTGGGCGGCGGCGTGTGGATGACGCCGGCGATCGACCTCAAGACGCGCACCGTGTTCTTCGTCGTCGGCAATCCGTCGCCGGACCTCTACGGCGCGATCCGTCCGGGCGACAACCTGTACACCGACTCGATGGTCGCGGTCGACCTCGACAAGGGCACGTACAAGTGGCACTCGCAGTACATCGCGCACGACGTATGGGACCTCGACGCGGTGAGCCCGCCGATCCTGACGCAGGCGAAGGACGCGTCGGGCAAGATGGTCGACGTCGTGATCCACGGCGGCAAGACCGGCCACGTCTACGTGCACGAGCGCGACACCGGCAAGCTCATCCGCTTCTCGGAAGCGATGATCCCGCAGGAGAACATGTGGGTGCTGCCGACCAAGGAAGGCGCGCGGATGCTGCCGGGCGCGAACGGCGGCGTCGAATGGTCGCCGATGGCGGTCAACCCGAAGACTGCGGCTGGCGTATGCGGCGAACCTGCACCAGCCGATGACCTACCACGTCGAGGAGTCGCCGTATCCCGGCGGCAAGCTGTGGCTGGGCGGCGCGTTCAAGACGATCCCGAGCGAAGCAGCAGTGGGGCCGCCTGGTCGCCGTCAACCTCGACACCGGCAAGGTCGCGTGGGGCGTGAAGACCGACCAGCCGCTGATCGGCGGCGTGCTCGCCACGGCCGGCGACCTCGTGTTCAACGGCGAGGCCAACGGCTGGTTCAAGGCCTTCGACGCGAAGACGGGCAAGGAGCTGTGGCGCTACAACGCGGGCGCGGGCGTCAACGCGCCCGCGGTGTCGTACATGGTCAACGGCAAGCAGTACGTCGCGGTGGCCGCGGGCGGCAACAACCAGATCGACGCCAAGCGCGGCAACAGCGTCGTTCGTCTTCGCGCTGCCCTGATCCGGTCACGATGCATCGGACGGCCACTCGCGGAACTGCGGGTGGCCGTTTTCTTGTGCCCTGCAGCATGGCAGCATGATGCTCCCGCTCACTCACACGTCCGCCGCCATCGCGCTGGCCGTTCGGCCTGCCTCGCGCGCCTCGCGCAGTCCGCCGCGCCGCCGAAGCCGCCGCAGGCCGGACCTGTGCATCGCGTGCCACGGGCCGGACGGCAACGCCGTGATTCCGGTCGAATCCGAAGTCTCGCCGGCCAGACGTGGCGCTACATCTACGTCCAGCTCAAGGACTTCAAGGAGGGCCGGCGCACCGATCCGCAGATGTCGCCGATCGCGAAGGACCTGTCGCGCGACGACATGATCGCGCTCGGCAACTGGTTCGCCGCGCAGAAGCCGGCGCCCAACCAGTTCAAGGCCGACTCGGCGAAGGTCGCGGCGGGCCAGAAGGTGTCCGACGCCGTGCTGTGCCCGATGTGCCACCTCGGCGGCTTCACCGGGCAGAACGAGATTCCGCGCGTCGCCGGGCCAGAACTACGAGTACGTGGTGAAGCAGCTCCAGGACTTCAAGCACAAGCGCCGCACCAACGACGCCGGCAACATGACGAGCGTCGCGGGCACGCTGTCCGACCAGGACATCGAGAACCTCGCGCAGTACATCACCACCCTGAACTAGGAAGTCGCGCGTCGCCGGTGCCCGCGTCGCATTGCCGTTGCCGCGAGCTGCCGCAGTATCGCTAGCCTTCCGCATTGTTCGCAGCGCCCACGACATGGCCGCGCGCGCTGCATCAGTTCTAGTGGCCGTCCATACCGAAGGAGAATTCCGTGTCCGTCCAACTATCGCTGACCGTCAACGGCAAGCCGGTAGTCCGCCACCGTCGACGCGCGCACGCTGCTCGTCGATTTCCTGCGCAACGAGCTCGGCCTCACCGGCACGCACGTCGGCTGCGACACCGGCCAGTGCGGCGCCTGCACCGTGCATCGTCGACGGCCGCGCGGTGAAGTCGTGCAACATGCTCGCGGCGCAGGCCAACGGCGCCGAGGTCGCTGACCATCGAGGGCCTCGCCGCCGCCGACGGCACGCTGCATCCGATGCAGGCGGCGTTCAAGGAATGCCACGGCCTGCAATGCGGCTTCTGCACGCCGGGCATGGTGATGAGCGCGATCGATCTCGTCGCGCGCCATCCCAACGCCGACGAGCAGAAGATGCGCGAGGAGCTCGAAGGCAACATGTGCCGCTGCACGGGCTATCAGAACATCGTGCGCGCCGTGGTGCAGGGCGCCGCGGCAATGAAGTAGGAGAGCGATCATGGGTGCCAACGAAGCCGGCCCGATCGGCCAATCCGTCCGCCGCAAGGAGGACGTCCGCTTTCTCACCGGCGCCGGCCAGTACACCGACGACGTCAATCCGCCGCATCACACGCACGCGTATTTCCTGCGCTCGCCGCATGCGCACGCGAAGATCCGGAAGGTCGACACCGCGAAGGCGGCCGCCGCGCCTGGCGTGGTCGCGGTCTTCACCGGCAGCGACCTGACCGGCGTCAACGGCCTGCCGTGCGGCTGGCTCATCACGGGCATGGACGGCAAGCCGATGAACGAGCCGCCGCATCCGGTGCTCGCCCAGGGCAAGGTGCGGCACGTCGGCGATCCGGTGGTGCTCGTCATCGCCGAGACGCCGGATCAGGCCAAGGACGCGGCGGAATTGATCGACGTCGACTACGAGGTGCTGCCGGCGGTGGTCAACTGCGTGGACGCGCTGAAGCCCGGCGCGCCGCAGATCCACGACCAGGCGCCCGGCAACAAGTGCTACACGTGGGCGCTCGGCGACAAGGCCGCGGTCGACGCCGCGTTCGCCAAGGCCGCGCACGTCGCGAAGGTCGACATCGTGAACAACCGGCTCATCCCGAACGCGATCGAGCCGCGCGCCGCGGTGGCGCTATACAGCCGCGCCGACGATTCGTACACGCTCTACGTCGCGAGCCAGAACCCGCACGTCGAGCGCCTGCTGATGACGGCGTTCGTGCTCGGCCTGCCGGAGACCAAGGTGCGCGTGATCGCGCCCGACGTCGGCGGCGGCTTCGGCTCCAAGATCTACCTCTACGCCGAAGAGACCGCGATGGTCTGGGCGTCGAAGAAGGTCAACCGCCCGATCAAGTGGGCGTGCGAGCGCAGCGAAGCGTTCATGTCCGACGCGCACGGGCGCGATCACGTCACGCACGCGGAGCTCGCGCTCGACGCCAACGGCAAGTTCCTGGCGATGCGCGTGACCACCACCGCGAACATGGGCGCCTACCTGTCGACGTTCGCGTCGTGCATCCCGACGATCCTCTACGCGACGCTGCTCGCGGGCCAGTACACCACGCCGGCGATCTACTGCGAGGTCACCGCGTCGTTCACCAACACGGTGCCGGTCGACGCGTATCGCGGCGCGGGGCGGCCGGAGGCGACGTTCGTGGTCGAGCGCCTCGTGCACCAGGCGGCGGTCGATCTCGACATCCCGCAGGACGAGATCCGCCGCCGCAACTTCATCCGCACGTTCCCGTACCAGACGCCGGTGGCGCTCACCTACGACACCGGCAACTACGACGAGACCCTGGACGAGGCGATGAAGATCGCCGACGTCGCCGGCTTTGCCGCGCGCAAGGCCGAGGCGGCGAAGCGCGGCAAGCTGCGCGGCATCGGCTACTCGTCGTACATCGAGGCGTGCGGGCTCGCGCCGTCGAACGTCGCGGGCGCGCTCGGCGCGCGCGCGGGCCTGTTCGAGGCCGGCGAGGTGCGCGTCAATCCGACCGGCGGCGTGACGGTCTTCACCGGCTCGCACAGCCACGGCCAGGGCCACGAGACGACGTTCGCGCAGATCGTCGCCGGACGGCTCGGCATCGACATCGACAACGTCGAGGTCGTGCACGGCGACACCGGCCGCATCCCGTTCGGCATGGGCACCTACGGCTCGCGCTCGCTGGCGGTCGGCGGCACGGCGATCGTCAAGGCGCTCGACAAGGTGATCGCCAAGGGCAAGAAGATCGCCGCGCATCTGCTCGAGGCCGCGGAAGCCGACATCGAGTTCAAGGACGGCAAGTTCACCGTCGCCGGCACCGACCGCAGCAAGGCGTTCGGCGAGGTGGCGCTCGCGGCCTACGTGCCGCACAACTATCCGCTCGACAAGCTGGAGCCCGGGCTCGACGAGACCGCGTTCTACGATCCCACCAACTTCACGTATCCGGCGGGCACGCACATCTGCGAGGTCGAGATCGACCCGGACACCGGCGTGGTGACGGTCGCGAACTTCAGCGCGTGCGACGACTTCGGCAACATCATCAATCCGATGATCGTCGAAGGGCAGGTGCACGGCGGCCTCGCGCAGGGCATCGGCCAGGCGCTGCTCGAGAACTGCGTCTACGACGCCGACAGCGGGCAGCTCCTCACCGGCAGCTACATGGACTACGCGATGCCGCGCGCCGACGACCTGCCGACGTTCAAGGTCGCGACGAAGGTCACGCCGTGCACGCACAATCCGCTCGGCGCCAAGGGCTGCGGCGAGGCCGGCGCCATCGGCGCGCCCGTGGCCCTGATGAACGCCGTGCACGACGCGCTGTCGGCCGTGGGCGTCAAGCATCTCGACATGCCCGCGTCGCCGCATCGCGTGTGGCAAGCCATCCGCGCGGCGCGCGCCTGACAAGGAAAACCGACCATGTACGACTTCGAACTCAAGAAGGCCGATTCCGTCGCGAACGCGGCCGCGCTCCTCGCGCAAACCGGCGGCCGTCCGCTCGCGGGCGGGCAGAGCCTCATCGCCTCGATGAAGATGCGCCTGTCGCAGCCCGGCACGCTGGTCGATCTTTCCGGCATCGCCGAGCTGAAGGGCATCCGCAAGGAAGGCGATCATCTCGTCATCGGCGCGATGACGCGGCACGCGGACGTCGCCGCGTCGGCGGAGGTGAAGGCTGCGATTCCCGCGCTCGCCGCGCTCGCGGAGGGCATCGGTGACCGGCAGGTGCGCAACATGGGCACGATCGGCGGCGCACTCGCCAACAACGATCCCGCCGCGTGCTATCCGGCGGCCGTGCTCGGGCTCAACGCGATCGTGCACACCAACAAGCGCAAGATCGCCGCCGACGATTTCTTCAAGGGCCTGTACGAGACCGCGCTCGCCGACGGCGAGCTCATCACGTCGGTGAGCTTCCCCGTCCCGAAGAAGGCGGCCTACATGAAGTTCATCCAGCCCGCGTCCCGCTTCGCGTTGGTCGGCGTGTTCGTCGCTCAGACCGCGGGCGGCGTGCGCGTGGCGGTCACCGGTGCGGGTCCGTGCGTGTTCCGCGCCAAGCCGCTCGAGGATGCGCTCGCCAAGAGCTTTACGCCCGACGCCGCGAGGGGCGTGGCGATCAGCCCCGCGGGGTTGAACACCGACCTGCACGGATCGGCGGAATATCGTGCGCACCTCGTCACGGTGATGGCGGCGCGCGCCGTCGCCAGCGCCGGCTGATCCGCGACGCGCGAGCGGGCGGTGCGCGGCAGCGCCCGCTCGCGTTGCGGCGGAGAAAAGTCGTCATCGACGCCGCGCGGGTCCCACGACAGGGCCGTTGGCCACGTCGTGCGCGTTGCCGAGGCCATCGCCGAAATGGCCGACCGGCAGCCGAAAGGCGGCCTGCGGCGAGGATCCGCTGCTACGACTTCTTCTTCGCCTTCTTCGTGCGTGCGAGCTCGGCCTTCACGCTGCGCAGGACATGCGGCCACACCGGATGCCCTGCTTCCGCAGGCGCGAGCGCAAATTCCGGGTCGGCTTCCACCGCCGACCTGAACTCGTCGCGGCATGCCTTCTCGCGACCGTTCACGCACACCATGAACGCGAGGTACTTGTGTGCGCGCGCGGTCGCTTCGGACGTGGGCAAGCCCATCGCCAGCGCGGCATGGAGATGCTCGGTGGCAGACTTGTAGTCGCCGTCCTCGTAGCTCTTCACGCCCATGTCGAGCTCCGACGCAGCCGTCGGCGGCGGTGGTGGCGGCGGTGGTGGCGGCGGAGCGGGCGGTGCCGCCGGCTCCGGGGGTGCGGCCGGCGCCGGTGCCGGCGCCGGCGGTGCTTCGGGTTGCGTCGCGCAGCTCGCGCAGGTCAGCGCGAGCACGAGGGCGACGGCCGTCACGCGGAGGGAAGTGAGGGGGTTCATGGAAACTTGTGCTTGATGCGGACGTCGGCGCTGGCTCCCACCTCAACCGTCTGAGTGTACGGCGGGAACGTCGAGTTGCGGATCTCGACGGTGTGCTTGCCCGGCGGCACGCGAATCTCGGAGAGTGGGGGTGCCAGCCCGCGCTTGCGTCCATCGATCAGCACCTCGCCCCAAGGCGTAATGGCGAGCAGGATCCGCCCCTGCGGCCTGGGCGGCGCCGCGGCCTTGGCGGGCACCGCGGCGTCGGTCGAGGCATGCGGGACGGACGCGGAGGGGGCCGCCGCCGTGGCCGGCTGTGCCGCCCCCAAGTGCGGCGGCGCAGCGTCGGGCGGTACCGCGGTCCCGCCTGACGTCGGCGGGCTCGACGGCGGTGCGGCCGGCGACGGTGCGGCGGATTCCGGCTTCGTCTCGGTCCCGGTCGCCTGCGCTGCGGCCGGCGCCTCCTTGTCCGTTGCGGGCGCGCTCGCCGCGACTGGAGCACTCGCGCCGCGCGCCGCGTTGGTGGCTTCCGCCGTCACCGGCCTGCTCTCCGGCGGCGTGCGAAAGCCGATGGCGAACGCGATGACCACCAGCGCCACCGCACCGGCGATGCCGAGCGCAAGGCGCATCTTCGCCTTGCGCTCGGCCGCCTGCTGGGATGCGACGATGCCCGCCTGCTCGCGCGCAGCGTCCTCGGGCATCGACACGGGCAGCAGCGGCGCGCGCACCTGGCCGGTCGGATGCTCGAGCGCGGGCAGCGGCGCCGGGCCCGCCGAGTCGAACTCCAGCGACGCGAAGTTGCGCAGGTCGGCGGCCATCGCTGCCGCGTCCTGGTAGCGGTCGTCGGGGTCCTTGGCGAGGGCCTTGCCGACGATGTGATCGAACGCGAACGGGATGGTCGGATTGTGGCTCGACGGTGGCGGCGTCGGATCGGAGAGCACCTGCTTCAGGATGCCGTTCAGGTCGTCGGCGGAGAACGGCGGCAGGCCGGTCAGCATCTCGTAGATCACTGCGCCGAGCGAGAAGATGTCCGAGCGGCCGTCGACCGTCCGGCCCATCACCTGCTCCGGCGACGTGTAGCGCGGCGAGCCGAATATGTTGGCGGTCAGCGTGCGCGTGCCGGTGGGCAAGAGCGCGATGCCGAAGTCGGTGATCTTCACGCGCCCGGTGTGCAGCACGACCACGTTGGCGGGCTTCACGTCGCGATGGATCACCTGCTGCGCATGCGCGAACGCCAGTCCTTCCGCGATCTGCGCACCGATGTCGGCGACCTTCTCGTGCGGCAGCACGACCCCCGAGTCGAGCACCTCGCGCAGCGAGCGGCCGTCGAGGTACTCCATCGCGATGTAGGCGACGTCGCCGCTCTTGCCCACGTCGTAGATGGTGACGATGTTGGGATGGTTGAGCCGGCCGGCCGCCTTGCCCTCGCGGAAGAAGCGGCGCTCGAACGCCTCCGTCTCGCTGGGCGAGAAGGAGAGCGCGATGGTCTTGATCGCCACCACGCGATCGATCAGCGGGTCGCGCGCCTTGTAGATGACACCCATCGCGCCGCGCGCGATCTCGCCCAGGATCTCGTAGCGGCCAAGCATGCCGGGCTGCTTCTCCATCGCCTGGCTCATGCATGCACCCGCGGCGCGCGCGCGCGGCACCGCCCGCCATGCGGCGGTGCGACCCTGCCGATCGTCGTTGTTCCGGTGGCCATCCGAGTGTTGGCGATGCGCGCGCCCATGGGATACTTTAGCAAGTGTGGCACGGCAGTCGGCCCTCCGGCGCGACCGCCGTGCCCGATTCATTTCTGCGAAGGTGCAATGGGCCCATGCTGCTCGATTCCGTGGAGGTCGCGGCGCTCACTGACGTTGGCAACGTGCGCCAGTACAACGAGGACAGCGTAGCCGTCGACACCGACCGGGGCATCCTGGCCCTCGCCGACGGCATGGGCGGACATCGCGCGGGCGAAGTGGCGAGCCGCATGGCCACCGAGATCCTGATGACCGGGCTCGCCGCCGCGGCTGGCCGTTTCCGCCCGAATGCCCGCCAGCACAACCCCGCACTGGCCGTCGCCGAATGCATTCAGCGGGCCAATCGTACGATATTCGAGACCGGCCGCGCGGATCCGCGTTACCGGGGCATGGGCACCACCCTCGCCCTTGCGATCTTCTACGACGACGAGGTGACGCTGGCGCACGTGGGCGATTCCCGCGTCTACCGGTTGCGCGACGGGCGCCTCTCGCTCCTCACCCGCGACGACTCGCTGCTCCGCGACCAGGTCGACCTGGGCGTGATCTCGGCGGCGGAGGCGCGGCAGTCGCACAACCGCAGCCTCGTCACGCGGGCGCTCGGCGTCCGTGAATCGGTCTCGCCGCACGTCCAGCAGGAGGTCGCCCGGCCGGGCGACATCTACCTCGTCTGCTCGGACGGCCTCAACGATCTCGTCGACGACGACGACATCGGGCTCATCCTGACGTCGCTCGACGCCAACCTGCCGCTGGCCGCGCTCCACCTCGTGCAGGCCGCGAAGGACAACGGCGGGCTCGACAACGTATCGGTGATCGTGGCGCGCGTGAAGGCGCCGTTCCCGGCGTCCGATGCCGGCTGGCGCGCGCGCCTGCGCGCCTGGTGGCGGCGCATCTTCGGCTGATCATGGCCAAGCTCGTCGTGAGCCGCGACGGCGCGGTGGTCGATCAGCGCTTCCTCGAGCGCGTGCGGTTGACCGTCGGGCGCGATCCTGCGAGCGGGCTCGTCATCGACGATCCCGCGGTACGCGACCTGCACGCCGCGATCGTCGCAGTCGGCAACGACTACATCCTGGAGGATTTGGCGGGCGACGGCGGCGTCGACGTCAACGGCACGCCCATGCAGCGGCGCATCCTGCAGCATGGCGACGTCGTGGCGCTCGGCGCCTTCCACGTGCGCTTCGTGGACGCCAGGGGCGCGTCGGAGATCGATCTCGAGCGCACGATGCTCATCAGCGGCCTGCGGCCGGAGGCCGCCGATACACCGACCGCCGACGAGACGCCGGTGCCGGCCACCCGTGGCGCCAAGGCGCGCCTGCCGCACGGCCGCGTGCGCTATCTCGGCGGCGCGCGCGACGGCGAGGTGCGCGAGCTCGATCGCGTGGTCGCCACGTTCGGCACGCGCGGCGCGCAGGTGGCGGTCGTCACGCGGCGGCCGCAGGGGTTCTTCCTGACGCACGTGGCGGGCGGCGATCACCCGCGCGTCAACGGCGAGTCGATCGGCCCGTCGCCGCGCCTGCTGCGCACCGGCGACGTGATCGAGGTCGGTGGCGACAAGCTCGCGTTCGTCGCGGATTGACCCGCCGGGCGGTGCCGTGCCCGCGCATGGCCGCAGTGCGGTCCCGCGCGAGCGTGGCCGAGCGTTACGCGGCGACGGCTTCGCTCTGCAGGCCTTCCTCCCGCAGCGCGCGCTGCACGCCGGGGCGCGCGGCGACGCGTGCCTGGAAGGCGACGAGCGCGGGCCACGGCGCGAGATCGACCCTCAGCATCGGCGCCCAGTTGAGGACCGTGAACAGGTACGCGTCGGCCACCGTGAACACGGCTCCCGTCAGATACGGCTGCGCGGAGAGCGTCTTCGCCAGCAGATCGAAGCGCTTGGCGAGCGTCGCGCGCTGCGCGTCCCTCGTCGCCTCGGGGGTCGCCGGATACCACAGCGGGCCGAATTGCTTGTGCACCTCGGTCGCGACGAAGTTGAGCCATTCCATCACGCGATAGCGGTCGATGCCGCCGAACGCGGGGGCCAGCGTGCCGGGCTTGCGGTCGGCGATGTATTGCAGGATGACCGCGACTTCGGACAGCCGCGTGCCGTCGGCGAGCTCGAGCAGCGGCACGTATCCCTTCGGATTGATCGCGCAGTAGTCGCTGCCGTCTTCGAGGACGTGCTTGCGCAGGTCGACCTTCTGCGTGGTGTAGGCAGCGCCGGCTTCGGCGAGCGCGATGTGCGGCGCGAGCGAGCAGGCGGCCGGCGAGTAATAGAGCTTCATGGAGGATCCTTGGATGTGGAGGGTGGGATCTTCGCCGCGTGCGCGGCGGAGGCGATGTCGCTTCAGGCGCGCTGCGCCGCGAGCGGTTGCGAAGAGCCGCGGAACGCGAATGCGCCGTCGCCCAGCAGGGCCTGCACGGCGAGCGTCACGGTCCAGAACGCCGGGTATTCCCAGCCACCGTTGGGCGACGTGAAGAGCCAGCCGTTGCCGGCGTGGGCCCAGGTGGCGCCGAGCAGGACGGGGATCAGCGCGAGCGAGACGGCACGCACCCGCACACCGGCGATGAGCAGGATGCCGCCGACCAGCTCGACGGCAAAGACCGCGTAGCCCAGGACGCCGGGCAAGCCTAGCGACGCGAAGAACTGCGCCGTGCCGGGCAGCGTGAACACGAGATATTTGAGCAACGCGTGGGCGATGAACATCGCGCCCAGCGCGAGCCGCAGCAGCAGCGCGGCCGCGGCGGGGAATCGTGCATCGTTCATGAAAGCTCCCTTCGAGTGTGGGCGCGCCGGAGGTGGCGCGATGGAGCGGATCTTCGATCTTCCGTCTCGCGAGATAAATAGCCATATGCTTGAAAGATTGTTGCAAATAGCGCAATAATTATGCGCAACCCATGGACCGCTTCCACGCCATTGCCGCCTTCGTGAAGGTCGTCGAGACCGGCAGCTTCGCGCGCGCCGCGGAGCGGCTGGACGTCTCCGTGTCGTCGGTATCGCGACTGGTCTCCGACCTCGAGGCGCATCTCGATGCGCGGCTCCTGCAACGCACCACGCGACGCCTGTCGCTCACCGAGGCGGGGCGGGCGTTCCACGAGCGCTCGGTGCAGCTCATGGCCGACCTCGAGGAAGCGGAGCAATCGGCCGGTGCCGGTACCGCCACCCCGCGCGGCACGCTGCGGCTGTCGTGCAGCGTCACGTTCGGCGCGCTCTACATCGCGCCGGCGATCGCCGCGATGCTCGTCCGCTATCCGGAGCTGCGCTTCGACGTGGAGATGTCGGACCGCAGGGTCGACCTCGTCGACGAAGGCTTCGACGCGGCGGTGCGCATCGGGCCCGTCGGAGGCGACAACCTCGTCGGCCGCCGCGTGAGCTCGACGCGCCTCGTGTCGTGCGCGTCGCCCGCGTACCTCGCGCGGCACGGCGAGCCGAAGACGCCCGAAGATCTCGCGCGCCACACCTGCCTGCTGTACGAATACGCGGCGCAGCGCGACGTGTGGACGTTTCGTGCGCGCGACGGCAGCGAGCGCAAGGTGCGGGTCGCCGGGCCCGTGCATTCGAACAGCGGGGGATTCTCGGCGGCGCTCGCGGTCGCCGGCGTAGGCATCGCGCTCGAGCCCGATTTCATCGTAGGCCCCGACGTGCGGGCCGGGCACCTGCGCCCGATCCTGCCCGCATACGCGCCGCTACCCTCGGACATCCACGTGGTGTACGCGAGCCGGCGGCACCTCTCGGCCAAGGTGCGCGCGCTCTCCGATTTCCTCGCCGAGCGCTTCGCGCGTCCCGAGTGGGCGCTGCCGGCGCCGGCCTCGCGCGGCAAGCCGGCGCGGGGTTGAGCGAGCGTCGCGCCGCGCTACATGTGCCGGAATCGGCGCTCGTGCGTTTCGCTGACGGGGCTTCTCAGGCCGCGATTTCAGCCGCACCGACACCCGTCCGCGCAGGTCGCGTGACACGCTGGCGATCGCGTTCGCGTTGACGATCGTGGAGCGATGGATCGGCCAGAGGGTGACGGGATCGAGCTCTTCGGCGAGCTCCTTCATCGAGCGCGGGGTCGCCCGTTTGCCTTGACGTCGGCAATTGGGCGCACAATGGGCGAAGTCGCGCGGCCGCCGCGGCGGGTCGGCGCGTGCGAGCTCGATCGCCCGCCGCGCGTCCAGGTCCTGTCGCGGCCTTTTCGATGAAGCTGTCATTGGCCCTGCTGTTGCTGCCCGTGCTCGCCGCGGCAAGCACGCCGCCGGTGACGGTGCTCACGCTCGACGGCCCGATCTCGCCGGCATCCGCGGCCTATGTCACGCATGGCCTGCAGCAATCCGTCGCCGCTGGCGCGCAGCTCGTCGTGCTCAGGATCGACACCCCCGGCGGGCTCGATACCGCGATGCGCGACATCATCAAGGAGATCCTGGCGTCGCCGGTACCGGTCGCGACGTTCGTGGCGCCGAGCGGGGCGCGCGCCGCCAGCGCCGGGACTTACATCCTCTATGCGAGTCACATCGCGGCGATGGCGCCCGGCACGAACCTCGGCGCCGCGACGCCGGTGCAGATCGGGCTCGGCGGACCTTCGCATGATCCGTTGCCGCCCGCCGACGGCGGTTCTGGCGCCGAGAAGGGCAGCGAGAAGCCGCCCGCCTCCACCTCACCCAGCGCGCTCGAGCAAAAGCAGATTCACGATTCGGCGGCCTACATGCGCAGCCTGGCGCAGATGCACGGGCGCAACGCGGAGTGGGGCGAACGGGCCGTGCGCGAGGCGGTGAGCCTGACGGCGGAGGAGGCGCTCGCACTGCACGTCGTCGACTACGTGGTGCCGGACGTGCATGGCCTGCTCGTTCGCCTGCAGGGCAAGCGCGTCACCGTCGGTGGCGCGACGGTGACGTTGCAGACTGCGGATGCGGAAGCCGTCGCGGTCGATCCCGACTGGCGCACGCGGCTGCTGTCGGTGATCGGCTCGCCGAGCCTCGCGCTCATGCTCATGATGCTCGGCATCTACGGCCTGGTATTCGAGTTCACCAATCCCGGCTACGTGCTGCCGGGCGTGGTCGGCGGCATCAGCCTGCTGCTGGCGCTGTTCGCGTTCCAGATGCTGCCGATCAACTACACCGGCCTCGCGCTGATCGTGCTCGGCATGGCGTTCCTGGTGGCCGAGGTCTTCCTGCCGACGTCCGGCGCGCTGGGCGTCGGCGGCGTGCTCGCCTTCGTGATCGGCGCCGTCATCCTCGTGGACACCGACGCACCGGGCTACGGCATCCCGGTGCCGCTCGTCGTGACGCTCGCCGGGCTCTGCGCCCTGTTCGTCTTTGTCGTCGTGCGCCTGGGCGTGAAGGCCCGGCGTCGCCCGCTGGCGAGTGGCATCGAGACGCTGGTCGATGGCGCCGGCGAAGCGCTCGCCGATTTCGATGGCGAAGGCTGGGCGAGCATTCGCGGCGAGATCTGGCGCGTCCACAGCTCGATGCCGTTGACGCGTGGGCAGCGGTTGCGCGTGTCCGGCGTTCACGGTGCCGTTCCGGAAGTCGCGCCGCAATCGGAGAAAGAGGGGAGCAAGCCATGATCTGGAACCTGATCGGACTGAGCGTGGTGGCGCTGCTCGGCATTCTCGTGGCCCTGGCGGTGCGCATCCTGCGCGAATACGAGCGGGGCGTGGTGTTCACGCTCGGACGCTTCTGGAAAGTGAAGGGGCCGGGCCTCGTGCTGCTCGTGCCGGCGGTGCAGCAGCTGGTCAAGGTGGATCTGCGCACGGTCGTCTTCGAGGTGCCGACGCAAGACGTGATCTCCCGCGACAACGTGTCGGTGAAGGTGAGTGCCGTCGTCTATCTCCGGGTCATCGACGCGGAGAAGGCGATCATCCAGGTGGAGAACTACCTCAACGCGACCAGCCAGCTCGCGCAGACCACGCTGCGGTCGGTGCTGGGCAAGCACGAGCTGGACGACATGCTGGCGGGACGCGAGAGGCTCAACCTCGACATCCAGCAGGCGCTGGACGCGCAGACCAACTCGTGGGGCATCAAGGTATCCAACGTCGAGATCAAGCAGGTGGATCTCACCGAATCCATGGTCCGGGCCATCGCCCGGCAGGCGGAGGCCGAGCGCGAGCGGCGCGCCAAGGTCATCCACGCCGAAGGCGAGCTGCAGGCGTCGGAAAAGCTCTACCAGGCGGCCAAGGTGCTGGCGCAGGAGCCGCAAGCGATCCAGCTGCGCTACCTCGAAACGCTGACGGTCATCGGCGCCGACAAGAACACCACGATCGTGTTCCCACTGCCGATGGACGTCCTGACGCCGTTTCTGCGGCATCGGGTCGAACCGGCGGCCTAGGGGCGGCCGCGCGGGACGTGCGGGCGCGCGCGGGCTACGTCAGCTCGGCGATGGCGCTCCGGACGGCGGCGTCCACGCGCTGGCGGTCGGCATCGGTATCGCCCATCACGGTGTCCCAGGGGAGTCGCACGTACGCCGACCGATGCTTGCTCTTCAGCACCAGCGTCTGCATTCCCCGTTGCTCGCCGAAGGCATAGTCGGTGGCGTAGCCGAGAAGGTCGTGCACGCCGGCCTCCCACATCGCGGTCTGGACGGCCTCGATGATGCCGGCCATGCGACGGTGGAATTCGCGTGGCACGTCGACGGTGATCGGGTCTTTTTCGGTCATGACAGAGGTTTCGCTTCGCATGGCTTCATTATGAACCCGATGGCGGCGCGGAAGGCGCAGGCCGCCCGGGCGCCGGCGAATTGCTATCCTCTACGCCGATCCCACCCGCCGGACCGATCTTCGATGACCGCCACGCCGCCCGGAATCCCGTTCCCCGGAACCGTCGACGCCACGCTCGACCTGCTGACCGCCCAGGACTACGTCGCCGAGCGCAGGCTGGCGACGGCGGTGTTCCTCGCGCTCAAGCTGCAGCGCCCGCTGTTCCTCGAAGGGGAGGCGGGCGTCGGCAAGACCGAGATCGCCAAGGTGCTCGCGGCCGGCCTGCGCAAGCCGCTGGTGCGTCTCCAGTGCTACGAAGGCCTCGACACCGCCGCCGCGGTGTACGAATGGAACTATCCGCGGCAGATGATCGAGATCCGGCTTGCCGAGGCCGCGGGCGGCGTCGCGCGCGACGCGCTCGCGCACGACATCTTCACGCCCCGGTTCCTGCTGAAGCGCCCGCTCTTGCAGGCGATCGATCCCGACGACGGCGTGCCGCCCGTGCTCCTGATCGACGAGCTCGACCGCACCGACGAGCCGTTCGAGGCTTACCTGCTCGAAGTGCTCTCCGATTTCCAGGTGTCGATTCCCGAGCTCGGCGTCGTGAAGGCGAAGTCGCCGCCCGTGGTCGTCATCACGTCCAACCGCACGCGCGAGATCCACGACGCGATCAAGCGGCGCTGCCTGTACCACTGGGTCGACTATCCCGACGCGCTGCGCGAGCTCGCGATCGTGCGCCGCAAGTGCCCGCACGCCCCCGAGCGGCTCGCGCGCGAGGTGGTCGCGTTCACGCAGCGCCTGCGCCGCATGGACCTCTTCAAGTCGCCGGGCATCGCGGAGACGCTCGACTGGGCCGAGGCGCTGGTCGCGCTCGATCGCGTGGCGCTCGATCCGCAGACGGTGGCGGACACGATGGGCGTGCTGCTGAAATACCAGGACGACGTCGCCGCGCTGTCGCCGGAGGTGGCGGCGAAGATCGTCGCCGAGGTGCAGGCCGAGGGCATCAAGCTCTGATCCGTCGCCGCCGCGCGCCGCGCCGCCTGTTACTACCGGCAGTTACCGCCTTCCTGCAGCTGTAGTCGAATGCGCCACGGGCCGAGCGGTCCGTGCGCGCACTGCGCTTGGGTGCGGCACGCTCCACTCGGATCGTTGCGTGCCGCAGCGGGGCGTGCGATTGCAGGAGGGGAGCGTGCCTTTCGCCGTTACGAGCGTCATTCGCGCCGCCGTGCATGTGCTGGCCATCGCATGCGTGGCGATCTCGGCTGCCGCGACGGGCGCCACGGCGGGGCGGACCTACCTTGTCGCAAGCGAGTTTCGCGTGGGCGGCTCGGGCCGCGACCGCATCACGGATCTTGCGGTCGACGCGGCAGGCAACGCATACGTCTCCGGCGTCAGCGGCTCCTACGACTTCGCCGGTCTCGACACGGCCGCCTTCACGAATGCGGGCGTCGATCTTCGCTTCGTCGCGAAGTTTCCTCCGACCGGACGCACGCCAGCGTTCGTCGCGGTGGTCGGCGCGGCGACCAAGGTACCGCGAGAGGCACGGGCCAGGGATTTCGGCAGGGACGAGGTGGCCGGAATGGCGCTCGATGCCGCCGGCAATGCACTCGTCGTCGCCTATGACACGCAGGTCGATTTCGTCGTTGCCGGCGGTCCGTATCGGTCCGGGACCGGTTCGAAATACGTCTACAAGGTGGCGACGACCGGGGCCGTCACGCGGCATTCGGTGGCGCTCGATCCCGCGATCAGGCGCGTCGGCGCGATCGCCGTGGATGCGACGGGCGCGCTCTACGTCACCGGAAGCGCAGGCCCAGGGCTTGCGACCACCGCCGGCGCGCCTTACGGGACGGACAGCGTTGCGGCCAACTGCATCGCGCCGTTCGCTCTCAAGCTCGCGGCGTCGGGCCAGACGGTCCTGTATGCAACCTATCTCGGGTATTCCGGAACCGGTGGCCATTCGTGCGGCGGCAGGGCGGGGGGCGCGGTCGTGGATCCCACGGGCTTCGCGATCGGCGTCGATGCGCTCGGCAACGCATTCGTGACGGGACAGGCGGAGCCGGGCCTGAGCGCGTCGCCCGGCGCGCTCGACTTCGGCACCAAGGTCGGCGACTACTTCTATCCGCTGGGATCGGCGCATCCCACGGCTTCGCACGCGTTCGTCGCCAAGCTCGACCCGAGCGGCGGGCTCGTCTACGCGGCGCGCCTCGGAGGATCGCTGCGGGATCGCGGCACGGGCATCGTCGTCGACGCAGCGGGCAACGCGATCGTCGCCGGCAAGACCAGCTCGAAGGATTTCCCGGTGGCGGGTGGCGCCGGGTACCCGTTCGTGTACCGTGATTGCGCGATCTTCAATCCCGAGGTGGGCTTCCTCGCCAAACTCTCACCGAACGGGTCCCAGTTCGTGTTCTCGGGCTACCTTCCGCTGGATGGAGGACAGCTCGACGACTGCCAGGCGAGATACGACGGCACGCTCGACTATCAGCCCGCGCGCGTCGCGCTGGACGGCGAGGGCAGCATCCTCGTCGCGGGATACACGATGGCGAACAATCGCGACTTGCCGTCGACGCCCGGTGCGATCATTCCCGAGCCTGCCAGTATCGACCAAGGGGTAGGGGAACAGCTGCTCCAGATCTACACGTCCGACGGGCGCACGCTCCTGTATTCCTCGCCGCTCGGCATGACCGGCGTGCAGGGGATCGGCCTCGATGCGAGACAGACGCTGACCATCGCGAGCGACAATGCGCTGCAGCGGCTGGTGACGGGCTCGCTGCCCCTTGAAATTGCCGCTGCGCCGAATCCGGCGTGTGCGGGACAGACAGTGACAGTGACCGCGACCGTTGCGGGCACCTTCGATGCCGGCGCGGTGGATTTTACGGTGGACGGCGTCGTCATCGGTTCCGCTGTCGTCGCGGGAGGTGTGGCGACGAAGGCGATCACGCTGTCCGCCGGCGTGCGCAAGCTGCGCGCCGTCTATCGGGGCAGCGGACCGTTCGATGGTCACGGATCCATCGATCTCTACATGCCCGTGAACCAGTCGGGAGCCTGCCCATGATCCGGCCTGCGATCCTGCTGCTGCTCGCGTGGCTTTCGGCTGCCGCGTGGGGGCGGGATCTCTGGCTGGTCGAGCAGGGGCGGCTGTTCCGCGTGGACACCGCGACGGCCGAGTGGCGCGAGTTGCCGAGCGCGGATACCGTGCGCGACGTGGCGCCCATGGCCGATGGCGGGGCGTGGGTGCTCGGCGCGCATGCGCTCGCCCGCGTCGACGACGCGCTGGTCGAGCATGCGTCCGTGGACCTGCGCCCGGATGAGATCGACGGCGCGGGACCCATGGCCGCGGACCCTCATGCCGGCACCTTGTGGATGGCTTCCGGCGCGCGACTGCTGCATTTCGACGAGCGCGGCAGGCGCGTGCACGACCTCGCGCTGGTGGAGCCCGTACGATCGCTTGCCGTCGTGGGTCCCGACGCCATCTTCGTCGCGACAGCGTCTTCGCTCGCGCGATACGACGGAGCCGGCAACGTCGTGGCGTGGCTCGACCTGGCGCTGGTGCCCGGCGGCGAGGTTTCGGCGATGGCGATCGATCCGCTCGCGGGTTTCCTGTGGCTGGCGCGCGCGGGCACGCTCGTGCAATTCGACGTCCTTGCCGGAATCGTGCCGCGAACGATGGTTGCCGTGGCGATCCCCGACGCGGTGACCGTCGATGTCGCGACCGGCACCGTCACGCTGCTCGCAGGACGCGAGATCAGCCGCTTCGATCGCGATGGAACGCGATTGGGTGCCGGCGTCGTTTCGTCCGAAGGCCTCTTCGAGGTCGCGGGGATCGAGACGGCATCGGCCGGTGACTGGCTGTGGTTCGGCGATCGCAGCGGCCTCGGCGTGGTCGAACTGCGCAGCGGCCATGTGGCCCGGCTGCAGAGTCGCCGGTCCGTGACGCGATTCGTGACGGCGCCGCCACGCTTCGCAGCCCGCGTCGACGCCCACGCGTCCGTCGCG
Organism: uncultured beta proteobacterium; assembly: GCA_963725735.1. Classification (GTDB taxonomy): domain Bacteria; phylum Pseudomonadota; class Gammaproteobacteria; order Burkholderiales; family Casimicrobiaceae; genus VBCG01. The sequence continues at coordinate 167,617 of CAVRZM010000003.1, read as the reverse complement.
TCGGGCCTCGACGCCGGCACCGACGTCGCGTTGCGTTTCCTCGTAACGTGCGATGACGCGGCCTGCACACCCACGCTCGCGTTCCTGCGCTCGTTGAAGGTCGAAGTGATGCTGGGACGCACCGACGTTGCCGCCGCATTCCGCTCCGACGCGCGCGGCGATGCGTTCGCCGGTCGCGTCGACGCGTCGCCGTGGCAACCCGGACCGTCGCTTTCGGCATCGACGGTCGACGCATTCGGCAACCGATCGCTGCCGGCAATCGTCGCCTGGCCGATCACCGACCGGGAGTCTTCACCCATGCTGCCGAAGGCGGCCGGCCCGCCTGCGATCTCCCTCGCTGCGCCGGTCAACAACGCCATCTACACGGCGCCGGCATCGATCACGATCAAGGCCGCGGCGACGCCAGGTACGGGCGCGTCGATCATCAAGGTCGAGTTCTTCGCGGGTGCCGCGCTGATCGGTACCGTCGCTCTCTCGCCGTACAACCTCGTATGGTCGAACGTGCAAGTCGGCACGTACGCGCTGACGGCGAAAGTCACGGACAGCGCCGGGGCGACCGCCTCCGCTCCCGCCATCACCGTGACGGTGAACGCCGGTACCGCGGCGAAGCCGATCGACGCCTGGCTGTTCAACGACGCCTGGACCAGCGGCACCCCGATCTCCGACGCCGCCGGCGTCCATGACGGTACGCCGACCGGCACGGTTGCCGCGGTCGCCTCGGCAGCCGGGGCACCGAAGCCCAACACGTGCAAGGCCGCCAGTTTCGCCGGCGGAGCGATCGACGTTGCGGGCCTCGGCGTCTCGACCGCGGCCGGCGCGAAGACCACGCTGGCCTTCTGGATGTACTGGAACGGAACGGACGACGTCATGCCCGCCGGCTGGATGAACCATGGCCTCGTCCTGAGCGGCGGATCGTTCGGATTCACGACGCAGAACGGCGACGTGTTCGGCATCCCGTCCGCCGGACTCGCGAACAAGTGGCAGCACGTGATCGCGGAATTCGTCAACGGTGGCGTCGCCACCGACAAGCTCTATGTCAACGGCGTGCCGCAGGCGCTCGGTCAGCGCGCGGGGTCGCCGGTTCTGGCCAATGCGGCCGTCGCTTCAACGCTGCGAATCGGCGGATTGACCGGCAACGCGGGGCTGCGGTTCCTGGGCCAGCTCGACGAGGTGAAGCTCTTCAACCGCGCACTCACCGCCGTGGAAGCCAGTGCCGAGTTCGCGGCCGCGAATGCGTGCGACACGGTCCCGAGCGTCGCGTTGGCGACGCCCGCGAACAACGCGACATTCGTGGCGCCGGCATCGATCGCGCTGACAGCGAACGCCGCAGCGACTGCCGCCGCGGCGACGCTGACGAAGGTCGCTTTCTACAACGGCGCCACGCTGCTTGCGACCAGGACGGCAGCGCCGTTCTCCTACACCTGGGCCAACGTCCCGGTTGGCACTTATCGAATCACCGCAAAGGCGACCGACTCCAGGGGCGCTTCCGCCACGACGCCCGGCGCGACGGTGAGCGTGAAGGCCAATTTAGCACCTGTGGTGGCCATGACCGCGCCCTCGAACAATGCGGTGTTCGCGGCGCCGGCGACGATCGGCCTCGCGGCGAATGCCAGCGATACGGACGGAACGGTCTCGAAGGTGGAGTTCTACCAAGGATCCACACGCATCGCCACGGTCACGACCCCGCCCTATGCCTACACGTGGGCCAACGTCGCCGGTGGTACCTACAGCCTGACCGCGAAGGCCACGGACGACCGGGGCGCCGTCACGTCGTCGACTGCCGTTTCGGTCATCGTGAACAAGCCGCCGACCGTGAGCATCACGGCGCCCGCCAACAACGCCAGCATCGTCTATCCCGCGACGATCGCGATCAACGCGAGCGCCAGCGATGCCGACGGCAGCATCGCCAAGGTCGAGTTCTATCGCGACGGCGTCCTGCTTGCCACGGATACGACGGCTCCCTACGGCTTCTCGTGGACGAATGCGGCATTGGGCACCTACGTGCTCACCGCCAAGGCCACGGACAACCGCGGGGTGGTGACCACCTCGAATCCGGTCACGATCAACGTCAGGAACAACCAGGCGCCGGCCGTGACGATCACGGTTCCCGCCAATGGAGCGAAGGTGCCCCAGACGGTTCCCTTCGCGATCAATGCCACGGCATCGGACCCCGACGGCAGCGTCGCCAGGGTGGAGTTCTACCAGGACATCGGAGGCGGTGGCTACGTATTGCTGGGAAGCGACGCGACCTCGCCGTACAGCTTCCTCGCGCCACCCTTCGTCGACGCGGGCCCTTACACGCTGGCGGCCTGGGCATTCGACAACAAGGGGGCGTACGCGATCTCCACGCCCGTGACGGTCGTTCGGAATGAGCTCCCGGTCATCGAGATCACGCAGCCGCAGGCGTGGGACGTGGTGGCGCCATCGTCGCTGCCCAACGTGACCATCGCCGTCAACGCATCCGATCCCGACGGCAGCATCGCATCGGTCAAGTTCTGGAAGCGATCCGATCAGAACGATGGGGGAACCGACAAGGGAGGCGACGCGGCGCCCGTGCTGCTCACAGACCCTCACTGCGCCGCCCTATCAGGCGACGTGGAACGATGTCCCGTACACCGATCCGACCGGCGCGGGCATCGGCGCTCACTTCGTCTGGGTCGAGGCGACCGACGATTCCGGTGACGTGGTGGGCACGGGGGAGATGCCACTGTTCGTCTGGCAGACGCCGCCGGCCGGTACGGCGCAGTTCAGGATCACGCAGCCCGATCCGGACCTGGTGCGAACATTCAACGCGCCGGCGACGATCGTGCTCGTCGGAACGGGGGCAGGGGTTGCCAGCGTCGAGTGGCTCGCCAATGGAACGTCGATCGGGACCAGCACTGCCGCCAATGGCGTCGACGGCGAGTTCGCGTTCCCGTGGCGCAATGTCCCGGCCGGCACCTACGCCGTGACGGCGCGGTGCCAGGACCCGTTAGGCGGGATCGGGACTTCCAGCGAGCCGCTGATCATCACCGTTGCCGCGCCCGCGCCGCCGATCGTCGCGCTGGAAACGCCGACAAGCGTCACGGTGGTGCCTCGCGATCAAAGCCAGCCGGTCAGCGCGTCGGTGACGAATCTTCCCGGCTCCGGCTACGTCGAATTCACTCAGGACTACCGCTATCTCGACTGGGACGCCTCGGCGCCGTTCGCGACGACGTATGCCGCTCCGGCGGGCGTTCACGTCGTCCAGGCGCAGGCCTATGCCGGAGGCCGGCCCGTGGGCGACGCATCGCGCGCGTGGGTCATCGCGCCCGTGGTGGCGCGTCCGCCAGTGGGCGTCATGACCAGCCCTTTGCCCGCGGGAAGCTTCACGACGAGCACGCCGGTGACGCTCACCGTCGACGCGAAGGCGCCCGACGGCACCATTGCCTCCGTCGATTTCTATTCGGGTGCGAACGTGATCGCGTCCAGGACCAGCCCGCCGTATTCGGTGACCGCGACATTTGCGAGCGGCAACCAATCCGTCTACGCCGGAATCAAAACGGTCTCCGGCTCCCGCAGCTTCACCACAGCGGTGCCATTTGCGGTGGACGGACCGAATGCGGGCATCGCCATCGCGATCACTTCGCCGAAGAACGGGCAGAACGTCATCGTGCCATATGCCTTGCCCTTGTCCGTCAGCGTGACCGACCCCAATCACAAGGTGACGCAGGTCACCTACACCTGGACCGCGAACGTAAACGGGGGCCAGGTGGCCGCCTCGTCGACAGCACCGTATTCCGCAACGTGGAATGTCACGGGTGTCTGGGAGTACGTCCTCGTCGCCACTGCCTGGACCGCGACCGGACGGATCTCGTCGCAGCCCGTGGTTTTCAACGGCACGCCGGACACGCCGCCTACGGTTTCCATCACGTCGCCGACCACCGGCCAGACCTTCTACGCCGGACAATCGATCCCCATTGCGGTTGCGGCGTCCGACGCCGACGGCACGGTGGTCAAGGTGGACTTCTACACGACCACAGGGTCGTTGCTGGGCACCTCGAACACCGCGCCGTTCACCTTCAATTGGACACCGACGGCTGGCACTTACTCGATTTATGCGAGGGCCACCGACGATCGTGGCGTCAACGGGCAATCGGCCAACGTCAACTCGATCGTCGTCAAACCCAACGCGACTCCCACGGTCGCGGTCGTATCCCCCCTTGCCAATTCGTCGTTCGCCGAGGGAGGCACGATCACTCTTGCGGCGACGGCCTCGGATAGCGATGGGGGAATCGCAAGAGTAGAGTTCTACGCGGGATCGATCCTGCTTGGCAGCGCGACGTCGGCGCCCTACCTCTTCGCCTGGGCCAACGTGGGCGCCGGGGACTATTCGGTGACCGCCAGGGCGGTCGATACCAGAGGGGCGTCGGTGGGGTCGGCGCCGGTGCCCATCAAGGTACAGGAGCTCGTCCTGAGCGTGACGGAGCCTCTCGACAACGCGGCCGTCGCAGCCGACTTTGTGCTGGTGAGCGGTACCTATCAGGGCCCCGCAAATTCGTCGGTGCTGGTCAACGGCTCGCCTGCGGAGGTCGATGGTCAGGGCCGATTCTTCGTCAACCACCTCGCGCTCGATGCTGGCGCCAACACCGTGTCGATCGAACTCTTGGCTCCCAATGGTTCATCGACCCAGCAGACGCGCCAAGTCACGAGCAGCGCGGTCTCGGAGTACAGGGTCGTTGTCGACGCCGATGCTGGGTTTGGGCCTCACGTGGCAACGATCTCACTCGATCGAGCGCCGGGTCCGGTGAGTCGAGTCGAGCTGCGCAATGTCACGGGAGCGACGGTCGATTCGAGCGTCTTCGATGGCAAGAGTCTGGCGCGGCTTACGTTCTCGACACCGGGGTTATACATACCAACCGCGATCGTGACCGACGCATCGGGGGTCAGCTATTCACAGAGGGTCGCCATCGTCGTACACGACCGATCGGGCTTCGACACAATGCTTCGCTCGCTCTGGAGTGGCCTGGGCGCAAGTCTCGCCGCGGGTGACCTTGGTTCTGCCGGCGGCTTTCTCAGTGACGGTGCCCGCAACCGCTACCTACCCGTCTTCACGGCCATCATGCCGTCGCTGGCGTCCGCAATTGCGAGCTTCGGACCGCCTGCCCTGGGAGCGGCAGACAAAGAGATCGCGGAATACGCGATTCAGCGCGCGGTGGATGGCGTCAAGCGACTGTATTACATCTATTTCATTCGCGATCAGGATGGCGTATGGCGGCTCGATTCGATGTAAGCGCGATCGCGGCGAGGCGGTGGATGGTGTACTGGAGAAGGTGCTTTCCGTTGCTCGGGGCTGCATCGATGAGCATGTTGCTTTCGTCCTGCGGAATGTATACGGCGGAGCCGATGACCGCGATCGTGGTGGATGCAACTACCAGGAAGCCCATCGAAGGGGCGAACGTCATCGCGCTCTGGCGATTGGAAGGCCGCGGCATGAGCTATTCGGCCACTGCGGGCTTCCTAAAGGTCATGGAGACGGTGAGCGGCACTGATGGCCGAATTGCGTTCCCGGGCTGGGGACCGCGCGTCGCTCTTCAGGGAAACATCCGTCTCGACGCACCGGGTTTGATCATCTTCAAGCCCGGCTATCGCCTCGGCGTCTTCTCGAATTCGGGGAGTGTCATGAGCAACGCGCCGTCTCGGTTGAAGTCATCCTGGAACAACCGCGAATTGCGGCTCGAGCCACTTATTCGACGCAGACAAGGTACCTTCATGAGAACCAATTTCTTAGTACAGAACTATCGCTATTGAGAGAAGACGGTCGGATCCGCGACGTTGAATTCTTTATGTGCTCGGTGGCTCCGGCCTATCGCTATGAGCCAGTGGGAAAGGATCGATCCGAATCGTTTTCAGTCGAATGGTTGCGTAGCGTCGGCATCACTTGCAAGTGAATCCTTGGGGCAATCATGAAACTCCAATCGGTTCTTGTCGTGGCAATTTGCTTTCTCGGACAGCCTGCTAGTGTGTTTGCCTATGAAATCGAAACGCACATGTACATTTCCGGCGAAGCCGTTGACGTATCCGTTCTCGGAAGCGAGGCCGAGCGTGCAAGAATAGGCCTCAAGCGACCAGTTGACTCGGAGACGCTAGATCAAACCTACGTGGGCTCGCAAACTGCAGGAGGTCGATAAAGGATCTAGTGCGATGGGGCGCAAATTGGGAAGACTCGTTCCCGAGGCCCCTCTACCACTTCTTCGATCCGCGAACGAATTCCCCTTTACAGGTGAATCCGGTCGATTATCCGTACGCGAATTCGGCATATCTCGCGACGCTGAACTCGTTGGCGCGAACCTCGCCGGACTGGGCTATCGACGGCCGCGGGGGCGAATGGCCATTGCCAGCCTGGTCCCGGAACGCGTTCTCATACGGAATGGCGCGGGAATATTTATTTCACGGATTGACCGACTCACAGGCGGCAAGTCGCGCGAAGAATTTCGGTCTGCTCTACGAGTCAATCGGCAGAATGATTCATCACGTTCAGGACATGGCGCAGCCTCAACACGTACGAAACGACATTCATCTATTCGACGCCGATGCGAACATCCCGTGCCTGCCTCCGTTCGTTGCCATCGTTGGCGATTCCTTGTCAGACCTATTTTGCACTGCGGAGACCGAGCAGCTACGAGGCGTGGACGAACAGGCAGGACATTCTCGAGCACCTGCCGACCGGTGGTTACGCCGCCGTCTACCCCGGCATCGGCAGCAAGCCGGACGGGGTCGGCGTGTTCACGAACCCGAGGTCGTTCTGGACGAATGGCGGAAAGGGCATGGCGGAGTACACCAATCGCAATTTCTACAGCATTGGAACGCTGGGCCAGTCGCCGCCGGTGTCGAGCGGTTCGATCGACGTTGATGCGTCCACGTTGTGCGCGACCGCGAATCCCCCCTGCGGAGTCGTTCCCGTCGCGGGTGAGGTCGTTACCTTCTTCCCTACCTCAATCGACGATCAGTTCCGATCCGACGCGGGACCCAGTCAGCATCCCTATGCCAAGGCTGCCTCGATCTTCGACCCGGAGTTCGAAAAGCAAACCTCGCAGAGACTGTTTTCCGTCAATCGATTTACGTTTGCAGCAAACCATCAGATCCTGATACCTCGAGCGGTAGCGTATTCCGCCGGATTCATCAACTACTTCTTTCGCGGCAAATTCGACATTGCGCCTGGTATCGAGGGTGCGTACGCGCTCGTCGATACCAGTGACGCTGCCTGTGGCGTGCCGTGCGTCTTTCGGCGGTTCAAGCTGAGACTGAAGAACCTGACGCCCGGCGATGAGTTCGGAGACGGGTCGGTAACCCTGGTCGTCAAGCACTTTCAGAACAACTGCTTTCGCAACGACTTGTCCGGTGAAGACGGCGGGCCCAACTTCTACGGAAACACCTGCCGAACCCAGACCGAAGGCGTGGCTGTCTCCAACCCGATTTCCGTCGCCTCGGGCGCGATCAATCGAGATACGTGGAGCAATCCTTTGACCTTCACATTCCCGGAGGGATCGGCAGCTCCCCCGCTCAACGCAAGCGATGTCTTGCTGCAAGTCGTCTTCAAGGGTGTCCTCGGCTCGGAAGCCGACGCCGTGGCGGTCACCACCAAGGACATCTCGGAGCCGAACTTCGTTGCCGTCGGCAACATCACCGACTACGCATTTCACATCGACGGCGATCGGCGTTACCACCCGATTCCCTTCGGCCTGACGTTCCTTCCGGTTACCTTGAACAAGGTCGCTTTCGGACTGGTGGACCCGGCCGTCGGCCCCGCGCTGGGCACTCTCGACAACGTGCTTCAGCGCGAGCATGCCCAACTTTCCTTTCTCACGGATCGGGGTAAGCCCAGGTTCTGGATGCGCGTCACGGCGAGCGAAGACTATCCTGCGGAGGACGATCTGGCGTTCGACCTCGATGATTTCTCGCTCGATGAGTCGGTCAGTCCGCCGGAGTACGGCAGGACGTGCCCGGTCACGCTGGAGCGCGGCTCCTATCGCCAATTCTTCCGCTACTATGCGCAGGTCGTTCACTACGCAACGGGACTGCGGTTGGCCACGATCGGCCGCCCTGGTCACGCGGAGACTGCGAGACTCAGCGCCAAGTACGCGTCGAATTGCTACCAGGCGCCGCCGCCCGGCACTGGCGGGCAGTACGATCTGTCGTACCTGACGCCGCTCTTCACCCCTGGCAACGCCCGGCAGTGGGTGATCAACTTTTGAACCACGGTCGGAAACCTGATCCCACCACGCTCCACGACATGTCACACCAGTCCGCAACCCTTCTCCCCCGCGGCCAGCTCGCCGAAAACGTCCTGCACTTCGTCCGCGTGCTGCGGGCGGTTGGGCTGCCCGTCGGGCCGGCGAAAGTCATCGATGCCATTGCCGCGGTGGAGGCGGTGGGCGTGTCGAACCGCACGGACTTCCGCGAGGCCCTGGCCGCCGTGCTGGTCTCCAAGCACGAGCAGCTGCCGATCTTCGAGCAGGCATTCGACCTGTTCTGGCGCAACCCGAAGCTCCTCGAAAGGATGGTGGCGGCCATGCTGCCGCGAGTGCTCGGACGCACCGGCGAGGACAACGCCCCGCCGGATCTCCCGGCGCGGCTCGCCCAGGCCATGCTGCCGCCCAAGCCGCCGATGCCGAAGGACGACGAGGAGGAGGTCGACGTCGATGCGGCGTTCACGTTTTCCGCGCGCGAGGTGCTGCAGAAAAAGGACTTCGCCACGATGACCGCCGACGAGCTGGCGCAGGTGAAGGCGATGCTCGCGCGATTGAAGCTGCCGCTGCCGATACGGCCGCAGCGGCGGATGCGGCCCGACCGTCGCGGTCATCGCGTCGATCTGCGCGCCACGCTGCGCGGCATGACCGGCGCCGCCGGCTCGATGGCGCCGTTGCGCTTCCGCTCGCGCGTGCGCCGTCCGCCGCCGCTCGTCGTGCTGTGCGACATCTCGGGCTCGATGGACCGATACGCGCGCATGCTCCTGCACTTCCTGCACGCGATCACCAACGACGGCCATCGCGTGCGCACGCTGGTGTTCGGCACGCGCCTGACCAGCATCACGCGCCACCTCGCGCATCGCGACGTGGACGTGGCGCTCGAGCGCGTGGCGTCCTCGGTGGACGATTGGGCGGGCGGCACCCGCATCGGCGCGTGCCTCGCCGAATTCAATCGCCGCTGGTCGCGGCGGCTGCTGGGGCAGAACGCAGTGGTGCTGCTGATCAGCGACGGTCTGGATGCGGAGGCGGGGGCCGGGCTCGCGTTCGAGGTGGAGCGCCTCGCCAAATCGTGCGCGCGGCTGGTGTGGCTCAATCCGCTGCTCCGCTATGCGGGCTTCGAGGCGCGGCCGGCCGGCATCCGCGCGATCCTGCCGTACGTCGACGAGTTCCTGCCGGTGCACAACGTCGCGTCGTTGCGCGAGCTGTCCGACGCGCTCGATCCGCGGCGCAAGCGCGGCGCGCGGCGGCCGTTCGCCAACGCCGTGGGCAACGCGTCAGCCTTGCGCGGCGCGGCGCCGGGCTGAAGCCCCAGCCGCCGGCTGCGCCTCGATCGGAGGCTCGGCGTCGCGCGCCAGGTTCGCGATGATCGCCAGCAGCACCGCGCGCGCCGCGGCGACATCCGTTGCGGCCACGCCCTGCACGCCGATGCGATTCACCTCCTCGGCGAGCGGGACCAGCTTGCGCTCGAGCGCACGACCCTGGCGCGTCAGGTGCACGTAGACGTTCTTGCGGTTGGCGGGATGCTGGCGGCGCTCGACGTAGCCCTTGGCCTCCATGGCTTTCACGGCGGTGAAGGTGGTGGGCTCCATGACGCCGGCGTGCACGCTCAGCTGCTTCTGCGTGAGACCGTCCTGCTCCCACAGCACGCGCAGGAACGTCCAGTGGCCGAACGAGACGCCGTACTCCGCCAGGCGCTCCTGCAAGGCGCGCGCGAACGCACGCGTGGCATCGCGCACGAGATGCGCGAGACGGTCGTGCGGGACGGCTTCCTGCCAATGGCGGAGGATCGCGCGGGTGTCGTCGCGCGCGGGCGGCTGCGCGGCGCGGCTCATGGCGCGGCCACCTGATGACGCAGCGTGACCTCGCTGCCCGCTTTTGCGGACTCGAGCATCGCGCGGCACACCTCGAGCGTCGCGCGGGCCCACTCGCCGGAATGCACCGGCGGGACGTCGTCGACCACGGCGCGCCACACCTCGTCGATGACCTCGGCCCGCGCCACGGCGGGCACCGGCACGCGCTCGAAGCGGCGCTCGTCGTCCGCGTAGATGGACACGCCGTCGGGCGTCGGGCGCAGGTCGCCGTGCTCGCAGCAAACGAGCACGTACCCGAAGTGCTGGTGATGCTCGGGCGCCTGCACCTTGGGCGCGGCGTAGGCGCTGCCGCCGTAGTTGCGCGACGCCTTGAGCGCCGCCTCGGCCGCACCTGCCGCGACGTCGACCAACTTTCGACGCGCGGCGCCATAGTCCGCAGCCTGCTTGGGCTGGCCCATTTCCCCGACGTCGTCCATGAGCTCGTCGCCGTCGTAGTGCGCGTAGCCGCTGTAGGTGGCGGTCGCGAACGCCCCGTCGGCGAACGTCAGCAGCGCGCTGTACGCGCCCTCGGTCGGGCGCGCCGGGTCCCAGTTGCCGGTCTGCGCGCGCACGCTTTGCACGCGTCCGCCGCCGAGCAGCCGCACGATGTCGATCTGGTGCGCCGCCTGGCTGAACAGCACGCCGCCGCCTTCGTCGGTGCGCATCTCTTCCGGGCGCCGGGCACGGTACATGTAATCGGTGCAGTAGAGCGCGTTGATCAGGCGCACGGCGCCGAATGCGCCGCTCGCGATGAGCGCCCGGGAATGGGCGATAGGCGCATCGAAGCTGTGGCTGTGGCCCACGATGAGATGCCGCCGCGCGCGCGCGGCGGCGTCGATCATCGCGGTGCAATCCGCGAGCGACACGGCCATCGGCTTTTCCACCAGCACGTGCTTGCCGTGCGCGAGCGCGAGGCACGCGTGCTCGGCGTGCAGCCCGTGCGGCGTCGCGACGTAGACGACGTCGACGTCGGGGTCCGCGCAAAGCGGCGCGACCGTGTCGTACGCACGCCCGCCGAAGTCGGCGGCGAAGCGGGCGCGCGGACCGGGCAGCGGATCGCTCGCCGCGACCAGCCGCACCCGCGGGTCGGCGAGAAACGTCGGCAACATGAACGTGAACGCCCGGCCCAGGCCGGCGACACCGACGCGCAAGGGAGGATGCGGCGACGCCACGACTACAGATCGAGCGTGAGCGCGTCGCCGCGCGCGCGCGACACGCAGATCATGATCGACGTGGCCTGCTCGTCGGGGCCGAGCACGAAATCGCGATGCTCGACGTCGCCGGCGACGAGGCCGGTCTTGCAGGTGCCGCAACTGCCGGCTTCGCAGGAGCTCCGCACGGGAAGGCCGCGATCGCGCAGCACCTCGAGGATCGAGCGGTCGGCGGGGATGTCGTACGCCGCGCCGGAGCGGGCGAGCTGCACGCGGAACGGACGGTCGGTGCGGCGCAGCGCGGCGTCGACGCCGAAGCTCTCGAAATGGACGCTGCCCCCGGCCCAGTGGCCCGTCATGTCGCGGACCGCATCCATGAGGCCGCGCGGACCGCAGCAATAGATGTGCGTCCCCGGGACCGGCTTTTCCAGCAGCGGCCAGAAGTCGAACGCGCGCGCCGGATCGCCGCCGTCGTGGTGCAGGCAGACGCAGTCGCGGAACGCTTCGTCGGCAAGCGTCCCGGGCGAACGCGGTGTTTGCCGCGTCGCGCGTGCAATAGTGGAGGTCGAAGCGCGGGCCGCCGGTGGCCGCGAGGTGCCGCATCATCGCCATGATCGGCGTGATGCCGATGCCGCCGGCGATGAACAGGAAGCGCCGGGCGCGCGGATGCAGCGCGAATTCGTTGCGCGGCGCGGCCACCGGCAGGCGCGCGCCCGCCGCGAGCCCGTCGACCATGCTGCGCGAGCCGCCGCGGCCGGCGTCGTCGCGCTTCACGGCAATCTCGTACCGATCCGTTTCGCTGGCATCATTGGTGAGCGAGTAGCGGCGCACCACGCCGGCTGGGGTCCGCACGGGGAGATGTGCGCCGGGCGCGAATGGCGTCAGCGGGCCGCCGGTGGGATCGCGCAGCTCGTAACGCACGATGTCGACGGCCGCGGGCGTGACCTGCGTCACCAGCAGCTCGTTGAAGACGAGATCGTCGGCCTCGGTCATGGACGCGCGTGCAGGCGGGATTCTTTACAGGGGCGGCAAAATTGGCTAACGTCATCTTAGTGCCCTAAGAATCTTCCCGCAATCCTGCCGCCGGCCGGCCGCTGAGGCCGCGGCATCGCCAAAAGGGAGCGCCCGATGCTCACCCGAGAAGAGAACGACCTCTTGTGCCGCGTCGAAGGCGACGCCCCGATGGGCCAGCTCATGCGCCGGCACTGGCTGCCCGCCTGCCTGTCCGAGGAGGTGGCCGATCCCGACGGCGATCCGGTCCCCGTGCGCCTGCTGGGCGAGGACCTGGTGGTCTTCCGCGACAGCGACGGGCGCCTCGGCGTGCTCGACCGCTACTGCCCGCATCGCCGCGCGTCGCTGGTGCTCGGACGCAACGAGGACTGCGGCCTGCGCTGCCTCTATCACGGCTGGAAGATGGACGTGGACGGCAACGTTCGTCGAGATGCCGTCGGAGACGGCCGGCAGCACGCTGGCGCAGAAGGTGAAGCACACGGCGTATCCCGCGCACGAGCACGGCGGCTTCGTGTGGACCTACATGGGTCCGCGCGAGACGATGCCCGCGTTCACGCCGCCGCCGTTCGCGCCGAGCGAGAAGGCGAAGCTCTCGATCGTCAAGTTCGTGATCGACTGCAACTGGGCGCAGGTCCTCGAGGGCGCCATCGATTCCGCACACAGCTCGTCGCTGCACTCGTCGGACATGACGCCGGCGCGCGTCGACAGTGCGAAGGCGACGTCGTCGGTGTGGCTGCGGCCGTCCACGGACAAGGCGCCGCGCCTCGTCGCCGCAACGACCGACTACGGCTTCAAGTACGCCGCGATCCGCCGGCCGATCAACAATGCGGCCGCGAACGACTACGTGCGCATTTCGGTGTTCGTGGCGCCGATCACCGTGCTGATCCCGCCGAACAACATGTACAACGTCGCCAACATCAACGTGCCGATCGACGACACGCACACGATGTTCCACTTCATCGCGTGGAACGAGGGCGAGCCGGCCGGGGTGGATCCGGAGGCGTGGCGCAAGTTCTGCGCAGCGCAGGTGGGCATCGACGTCGACCGCGACTGGCGGCGCACGCGCAACGCCGCCAACCGCTATGGCCAGGATCGCCAGTCGATGAAGCTCGGCGAGCTTCACGGGCATTCCCGGCATTCCCAACCAGGACGTCGCGATGTGGGAGACCATGGGCCCGATCGCCGATCGCTCGCGCGACCGTCTCGGCGCCTCCGATCTCGCGATCGTCGAGTTCCGGCGGGTGATGCTCGACGCCGTGCAGCGCTTCCGCGACGGCGGCAAGGCGCTCGGCGCGGACGTCGAGCGCACGCACCTGCGGGCGTTCGAGGGCATCGTGCCCAAGGGCACGGACTGGCGCGCGCTCGGCGAGCGGTCGCCCGAACCGGCGACGCCCTGATCCCATGTCGAGGCTCTCGCTGACCTTCGGCTGCTGGAACTACGATCGCACGCGCGCCATCGCCGACGGCAGCGTGGTCCCCGACGGCATCGATCTCAACTACCTCGACATGCCGGTCGAGGAGACGTTCTTCCGCATGCTGCGGCATCGCGAGTTCGACATCGCGGAGATGTCGCTGTCGTCGTACACGGTCTCGCTGTTCCGCGAGCCGAGGCAGTTCGTCGCGATCCCGGTGTTCCCGTCGCGGATGTTCCGGCATTCGTCGATCTACGTGAACGCCGCGGCCGGGCATCCGGGAGCCGAAGGATCTCGTCGGCCGGCGCGTCGGCTGTCCCGAGTACCAGATGACCGCGCCGGTGTGGATCCGCGGCATCCTTTCGGAGCACTACGGCGTGCCGGTGGACGGCGTCACGTACGTCACGGGCGGCGAGGAGTCGCCCGGGCGCTCCGAGAAGATCAAGCTCGACTTGCCGCCGTCGATCCGCGTCGAGCGCATCGGCCCCACGCAGACGCTGGCGCAGATGCTGCGCGACGGCGCGATCGACGCCCTGTACACCGCGCGCGCGCCGTCGTCGTTTCGCGCCGGCGATGGCAAGGTGCGCCGGCTGTTCGAGGATTACCGCGCGGTCGAGCGCGCGTATTACACCAGCACCGGCATCTTCCCGATCATGCACGTGATCGCGCTGCGCCGAGACGTCTACGAGCAGCATCGCTGGATCGCGCAATCGATGCTGAAGGCGCTGGTGGCGGCGCAGCGGCGGACCTACGAGGACCTGCGCGAGACCGCCGCGCTGAAGGCGATGCTGCCATGGCTCACCGAAGGCGTCGAGGACGCCGTCGCGCTGATGGGCGAGGACTATTGGCCCTACGGGTTCGAGCGCAACCGCGGGACGCTCGCCACGTTCCTGCGCTATTCCTTCGAGCAGGGGCTGTCCCGCCGGCTGCTGGAGCCCGAGGAGCTGTTCGCGCCGGAAACCCTCGAGTCGTTCGTCATCTGACGGCGACCGCGCGGTGGTTTGCTAGGATGCGCTGCGTGCATCGGCGCAACCGGAGTGCCAGTCCATGGAAATGACCAACTCGCGGGTCGTGCCCGCCGCGCCCGCCGCGGTGTGGGCGGCGTTGAACGACGCGGCCGTGCTGAAGGAATGCCTGCCGGGATGCGAGACGTTCGAGCAGACCGGCGAGGGACGAGTGGCGCGCGGTGATGGCGGCGCGCGTCGGCCCCGTGTCGGCGCGCTTCACCGGCACCATGCGCATGGTCGACAGCACGCCGCCCACCGGCTACACGCTGAAGTTCGAGGGGCAGGGCGGGGCGGCCGGATTCGCCAACGGCGAGGCGAAGGTATCGCTGGCGCCCGAAGGCGAGGCCACGATGCTCACCTACGTCGTGAAAGCCCAGGTCGGCGGCAAGCTCGCGCAGATCGGCTCGCGGCTCATCGATGGCGCGGCGGCGAAGATCGCCGACGACTTCTTCGCCCGCTTCGCGGCCAAGCTCGCGCCGCCGGTCCCGCAGGTCGTCGCGGAGGAGGGTGTGGTCGTGGAAGTGGCGTCCGGCCGGGCGCCGGGCGCGCAGCCCTGGATCCGCTACGTGTCGATCGCCGCGATCCTCGCCCTCATCGTCTATCTCGCGATCCGCGGCTTCCGCTAGCGCGCATGGAGCGCCATCGCGCACGCGCCAAGGCACGCGCACGGCGTCCCGAACCTCCGGTGCTCGCGCTGCCTTCGGTGGCGGAGGAGCCCACCGTGGCCGCGGTCGTTCGCCAGCAAACGGGCGCGGCGTGGTCGCGTGCCCGGCGGCTGTGCACGGAAGGGCGCGTCACGCTCAACGGCGAGCGCTGCCTCGATCCCGCCGCGCGCGTCGCGCCCGATGCCATCGTCGCCGTCCATCAGGAGGCGCAGCGATTGCGCAGCGGGCCGCTCGCGGACGACGCGATCGTGTACTTCGACCGCGATCTCGTGGTGGTCGCCAAGCCGGCCGGCATGCTCAGCGTGGCCGACGAGACCGGGACGCGGGAGACCGCGGTCGACTACACGCGCACGCTGCTGCGGCGTATCGACAAGCGCGGCGTCGACGCGCGCCTCGGCGTGGTGCACCGGATCGACAAGGAGACCAGTGGCCTCATGGTGTTCGCGCGCACCACGCTGGCGAAGGACGGATTGGCCGCGCAGTTCCGCGAGCACACGATCGAGCGCGTGTACCACGCGATCGCGCACGGTCGCGTCGGCGCGCGTCGCGTCGAGTCCTACCTGCTGCTCGATCGCGGCGACGGCCTGCGCGGCTCGCACGGCGTGTTCCGGCGCGCGAGCGGCCCGCCGCCGGCCGGAGCCAGGCACGCGGTGACGCACATCGGGCCGATCCTCGAACTGCACGGCGCGACGCTGGTCGAGTGCCGGCTGGAAACCGGCCGGCAGCACCAGATACGCATCCACCTCGCGGAGCTCGGCCATCCGCTGGTGGGTGAGCGCGTCTACGTCCGCGACTACACGCAGCCCATGATCGCCGCGCCGCGGCCCATGCTGCATGCCCACACCCTCGCCTTCGTGCACCCGCGGACGGGCCAGCGCGTCTCGTTCCAGCGCGAGCCACCCGAGGACTTCCGCGCGCAGCTCGACACGCTGCGCGTGCCTTCGGGCTGAACGCCCGACCGCCGAGCGCCTTCGGCGGCGTTGCGAGGACCATCGCGCCCCGTTGCCTGCAGGAAGTCGCACGGCGGCGGCTGCGACGAACGGTACCGGAACGGCGGGAACGCAAGAGGCGACGCGTACGCGCCGGCTAGTTCTTCCCGCCGGCGCAGTTGCGGTAATCGGCGACGACGATCGTGTACAGCGGCTTGCCGGCGGCATTGGCGAATGTCTCTTCCTTCGTCGCGCACGGCCGGTCGTGCGCGAGCAGCGCGTCGAGGCGCTGGCGGGCGCCGGAGAACACCGAAAAGCCATGCGCGTGCAGCACGAAGGCGACCTTCTTCCCGGTGACGTGGTCGGCGACCGCATTGCGCAGGTCGGGGCGCTCGAGGTCGGACGCGTCGATGAGCCGCCACGTCCATTCGCGATACTCGGCGGCGTGCCGGCGGTTCGCCAGGGTCACCAGCGGCTGGTGCAATCCCCAGTCGACGGAGATCACGCGTTCCACGTCGAGCGCTTCGAGGCGCTTGCCGAGCTTCGCGATCGCCGGATCGAACAGCGGGCGGTAGTCCCGGTCGTTCTCGAACGTGTCGACGTAGCGGATGTCCATCGCGATGTTCCACGCGAGCACCGCGCCCACGACGATCGCGCCCATCGTCGCGACCGTGGCGCGCACGCCTTGACCCTTCACGCGCGACGCCGGAATCGGTGTGCTGTGCGGCGATCGCGAGCAGCGTGACGAGGTGCAGCGCGGGCAGCGGCCAGATCGTCACGAGGTGATGCGTACCGCCGACCTGCTGCGTCGCGCCGATGACGAGCACGAGGAACACCGAAGCGACGGTCAGGAAGGCGAGCAGGCGGCGCGCGGGCGTCCAGGGCCGCCAGACCGCGAGCAGCACCACGGCGGCGACGCATTGCGCGATCGCGAGGATGTTGAACGCGCTCGTCACCGGGGCTTCCGTGCCGAACACCCAGTTCAGCACCGACGGTGCCGCTGAACGTCGGCGGCGAAGAGGTTCCAGACCTTGACCACCTGGTCGGCATACGAGAGCGTGCCGGCGTCGCCCAGCACGTCGAGCTGCGCGGCGCGGCGTACGAGGGTGACCAGCCCCCACAGCAGCAAAGCGCCGGTGACGCCGGCCATCAGCGGCTGCCACGGCCTGCCGGAGCGCAGCCGCTCGAGCGCCGGCCGCCACGCCACCACGGCGAGCGCGCCGGTCCATGCGGCGATCACCCAGATGAAATTGAGCTTGTCGAGGAAGCCGACGAGGAACGCCGCGCAGGTGATCGCGAGCCAGCGCTTGCGGCCCGTCTGCAGCCAGCGCCACAGCGAGACGAGCGACAGCACGCGCAGGAATGCCGCCAGCATGTGCGGGCCCCAATCGAGGCGTGCGTGCCCGAGCAGCACCGGGTCGACCGCGAGCAGCGCGAGCAGGAGCGCGGCCCAGGCGCCAACCGAGCTCGCGACGCACGAACGACCACAGGACGACGAGGGCGGCCGCGCCGAGCAGGATCGCCGGCAGGCGCACGGTCCAGACGTTGGCGCCGAACACGGCGATGAGCGGCGCGTGCAGCCACGCCTTCACCGCGCCGACGTAGCCCAGCGTCTGCATGAGCGGCAGGCAGCCGGCCTGCAGCGTCACGGCCGCGTCGACGTCGCACTGGCCGAGCACGCGCAACGACACCGGCACGAAGATCACCTCGTCGTAGTAGTAGCCCGGCTTGTCGAGCGCGACGGTCGCCAGCGCAAGATAGATTGCGACGAAGATCGCGGGGACGATGTAGCGGAGGAGGGAGGCCAAGGCGGGCGGCGAGCAGGGGCGGGCGCGGTGAGTAAACGCCATGGAGGCGGTGGGGTCAAGTAGCGCGGGCGCGAGGACGATCCTGAAAGAGCGTTCAGGTGACCGCGGTAGAATCCTCGCTCTCCCATAGCCGCCGATGGAGCGCCGAATGGACAGCGTCGATCTCGAAGTTCTGAAGCGCAGCGCCGAATGGCTGGACGCGGGACGTCGCGTGCTGCTGGTCACCGTCGTGAAGACCTGGGGCAGCTCGCCGCGACCCGAAGGCGCGATGCTCGCCGTGCGCGACGACGGGCTCGTCGTGGGCTCGGTGTCCGGCGGATGCATCGAGGACGACCTCGTCGACCGCACGCGCCGGCTCGGCATGACGCAGACGCGCGCGGAGGCGGTGACCTACGGCGTGTCGGCCGACGAAGCGCGCCGCTTCGGGCTGCCGTGCGGCGGGACGATCCAGCTCGTGCTCGAGCCGCTGACCCGCGAGTCCGGCATGCGCGCGCTGCTGCGCGAAATCGAGGCGGGGCATCTCGTCGCGCGGCGGCTCGACCTCGTCACCGGCGAGGCCACGCTGCATCCGGCACAGGCGTTCGACGGCCTCGCGTTCGACGGCGCGACCCTGACCACCATCCACGGTCCGCGCTACCGCATGCTGGTGATCGGCGCGTCGCAGCTCTCGAAGTACCTCGCGCAGATCGCGGTAGGCCTCGACTACCAGGTCACCATCTGCGATCCGCGCGAGGAATACACGGAGACGTGGGACATCCCGGGCGTGACGCTGGTGCGCACCATGCCCGACGACACGGCGAAGGCGATGCACCTCGACGAGCGCTGCGCGGTGGTCGCGCTCACCCACGATCCGAAGCTCGACGATCTCGCGCTCATGGAAGCGCTCAAGTCGCCGGCGTTCTACGTCGGCGCGCTGGGCTCGCGCGCGAACAACGCGAAGCGGCGCGAGCGCCTGCTCGAAGTCGACGTCACGCCGGACGAGATCGCGCGGCTGCACGGGCCGATCGGACTTTACATCGGCAGCCGCACGCCACCCGAGATCGCGATCTCGATCCTCGCCGAGATCACCGCAGTGAAGAATCGCGTCGCACTGCCCGACGCCGTGAAGATCGCGGCGGCGAAGGCGCAGATCGCGTCGGAGGCGTGCGGCACCACGTGACGCGGCAAGTGCCGCAACGCTGCCGCCCGATCCGGGACGAGGGGGCGCCGCGGTCCCGCGCTATCGCAGGTTTTCGTGAATGCAGAGGATGTTTCCCTCGGGATCCGAGAACCAGGCGGCCTTTTCCGAGCCGAGCACGCACACGTGATGCTCGGTGCGGAAGCCCGGCAGGTCGTAGTCGTGGAACGCCACGCCGCGCGCCGTGAGCGCAGCGATCGCCGACGCGATGTCGGGCACCTCGAAGCTGACCGCGGTGTGCTCGGCCTTGGTGCCCTCGGGCTTGGGAAACAGCGCGAGCAGCGCGCCATTGCCGCAGTGGAACACGAACTTGCCGTCGGGACGCAGGCCCTCGGCGGCGAGTCCCAGCACGTGCCCGTAGAAAGCCCGCGCACGGTCGGGATCGCGCACGGGCAGCATGGTGGTGAGCGGGGCGCGCGTCAGCGGGGACGCGAGGGAGTCGGAAGCGGCGGCGACAGTCGGCGTCATGGCGCACCTTGCAGGTATCGGTCGGCGCCGGCGGGGACCCGCGGTGATCGCTTGCGATGCGGCGCAGGCGTATACTTTTTCGCCAGCGCGCTCCCGCAAATGCGCAATTTTGCGTAGGAGGGTGCGGCACGGCGAAAGGGACCCCATGGGCCGACTTGCCGAGCGGCGCGTACGCGCCGCGCTGAAGACCATTGCTGCCGTGGGACGCGCCACTGCGGATGCCGACGGATTCGCGCAGGCCGGCGTGCGCGCGCCTCCCTGGCTGGTCGGCGCCGACCTCACCACCTTGTCCGTGTGCGCGCTCGACACCGGCAAGCGCCAGCTCACCGGATGTCCCGAGCGCGCGCTGTCCGCCGGCAACACGCTGGTCGGCTTCGTGCTCAATCGCGCGGGCCTCGACTTCGACGACGACGACATCGCGGCGCTCGAGGCGGCGCGCGGGCCGCTCGCGGCGCTGTATCGCCAGGTGCGGGCGGCGGACGCCGCACGCGCGGCGGTCGCGCGCTTTCGCTCGTGGCTCGGCGCCGAGGGCTGGTGCGAGATCGAGGTCGATGCCGACTTGCGCATCCGGCGCGCGAGCCGTTGCGGACTCGCGATGCTCGGCGTGGCGGTCCCGGCCACCGGCCTGCGGCCCGGCGTGACGCTGCCGTCGCCGATCGGCGCGTGGCTGCGCCACGCGAATCACGATGCGCCGGCCGGCGCGGCCCTCACGCTCGACAACGGCGCGCGCCGCTTCGCGCTGCGCGCGTTGCCCTCGCTCGACGCCGACGGCTGGCTGCTCTACGTCGCCGAGCGGACCACGGCAGGCGCTGCCGCCTCCGAGACCGCCGGCCAGGCGGATGGCGCCCAGACGCTCTCGCCGCGCGAGCGCGAAGTGCTCCGGTGGGTCGCGGCCGGCAAGACGGACGCGCAGGCCGCCGCCATCCTCGGCATCAGCGTGCGCACCGTGCAGAAGCACCTCGAGCACGTGTACGTGAAACTGGGTGTCGAGGGCCGCACCGCAGCCGTCATGCGGTCCCGCGCGGCGCCCGGCAACGGCCCACGCTAGTTCGCTGCAGCGCTCGTCCGCGACAAACGTCGGGCCGCGTGGTAAGGTACGCAGCCATTTTTGCCCCGGGGTGCCATGCCTGCCCGTCCCTGCCGCACCTCGCGGCATCGCCTGTCCGCTCTTTCCGTGCGCCCGGTTCACTCGCTGCGATCGCTGCGCGCTTTGGCGCATGCCGCGCTCGTTGCCGCATTCATCGTCGCGCCCGCCGCGGTCGCGCAGGGTGCCGCACCGCCACCGGCGGTCTCCACGCCTACGGCGGCGACGCCCGCCGCCGATGCGCCCAAGTCGGAGGAGCGCCTCGCCTTCGACAGTGCCGCGTGGGATGCGCCGGAGCCGTGGCGCACCGATCGCTGGTATTTCCAGACCGCGTACTACACGTGGCACTTCCACTACGACGCCAATCACAAGCAGTCGGTCACCGGCGACCTGACCTACCGCACGGACAAGTACTGGCTGGGGGGGCAGGTCATCGGTGGGTTCGCGCTCTTCACGAACTCGTTCGGCCAGTTCTCGCAGTACGCGTACGGCGCACTGCAGTGGCGGCCGGTGGAGGAGTATCCGGCGGGCTACGTCAAGGTCTCGGCGGGGCTCGTGCACGGGTACTCGGGCGAATACAAGGACAAGATCCCGTTCAATGACTACGGCGTCGCGCCGGTGATCATTCCCTCCGTGGGCTATTGCTGGAATCGCTACTGCGGCGAGTTCATCCTGCTCGGCTTCAACGCGATGCAGTTCACGGTCGGGGTGACGCTGCCCTGAGGGGCTCACCCGTCGCCCTGCAGCGCGTCCGGCAGGACCGCGAAGGCGGGGTCATCGAACGTGAGTTGCCGGCAGCAGCGCGTACGCGGGATTGACCTCCGGCATCGCCTGCGCAAGCGCCTCGAGCGCACCGCGGCAATCGGCCGGGGCTTCACGCGTCGGACAGCGGCGCCGTCTCGCGCAGGCGATCGAAGCGCGCGAGGTCGGCGTCGTCGTCGACGTCCCACAGCGGCGGCAGGGAGGCGCAGGTGACGCCGGCCCGCGCGAAGCCGTCGCGCGTGTCGGCGAGTGCGTGCGCGGTGCTCCAGCGCACGTCGCGCAAGGGCACGGGACGACGCGCACCGACGAGCACGTAGCCGCCGTCCTCCGCGGGAATGAGCACCGCGTCGTGCTTCGCGAGCGACGCGGCGGCGTCGGCGAGGTGCGCGGGCGTCAGCACCGGACAATCGGTCCCGATCAGCAGCGCCGCGGGCGCGCGCCGCAGCGCATCGGCGAGTGCTGCTTCCATGCGCGCGCCGAGATCGCCGTCGGGCTGGCGATGGCGCGAGAAGGCGTGCGCGAGCCCGAGCTCGCGCAAGTCGCGCGCGTCTTCGTCCGGCGTGCACCAGAGCTCCACCGCGGCGACGATGCCCGCGTCCCGCGCTGCGCAGGCGACACCGATCGTCGTGGCGAGGAGCTCGCGATACGCCGCGAGCGCACGCTCGCCGCCGATCGCCGCGGCCAGCCGGGTCTTCACCTCGCCGACCACCGGTGCGCGCGCGAATACGAGCAGCGCGGGCCGTGCGCTCATCGATACTGACGCGCGAGGCGGTCGGGATCGGCGCCGAGCGCGTAGGCTGCGCGCAGCCGCCACATCGTGAAGATGGTGCGCCACGCACCCTGCCGTTCCCAGCGGCGCCCGGAGGTCACGACGCGCTCGCCGAGGCACGCCGGGCGTCCGCCGAGCTGCTTCAGGGTCTTGCACAACGCGATGTCCTCCATCAGCGGAATCGGTGCGTAGCCGCCCGCACGCTCGAACAGCGCCCGCGTGACGAAGATGCCCTGGTCGCCGGTCGCGATGCCGGTGAGACGCGAGCGCACGTTCATCGCGGCCGCGACGATCGGCAGCACCCAGGGCCGGCCCGTGATGCGCACGTCGAAGCGGCCCCATTGCGCGCCGCCGGCGAGCGCGCGCGCAATCGCGTCGGCCGCGGTGGCCGGCGCCTGCGAGTCGGCGTGCAGGAACAGCAGCGTGTCGCCCGTTGCCTTGGCCGCGCCTGCGTTCATCTGCGCGGCGCGGCCGCGCCGCGCGACGAACGCGCGATCGGACAGCAGGCGCGCGATGAGCAGGGTCGCATCCGCGCTGCCGCCGTCGACGACGATCACCTCGTGGCCCTGCGCGCGCAGCGGCTGCAGCGCCGCGAGCGTGGCGGTGATGGTGGCGGACTCCTCGAGCGCGGGGACGACGATCGACAGACGCATGCGGCGAGGTCGGGCAGGGCGGCGATCCGCCAAGGATAGCAGCGGAAATGCGGGCGTGGCGTGCCGTGCGGGCGGCGCGGCGCTACGTCGCCGACGGGCGCCGCGAGCGCCACTTGCGGATGGCCACCGGCACCAGTGCGAACACGCCCAGCAGCGCGAAGGCGCCCAGGGTCCGGAGCGACACGAGACCCTGCAGCGAATCGATGCGACCCAGCGTCTCGCCCGAGGTTCACGAACACGAACGTGCCCGGGATGATGCCGACGAACGTCGCCAGCGACGTAAGTGCGCAGCGGGATGGACGTGAACGCCGGCGCGAGGTTCACCAGGAAGAACGGAAACACCGGGACCAGCCGCAGGAACAGCAGGTAGCTGAACGCGTTCTCGGTGAAGCCGGCGTTGATGCGCTCGCCGAGCGGCGCCGAGCCGCCTGCGCGCGGCGTCGGCGAAGACGTAGCGCGCGGCGAGGAACACGATCGTCGCGCCGAGCGTGCGCCGCGAACACCACGAGCAGCGTTCCCGCCCACTTGCCGAACACGAAGCCGATCGTCAGCGACAGCACGAGGCCGCCCGGCAGGCTGAACGCGACCGCCCCGGCGTAGAGCAGGAAGCCCAGCGCGAACGCCGCCAGGAAGTGCGCCTCGCGTGAACCGCAGCAGCGCGTCGCGGTGCTGCTTGATCGTGTCGAGCGTCAGGTAGCGATGGCCGCCGAGCGCGAAGAACGCGACGACCACGCCGACGAAGAGCACGAGGAGCGCGATGCGTCCGTAGCGGCTGCCTGTCGTGGCCGAGGCGCGGGCGCGTCCACTACGCGCCCTGCAGGCGGAAGACGCGCTTGATCCAGCGCCTCGCGTTCGGCGTCAGGCCTTCCTTCATCCGCTGGTCGGCCACGCGGCGGCTGATCGAGGCGAGCGTCGGGTACGTGTGGATCGACGCCGAGATGTCGCTCGGCCGACATTCCCTTGGCGATCGCGAGCGCGTATTCGGCGATGAGCTCGCCCGCGTGCGGGCCGACGATGGCCGCGCCGAGGAGTCGGCCCTTCGGATCGGTGAGGAGCTTCGCGAAGCCCTCCGTCTCGCCATCGGCGTGCGCGCGATCGATCTCCTCGAACGGGAAGCGATAGACGCGATGCGCGACGCTGCGCTGCCTGCGCCTCCGCCTCCGACAGACCAACGCGCGCGAGCTCGGGATCGGTGTACGTGCACCACGGGAGAACGGTCGACGGCTTCGCCCAGAACAGCCGGAAGATCGCATGGCGCAGCACGATGCCCGGCGTGGTGCTCGGCGAGGTGCGTGAACTGGTAGCCGCCCGCGACGTCGCCGATCGCGTAGATGTGCGGCTGGCTCGTGCGCAGGCGTGTCGTCGACGACGATGCGATCCTGCGTCCATGCGCACGCCGGCAGCGTCGAGGCCGAGACCGTCGGTGTTGAGCCGGCGGCCGGCCGCGACCAGCAGGTGCGTCGCGTCCAGCGTGGCGCTCGGCGCCGTCCTTGTCGCGCAGCGTCAGCGCGATGGCGCCCGGGCGTCCCGCGACGCGCGCGATCGTCGCGTCGAAGTGGAAGCGCGACGCCTTCGTGCACGAGCTGCGTGGTGCACGACCGCCGCCGAGGTCGCGATCCTCCCGCGGCAGGAGCCGCGACGCCATGTCCACGACCGCGACCTCGCTGCCGAGCCGCCGGAACGCCTGCGCCAGCTCGCATGCCGATCGGGCCGCCGCCGATCGACGACCAGCGACGGCACCGGCTCGCGCAGGTCGAACACCGTCTCGTTGGTGAGGTAGGGCACCGATGTCGAGGCCCGGCGATCGGCGGCACCGCCGGTCGCGAGCCGGTGGCGATGACGAACGTGCGGCGCGGTGAGCCGCCGCCCGTCCGACCTCGAACGCGTCGGGCGCGACGAAGCGGCCCTCGCCGAAGATCACGTCGACGCCGAGGCCGCGAAAGCGCTCGGGGCTGTCGTTGGGCTCGATCTCGCGCGATGACCGCGCGCACGCGCTCCATCACGCGCGCGAGGTCGGGCGGCGGATCGCGCGGCGGCAGCGCCCAGTGCGGCGCGTTGCGCATCTCGTGCGCGACGCGCGCCGACTTGATGAGCGCCTTCGACGGCACGCAGCCGTACCACAGGCAATCGCCGCCGAGCTTGTGCCGCTCGACCAGCGCGACCTTGGCGCCGAGCGTGCTGCCGCCGGCCGCGACGACGAGTCCGCCGGAGCCGCCGCCGATCACGACGATGTCGAACTCGGGTCGCGCCATTGCGTGGTCTCGCGTGGTGCCCGCGCGCGCCGGCGGCGCGTCAGTGACCGGGGCCCCTTCGCCCATGGTCGCGGGCGCGACCGCCATCTTACAGAGAAGGCGCGGGCGTCGCCTGCACGCGGCCGTTCGGCGGCGCGGGAATGTCGAACTCGAGGCCGTCCACCAGCTCGGCGATCGAGTACGAGCGCGTCAGGTCGCCCAGCAGGCTGCCGTTCTTCTCGCGCGCCAGCAGCGCGCGCACGCGATAGTGCGCATCGGCGAGCAGCACCGCCACGCCGTCCTCCCGCGCGCGCCGCGCGAAGTCGATCAGCATGCGGACGGTGGACAGGTCGAGCTCGGTGGTGAACGACAGGTCGATGATGATCCGCCGCAGCGGCGACCTCGGCGCGCGTCGAGGAGCTGCAGCATGTGCTCGCGCACGTTGTCGACGTTGAAGTACAGCAGCGCGGCATTCGGCCGGAAGACGATGACGCCGGGCACGGTCTGCGCCGTCGGGTGGCGCACGAGCGAGGCGAAGTGGTCGGTGCCGGGGATGCGGCCCGAGCAGCACGCACTCCGGCAGCGCGAGCCGCCGGATCAGCATCGCGAGCGAGAAGACGCACGCGACGAGCACGCCCTTCAGGATGCCGACGCCGAGCACCGCGGCGATCGTCACCATCGCGATCACGAACTCGGCCTTGCTCACGCGGCGGAGCTGGCGCAGCTCGTCGATCCTGAACATGCTCTGCACCGAGGCGAGCACCAGCGCCGCCAGCAGCGGCTGCGGCAGGCGCGTCGAAGAGCCCGGTGAGGAACAGCAGCACGATCGCCATCCACGCCGAGCACACGACGATCGACACCGGCGTGCGCGCGCGCGCCTCGTCGTTCACGAGCGATTGCGACAGGCCGCCGGCCGACGGGAAACCGTGGCCGAACGCGATCGCGACGTTGGCGGCGCCGAGCCCCAGCGAGCTCGCGATTGGGGTCGATCGCGTACTCGTGGCGCAGCGCGAGCAGCGCGCGCCGCGGCGATGCCCTCGTTGTACGCGAGCAGGAAGCACGCGAGCGACAGCGGCAGCAGCGTGTCGAGCTCGTCCCAGTGCAGATGCGGGAACGACGGGCAGCGGAATGCCGCGCGGAATCGTGCCGACCGTCGCGATGGTCAAGGCGTCGCTGCGCGGGCAGCGTCCATCATGCCGAGCGAGAGCGCGACCACGATCAGCGGGATCGGCCAGCGCGGGCGCAGCGCGTGCCCGACCTGCAGCACGACGAGCGCGGCGAGCCCCAGCACGAGCGACGGCACGTGCGTGCCGCGGCAGGTTGCGCGCGATGTGCGCCAGCGTCGCCACGAGGTCGCCGTGCTGGCCCGGCGAGGCCGAGCAGCAGCGGCAGCTGGCTCACGGCGATCACGATGCCCGCGCCGATCTTGAAGCCGGTCAGCACCGTCTCGGAGATGAAGTGCACGATGCCGCCCCAGCGCATCGCCGCACGCGAACAGCGCGGTCAGCCCGACGAAGAGCGCGGTGGCGGTCGCGAGCTCGGCGTAGCGCGCGGGATCGCCCGCGGCCATGCCGCCGAGCGTCACCGCGAGCGTCAGCGCGATCGACGACGTGGGGCCGACCGCGAGCTGCCGGCAGGTGCCGAACAGCGCGTAGGCGATGCCGGCGAACAGGTAGCAGTAAAGGCCCGGTCTGCACCGGCATGCCGGCGAGCTGCGCGTAGGCGATCGAGCTCGGGACCGCGTACGCGGCGAGCGTGCTGCCGGCCAGCGCGTCGTCGCGCGCGACGCGGCGGTCGTAGGCCTGCAGCCACGGCATCAGCCGCAGGAGCAGCGGCGGCGGGTGCGTCGGCGGGGCGGAGGACAAGGAGGAGGCGCGCGAAGTCGAGGCAGCCCGGATGCTAGCGGTCGCCGGCGCGGCTGTCACTTGCCGCGCGCTGCGGAGCGCGCGGGTGCGAGCCACTTCGGCCGGGTGCGGTGAGCGCGCCGCATCTGCGATAATCGACGATTGCCTGCCTTCCACGCGGGTTTGCCCGCGCCAGCCATGTCCACGCTTCGCCGTCTCGCCTGCCTGCCTGTCCTGTTGACGTTCGCCCTCGCGCTCGCCGCGCCCGCACTGGCGCAGGCGCCGGCTGCGCGCAGCAAGGGCGAGCCGGCGAAACCCGATCCGGTGGCGCTGCTGGCGGCCGCGAAGGCGGCCAGCGGCGGTGCCGCCTGGGACGCGCTGCGCACGCAGCACAGCGAAGTGCGGCTATCGGCCGCGGGCCTGGAGGGTACCGTCGAGCGCTGGAACGACATCGCCACCGGACAGTCCGTGTTGCGCTACAGCATCGGGCCGCTGGCAGGCGCCAGCGGTTTCGACGGCAAGAACGTTTGGACGCAGGACGGCACCGACGCCGCGAAGATCGAGACGGCGCCGGCGGCGCTCGAGCTCGCCGCCAACGCCGCGTATCGCGACAAGCTCGCGTTCTGGTATCCGGAGCGCGGGCCGCGCGCGCATCGAGTACAAGGAGCGCAAGGACAGCGACGGCCGCAAGTTCGACATCGTGAGCATCACGCCGGAAGGCGGGCGCACGTTCGAGTTCTGGATCGACGTCGAGACGAAGCTCATCGGGCAGCTCGTCGAGCGGGAAGCGGATGCCACGCGCACCGAGCACTATTCCGACCGGCGCGAGGTGCAGGGCGTGCGCATCCCGTTCAAGGTGCGCACCACGCGCGGCGATCCGCGCATGGACGAGAACGTCGAGGTGCAGAAGATCGCCTTCAACGAGCCGCTCGCCGGCATCGCATTCGGGCCGCCGGCGGAGCAGCAGGACCTCGTGTTCCCGACCGGCGCGACGTCGGTCGAAGCTCCGTTCGAGGCGCTGTCCGGCCACCTGTTCGTGCGCGTGCTGCTCGACGGACGCGGTCCGTTCCGCATGCTGCTCGATGCGGGCGGGGCGAACGTGATCACCAGCCAGACCGCGGCGGTGCTCGTCGGCGAAGGCAAGCCGGTGCCGAAGTCGCTGCTCGTCAACACGACCAGCATCAACGGCGTCGAGCTCGGCGGCCAGCGGTACGCGGTCGCGGACATCGAGGGCCTCCTGCGTCGCGTCGAGGGCGTGGACGACGTCGCGGGCATCCTCGGGCTCGAATGGTTCGTGCGCATGCCGATCAAGCTCGACTACGCGCGCTCGCGCATGACGCTCTACGACCCCGCGTCGTTCAAGTACACGGGGTCGGGGACGAAGGTGGCGGTGGCCGCGCGCGGCCGCCTGCCGCAGGTGAGCGGCAGCATCGACGGCGTGCCGGGCCTGTTCGAGATCGACACCGGCAGTCGCGGCTCGGTCACGCTGGTGCCGGCGTTCGCGGCGAAGAACGATCTCGAGAAGCAAGCTCAACGCGAAGAACGAGGCGATCACCGGCGCGGGCGCCGCGGGTCCGGTGCGCGCGGTGCTCGCGCGCGGCAAGTCGCTGAAGCTCGGCAGCGTGGACGTGCCCAACCCGGTGATCGCCATTCCCCGCGTCGCGGCGGATACCGCCGCCGCGAAAGGCGAGGTGGCGGGCAACATCGGCTTCGGCATCATGCGGCAGTTCGCCGTGACGTACGACCTGCCGAACGACAGCCTGTACCTCGAGCGCTATCTCAACTTCGGCACGCCCGACATCGGCGACCGTTCCGGCATGTGGCTCGAGCGGACGCCGGAGGGCTACAAGGTGGTCGACGTGGTCGCGGGCGGACCGGCCGCGCAGGCGGGACTCAAGTCCGGCGACGTGATCGTCGAGTTCAACGGCTACCCGGCCGCGCAGACGCCGCTGCCGGCCGCGCGCGATGCGCTGCGCGCGACCCCCGGATCGCGGGTGAAGGTGAAGACCGCGGGCGGCAGCGAGGCGACGATCGTGCTGCGGGATCTCGTCTAGCCAGGCTACGCGCCGACCGGTGCGGCGATCTGCGCCAGCGCGTCCTCCAGGTTCTGCACGGAGCGATTGACGTTCGCCCACTTGTCGAGCCCGAAGAGGCCGATGCGGAACGTCTGGAAATCGGCGGGCTCGTCGCATTGCAGCGGAACGCCGGCCGCGGTCTGCAGGCCGTGCTCGAGGAATTTCTTGCCCGACTGGATTTCCTTGTCCCCGGTGTAGCTCACCACCACGCCAGGCGCCTCGAAGCCGGGGGCGGCGACGCTGGGCAGGCCGTTGCGCGCGAGCAGCGCCCGCACCTTGCCGCCCAATTCCATCTGCGCCGCGCGCGCACGCTCGAAGCCGAAGCGCTCGGTCTCCTTCATCGTGTCGCGCAGCTTGGCGAGCGCATCGGTGGGCATGGTCGCGTGATACGCGTGGCCGCCCTTTTCGTACGCTTCCATGATGCCCAGCCAGCGCTTCAGGTCGCACGAGAAGCTGGTGCTGGTGGTGCCGTCGATGGCGGCGCGCGCCCGCTCGCTCAGCATCACGAGCGCGCAGCACGGCGAGCTGCTCCAGCCCTTCTGCGGCGCGCTGATGAGGACGTCCACGCCGGTGGCCTGCATGTCGACCCAGATCGCGCCCGACGCGATGCAATCGAGCACGAACAGGCCGCCGGCCGCGTGCGTGGCTTCGCCGACCGCACGCAGGTAATCGTCGGGCAGGATGATGCCGGATGCCGTCTCGACGTGCGGCGCGAACACCACGGCCGGTCGCTGGGCGGTGATCGCCGCAACGACTTCCGCGATGGGCGGCGGCGTCCACGGCGCCTGCCGGGTCGTGCCGGTGCGGCGGGCCTTCAGCACGATCGATTCCGACGGGATGCTGCCCATGTCGAAGATCTGCGTCCAGCGATAGGAGAACCAGCCGTTGCGGATGACCAGGCATTTCCTGCCGGTGGCAAACTGCCGCGCAACCGCTTCCATGCCGAACGTGCCGCTGCCCGGCACGACCACCGCGCTGTGCGCGTGATAGACGTGGCGCAGGGTGCTCGCGATGTCGCGCATGACGCCCTGGAACTGCTGCGACATGTGGTTGAGCGCACGATCGGTGAACACCACCGAGTATTCGAGCAATCCCTCGGGATCGACGTTGGGCAGTAGGCCAGGCACGGGTGAGCTCCGCTGGGTGGAGGCGTCGGGCCGGTGAGCTTAGCATGCCGCCGCCCCGGGGGCACCCGTGGGGGCAGCGGAAAGGGACGCGCGCGGGAGGCCGCGCGGCCGATCAGGCGACCGCCTGCGGTGCGTCGATATCGCGCACCACGGCGGTGAGGTCGGCTTCCACCACCACTTCGCCGTCGACGGATGCCTTGCCGAAGAGCTTGGCCACGCCGCGCATCGTGCGCTTCATCGTGCATTCCAGCAGCACCTGGTCGCCGGGAACCACGTCGCGCCCGAAGCGGCAATTGTCGACGCCGGCGAAGAACATGATCGAGCGCCGGCCCGTGCTCATCATCCCCGAGTAATGGCACAGCGAGCCCGCCGCCTGCGCGAGCGCCTCCACCAGCAGCATCTGCGGCATCACGCGCTCGCCGAGCGGGGCGCGCGGCAGCACGGCATCGTGCGCGCTGACGTTCTTGATCACGCGTACCCACTTGCCGGGCTCGCACGCCTCGATGCGGTCGATGAGCAGGAACGGGAAGCGATGCGGCGTGGCGCGCAGGATCGCGTCGATGTTGGCGGGAGGCTGGACGTTGGCGGTCACGAGGAGCTCGCTGAAGGAGGAGGGCCGGTGGCCCGGGCCACCCCGCGCCCGTGGCGCGCGAGGGCGAATGCTACGTCCGCCGCCGCCGCCCCGCAACTCGCCGGGTGCCGACACGCGACATGCGGGTGCAGCACCGGGCCGGTGCCCGGCGAACCGCTATAATTGAACCGTAGCGCTCCCCGTCATTTTCCCTCCTGCGGGTATCCCCATGAAAGTCCTCGTCCCCGTCAAGCGCGTCGTCGATTACAACGTCAAGGTCCGCGTCAAGCCCGACGGCACGGGCGTCGAGACCGCCAACGTCAAGATGTCGATGAATCCGTTCGACGAGATCGCGGTCGAGGAGGCGGTGCGCCTCAAGGAGGAGGGCGTGGCGACCGAGATCGTCGCCGTGTCCTGCGGCGTCGCCGCGTGCCAGGAGACGCTGCGCACCGCGCTCGCGCTCGGCGCCGACCGCGCGATCCTGGTCGAGACCGACGCCGAGCTGCAGCCGCTCGCGGTGGCGAAGCTCCTGCGAGCCGATCGTCGACGAGGAGAAGCCCGACCTCGTGATCCTCGGCAAGCAGGCGATCGACGACGACGCCAACCAGACCGGCCAGATGCTCGCGGCGCTGCTCGGCTGGCCGCAGGCGACCTTCGCCTCGAAGGTCGAGATCGCCGAACGGCGAGGCGACGGTGACGCGCGAAGTCGACGGCGGCCTGGAGACGGTCGAGATGAAGCTGCCGGCGGTCGTCACCACCGACCTGCGCCTGAACGAGCCGCGCTACGTGACGCTGCCCAACATCATGAAGGCGAAGAAGAAGCCGCTCGACGACCTCGACGCCCGACGCGCTCGGCGTCGACGTCGCGCCGCGCCTCGCGACGCTCAAGGTGGTCGAGCCGCCGAAGCGCAAGGGCGGCGGCAAGGTCGCCGACGTCAAGGAGCTCGTCGCGAAGCTGCGCAACGAAGCGAAGGTGATCGCCTGACGAGAAGACGACCATGACCATCCTCGTCATCGCCGAGCACGACAACGCGGCGCTCAAGTCGGCCACCGCGCATGCCGTCACGGCCGCGGCGCAAGCTCGGCGGCGACGTCGCACGTGCTGGTCGCGGGCACGACGCGCGGCGGCGCGGCGCAGGCCGCGGCGCAGATCGCGGGCGTCGCCAAGGTGCTGCATCGCGGACGCGCCGCATCTCGCGTCGGCCGACGGCGGAGAACGTCGCCGCCACGGCGCTGTCGCTGCTGCCCGGCGGCTACACGCACGTGCTCGCGCCGGCGACCGGCTTCGGCAAGAACGTGATGCCGCGCGTCGCCGCGCTGCTCGACGTCGCGCAGGTCTCCGAGATCATCGGCCATCGAGTCGCCGGACACCTTCGTGCGCCCGATCTACGCGGGCAACGCGCTCGCCACCGTGCAGTCGAAGGACGCGATCAAGGTGATCACCGTGCGCACCACGGCATTCGACGCGCGCCGGCGCCGGCGGCATCGGCGCCGGTGGAGAGCGATCGCGGCCGCGCCCGACACCGGCCTGTCGACGGTCGCGGGGCAGGAGCTCACGAAGTCCGAGCGGCCCGAGCTCACCAGCGCGCGCATCGTCGTCTCGGGCGGCCGCGGCTCGGCAGCGGCGAGAACTTCAAGATGCTCGAGCCGCTCGCCGACAAGCTGAACGCGGCGATCGGCGCGTCGCGCGCCGCGGTCGACGCGGGCTTCGTGCCGAACGACTAGCAGGTCGGGCAGACCGGCAAGATCGTCGCGCCGGACCTCTACATCGCGGTCGGCATCTCCGGCGCGATCCAGCACCTGGCCGGCATGAAGGACAGCAAGGTCATCGTCGCGATCAACAAGGACGAGGAGGCGCCGATCTTCCAGATCGCCGACTACGGCATCGTCGGCGACCTGTTCGAGCTGGTGCCGGAGCTCACTGCCGAGCTGGGCTGACCGATCCGCGGGCGCCTGCGTCGGCGCCCTCGATCATTAGAGCGTTTGCTCTAGCGGCGGAATCGTACGCTAACGGTATCCCGTCCACTCCATCGGTTGACCTTGCGCATGAGCACCTATCACGCCCCCTTGCCCGACATGCAGTTCGTGCTGAACGAGCTCGCCGGCCTCGAGCAGGTCGCGAAGCTGCCGGGCTTCGAGGAGGCGACGCCCGACACGGTCGCCGCGATCCTCGAGGAGGCCGCGAAGTTCGCGACCGACGTGCTCGACCCGCTCAACTGGCCGGGCGACCAGGAAGGCTCGAGGTGGCTCGAAGGCGGCGTCGTCAAGACGCCGAAGGGCTTCAAGGAGGCCTACCAGCAGTTCTGCGCGAACGGCTGGAACGGCCTCACCAAGAATCCGGAGTACGGCGGCCAGGGCCTGCCGCAGCTCGTGGCCACCGCGGTCGAGGAAATGTGGCACGCGTCGAACATGGCGTTCGACCTGTGCCCGCTGCTCACGCAGGGCGCGATCGAGGCGATCGAGCTGCGCGGCTCCGACGCGCTGAAGAAGACGTTCCTGCCGAAGATGGTGGCGGGCGACGTGGACCGGCACGATGAACCTCACCGAGCCGCAGGCGGGCTCCGACCTCGCGGCGGTGCGCACGCGCGCGGTGCCGCAGGGCGACGGCACCTACAGCTCTACGGCCAGAAGATCTTCATCACCTACGGCGAGCACGACTACACCGAGAACATCGTGCACCTGGTGCTCGCGCGCACGCCGGACGCGCCCGAAGGCGTGAAGGGCATCTCGCTGTTCGTCGTGCCGAAGTTCCTGGTCAACGCCGACGGCTCGCTCGGCGCGCGCAACGACGTGCACTGCGTGTCGATCGAGCACAAGCTCGGCATCCACGCGAGCCCGACCGCGGTGATGGTGTACGGCGACAAGGACGGCGCGATCGGCTACCTGGTCGGCGAGGAGAACCGCGGCCTCGAGTACATGTTCATCATGATGAACCTCGCGCGCTTCTCCGTCGGGCTGGAGGGCGTGGGCATCTCCGAGCGCGCCTACCAGCGCGCGGTCGCCTATGCGCGCGAGCGCGTGCAGGGCAAGGCGGTCGGCCTGGAGAAGGGCGGCGAGGGCGGGCCGATCATCCAGCATCCGGACGTCCGCCGCATGCTGATGACGATGAGCGCGTACACCGAGGCCACGCGCGCGCTCGCCTACGTCACCGCGGCGGCGCTGGACAACGCGCGCGCGCAATCCCGGACGAGGCGGCGCGCGCCAAGGCGCAGGCGTTCGTCGACCTCATGATCCCGATCGTCAAGGGCTGGTCCACCGAGATCGCGCAGGAAGTCGACGTCGCTCGGCGTGCAGGTGCACGGCGGCATGGGCTTCATCGAGGAAACCGGCGCCGCGCAGCACTGCGCGACGCGCGCATCACCACGATCTACGAGGGCACCACCGGCATCCAGGCGAACGACCTGATCGGCCGCAAGACCGCGCGCGACGGCGGCGCGGTCGCCCGCGCCGTCGCGGCGGAGATCGACAAGGTGGCGGCGAAGCTCGCCGCGCGCACGCGAACCCGCGCTGCAGGCCATCGGCGTGCAGCTCGCGGCCGCGACCGCGGACCTGCAGATCGGCGATCGACTGGATGGTGCCCGCGTACGGCCAGCAGCCGCGCGCCGCGCACGCGGGCGCGGTCGCGTACCTCAAGCTGTGGGGCGTCGCGGCCGGCGGGTGGCAGATGGGACGCGCGGCGCTCGTCGGCGTCGGAGCAGCTCGCGGCCGGCGAAGGTGATTCCGCACTTCCTGCACGCGAAGATCGCCACCGCGCGCTTCTACGCCGACTGCCTGCTGCCGCAGGCGTCGGCGCTCGCGCACACGATCATCGCACGGCGGCGACAGCGCGCTGGCGCTGGACGCGGAGGCCTTCTGACGGCGGGCGCGGCGCGCGTCGTCGCGCGCGCCTGCGCGCTGGCCGGGACCGGCGAATTTGCACGCGTGTTCGATTTGCCGCCCGGGTGCGGACATGCGAGCGCCTGCCGCACGTTGCGATTGCGCGCTGTGCGGCGCGGGCCTGGCGCGACGGCACGCTCTGATCCGCGCCGTACCGGCGGGAGTCCGACGGAACCGCGCACGCGCGGCACGTGTCCCATGATGGGTTGACGGCAACGGTGGCGGCGACAGTCGCGCTCGACGAGGGCGCCGCGCGGCAGGCGACGTCCGTCGAATCCCTCACACAAGGCGCGGCGTTCGCCGCGGACGGCGCGTCATGGCTCACGCAAACCGGCAGCACCTTCGGACGACTGCAACGGACGGACGTGGCGACCGGTCGCGTGACCGCGGCGTTCGCGCTGCCGGCCGGCCGGGAGGACATCGAGTTCGCGCCGGATGGGCGGCCGCGGGTCGTCTGCGAAGCGCGCTCGCGGCGCTGGCGATCGGTTCGAAGACCGCGGTCGCGCGATCGCTCGCCGCGTGCGCGATACTCCTGGCAGCGGCAGGCGCGGCGCAAGCGGAGCTGGCGGGACCGGTCCCGCCGCTCGGGCCGGGACCGTTCGCCGTCGGCTGCAGCAACATCGAGCAGGACTTCAGCCGCGTGCCGGCCGGCGATTCGCCGCAGTCGTTCTGGGACGGTGCCTCGGACGGACGCTACGTCACGGACCTGCTCGTCGATCCCGCGCACGCGTTCGTCGTTCAGCAGACCAATCCCGACGACTTCGAGCATGTTCGGCACGTATGCCGGCGCCACCTATCCCTACGTCGTCGCTGGTCTGCTATCCGACCGACCGCGCCAATCCGCGCCCCGACTACGTGCTGCCGACCGGCAACGTGGTGCCGCACATGCAGCGCGGCGCGGAGCCGGCCGATCTTTCCCGGCGGCAGCGAGCGCTTTCCGGTGCTGCTGTTCTCGCACGGACTGTCCGGGCAGCCCGATCGACGGCGACTACATCGAGGCGCTGAAGGTGTTCGCGAGCTACGGCTACGTCGTCGTCGCGCCGTTCCACGGCGACCTGCGCTTCGCCGACATCGAGCTCGACAACCTGTCCAGGACGTCGTCTACGCGCTGCTCCACTTCCAGTACGTTCGTCGCGATGCAGGCGGTGCGGCCGCTCTCGCTGTCGGCGGCGCTCGATCGCCGTGCTCGCGCATCCGGACTTTCGCGACCACGTCGATGCCGCGCGCGTCGGCGGCTTCGGCGCGAGCCTCGGCGGCGAGTCGCTGCTGCTGATGGCCGGCGCCGCGCTCACGACGACGCTCGGACAGTCGTCAGTACTCGCAGGTGACGCTCGACCCGCGGCTCAAGGCGGCGGTCGGCTACGTCCCGTACTTCGGCATCGACCTCTATCCGGCGTTCGGCGCGCGACCTGGAGGGGCTCGACGGCGTGACGCTGCCGTATCTCGCGATCAGCGGCACCGCCGACACGACGGCGCCGATCTCGCGTCGACCGAGCAGGGCATGCGCCGGCTGACCGATACGCGGCAGCTGGTCGCGCTCACCGGACGTCGAGCACGGCTTCGACGCCGCGTACGCCACCGACATCTTCACGTGGTCGCTGCGCGTTCCTCGACGGGCCAGCTGGCCGGACGACGCCGTCGCGCGCGCGACCAGCGCGCGCATGACGTCGGTGCAGGGCGGCGGCGACGACGTCGAGCGCATCGACTACATGGCGCCCGCGCGCGATCCGCAGCACGCGAGCGCGCTGCCGCAGGCGATCGCCGTCGAGTACTACAACCCGTCGCTCAACCACTACTTCATCACGGCCGAGCCCGCGGAAGCGGCGATGCTCGACGCGGGCGTCGTGGTTCCGGGCTGGCAGCGCACGGACTACGAGTTCAAGGTGTATCCGTCGGGCCGCCGCTACGGCCTGCCGGCGTGCCGCTTCTTCGGCACGCCGCCGCTCGGGCCCGAACTCGCACTTCTTCACGATCGACGCCGCCGAATGCGCGAAGGTGAAGGCGAATCCGCTGTGGACGTACGAAGGGACTCGCGTTCGCGGCCGACACGCCCGGCCGCCGGCGACTGCCCGGCCGATCGCATTCCCGTCATCCGCCTCTACAACAACGGCATGGGCGGGCAGGCGAACCATCGCTTCACGACGAGCCGGTCGAGACCTGCGCGCGATGCAGGCGGCGGGCTGGATCGTCGAAGGGCCCGGTGTTCTGCGGGGTGCCCTGACGACCTGCGCGCCACGCTAGTCCACCGTCACGTGCCGATCCACATGAGCTCGCATGCGCCGTCGCCGGTGTCGTCGCGGCGCAGCGACGTGCTCCACCGGAATCCGTCGGGCCCCGCGCACGTCGACGAGATAGCCCGACAGCGTCACCACCTGGCCCGGCCGCAGCTTGCGCAGCCGGCGCTCGACGGCGTCGTCGGCGGGAATCGCGTGCACCTGCGCCGCGTGCGTGATCGTGTCCGCCGGCGACAGCGGGAAGGTCGACCCAGTCGCGCGGCTGCCAGTAGAAGAAGCGGCCCATCTGCGAGAACTGCAGCTGCTCGACGACCCGCGTGTCCGACATGGCGCCCCAGCCGAGGCCGAGGTCGAGCGGCGCGAGATTGGCGCCGCCGTCGACGCGGTAGATTTCCTTGCGCAGCACGCGCGCCGTGATCTCGTAGCTTGCGCGCGCGCGCGAACACGTGTGCTCCTTCGCGCCGAACACGGCGGCGGATCGAGATTGTCCTGCACCGGGTCTGCCGGCGCGACGATGCCCGGCGGCACGCGCACCTGCGCGCTCGCTGCTCCACCAGTTCCACGCGCCCCAGAGGCTCGCTGACCAGCAGCAGGACGACGACCCAGTTCATCGCGGAGTCGTGCGCGCCCGGCGGGATCGACCACGCACGCCGTGGCGGCGAGCGCGACGCCGACGCGCGCGCCGACGGCCAGCGGCGCGTCGACGGCCATCGAGATCGCGAACAGCTCGCCGATCGGCGTGTCGAGCGTGTACTCCATGAGGCCGCCGAGATAGGCGGCCTTGCGGACCGTGCCGTGCAGCGGCGACTCGCGCCTCGGGCACGCAGCGTGATCGCTTCGGGGCGGATCGAGAGCTCGACCGTCGCCGTCGGGCAGCGCCGCGATGCGGCAGGTCGAGCGTCGATGCCGCCGAGGCGCACGTCGGCATGCGTCGCGTCGCGGCGCTGCAGCGTGCCGCGCACGCGGTTGGCGTCGCCCATGAAGCCGGCGACGAACGGGTCGCGCGGCTGCTCGTAGAGCTCGCGCGGCGCGCCCTCCTGCGCGATCGCGCCCTTGTTCATCACGATGATGCGGTCGGACACCGCCATCGCCTCCGCCTGGTCGTGCGTCACGTAGACGACGGTCAGCGCGAGGCGCTGCTGCAGCTCGCGGATCTCCTCGCGCATCTGCCGGCGCAGGCGCGCGTCGAGGTTGGACAGCGGCTCGTCGAACAGCAGCACCGCCGGCTCGAGCACCAGCGCGCGCGCCACCGCGACGCGCTGCTGCTGGCCGCCGGAGAGCTCCGAGGGCAGGCGCGCGTCGAAGCCGGTCAGGCCGACGGTGGCGAGCGCCGCGTGCGCGCGCTCGTCCGCGTCGGCGCGTCGGCATGCCGCGAGACGTCGAGGCCGTAGCGCACGTTCTCCAGCACGCGTCATGTGCGGGAACAGCGCGTAGCTCTGGAACACCATCGACACGTCGCGCTCGGCGGCGCGGCATGCGCGACACGTCGCGCTCGCCGATGCGGATCGTCGCCCGCCGTCGGCAGCTCGAGGCCGGCGATCAGCCGCAGCATCGTCGTCTTGCCGCAGCCGGACGGTCCGAGCAGCGTGACCAGCGTGCCGGCCGCGATCGTGAACGAGACGTCGTCGCACGGCCGTCGACGTCGCCGTAGCGCTTGGTGACGTCGCGGAAGCTCGATCGACGCGGCCTTCATGCGGCGCTGCCCGGTCATGCGCGCATGCCGCGGCGGCCGACGCTGCGCCGGCGCGCGGCGGCGCGGCGGCCGAGCCGCCGCTCGCCGACCACGCGCTGGATGAGCCAGATCACCGCGAGCATCAGCACGATCAGCACCGAGCTGTACGCGATCGCGACGCCGTAGTCGCCGTTGACGACGCGGTTGATGATGTAGGTGGTCGCCCATTCGTACTCGCGCGGACACGAGGAAGATCACCGCGGACACCGTGGTCATCGCGCGCACGAAGCTGTAGACCAGCGCGGCGACGACCGCGGGCTTGAGCAGCGGCAGCAGCACGCGGCGCAGCGTCGTGAGGCCGCGCGCGCCGAGCGTGGTCGACGCCTCGTCGAGGCTGCGGTCGATCTGCGCCATCGACGCCATGCCGGCGCGCACGCCGACCGGCATGTTGCGGAAGACGTTGCAGAGCGACGAGGATCAGCGCGGTGCCGGTGATCTCGATCGGCGGCACGTTGAACGCGAGGATGTACGAGACGCCGATCACCGTGCCGGGAATCGCGAACGACAGCATGGTGCCGAACTCGAACGCCGCCTGGCCGGCGAAGCGCTGGCGCGTCAGCAGATAGGCCGTCAGCGATGCCGAGCGCCGGCGGTGAGCGGCGCGGCGATCGCGGAGAGCTTCACCGTGGTCCAGAACGAGTTCCACGCGGCGCCGGCCCAGAGCAGGCCGTGCGGTCCCCATTCGACGCCGAACGCCTTCACGTAGTGCTTGCAGCGTCGGCGTGTAGTCGCGGCCCCAGGTCTCGACGAAGCCGCCGGCGAGCGCCATCGCGTAGATCGACGACCGTCAGCGCGGCCCACGGCAGGGCGACGGCGTAGCACAGCGCGGCGCACGCCGTCGGGCAGCGGCGTCGGCAGCGCCCGAGTCGCCCTTGCCGGACATCGCGGTGTAGACCTTGCGTCCCGAGCACGCGGCGCTGCGCGAAGAACGCGCGCGAGCGCGAAGCCGAGCAGCACGATGCCGAGCGTCGCCGCGCGGCCCTGGTCGAGCTGCGCGCCGACGACCGAGAAGAAGATCTCGGTCGACAGCACGCCGAAGTTGCCGCCGAGCAGGATCGGATTGCCGAAGTCGGCGATCGACTCGATGAAGCTGATGAGGAACGCGTTGGCGAGGCCCGGCCGCATCAGCGGCAGCGAGACGTCGACGAACGTGCGCCAGCGGTCGGCGCGCAGCGTCTGCGCGGCTTCCTCCAGCGACGGCGACACGCCCTCGACCACGCCGATCAGCACGAGGAAGGCGATCGGCGTGAACGCGAACACCTGCGCGACGAGCATGCCCTGCATGCCGTAGATCCAGCGCGTCGGGCTCGATGCCGAACGCCCACTCGAGCAACTGGTTGACGAGCCCCGAGCGGCCGAACAGCAGGATGAGGCCGAGGCCGATCACGAACGGCGGCGTGATGATCGGCAGCACGGACAGCACGCGCAGCACGCGCTTGTAGCGGAACGCGGTGCGCGTCGACGATCAGCGCGAACGCGAGTCCGAGCGCCGTGCAGCCGAGCGCGCAGGCAGCGCGAGCAGCAGCGTGTTCCACGCGACGCCGCAGCGCGCGTCGCGCCGACGAGGCAGCCGAGGCCCCAGATCTTCTCCGTGGTGAGCCGCGCGACGAACGCGGCGAGCGAGAAGGCGCCGTCGTCGTCCTCGAGCGCCTGCAGCAGGATCGTGACGACCGGGTAGAACGTGAACACGGCGACCAGCGACGCCGACCGCGACGACGCTGCCGGCGACGAACGCGTCGCCCTTGAAATAGCCGCGCACCGCGAGCCCCAGTGCGAAGCAGCATCGCGAACGCGGCGAGCACGAGGCACGCGCCGAGGCCCATGCCGTACTGGCCGCCGCGAGCGCGCCGAACGTCGCGCCAGCCGACGGTCGCGCCCGGCCGACCGATCGCGAAGCCCTGCGCGAACGTGTAGGCGAAGCCGGCGGCGCCGAGCGACGAGCAAGCGCCGTTGCGCGCGCGGCCGCGATCGAGCGCGCGGACGAGCAGCAGCGCGGCGGCGGCGAGCAGCAGCGCCGAGCGGCGCGAGCCAGCGCGCGACCGTGCAGCAGCGATCTGCAGCGAGCGCCGGCGCGTGCTCCTTGCCGGTCCAGTCGCGCGAGCCACGCCGGCGCGAGCACCGAGTC
Organism: uncultured beta proteobacterium; assembly: GCA_963725735.1. Lineage (GTDB taxonomy): Bacteria > Pseudomonadota > Gammaproteobacteria > Burkholderiales > Casimicrobiaceae > VBCG01. Next base: position 126,849 of record CAVRZM010000003.1, on the reverse strand, counting down.
CGGCAGCGCGTACCACGGAACGAGCAAGGAAGCCGGCGCGCCGACCGCGAGCCAGCGCGAGCAGCGGCGCGCGCGGTGCGCGCGTCATCGCGGCGCGGCGTTGACTTCCTTCTCCCAGCGCTCGAGCAGGCGCTTGCGCGTTTCGCTGCGCGCCGTACTTCGCGAAGTCGTAGTCGATCACCTTGATGTCGGTGAGCTTCGGCACCTGCGGCGGCAGCGGCGACGCTGCGGTTGGTCGGAATCGCGTACTCCTTGACGTCGAGGCCGATCTTCTGCGCCTCGGCGCGTCAGCGCCCAGTCGTAGAACTTCCTCGCGGCGTCGAGGTTGCGCGTGCCCTTGATGATCGCCATCGAGCCGATCTCGTAGCCGACGCCCTCGCACGGCAGCACCGGCAGCACCGGGAAGCCGCGCACGATCTCGTTGATCACGCCGTGCAGCACCGTGCTGCCGAGCGTACACCTCGCCGCGCGTCACCGCCGTCATCGGGCCGATGCCGGAGCGCGCGTAGCTCGTCACGTTGCGGTTGAGCGTCGACCATGTAGCGGAACGCCTCGTCCTCGCCCATCACCTGCACGAGCGACGCGAGCATCAGGTAGGCGGTGCCCGACGAATTCGGATTGCCGAGCATCACCTCGCCCTTGAGCGCCGGATTGGTCAGGTCCTTCCAGCACTTGGGCACCGGCAGCTTCTTCTTGTCCGCCGATCTCGGTGTTGTAGCCGAGCGCGAGGATGCCGCCGTAGACGCCGGCCACGCGGTTCTTCGACACCGTCGGTGATCCGCTGCGCCCAGTCGTAGAGCTGCGCCGACGTTCGGCGACCGGTACTCCTCGAGCAGGCCTTCCTCCGCCGCCTGCAGGTAGCTGTCGGCGGGGCCGGCCCACCAGATGTCGCCCTTCGGATTGCGCCTTCTCGGCCTTGATCTGCGCGAGCATCTCGCCGGTCGCCTTCTGCACGACCGCGACCTTGGTGCCGGTCGCCTTCTCGAAGCCGACCGCCATGCCCTGGCACCACGCGGTGTTGGGCGAGCTGCAGTACATGTTGAGCTGCGCGTGCGCGAGCGCGGGCACGCGCGGCGAGGAGCACGGTCGAGGCAGCGACGGATCATGGGCGACGAGTGCTCCGGGCGACGACGAGCGTCGGGCAGCGCGCATGCGACAAGGGCCGGGCCGGCGCGCGCGTCGGTCATGCATGCCGGCGGGCGCGGTCGCGTTGTCGGTAATAATCGGGCATCGCCGTAGGGGGGTCAACCGTCGCGGTACGCGAACATCGCCGGGAGCGGCACGACGCCATGACGCAACGTCATCGCCTCGGCATCGACCTCGGCGGCACCAAGATCGAGATCGTCGCGCTCGACGCCGGCGGCGACGAGCGCCTGCGCCGGCGCGTCGCCACGCCGCAGGGCGACTACGAGCGCGACGCTCGACGCGATCGCGCCGCTGGTGCGCGACGCGGAGGCGGCGCTCGGGCGTCGCGCCGGGGCGGCGACCGTCGGCATCGGCACGCCCGGATCGCTGTCGCGCGCGACCGGGCTCCTGCGCGGCTCGAACTCGGTGTGCCTCAACGGCCGGCCGTTCGCAGGCCGACCTCGAGGCGCGCTTGGCGCGCGCCGGTGCGCATCAGCAACGACGCGAACTGCTTCGCGCTGTCGGAGGCGATCGACGGCGCGGGGCGGGGCGCGCGCGGTCGTGTTCGGCGTGATCCTCGGCACGGGCGTGGGCGGCGGCATCGTCGTCGGCGGGCCGCGTGCTCGACGGGCCGCAACGCGATCGCCGGCGAGTGGGGACACAATCCGCTGCCGTGGCCGCGCGACGACGAGCGTCCCGGGCCCGCGTGCTACTGCGGGCGGCGCGGGTGCATCGAGACGTGGCTGTCCGGCCCGGGCTTCGAGCGCGATCACGCGCAGGCGACGGGCCGCGACGCTGCCGACGCGACGCAGATCGTCGCGCCGCGGCCGCGCGCGGGCGACGCGGCGCCGAGGCCGTCGCTCGCGCGCTACGAGGAGCGGCTCGCGCGCGCGCTCGCGCACGTCGATCAACCTCCTCGATCCGGACGTGATCGTGCTGGGCGGCGGCATGTCGAACATCGATCGACTCTACGACGCGCGTGCCGCGGCTGTGGGGCGCCGTGGGTGTTCTCGGACCGCGTCGACACGCGGGCTCGTGCGCCACGTGCACGGCGACTCGAGCGGCGTGCGCGGCGCCGCGTGGCTGTGGCCCGCCGAGGGCTGACTCCGCGCTACATCGTCGTGTAGTTGGGCCCGCCGCCGCCTTCCGGCGTCACCCAGTGGATGTTCTGCCGCGGATCCTTGATGTCGCAGGTCTTGCAGTGCACGCAGTTCTGCGCGTTGATCTGCAGCCGCTGGCCCGCGCGCCGGCCTTCGTCGGCGACGAACTCGTAGACGCCGGCCGGGCAGTAGCGCGCCTCGGGGCCGTCGTAGAGCGCGAGGTTGACGTCGACGGGAATGGCCGGATTGCGCAGCTGCAGGTGGATCGGCTGGTCCTCCTCGTGGTTGGTGTTCGACAGGAACACCGAGGACAGCTTGTCGAACGTGAGCACGCCGTCGTACTTCGGGTAGTCGATGCGCGGCATCTCGCGCCGCGGGCTTGAGCGACTCGTGGTCGGGCTTGCCGTGGCGCAGCGTCCACGGCACCAGCCCGCCGAGGCCGAGGTCGTTGAGCCACATGTGCATGCCGCCGTGCAGCGAGCCCGAGCAGCATGCCCCATTTGCAGCCCGGGCTTGACGTTGCGCACCTTGTAGAGGTCCTCGTAGACCCACGACTTGCGCAACGCCTCCGGCAGGTCGGCGAGCTCGTCGTGCGCGCGCCCGGCCGCCGAGCGCGGCGAACGCGGCCTCGGCGCCGAGCATGCCGGTCTTCATCGCGTTGTGGGTGCCCTTGATGCGCGGCAGGTTGACGAAGCCCGCGGCGCAGCCGATCAGCGCGCCGCCGGGAAAGGCGAGCTTCGGCACCGACTGCAGCCCGCCCTCGTTGATCGCGCGCGCGCCGTAGGCGAGCCGCTTGCCGCCCTCGAACGTGCCGCGGATCGCCGGATGCGTCTTGAAGCGCTGGAACTCGTCGTACGGCGACAGGTGCGGGTTCTCGTAGTTGAGGTGGACGACGAAGCCCGACCGAGACGAGGTTGTCGTCGAAGTGATACAGGAACGAGCCGCCGCCGGTCTCGGAGTCGAGCGGCCAGCCCTGGCTGTGCAGCACCAGGCCCGGCTGGTGCTGCTCCGGCGCGACCTCCCACAGCTCCTTGATGCCGATGCCGTATTTCTGCGGATCGACGCCGTCGCGCAGGTTGAACTTCTGCATCGAGCTCCTGCGACAGCGAGCCGCGGCAGCCTTCGGCGAACAGCGTGTACTTGGCGTGCAGCTCCATGCCCGGCTGGTACTCGGGCTTGTGCGTGCCGTCGCGCGCCACGCCCATGTCGCCGGTCGCGACGCCGCGCACCGCGCCGTTGTCGTCGTACAGCACCTCGGCCGCCGCGAAGCCCGGGTAGATCTCGACGCCCAGGCCTTCGGCCTGCTGCGCGAGCCAGCGGCACACGTTGCCGAGGCTCACGATGTAGTTGCCGTGGTTGTTCATGAGCGGCGGCAGCAGCCAGTTCGGCATGCGATACGCCTTGCTCGGCCGTGAGCATCAGGAAGCGGTCGTCGGTCACCGGTGTGGCGAGCGGCGCGCCCTTGGCCTGCCAGTCGGGGAAGAGCTCGTCGAGCCCCTCGGGATCGATCACCGCGCCCGACAGGATGTGCGCGCCGACCTCCGAGCCCTTCTCGAGGACGCAGACCGAGACCTCGCGCGACTGCTCCGCGGCGAGCTGCTTGAGTCGGATCGCCGCGGCGAGGCCCGAGGGGCCGCCGCCGACGATCACGACGTCGTACTCCATCGATTCGCGGGTCATCGCTCGTCGTGCTCTTGGTCAGGGGCCGCGGTGCCCGGTGGCGACACGCATCATTATAATTGCCCGGTCGACCGCGGTCCGGCCGCCACTTCTTCATGACCACGCCCCGCATCCTCGTCCACACGTCCGTGCAGCCCGATCCGCTGGGCGCGACATGGACGCGCTCGGCCACGTGAACAACACGGTCTACTTCCGCTACATGGAGCAGGCGCGCATCGAGTGGCTGTACGCGCTGGCGCACGAGGCGGGCGTTCTACGATCGCGGGCAGGGACCGGTGATCGTCAACGCGAGCTGCAACTTCCTGGTGCCGCTGGTGTATCCGGGCGACGTCGAGGTGCGGATGTTCCTCGGCCACGCCGGGCCGCTCGAGCGTCATGAGCTACTACGAGCTGCATTGCGAGGGCACGAAATACGCCGACGGCGCGGCGAAGATCGTGTGGATCGACCTCGCCACCGGCCGCTCGACGCCGTTGCCCGACGTGCATCGCTGGCGCCGCTGCGCGCCGCCGCGGAGTGATCACGATGACCATCAGCCAAGCTCTGGGAGCCGTCCGCCGAGCGCATCGCGCAGGCGAACATCACCGCGTTCGCGGCGCATGATCGAGGCGAAGCACGGCGTCGACGTCGGACACCTACGACAAGCTCTGGCGCTGGTCGGTCGACCACAAGTGGGACTTCTGGCGCGAGATGTGGGACTACGGCGGCGTGATCGGCGAGCCGGGCGAGCGCGTGCTGCTCGATGCCGACCGCATGCCCGGCGCGCGCTGCTTCCCCGACGCGCGAGCTCAACTTCGCCGAGAACCTGCTCGAGCGCCGGCGCGCCGACGACGACGGCGACGCGCTCGTCTTCTGGGGCGAGGACAAGGTCAAGCGCGCGCGTCTCGCACGCAGCGCTGCACGCGCGTCGTGTCGCGCGTGCAGCGGCGCTCGGCGCGCACGGCGTCGCAGCCGGCGATCGCGTCGCGGCCTACATGCCGAACATGCCGGAGACGATCGTCGCGATGCTGGGCGCCGCGGCGCGTCGGCGCGATCTGGTCGTCGTGCTCGCCGGACTTCGGCGTGCAGGGCGTGCTCGACCGCTTCGGCCAGATCGAGCCGAAGCGTGCTCTTCACCGTCGACGGCTACTGGTACAACGGCAAGGCCGTGCCGATCGTCGACAAGGTCGCGCAGATCGTCGCGCAGCTGCCGACCGTCGAGCGCGTCGTCGTCGTCCCCTACCTGCAGGCAGCGGCGGCGCCGCCGGCGGACCTGTCGCGCGGTCCGGCATGGGCTGCCGTGGGACGTGTGGCTCGCGCCGTTCATCGCGGGGCCGATCGACTACGCGCGGCTGCCGTTCGACCATCCGCTCTACATCCTCTATTCGTCGGGCACCACCGGCGTGCCCAAGTGCATCGTGCACGGCGCCGGCGGCACGCTGCTCCAGCACCTCAAGGAGCACCGGCTGCACTGCGACGTCAAGCCCGGCGATCGCCTGTTCTACTTCACCACCTGCGGCTGGATGATGTGGAACTGGCTCGTCTCCGGCGCTCGCGTCCGGGCGCGACGCTGCTGCTCTACGACGGCTCGCCGTTCGTCGACCGCGGGCGCATCCTGTGGGACTTCGCGGATGCCGAGCAGCATGACGCACTTCGGCACCTCGGCGAAGTACATCGACGCGCAGCAAGAAGATCGCGCTGGTGCCGCGCAAGGACTTCACGCTGGCGCACCGTGCGCACGATGCTCTCGACCGGCAGCGCCGCTCGCGCCGGAGAGCTTCGACTACGTCTACCAGTGCGTGAAGCACGACGTGCACCTGGCGTCGATCTCCGGCGGCACCGACATCGTGTCGCTGCTTCGCGCTCGGCGTACCCGACGCTGCCCGGTCTGGCGCGGCGAGATGCAGGCGCGCGGCCTCGGGCATGGACGTCGACGTCTTCGACGAGGACGGCCGTCCGCTGCGGCACGCCAAGGGCGAGCTGGTGTGCAAGTCGCCGTTCCCGTCGATGCCGGTCGGCTTCTGGAACGATCCGGACGGCGCCAAGTACCGCGCCGCGTACTTCGAGCGGTTTCCCGGACGTCTGGTGCCACGGCGACTGGGTGCGAGATCACCGAGCACGACGGCCTCATCATCTACGGCCGCTCCGACGCGACGCTCAATCCCGGCGGCGTGCGCATCGGCACCGCGGAGATCTACCGCCAGGTCGAGCAGCTCGCCGGAGGTCGTCGAGAGCCTCGTCATCGGCCAGGACTGGCCGCCCGGCGAGGTCGGCGACGTGCGCGTCGTGCTGTTCGTGAAGCTGCGCGGACGGCATCGTCGCTCGACGACGCGCTCGCCGAGCGCATCAGGCAGCACATCCGCGCGAACACGACGCCGCGGCACGTGCCGGCGAAGATCGTGCAGGTCACCGACATCCCGCGCACCAAGAGCGGCAAGATCGTCGAGCTCGCCGTGCGCAACGTGGTGCACGGCCGCGACGTGCGCAACGTCGAGGCGCTCGCCAATCCGGAGGCGCTCGAGCAGTTCCGCGACCGCGCCGAGCTCAAGGTCTAGCGGCCGCCCCCACATGCTCATCGACGCCGAACGCTCGATCCTGCTGGTCGTCGACCTGCAGGAGAAGATGGTGCCGGCGCTCGCGAAGGGGCGACGGTGGTCGCGCAACGCGGTGTGGCTGATCCGCGTCGCGCAGAAGCTCGGCGTGCCGGTGGTCGCGCTCGAGCAGTATCCGAAGGGGCTCGGGCACGTGGTCGCAGCGGTGCGCGACCTGCTTCCCGCGGACGCGATCGCGAGCAAGACCGCTTCTCGTGCGTCGCCGCGCAGTGCCTCGACGGCGTGCCCGCGGGCGAGCGCGCGTCAGGTCGTCGTCTGCGGCGCCGAAACGCACGTCTGCGTGCTGCAGTCGGCGCTCGACCTCGCGGAGGACGGCAAGGACGTGTTCGTCGTCGCCGACGCCGTCGGATCGCGCCGCCCGTTCGACCGCGACATCGCGCTCGCGCGCATGCGCGACGAGCGCCTGCGCGTCGTCACCCGCGAGATGGTCGCGTTCGAGTGGCTGCGGCAGGCGGGGACGCCGCTGTTCCGCGAAATCAACAAGTTGCTGCTGCGCTGACGGCGACGGCCCCGTGAGCTTCGTCGCCATCCTCATCGCGCTCGCGCTCGAGCAATGGCGTGCGTTCGACTGGCGCGCGGGCGTCGAGCGCGCGTTCGTGCGCTACGCGCGAACGACTCGAGCGCAAGTTCAACGGCGGCACGCGCCAGCACGGCGTGTACGCGGCGATCGCGGCGATCGTGCCGCCGGTCGCTGTTCGCCGCCGTCCTCTTCTGGCTCGCCGACGCGCTGCATCCGCTCGCCGGCCTGCTGGTCAACGTCGTCGTGCTCTATTTCCTGATGGGCTTCCGGCGCTTCAGCCACGCGCTGTCGGCCATCGTCGCCGCGCTGCAGGCGAACGACCTGCCGGCGGCGCGCCGCGCGCTCGGCGCGTGGCGCGGCGGCTCCACGCCCGACCTGGGCAGCGGCGACATCGCGCGCCTCGCCATCGAGCGCGGGCTGGTCGATGCGTACCGTCAGGTGTTCGCCGTGCTGTTCTGGTTCGTCATGCTGCCGGGTCCCGCGGGCGCCGTGCTCTATCGCGCGGCGGCGCTGCTCGCGGAGGAGTGGAAGGGCCCGGTGCCCGGCGTCGAGCCGTCGCCGCTCGTGCAGTCGCACGGCGCGTTCGGATGGCCGGCGCGCGCGCTGCTCGCGGTGCTCGACTGGATTCCGGTGCGGCTCACCGCGCTGTCGTTCGCGGTGGTCGGCGACTTCGAGGACGCCGTCGCCTGCTGGCGCACGCAGGCGGAGCGCTGGGCCGCCGAGGACGGCGGCATGGCGATCGGCATCCTGCTCGCGGCCGGCGGCGGCGCGCTCGGCGTGCAGCTCGGCGGCCTGCTGCCCACGCTGGTCGGCGAACCCGACGTGCGGCCCGAGCTCGGCATGGGCGAGCCCGTCGAGCCGGACGTGCTGCCGTCCGCCGTCGGCCTCGTCTGGCGCGCGCTCGTGCTCTGGCTGCTGCTGATCCTGCTGCTGACGCTCGCCAACCTCGCGCCGTAGCTAGCGGTGCGAATTCCCGGAAGTGCTCCGGTGATCCGGGACCCTGACTCGACTCGTCGTCCCCGCGAAGGCGGGGACCCAGCGGCGTGCGTGCCGGGCGAGAACCGAAAGCCACTGGGTTCCCGCGTTCGCGGGAACGACGAGTCCATGATGCGGCCCCGCATGCGAACGACCACAACCGCTTGACGCCTACAGCTAGCGATCCACCGCCCGCGCGTGCGCGCTCCGCGATGAGCGCGTGCAGCAGGGCGAGCCGATGCGGCGCGATGCGGCCGCGTCCACCGCCGCGTGCACCGCGCAGCCGGCTCCTCGTCGTGGCGGCAATCGCGGAAGCGGCAATGGCCGAGATAGCGGCCGCATCTCGACGAACGCGTCGGCGACGCGTCGCGGCTCGAGATGGGCGAGGCCGAACACCTTCATGCCGGGCGAATCGACGATCCACGTGTCGCTCGCCCAGCGCGGGCAGCGGATACAGCGTGGTCGACGTCGTCGTGTGGCGGCCGGTGCGCAGCGACTCGGACACGTCGGTGGTGCGCACGGCCGCCGCCGGCAGCAGCGCGTTGATGAGCGTGGACTTGCCCATGCCCGACTGCCCGACGAGCACCGTGCGCTGTCCCGCGAGCCACGGCAGCACCGGCGCGGCGTCGCGCTTGGCGGCGAACTCGACGACCGGTGTAGCCGAGCGCCGCGATCGGCGCCAGGCGCGCGCGCAGCGTCGCGAAACGCCGGCAGGTCGGCCTTGTTCGCGAACAGCACGAAGCGGCACGCCGGCGGACTCGGCGGCGATCATCCAGCGGTGCACGAGCTCCTGTCGAGCGAGAGATCGGGCGCGACCACGCCCGCGATCTGCGTGACGTTGGCGGCGAGCAGCTTCTCCTTGAACGCGTCGGAGCGGTAGACGAGGTTGCTGCGCGGCGCGACCGCCTCGATGGCGCCGCCGCCCGCCACGTGCCGGAATTCGACGCGATCGCCGACCGCGACCTGCGTCGACCGGCCCTTGAGCACGCATTCGACGGTGCGTGCCGTCGTCCTGCAGCACGGCGAAATGGCGCCGATACGCGGCGACCACCAGACCCGAGGCCGGGTCGGCGGACGGGCGCGGCCCGCGGGCGCGCGCCTCAAGCGAAGAGGCGTTCCGCCTTCGCGGCGCAGATGACGTCGTTCAGCGTGACGCCGCCGGCGTCGTGCGTCGAGAACGTGACGACGCAGCGCGCGTAGTGCGACCGCCAGGTCCGGATGGTGGTCCTCGCGATGCGCGATCCACGCGAGCGCGTTCACGAACGCCATGCGTCTCGTGGTAGTTCGCGAACGCGAACTCCTTGACCAGGCGGTCGCCGGCGAGCGTCCACCCGGACAGCGTCGGCGACGTGCGCGGCGAGCTCGTCGGCACCCAGGCGCGGCGCGCCGGCGCGGCAGCGCATCGCGGCCAGCGCGAGCAGGCGCGTGTCGAGCGACGGGCCGTTCGCTCGCTCATGGCTTGAACTTGTAGTACTGCTGGTTCAGGTACGCGGCGACGTTTTCCTCGTCCTCCGGGAAGTAGCCCGACTTGAGCTGCGATGTTGCAGAACTGCACCTGCGCCAGCAGCTGCGCGGGCGTGCTGCACCCGGCGGTCGGCGCGCGTGTAGATCGTCGCGGTGTCGCCGAAGCGCTGCGCGTGGCAGCGCGACGCAGTCCTTCTGCACCAGCGCCTTGCCGGCCGCGGCGTCGCCGTTGCGCGAGCGGATTGGGCTGCTGCGCGTTCGCGGACGCAGCCGCGCAGCGCGCGCGACGCCGAGGCCCGCGAGGACGAGGCGCGTCGCGTTCATGCGGCGAGCGCCAGCGGCTCGCGCTGCCGGCCAGCGCCTCGATGTGCGCGATGCGGATCGCCGCCGGCGGATGCGAATCGTAGAACGCCGAATGCAGCGGATCGGGCGTGAGCGTGGCCGCGTTGTCCTCGTACAGCTTGACCAGCGCCAGCGTCAGCGCGGCCGGCCGACGCGTGGCGCGTGGCGAAGGCGTCGGCCTCGAACTCGTGGCGGCGCGAGTACTGCGCCGACAGCGGCTCGCAGCAGGAACGTGAACACCGGCAGCGCGAGCAGGAACAGCTCGCAGCGCGACGCCCGGACGCGTCATCGCGACGGGCAGCAGCGGCGGCGGGATGCCGAGGCCCGCGTAGAACCAGGGCTCGCGCGCGAGCCAGCGCGAGCAGCGCAAGCATCGCGAGCGACAGCGCCGCCGACCACGCGATGCGCTTCGCGACGTGCTTCAGCTTGTAGTGGCCGAGCTCGTGCGCGAGCACCGCCTCGACCTCGTCGGGCGCGAGGCGCGCGAGCAGCGTGTCGAAGAACACGATGCGCTTGGCCTTGCCGAAGCCGGTGAAGTACGCGTTGCCGTGGCCGGAGCGCTTCGAGCCGTCCATCACGTACAGGCCGCGCGCTGCGGAATCCGCAGCGCGCGAGCAGCGCCTCGACGCGCGCGCGCGCCGGCGTTCTCGCCCATCGGCGTGAACTTGTTGAACAGCGGCGCGATGAGCGTCGGATACAGCGACGAGGATCAGCAGCTGGAAGCCCATCCACGCGCCCCACGCCCACAGCCACCACAGCGTGCCGGCGACGCGCATCAGCCACAGCACCAGCACCAGCAGCGGCAGGCCCAGCGACCACCGCGACGCGACGCCCTTGGCGAGGTCGGCGAGCCACAGCCCGAGCGTCATGCGGTTGAAGCCGAAGCGCTCCTCGATGCGGAACGTGTGGTACCACGAGAACGGCAGGTTGACGGCGCCGAGATGCACGCCGGCGACCGCGAAGAGCGCCACGTCGCGCCAGAGCGGCCCGACACGGCGAGCGTCTCCGTCCACGTCGACGATGGCCGCGAGGCCGCCGCCCAGCGTCATCGCGAGCAGCAGCAGCGCGTCGGCGAGCACGTGCAGCATCGCGAGCCGCTGCTTGGCGACCGTGTAGTCGGCGGCCTTGCGATGCGCGGCGATGCCGATGCGCGCGGCGAACGCCGCCGGCACCGCCTCGCGGTGCGCGGCGCACGTGCGCGATCTGGCGGCGCGCGAGCCACAGCCGCACGCCGATGGACGCGGCCGAGCGCGAGCAGGAAGAGGGCGGTGAAGGCGGAGGCGGTCACGGGGCGGTCAGGGCAGGCGTGCGACAATCAGGCGTCGCATTCTACGCCAGCCGCCATGCCCCAAGACGCCAACAACCTCATCTGGATCGACATGGAGATGACCGGCCTCGCGCCCGACGCGCGACCGCATCATCGAGGTCGCGCTGGTCGATCACCGACGCGCAGCTCAACACGGTCGCCGAGGCGCCGGTGCTGGGTGGTCCATCAGGACGACGCGGTGCTCGCCGGCATGGACTGCCTGGAACCAGGGCACGCACGGCAAGAGCGGCCTCATCGGCCAAGGTGAAGGCCTCCGCGCTGCGACGAGGCCGGCGGTCGAGGCGGCAGGCGCTCGAGTTCCTGCGCGCAGCACGTGCCCGCCAAGGCGTCGCCGATGTGCGGCAACTCGATCTGCCAGGACCGCCGCTTCCTCGCGCGCTGGATGCCGCGCGCTCGAGGACTGGTTCCACTACCGCAACCTCGACGTGTCGACGCTGAAGGAGCTGTGCCGGCGCTGGAAGCCCGACCTCATGAAGGGCGTGCCGAAGGAGGGCAAGCACGAGGCGCTCGCCGACGTCTACGAGTCGATCGTGGAGATGAAGTACTACCGCGACAATTTCATCCGGCCGTGACGCCTTCGCCCGTCCGCCGCGCGCGTGCCCCGACCGCGCGATGAAATTCTGCAGCCACTGCGGCTCCGGCCGCCTCGAGCGTCGCATTCCGGACGGCGACACGCTGCCGCGCACCGTGTGCGCCGCCTGCGGCACGATCCACTACCAGAACCCGAAGATCGTCGTCGGCTGCCTGCCCGAATGGGAAGACCGCGTGCTGCTGTGCCAGCGCGCGATCGAGCCGCGGTACGGGCTGTGGACGCTGCCGGCCGGCTTCCTCGAGAACGGCGAGTCGGTGCACCGCCGGTGCCGTGCGCGAGACGGTGGAGGAGGCGAACGCGCGCGTCGGCGTCGGCGACCTCTACACGCTCATCAGCCTGCCGCAGATCAACCAGGTGTACGTGATGTTCCGCGCGCGCCTGATCGACCTCGACTTCGGGCCGGGGCCCGAGAGCCTCGAGGTGGCGCTGTTCGACGAGGCCGACATCCCGTGGGAAACGCTCGCGTTCCGCACGATCGCGCGGACGCTGCGCAACTACTTCCTCGACCGCAAGCTCGGCGCGCTTTCCCGACCGCGATTTCCTCGCTCGGTCCGCCGGCCGCCGCTGCCGCCGGACCTGCGCGGCGCAGGGTAGCGGGCGCTGCGCGCGTCCTCGGCACCGCACCGGTTGCCGTCCGGACGCCAAGAGACGCCCCGCGAGTATGGTAAAAGGTTCACACACTCGAATGTCGCCGCAAGCGCGTTCCTTTCGGAGGGAAGACCATGAAGCACGTGTATCCGCAACGCGATCGTCGCGTTGGCGCTCGGCACTGCCGCTGCCTGCCCGCTGCGGCCCAGCAGTTCATCAACATCCTGACGGGCGGCACCAGCGGCGTGTACTACCCGCTCGGCGTCGCGCTGTCGCAGGTCTACACGAAGGCGATACCCGAAGCCAAGTCGACTCGGTGCAGGCGACCAAGGCCTCCGTCGAGAACCTGAACCTGCTGCAGGCCGGGCGGGGCGAGATCGCGCTTCACGCTCGCCGACTCGCTGTCCGATGCCTGGAAAGGCAACGAGGACGCCGGCTTCAAGACGCCGCTCAAGAAGCTGCGCGGCGTTTCCGGCATCTACCCGAACTACATCCAGATCGTCGCCAGCGCCGACTCCGGCATCAAGACGCTGGCCGACCTCAAGGGCAAGCGCATCTCGGTGGGCGCGCCCAAGTCGGGCACCGAGCTCAACGCGCGCGCCATCCTCAAGGCCGCCGGACTCACGTACAAGGACTTTGCCAAGGTCGAGTACCTCCCGTTCGGCGAGTCGGTCGAGCTCATCAAGAACCGGCAGCTCGACGTCACGCTGCAGTCCGCCGGCCTCGGCGTGTCGTCGATCCGCGATCTCGCGACGTCGGTCAAGATCGTCGTGGTGCCGATTCCCGCGGACGTCGTCGCGAAGGTCGGCGACCCGGCCTACCAGGCGGGCGTCATTCCGGCGAACACCTACGACGGCCAGACGCAGGACACGCCCACCGCCATCATCCCCAACTTCCTCGTCACGCACGACGGCGTGTCCGCGGACCTCGTCTACAAGATGACCAAGGCGCTGTACGACAACCTCGACACGCTCGTGGCCGCGCATACCGCCGCCAAGGCCATCAAGCTTGCCGACGCGGTCAAGGGCATGCCGGTGCCGCTGCACCCGGGCGCGGAACGCTACTACAAGGAAAAGGGCATCATCAAGTAACGGCCGCCGCGGCACGCGCGGCGCGTGACGGCGCCGCGCGCCGACCCATCGTCGCGACATGAGGCGAAAGGCGTTTCGTGGCCAAGGACATCTCGCCCGCCGATCTCGATCCGGTGACTGTTCGCGCGCCCGCGCGATCCGCGCGCACCGAGCGCGTGATCTTCGCCATCGCGCGTGGCGTTCTCGACGTACCAGGTGTACACGGCGGCGTTCGCGCCGCTGTCGAGCGTGGTGATGCGCGCGCTGCACGTGAGCTTCCTGCTGCTGCTCACGTTCGTGATGTTTCCCGACGTTGACGCGGCACGGAAGCGCGGTGCGTGGGTCGGCTGGCTGCTCGGCGCTCGCGGGCGTCGCCATCGGCGCTCTACCAGTGGGTCTTCGAGGCGGACCTCATCCAGCGGTCGGGCGACCTGACGCCGACGGACCTCGTCGTCGGCGTCGTGCTGATCGTCCTCGTGTTCGAGGCGGCACGGCGCATCATGGGCATCGCGCTCCCGATCATCTGCGCGGCGTTCCTCGCGTACGGCCTGTTCGGCGAGCACCTGCCGGGTGTCCTGGCGCACCGCCCGCTTCGGCTTCGACCAGATCATCAACCAGCTCTCGTTCGGCACCGAGGGCATCTACGGCATCCCGATCTACGTCTCGTCGACGTACATCTTCCTGTTCATCCTGTTCGGCACGTTTCTCGAGCAGGCGGGGATGATCAAGCTCTTCACCGACTTCGCGCTCGGCACCGTCGGCCACACGCGCGGCGGGCCGGCCAAGGTCGCGGTCGTGGCGTCCGGCCTCATGGGCACGATCAACGGCTCCGGCGTGGCCAACGTCGTGACCACCGGGCAGTTCACGATCCCGCTCATGAAGCGCTTCGGCTACCGCGCCGACTTCGCGGGCGGCGTCGAGGCGTCGCTCCAGCATGGGCGGGCAGATCATGCCGCCGGTGATGGGCGCGGTCGCGTTCATCATGGCCGAAACCATCGGCGTGCCGTACGTCGAGATCGTGAAGGCCGCGACGATTCCGGCGATCCTGTACTTCGCCAGCGCGTTCTGGATGGTGCATCTCGAAGCGGGGCGCCTGCAAGCTCCTCGGATTGCCGAAGGCGGAGTGTCCCGATGCGTGGGCCGCGGTGCGCGACAACTGGCACCTGATCCTGCCGCTTGCCGCGCTCGTGTACCTGCTCTTCGCGGGCTACACGCCGCTCTTCTCCGGCACCGTCGGCCTCGCGCTCACCGTCATCCTGATCTTCGGCATGGCGGTGGCGTTGCGCGCGCCAACGCTCGTGGCTGCGCATCCTCTTCTGGATCGCGCTCGGCCTTCTGTCCTCGGCCTTCTTCAAGTACGGCATCGGCGCGGTATTCGCGGTGATCGGCCTGCTGGTCCTCGGTGAACCTGTACGTGCACGGCGGGCGCAAGGTGCTGGTGCTTGCGGTCAAGGGCCTGGCCGAGGGTGCGCGCAACGCGCTGTCCGTGGGCGTGGCGTGCGCGCTGGTCGGCGTGATCATCGGCGTGACCACGCTCACCGGCGTCGCGACGAGCTTCGGCGGCTTCATCATCCAGCTCGGGGAGCACAGCCTCTTCCTGTCGCTGTTCCTCACGATGATCGCGTGCCTCGTGCTCGGCATGGGGATCCCGACGATCCCGAACTACATCATCACGAGCTCGCTCGCCGCTCCCGCGCTGCTGGCGCTCGGCGTGCCGCTCATCGTCTCGCACATGTTCGTGTTCTATTTCGGCATCATGGCGGACCTGACGCCTCCGGTCGCGCTCGCGGCGTTCGCCGCGTCGCCGATCGCGCAGGCGTCGGGGATGCGCATCGGCCTGCAGGCGATGCGCATAGCCATCGCCGGCTTCGTGATCCCGTACATGGCCGTGTACGCGCCGGCGCTGATGCTGCAATCGGGCACGTGGTTCGACGCCGCGTACATCGTCGTCAAGGCGATCGTCGCCATCGGGTTGTGGGGCGCCGCGAGCATCGGCTTCCTCGGCACGCGCATGACGTGGCCCGAGCGCATCGCCGCCGCGGCTTCCGCGTTCCTGCTCGTGGTTGCGCTGCCGGTCACCGACGAGGTGGGCTTCGCGCTCGGGGCGGCGCTCGTCATCTTTCATCGCGCCCGCAACCGCCGGACGGCGAAGACCAAGCCCGCGTGATCGGGCTCTGCCTCGCGGTCGGCGCGGCCGTGCACGCGACGCTGCCGGCATCCGAGTTCACGCTGGCGTGGACGCATTCGGTGGAGAAGGTGCGGTGGGAGGAGGACTATCGCGTCGACGGCCGCCTTCTGGTGCCCGTCGCGGCGCACGTGCGTGGCTCCGGGGCCGGCATGGAACCGCCCGCCGGCGCGACGTGGGCCGACGGCGCCTGGCACTACCATCCGGACCTCCGGCCGCTGGCGGTACTGCGCGTGACGATCTCGCCATTTGCCGGCGATTACGAGTTGTGCTGGAACGGCAAATGCGCGCCGTTGTCGGACATCGTTGCCGCACGCGGCGAGATCGAGGTGGTCGAGATTTTCGCGTGCGAGTCGTGACGAGGCCGGACCTGGGGTGCGCACGGAGGTAGCGAATGGCAAAGTACTCGCGATGGTCTTGCATGCGCCATGCGCGGAGGTTCGCGTGGCTGGCGGCCGGGCTTGCGGCGCTGTTGGTGACGCTCCCGGCGGCCTCGCAGATCGCGAACCGGCTTTCGATCATGACGGGAGGGGAGGGCGGCGTCTACTTGCCGCTTGGCGAGGGCATGGCGAGCATTCTCTCCAAGTACCTTCCCGGCGTGCACGTCACGGCGGCCGCCACGCAGGGGTCGGTCGAGAATCTCAAGCTCATCGGTGCGGGCAAGGCCGAGCTCGGCTTTACCATGGTCGACGCCGCGTGGCAGGCGGCGAACGGAACGGACCAGTTCAAGAACAAGCAGGTCGACGCACGCACGCTCATGGTGCTGTATCCCAACCGGATGCAGATCGTGACGATGGAAGGAAGCGGCATCCGCAGCCTCGGGGACCTGCGCGGCAAGCGGGTTTCCACCGGAGCGCCCAACAGCGGCGTCGAAGTGATGGCGCTGCGCGTGCTCGATGCGATCGGCATCGATGCCGCCAAGGGCCTGCAGCAGAAGCGCCTCGGCGTCGCCGAGTCGGCGAAGGCGTTGAAGGACCACGCGATCGACGCATTTTTCTGGGTCGGCGGAGTGCCCACCGCGGCCATCGCGGACCTCGCGCGTGCGCCGGGCGTTCGCATCCGCCTGCTCAATCACGCGGAAGCCCTCGATGCGCTCAACCGCAAGTACGGGCCGCTGTACGTCAAGGGCATCATCGCGCCCAATGCGTATCCGGGACAGGACAAGCCGGTCGAGAACATCGACGTGTGGAACCTGCTCGTCACGGATTCGAAGCTTCCCGACCAGCTGGCCTACGACATCGTGAAGACGCTGATCGAGAAGAAGCCGGAGCTCGAGGCCATGCACAAGGAAGCGCAGAACATCGACCTGCGTTACCAGCGCATCGGCTCGCCGCTGCCCTATCACCCGGGAGCGCGCAGGTATTTCGAGGAGCGCGGCGTGCGCTTCTGATACGAGTGGCGCGAGAGGTGGCCGTGGCCCACGCGACGTCGGCGCGCCGATGACGCAAGCGCGCGTCGTCACGGTGCTGCTGGCGGTCGTCGCGCTGTTCCACCTCGCGGCCAACGCGGCCGGGCTTGCGCCAGCCATGCTGCGCCCGTTGCATGTCGGCAGCGTGCTGGTCGCGGTGTTCGTCACGCATCCCGCCGCGCAGGGAGCGCGGCGACCCGGCTGGTTCGACCTCGTGTGCGCGGCGCTCGCCGTGGCGGCGATCGGCTACGCGATCGTCGGCGGCGTGCCGTTCCGGATGCGCAGCGAGAGTCCCCGGCCCTCGGACACGTTCTTCGGGGTCGCTTGCGCGCTGGCGGTCCTGGAGGCGCTGCGGCGCATGGCCGGCGCGCGAGCGCTCGTCGTCGCCGGGGGCATCGCCTCGCTTGCGCTGGCGGGAGGCCTTGGGTCTACCCCAGGCGGGACGCCGGAACCGGACTTCGCGCGCCTCGTCGGCGCGCTGTATCAGGCGCCGGCCGGTGTCTTCGGCGACCTGGTCGGTGTCTCCGCCACCACGATTGTGCTGCTGAGCGTCCTGTCGGCCTGCATGGAAGCGTCCGGCGCGTTCGCGAGCATGCGTGCGTGGGCGTCGGCGGCGACCGCTCGCCTGCGCAATGGCGCGGCGCATGCGCTGGTCCTCGCTTCCGCGCTCACCGGTGCCGCGGCGGACTCGCCGCATGCCGCCGCCGCAGGCGCGGACAGTCTCGTCGCGCGGCTGCGCGCCACGTCCCGCTACGATGCCGACGCGGCTTTCGGTTTGGCGAGGGCGGCCGCGCGCGGCGCGGTCATCGCGCCGCCGGTGCTGGGCGCCGCGGTGGTGATTGCGGGGGCGCTCGAGCACGCTTCCTACGGAAGGCTGGTGGCCGCCATGCTGGCGCCCGCGCTCCTGTACTACGTATGGCTCTTCGCCAGGGTGGCGCTGGACGCGGGCCGGCCCGGCGGCAGCGACGCACCGTGCGCGCCGCCGGCACCGGGCCGGCGCATCGCCACGACGCTCGCGCTGGCAGCGCTGGTGCTCCTCGCAACGCTCGTCGCGGCGAGCGTGGCGACACCCCTTGCAATCCTCGCGGCCATTGCCGTGGCCAGCCTGGCGTGCCTCTTTGCGGAAGACGGCGGCGTGCGCGCCATCGGACGCGCGTGGGCTGCGGGCATCCGGCAGGTGCTCGGCGTCGCAGTGATATGCGCCACCGGCGCGATTGTCTGGACCGCCGCGGCGGCGATCGGCTTGCCCGCACGCGCCGCGGACCTGATGACGCCGGTCACGGGAGGCGCTATCCTGCCGGCTGCCCTATACGCCGCGGTGACGATCGCGCTCTTGGGTTTGGCAGTGCCCGTCACGCTCGCCTACCTGATCGGCGTGGTGATGGTGGTGCCGGTGCTGGTGGCCTCCGGCGCGTCTCCCTTCGGGGCGCACATGTTCATCGTCCTTTGCGCCATGCTGTCTCCCGACCTGCCGCGGCGCGGCGCCGCCGGCGGGGATGCGTGGCGTACGACGCTGCGCACATGGCGCTACACGCTGCCGGCGTTCGCGGTGCCTTTTGTCTTCCTCTTCATCTGGACGGGATGAGGCGTTCCATGCGCAAGGTCGACCAGCTCTTCGACCGCTACGGCGAGTCGCACATGAATCCGGTGAACAAGTCCATCCACTGGATATGCGTGCCGCTCATCACGTGGAGCGTGCTCGCGTTCTTCTGGGCGTGGTCGCCGTTCGCGGCCTACGTATTCATCGCGCTCGCGGTGATCTTCTACCTCTGGCTGTCGCCCACGATCGCGCTGGGGATGCTGGCGTTCACGGCCGTGCTGATCTACCCGATGCTGCTCCTCGGCCGCTACGTGCTGGCGGTGGCGATCGTGGTGTTCGTGCTGGCGTGGATCGGCCAGTTCATCGGCCACCGGATCGAGGGCCGGAAGCCCTCGTTCTTCGAGGACGTGCAGTACCTGCTGGTTGGCCCGGCGTGGCTCCTGTCCTTCGTCTACCGGCGCTTCGGCATACCTTATTAGCGCGCGGCACCATCTGCCGAACCCGCCGGCGGCCGGGAGCGCGGCGCAGCGACCTCCGACCTTGACGTGGGTCGAATTCCAGTGCGGCGACGGCTGCGTCCGGCGGCGTTGCGGGGTAGCATCGAATTCTCCCTCAGGTTCCCGTCCACCCCCCGGCGTTGTCACCGTGTCGCGTCGCTCCCGTCCCTTAGGCAGGCGCCGCCTCGGCGCGCCGCATCGCCTCGCCGCCGCCGTCGTCGCGGGCGCGGTTGTCCTGCACGCCGCGGGCGCACACGCGCAGAGCATCGAGCCGCGCTTCTACTCCAACTCGCCGGTCGGGGTGAACTTCGTCATCGGCGGCTTCGCCTACACGCGCGGCGGGGCCGCGTTCGACCCGTCGCTGCCGATCACCGACCCCAATCTGCAGACCTCGAGCCCCGTCATCGCTTATGCGCGATCGTTCGCGCTCGGCGACAAGTCCGCGAAGTTCGACTTCTACGCGCCCTACACGTGGCTTTCGGGGTCCGCGATCTACCAGGGGGACCCGGTCACGCGCGACGTGAATGGCCTCGCCGATCCGCTGGTGCGGGTGTCGGTCAATTTCTACGGCGCGCCGGCGCTTGCGCTGCCGGAATTCCGCTCCTACCAGCAGGACCTGATCCTGGGAGCGAGCCTCCAGGTGTCGGTGCCCGCCGGGCAGTACGACGCCACCAAGCTCGTCAACATCGGCAGCCACCGCTGGTTCTTCAAGCCCGAGCTGGGCGCCTCCAAGGCGCTGGGCCGCTGGACGATCGAGGCCAAGGCCGCGGTGACGCTGTTCACGACGAACCACGACTTCTACAACGGCAACGTGCGCGCGCAGGATCCCCTCTACTCGACCCAGCTCAGCGCCATCTACAACTTCGAGTCGGGCATCTGGATGTCGATCGACGGCACGTACTTCGCGGGCGGCCGGACCACCCTCAATGGCGAACGGGGCACCGATCTGCAGCAGAACTGGCGGGCCGGCACCACGGTCGCGATTCCGGTCGACCTGCACAACTCGATCAAGCTCTACGGGAGCAGGGGCGTGTCGGCGCGCACCGGCAACAGCTACGATCTCCTGGGCGTGGCGTGGCAGTACCGCTGGGGCGGCGGCTTGTGACTTCCTGCACAGGCGCGCAGGACCGCCCGGGTCGGACCTGCGCTTGCCGGCCCGACCCGGTGATGCAACTTTACTTGGGCTGCTCGTTGCCGTACGTCTTGACGAGATAGTCGACGATGTCCGGCATGTCGGCGTCGTTGATCGGTCCGTTGAACACCACCTTCATGCGCTTGACCATCGCGTCCCAGTAGGCGCGCGGTGCCGTCGGCGGCTGGTACAGCATGTACTCCGCCGAGTGGCACACGACGCAGTTCTGCTGCGCCTTGGCGTAGCCGGGCAGCGAACTTGCCTTCAGCTGCACGCCATCGGGCGGCAGCGTGATCGACTTCGGTGCGGCGGTGGCCGTGCCCGCGACGCCGAGGATGAGGGAGGCGGAAACGGCGGCGATTCGGAGGTTCATGGGTTCGCTCCTTCAGGCTGCCGTGACGGCGACGCGTTCGACGACGTTGCGCATGTAGCCTGCCGGCTGCCACAGCGCGTCCATGGGCTGGCTCTGCCCCGAGCGGTTCCACGCGCGCACGCACACCGTGTACGTGCCCTTGTCCGGCGTGAAGCCGAACGTGAACGGCCGGAACGAATAGCGCCCGAGATCCTCGCCCAGCTGCGCCTCGCGCCACGACTGGCCGCCGTCGGTCGAGTACGCGACCTCCCGGATGCCCTGGCCGCCATCGAAGGCGATGCCGCGCACGGTCAACGGCGCGCCGGCATTGACGCGCGCGCCATTGGGCAGCGACGTGACGAACGAGCGCACGTTGAAGCGCCCGATCGGACGCGTGGACGCCGGGGCGGTGCCCGGCTCGATGCACGCGCAGGGGTTGTCGGGAATCCGGTACGCGGGATTCATCCAGAACCCGTTGAAGACGTTGTCGATCACCTCGATGTCGGAGAGGTGCTTCACCCAGTACGTGCCGTAGTATCCCGGCACGATCAGCTTCACCGGGTAGCCGTTGAGCATCGGGATGTCGGCGCCGTTCATGCGGTAGGCCACCATCACCTCGCCGTCGAGCGCATGGTTCACCTCCAGCGCCTTGACGAAATCGCCGCCGCCGAAGACGGCGGTGTCGAGACCGTTGAAGGTGACCTGCCGCGCGGTGTTCTTGAGCTCGGCCTTGGCCAGGATGTCCTTCAGCGGCACGCCGACCCAGCGGGCGTTGCCCATCGCGCCGTTGGTCAATTGCCCGCCGGTCACCCGCGGCGCGAAGAGCCCGCGGCTGTTGCCGGAGCACTGGTTGACCGCGACGAGTTCGACCGGCTTGTAGTTGTTCTTGAGATCCGCCAGCGTCAGCTCGAACGGCTTGCCGACCGCGTTGCCGCCGATCTTGATGACGTGCTTGTCCGGATCGATCGACGTCGGGACTCCCGCGTTGTGATACCGGACGAAGAAGGCGTCGTTGGGCGTGATCAGGCCGTCGTTGAAGACCTCGAACGGCGTCTCGAGCTGCGGTGGCCGGGTGGTTAGCACGATGAGCGGCCGCTTCTCGGGAAAAGCGACCACGTTGCGCTTGCCGTTGACGATGGGCAGCTCGACCGTGGTGGTCTGCCCCAGCGCGACGCGGGAAAGCGAGCCCAGGCCGGCCGCGGCCAGGGTGCCGGCCCCGCCGGCGAGAAGCCTGCGGCGCAGGCGATTGGTGTCGTCCTTCATGAACCCTCCTTGGGTGATGTCGCGGATGTTTCGGGTCTTCGTGCCCAACATGCCTTCCTGCCAATCAACCGCTGCGCAACAATCGTTCCGTCGTGATCAGCACGCGCGCGTTGTCGGCCAGCAGCAGCACCGTCCTGCCCGGCAGGCCATCGGCGACGCGCCAGTGGCGGCCCAGCCAGCTGCCGTGCTCTCCGGGCCGCATGTCCGGCAACGGCTTCTCGAACGCGAGGATCGTCACCATCCCGCCGCCTTTCTCGAAGAAGGTCGTCACGTGGTACGCGACGTGCCCGTCGATGTCGCAGGGTCGCTGCAACTGCGTGAGGCCCGGCAGGGCGGAGGCCTCGCGCAGCCCCATCGCGGCCAGCATGGGGCCCTTGTCGGGCTGGAAATCGCCGCGCAGCGTCGCCTCGCGATGCTCGTGGACCAGCGCTTCGCGCACGAGCTCCGGCGGATAGAGAAAGGTCGCGAACGACCAGGCACCGAGCAGCAGCACGAGGCAGACGCCGGCGACGAGCGCCGCCGATCGACGCCATGGCACCGGCCGGTACAGCGCGGCGGGTGGTTGCGGCACCTCGGTCGCATCCTTCAGCGCCGCGGCAAGCTCGAAATCGGCGTGCGTCCAGCGCACGTCGAGGCGGTCGGGGGAGTCGTGGTCGTGCTTCATGGCGTAGGCAGGGCTTCAGTCTTCGCGGCCGCGGCGGGCCGACTTGTCGGGGAACTCGAGGATCCGGCCGGAGGCTTCGGGCTCCGGCGCGCCCGTCTGCAGCAACCGGCGCAAGGCGTCCCGCGCCCGGTCGAGGCGCGACAGCACGGTGCCGGGGGCGACGTCCAATCCCAGCGCCATCTCCGCCACGGGCATGTCCTCGAAGTAGAACAGCGTGAGCACCTCGCGATGGATCGGCGCCAGCTTCTGCATGGCGCCTAGGATGTCCATCCGCTGCTCGGTGTCGGCAATCGCGTCGCGCCCGGGCCGGTCGTCGTCGGCCTCGTCGTAAGGCTCGAGGCGTCCGGCCGAGGCCGGCGTCAGGTGCCGGAACGCTTCCCGGCGCAGGATCTGGAACAGCCACGGGCGCGCCAGCGAGCGGTCGCGCAGCTGGTGCATATGGCGCCAGGCGAGCTCGAAGCAGTCCTGCACGACCTCCTCGGCCGTGGCCCGGCTGCCGGTCAGCGCCCACGCGCTTCGCATGAGAAAGCGGTAGTGGTCGCGGACCCAGCCGTTGTAGAGGCGCTCGCGGGAACCGAACATGGATGTGCGTCCTGTATGGCAAGAGAGGGGATCCGGTCGCGAAATATTCCACGATTCGGCGAAAATGGGCACCCGACCGCGGCCGGCGCCTCCGCGCGCCCTGACCGATCCACGGAGGAACACGCATGACGGCAGGCGCCGACAACACGTTGCAACCGTTTCGTCTCGCGGTCGAGGACGGTGCGATCGCCGACCTCAAGTCCCGCCTCGCGCGCGTCCGCTGGCCCGACGAGGCGCCCGAGCCGCCATGGCGCTACGGCACGTCGGTCGGTTTCATGCGCGAGCTCGTCGCGTACTGGGCGCACGGCTACGACTGGCGCGCCACCGAGGCCGCGCTCAACGCGTGGCCGCAGTACACCACGCGCATCGACGGCATCGACGTGCACTTCCTGCACGTGACCGGCAAGGGCCCGCGGCCAACCCCGCTGCTGCTCTCGCACGGCTGGCCGGGGTCGATCCTGGAATTCATGAAGCTCATCCCGCTGCTCACCGATCCCGGCGCGCACGGCGGTGATCCGGCCGACGCGTTCACCGTGGTGGTGCCCTCGCTGCCGGGCTATACGCTGTCGTTCAAGCCCGGGCAGGAGCGGCGCGCGCTGCCGCAGATCGCGGTGATGTTCGACGAGCTGATGCAGCGCCTGGGCTACGCGCGCTACGGCGCGCAGGGCGGCGACTGGGGCTCGTTCGTCACCGCATGGCTCGGCGCGCATCGCGCGGAGCGCGTGCTCGGCATCCATCTCAACATGCTGCCACTGCGGCGCGACGCGGCGATGTTCGCGAACCCGACGGACGAGGAGCGCCGCTACCTGGCCGAGCTCGACGCGTTCCTCAAGGAGGAGACCGGCTATCAATGGATCCAGGGCACGCGCCCGCAGACGCTCGCGTTCGCGCTTTCCGATTCACCGGTGGGTCTCGCGGCGTGGATCGTCGAGAAATACCGCGCGTGGACCGATTGCGACGGCGACCCGCGCAACGCGCTGACGCTGGACGAGATGCTCGGCAACATCAGCCTCTACTGGTTCACCGGCTGCATCGGCGCATCGTTCTGGCCGTACTACGCGCGACTGCACGGCAAGTGGCCGATCGACGGCCGCATCGCGGTTCCGGCGGGCTACTGCGAATTCCCGCGCGAGATCCTGCGCCCGCCGCGGGCGTCGGCCGAGCGCGTGTTCGACATCCGGCGGTGGACGGTGATGCCGCGCGGCGGCCATTTCGCCGCGCTGGAGCAGCCGGCGGCACTGGCGCGGGAAATCCGCGCGTTCTTCCGGCCGCTGCGCTAGGACTTCAGCCGACGACGTGCATGCCGGCCGCCGCGAGCGCGGCGTGCAGCTCCGCGACGTGGGCGTGGCCCGTGGTCTCGACCACGCACACGACGCGCACGGCCGAGAGGTCGGGTCCGGAAAACGCGCGGTCGTGCACGATCTCCTTGATCGACGCGCCGGTCGACGCGATGACCTCCGCCAGGCGCGCGAGGCCGCCGGGACGGTCGGCGATCGAGACCGTGAAGCGCGAGAGGCGGCCGTCGGCGACGAGGCCGACCTCGATCACGCGGTCGAGCATGGTGAGGTCGATGTTGCCGCCGCACAGCGCCAGCACGACGCGCCTGTCCTTGAGCGCGTCGAGCTTGCCGGCGAGGAACGCCGCCAGCGGCGCGGCGCCGGCGCCTTCGACGACGCTCTTCTCGAGCTCGATCAGGCGCAGGATGGCGAGCGCGATGCTCGCCTCGTCGACGGTGACCACCTCGTCGACGACCTGGCGCAGCGCGCGAACGGGCGCGTGCCGAGCAGCGCGACGGCGAGGCCGTCGGCCAGCGTCGGTCGACACGGGCACCGTCACGGGCTCGCCGGCCGCGAGCGCGGCGGTGAAGCACGCCGCGTGCTCCGGCTCGACGCCGATCACCCGCACCGACGGGCTTGCGCGCCTTGATCACCGTGCCCACGCCCGCGAGCAGGCCGCCGCCGCCGACCGGCACCACGATCGCGTCGAGGTCGGGCGTCTGCTCGAGGATCTCGAGCGCCATCGTGCCCTGGCCCGGCCATGACGTCCTCGTTGTCGAACGGATGGATGAACGTGAGGCCCTCGCCCTGCGCGAGCGCTTCGGCGTGCGCGCGCGCCTCGGTCAGGTCGGCGCCGTGCAGGATCACGCGCGCGCCGAGCTGCCGGCAATTGGTGACCTTGATGAGCGCCGCGAACTTCGGCATCACCACCGTCACCGGAATGCCGAGCAGGCTGCCGTGATACGCGATGCCCTGCGCGTGATTGCCGGCGGAGGCGGCGATCACGCCGCGCCGGCGTTGCTCGTCGGACAGCAGCAGCAGCGCGTTGCGCGCGCCGCGCTCCTTGAAGCTGCCGGTGCGCTGCAGGTAGTCGAGCTTGCAGTAGATGTGCGCGCCGGTCAGCTGCGACAGCGGAATCGACTCGACGCAGGGCGATTCGTAGATGCCGCCCGCGATGCGCTTGCGCGCGGCCTCGACGTCGGCGAGCGTGAGCATGGTCAGAACGGCAAGGCCGCGCCGGGCTTCGCGCGCGCGAGCACCTGCCGGAACTCGTCCTGGATGCGCGCCAGCGCAGCGGCGTTGTCCGCCTCGAAGCGCAGCACGATCACCGGCGTGGTGTTCGACGCGCGCGCGAGGCCGAACCCGTCCGGATACTCGACGCGCAGGCCGTCGATGCGGATGACGTCGGTGGCGCCGGGAAACGTCGCGGTCTCCGCCATGCGCGCGACGAGCGCGTGCGGCTCGCCTTCGGCGCACGGCGATGTTGAGCTCGGGCGTGGACACCGCGTCGGGCAGCGCGTCGAGCACCGACGCGGGATCGCGCCTCGCGCGACAGGATCTCGAGCAGGCGCGCGCCGGCGTAGAGGCCGTCGTCGAAGCCGTACCAGCGCTCGCCGAAGAACGTGTGGCCGCTCATCTCGCCGGCGAGCGCCGCGTGCGTCTCCTTCATCTTCGCCTTGATGAGCGAATGCCCGGTCTTCCACAGCATCGGCACCGCCGCCGTGCCGCGTGATCCAGGGCTTGAGGTTGCGCGTCGACTTGACGTCGTAGATCACCGTGGCGCCCGGCACGCGCTTGAGGAGGTCGGCGGCGAACAGCATGAGCTGGCGATCGGGGATAGATGACGTGGCCGCGCCGGCGTGACCACGCCGAGGCGGTCGCCGTCGCCGTCGAACGCGAGGCCGAGCTCGCAGTCGCCCTGCGCGAGGCGCTGCGATCAGGTCGACCAGGTTCTTCGGCTGCGAAGGATCCGGATGATGGTTCGGGAAGGTGCCGTCGACGTCGCAGAACAGCTCGACCACCTCGCAGCCCATGCGGCGGTACAGCGTCGGGCGCGAACGCGCCGGCGACGCCGTTGCCGCAGTCGACCGCGATCTTCATCGGGCGCGCGACCTTCACGTCGCCGACGATGCGGTCGAGGTATGCGGGCGCGATGTCGTGCGTGCGATAGGTGCCCGCGCCGGTCGCGACGCGGCCTTCCTCGATGCGCGTGCGCAGCGCCTGGATGTCGTCGCCCGACAGCGTCGCCGCCGTCGACCACCATCTTGAGGCCGTTGTAGTCGGGCGGGTTGTGGCTGCCGGTGACCATCACGCTGCAGCCGGTGCCAAGATGCGTGCGCGGCGAAGTACGTCATCGGCGTGGCGACCATGCCGAGGTCGACGACGTTGGCGCCGGCCGCGCGCAGGCCGTCGGACGAGCGCGCCGGCAGCTCGGGCCCCGACAGGCGTCCGTCGCGGCCGATCGCGAACGTGTCGCGGCCCTGCTCGCGCGCGAGCGTGCCGAGCGCGCGGCCGACGGCGCGCACGACGTCGGGCGTGAGCGTCCGGCCGACGATGCCGCGGATGTCGTAGGCCTTGAAGATTTCGCGGGGAAGGGGTGTCATGCTGGCGCCGCGTGGTTGACGGTCGAAGCATTCAGTTTCGCACGATTCGCCGGGCCGCAAGGCCGACGCTCATTGCCCGCGCGTGAGGAAGTCGAGCACGCGGCGCGGCAGCCAGTCGAGGCGCCCGGGCGCGGGCCGGTCATGAAGCCGACGTGGCCGCCCGTGCGCCGGCTGCTCGAGCGTCACCGCGCGCGCCACGTCTGCCCGCGCAGGCAGCGACGCCGCCGGCACGAACGGATCGTTGCGCGCGTTGAGCACCAGCGTGGGCAGCGCGACCTGCGCGAGCCACGGCTTGGACGACGGCGCGCGTCCAGTAGTCGTCGGTGCCGGCGAAGCCGTGCAGCGGCGCGGTGACGGCGTCGTCGAAGGCCCACATCGTGCGCACGCGCCGCGATGCGCTGCCGTCGAGCAGCCCGGGAAAGCGGCGCGCCATCGCGAGTGCCTTGGGCTTCAGCGTGCGCAGGAAGTACCGCGTGTAGATGAGGTTGAGGCCGCGATCGATGCGCGATGCCCGCGGCCACGAGGTCGAGCGGCACCGACACCGCGGCCGCCGCGACCAGCATGCGCTGCGCGTCGCTGCCGGCGCGACCGATCCAGTTGAGCAGCGCGCTGCCGCCGAGCGACACGCCCACCGCGTACATCGGCGTGGCCGCGCCCACGCGCGCGCGCAACGCGCGCAGCATGGCCGCCGACTTCCTCGTGAGTCGCCGGAGTGATACGCGCGCGGCAGGACGTTCGGCGTCGCCGCCGCAGCCGCGGAAATGCGGCACGACGCCGCGCCAGCCGCGCGCGGCGAGCGAGCGTCATCAGCAGCAGCGCGTAGTGCGACTGCGCGCTGCCCTCGAGCCCGTGGAACAGCACGACCAGCGGCGCGTCGGGCCGCGTACCGGGCGCGTCGGCGAGCCAGTCGAAGTCCCAGAAGTCGCCGTCGTGGCGTGTCGACGCGCTCGCGCCGGTAGCGCACGACGGGCCGGCGCAGGAAATACGGATAGATCGTCTGCGCGTGGCCGCCCGGCAGCCACGCGGGGCTCCGAACGGAGCGAAGGCGGCGGCGGGGGTTCCTTCGGGCATGGGCGAGTGAGCGTCAATCAGTCGAGCGCACGCTCCAGCGCGTCGGCGATCGTCCGCACGACCTTGACGCGCCCGAAGCGCTTGTCCTCGGCTTCGACGAGCGTCCACGGCGCGAGTTCAGTCGACGTGCGGTCGACCATGTCCGCCACCGCCTGCTCGTAGGCGGCCCACTTGCGGCGGTTGCGCCAGTCGTCCGGGTGATCTTGAACTGCTTGAACGCCGTCTTCTCGCGCGCCTCGAAGCGCCGCAGCTGCTCGGCCTTGCTGATCTGCAGCCAGAACTTGCACACGACGATGCCGGAGTCGACCAGCTGCTCCTCGAACTGGTTGATCTCGTCGTAGGCGCGCATCCAGTCGGCATTCGCGGCAGAAACCCTCGACGCGCTCGACCAGCACGCGGCCGTACCACGTGCGATCGAAGATCGTGATGCCGCCCTTCGCCGGCACGTGCCGCCAGAACCGCCACAGGTACGGCTGCGCGCGCTCCTCCTCGGTGGGCGCCGCGACCGGCACGATCAGGTATTGCCGCGCATCGAGCGCGCCCGTGACGCGGCGGATCGCGCCGCCCTTGCCGGCGGCGTCGGAGCCCTCGAACGCGAGCACCAGCGCGCGCTCGCGAAAGCGCCGGTGCGCGCGTCAGCGCGGCGAGCCGCGCCTGGTGCTTGCGCCAGCCCGCGCTCGTACGTCGTCGTCGGTCGATGCGCTGCGTAAGGTCGAGCCGGCGGATGATCGCGACGTTGCCGATCACCGACGGCGCGGGCGCGCCGCCACGGCGGGCGGCTGCGGCTTGCTGCCCGCGTTCACCTTGTCGCAGCGCGGCGAGCAGGATCTTGCCGACCGTCAGCATGCGATAGCGCGCGTCGGCGCCTTCGACGACGTACCACGGCGCGGTGGCGATCGACGTCTCGCGCAGCATGTGCTCCCACGTGTCGTGGAACTGGCCGTAGAGCTGCAGCGCCTTGCGTGTCCTCGGCGGTGACGCGCCAGCGCGGTCTTCGGGTCGCGCGTCGAGCGCCTTCAGGCGCTCCTTCTGGTCGGCGCGCGACAGGTGGATCCAGAACTTGAGCAGCACGATGCCTTCCGCGGTCAGCATCTGCTCGTAACTGGCGGACCTCGTGCAGCATGCCGTCGAACGCGCTCGCCGACAGTGCGGCCCAGCACGCGCGCGCGCGACGAGCTCGCGGTACCACGCGTTCATGAAGATGCCGATCGTGCCGCGCGGCGGCAGCGCGCGCCAGTAGCGCCACGCGAGCGGGCGCGCCGCTTCCTCGGGCGTGCGCGGCGCCGAACGCGTGCGTGCGGATGTGGCGCGGGTCCATCCACTCGTTCAGCGTGTTGGCCGTCTCGCCGCGGCCGCCGCCCTCGACGCCGCTCACCAGCACGCAGCACCGGTCCGCGCCTGGCCGCACCCATCGCGAACTGGTGGTTGAGCAGCGCCTCGCGCAGCTTCGGCACCTGCGCGCAGCGTACGACGATCTTCGCGACGCGATGGCCGACTTCGGCCGATTCGAGCATGCGTTCTCCCTGCGTGCGCAGGTTCAGCGGTGCCGCGACCACGAACGGCCGCGCCTTGTCGCAGAACGGCCGGCCTTCCTGAAGCGGTCCAGCCGCGGTCAGCGCGTCCGCGCGCTCGACGCCGCGCGCGGCCGCCCAGCCGCCGAACGCCGCCGCGGCCGGCGATTGCGGGCCCGCCAGATCGCCGGCGAGACGCGCGGCGACGCGCGGCGTCGTTCCACGCGCCGAGCTCGTCCTGCAGCGCGGTGAGCGCCTTCCGGTACTGGCGCGTGCGCTTGCGTCGGATACAGCGGCGCGAAGAACTCGGTGGCGTAGCGCAGCTTCTTGGCGGCGAGCCGTGCCGCGTGGCGCGCCTCCGGCGCCGCGTGCGCGAGGTCGGTGCCGAGCGCGAGCAGCGCTTGATGCCGGCGCTTGAGCAGCGGTCGCGCGAACGTCGCGCGCCGGCCGCGCGAGCTGTGCCGTCGTGCGCGCGGCTGTCGCCGCGCGTCGGCGGCGGGCGCGCACGCGAGCGCCGCGGCGGACGAGCACGAGGCGGACGAAGCGGGGCGACGCGACGGCCGCCTGCGCGCGCCGCATGCGCATGCTCGCGCTGCGCCTGGCCGCGCGCGTGGCGAGCTCGGCAAGCGCCGCTTGTCGAGCGCGGCGGCGCTGCCGCTGCGCGCCGCCTCGCGGAACGCGGCAGCGTCGAGGTCGCGAAGACGTCGAGATCGCGCGCCGGGCCGAGCGCCTGCGCGAGCCAGCGCAGCTCGACGCGCAGCGGCTCGATGCGCGCGGTGGCCATGCCCTTGCGCGCCAGCGACAGGCACGCGCGCAGGCGGCGCACGCCGATGCGCATCTGGTGGATCCATTCCGGATCGTCGTGCGGCACGCACGCCTCGCGCGTTGCCTTCGATCTGCGCGAGGCAGGACGCGGATGATCGCGGCGAACGCCGCGCCGGCCGTGGACTCTTGCCGGGCAGCTCCGCATCGGTCGCGCGTGCACCGGTGCCGGCGCGCGGCGGCGGCCGCAGCGCGTAGCCGCGCTCGGCCTTGCTCGCGGGCTCGAACGCGAACGGCAGGTCGGCGGCCAGCGCATGCGCGAGCTCGAACAGGCGCAGCGACGTCGCCGGCTTCGAGCTCGAGCTCGATCTCGCTCGATCGGCGCCTGCGCGGGCGGCGCCGTCGTCGAGCGTGCGCACCTCGCCGACGTCGATGCACAGCATGCGCCATCGTGGTGTCGGGGAACGCGAGCGGGATCGTCGTGCGCGTGATGTCGGTCGTGAAGCGCGGCGACGAGGCCCTGCTGCTCCGCCTTGCCGAGCACGCGCCGGAACGGCGTGGTGGCGAACCGCAGCGGATCGAGCCGCTGCCCGGTCACCGGCCACTCGAACTCCGGTCGTGCGCTCATGCCGCCCGCCGCGGCGCGCTGCCGCGGGCCCCTTGACCGTCTGCAGCCAGCGCCGGCCGTCGCGGCGCAGGCGCAGCGCGATGCCGGCCGCCGCCAGCGCGCCGTCGTCGGTGTCGTAGTAGATCGTGACGGCCTGCGCCGTCGTCGCGCGGCCGCGCCTGACCGCCTGCAGCGCCGGATGCCGCGGACGAGCGCACCCACTGCGGCCGGCGCGATGCGAGAGCTTGAGCTCGATCTCCATCGGCTCGGCCGCGCCCGGGCGCACGGGCGCGCGCGCATGCGACCTAAGCTTCGTCGCTGAGCTTCAGCCGACGCTGGCGCACCGCTTCCGCCAGCACGCTGCAGCGTGTCGACCGTCGCGTCCCAGCCGATGCACGCGTCGGTGATCGACACGCCGTACTGCGAGCGGCTGGCCGGGCACGAGGTCCTGCCGGCCGGCATTGAGGTGGCTCTCGATCATCACGCCGAAGATGCGCGCGTCGCCGCCGGCGACCTGCGCGGCGACGTCGCGCGCGACCTCGACCTGCCTGTCGTGCTGCTTCTGGCTGTTCGCGTGCGAGCAGTCGATCATCACGCGCGCCGCGAGGCCGTCGTTGCGCGAGTTCCTTGCACACCGCGTCGACGCTCGCGGCGTCGTAGTTGGTCGTCTTGCCGCCGCGCAGGATGATGTGGCAGTCCTCGTTGCCCGCCGTGTGCACGATCGCCGAGTGGCCGCCCTTGGTCACCGACAGGAAGTGGTGCGGCGCGGACGCGGCCTTGATCGCGTCGACGGCGATCTTCACGTCGCCGTTGGTGCCGTTCTTGAAGCCGACCGGGCAGGAGAGTCCGGACGCGAGCTGCCGGTGCACCTGGCTTTCCGTGGTGCGCGCGCCGATCGCGCCCCACGCGATCAGGTCGGCGATGTACTGCGGCGTGATCATGTCGAGGTACTCGGTGCCGGCGGGCAGGTCGAGCTCGTTGATCTCGAGCAGGATGCGGCGCGCGAGCCGCAGGCCCTCGTTGATGCGGAAGCTGTCGTCGAGGCGCGGGTCGTTGATGAGGCCCTTCCAGCCGACCGTCGTGCGCGGCTTCTCGAAGTACACGCGCATCACGATGATGAGCCGGTCGGCGAGCTCCTGCTTCAGCGCGGCCAGGCGCGTCGCGTAGTCGATCGCCGCGTCGTAGTCGTGGATCGAGCAGGGCCCGACCACCACGAGCAGGCGGTCGTCGGCGCCGTGCAGCACGCGGTGGATCGCCTGCCGCGCCTCGTAGGTGGTCGTTGGCGGCGCGCTCCGACGCCGGGAACTCGCGCAGCAGGTGCGCCGGCGGCGACAGCTCGGAGATCTCGGTGATCCGGGTGTCGTCGATCGGACGGGCGGGCGCCGGCGGCGGGGCCGGTACCGGGCTTGGGGCGATGGGCGGTCGAGGTGGGCACGACGAGGTCCTTGGGAAGGGAAATTGACGTCAAAACAATATATTACCGCGTTCGGCACCCGTCGTGGCATGGGCGGGGTTCAACAGGTTGTGCGGTGCGGGATGGCGCCGCTGCAACAGCCCTGCCGGCCGGGTCGGCGAAACCGTTGCTTCGCGCGTTACGGATACCGTAGACTGCCCTGGAGGGTAGGCGCAAGGCTAGCCCAAGCGCCGGCAGCATCCACCAACGGGCAGACGCTACGACCCGATCGCATTCATTTTCCGTAGGGGGCATTACATGAAGAAGCTTCTGGCATTGCTGGCGGTGTCGGCGTTCGCGCTGGCCACGCCCGCCATCGCCGCCGACACCAAGGCCGCCGACACCAAGGCGGCGAGCTCGAATTCGCAGCAGGACAAGATGAAGGCCTGCAACGAGCAGGCCGGGGACAAGAAGGGCGACGAGCGCAAGGCGTTCATGAAGACCTGCCTGTCGGCCAAGCCGCCCGAGCCCGCCAAGCCGGAGAGCAAGATGGCGATGTGCAACAAGAAGACCGCCGGCCTTGCCAAGGACGAGCGCGCCAAGGCCCAGAGCGAGTGCATGAAGGCGCCCCTGACGGGCAACGAATAGCCAAACACGGTCGGGTGACCTCCTGTCCATCCGGCCGAGGCTGACAAGGCCGCATCGGGTTCGCCCTTTGCGGCCTTGTTTTTGGGTGCGGCGAGGGGGAACGTCGCGGTTCAAGCCTTGCGGATGAGCAACCCCTTCAGGTATTCCCCCTCCGGAAAGTTGAGCGCCACCGGATGATCCGCGCTCGCGGTGAGCCGGCGCACGATCTGCGCGTCGCGCATTCGCGTCGACCGCCGCGCCGGCGACGATCTTCTGGAACAGGTCGAGCGAAATGCCGCCCGAGCACGAGAACGTCGCGAGCAGGCCGCCCGGGCGCCAGCATCTTGAGCGCCAGCAGGTTGATGTCCTTGTACGCGCGCGCCGCGCGCTCCGCGTGCGCCGCGGTCGGCGCGAACTTCGGCGGATCGAGCACGATCAGGTCGAACGCCGCGCCCTCGTTGCGCAGCGCGCCGCAGGTCGGCGAACGCGTCGGCTTCGACGCCACGTGTTGCGCGCCGCCGGGAGCGCCGGATTGAGCGCGGCATTCTCGCGTCCGAGCGCCAGCGCATCCGCGGAGGTGTCGATCGACAGCACGCTCGCGCGCGCCGCCGGCCAGCGCGGCGAGCGTGAAGCCGCCGCTGTAGCAGAACGCGTTGAGCACGCGCCGGTCGCGCGCGAGGTCGCGCACCAGGCGGCGGTTGTCGCGCTGGTCGAGATAGAACCCGGTCTTCTGGCCCGCCACCGGATCGACGCGGTAGCGCAGGCCGTCCTCGTGCACGATCACCGGCGTCGGGCAGCGTGCCGGCGATGCGCGACCGACGCGCGGCGGCAGCCCTTCGAGCGCGCGCACTTCGGCGTCCGAGCGCTCGAACACGCAGCGCACGCCGGGCAGCGCCGCGAGCGCCTGCGCGAGCGCGTCGCGCCATCGCTCGGCGCCGGCCGACGGGCAC
Organism: uncultured beta proteobacterium; assembly: GCA_963725735.1. GTDB lineage: Bacteria > Pseudomonadota > Gammaproteobacteria > Burkholderiales > Casimicrobiaceae > VBCG01. Next base: position 93,053 of record CAVRZM010000003.1, on the reverse strand, counting down.
TGCAGCACGATCACGTCGTCGTAGCGATCGGCGATCACGCCGGGCAGTCCGTCGGACTCGCCGTGCACCAGGCGCACGCCGGTATGCGCGGCGTCGACGCATCGCCGCGCGTGCGTGCGCCGCCTGCGTGACGCGCGCGCGAATGAACGCGTCGTCGATCGACGTCCCCGGCGGACGAACGACCACACGCGCGCGCGGATCTGCGATTGCGGCGACCACGCGGCGTAGCGCGAGCCAGGTGCCGTCGGCCGCGACGACCGAGACGGTCGCGCCGGAGCCCGGGTTGCCCTCGACGCGCTCGATCGCGCCGGAGAAGATCCACGGATGCCGCTGGCGCAGCGACTTCTCGCGCCCGGCCTTCACGACGAGCACGCCGTCGGCGTGGGACGGCAGCGCGGTGCCGCCCGCCGCGGGAACGGCGGCGCGTGCCGGCGGGCGGCGTGCGGGCGCGCGCACCGACCGCCGCGGCGCGCGGTCAGCCGAGCGCGACACCGAACAGGCGGCCGATTCCGTAGGTGACGCGCGCCCGCGAGCGGCGCCGAGCATCAGCATGCGCGCGCCGGAGATACCACGCGCTGCGGCCGGTGAAGAGCGACAGCGTCGCGCCGATGCCGAACAGCGCCACGCCGGTGACGCCGACCGCGATGCAGCAACGCGTTGGGTCCGGCGGCGAACAGGAACGGGGCGAGCGGCAGCGCGGCGCCCGCGCGCGAAGGCGAGGAACGAGCTCGCCGCCGCGCCGATCGGCGAGCCGAGCTCGGCCGGGATTGAGGCCCAGCTCCTCGCGCGCGAGCGTGTCGAGCGCGTGCGCCGGATCGGCGACGATCTGCTTCGCGAGCTTCGTCGCTTCCTTCTGCGGCAGGCCCTTCGCCGCGTAGATCAGCGCCAGCTCCTGCGCCTCCGCTTCCGGATATTGCTTCAGCTCGTCGCGCTCGAGCGCGATCTGGTACTCGAAGAGCTCGCGCTGCGAGCGCACCGACACGTACTCGCCGGCGGCCATCGCGAACGCGCCGGCGGCGAGTCCGGCGACGCCCGAGACGAGCACGAGATGCGCGTCGCTGCTGACGCGCCGGCGACGCCGAGGATCAGGCTCGCGTTCGACACCAGGCCGTCGTTGACGCCGAACACCGCGGCGCGCAGGTTGCCGCCGCCGCCCAGGTTGCGGTGGCGGAACTCGATGCTGCTGCCCGCGGTGGGTATCGCGTGGCCGGTCTCGGCGCCGAGCGCCGTGCCGTAGATCGCCATGCCGCGCACCTTCATCGCGGCGAGCACGGCCTTCATCCGCCGCGGCCCGAACATCCGCACGAGGCGCGCGACGAGCTGCGTGCGCGAATCGGGAAGCATACGGCGGCGGCGGCGGGTGCCCGCGCGCCGTCAGCTGCGCGCGCCAGATGGCCGCCTGCGCTTCCGCTTCGCCGGCGAGGCGCTGGAACAGTTCGGCGCGCACCGTGCCGGCCTCGGCTTCGGCGCAGGCGCGATAGAGGAAGGCCGAGCGTTGCTCCTCGACCCAGCTGGCGAGCGGATTCACGTGCCGTTCTCCACGAACGCGGTGCGCAGCGGTCTCGACGCGCTTGCGGTTCATGCCGAGGTCACTGTACCCGAGTCGCGACGCGGAGCGCACGTCGATCGCGCCGCGCGCCGGCACCGCGACGAACTCGACGTCGTCGACGAAGCCCATCAGCGGCGTCTGGAACGTCGCGTAGAGGTAATCGTCGCGCCGCGTCACGATCGTGGCGCCGGGCTGCGCGGCCACCACGCCGGCGAGCTTCGCCATCGCGGCGGCGGGCTCGCCGCGATAGGCGAACGGCGCGATGCGGTGCGTCGTCGTCGCCGGCCTGGCTCGACACGCAATTGGGCTTCGCCGGGCACGCCGCGAGCTGGCCGTCGTGCGCGCCGAGGTTCGCCGGCGCGCTGCCGGCGAAGAGGCTACCGAACAGCGCGGCCATGGCGAGTTGCGGTGCCAGCAGGGCGGCGAGCGGCGCGAGGCGGAGCATGGCGGATCGCAAGGCAGGCGGCGGACATGTCGGCGCGGGTCAGCTCGCGAGCGCCGCGTCGATGCGCGCCATCGATGTCGCCGTCGAGACGTTCGAGGACGGCGAGCGCCTGCATGTTCTCGTGCACCTGCGACACGCGGCTCGCGCCGGTGATCACCGTCGACACGTGCGGATTCGTGAGGCACCACGCGAGCGCCATTTGCGCGAGCGTGCAGCCCAGGTCCCGTGCGATCGGCGCCAGCGCCGCACCTGCGCGAGCTTGGCCGGGTCGGACAGCCGCTCGGCGAGCCACTCGTAGCCCTTGAGCGTGCCGCGCGAATCGGGCGGGATGCCGTCGTTGTACTTGCCGGTCAGGAGGCCCGAGGCGAGCGGACTCCAGATGGTCGTGCCGAGGCCCAGGTCGCGGTAGAGCCGCGCGTATTCGCGTCTCGACGCGCTCGCGATGCAGCAGGTTGTACTGCGGCTGCTCCATGACCGGCTTGTGCAGGTGATGCCTGTCGGCGATGTGCCACGCCGCGGCGATCTCGGCGGCGGTCCACTCCGACGTGCCCCAGTAGCAGCGCCTTGCCGGCGGTCGACCATGTCCGACATCGCCTGCACGGTCTCCTCGAGCGGCGTGTCGGGGTCGGCGCGGTGGCAGAACACGAGGTCGACGTGGTCGAGGCCGAAGCGCGCGAGCGATCCGTCGATCGCCTGCATCAGGTACTTGCGGTTGAGCGTGTTCTTCTCGTTGGGGCCGTCGTGGAGGCCCCAGTAGAGCTTGGTGGAGACGAGGTACGAGCTACCGGCGCCAGCCGAGCGCGCGCAGCGCCTCGCCCATGATGCGTTCCGACTCGCCCTTGGCGTACACCTCGGCGTTGTCGAAGAAGTTGACGCCGGCGTCGTGCGCGGCCGCCATGCACTCGCGCGCGACGTCCGAGCCCATCTGGTTGCCGTAGGTGACCCACGAGCCGAACGAGAGCGCGCTCACCTTGAGTCCCGAGCGGCCGAGACGGCGGTATTGCATCGTAGTCACGAGGATCGAGCCTTGCGGGAAAGCGGCCCGCGCGCGGGCGGGCACGATGCGACAGAAAGCGGGAAACCCATTCTAACCGAACGCGCGCGACGCCCGTCTTGCGCGAGGTCGCGCGGATTCCTAGAGCGTGGGCGGACCGCGGCGCAACGTGGCCTCGAGCCTTTCCTGGCAGGCGATGCAGCGCGGCGCCGAAGGGCTGGCGGCGAGCCGCGCGTACGGAATCGGCTGCGCCGCACTCCTCGCAGTCGCCGTACGTGCCGCTCTGCATGCGGGTCGAGCGCGCCCTCGACCTCGCGCAGCTCGCCGGCGTCGCGCGAGACTTCCGCGACGTCGAGCGCGGTCTCGAGGTCGGCGACTGCCCAGTCGTCGGTTTCCTCCATGCGGTTGCGCAAGCCCAGGAGCGCGGGATTGTCCTGCGCGTTGAGCTTGGCCGTGAGCTCGGCGCGCAGCACCTTGCGGCGCTCCTCCAGTTGCCGGCGCAGGGTCGACCGTTCAGCGGTGGTCAGCTTGTGGCTCATCGATTCGCTCTCCGCGGGCATCGGCCCGTCCTCGTCCATAAATGCGGCCGGCGGGCCGCGATCGCCCAAGCGGACGCCGCGGACATGCCCACCCTTGCGTGCGGGTCTTGAAACCGCGCGCGGCCACCCAAAGATTCGCATCACCGGCGGGCAGCGGCCTTGTCTCCGGTCAAGGCGCCGGGTGCCCGCAGACCCCCATTCAAGCACAGGAGAACAGCCATGAATGCATTGCAAGTGTACGGTCCGTTCGCCGATGCCGGCTTCGAGGACCTCGTCCGCGGCTTCTTCAAGCCCGTCCGCGAGTCGCGCGAAGCGGCCGCGCCGATCAAGGTCGACGTCACCGAGAAGACCGACGCCTTCGTCGTCCGCGCCGAAGTCCCCGGCGTCAACGAAGGACGAAATCCACGTCACCATCGAAGGCAACCAGGTGACGATCTCGGCGGAAGTGAAGCGCGAGTCGGAGCAGAAGGACGGCGAGCGCGTGCTGCGCAGCGAGCGCTACTACGGCGCCGTGTATCGCAGCTTCGTGCTGCCGGTCGAGCTCGACGAGGAGCGCAGCCAGGCCAAGTACGAGAACGGCGTGCTCGAGCTCACGCTCGCCAAGAAGCCGCCAGGTCGCCGGCCGCAAGCTGACGATCCAGTAATTCCGCATCACGCTTCGCCGCGGCGCACCCGGGAGGGCCTCCCGGGTGCGCGTTCGCGTGGATGGCGCAGACATCGCCGCAATCAGCGAATCCGCTTCGCTGCGAACTCCTCCTCGATGTTGTCGCGGAAATAGCTCCACGGCGACGACGCCGTCGAGAACCGCCGCCACACTTCGGGCGACACGCCGGCGTACGAGAACGTGCCGGCCGTGAGCTCCACGACCAGCGTCTTCTCGCGCGGATCGTAGCCGGCGGCGCGCAGGTTGCCGCCGGACATGCGCTTCATCTCCATGCGTTGCCTCGTCGCCGATGCGCGCGCCCGCCGGCAGTCCTAGTGCGGCGCCGCCGCGCCCCACAGCGCCTTCAGGCGCGCGTCGCGCCCGCATCCCGTGCGGTAGTACTGGTAGCGCAGCGGGTTCTTGATGTAGTAGTCCTGATGATAATCCTCGGCCGGCCAGAAATCCGCCGGCGTCGACGATCGGCGTCACGATCGGGTCCTTGAACGGCTTGGTCATCGCGAGCAGCTCCTTCGACTTCTCGGCCGCCGCCTTCTGCTCGTCGCGTGTGCACGAAGATCGTCGTGCGGTACTGCGTGCCGACGTCGCAGAACTGGCGGTCCTTCACCGTCGGGTCGACGTTGTGCCAATACACCTCGAGCAGCTTGTCGTACGACACCTTCTTCGGGTCGTAGACCACCTGCACGACCTCGGCGTGGCCCGTGCTCCCGGTCGACACGTCGTGATACGTCGGGTTCTTCATCGTGCCGCCCATGTAGCCGGACGTGGTGCTGACCACGCCGGGCGACCTTGTCGTAGGGCGCTTCCATGCACCAGAAGCAGCCGCCGGCGAACGTGGCGAGCGCCAGGCCGGGCGGCGCGCCTTGGGCGCCTGCGCGCCCGCGCCGGCGACGAGGAGCGCACCGCCGGCGAGGCGCGAGCAGGCCCTGGCGAACGAGACGAAGGAAGGAGGTCATCGGGAGTCCGGAGAATGGATCGGTGACAGGAGGGAACACGCGGCGTCGCCGCGCGATTCCGCGTAGTCGCGCTACGCGCGTGCGGCCTTACGCGCGGCGCGATCACGCGTTCGACAAGCCGGCGCGGTCGCGATTCCATTTGACGATGGCCGCGTCGTCCTCCTCGCCGTAGCCGGCCGCGACCGTGGCGGCGAACGCGGCCTGCGCTGCGGCGGCGAACGGCGCCGGCCACGCCGTGCCGGCGCGGCGAAGTCGACGGCGATGCCCGACGTCCTTGGTGAGGATGCGCGCGGCGGCGCGCGGCGCGTAGTCGCCGGCGAGCGCGCGCGGCATGCGGTCGGCGAAGATCCAGCTGCCGCCCGAGCTCGCGTTCACCACCGTCGACCACCTGCGCCGGATCGAGGCCCGGCCTTCGCGGCCAGCGCCAGCGCTTCCGCACCGGCCGCAAGGTTCACCGCGGCGAGCAGGTTGTTGACGATCTTGAACTTGGCGGCGTCGCCCGCGCGCCGGCCCACACGGAACACCTTGCCCGCGACCGCCGCGAACACCGGCGCGCAGCGAGCGCGAGCGCCTCGTCGCTGCCCGCCACCATCATCGTCATCGTGCCGTCGGCGGCGCGGCGCGGGCCCGCCGGAAACCGGCGCGTCGACGAGCACGCCGCCGCGCGCCCGCGACGCGGGGCGCGAGCGCCGTCACGAAGTCCGGATCGACGGTGGAGGCGACGAGCACGATGCGCCCGCCGGCCAGCGCCGCGGCGGCACCGTCCGGCGCCGAACAGCACCGTCTCGACCTCCGCGGCATCGACGACCAGCACGATCAGCGATCGGGCACGCCGCGACGAGCGATGCGGGCGAGGGGTGGCAGGTGGCCCCAGGCGCCTGCGCCTGCGCATGGACCTCGCGGGCGGATGTCGCGCACGTGCGTCGCGAAACCGGCGCGCAGGAGGCTGCGGACGACGCCCATGCCCATCGCGCCGGCGCCGATGACGCCGACCGCGGGGTGGGCGGCGGAAGCGGCGGTCACGCGCGCGGCCGCCGGCCTACTTGGCCGGGGGCGGCAGCACCGCGTACGGCTCGCAATCGCGCAGCGGCGTGAGCACGTTGTCCATGATGAACTGGCAGCTCGCTGCCCTTGCCGCGCAGCTCCATCGTGCCGTTGCTGTAGCGGACGCCGGACGCCAGCCGGGATCTGGTACAGCGTCACGCGCTGCGCGCCCGGCAGGAGGATGCGCGCCTCGCCGTCGGCGAAGCGCACGACGAAGCGCTCGCCGTTGAGCTGGCAGGCGAACGTGGTCTTGGCGAGTTCCTCCTCGCGCTTCTTCTGCAAGGGGTTCTCGCAGGCGCTGACGAGGAGCGCGGCGCCCAGCAGGGCGGCGACGGCGAGCGCGGGGCGGGGCGTGCGTCGATGCATGATGCGCGAGGATAGCACCGGCCGCGGCGACGCGCGCCGGCGGGCGGCAGCGTGTTTCAGCACTCCACCACGTTGACCGCCAAGCCGCCGATGGAGCCCGGCTTGGCGCGCGCCGACAGCGCCCGTCCGGCGTTGACGACGGAGCGCGCGAGCATGTCGAGGCCCGACCCGCGGCGCCGGCATGCGCACGGCGGCATGGGCGGCGTCGTAGGCGCGCGTGGCGGCCAGCGCGCCGCGCTCGATGCACGGCGCCTCGATGCGTCCCGCGGTGGGATCGCAGGGCAGCCCGAGGTGCGGCTCCAGCGCGCGCTCGGCCGCGTACAGCACTTGCGCATTGCTGGCGTTGAGCACGCTCGCGAGGCCCGCGGCGGCCATCGCGGCCGCGACGCCGATCTCGCCCTGGCAGCCCACCTGCCGCACGCCGGCGTGCGCGCAGCAGGCCCGCCGATCGCGGCGCCCGCGAGCAGGAAGTCGGTGGCCCCGTCCTCCTGCTTCAGCGGCGCGCTGTCGCGCCAGACCTGCATGCAGCGCCGCCACCGGCCCGCACGCGCCGGCGGACGGCGCGGCCACGACGCGGCCGCCGCACGCGTTCTCCTCGCCGACCGCCGTCGCGTACACCGCGCACATCTCGCGCGGCGGCGCGTCGCCGATGCGCGCAGCGCGTCGGCCCACGCCGGCGCGGTCCGCGCCGCCGCCGCTCGGCAGCTCGCCGTCGATGGTCAGCCCGCGCTCGACGGCGAGGCGCATCGTCTGCGCGACCAGCAGCAGGCCGGCGCGGACCTCGCCGGGGCTGAACAGCGCGCATTCGTTCGCGCGCACGAGATCGCAGATGCGCTTGCCGTGCGCGCGGCAGGCGGCGAGCAGCGCCTCGGCGGAGTCGAACGCGTAGGGCACGCGCGGCACGCGCACGCCGCCCGCCGCCTCGCCTTCGGCGAGCACCGCGCCGCCGCCGGTCGAGAAATAGAGGCGCGATGCGACCACCTCGCCGCGCAGCGTCGCGGGCGAGAAAGCGCACGGCGTTGCCGTCGTGGGCGAGCGACTGATTGACGACGGTGCGCAGATCGCGCGCGGGATCGAAGCGCCACGGCGTGCCGGCCGCCGAGCGACGACCGTGCGCTCGACCTCCGCACGCTCCAGGCACAGCGCCAGCGACGTCGCCGTCGCAGCGCTCGGGCAATCTGGCCGGAGAGGCCCGCGACGATCGCCTGGTCGCTGCCGTAGTCGCGGCCCTGGAAGGCGAGTCCGCCGTAGAGCTCGGCTTCGACGCGCGCCGTGCGCGGGAGCGCGCCGTCGGCGGCCAGGTCGTGCACGAAGCGCAGCGCCGCGCGCTGCGGACCTGTCGTGTAGGACGACGACGGTCCCGGGCCGATGCGATACAGCTCGAAGGCGCTGGCGAACACGCGGTGCTCCCCCTGCGTCAGGTGCGCCGCGGGCCTGCTGGCGGCGGCGCGGGTCTTGCGCCGGCCGCTCCGCCGTGCGCACCGCGTGCTTGTGGAAACGCGAGTATGCGAAGCGGCGGGGTCGCGCGCGCTCGCGCAGCCGAGGACCGGCGCGCGGCGACCGCCAGGCGGCGGCGCGTGCAGGACGGCGGTCAGTCCGGTGCGTGGCGCGCCTTCGCGGCGTCGGTCGCCGCGGCCGCGGGCGGCGCGAAGCGCGCGTCGCTCGTATACGACAGCACTTCCGCGACGTCGCCACGCTGCAGCGCCTGCTGGGTGGCCTGCCACCACGCCGCGTCGAGCAGGTCCGCGTGGTGCGCGACGAACGCCTCGCGCACCCGCGGATCGGTGAGCAGGAACGTCGCGAACTCCTCGGGGAACACGTCGAGCGGGCCCGACCGGATACCACACGTCGCCCGACATCTCGTCGAAGCCCGGCGGCGGCGGCGGGATCCGCCGGAAGCGGCAGTCGACGAGGTACTCGATCTCGTCGTAGTCGTAGAACACGACGCGGCCGTAGCGCGTCATGCCGAAGTTCTTGAACAGAAGGTCGCCCGGCGAAGATGTTCACCGTGGCGAGCTCGCGGATCGCGTTGCCGTAGTCGGCGCACCGCGCTGCCGCCGCTGCGCGTCGTTGGCGGCCTCGAGGTACATGTTGAGCGGCGTCATCCGGCGCTCGATGTACAGGTGCCGGACGATGATGCGCTCGCCGTCCTCCTCGATCTGCGACGGCGCGACGTGGCGCAGCTCGGCCAGCAGCTCCGGCGAGAAGCGCGTCGCGCGGGAACGCGACGTCGGAATACTCGAGGATGTCGGTCATGCGGCCGGCGCGGTCGTGGTGCTTCACCAGCGCGTACTTCTGCATCACCTTCGCGCGGCGTCGGTGTCCTTGCTGGCGGCGATGCGGTCCTTGATCACCTTGAACACGTACGGGTACGACGGCAGCGTGAACACGCTCATCACGAGGCCCTTGATGCCGGGCGCGACGATGAACCGGTCGCGCGAGTGCGCGAGGTGGTGCAGGAAGTCGCGGTAGAAGAGGTTCTTGCCGCGCCTTCTGCAGGCCGACCATCGTGTACAGCTCCGAGGCGGTCTTGTCGGGCAGCATCGCGCGCAGGAAGTTGACGTACGCCGACGGCACCTCCATGTCGACCAGGAAGTACGAGCGGTTGGCGGAGAAGAGGAGCGCGAGCTCGTCTGCGTCGATCAGCAGCGCGTCGACGTAGAGGCGGCCGTCGGCGGCGTGCTTCAGCGCCACCGCGAACGGCGCGTGTGTGCATGCCGTTGACGACGCGGCCGACGACGTAGGCCGTCTGGTCGCGGAAGAACAGCGACGACAGCACCTGGATCTGGTGGTTGGCCTCGAGCCGGTACGGCCGCGGCATGCGCGCGCGGAACGCGCGCAGCAGGTTGCGCGAGGTCGCGCCGGAAGTCCGCGAAGCGCGTCTCGAGCCGGAAGTCGAGCACGATGTCGACCAGCGCGGCGCGCAGGCCCTGGTCGCGCGGATAGTAGCTGCGGTACGTCGGCGGATCGGCTTCGATGTGCTCGGTGGAGATCGCCGGCCGCACGAAGATGAAGCGGTTGTGGAAGTAGGTGCGGTGCAGGATCTTGCACGACACCGAGTTGAAGAACGTCTCCGCGCATTCGGGCTGCTGGTGGTCGATCAGCAGGCCGATGTAGTGGAGCTTCACGCGCTCCCACAGCGCGTCGGCGCCGCCGCCCTCGAGCCCCGCCGAGCGGAACTCGCGCTCGATGCGCTCGACCGTCTCGAGCACGCGCCGGTCGTAGTAGTCGATGCGGTCGTGGCGCGACGTGGCGGATCGCGCGCCAGTTGCCCGCCTCGAAGTGGCGCTTGGCGGCGCGCGCGCAGTCGCGGAACAGCGCGTAGTGGCGGTCGAACCCGTCGCGCAGCGCGCTGGGCGATCGCACGCGCGGTGTCGTCGGCCGCGGGCGTGAGGCCGGGCAGGGGCGACGGCGGCGAGCGCGCGGGCGGGCATGGCGGTGCGCGGGCTCGCGTCAGCGACTCGCGAGCGGAAACGGCAATTCCGACTGCGTGTCGAACGTCGTCCCGACGAGCCCGGTGTTGGCGCGACCGGAGAGCCGGTAGGTGAGCGCGGGTGCGAGGCCCGGCGGTGCGGCAAGCCGCTTGCGCAGCTCGTCGAGCTGGGCGAGAACGCCGGAGAGCGTGGAGGTCGCCGTCACGTCGACGCGCGCCTCGCCGAAGCGCGGCACGGTGAATGCCTGGCTGGAGACCCCCGTTGCGAATTCGCGGCCGTTGATCTCGAGGCGATAGGACAGGCCGTCGACGCTGACGTCGCGGTCGGTGTGGTTGGTGAAGCGGAGGCCGAGGACGAAGCGCTGCTCGAGCGGCTGCACGTCGGTCAGGCCGACGCGGGTGAGGCCGACGTCGATGGCGGGCGCATCGCGCATCGCGCAGCCGGCAAGCACCAGCAGCGCGATCGCGGCCTGCAACACGCGCATGCGCAGGAACGTTGGCATGAGGCATGATATCGCAATGGGACGCCACCGATCCTCGGGTTCCTTCACGCTGCGCTGGCTGCGGTTCGCCGCCGGACTGGCCGGCGTCGCGCTCGCGACCGCCGCGTCCGCGCAGTCCGTGGTGAAGTGCATCGACGCCGACGGCAACGTGACCTACCAGGACTCGCCGTGCACGTCGGGCCGCGCGGGACGCGCGGTCGAACTGCCCAAGGCGGAGACGCTCGAGGACACGAGCGCGTGGGAAGCCGCGGCGCGCGATGCCAAGGTGGTCAGCGGCATGCCGAAGCGCTGGGTGCTGCGCTCGCGCGGCGCGCCGCTCGAGATCCGGCCGGGGGCACCGCGCGAGGATGCGACGGAGGTGTGGCGCTACGCGAGCAAGGAGGGCGTGCTGCTGGTCGGATTCACCGGGCCGAACGTCGGCTGGGTGCGCGACGAGGCGGTGCCGCGCCCGGCGGCACCCGCAGGCGCGGCCATCGCGACGGGCGCAGCGGCGACGGCGGGCATCGGTGCCGCGACGATCGGCGCGCAGAACCGGCGCTTCGTGATCGAAGGCCGCTACTGCGAGCACGTGTTTGCCGAGATCGGCGAGCGCCGATCGCGAGGAGCCGGTGCCCGGCAAGGCGGGTGCCGTGCGCTACTACTACGAGCCGCGCGAGGGCGATCCGGCGATGCGGACGGTGTTCAGCTGCGTCGGCGGCAAGGTTGCCGACGTGGAGCGGACGCTGGTGCGGTGAGCGCGCGCCGGACCGCTCTGCCACGCCACCGCCGATACTGAACGAGCCGACCTGCCGCTCCCGAACGCGGGAGCGGCAGGTGCGAGGGGAGGCGGGCCGGCGTGGTCGTTACTTCAGCGCGTCGACCTGTGCCTGGAATTCCTTGACCGTGTCGTTGTACGAAGCGATCGCGGCGTTGGAGTCGGCCACGGCAGCGTTGGCTTCCTTGACGGCGGCATCGGCCTTCGCCTGGAGCTCGGCGATGTCCTTCTTCATGCAGTCCTGCCACTCCTTGATCGACTTGTTCCATTGCGTCAGCTTCTGCGGGGACGCGAGGCGGCCCGGGTGCGGATCGGGCTTCTCGCACTTCGGCATGTTCGCCGGATTGGCGGCGGCGCGCCGGGGCCGGCGCGGGGGCCTGCGCTGCGGCGAGCGCGAGGCGAACGCGGCGGCCGTGCCGAGCGCGACGAGGGTGCGGAACGTGATCATGATTGCGGCAGCTCCGTGCGGTCGAGACCGGCAATTCTAGCCCGGCCCTGCGCGGGTTGCCGCACTGCCCGCGGGCTGCGGTTGCGCGCGCGTTGCGCGCGCATGGTTTGATCGTGTGCATGCTCCCATCGCCGCTCGCCGTCTGCCGCCCGCGCGCGTGGGCTCGCGGCCGCGCTGCTGGCGCTCGCCGGCTGCCAGCAGTCGCCGCCGCCGCCGGCCACGCCGGCCGACCGGCGCCCGCGCGCCGCCGGCGCCGAAGGCGCCGCCGCCCGCGTGCCGCCCGGCGTCGCGCTGCCGTCGCATCGACTTTCCGCCGGGCCCGCTCTACTACTGCGTGACCGCGGCGGCGCGCACGCCGATCGACTACGAGCCGCGCGTCGACCAGCTCTGCCGCCGGCATCCGGAGATGGGCCCGTGCCAGTACGAGCGCGACGCCTGCCGCGCGCAGCGCGGCCGCGTGTACACGGCCAAGGGCGAGGAGGTGACGCTGGCCGTCGAGGCCGAATACGACCGCGTCGTGCGCGCGCGTGCGCTTCCAGGGCGACGGCGGCGCCGCCCGGCGAAGAAGAAGTGAGCGCGCGTCGCGCGACGCGGGACCGCAAACTGCCGGCGTCAGACGTCCTTGCAGCGAAGGTGTTGCAGCTGCGCGGGTCGCCGGTGGTGAAGCCCTGCCTGAACCAGCGCGCGCGCTGCGCCGCGCTGCCGTGCGTGAACGCGTCGGGCACCACGTAGCCCTGCGTACGCCTTCTGGATCGTGTCGTCGCCGACCGCCGCCGCGGCGCGCAGGCCTTCCTCCACGTCGCCCGGCTCGAGCAGGTTGCGCTTCGCCGCGAAGTAGCCCCACACGCCGGCGTAGCAGTCGGCCTGCAGCTCGAGGCGCACCGACATCGCGTTGCGCTGGCGCGCGTCCATGCGCGCTGACGCCTGGTCGAACTTCTCCATCGTGCCCAGCTGGTTCTGCACGTGATGGCCGATCTCGTGCGCGATCACGTACGCCGCCGCGAAGTCGCCGGGCGCGCCGAAGCGCTGCGTCAGCTCGCTGGAAGAACGCGGTGTCGAGGTAGACCTTCTGGTCGTCCGGGCAGTAGAACGGGCCGGTCGCCGCGCTCGCGGTGCCGCAGGCCGGAGCGCGTCGAGCGCGCGAGAACAGCACGAGCTTCGGCGGCTCGTAGCGCGTGCCCATCGCCTTGAAGAGCGCGGTCCAGACGTCCTCGGTGTCGCCCACGCATGCGCGCGCACGAAATCCTTCTGCGGATCGGCGCGCGGCGGGCTGCCGCGGCGCAGCGGTCGGCGCCTGCGCTGCGGCTGCGGCGGTGCGGGCGACGACCGGGCCGCCGCCTTCCATCATGCCGAGGAACTGCAGCGGATTGATGCCGAACAGCAGGCTCACGATGACGATGACGATGATCGCGCCGCCGCCCAGGCGCATGCCGCCGCCGCCGAGCGGAAAGCCGCCGCCACCGCCGCACCCCGTGCGGTCCTCGACGTTGTCGCTCGGCCGCATGTCGCCCCAGCGCATGGCGTCTTCCTCCGTTGCCGCAATGCGGCCAGTCTACTTCGCCTTGCGCGATGGCCCTGCGCCAAGTCGACGTACTCCTCGCAACCCTTGCCGCAGATGCGTTCGAGCGCCGCCAGGTGCTCGCTGCGCCTTCGCCTTGTCGCCGGTCAGCACGTAGGCCTCGCCGATGTACTCGTGCGCGCCGCGGTGCGTCGGGTCGAGGCGCAGCGCCTCGCGGTAATGCACGAACGCGAGGTCGATACTTCTTCTGGTTGCGATAGGTGTAGCCCAGCAGGTTCTGCACGTCGGCGTTCGCGGGCTCCGCCTTGGCCGCGATCTCCAGGTGGTAGCGGCCGTCGGTCCCAGTCCTTCGCCTTCACGGCGTCGGACGCCCGAGGTCGAAATCGGCGTTGTTCGACCGGCGGCGCGGTGACGTTGGCGTCGGCCAACGCCGGCGCGCGGCGAGGCCAGCGCGAGCGCGAGACCCGCGACGGACGTGCAGCAAGCGCATGCGCGGCTCACGGCTTGAGCGCGCGATAGAGAAACGGCAGGCTCACGTCCATCCGGTAGTCGATCGACGAATGCGTGTCGTCGAACTCCTCGTACGTGTGCGCGATGCCGTGCGCGCGCGAGCTGGCGCGAGAGGATGCGCGCGCCGAAGTGCAGGTGATACTGGTCGCGCCAGCCGCAATCGATGTAGATGCCCGCGCAGCGACTTGAGATTCCGCGTGCACGCCTGCACGAGATTGACCGGATCGTGCTCGCGCCAGCGTTCCCAGCGCCGCGCGATGAGCTCGCCCGTGTCGAGGTCGACCGGCAGGCGGAAGCCCATCGGCGCGCGCGGGTCGGGGTCGTAGCTGGCGGCCATCGCGAGCTCCATCAGCGCGTGCGCCTCCGCGTCGTTGAGCTTGTCCTTCGCCCACATCGCCTCGAGGAAGCGCCGGACGCGGCCGTCGTCGCGTGCCGTCGCTGGCGCGGCGCTTCGCGCACGCGGCGGTCTGCCGGCCGGCCGTGCGCCGCGGCTGGCGGTAGCGGTCGAGCTCGTTCAGCGTGCGCGGCCAGTCGGGCAGATAGCAGAACTCGAAATACGCGTCGCCGGAATGGTTGCCGATCGCGCCCCAGTGCTCGGCGTACTGCATGCCGTGGATCATCGCGCCGTAGCCGCCCGACGACTTGCCGAAGCAGCCGCGATGGTCGCGGCTGACGCGAGCGTGCGGAACTCGCGGTCGACGTAGCGGAATCATCTCGCGCGTCAGGTAGTCGGCGTAGCGGCCGATCGCGGACGAGTTGATGTACTGGTTGCCGCCCAGGCAGGTGAAGCAGTCGGGGAACACGACGATGCACGGGCCCATCCTCTTCTCGGCGATGAGCCGCGCGGCGCGCTCGGGCACGTTCTCGTCGAACGGGCGCCAGTTGAGATGCGCGAGCCCGGACCCCGTGAAGCCGACGAGGTCGAACAGCACCGGATAGCGCCGTCCGCGTCCGCGTCGCGCCGCGCACGCGCCCTCGTCGTAGCCGGGCGGCAGCCACACCGCGAGCTTGCGGATGTGCGGGTCGCCGAGCGGATTGTCGGCGAGGACGCGCGAGTCGTGCTCGAGCACGATCGTGGTGCCGGTGTTGCGCGGACGGGCGTTTGCGTGCCATGGAGTAGTTGTCGCGCGGACCGAGGAGGATCCGCGACTTCGATTGTGCCGGTGCGGCGCGGGCGGGCAGCAAATGCGGCGCATCGCACGGGCGATGCTGCGCAGCACGATTGACCGGCGCGAAGGCTGCGGCTAGGATCGCGCGTGACCACACGCGACGACGGAGCGCGGCATGCGTACGGATGCCTGCACTGCATGGCGGCGTGCGCCGCCCTCGCGGCGTGGCGGCGCCGGCCGCGGCCAGCGCGCTGACGCGTCGAGCGAGTGCTTCGAGGGTTCGGACTTCATCGCCAACGCGGCGCGCGCGCGCGAGAACGGCATGTCGCCGCCGCGACTTCCTCGCCCGGATGGAGGACGACTTCGAGCTGATCCACGCGTACCCGCCAGCGCTTGCGCTGGTTCGCGAAGGACGACGACGACGAGCGCTTCCTGCTCGACGCGGCGCGCGCAGGTGTTCGACGCACCCGGACGCGCCGGAGGCGCATCGGGCGCGCTTCCTCGTCCGCGTGCTTCGCGCGCGCGACGGCGCTAGCGACGGCGCGTCACGGCCCGACCGTCGCCGCGCGTCCGCCTCCTCCAGCGTGGTGACGCCGGCAGCTGACGTCGCCCTTCATGAGCTTCCAGCCCACGAGGTCGAACGTATCGGGCAGCGTGGCGCGGCGCTCGGCGATAGTAGACGGTGCCGGCAAGTTCGAGCGTATCGGTCCGGCCCGCGATCGGCACGCCGCGGTTGTCGACCGGGCGGAACGCGAAGCTGCAAGCGCGAACGCCAGGCGGCCGTCGCCGGCCGGGCTTCACGGTGCCGGTCATCGACCACGGCGGGCCGTACAGCGCCGCCATGCGCGGCGTCTCGGTGCGCAGGAACTGCGTGGCGCTGCCGGCCTTGATCGCCGCGCGCCTGGTGACGTCGGACGGCGGGCCGAGCACGCCGTGGTCGAGCAGCACCGCGACGAGCTGGCTCATCATGATCGGCGTGCGACGAGCAGGTAGTCGATCACCGCGTCGGCAGGCGGCAGCTTGTCGCGCGTGCGAAAGGCGATGCCTTCCGTCCCGAACAGCACGGCCTCGCCGCCGCGGCGCTTGCCGCGGCAGTTCCTCGCGATAGGTGGCGTGCAGCTCGCCGCTCGGCCGTCTGCTCCAGCCGGTAGTCGCCGGTGAAGCCGCCGGTCTTCACCTGTACGTCCATGCGCGAGAACAGCGTCCACCGTCCTACCGCGCACAGCGCGGACCACTTGCTGCGTGCCGCACTGGCGCTGGTCGACGCCCGGCAGCCGCGCGATTCGCGGGCGACGAGGGCAGGGCGACTGGCCGCTGGGCGGCGCGCGCGACTTGCGCGAGCGCGTGGCCGCGAGCAGCGCGGCGACGGCGAGGATGCGAGAGCGAGAAGGCGCGCGACATGCCCGCGATTCTATCGGCGGGGACGTCGCGCGGGGGCGCCGGAGCGGACTTGCGGTCGCTGCGGAGCCGACGGGTTGCAGGGCGGCCCTATGCCGCCGCGGCCAGCGGTCGCTTCGGCCTGCACCGCGAGCACCTGCGCCGCGGCGTTGATCACCGCCGCGATGCGGCCGACGTCGCGCAGCTGCTGCGTCGTGAGACCCGTCTCCGCGAGCAGCTTGTAGTGCGAGCGCACGCAGAACTCGCACTTGCCGACGATCGAGGCGGCGAGCGCGTACAGCTCGAAGCTCTGGCGATCGACGCCCGCCGTGCGTCGCGTAGGCGTTCATGCGCAGCTCCGCGCGCATCGTCGGCAGGTCGGGGTCGCCGGCCATCTCGACGAACGGGTACCAGACGTTGTTCATGCCCATCAGCGCCGCAGCGGTGAGCGCGGCCTGCTGGTGCGTCGCATCGAGCGTCGCGTCGGCGCGGATCGCGTTGACGATCGTCGCGGCGCGCGCGGCAAATGCGGCGGCGAGCGCCGCGCCGGTCGCCTGGCTGCGGCGAGAGGCTCGAGCGTGCGAGCACCGCGTCGAGGTTCAGGCGGATGTCCTTCGCGTAGTCCGGCAACTGCGCCTTGAGGTCGTTGATGTAGCTCATGGCCTGTCTCCTGGTGAAGGGCGGCGGTCCCGCGCCGCGGGACCGCCGCCGGTCGCATCGATTAGAGCGTGTTGCCGCCGACCTTGCGGTTGCACGGGCACAGCTCGTCCGTCTGCAGGCCGTCGAGGATGCGCAGCACTTCCTCGGGGTTGCGGCCGACGTTCAGGTTGTTCACCGACACGTGCTGGATGACGTTGTCCGGGTCGACGACGAACGTCGCGCGCAGCGCCACGCCTTCCTTCGCGTCGCGCACGCCGAGCTGGTCGACGAGCGAGCCGGTGGTGTCGGCGAACTGCCAGTGGTTGAGGCTCGTCAGGTCCTTGTGGTCGCGGCGCCAGCCGAGCTTCGCGAACTCGTTGTCGGTCGATCCGCCGAGCACCACCGCGTCGCGGTCGGCGAAGTCGTCGGCGAGCCTGGCGAAGCCGACGATCTCGGTCGGGCAGACGAACGTGAAGTCCTTCGGGTAGAAGTAGATGATCTTCCACTTGCCGGCGAACGACTGCTCGTTGATCGGCTCGAACGCCGAGACGCCGTTCTCCTCGTGCTGGTTGAAGCCGGGCTTCACGCCCACGACGTTGAATGCATCGATCTTCTGGCCTACGGTCTTCATTCGCTTCTCCTGTCTTGAAGTTGGGGCGCCCGGAAGGGCGCGGTTGACGATCGGTACGAAGCTAATGTTATGGCCATGACAGTATCAATTCAATTTGATTATTACTATCGCGGCGTTAACGCGGGGTTATCGCCAAAGGCCTCCGCGGCGGCTGATGGCATACTCGCCCCGGCTTTCCACCCCCGGCTCTTGACCTATGTACAAGGAACCTTCCGCTGCCGCCCGGCCTGCCGCCCGAGGGCGTGCCGGTCGCGCGCGCGCTCCTGTCACGGCGCTCGGTGCGCGGCTTCCTGCCCACGCCCGTTGCGCGGGAGGCGATCGAGGGCGTCCTGTACCTCGCGGCGCGCGCGCCGTCCGGCACCAACTGCCAGCCGTGGAAGGTGTACGTGTGCACGGGCGCGGTGCGCGACGCGCTGTCGGCGGAGCTGCATACGGCGCACGACGCGCAGGCGGCGGGGGCGACGGAATACACCCAGGAATACGAGTACTACCCGCGGCACCTGGCGGGAACCGTACCTCGCCCGGAGGCGCCGGATCGGCTGGGACTACTACGGACTGATGGGCATCGCGCGCGGCGACCGCGAGCGAGCGCACGTGCAGCACGCGCAAGAACTTACGATTTCTTCGGCGCGCCGGTCGGCCTGTTCTTCACGCTCGACCGCGACCTCGAGATGGGCAGCTGGCTCGACACGGGGATGTTCGTGCAGGGCGTGATGACCGCGGCGCGGGCCTACGGCCTGCACACGATCCCGCAGGCCGCATTCCTGGCGTTCCATCGCATCGTGCGGCGGCACCTCGGGATTCCGGACGGCGAGATCCTGCTGTGCGGGATGGCGCTCGGGTACATCGACGAGAGCGCGCCCGAGAACGCGCTCAACACCGAGCGCGAGCCGGTGTCCGGGTTCGCGCGCTTCCTGCCCTGACTATTGCTTCGGCAGCAGCAGGGTGCCGCGGCACTTGGCGCTGCCGCAGCGGCAGGCGTAGCCGCGCGCGTTCCTTCTTCGTCAACCGGCCGTCGACGGTGAGGCGGTAGTCGTACGTCAGCTCCTCGCCGGGCCTGATGCGGCGCCTGGCCTCGACGAACACGCGGCCGCGCGTCGTCCTCGTGCGTCACGCAGTTGGGCGCGCACGAATGGTTGATCCAGCGCGCCGCGTTGCCGCGCACGCGCGCGTCGATCACGCGACCGTCATCGATCTCGAACAGGAACGTGTGCGCGGGATCGTCGGGATCGCTGTCCGGACGGGCCATCGCCTCGTCCCACGACGAGCGCTTGCCCTTGTATTCGATGATGCGCTCGCCGCGCGGGATGTCCGTCGCGGCGAACACGCCGCGGCCATGGATGGCGGAGTTGCGGACGGAGTACGACTTCGTGCTTTTCTTGGTTCGCATGTTCGGGCGGGAAGAGGGAAGCCGCGATTTTCGCACGTCCTCCGCGCGCCTCCGGCCTCGACGTGCATCAGCGCACTGGAAACAGCGTGCGCAACTCGCTCGCGACCGTGCTCGCCTCGTCGGAGAAATAGACGTGGCCTTCCTGGATCGTGCAGGTGAGCTGCATGGCGCGCGCGGCCATCGCCGCGAGCGCCTGCGACGTTGCAACCGGCACCGCGTACACGGTGAGGTTGGCGACGCGGGCCAGCGCATCGGCGCTGCGCTGCCACCACAGATCGACCGCGCGGCCGCCGTACGCGTACACGACGACCTCGCGCGCGCGGCCCGCGGCCTTGCGCAGCGAGCGCTCGTCCGGCAGGCCGACGTCGATCCAGCGCTCGATCGCGCCGGTGTCGTCACGCTGCCAGAGGTCCGGCTCGTCCTCGACCGAAAGGCCCCGGCCGAACGCGAGCGCCGGGTCGGCGTGCAGCGCGAAGGCGAGCACCCGCACCATCATCCGCTCGTCGGTCTCGGACGGGTGGCGCGCGATGGTCAGCGCGTGCGTGCCGTAGTAGTTGCGGTCCATGTCCGAAACCGCGAGCGTCGCGCGGGCGATGGTGGACTTGAGCGCCACGCGAGGCTCAGCGGACGAACGTGAGGAGCAGCGGCGTGCTCACCGCGGCGATGGCGACCGTGATCACCAGGCTCGACGCCACCGGACCCTCGAGCGCGCCGAACTGCCGCGCCATGAGGTACACGTTGGCACCCACCGGCAGCGACGCCAGCATCACCACCGACCGGCGTCTCGAGCAGCGGCAGGCCGATGAGGCGCGCGATTCCGTACACGATGAACGGAAAGCCCGGCGAGCTTGAGCGCCGCGAGCGCGACGCTCTCGCGCCAGCCTTCGCTCACGCCGTATTCGGCGAGGCCCATGCCGAGCACGATGAGCGACAGCGGGACCGCGGCCTGGCTCATGAGCCCCAGCGTCTCGGACAGCATGCGCGGCAGCGGCACGCCGGTGAAGCCGAAGCCGGTCCCGAGCAGGATGCCGGCGACCACCGGGTTGGTGATCACGTCGCGTGCGGTCTTCGCGATGCCGCGACAGCGAGAGGTCGCGGTTGCGCGCCCATTCGATCGACACCGAGACGAGCGTCCACAGGATGAGCGAGTTGAACACGACCACCAGCGACACCGACGGCAGCGACGCGTCGCCCAGCGTCACCTTGGCGAGCGGGATGCCCATCAGCACGAGGTTGCTGAAGATGGTGCCGACGCCGAAGATCGATTGCTGCGCGCCGTCCATGCGGAACACGCGCGCGCCGACGACGCGGGCGATCAGGAACGTGAGCATGCCGCCGCCGAAATACGCGATGAGCAGCCGCGCGTCGACCGCCGGCAGCCGGGAGAAATCGCTCATCAGCCGGAACAGGAACGCGGGCACGGCCACCGCGAACACGAACCGGGTCAGCGCATCCGAGACCGACCTTCGACCAGTGGCCCCAGCGCGACAATGCGTAGCCGACGAACACCAGCAGGAAGAGCGGTGCGGTGAGGGCGAGAAGATCGAGGAACGACCCTGCGGCGGCGCCGCTCATGGCGCGCGCCGCGCAGGCAGCATGGACGACGGACGGCCGCAGGCCGCCGGTTGCGTGGTCGCGGGCAACGCCTTACCGGCCCTTGGCGCTGGCCTTGGTGCGCGGCATGACCCGCGGCACGCTGGGCAGGGGGCGGCGATGCGGATCCTGCGGCGCCATGCCCTGCTTCTGCTTGCCTTTCGGGGTGGGGAACGTGATGCCGCTCTTGGTCTTGGTCATCGGAGGTCCTGTCGGCTGCGGTTGCGTGCTGGCGGCCGGCCTCAGGCGGTGGCCGCCTGGGTCGGTGTTGACGGCTGACGCGCGGCCAGCGTGTCGAGCGCGGCGCTCACCGCGCGATCGAACAGCGGCACCGGCTCGACCACCAGCGCCACCTGCCCGGCGGCGATCTCGTAGGCGAGCTCCTCCGGCGTGTAGACGAACGCGCGGGCGCGCGAACGGCTGGTGAACAGGTACTTGGTGCGCAGCGGGCTCACCCACGTCAGGCGCGCGTTCACCGACTGGCCTTCCTTGGTGAACGACGAGCCACGTGCCGACCGCCATCTCGCTCACGTAGTCGTGCACGTTGACCGCGGGCGGTGCCGGCGTGGTCGCGGGTGTCGCGCCATCCGGCGCAGCGGCGCCGGTGGCGTCGTCGCCGGCGCCGCCTCGGGCTTCGGCTTGATGCGCCGCGATGTGCAGCTGGTAGAGCGCCTCGATGAACGACTTCATCCGCTCGGGCGCGACGCGCGAGCGCCGTGCAGCCCTTGCGCAGGCGCCGATGAGCTGCGGGATGAGCTTGGTGAGCCGCGCCTTCTGCGCGGTGCGCTCCTTGGCGACGAGGCTCCAGAGCAGGTCGTCGAGCGTCTTCACCGCAGCCGTCCATTGCTCGCTCGTCCTCGCCGTGCTCGCGCCGCTGCGCGACACGAGGTAGTCGGCCCAGATCGTCTCGACGAAGCCGCGCACCTCGAAGGGCACGTCGACGCCGGCGAGCCGGTCGCGCAGGAACACGCGCACCTGCGAGCGGTCGACGTCGTGCTCCTCGTCGTCGAGCGCGGCGGCGACCTCGTCCTCGGTATCGGCCGCGTCGCGCTGCCGCTCGCCCTCGATGAACGCGGCGAGCCTGACGTTGGCGAGGCGGAACACGCCGACGTCGATCTCGAAGTCGCGGCAGATCGTCGTCGATGATCTCGGTGGCGAGCGTCGACGAACGCCGCGCGGTACGCGTCGTCGTGCGTCGCGCCGACCGCCGCGTCGGCGAGGTTGTCGAGGAGCTGCCGCGCCGAGTGCCTGCGGTCGGAGAAGAACGTGCGGTCGAGCAGCGCGGCCTTGACGATCGGCACCTGCAGCCGGCCGAACAGCGCGCGCAGCGAATCGGGAATCGACTTGTCGCGGAAGATGTAGTCGAACAGGAGCGCGATCACGTCCATCGTGATGCGATCCGTGTCGTTGCTGATCTGGTCGTCGATCGCCGCGCGGATGTGCGGGATGAGGTTCAGCGGGACGACCGTGCCTTCGTGCGAGCCCGCGGCGGGCTTGGGCGCCGCCTGCGCGATCGCGTTCGGCAGGTCGAGCCGCTGCCAGTGCGCGAGCGTGGCGAACAGCGGCGTGGACGTGCCGAGCGCCATCAGCGGATCGAGCGAGGGGAAGAAGCCGCGGCGGCCGCGGCGCGCCGCCGGTCGGGCGACCGGGCGCCGCGCCGACCCGCGGCCGGCCGCCGCGCGCCGCGCCGGCGGCGGCGAGCGCCGCGAGGCCGGCGAGGATCTTCGCCGCCGACATCTCGGTCGGCCACGTCCTCGGCGCGCCGCGGTCATCGGCGCCGTCGTCTTCTCGGCGAACACCAGCGCGGGCGGCGCGTCGGGATCGGACAGCGTCTCGGGCACCTCGATGTCGCGCGGCACGTCGGGCAGCGCGTCGTGCAGCATCTTGGTGAACGTCGGGAGCAGGTCCTTGTCGTCGGACGGACGGATGCTCGCTGCGCGCGCGCAGCGCGGCCTTGATCTCGGGCAGCACGCCGCGGTCGGCCAGGAAGCGGTTGAGCGAGATGTAGAGCTTGTTGATCTCCGGCGTGAGGTCGGACAGCACGCGCTCCATGAACGGCCGCCACACGCGCGGATTGGGATAGACCGCACGCGCCGACGAGCCGACCGCGTCGAGGATGTAGCTCACCGCGAACGGGTTGTCGATGTCGCGCGGACCGGGGTCGCCCAGCAGCACCTCGACGCGCAGGTCGAGCGCGGCCATCTCGCGGTGCGTGAAGCGGTCGAGGAAGCGGGTCGCGTCCTTGAGCGCCGCCTGCCGGTCGTGGTCGAACGCGGTCAGCACGCGCAGCGTCGCGAGCGACGCGTCGGCGTCGGGCCGCCGTCCCTTGCGCCGCTGGCCTTCGACCACGCGCCGCTCGAAGAGATCGCACAGCGTCTTGTCGAAGCGGCTCGAGCCACTCCGCGCGCTTGTTGCGGAACGCCTCGATCTCGCCGTCGGGGATGTGGCTGTGCGTCTCGAAGAGATCGTTGGTCTGCTCGAGCGACGCGCGACGAGCTCGAGCAGCTTCACGCGATACTGCGCGAAGCAGGCGCGCAGGATGGCGCGGCCCTCGTCCGCGCCCACCTGTTGCAGCGACTCGTTGGTTCCGGCGACGGGCGTGCGGCCCCGGAATGGAGTGTCGGCCATGGCTCGCGCATTCTACTGCGCCGTCTCGGGGCGGTGGCTACGCCGGGATTCGACGGTTGGACGGCGCAGACCGACGGGGTCAGGGTTCGGGATTCGGGTGCGAGGCGCCGGCGGCCGCTGCATCTTGCGCGGCCCGTGTGGCGCAGCTGACGCCGTCGACGCAGCCCCGCCGAGAGCGTTGCAAGCCGCGCAGATTCAGCATGCCGTGGATGATCTCGGGCGAACCATTACAATAGCGGGTTGACCGCAAGCCAGGCATGACAGGGAGAACATGGACGTCCCGGCAGTGTTGCTCACCGCGACCATCTGGTCGTATTGGATCGGCGTCGGCGTGATGATCGTGCGCGTGCGCCGCCATGCGCGCGCGCGTGGTCGGCGTGGTGCCCGAGCAGCAGCTCGAGCGGTTCATGTGGCTCGTCTGGGTGCCGCTGGTCGCCGCGTGGTGCGCGCTGCCGTGGCTCGCGCTGCACCGCGGCGAGCGGCCCGCTCGCGCTGCCGGCGTTCGCGCATGCGGACGGCTACGCCGCGCTGCGATGGGTCGCGGCGATCGTCGGCGTGGCGTGCCTCGCCGCGACGGTCAAGTGCTGGGCGCGCATGGGCAAGGACTGGCGGATGGCGGTCACCGCCGAGCCCGACCAGGCGCTCATCACCGACGGCCTCTTCTGCCGCATCCGGCATCCGATCTACGCGTTCTCGATCCTGCTCATGCTGTGCACGATGATCGTGGTGCCGACGTTGCCGATGCTCGCGCTTCGGCGCCGTCCACGTGGTGCTGATGGTCATGAAGGCGCGCAACGAGGAGCGGCACATGCTCGCCGGCCACGGCGACGACTATGCCCGCTACCTCGCGGCGCACCGGCCGCTTCCTTCCTCGTTTGCGTTAAGGAGCGGATCGCCGCTGTCCGCCCTGCGATAATCGAGGACTGTGAAGGCATCGTCCCCGCCCTTTCCCCCGTCCCGCGCATGACCCCGCGCCTCCTCCGCGCCCTGCGCGCGCTCGTCGTCGCCTCGACGGCCTGTCGGTAGCGGCGGCCCCGCGGCCGCGGCGCCCGTGCGCGGCGCCTCGCCCGCGCTGGCGTCCGCGGCGGCGCTCGCGCTCGACTGCGAGCGCCTGTCGGGCGTCGACGGCAAGGACGCTGGCGGCGCTGCCCGCGCCGCGCATCGTCAACCTCCAGGGCAGCGTGCCGATCGTCACGATGGAGCCGTTCGCGCGAGTTCCTGATCGGCATGGGCTATCCGGAGGCGTCGCTGCGCGATCCGCGCGACGGCAGCCTCTCGCGAGTCAGCTACGCGAGCAGCGAGACGCTCGCGGGCGAGCTCGCGTGGTACTACGAGCGCGACGGCATGCGGCCGATGCTGATCGGCCACAGCCAGGGCGGCATGCTGGTCGTGCGCACGCTGCACGAGCTCGCCGGGCGCGTTCAACGACGCAGTGCCGGTCGTCGATCCGGTCACGCGGCGCAGGCGCAGCCGCGCACGACCATCGTCGATCCGTACACGCGCGCGCAGCCGCGTCCGGTCGTCGGGCTGCGGTGGCGTTCGCCGCCGCCATCGCCACCGGCACGCTGCCGCGCCTGCTGCTCGGGCCAGTGGACGATGATCCCGAAGCTGCGCAAGATTCCCGGACTCGACGCTCGAGTTCACCGGTTTCGCGATTGCCTTCGATCCGATCGCCGGCAACCTCGGCACGGCCGATCCCTACGTCGCGACCGGGCACGCTGCCGTGCGCAACGTGATGCTGCCGGCGACGTACAGCCACATCGGCGCTGCCGATCACCGAGCATCTCGCCGCGCAGCCGGCGACGCGCGCGTGGATCGACGCCTAGCGCGCCGGCGATGCGATGCGGCGCCGCCCCGGACGACCGGCAGCCGTCGACGTGCGCAACCTCCTGCACGCCGCCGACCTGTGGTACAGCGTCCGCCGGCACTGGTGCAGCGAAGGCCAGCGCCGATTGCGCGCGGACAGGGCCCGACCTGATGCGCGGCCGCCTCAACCTGTTCCAGGCGGCGATGCTGCGCTGGCGCGAGCTCCATCCGTACAACGCCGTGCACGTCGCGGAGCTGCCCGGCCCGCTCGACGCTGCGCGACGCTCGCGGCCGCGGTCGCCGCGCATCTTGCGCAGCTGGGCGTCACCGGGCTGGCGCTCGACGCGCGGCGCCGGCGCTTCGAGTACGCGGGCGGCCGCCGCGCACGTCGACCGTCGCCGGTGCTCGACGGGCGACGGCGACCCGCTGCCGCGTGCTCGAGCGGGAGATGGAGCGCCAGCTCAACCAGGCCGTTCGCGCGCGACAGGCAGCGTTCGAGCCGTTCCGCTTCTTCGCCGTGCGACGCCGGCGCCTCGTTCCACCTCGGCGTCGCCTACGATCACTTCATCGCGGGCGGCGACTCGCATCGTCGCGCTGCTGAAGGGCATCGCGGTGCGCTACGCGGCGGCGCGCCGGCCGGCCGCGCGCCGCCCAACCTCTATCCGCCGACCTACGGGCGCCTCTTCGCTGCGCAACGCGCTCGAAGTTCTACGTCGGCCAGTACTCGCTGCCCGGGATGCTGCTGCGCGCGCGCCGCGCGTTCCGGCCGCGCTATCCGCTACGGCGAGGGCTGGTACAACGCGTTCACGTCGTTCGAGCTGCCGCCCGATCTGCTACGCGGCGCGTGGTGGCGCACCGCGAAGCGCTGGGGCGTCACGCTCAACGACCTGCTGCTCGCGATGCTGCTGCAGGCGCTGTCGCCCGAGGTGCCGGAGCGGCGCGACGCGCGCCGGCGGCGCGAGATCGCGGTCGCCTCGGTCATCAACATCCGCGCACGAGCTCGCGGCCGGCCCCGATCGCGCGTTCGGCCAGTTCCTGAGCTCGTTCCTGGTGTCGCACCGGTGCCCGCCGGACATCACGCTGGAGGTCGCTCGCGCGCGACGTCCACGCGCAGACGCAGCGCGTGAAGCGCCGCAAGCTGTACCTGCAGACGCTGTACATGCTCGTCGTGCGGCGGACTGGTGTGGCCGTTCATGACGCCCGCGCAGCGCAAGCAGATGTACGCCAAGAACTACCCGGTGTGGGCCGGGCTGTCGACGCTCAACGTCGACGCGATCTGTGGCGCAACGCCGCCGGGCGACCGCGCCGCGTGCTGCACTACCTGCGCGCCGTGTCGACCGGGCCGTTCTCGCCGCTCGTGATGGCGCCGGCGTCGGTCGGCGATTGCCTGCACATCGGACGTCTCGTACCGTACCGCGGCGTTCCGGCCGCGAGGACATCGCGCGAATCTCGGCGCGGCCTCCTGACATGCGCGCGTCAACTCGCCATGACATCGACTCGCCGGCCGGATGCGTGCGCGGCTCTCGATCGTCGCTCGCTGCTCGCGGGCTGCGCGCGTGCGCCCGCTGCGCGAACCGCCGGACGTCGCGCCCGCTCGCGCCGCCGCCGGTCGATGGACCGCGCGCTCGAGGACCGCATCCTCGCGCTCGATCCGGAGCACGTGACGCCGGCCGACGTGCGGACATGCTGGCCAAGGGCCCGACGCCGCGCATCATGCTGCTGCACGGCGGCATCTATCCGGTCCACCTCGCGATGAGCGTCGTTCGGCCGCTTCCTGGTCGGCATGGGCTATCCGGAAGCGCAGATCCGCGATCCCGTCGACGGCAGCTGGTCGCACAGCCCGTACGAGGACGCGGAGCGGCTGGCCGGCATGGTCGCGTGGTACTACGAGCAGCGACGGCATGCCGCCGATGCTGATCGGCCACAGCCAGGGCGGCATGCAGGCGGTCAAGATCCTGCACGTGCTGACCGGCGACTACAGCGACGCGGTGCCGGTGTGGAATCCGCTGACCGACTTCGCGGAGCGGCGCACGACCATCGTCGATCCGCTGACCGGCCGGCGAGTCGCCGGTGGTCGGCGGCTGCAAGATCGTCCTACGTGTCGGTGGTGGGCGCCGGCGGCGCGGCGTTCCTGCTGCCCAACCAGTGGACGCATGGTCGGCAGGCTGCGCACCATTCCCGACACGGTCGAGGAGTTCACCGGCTACTGCGATCGACGCTCGACCTGTGGGCGTGGACCGTGCCCGGGCGTCGAAGCGAGTCGCGCGACGTTCGAGAACGGCGGCCAGGTGCAGCGTGCGCAACGTGACGCTGCCGGCCGGCGAACAACCACGTGTTCTCCCGGTCACCGACGACCTGGCCGAGCGACCCGGCGATCCGCGCGTGGATCGACGCGTACGCGCCCGAGGCGACGGTGCCGCCGCCGGCCGGACGCCGGGACAACGTGCTGTGGGCGGCCGACGTCTGGTACAGCGTCAAGAAGCACTGGGTGCTCGAGGCGCAGCGGCTCATCCGCGCCCGGCGCGCGCGGCCGTGCGCCCGCGGTGGCCGGCAAGTTAGAATAGAGAGCTTTGCCTCGCGCGGCCCTCGGCGCGGCCGCGAGGCGATGCGGCGGGCTCCGCGCTGGTGCGCGCAGCCGCGGCCGCGAAGGCTCCACGACTATGGCAGGTGCGCTGGCGGGAAAGGTGGCGCTCGTCACCGGCGCGGCGCGCGGCATCGGCCGCGCGATCGCGAGCAAGCTCGCCGCCGAAGGCTGCGACGTCGCCGTCAACTACTACAACAGCGCCGACGAGGCCGAGGCGCTGTGCGCGGAGATCCGCGCGCTCGGGCGCCGGGCGGTGCGCGATCCAGGGCAGCGTCGGGCATCCCGGACAGCGTCGACGAGATGTTCGCGGAGTTCGGCAAGCACTTCGACCGCCTCGACATCGTCGTGTCCAACGCGGCGCTCGGGCGTGCTGAAGCCGACGGTCGAGATGACGCTCAAGCACTGGCGCTGGTGCCTCGAGACCAACGCGCTCGCGCTGAACCTGCTCGCGCAGCGCGCGCTGCCGCTGATGCGGCGACGGCGGCCGCGTGATCGCGATGTCGAGCCTGGGCGCGCAGCGCGCGATGCCCGGCTACGGCTTCATCGGCGCGTCGAAGGCCGCGCTCGAGGCGCTGGCGCGGGCGCTCGCGCAGGAGCTGGGGCCGCGCGGCATCCGCGTCAACGTCGTCAGCGCGGGCGTCGTCGACACCGACGCGCTCGCGTACTTTCCCGAACCGCGAGGAGCTGCTCGCCGACTTTCGCGCGGCGCACGCCGGCCGGGCCGGTGCTGACGCCGCAGGACGTCGCGGGCGCGGTCTACCTGCTGTGCCTGCCCGAGGCGCGCGATGATCAACGGCCACACGCTGGTCGTCGACGGCGGCTTCGCGATCTCCGGATGAGTCCGCATGACGCTGCCCATCGCCTTCCGGCCTCGCGGGCAAGACCGCGATCGTCACCGGCGGCAGCCGCGGCATCGGCCGCGCGATCGTCGACGCTGCTCGCCGCCGAAGGCGCCGACGTCACGTTCTTCTATCGCGAGCAACGCGCAGGCCGCGAGCGACGGTGGTCGCGGCCGCGCACGCCGCGGCCACGCGGTGGCGGCGGAGCAGGTCGACATCCGCGACGCCGCGGCGTGCGCGGCGGCGGTCGAGCGCGTCGCGTCGAGCGGCGCGGGCGCATCGACGTCCTCGTCAACAACGCGGGCATGATCCGCGACAACCCGCTGGCGGGCTTTTCGGACGAGGACGTGCAGGACGTGCTCGACACCAACGTGACCGGCGTGTTCAACGTGACGCGCGCGGTGGCGCCGTACATGATCTCGCAAGCGCAGCGGGCGCATCGTCAACCTGAGCTCGGTGTCGGGCGAGAAGGGCGGCCGCGGCCAGACCAACTACGCGGCGAGCAAGGGCGCGATCAACGCGTTCACGCGGGCGCTGGCCGTGGAGCTCGCGCCGCGCAAGATCACGGTCAACGCGGTGGCGCCGGGCGTCATCGAGACCGAGATGTCGCAGGCCGTGCGCGACCTCGCCGGCGACGAAGTCAAGGCGCGCATCCTGCATGAAGCGCTTCGGCACGGCCGACGAAGTGGCGTACGCCGTGTGGTTCCTGGCCTCCGACTATGCAAGCTACGTGACCGGGCAGGTGCTGACGGTCGACGGCGGATTCAAGATGGAATGAGAGGACGACAATGACGACAACAGCGATTACCCAGCAAGAGATCGACGCGGTCTTCCCGACGGTCGCGGAGACGATGGCCGACGCGCTCGGTTGCGACGTCGAGGACATCAAGCC
This sequence comes from uncultured beta proteobacterium, assembly GCA_963725735.1. GTDB lineage: Bacteria > Pseudomonadota > Gammaproteobacteria > Burkholderiales > Casimicrobiaceae > VBCG01. Next base: position 63,844 of record CAVRZM010000003.1, on the reverse strand, counting down.
CGAACGTGTCGCTGATCGAGGGTCTCGACGCCGAGTCGATCGACTTCCTCGACATGGTGTTCCGGCTCGAGCGCGCGTTCAAGATCAAGATCCCGCGCGGCAAGATCGTCGAGAACGCGCGCGGCGCGCTCACCGAGGCCGAGTTCGAGCAGAAGGGCATCGTCACCGACGTCGGGCATGGCGCAGCTCAAGGCCTACCTGTCCGAAGTGCCGGCCGACCGCTTCAAGTCGCCGATGAAGGTCGCCGACATTCCGCGCCTGTTCACGCCCGAGACGTTCTGCAAGCTCGTCGTGCAGGCGCAGCGCGACGCGAAGGCGCGCTGAAGCGCGTTGCGCAGGATGCCGACCACTTCGCCGCCTTCTCGTTCGTCGACCGCATCACGGACCACGCGCCGGGGCAGCGCGCGCGCGGCAGCTTCGCGATCCCCGCGAGCGTCGCCGCGTTCCCGCCGTGCCTGATGGCCGAAGCCGTCGGGCCAGCTCGCGGCGTGGGTCGCGATGGCGCACATCGGCTATCGCGGGCGGCCCGTGGCGGCGCTCGCGCAACGAGACGCGCTTCCTGCGCGGGGCGCAGCCCGGGCGACACGCTCGACCTCGCGGTCGACATCGAGAACTGCGACGACGAGGCGGTCGCCTATCGCGGCACCGCGGAGATCGCGGGGCGCGCGTGATCGAGCTCGACGACTGCCTCGGGCCCATGCTGCCGGTCGCCGATTTCGACGATCCGGAGGCGCTGGCCGCGCGCTTCGCGCTGCTGACCGGCGACGGCGCGCGCCGGGGCGCTTCCGGGGCATCGGCTGCCGCGCGCCGTGCGCGCCGGCGGCGCGCCGGGCAGAGCGCGACCGCGACGCTGCGGTGCCCGCGGCCGCGCCGTTCTTCAACGATCATTTTCCGCGGCGCGCCGTGTTTCCCGCGACGCTGCTGCTCGAACGCGCAGATCGAGCTCGCGCTCGCGCTCGCGCCGAGGAATCGCCGCACTGGCCCGCGCGGAACGCCGCTGTCGCCCGTCGCGCATGACCCACGTGAAGGTGCGCTCGTTCACGCCGCCGGGACAGACGCTCACGCTCGGCGCCGAGCTGCGCGCGCCGGACGAGGGCGTGGCGACGTGCATGCTGTCCGCCGATGCGGAGGGCAAGGCGCGTGGCGACCGCGCGCGTCGAGATCGCGGCAAGGAGCCCGTCATGAGCAGCCAAGGACAGCCGCCGGGTGGCGGTCACGGGCGTCGGCCTCGTCACGCCGGTCGGCAACGACGTCGAGACCACGTGGAGCGCGTTGCTCGAGGGCCGCAGCGGCGGCGCGCCGATCACGCTCTTCGATGCCAGCGGATTCTCGACCCGCATCGCCGCGGAAGTGAAGGACTTCCGTCCCAACGCTCGTCACCGATCGCAAGCTGCTGAAGCACGCCAATCGCTCGCATCGCTTCATGCTGGAGGCGGCGGAGCAGGCGATGCGCGACGCGGGCATCCGGCCGACGGCGGAGGACGCGCACGCGCTGGGGCTGCGCGGTCGGCGCCGGCATGATGACCGCCGACTTCGACGACCTCGTGCTGACGCATGCGCACGCGGCGCCGGACGGCGAGCTCGACGTCAACCTGCTGCTGTCCGACGCGTCGGCGAACGATCCGCTGGTGTTCTGCCGCGGCCAGGCGGCGGAAGGCCTGGCGCTGCTGACGAAGCGCTACGGCATCCAGGGCTATGCGACGTCGGTGCACACGGCGTGCGCCTCGGGCGGCCAGGCGCTCGGCACCGCGATGAAGCTCATCCGCCGCGGGCGCGTCGATCGCGTGCTTGCCGGCGGCTTCGATTCGATGATCAGTCCGGTCGGCATCGCGGGCTTCTGCCTGCTGTCGGCGGTATCGGCCGACAACGACACGCCGCAGCGCGCGAGCCGGCCGTTCGACGCGACGCGCAACGGCTTCCTGCTGGGCGAAGGCGCGGGCTTCGTCGTGCTCGAGGAGTGGGAGTCGGCGCGCGCGCGCGGCGCGCGCATCTACGCGGAGCTCGCGGGCGACGGCAATTCGCTGTCGAGCTATCGCATCACCGACTCGCCGCCGGACGGCGACGGTCCCGATCCAGGCGATGCGCCAGGCGTTGGCCGATGCGGGCGCCACGACGGCCGACATCGACTACATCAACGCGCACGGCACCTCCACGTCGCATGAACGATCGCAGCGAGACCGCGGCCATTCGCGCGGTGTTCGGCGACGACGCGATGCGCGTGCGCGTGAGCTCGACCAAGAGCACGATGGGCCACCTGATCGCCGCGGCCGGCGCAGTCGAGGGCGTGGTGTGCGCGCTGGCGATCGCGCGCGGTGAGATGCCGATCAACGCCAATCTGGTCGAGCGCGATCCCGACTGCGACCTCAACTTCGTGACCGGCACGCCGCAGCGCGGCCGCGTCCGGATGACGCTCTCCAATTCCTTCGGCTTCGGCGGATCGAACAGCTGCATCGTGATGCGCCATCCCGAGGAAGTCGACGGCCGTGCCGGGAGGGAGGCTGACATGGCGAAGCGCATCGTCATCACCGGCAGCGGCGCGGTCTGCGCCGCCGGCATGCAGCCGGAGGAGATTCTCGACAAGGTGCTGTCGGGCACCACCGCGATCGGCCCGATCACGCTTTGGGACACCACGAACTGGCCGACGCACACTGCAGGCGAGATCCCCAATTTCAATCCGCGCGCGTTGGTCGAGGACCGCAAGCTGCACAAGCTCATCCGGCGCACCGACATGGTCGGGCTGTACGCGGCGGGACAGGCGATAGCCGGCTCCGGCGTGGTCGCGCACCGCGATGCGCTCGCGCCCGACGCGGCGGCGCTCTACAGCGATCGCACCGGCGTGATCGTGGGCTCGGGCGGGGGCAACTTCGAGAACCAGTACGACTACTTCCCGCTGCTGACAGAGGCGCATGGCGAGCTGCCGGCGTTCGGCCGCGAGCTCGCCGACGTCGTCAACCCGATGTGGCTCCTGCGCACGCTCCCCAACAACGTGCTCGGACACATCGGCATCAAGCACAATCTGAAGGGCACCAACGCGTGCATCACCAATCACAGCGTCGGCGGGCTGCTTGCCGTGATCGAGGCCTTCGAGGCGCTGCGCGCCGGTGAAGCCGATCGCGTGGTGGCCGTCGGCCACGAGACGCCGATCGAGCCGCAGATGGTGCTCTACTACCATCGCGTGGGCCTGCTCGCCGAGCGAGTCGCTGCGGCCGTTCGACGCGGCGCGCGACGGCAGCCAGTTCGGCGAAGGCGCGGGCGCGCTCGTGCTCGAGACGGAGGCTTCCGCGCGCGAGCGGCGTGCGCCCGTGCTGGGCGAGGTGCTGGGCACCGGCTACGCGACCGAGGCGGTGGGCCTGCTCGCCATTCGCGAGGATGGCGACGGCCCCGCGCGGGCCATCGAGCAGGCGCTCGACGACGCCGGCTTGCGTCCCGCCGACGTCGGCATGATCGTCGCGCATGCCAACGGCACTGCCGCGTCCGACGCGTCCGAGGCGGCGGCGATCCGGAGGGTGTTCGGCCGCAGCGCGCCGCCCATCACCGGCTTCAAGTGGGTGTTCGGACATCTCATCGCGGCGGCCGGCATCGTCGAGGCGGTAGTCGCGCTCGCGGCCATGAAGCGCGGCGTCGTGCCCGGCATCGCGAACCTCGCGACGCTCGATCCCGCCTGCGAAGGGTTGCCCATCTCGGCGCGGCACCAGGTGCCGCGCAGCGACGTGGCGCTCGTCCTCTGTCGCGGCTTCGCAGGCACCAACGCGGCGGTGCTCCTGCGCGTCGCATGAATTCCGTTGCGCCCAGCCCCGCGCAGCGCTGCGGCATCGACTCGGTCGAGATCGCGCGCGTCGAACGCCTGCTGCGCGAGAACTCGGCGCAGGATCTCCTGCGCTTTTTCACGCCGCAGGAGCTCGCCGACGCGGGCGACGGGCCCGGCCGCGCCGCGAGCCTCGCCGCGCGCTTCGCGGCGAAGGAGGCGTGCGTGAAGCTCTTCCCGCGCGAGGCCGCGCTGGCGCAGATCGAGCCGCACGACTTCTCCGTGGCGCGCGACAACTTCGGCGCGCCGCAGGCGGTGCTGGGGCCGCGCGCCGAGCTCCTCGCGGGCCGGCATCGGCTGGGCCCGATTGCCCTGTCCATGACGCACGATCGCGGCAGCGCGCAGGCGGTGGCCATTGCCTCGCCGGCGAAGACACGAGTGCCGCTGGCGGGACGGGTCCTGTACCGGCTGCTGCCGTTTCGCAAGCGCGTCATCATGGACAACCTGCGCCGCGTGTACGGCGCCACGCTCGACGAGGACGCGATCGTGGAGCTCGCGCAGGCCCACTATGGGCACCTGTGGCGGCTGGCGGGGGAGTTCCTGCGTTTCCGCTGGATGTCGCGCGCGGCGCAGCTCGCCTCGGTGCGGGTCGACAACCTCGACGCGTTCGTCGATGCCTACCAGCAAGGCAAGGGCGTGCTGCTCCTCACCGGCCACTTCGGCAATTGGGAGGTGGCCACGGTGGCCGGCATCGGCAGCTTTCCGCAGATGCGCGGCCGCTTCCATTTCGTGCGTCGCGCGCTGAAGCCCGACTGGTTCGACAAGCTCGTCACGCGCCGCTTCGAGCAGGCGGGCTTTGGCGTGCTGCCCAAGCGCGGCTCGCTCGACGCCATGCTCGATCGCCTGGCGCACGGCGACGCGATCGTGTTCGCGTTCGACCAGCACGCGAGCCCGCCGGACGGCATCGCGGTGGACTTCTTCGGCCAGCCCGCGTGGACGTTCAAGAGCCTCGCAATCATCGCGCTCGCCACCGGCGCGCCGGTGGTGCCGGCGACGAGCTGGCGGGAGCCCGACGGCAAGCACGTGCTGCGCTTCGAGGCGCCGATCGCCGCGGTGGAGCACGCGAGCACCACCGAAGCGATCCGCCTCACCACGCGCGCCTACAATGAGGCCCTGGAGCGGCTGGTGCTGCGCTGCCCCGAGCAGTGGTATTGGGTGCACCGCCGCTGGAAGGATGTCGCGGTGCCGTCCCGCAAACGCAAGCTCGACCCTGCCAAGGCATGATCGAACTGCCCAGCTCCGCAATGGTGATGTCGGCGCTTCTCTCGTGGAAGGCCACCTTCGTCTACGGCTACGTGTTGTGGGCGCTGTTCGTCCACTACCGCGGGCGGGAGCGGCATCGCTTTCACCGCCAGCTGACCGATCACTCGACCGTCATCGCGCCGTTCAACGCGATCATGTACGGCTTCTCCGCGGTCCCCAACCGGCCGTTCGTCGACGTCGGCCAGTTCGCCGACCTGAAGCCGCTGCAGGACAACTGGCAGATGATCCGCGACGAGGCGCTGAAGCTCTTCGACGAAGGCCACATCCGCGCGGCGGCGAAGTTCAACGACCTGGGCTTCAACTCGTTCTTTCGGCGGGGCTGGAAGCGGTTCTACCTCAAGTGGTACGACGTGCCGCTCAGGTCGGCGGAGGCGCTGTGCCCGCGCACCGTGGCGCTCGTGCAATCGATCCCGTCGATCAACGGTGCGATGTTCGCGCTTCTGCCGGCGGGGGGCGATCTTGGGCGCCATCGCGATCCCTATGCGGGGTCGCTGCGGTATCACCTCGGCCTGCGCACACCCAACAGCGAGACCTGCCGCATCTTCGTCGACGGCCAGCCCTATGCGTGGCGCGACGGCGAAGCGGTGATGTTCGACGAGACGTTCGTGCACTGGGCCGAGAACCGCACCGACGTCGACCGGCTGATCCTCTTCTGCGATGTCGAGCGGCCGCTCACCAATCGCACGGTCGCGAGGCTCAATCACTGGATCAAGCAGACGTTCGTGCGGGCGAGCCAGACGGAGAACGCGCCCGGCGACAAGGTGGGGCTGCTCAACCGCATCTTCGGCATCGCCTACTACCTCCGGCTGCCGGCCAAGGCGCTGAAGCGCCGCAACAAGTACGTCTACTACACGGGCAAGTGGCTGCTCCTGGCCGCGATCGTGTACTTCGTGTTCTTCTATCGCTGACGGCGCCCGGCGGCACGCCCGGCGCATCGACGGAGACTCACCGCATGCTGGAGCTGCTCGCCAGTCCGCAGGCCTGGATTGCGTTCGCCACGCTGACCGCGCTCGAGCTCGTGCTCGGCATCGACAACGTGATCTTCATCTCGATCCTCGTCGACAAGCTGCCGCGCGAGCGGCGCGAGTTCGCGCGCCGGGTCGGGCTCTTTCTCGCGATGTTCATGCGCATCGGGCTGCTGCTCGTGCTGTCATGGCTCGTGGGCCTGACGGCGCCCCTGTTCGCGATCGCGGGACAGGAGATCTCGGGCCGCGACCTGATCCTCATCGGCGGCGGTCTCTTCCTGCTGTGGAAGAGCACGATGGAGATCCACCAGCTCATGGAAGGCGAGGAGGGCCACGCCTCGAGCGCGGTCAAGGCGACTTTCGGCGCGGTGATCGTGCAGATCATCGTCATCGACCTCGTGTTCTCGCTCGATTCGATCATCACCGCGGTAGGCATGGTGAGCGAGATCGCGGTGATGGTCGCCGCCGTGATCGCGTCGGTGGCGCTGATGATGGCGTTCGCGGGGGCGATCGGCCGCTTCGTGTCGGCGCATCCGACGATCAAGATGCTTGCGCTGTCGTTCCTCTTCGTGGTCGGCGTCGCGCTCGTCGCGGAGGGCTTCGACAAGGGCGTGCCCAAGGGCTACATCTACTTCGCGATGGCGTTCTCGGTCGTCGTCGAGATGCTGAACCTGCGCATGCGAAAGAAGACGGCGACGCCGGTGCGGCTGCACGAGCGGTACGTGGGGAACAGGGAGCCGGGCGAACCTCGATGATCCGCCGCGACGCAGACAATGCGCGCTTTCGCGGTTCTAGGCGTCGTGGAGACGTATCTTCCACGCGGCAGCCCACGGCGATCGCGTATCGCTCGATGGTGCTCAGTGTCGGACGGGCATGGCGGCCCGCCTCGAGTCGCGAGATGGCGCTCGGCGTGGTCCACATGCGCTCCGCAACCTCGATCTGCGTCATGCCTGCGCGCTGCCGCGCGGCCACGAGTTCCGCGACCACTTTCTGCAGATCCTGTCGCGCGTGACGTTGCGTGGCCGGCGCCTGGCGCGATCGATTGTCGCGAGCGCCTTCTCGAGCTGTCGTGTTGAAGCGGCCATGTGCCTGCCGTTGGGGTCCTCGTTTCGACATCGGTAGCGAATTTGCTAACATCCATTCGCAAGAATGCTAACAAGGGGCGGAAGAGAGTCCCTATCATCCGTTGGGCTTCGGCAGATGCATCCCATCAATACAACGCCGTCCCCACGAACCTGTTCCTCGGAGCCCGCATGTCCGGTCCCGCACCTGCTGGCCTCTTTCTCTACGCCAAGGACCTCGATCGCCTTGCCGCGTTCTACGAGAAGGTCCTCGGAATGACCCGGGGCCACACGTCGGACGAGCTGGTTGTCCTCGAATCTCCGGGCATTCAACTCGTCGTTCACGCCATTCCGCCCCCCATCGCGGCTTCGATCGCCATCGAGGTTCCGCCGCGGCGGCGCGAGAATTCGGCGATGAAATTCTCCTTCACGGTGCCCGACCTCGCCGCCTCCAAGGCGAACGCGTCGCGATTGGGAGGGGTCGTGTTTCCGGAAGAATGGGCAGGCAGTGGTTTCCGCGTACGCAATGCGTGCGACCCCGAAGGAAATGTCTTTCAAGTGCGCGAACGTGCGCCCTGACCGACAATGACCGCAGTCGACGGTCGGAGAATCCGCCATGGCAACGGTACGCGAGGGCAACCAGGCAGTCCTCCTGGTCGTGGACGTCCAGGTCGGCGTCATGGGCGAGGCATGGGACGCCGCCCGGATCATCGGCAACGTCGTTCGCGCGGTGGACCGGGCGCGCGCCGAAGGCGTGCCGGTCATCTGGGTGCAGCACTCGGATGACGAGCTGGTCGAGGAATCCCCCGCATGGCACTGGGTGTCCGAACTGGTGCCGGCCGCCGACGAGCCACTCGTCCACAAGCGGTTCAACTCGGCATTCGAGAAGACCACGCTCGACGAGCATCTCGCCAGGATTGGCGCGAACCACCTCGTGCTGTCGGGCGCGGCCACCAACTGGTGCATCCGTGCCACGGCGTACGGCGCGCTGGATCGCGGCTACGACCTGACGCTGCTGGAAGATGCGCATACGACCGGGACGATGGAGCTCGAGAACGGCGCGAGGATCGAGGCGGCGTCGATGGTCCGCGAGCTGAACATCGCGATGAAGTGGTTGAGCTACCCTGGGCGCATGAACGACGTCGCAAAGGTGGACGCGTTCGACTTCGCCGCCCATCGCGGCGCGCGATGAAGGCCAGTGCCCCCCGCGCCGATGAACGTCGCGCGACTGAAGGCGTTCTGCCGCGAATTTCCCGGCGCCGCGGAAACGCTTCACGGCGAACCGCATAACTTCCTCGTCTACAGGGTCGGCGACCGGAAGTTCGCATATTTCAAGACCAGTGAACCGGAGCGGTGGCGTTTCAGCACGCGCGTTTCACCGGACCGATTCATCGAACTGACCGACGTTCCGGGCGTGAAGCCCGCCCGCTGGCGCGGGCGGTACCACTGGATCACCATCGTCGACGTGTCCCGCTTTCCGCCCGACTACCTGCGGGAGCTCGTGGACGCGTCGTACCAGCGTGCGCTCCGCTCGCTGAGCAAGGCGCGGCAGGTCGAGATTATCGGCGCCCGCTGAGTCCCTGCACTGGGCGAGACCCGACGGCCGCGCCTTATCCCCGCCCCACGAACGGCATCTTGGTCGCCATGATGGTCATGAACTGCACGTTCGCATCGAGCGGCAGGCTCGCCATGTAGACGACCGCGCTCGCGACGTGCCCGACGTCCATCAGCGGCTCGATCGCGACCTGGCCGTTGGCCTGCGGCACGCCGGTGGCCATGCGCGCGGCCATCTCGGTGCCGGCGTTGCCGATGTCGATCTGGCCGCACGCGATGTCGTACTTGCGCCCGTCGAGCGACGTCGACTTGGTGAGTCCGGTGATCGCGTGCTTGGTCGCCGTGTACGGCGCGGAGTTCGGCCGCGGCGCGTGCGCCGAGATCGAGCCGTTGTTGATGATGCGGCCACCGCGGGGCGTCTGGTCCTTCATGATGCGGATCGCTTCCTGCGTGCACAGGAAGGGGCCGGTCAGGTTGATGTCGACGACGTTCTTCCACTGCTCGAACGTCAGGTCCTCCATGTTCACGGGCGGCGCGCCGACGCCCGCGTTGTTGAACAGCACGTCGAGCCGTCCGAACTTCGCCTTCACGTCGCGGAACAGCGCGGCGACGGACGCCGGATCGGACACGTCCGCGGGAATCGCGACGCCGCGCCCGGCATCGGCGCCGGCGGCAGGCGATCGCGGCTTCGAGCGGCTCGCGCCGGCGACCGGCGAAGGCCACGCGATAGCCCGCGTGCAACAGGGCAACGGCGGCCGCCTTGCCGATGCCGGTGCCGGCGCCGGTGACGACGGCGGTCTTGGGGGACGTGCTCATGGGATACCTCGCTTGGATGTCGGGGCTGGAAGAGGAACCGCGCGTCCGCTTGTGGGTCGTTCTTGCGGCGCGCGGCCGGTGCTCATTGTGACGCGCCTTTCGCACCGATGGGGCGCAGCGCGCGAAGGCGTGCGAGGAGATCGTCGCATGGCGTACCCCAAGGGTCGAACCCGGTACGCCGGCACGGGTGCGCGCCATGTCGGCGGTGTCAGCCCCTTGGTCGCGTTGTCGATCCCGCGCCTCGGCGCAAATTCTAGCGGTCACGGCGACCGCTCGTCGGTTACGGTTGCTCCGCGCGAACGCGTGGCCTATTATGACATTGGCATAGCTACGCCCGGCACGTCCAACGCACCGACATGACCTGCACCATCTGCGGCAAAGCCACCGGCCCCGGCACCATGCTCTGCCGTCCCTGCAAGGCGGCCCTCAAGCGTGCGCGCCAGTTCACCGTGCAGGAGTTGCCGGGTGCCGCCGTCGCAGTCGCCGGTCCCGCTGATTCGTTTCCGCGGACGTCGCCGGAGCCGTCGCGTCACTCGCGCCGGCGCGACGCCGAGCAGCTTCGCCGGATCGCGCTGGCGGGGCTCGCCGTCCTGTTGCTGGCGGCCGCGGCGTACATCGGGGGCCGAGGCATGGCGTCCGAGCGCGTGGAACTCCCAGTGCTCATGCCCATGGCCTCCGTGCCGCAACCCCCCATCATCGTGCCCCAGCCGGTACCGGTGGCCCTGCCGCCCCCGGCACCGGTGACACGCGCGTCCTCGGCCCCGGCGCGCCCGGCCCCGGCCGGCGGCGCGGCGGCGCGGACCGAACCCCCGCGCATCGTGCAGCCCGCGGTATCGGCCCCGGTGGAGCGACCCACGTCCGTCGCACAGGCGGAAGAATCGCTGCCGCCCGCGCCTCTCCCCGCGGCGCCGGCGGCCCTCGATCGGTGGCAGGTGATGTCGCAGGCGCTCGCGCGTTGCGCCGACGAAGGCGGGATCTCGGGTTTCATCTGCGACCAGCGGGTGCGCCTGTCGTCGTGCGACGGATACTGGGGACGCGTCGCGGAATGCCCGGCGCCGTCGCTGCCGGCCAATCCGCGCTGACGCGCCGCGCCGCCGCTCAAGGCGTGCGGAACGGTCCTCTCGCGTAAGATGCGAGGCTTCGACCGCCCCCTGCCATGACCGACTCCTGCAGCCACCTCGAGCGAGGTCCGCGACGTCGCCCCGCGCACGTCCGGCTGCGAGGAGTGCCTGAAGATCGGCGACACCTGGGTGCATCTGCGCCTGTGCCTGACCTGCGGCCACGTGGGCTGCTGCGACAGCTCGAAGAACAAGCACGCGACCCGTCATTTCCACGCGACGCACCATCCGGTCATGCGCTCGCTCGAACCGGGCGAGACCTGGGGCTGGTGCTATGTCCACGAGCGCGTCTTCGATCCCGATGCCCTGAGATGCCGGCCGCGCACGCGGCCGCGGTGCGACCCGTTGAGCGAGCTGCCGGACACCGACGCCGCGCGCCGCGCGGACGCCGCAGCGCGGACGCGCGCGGCGTTCCGCCGCGTGTTTCCGGGCGTCATGGTGGCGATGTTCCTCGCCGCCGCCGACCAGACGATCCTCGCGAGCGCGCTGCCGACGATCGCGAGCTCGCTCGGCGGCATTGCCGACCTGTCGTGGGTGGTCGTGGCGTACCTGCTCGCGGCGACCGTCGCCGCGCCGCTGTACGGCTACCTCGGCGACCGTTTCGGCCGCCGGCGCGTGCTGCTCGGCGCGCTCGCCGTCTTCACGCTCGCGTCGATCGCGTGCGCGCCGCGCCGAACTTCCTGTGGCTCGTCATCTTCCGCGCGCTGCAGGGCTTGGGCGGCGGCGGCCTCATGACGCTCGCGCAGGCGCTGATCGGCGAGCACGTGGCGCCGCGCGAGCGCGGACGCTTCGCCGGTTACTTCGCGACGCTGTTCGCGCTCGCGAGCACGACGGGACCGGTGCTCGGCGCCTATCTCACCGAGCACTTCAGCTGGCGCGCGATCTTCCTCATCAACCTTGCCGCTCGGCATCCTCGCCGCGCGTCCTCGCGCTGCGCGTGCCGCACGCGCCGATGCTCCGGCGCGGGGAACCGTTCCGGCCCGACGTCGCTCGGCGCCCTGCTGTTCTGCGCCGGCACCGCGACGTTCCTCTTCGCGCTGTCGTCGGGCGGCCATCGCTTCGCGTGGCTGTCGTGGCCGATGGCCGCGCTGCTCGCCCGTGCCGCGGTCGCGCTCGTCGCGCTCGTCGTGGTGGGAGCGCCGGCATCCCGACCCGCTGATCCCGCTGCACGCTGCTCCGGATGCCCGCGATCGCGCGCTCCGACGCGGTGGTGCTCTGCTTCGGCGGCGCGCTGTTCTCCATGATCCTCTACCTGCCGCTGTACCTGCAGCTCGGCCGCGGCATCGGCATCGGCGCGTCGGGCGCGCTGCTGCTGCCGATCACGCTCGCGCAGGTGACGTCGGCCGCGCTCACGGGACGCGCTCGTCACGCGCACCGGCCACGTGACGCTCTTCCCGAAGATCGGGCTCACGCTTGCGACGATCGCGTTCCTCGGCCTCGCCTTCACGGTGGCGATCGCGCCGACGCCGCGTCGTGCTCGCGCTGACGGTGCTCGTGGGCGCCGGACTCGGCATGGTGATGCCGCCGACGCAGGTCACGGTGCAGACCGTCGGCCGGCCGCGATGCGCTCGGGGTGGCCACCGGCTCGATCTCGCTGTCGCGCGCGGTCGGCGGCGCGATCGGCGTGGCGCTCGTCGGCGCCGTCATCTTCGCGCGAGATCGACCGCGCGGGCGACGGCGCGGCCGCGCTGCTGCACCAGGCGATGGAGGGCGGCTCGGCGTTCATCGCGCAGCTGACCGCCGGCGCAGCGCGAGATCCTCGCCGGACGCGTCGACGCGATCTACCGGTATCGCGTTCCTCGTGATCGCGGCGATCACCGCGACCGGCGCGCTGATCGCGCTGACGCGTACCGCGACTCGACTGGGACGACGAGGTCGCGCCGACCGAGTGAGCTTAGCGTCAGTAACCGCTTGAGCCGGCGGCCGCGCGGGTGCGGCGGCCGGGGCCGAGGCGGAGCGCTGAGCCTTGCCGCGTGGCCGACCGACGGCGCGATGGCCGGCTTCAGCTGCATGACGATGTCGTCGACCGTCGCGGTGTTGCCGCCGGTGGTCGGCGAAATGAAGCCGACCGGCTCGCACTTGTCGAATTCGGCGACGAGCAGGTGCTCGCCGCGCTGGCGCATCGCCGTGCGTTCCGGCGACTTGGGGTCGCTCAGGTCGAACGGGCGGCACGACGTCGCGATAGATCACCGCGTCGGTGCGGTCGAGAACGACGTAGCACGGTGCGCCGCCGCGGCCCCGCCGGCGCCGCAGGCCGAACATGCCCGCCATCGCCCATGCCAACCATCGCGTCGCTCGCATCGCCGTCTCCCTCGTCCCTGGTCCGCGGCTCGCAGCCGCACGGCGCGCTATGCGCGCTCGTGCCTGCCATGGTAGCGCTACGCGCCGGAGCCGCCAGCCGGCGAGGAGGAAGCCGCCCGCCGCCGCGGCGGCCGTCACCAGCGCACCCCACGCGATGTCGGCGACTGCCACGCCGACGTCCAGCCCTTGAGGATCGCGAGATTCGTGAGGTCGTAGGTCGCATAGACGACGAAGCCGAAGAGGGCGCCGAGCGCGAGCGCGCGCGTCGAGGCTGCCCGCAGTCGAGCGCGGGCGCGACGACGAAGACCACGACGCCCGCCGGGTACAGCGAGGTACAGCAGCGCGGCGGCGCGCCCAGTTGGGGCGGGGCAGGAGCAGGAGCCGAGACCTGCGCCTGGTAGAAGCCCTTCGCGAAGAAGCCGAGCCACACGAAGTCGAGCACGCAGAACGTGACGAGCGTGCCGGCGTAGGCGAGCAGCAGTCGCGTCATCGGATGCCTCGCGGCGAAGTCGGAACGCCATTGTGCCGGGCGCGGCCGGCGTGTCGGCTCGACAGTTTTCGCCGCCCGGGCGAACCACCGCGTGCGGACGGTACACTGAGCGTCGTGCCGCGCGAATGCCGGCTCGATCAGGAGGATGCCATGATCGCATCGCGCGTCGGGATCGTGTTCGCGAGCCTGCGCCTCGTCGCCGCCCTCGCGCTGGCGGGCACCGCGTCCGCGCTGCGCGCGGCGCCCGTCTATTTCGACGTGACGCGCGGGGCGCATCCGCACGACGTCGCGGCGGCGCCCGGTCGCCGACGGTCCGGTCTACTACACCGCGCAGAGCACCGGCAAGCTCGGCATCCTCGACCCGAAGACGCGGCAAGGTCGAGGAGGTGGAGCTCGGTCCGCGCTCGGCGCCGCACGGCGTGATCGTCGGGCCCGACGGCGCGCCGTGGGTCACCGACGGCGGGCAGAACGCGATCGTGCGCGTCGATCCCGAAACGCGCGAGGTGAAGAAGTGGCCGCTGCCGCAGGGCAGCGGCTACGCGAACCTCAACACGCTGACCTTCGATCGCAAGGGCCGGGTCTGGTTCACCGGGCAGTCGGGCATCTACGGGCGCGTCGACCTCGCCACCAACGACGTCAAGGTCTGGCAGGCGCCGCGCGGGCGCGGTCCGTACGGCATCGCGACCACGCCGTCCGGCGACGTGTACTACGCGTCGCTCGCCGGCAACCACATCGCGCGCATCGACGTCGAGACGGGCGAGGCCACGGTCATCGAGCCGCCGACCAAGGACCAGGGCGCGCGTCGCGTATGGTCCGGACTCGAAGGGCCGCATCTGGGTGAGCTACTGGAACACGGGCCACGTCGGCATGTACGATCCCGCCGCGCGCGCGTGGCGCGAATGGAAGCTGCCCGGGCAGCGCGCACACGTATTCGGTCTGGGTCGATCCGCGACGACAAGGTATGGCTCACCGACTGGAGCATGAATGCGATCGTGCAGTTCGATCCGGTGACCGAGAAGTTCGAGTACGTTCCCGTCGACCAAGGAGCAGGCGAACGTGCGCCAGATGCTGGGGCGCGCGGGCGAGGCGTGGGGCGCGGAGTCGGGCGTCGATCGGCTCGTGATGGTTCCGGCCCGCGACATCATGACGAACTCGACGAAGTACCGTTCGGTCCTGGCTTGCCTGGCGGCGCTCCTGTTCGCCGCAAACGCATCGGCGCAATCCCCCGGACCTTCCGGCGGCGGCCGCCCGACCGGCGCCGCGGGTCCGGGCGGCCGGAGCATTTCCTCCGGTGCCCGCGACGGCGAGTCGCGGCTGGCCAACGCCAATTTCTTCGAGCTCGTCGCGCTGCGCATCGCGCAACTCGAGGAGGACCTCAACCTCACCAGCGCCAGCTGCCGGCGTGGAATCTCTACAAGGACCGCCTGACCCGGATGCTGGACGACCTGCGGCGCGGGGCGCGCGCGATGGCGAGCGAGACCACCGCGCCGAAGCGGCTCGACGGGCTCGCCGACATCGCGCGCAATCGCCTGACCGCGGTCGAGGACATCGTCGACGCCGGCAAGGCGCTGTACGCGGTGCTGACGCCCGAGCAGAAAGCCATCGCCGACCGCCGCCTCGCGCTGCCGCTCGCCACGATGACCGGCAACGATGCCGGAACGGATGTGCGCCGCGCGCCGCGACCCGGCGGCGAGGGCGGATCCCCGCCCAAGTGAACGGTGATCGCGTCCTGCACAGGTCCGCGGTCTAGAAGAGCAAGCCCACCGCAATCGCCACCGCAAGCCCCGCGACGACGTCGATCGTCCAGTGCGCGCGCAGCGCGATCACCGCGACGACGATGCCCGCGACGGTCACCCACGGGATGTGCAGCGCGGCGAGCTGCATCGCGCCGTACACCGCGAGCGCGGTGTGGCCCGAGTTGGCGAGCACCTTCGCCTTCTCGCCGATCTTGGCGCCGCCCATCACCACCGCGCGCATGCCGATGGTGGCGCCGCGCCGATCTTCACCGGTGCGATCGAGGAAGCCGCCCTGCGCTAGTGCGCGAGGAGTTCGCCGAGCCGCCGATGACGCGTCGCCGAGCTCGATCAGCGAGGGATCGCGATCGCGGTCGAGTTGAGGTGACGTGCGGCCGATCCTCATGCCCAGCGACGATAATAGAGCTGCGAGACTGGCTCGGCGTACGAACTCGAGAAACGAGTAGCGCACCACGAGCGTCATCGTGCAGTGACGTAGACAGCGCAGCGCGCAGCGCGACCGCCCCGAGGTACGGGAAGAACGCCCAGGAAGTTGAGCGCGAGCGACGAGGATTCGGCCATAGTGATCTGAACGAACACGAACGCCGCCACGCCGATGGCCGACCCGACGGCAAGGATCGCGAGCGCGAGAAAGGGCAGCGGCCCGACGAGCCAGAGCAGACGTTGCATGGCACGCTACTTGCGCACGCCGCTGATCGGCGTGTCGTTGCCGGCGAACCGCAGCTGCCCGGCTCATGCGATTGCCATCACCTCGACGCGCACGCTGCGCACCGAGTCGTCGAAGTCGACGAACGTGAAGCCCAGCGTGGTGCCGTTGAGGTAGGCGCCGAGCAGCGGCTCGCGTCCTGCCGCGCAGCGTGTAGGTGCCGCCGATGCGCTGGAACTTCTGCACGAGGTCGATCTCGAGCTGGAAGAACGCCTTCTCGTCGACGAGCGACCAACGCCCCGCGACCTGCGCCGGCACGCGCCACAGGAACGCCTGGCTGTCGGCGACGGTGAACGCCTCGTCGGGCTCCCACTCGCCCATGTCCCACATGTGCGAGACGATGCGCGTGCCGGGCTTCATCGCGAGCAGTTGCGGCCGCAGCTGGTAGTTGAGGTCGGGCAGCAGGTAGAACGTGACGACCGTGGCCCTGGAGAAGTCCTCCTTGAAGATGTCGCCCTGCGATGATCGTGACCCGGTCGGCCACGCCCGCGCGCTGCGCGTTGCGCGTGGCGAGCGCGGCCAGGTCCTGGTCGTACTCGATGCCGACCGCGCGCGCGCCGAACTGCTTCGCCGCCGCGATCGGGATGCGGCCTTCGCCGGCGCCCAGGTCGTAGACGAGGTCGCGGTCGCGTGACCCGCGCCGCTTCGAGCATGCGCGTGACCATCGCGTCCGGCGTCGGCAGCCACATCACGTCCTTGCCGGGCTGGCGCAGGCGCGGCTGGTAGACGCTCGTCGCCGTAGCGGCGGAAAGTCCTGCGCGACCGATGCAAGGCTCATGACGAGAGCAGCGCGACGGCCAGCGCGCGCGTCCCGGGACAGCGGCGACGGATCAAGTGCTGTTCTTCTTGGTGAGACGCTGGATGGCCATGTTGATGGACATGCGCAGGCGCTCGGTGGCGAGCGTGAGCTGGTCGAGCTCGTTGCGGCTGCCCGCCTCGATGCGCCCCACGCGCAGGTCGGCGTTCTGGCCCAGTGAAATCTGCTGCGTCGCGGCGGTGATCTGCTGCAGGCGGCGCACCACCGCGTAGTGCATGAACAGCATCGCGATCACGAACGCCGCGAGGATCATCACCAGCTGCCACACGCCGACGACGTTGAGCGCCACGTCCCAGAACGACCTCGCGGGCAGTCGCACGCTGATGATGCCCGCCACGTCGCCTTCCGCGAAGCCGAAGCCGTGCTCGGTCCCGTAGCGCACCTTGACGTCGTTGGGCGCCTTGGCCGGGTCGCCGTGGCACGCGATGCACGACGCCTTGTGATGGACGGCGCGCGCGTAGCGGAAGCCGGTGGGCGTCACCTCGTAGTATTCGGCGAGCTTGCCGGCGCGGATCCGCTGCAGCGCATCGGCCTCGAACGGATCCGGCTTGTTGTTCGGGTTCATCACGTTGTGCGACGTGAGCCGGAACTTCGCGGGCGAGGCCGAGTGCTCGACGACCTCCGAATACTCGCGCTGCGCGAGCGCCGGGTTCTTCGAGTAGAAATTGACCGGAAGGAGGCGCGGCGCGCCGCCGGTCTCGTCGTTCTGCAGGAGCTCGGCATGGCCGAGGTAGCTCTTGTCGTTGTCGCGCACCCAGACCCGGCCGTACTGCGCCACCCAGTTGCCGAACGCGTCGACGTTGTCGGCGACGGTCTCGGCCTGGCTCTTCAACTGGTTGATGTAGATGCGATCGAGGATCAGCCAGCAGGCGGCACCCACCAGCAGCAGGGCGAGCAGGAACACGAGGGCGAACTGGGTCGTCAGCGACAGCCTGCGCAGCATGATGAGGCCTCCCTTTGGGGCGACGTGCTAACGGAAACGCACAAGCAATTCCCGCGCCCGCGCGATGAACTCGGCGCGCTGCCGCTTCTCGGGAATCTCCTCGGCCAGCATCACCGCGTAGTCCTCGATGTCGTGGGTCTTTACGTGGGGGCCTGCGGCCGTCCACTTGTCGCGCACCTCCCCCACCACGAACTGACCGAACGGCCCGACCTCGTCGATGAAGAGCTGATCGAGCTGCTTGCAAAGCGTCTCGAGGAGCGGCGACACGCGCGGGCCGGCGGCCATGGCTAGCTCGCGAGCGACGCGCGGATCGTGGCCACCGAACGCAGTGCCAGCGCCGCGATGGTCAGCGTCGGATTGGCCGCGCCGCCGGTGGGAAACACCGCGCTGCCCTCGATGAAGAGGTTCGGATGGTCGAATGCGCGCAGGTCCGCGTCCACGACCGCCGACTTCGCGTCGCCGCCCATGCGCGCCGTGCCCATCACGTGCCCCGCGCCCTGGAACTGCGCATCGGGATTGTGGCTGATGTCGCTCGCGCTCATGCGCACGAAAGCCTCCTCGTGGATGCGCCGCGCTTCGGCCAGGCCCGCCAGCGTGTAGTCGTCGAGGCGGTAGGCGATCCTCGGACGCGGGATGCCGAGGCGGTCGCGGCGATCGAAGTCGGGCACGATGCGATTGGCGGGATCGGGGAGCTGCTCGGTCAGCGTCCCGAAGCGCACCTCGCGGGCGGTGCGGTCGAGCAACGCCTTCGAAAGCGCCGCGCCGCGCAGTCCGCTGGCGGCCAGTGCCTGCGCGTCGGTGGTGGGCGCGCCGGTCGGCCACGACCAGCCGTCGTTGCCGACCTCGATGCGAAACGACGGCCGCGTCGCGCGCCAGTCGCCGCTCCTCGTGTTCTCCACGCCGGACGTCGACAGCGGCCCGCGATACGGCCACACGGGGTCGCGCGCCAGCGCGTACGAGAGCTGCACCGGATGGTCCATGAGGTTGCGCCCGACCTGGTCGCTCGAGTTCGCGACGCCGTTGGGCGCGCCGGGTCCGCGCGACATCAGGAGCAGCTTGGGAATCTCCATCGCGTGCGCCGCGAGCACGAACGTCTTCGCCGTGACGCGCACGCTGGAGCCATCGGGCCGCTTGTAGCGAACGGCCGCAATGCGGCGGTCGGGGCCGACGTCGATCTGGTGCACGACGGCTTGGGCGACCAGCCGCGCGCCGGCCTTCTCGGCGCGCGCGACGTGCACGGTCGCGTCGTACTTGGCCTGGATCGGGCAGATCGGGATGCAGCTCGAGTTGCCGCAGCAGGGTGCGCGATCGTCGCGCACCGTCGAGTTGCGCCCCTGCGGCGTGCTGCGCACCTCGTACGGCGTGCCGGCGAACGCCTTGGCAACCTGCGCATCGAGGTACGTCGCCGGGATCGCCGGCATCGGGTAGGGCTGCGAGCGCGGCGATCCCAAGTCCTGCGCGGAATCGCCGGACACGCCGATCTCGCCTTCCGCGGCGGAATACCATGGCTCGAGCGCGGCGTAATCGAGCGGCCAGTCGGCGCCGCGCCCGAACCGCGCGCGCAGGCGGAAGTCGTCGGGCACGAGACGCAGGCAGGTCCCGAGCCAGTGCCACGTGGTGCCGCCGACCTGCCGCAGGTAGGTGCTCGCGAATTTCTGCGGGCCCGTCTGCACGTAGTAGCTGTCGAGATCGTCGGAACGCGGGTGCGGCGCGTACGCGGTGTTCGGATACGCGCACTCCGGCACCTTGACGAGCGCGTCGTAGAACTGCGCGACCGCGGTACCGCGATCGACGCGCGGGCCCGCTTCGAGCAGCAGACACCTTGACGCCCTGCGCCGCCAGCTTGCTCGCGACGAGTGCGCCGGAGATCCCGGCGCCGACGATGACGACGTCCGCATCCATGGGCGCGTTACGCCGGCGGATTCGCCCAGTAGCCGGTGACGCCGCCGCAGACACCCATCGGCTTGCTGTACGTCATCGCGCTCCACACGTAGGCCTGCGTGTAGAGCACGAGCTTCGGACCCTGCGGCGTGGTCACCACGCCGGAGTACCACGCCGCCACGAGATCGTTGGCGAGCGTGTCGAGGTTGCGCGCGCGGATCTCGGCGTCGAGGCTGGCCGCAGGCGTGGCGGCGACCGTCTGCGCGAGCGCGGCGAGCGGCGCGCGGCGCGCGGGTGTCGCGAACGCGCGCATCATCCTGCCGAGCGTGTCCGCGTCGGCGATCGGGTAGCCGGTGAGCGCCGTCGACACCGCGCCGAACTGCGCGACGCTGATCGTGCCCGCCGCTTGCGTGCGCGACGCGACGGGCGCGACCGCCGCCGCTGCGGCGAGAGCCGAGAGGGCGCGAAGGGTCGAACGGCGTGTCGGTTGCATCGGCTTTGTGGATGACACTTGCGGACAAAAAGTGGGCAAGCGTAGGCCGCCACGGGCTGCACCGTCAAGCGCGCCACGGCTTGTGGTGTACGGCTGCGTGCTGCGTCAGCGCCGCGCCGTCCAGGTCACGACGTGCGGGCAGTGGTCCGACGGCAGCGCGTGCTCGGGCGTCGCACGCAGCGCCACGCCGTCCGCATCGACGTAGTTCTCGGCATGCATCGTCAACGCCTCCGGGCGTCAGGCGGCGCTTGAGCGATTCGCTGATCAGCAGGTGGTCGATGCCGTCGTGCGTGAGCTCGCCGTGCGGCCCGACGATGCGGCAGTCGCCCGACGAGCCTTTCGGAATGGCCGCCCCCGCGTCCCGCGTCGGCGAAGCGCGCGCGCCACAGCACCGCGCCCGGCGGATCGTCGTCGTTGAGCTCGGGAAACATCGCGCGCGTGCGCGCGGCGCAGTCGGCGCGACACGCGCTTGCCGTCGCGCGTCGATCGTGCACGGTCCCACCGGGAGCGCAGGCGAGCTGCCGTCGAGCGCGCGTGCGGTACGTCGCGCGAATCGGCCGGCGGTTCGCGCAGCAGCGTGCGGTTGAAGTCGCCGAGCAGCGCGAAGTCGCGCGCGCGCGTTGGCGTCGATCCAGTCTTCCAGCGCCGGCAGCTGGTAGCGCAAGCAGCGCGCAGTCGGACGCGACCGCGTCCTGCCGCTCGGCCGGCAGCTTCGCGTCCTTCGCGGTGAGCGGCGCGTCGAGGTCGCGGCTGCGGCAGCCGGCCTTCAGGTGCACGACGAGCGCGCGCACGGGCCTGTCCGCCGACGTCGACGGTGAACGCGAGGCCCGGCCGCAGCGGCCGGTCCGGCAGGCCGCTGTCGGCGAGCGTGTTCACCGCCGCGACGTCGCGCACGGCGCACGCCGCGTCGCCACGCGACGCCGACGTGCTGCGCGATCGCCGGCGTGCCGGGCAAGCTCGCGCGTCGTGGCCACCGACCAGCCGGCGGCAGGATCGCGCGCACGGCCGCGGCACTTCGAACACCTCCTGCAGCGCGACGAGCGCCACGCCCTGCGCGTCGAGACGGCGGAACATCGCCTGCAGCAGCGCGAGCTTCTCGCGCGTAGCGTGGCCACGTCGCGAGATCGGCGGTGTCGCGGCAGGGATGGCGTCGGGATAGCGCGCGGCGCTGCGGCCAGCCGTCGCGCGTCGCGCCGGCATCGGTCGGGCGGAAACCCATGCCGTTGTGCACGTCGCAATACGGCAACCCCGCGAGCGCGGCGCGCTCGGCGCCGGAAGGGACGCGGTGTCCGCGGCCAGCCGTTGCGCGCGCACGCCGCGACCCATCGCGCGTGCGTGTCGGCGTCGAGCAGCCAGCTGCAGGTTCCAGGTCGCCACGCCGAGCGCCGCGGCGTCGACGGCGCTCGCGAGCAGCGCGGCGGCGCAGGCGAGCACGCGCAAGGCGCGCGCGGAGCGCGAGTCGATACCGTATCATCGACGCGCCCGGGCGTCGGGCGCAGGCAGCGCACGCGCGCACGCCCGCGCATCATACTCGGAGAGAGGCCGCCGCATGGACCGCACGCAGCGCGTCAACGCTGGTCGCGACCGGCCTCGGCCTGTTCATGATCTTCCTCGACGCGCTGATCGTGAACGTCGGCGCTGCCCGACATCCAGCGCGAGCTTCAACGTCGGCGAAGCGGGCCTGCAGTGGGTGGTCGCCGCCTACAGCCTCGGCATGGCGATGTTCATCATGTCCGGCGGCGACGCTCGCCGACCTGCACGGCCGCCGCCGCTGGTACATCGCCGGCATCGCGGTGTTCACGCTGGCCTCGATCGCGTGCGGGCTCGCGCCGTCGCTCGAGGTGCTGAACATCGCGCGCGGCGTGCAGGGCGTCGCTGCGGCCACCGCCAACGTGACGTCGCTGGCGCTCGTGAGCGCCGCGTTTCCCGATCCCGAAGCAGAAGGCGCGGGCGATCGGCATCTGGACCGCGATCGCGAGCGTGGGCACCGCCGTCGGTCCCACGCTCGGCGGGTTCCTCGTCGAGCACTGGGGCTGGCGCAGCATCTTTCTCGTCAACGTGCCGGTCGGCATCGCTGGTCGTCGTCGCTGACGCTGCGCTACGTCGCCGAATCGCGCGACGAGCGGCCGCGCACGTCTCGACATCGCCGGGGCAGCTGCTGTTCGTCGTCGACCGTCGGCGCGCTCGCCTATGCGGTGATCGAAGGCCCGAAGCGCGGATGGACGTCCCCGATGATCCTCGCGCTGTTCGCCATCGCGGTCGTGAGCGGCCGCGCGACCTTCGTGCGCGTGCGAGCGGCGGTCGCGCCGACCCGATGATGGACGTGACGCTGTTCCGCGACCCGGCGTATGCGCTCGCGATCGGCACCATCTGCGTCGGTGTTCTTCTCGATCTACGGCATGCTGCTGCTGACCACGCAGTTCCTGCAGAACGTGCGCGGCTATCCGCCGCAGGTGACCGGCCTCATGATCCTGCCGTTCTCCGCGGCGCGTGACCATCGTGTCGCCGCTCGTCGGGCCGCCTGGTCGGCACGTCTCGGCGCCCGCGCCGCCGATCCTCGTCGGTCTCGCCGTGCTGATCGCCGGGCTCGTCGTGCTGATCGTCGGGCGGCCACGGCAGCACCTGGCGTCGTGCTGGTCGGCCTCGGCGCTGTCGCGGCATCGGCGGCGCGCTGTGCCTGACGCCGATCACCACGCTCGCGATGACCTCGGTGCCGCCGCAGCGCGCGGGCATGGCGTCGGGAATCATGAGCGCGCAGCGCGCGATCGGCTCGACCGTCGGCTTCGCGGTGATGGGCTCGGTGCTCGCGGCGTGGCTGTCGGCGACGCTCGTACAGCGACCTCGCGACCGGCGCTCCCGGACCCGGCCGAGCGGCGGGCCGTCGCGGCGGCGATCGTCGCGCAGCGCGAATCCGCGCGCGCACGTCGCCGAGATCGGCCCGCGCCATGCCGATCGCGCATGCCGATCCCGCGACGCACGCGGCGATCGTCGCGGTCGCCGAAGCCGACTTCATCCAGGGCATCCGCGTCGCGCTGCTGGTCGCGATCGCGCTGCTCGCCGTGGTGCTCGCTGGCCGGCTGGCGCTGGTTCCCGCGCGGTGGCGGCGGCGCTGCTGACCGACGCCGAGCGCGAGGCAGCGAAGCTCGCCGCAAGCGAGCGATGACGGCCGCGCCTAGCGCTCGGCGTCCGCGTCGAACACCAGGCTGAACGGCCGCGGCAGCGTGCGCGCGATCGGTGACGAGCCGTACGCGCACGAACGACGACAGCTCGCGGAACGCCGCGCGAATCGCCTCCGCGCCTTCGGCCTTGCTCTGCATGCGGCCGAAGCGCGTGCGGCAGCGACGGCGCGCGCAGTTCGACGACGACGCCGAGTGATGAGCTGGTCCAGCCGGTGCGACCGGCTCATGTAGTCGCCGTACACGGCGAACGCCTCGATCGCTGAGCGGATTGCTCGACGGCCTCGTCGTTGATGCGCTCGGCGAGCGCGCAGGCCTCGGCGAGCAGCTGCTTGCGCGCGCGCGCGCGGCAGCGGCTCGACGATGCGTGCGGCCGCCAGCTCGAAGAACTCGCGACGTCACGGCCGTAGCCGTTGTGACCGCTCGCTCGGCGGCTCGAGCAGCCCGTCGGCGACGATTCCTCGACCAGCGTCTGCGCCCTGCATCGTGTCGACCGCGAAGTCCTGCCGCAGGTTGCGTGGCGCTGATGCGCGCGCGCTCCGGCGGCAGCCCGACGACGCGCGACAGCGCGCGGTGTGCCGACGCGCGCAGGCGCATCGGATCGAGCCCGAAATAGAGGCGATCGGAGAGGAGGGTGCGTTGTTTCATGGTCATTGCGCGAGGCGTGCCTATGACATTAGCATACGGGGGCCGCCGTCGGTAGGCAAGATGGATCCGTCCTGCACGCGCACCGCCTTCGGCGGCGTTGGCACGGCTGCGCCACGGTCAGCGCCACGACGAAGCTGTCGGGACGCTTTCAAATCGCTCCACTCCACGCTAAGTTACGGGTCAGCGATGGTGACGCAAGGGTCGTTCACGATGTGGGGAGTGGTGCTCGCTGCCGCGGGCTGCGCGCTCGTCGCGGCCTGCATGACGGGCCGCGCGGAGGCATTCGCGCTGTCCGATGGCGCGATCGCGCAGTGCATCGCGCGCGGCGAGGTCGTGCCGGAAACGACTGCCGCGCAGGACGATCCGGCGATGAAGAATCGAAGCGGCTGGACGCGGCGCGCCGGCGCCGGCTGGCAGATCACCTGGAACGCCGCGCGCCTGAAGGCGCTGCCGCCGGAAGTGCGCGATTTCCTCTTCTATCACGAATGCGCGCACGCCCGCGTGCCGACCGAGGTGGAGCTCGAGGCGAATTGCGCCGGGCTCATCGACATGCGGCTGGCCGGGCGCGCCGGTCCCGCGTTCGAAAAGAAGCTGCGCTCGTACTTCGATGCCCGCGAATCGTACTGGGACGACACCTTTGCCTGCGCCGACGCGTGGTTCGCCCGCGAACGCGAGAAGAGTGCCCCGAAGGCGAACTGACCGGGTCCGCAGGAACACGACGACGGGAGCAGGGATGATGTCTCTGGCGCGCGGGCTCGTGCTCGCCGCGACAAGCGCGGGCGCATGGGCGCAGCCCATCGGCACCGGCTGGGAGAGCTACGGCGGCGACGCGGGCGGCACGCGCTTTTCACGCGCCGCGCAGATCACGCCGCAGAACGTGCGCCGGCTTGCGGTCGCCTGGGAGTACCATACCGGCGACGTCGCGGACGGCCGCGGCGTGGTGAGCGCGACGTCGTTCCAGGCCACGCCGATCCTGTTCGAGGACACGCTCTACCTGTGCTCGCCGTTCAACCGCGTGATCGCGCTCGATCCGCGCAACGGCAAGCCGCGCTGGACGTTCGATCCGAAGGTCGAGCTCCGCAAGGCCAACGCATCGCGCAAGACCGACGGCGGCGCGTTGCGCTGCCGCGGCGTGGCCGCGTGGGCCGACGCGAAGACCGCGGCCACGGCGCCGTGCGCGCGCCGCATCTTCGAAGGCGTGATCGACGGGCGCCTCATCGCGCTCGACGCGCGCACGGGCAAGGCCTGCGCCGACTTCGGCAACGCCGGCACCGTCGACATCAACGCGCTGCCGAACCTCGGCGTGGGCCAGGTCAACTTCAGCTCGCCGCCCGCGATCTTCGAGGACCTCGTCATCGTCGGCAGCGCGATCGGCGACAACGTGCAGAACGACATGCCGCACGGCTTCGTGCGCGCCTTCGACGCGCGCACGGGCGCGCTGCGGTGGTCGTGGGATCCCGATTCCCGCCGCGGTGGCCGCGCAAGACCGGCGCCGGCAACGTGTGGGCGCCGATTTCCGTGGACACCGCGCGCGGCCTCGTCGTGCTGCCGACGTCGAGCCCGAGCCCGGACTACTTCGGCGGCGAGCGCGCTGCGGAGATGCCGTACACCACGGCAGTGGTCACGCTCAACGCGCGCACCGGCGAGCGCGTGTGGCACTTCCAGACGCATCCGCCACAACCTGTGGGACTACGATCTCGCGTCGCAGCCCGCGCTCGTCACCATCCACCGCGACGGCGTGGCGCAGGTGCGGTGGTCGCGCAGGCGACGAAGATGGGCTTCGTGTTCGTGCTCGACCGCGAGACGGGCGCGTCGCTGTTTCCGATCGTCGAGCGCGTCGGCGCCGGCGAGCGACGTACCCGGCGAGGTCACCGCGCGCACGCAGCCGGTGCCGTCGCTCCCGCCGCCGATCGCGCAGGCAGGCGATCAAGCCGGAGGACGCGTTCGGCTTCCTGTACTTCGACGCGAAGGCGTGCGAGCGCGAGATGGCCGCGCTACGACAATCGCGGGCTCTACACGCCGCCGAGCGTGCGCGGCAGCATCGTGTACCCGTTCTTCGGCGGCGGCAGCAACTGGGGCAGCGTCGCATTCGACCCCGAGAGCAACCTGCTCGTTCGCCAACACGATGAACCTGGTCGGCATGGCGCAGGTCATGCCGCGCGCGGACTTCGACGGCGTGCGCCGCGCGCATCCCGACGACCAGGCGACGCGCGCAGCGCGGCACGCCGTACGGCATGCGCCGCAAGATCCTGATGTCGCCGCTCGGCGTGCCCTGCGCGCCGCCGCCGTGGGGCGAGCTGTCGGCGATCGACCTGGCGACCGGCGAGATCCGCTGGCGCGTGCCGCTCGGACAGGTGAAGAAGGGTCCGTTCTACACGCCGGAGCGCTGGGGCTCGCCCAACATCGGCGGACCGATGGTGACCGCCGGCGGTCTCGTGTTCATCGCCGCGACGATGGACAAGAAGATCCGCGCGTTCGACGCCAAGTCCGGCGCCAAGGTGTGGGAGGGCAAGCTGCCGGCGTTCGGCATGGCCACGCCGATGACCTACGAGGCGGACGGACGCCAGTACGTCGTGATCGCGGCGGGGGGCCACGGCGCGCTGGGCGGATTCGGCGATTCGGTGGTCGCCTTCGCGCTGCCGCCGGGCTGACGTGCCGCACGGGCCGCTCCATGGCGACGTCGATCGAGGTCAGCGAGGAGGAGGGCGTTCGCTACCTGCACTTCGGCTCGCGCTGGATCCAGGGCGCGATGCGCATCGCGCGGCCGAACGCGCTGGAGCTCGAGTACACGCGCGACATGATGTTCCCGCTGCTGCTGCGCGACGGCGGCTGGCCGCGCACGGTGCTCGTGATCGGCCTCGGCGCGGCGTCGCTCACGCGCTTCCTGCACAAGCACCGGCCGCGCGCTGCGCAGACCGTGGTCGAGATCGAGCCCGCGGTCATCGCCGCCGCGCGCGCGCACTTCAAGCTGCCGCCGGAGTCGCGCGCGGCTGCGCATCGAGATCGCCGACGGCAGCGACTACGTGATCGGCGGCCGACCGCGACGTTCGACCTGATCCTCGTCGACGGCTACGACGCCGGCGGACGCACGGGCTGCTCGACACGCTGCCGTTCTACTGCAACTGCCTCGCGCGGCTGACGCGAGCGCGGCGTGCTCGCGGCCAACCTGCTAACGCGCAACCACGGCATTCGCGGCAGCCTCGAGCGCATGCGCGCGGCGTTCGCCGGCCGCGCGCTCGCGTTGCCCGAAGTGCGAGAGCGGCAACGTCGTGATCGTCGCGGCCGCTGGTGATCCCATCGCGATCGCGATCCGGCGCTCGCGCAGCGCGGCCGCGCGCTGAAGCAGGCGACCGGGCTCAACCTCCTGCCGACGATCGCCCGTCTGCGGGAGACGCTGGGCGACGCCGGAGTGCGGCTGTGAGCGGCATCGCCGGTCGTCCAGACGGACCGATGGCGGCGAATCGCTTGACGAGCGCGCAACCTCGGGCGCTCAATAGGCGCATTGCCGCCGTGCGAGTGGGGAGGACGCAATGCCGATTCGTTCGCTGCGCACCATCGTCGCCAAGCAGAAGCCGGTCACGGCGCCCAAGTCGGCGACGGTGCGCGAAGCGTCGCGCGCGATGAAGCTGCACAACATCGGTGCGCTGCTCGTCGTCGACGGCACCGCGGCTGGTCGGCATCTTCACCGAGCGCGACGCGCTGTTCCGCGTGCTGGCCGAAGGGCTCGACGCCGAAGCGACGCGGCTCGCCGACGTGATGACCTCGCAGCCGCAGACGATCCATCCCGACGAGCCGTTCGTGCAGCGCGCTGCGCGTCGATGCACAAGGGGCGCTTCCGCCACCTGCCGGTGGTCGAGTTCGACCGGCCGCTCGGCATGGTCTCGGTGCGCGACGCGCTCGACGACGACCTGCTACGCGTTGCGCGAGGTCCTGGAGCAGCAGGAAGACTCGCTCTACTGATTGCGGTCCCCGGCGGTTGCGCACGCGCTTGCCGGGTGCCGCAGCGCGCGCGGTTAGAATGCGGGCATGAACTACAAGACGCTTCCCGGCACCGATCTCACCGTCTCCAACGTCTGCCTCGGCACGATGACGTGGGGCGAGCAGAACACCGAAGCCGCAGGCGCACGAGCAGCTCGACCACGCGGTCGCGCACGGCATCAACTTCATCGACACGGCGGAGATGTACCCGGTGCCGCCCAATGCCCGCACGCAGGGGCGCACCGAGACGATCCTCGGCCAGCTGGCTCGCGCGCCAGCCGCGCGACAAGCTACGTCGTCGCGACGCAAGGTCGCCGGCCCGGGCCGCCGCGACTGGATCCGCAGCGGCCGCACCGATCTCGACGCGCGACATCATCGCCGAGGCGTGCGACACGAGCCTCGCGCGCCTTCGGACCGACTACATCGACCTCTACCAGATCCACTGGCCGCAGCGAAACGTGCCGTTGTTCGGCGCGGTCGAATTCGATCCGGCGAAGGAGCGCGACGGGCCCGTCGATCCGCGAGCAGGTCGAGGGCATGGCGGCGCTCGTCAAGGCCGGCAAGATCCGCCACTACGGCCTGTCCAACGAGACGACGTGGGGCGTGTGCGAATTCCAGCGGATCGCGAAGGAGCTCGGCGTGCCCGGGCCCGGTGACGCTGCAGAACAGCTACAGCCTCGTGTCGCGCAGCGCCGACCTCGACCTCGCCGAGGCGCTCTTTCGCGAGCAGATGTCGCTGCTCGCGTACAGCCCGCTGGCGGCCGGCATGCTGACGCGGCAAGTACCGCGGCGGCGCGCGGCCGCCGGGCTGCGCGGCACACGCTGTTCGACCGACGTCGGCACTGCGCTTTCGCAAGCCCATCGTGCAGGAGGCCATCGAGGCCTACGCGAAGCTCGCGGAGCGCCGCGGCCTCACGCTCGTGCAGCTCGCGCTGGGCTACGTGCGCAGCCGCTGGTTCGTCGGCGCGACGATCATCGGCGCGACGACGCTGGCGCAGCTCGACGAGGACATCGCGGCCGCGCAGTTCGAGCTCGACGCGCAGACGCTGGCCGAGATCGCCGAGATCCAGCTGCGATTTCCCCAACCCGGCGACATGACCGGCGACGCCGCCCGTTGATCACCGCCGGCGAACTGCGCTCGATCCCCCTCTTCGCGGCGTTGCCCGACGACGAAGCGCAGCGCGCTCGCCGCCCGCCTGGCCGACGTCCGCCTGCGCGAAGGCGACTGGCTGCTGCAGGAGGGCGACCAGCCGTCGTTCTTCCTCGCTGCTCGACGGCGCGCTCGCGGTGAGCAAGGTCGGTGCACGGCGTCGAGCGGCGGCTCGACGTGTACCGGCCCGGCACCTACTTCGGCGAACTGCCGATCCTGCTCGGCGCCCCCGCGATCGCGAGCATCCGCGCGATCGAGCCGTCGCGCGTCGCGCAGCTCGACACCGGCGACTTCCATGCGCTGTTCGCCGAATGCACGACGTTCGCGGGCGAGCTGACGCGCACGATGACGACAGCGCTTCACGCGCCTGCAGTCGCTCGCCGCGACGTCGGCGCCGGCGTCACCGTCACGATCGTCGGCCACCGCTACGACATCGCGTGCCATCGGCTGCGCGATTTCCTCGCGCGCAACCACGTGCTGTTCCGCTGGCTCGATCCGACGCGTCCCGATCTCGCCGGCGAGGCGCCGCCGCCGCAGACGGGCGACCGCTATCCGGTCGTCGTGCTCACCGACGGGCGCAGGCTCGTGACGCCGACGCTGCGCGAGCTCGCCGACGCGCTCGGCCTGGCGACCGCGCCGCGGCGCTCGCTCTACGACGTCGCGATCGTCGGGGCGGGGCCGGCGGGGCTCGCCGCGGCGGTGTACGGCGCATCGGAGGGCCTGGCGACGCTGCTGGTCGAGCGCGAGGCGCCCGGAGGGCCAGGCGAGCACGTCGTCGCGCATCGAGAACTACCTGGGCTTTCCGACCGGCGTCTCCGGCGACGAGCTCGGCGGCCGCGCACTGCGGCAGGCGCAGCGCTTCGGCGCCGAGCTCGCTGGTCGCGCGCGAAGGCGTCGCACTGGACGCTGCGCGCGCCGGCGACGGTCGGCGCACGCGATCACGCTCGACGGCGGCGAGCGCGTGCGCGCGCGCAGCGTGATGCTCGCCACCGGCGTCGCCTGGCGCGAGCTCGACGTACCGGGCGCCGACGCGCTCGTCGGGCCGCGGCATCTACTACGGCGCCGCGCGCACCGAGGCGCTGAGCTGCACGGGCCAGCACGTGTTCCTGGTCGGCGGCGGCAATTCCGCGGGACAGGCGGCGATGTTCTTCGCCAACTACGCGAGCAAGGTGTCGCTGCTGGTGCGCGCGCCGTCGCTCGCGCAGAGCATGTCGCACTACCTGATCGAGCAGCTCGCGACCAAGGCGAACATCGAGGTGTGCACGCGCTGCCGCATCGTGGGCGTGCAGGGCGAGCGGCGGCTCGAGGCGATCGTCATCGAGCATCGCGACAGCGGCACGCAGGAAACGCAACCGGCGTCCGCGGTGTTCGTCTTCATCGGCGCGGACGCGCAGACCGCGTGGCTCCCGCCCGCGCTCATCCGCGACGAGGACGGCTACGTGTGCACGGGCCGCGACGTGATGGATCTCGTGGCCCGGAAGCAGGGCGACGTGGCCGCTCGCGCGCGATCCCTACCTGCTCGAGACCAGTGTTCCCGGGATCTTCGCGGCGGGCGACGTGCGCCACGGCTCGGTCAAGCGCGTGGCGTCGGGCGTGGGCGAGGGCAGCATGGCCATCGCCTTCGTCCATCAATACCTCGCGACTACGCCGCAGAGGTGAGACGGGCGCCGAGCGCGGCCTTGACGCGGCGCGCACCGAGCGAGGCCAGCACCTCGCCGCGCCGCGCGCTGGCCGGTCTCGACCGCGCCGTTCAGGTAGCCCTGCGACTCGATCGACGTGTGCTCGCCGGCGAAGAACACGTTGCCCTCGCGCTCGCCTTCGATCCCGTAGAACGACGTGTACTGGCCCGGCTTGATCAGCGCATAGGAGCCGAGCGACCACGGGTTGCGGTCCCACGCGTTGCGGATCACGCGGCCGTTCCACAGCGCGGTCGCCTCCGGCGCGATGCGCGCGAGCTCCGCGCAGCGACATCGCGCCTGCTGTCGTCGAGCGGCCGCAGGCCGGCGGCCACCGCCGCGGCGCCGCCCGAGAAGAAATTGAGGACGCCGGCGGTGCCCGGCTGCGCGCGCGTGACGTCCCACGTCGTCTGGAACGCGCCGCGCAGCCGGTACTCGCCGTTGCAGCTGCGCACGCAGCCAGAAGCGGTCGGCGAACTGCAGCTGCAGCTTGGTGTTGCGGCCCATGCCGAGCTCGTCGATCGAGCGCCGCTTGCGCGCGCCGAAAAGCCGGCCTGCCGCAGTGTCGACGCCGCGCAGCAGCGTGAACGGCAGCGCGAGGATCACGCGATCGGCGATCTCCTCGCGTTCGGTGCCGTCGCGCAGCACGAGTACGAGCGATAGCGGCCGTCGGCCGGCGCGCGAGCGCCACGAGCCGGGTGT
Organism: uncultured beta proteobacterium; assembly: GCA_963725735.1. Taxonomy (GTDB): domain Bacteria; phylum Pseudomonadota; class Gammaproteobacteria; order Burkholderiales; family Casimicrobiaceae; genus VBCG01. Next base: position 32,547 of record CAVRZM010000003.1, on the reverse strand, counting down.
GCGTCTCGATCTGCCCGTCCACCTCGTCGCGCGAGCCGCGCCACGAGCTGGTCGTTGCCGCCGCGGACGTGATAGCGCTGGTCGGATTCCTCGTACGGCGAGAAGCGGTCCTGGGGCGATCCGGCCAGCAGGCTCACCACCGTCACCGCGCTGATCTCGTCGGGATCGCCGCCCAGCTCCTCGCCGTAGGCATTGACGAGCAACTGCCCGAAGCGCGATCGCCCAGCCGCCGGGCACGCGCGCCGTCGATCCAGTCGCCGCCGACATGCGATCGAGCTGCCGCCTGCGCCGGCGTGTGCCGGTCGTACGTCGGCAGGTCCTCGCCGAGCGCGCTTCGCGTCGGCGGTCGAGGTCGCGGCAGCACCTGCGCGAAATCGCGATTGATGTCGGCGGCGCGTGTACGGCGTGCCGTCGAAGCAGGCGACGGGCTCGCTGCCGGCCGGCTCGGCGGCGGTCAGATCGTCGAGCGGCAGCTCGAACTCGCCGTCGCCAGCGCGCGGATCGCCTCGTGCGTGGTGTCGATGAGCTCGCCGCCGCGCTCGGCGACCTGGCCGTCGGCGAACGCGTGCGCGCTCGGTCCAGCAGCGGCCGCCGACGCGCGGCGAGCCTTCGACGACCGTGGCGCGCACGCCGGCCTTCGCGAGCTCGTAGGCTGCGGTCAGACCCGCGAGTCCGCGCGCCGACGATCACCACGCGACTGCCCTGCGCGCCGTGGGCGACGGGCGTCCACGCCGGAGCGGCGCCCCCGAGCGCGAGCGCGCCGGCGGCGCCGAGAAAGCGCGGCGCGCCGGACGATGCGCGGCGCGCGGCGGCGCGCGCGCGCTCGACGAGCGCGTCGCGCGCGATGCGCTGCACGAGGCGCATGAGCGGGCTGCGGGCCATGATCGACGATGGTGCCCAATTCCTCGGCGCGGGGCAAGCGTGCGCGTTCCGGGACGGCCGGGGCGCGGGGTCCGCATGGCATAATGCCGCGAACTTCCCGCAGGAATCCCACGTGATGTCGCTCCGCCGCAAGTTCGTCTCGCTCGTCGCGTTCGCGCTCGTCGCGCTGGCGTCGCCGGCTGCAAGGTCAGCACGATCAACTACTTTCCCGCCGCATCCCGCGACCATCCGCGTCATCAACCTGATGACCGACGGCAGCACGGCTCGACGTGGAGATCGGCGGCAGCCCGGCGTTCACGAACGTCGTGCCCGAGACGGTGACCGGCTACCAGAGCTACGACAACCAGACCACCTCGTTCGCGATCTTCCTCACCGGCAGCTCGACCTCGTCGTTCAGCTTCACATGCCCGCTCGCGGGCGAGCAGCCGTACACGCTCACCGTGTTCGGCACTGCGGCCAATCCGAGCTCCACGCTGCTGTCGGAGGTAGCGAAGGCGCCGACCAACGGCAACATCCAGCTGTCGGTCTTCAATGCGGCCATCAACACGTCCTCGGTGGACATCTACGTGACGACGCCCGGCGCCGACATCACGACGCTCAATCCCGAACTACTCGTTCGTGGGCTTCAACGGCTCGTCGCTCAACCTCGCGTTCGCACCCGGCACCTACCAGATCCAGGTCACGCAGCAGGGCACCAAGACGGTGATCTACGACTCCGGCGGCACGGTGCTGCAGCCGAACATCGCGCTGGCGTTGATCCTCTATTCGCGCGGCAGCGGCACGCTGGTGAACGCCGCGGTGCTGCAGAGCCAGGGGCCGACGGGCCTCCTCAACAGCATCTTCGCCCGCATCAAGGGCGTGAACGGCGGCGACACCAACGTCGGGCCCGTGAACCAGCTGCTGGGCACGCTCGCGGTGAATTCCAACATCGGATTCGGCACGGCGTCGACCTACTTCCAGGGACCGGCCGGCAACACCACCGTGAACTTCGAGGCGAGCGCGACCCCGGGCGCCACGCTGGCGTCGGTGCCGGCGACGTTCGTCGCCGCGCAGCGACTATTCGGCGTTCCTCGTCGGCAACGCGGGGGCGCAACAGGCGTATGCCCTGAGCGACCTCAACCTGCCGCTTGCCAGCGGCAACGTTCGCCTGCGCTTCGTGAACGCAGCGCCGGGGAGCAATCCGGTCAACGTGAGCGTGAGCGGGACCGTGCAGGCGACGGCGGTGCCGTTCTCCACCGCATCGGGCTACGTGCAGGTGGCGCAGGCCGCCGCCGTGCCGATCACCTTCACCGACTCGGTGACCGGGGCGACGATCATCACCATCACGCCCGACCTCAACGCCGCGATCGCGCCGTTCACCACGCTGCCGCAAGCCGTTTCGTTCTACCTGGTCGGCCCGCCGGCGGCGCCCGGGGTGATCGTCACCCAGGACTATTGAGCGGCACGGCGCGGCGTCGCCTAGCGGCCCGCGACCTGCTGGTCGATCCACCCCAGCAACTGCGCGGCGCCCATGGCGCCCGAGATGCGCGCGCGCTCGCCACCGCCTGCGAACAGGATCATGGTCGGGATGCCGCGGATGCCGTATTGCGCCGACACGTGCGGCGACGCTTCGGTGTCGACCTTCACGAACTGCATGCGGGGACGCTCCCGCGCCGCTTGCGCGAACGCGGGCGCCATCATCTTGCACGGGCCGCACCAGTCGGCCCAGAAATCGGCGACGACGGGTACTTCGCTCCCCGCGGCGAGCTTCGGCAGGTCGTCGCCGCTGACGGCGACCGGTTCGGCCGGCAACAGCGGTCCCTTGCAGGAGCCGCAGCGCGGGTCCTCGCCGAGGCGCTCGTCGGGGACCCGGTTCCTCGTCAGACAGTGCGGACAGGCGATCTGCATGGTTGCCTCGTTGCGGACTAGTCGACCTTCGCGCCGGAGTCGCGCACGAGCTTGACCCACATCGGGTACTCGGCCGCGACGTGATGCGCGAGGTCCGCCGGCGTTCCGGGCACCGGAAACGCGCCGCGCGAGATCAGGCTCTCGCGCACCTGCGGATCCTCGAGCGCCTGGCGGAACGCTGCGTTGAGCTTGTCGACGATGGGCTTGGGCGTGCCGGCCGGCGCGTACACGCCATCGGACGCGGCGATGTCGAAGCCCGGCACGCCCGACTCGTCGAGCGTGGGCACGTCGGGCGCGGTGGGGACGCGCTCCTTCGTGGTGACCGCGAGGCCGCGCAGCTTGCCGGCCTTCACGTTCGGATACACGCTGACCATGAGGTCGATCATCATCTGCACGTCGCCCGCGAGCACGCCGGTCATCGCGGGCCCGCCGCCCTTGTACGGGATGTGCTGGATGTCGGTGCCGGTCAGTTGTGCGAAGCGAACGCCGGCCAGGTGCGACGTGGTGCCGTTGCCGGCGGACGCGAACGACACCTTGTTCGGATTCGCCTTGATGTACGCGATCAGCTCCTTCACGTTGTGCGCGGGCACGTTCGGATTCACGACGAGCATCGCGGGAATCACCGTGAAGCGCGCAACCGGGACGAAGTCCTTCAGCGGATCGAAGCCGGGCTTCTCGTACAGCGCCTGATTGATGCCGTGGGTGCCGTTCGTGCCCTGCAACAGCGTGTAGCCGTCGGGCGCGGCGCGCGCGACTTCCACGGCGCCGATGTTGCCGCCGGCGCCGGGCTTGTTGTCGATCACGATCGGCACCCCGAGGATCTGCGCGGCCTTGGGCACGATCGCGCGCGCGAGGTTGTCGGCGCCGCCGCCGGGGGGGAAGGGAACCACGAAGCGGATCGGCCTGTCGGGATACGTGCCCTGCGCGCACGCGGGCGCCGCGAAGGTCGCGAACACGAGAGTCAGGGCCGCGATCGCGTGACCGAGCACATGCATGCGGAAGCTCCTCGAGAAATGGCGGGCGCTATTGTGGCACGGCGCACCTAACGCACCGCGTCGTCGCGCGCTGCCGGCGAATCTTGTAGGCCCATGTAGGACAAACGCTATTGCGCACTACAGATCCTGCGCTAATAATGACGCCGTCATGAAACGCGCTTTCGCGCGAAGGAGGCGACATGCTGAACCTGAATCGCCGGGACCGCCCGGCCGAATCGCCCGACAGCGCGAAGACCGTGCTGAAGCCGGCCGTCTACGAACCGCCCGGAAGCGCCGCGAGCGGAGGCGGGGTGCGTGCGAACGCGCCGGGCAACGAAGCGCCGGGCGCGCCGCGCGGCGCCGTACCGCCGCCGCCGCCCGCGGCCGGCGCACCCGCCGCGTCGCCCGCGGCTGCCAAGCCGGCCACGGGCGACGCGCCGGAGAGCCGCCTCTTCGTCGGCGTGAACATCAAGCTCAAGGGCGTGGAGATTTCCGATTGCGATGAGCTCGTGATCGAGGGACAGGTCGAGGCGACCGTGAACAGCAAGGCGATGGAGATCGCCAGGCCCGGCACGTTGCGCGGCACCGCGCACATCGAGACGGCCGAAATCCACGGCGAGTTCGTCGGCGAGCTCACCGCGCGCACGCGTCTCATCATCCACGGCACCGGCCGCGTGAGCGGCACCATCCGCTACGGCAAGCTGATCGTGGAAGAGGGCGGCGAGGTGATCGGCGACGTCAAGCGCCTCGAGAACGACGGCTCGGCCGAACGGTCGGCGCCGGCGGTTGCGGCGGGTGCCAACCCGTCGGCCCCGTCGGCCGGTCCCCGGGCGCCGCTGTCGCCGTCCGCGGAGCGCTGGTCGAACTGACCGGTCGTCCCACCCGCATCGCGACAACGCAATCGCCGACCGGCGATTGCGTTGTCGCGCTCGGGCTTCTATCGTGCGACCGATGATCTCGGGACGCCTCCTGCCGGCCTGTACCGCCTTCGCTGTCGCGGCGGCGGCGTCGCACGCGATCGCGGCCTCGACGTTCGCCATCACGGAGGTATTCTCGAGCGCCGATGGCGCCATCCAGTTCGTGCAGCTGCGCGAAGGCGCCGGCCAGCCCGGCCAGCAGGCCCTGGCGGGCAAGACGCTCACGGTGACGGGCCCCGGCGGCGACGCGGACCTTCACGTTTCCCGCGCGACCTGCCGAGCAGCCACGACCGCCAACAAGGCCGTGCTGATCGCGCTCGCAAGGCTGGCAGAGCGGTGTCCTCTCAACTATCCCGAGTTTCGCGCGGTCGTGCCCGGACTACACGATGCCCGACCGCTTCCTGCCCGCGGACGGCGGCACGCTCAGCGTTCGACGGCAGCGACGCGTGGACCTACGGCCCGCTTCCGCGCGACGGCTTCAGCGCGCTGTTCCGCACCGGCAAACCGGCACGCGGGACAACGCCGCGCAGAACTTCGGCGGTGCCAGCCGCGAGCCTGCCGCCGGTGCCGGTCACCGCGATCGAGTACTACAACGCGGCGCTCGATCACTACTTCGTGAGCGACCTGGCGCCGGACATCGATGCGCTCGACGGCGGGCGCATCACGGGCTGGGCGCGCACCGGCCAGTCGTTCAAGGTGTGGCCGATCACGCTGGGGTTCTTGAACGACGTCTGCCGTTTCTACATCCCGCCCGAGCACGGCAACTCGCATTTCTTCTCGGCTTCGAAGGCCGAGTGCGACACCGTGGTCGCGCTGACCGCCACCAATCCCAACTTCAGCGGCTACGTGCTCGAGACGCCGGCCGCCTTCGCGGTCGCGCTGCCCGGCACCGACGGCCGGTGCCCGACCAACTGGACTGCCATCTACCGGCTGTGGAACCAGCGCGCCGACTCCAATCATCGCTACACGACCGACCCCGCCGTGAAGACGCAGATGCTCGCCCGCGGATACGTCGCCGAAGGCTACGGCGCCGACCCGGTCGCCATGTGCTCGCCGCTGTAGCCCCCTCCCGGCCTCCCGCCGCCGCTCCGGAACGCCTACCATGCCCCGATCGCTCGCCAAGCCCCTGACCGGCATCCATCCCATCGCGCCGACGCCGTTCACGTCCGGCGGCGACCTCGACCTGGACGGCATGCGCCGCGTGCTCGACTGCATGATCGACCAGGGCGTCGACGGCATCTGCATCCTCGCCAACTACTCCGAGCAGTTCCTGCTGACCGACGACGAGCGCGACACGCTGCTCGACCTCTGCCTCGCGCACGTGGCCGGCCGCGTGCCGGTGATCGTCACCTGCAGCCACTTCAGCACGCGCATCGCGGGCGAGCGCGGACGCGCGGCCGCGGCGGCCGGTGCCGCCATGCTGATGCTGATGCCGCCGTATCACGGCGCCTCGCTGCGCGCGGACGAGAGCGGCATGCTCGAGCACTTCGCGCACGTGGCCGAGGCCGCCGGCGCTCCCGATCATGGTGCAGGACGCGCCGCTGGCGGGCGTGCACGCTGTCGGTGCCGTTCCTGGTGCGCCTCGCGCGCGAGGTGCCGGCGGTGCGCTACTTCAAGATCGAGGTGCCGGGCACCGCCGCCAAGCTGCGCGCGCTGATCGAGGCGGGCGGGGCGCGATCGACGGGCCGTTCGACGGCGAGGAGTCGATCACCCTGATGGCCGACCTCGATGCCGGCGCGACCGGGCACGATGCCGAGCGCGCTGCTGCCCGATCTCATCAGGCCGGTGGTCGACGCATCATCGCGCCGGGCGGCGCGCCGAGGCGGCCGCGGCGTACGCGCGCATCCTGCCGCTCATCAACTACGAGAACCGGCAATGCGGGCTGCGCGCGACCAAGGCGGTCATGGCCGAGGGCGGCGTGATCGCGAGCGACGCGGTGCGCCATCCGCTCGAGCCGCTGCACCCGGCCACGCGCGCCGGCCTGCTCGAGCTCGCGCGGCCGCTGCGCCCGCTGGCGCTGCGCTGGGGTCGGTGACGGGGAGCCCGGAACGAAAGTCGATGCTGCGGCGCGAGCCGGCGCTCGTCGGAAGGCCCCGAGGAAGCGGCCGGAGGCGATCCGGTATAATGCTGTACGGCCCTCGCCTCACGGAGGTCAGGGGCAGGCTTGAAAGTACTTTAATAAAGTTTCGTAAAGTATTGATCAATAATAACTCGATGCGAAATAGCACGCTGCGAGAGGGAGGCAAGCTGCAGGAGTACTGAAAGGCCGAGCACGGTCGGCCGGCGGTTGCGGAAGTCGCGCAACGCACGGTGGGCCAATGCCTGACCACGTAAGGAGAGCTCCGATGAAGTCACGACCTACGCAACCGCCGGCCTCGCGCCATCGATGTCGACGGCAATCCGAACCTGGCCCCGCCCTGCATCTTGCGCTGGCGGGCGTAATTTCCGCGGCCCTCCTGGCCGCGCCGGTCCCCGCGCTGTGGGGTCCCAAGACGAAGAACACGACGCCGACCCCGGTCGACGTCATCCGGGAAGCAGCGGCACTGCCTGCCCCGGCCATCACCACCAATGTCCGCATCGGCAAGCCCGAGGCGACGCCACGTCCCGAGCAACTCGCGACCGTGGTGGCGCGCCGCTACCGGGTGGCGCAGGACGCGGCGCTGGAAGTGGTGGGAGCGGCGTTCCGCGAGGGCAAGCGCTACGGGCTCGACCCGATGCTGATCCTCGCGGTGATCGCGGTCGAGTCGCGCTTCAACCCGGTCGCCGAGAGCGAGCAGGGCGCGATGGGGCTCATGCAGGTCGTGCCGCGCTTCCACCCGGAGAAGATCGCGGCGCTCGGCGTGTCCTCGGTGCTGCTGCCCGACGCGAACATCGCGCTGGGTGCGCGCATCCTGAAGGACGCCATCCGCCGCGGCGGCAGCGACGTCGCGACCGGCTTGCAGCTCTACAACGGGGCGGTCGACGACGAGACGCAGGCGTACGCCAATCGCGTGCTCTCCGAACGCAAGAAGATCGAGGGCGCGCTGCCCCGCCCACGCGGCGGCGCGTAGGCCGTCTCCGCAGCCAAGCTAGGCAAGGCCGGCCGCGACGAGGGCCGGCCGCCAGCGCTCCCTGGCAATCTTGTCGAACCCCGATCGCCTGGGGTGCAGCTCGTTCGCCCAGTCGCCGGGCGCGAGCGTCCCCCGGCTGTCGACGAACACCACCCGGCCGGCGTAACGGGCCTCGAGTGCTGCGAGGCAGCGCGAGAACTGCGTCGATGAGCAGGCGCACGCAGGGCGCCTGCAGCGCCTCCGGCACCTTGGCGCGACGCCAGCGCCGGCCGCAGCCAGCCCTTGCCGATCACGCCCTTGCCGGTCGGGATCGCGTAGTCGTAGTTGTGCACGAAGATCCGCGCGGCCGCCGGCACGCGGGCGGCGACCCGGTCGATGAGCTCGATGTGGTAGGCCTGCACGCGATCGAAGAGCTCCTCGATGTCGCCGGCCAGCGTGCCATGGTTGAAGCACGCGTCGGCCGTCGCGCAGGTGGAGCAGTCGAGGCCGAGGATCGGGCGCAGGTCGTTGAAGCCCGCGAAGTCGTTGCCGCCGCCGGACACGAAGACGGCGGAGCAGCCGTCGCCGTAGCGCTCGAGCGCGCGTTCGATACGGTCGGCATAGACGCCGTTCACGTAATCGAAGGCTTCCGCGCCGTTGTTGCCGAAGGCGAGGATGGTGTGCTCGCGCGGGGCGACGAGCCTGGCGAGGCTCGTGGCGAGCGAGCCGCCCGGCAGCGGATACCAGAACCAGGAATCGCCGATCGCGAGGATCGACGGCACGACGCCGTCGCTCACCATCGACGGCTCGTACCAGTAGATGTTGGTCTGCGCCATCGCGTCCCCGGCCCGCGCTGGCGGTGCCGCCTCCCCAATCGCCCTGCGAACTACGTTAGGCGCGCGGGGAGCGCGGGTCAACGCGATGGGAATATTCGACAGGCGGCGCGCGGCGCGGCGCCGTTCACGGCGCCTTGCAATCGCAGACGTCGTTCCCCTTGTCGAAGATGATCCGCCACACTCCAGGCGACTCCTGCCGCCAGATCGACGTGAACGTCGCGATGAGCTTGCCCGACGGGTCGTACACCGGCCCCGAGCTCAGCGCGAGCGTGCCGGAGTCGAGCACCTCCACCTTGTCGGGCGCCCACGAGAACGGCGCCTCGGGCTTCTCGTAGAACCGCTTCCAGCGGTCGACGACCGCGTCCTTGCCGCGCAACGGCGTCGGCCCCGTGAAGAACACCGTCTCGCTCGACAGGAACGTCGCGAAGGCCCCGAGGTTGCGGTCGGCCATGGTCTTCGCGAACGCCCGCTCGGTGTCGCGCACCTGCCGCGCGAGCTCCGCGTTGCTCGCAGCCGGCGGCGCGGACGGCGTCGCGCAGGCACCCGCCACGAGCGCCAGCGCGAGTGCGAGGCACGTGGGACGACGCGAAAGGGCGGCTCGAATCATGGCGTTCTCCGGCGCGGGGCCGCGAGGCGCGGCGCCGCCATCGTACACAAGGCGCCGTGTCGCGCGCCGGGCGATTGGGCTACCATCGCAGGACACTCCCGCGTCGCCCCTCGCAGGTTCCCCCATGGACTCGTTCGACTACATCATCGTCGGCGCCGGCACGGCGGGTTGCGTGCTCGCCAACCGGCTTTCCGCGGAAGCCGACGTGAACGTGCTGCTGCTCGAGGCGGGCGGCCGCGACAACTACCACTGGATCCACATTCCGATCGGGTATCTGTATTGCATCGACAACCCGCGCACCGACTGGCGCTACCGCACGCGCGCGGAGCCGGGGCTGAACGGCCGCGCGCTGCATCTATCCGCGCGGGCGCGTGCTGGGCGGCAGCTCGTCGATCAACGGCATGATCTACATGCGCGGCCAGCGCGAGGACTACGACGAGTGGGCCGCGCAAGCGCACGACGACACCTGGCGCTGGGACGCCGTGCTGCCGCTCTTCAAGCGCAGCGAGGACCACTACCTCGGCGCGACGGCGTTCCACGGCGCCGGCGGCGAATGGCGCGTCGAGCCGCAGCGCCTGCGCTGGGACATCCTGGAGGCGTTCGCGCGCGCGGCAGAAGAGGCGGGCATTCCGCGCACGACGGACTTCAACGGCGGCGACAACTTCGGCGTCGGCTATTTCGAGGTGAACCAGAAGAAGCGGCATCCGCTGGAACGCGTCGAAGGCATTCCTGCGGCCCGTCGCGGGTCGCGGCAACCTGTCGATCGTGACCGGCGCGCACGTGCAGCGTCTGACGCTCGCCGATGGCGCAGTGCACCGGCCTCACCTATCGCATCGGCGACGCGCGACGTCACGGTGAGCGCCCGCGAGGAGGTGATCCTGGCCGCGGGCGCCGATCAATTCGCCGCAGCTGCTCGAGCTCTCCGGCATCGGCGCGCCCGACGTGCTGCGCGCCTGCGGCACTGCCGGTCGTGCACGCGCTGCCCGGCGTCGGCGAGAACCTGCAGGATCACCTGCAGCTGCGCAGCGTCTACCAGGTGCGCAACACGCGCACGCTGAACACGCGCGCCGGCAGCTGGCTCGGCAAGGTGCGGATCGCCGCCGAGTACGCGCTGGCGGCGCAGCGGCCCGATGAGCATGGCGCCGTCGCAGCTCGGCGCGTTCGCGCGCTCCGATCCCGAGCCAGGCGCGGCCCGAACGTCGAGTACCACGTGCAGCCGCTGTCGCTGCCGAAGTTCGGCGACCCGCTGCACGCGTTCGACGCCTTCACCGCGAGCGTGTGCAACCTGCGGCCGACGTCGCGCGGCAGCGTGCACGTCGCGGCGCCCGATCCGCTGGCGGCGCCGGTGATCGCGCCCAACTACCTCGCCACCGACGAGGACCGCGGTCGCCGTCGCGTCGCTGCGGCTCACGCGGCGGATCGTCGCGCAGCCGGCGCTGGCGCCCTATCACGCCGGAGGAGATGCTGCCCGGCCCGCGGCATCGTCAGCGACGAGGAGCTCGCGCGCGCCGCCGGCGACATCGGCACGACGATCTTCCATCCGGTGGGCACCTGCCGGATGGGCGCCGCGGACGATCCGCGGCAGCGTCGTCGACGCGCGTCTGCGCGTGCACGGACTGCGCGGGCTGCGCGTGGTCGACGCCTCGGTGATGCCGACGATCACCTCCGGCAACACCAACTCGCCGACGCTGATGATCGCCGAGAAGGCGAGCGTCATGATCCGCGCCGACCGCGCGCGCCCGGCATGCGGCCGGGCAGATCCCCCAGACGGCGGCGCACGCAGGCTTCCGGTCGACGCCTGAAGCTCGCGCGCGGTGGAATGCCGCCCGGCGTTTCGATGTTGACCCATCGTTGCGCCACCGGCGCGACCGGGGGCGGCGCTGCAGGGGATCGCAGCAAGGGCGTGCAGCGGGCCTTCGCTGGACATTCACCGGAGGCAACCGTCATGAAGCGATCGTTCCGCGCACTTGCGGTCGGCATCACCTGGCTTGCGCTCGCCGCGTCCGCACAGGGGGCCGTCATCACCACCTCGACGTCGCTGTCCGGCCCCAACGAGAATCCGGCCAACGCCTCGCCGGGCACCGGCGGGGCGTTCGTCACGCTCGACACCACGACGCACCGGATGCGGGTGAGCGTCGTGTTCAGCGGCCTTACCGCCAACACGACCGCGTCGCACATCCACTGCTGCATCGTCCGCGCCCAACAACGCCGGCGTGGCGACGATGGTGCCCGCGTTCCCGGGCTTCCCGCTCGGGCGTCACCAGCGGCACGCTACGACCAGACGCTCGACACCACGCTGCGCCTCGACGTGGAACGCCGCCTTCATCACGAGCAACGGCGGCACGCCGGCGGGCGCCGAGGCGGCGCTCGCGAACGGTCTCGCGGCCGGGCAGGCGTACCTCAACGTGCACACGTCCGCGTTCCCGGCCGGCGAGATCCGCGGCTTCCTGGTGACGCAGTCGCTGCCGCTGATCGGCAGCATCCCGACGCTGTCCGAGTGGGGGCTGATCGGCCTCGTGGTGCTGCTCGCGGGTGTGACCGTGGTGTTGCTGCGCCGCCGTCGCGGGTAGGGCGTCGCCTCAATCGGCCGCGGCGGCACGTCCCGGCGTGTCGCGCGCGGCCACGCGCACGGTCATGCCTTGCGCGGTCACGCTGCGCCACGCGTCCGGCGGCGCCACCGTGCCGGAGGCGGACCATGCGCGCTCCGTGACGAGAACGCCCGCGGCGTCCGCGGGCATCGCCGCCTGCAGCGCATCGAGCGTGTCGAAGACCTCGCCCGCGGCCAGTGGCAAGGCCGCGTTCCCGGCGACGGGTCGTCGCCGACCGCGCCGTGGCCCGCGTGCACGAGGATCAGCGAACTCGGCGGCGCCGGCCGAACTCCGCCGCGTAGCGGCTGCGCCATGCGCGCGAGCGCGCGCGGCGTCCGGGCGGCCGCGGCGTGCGGCGACGCGCGCGGCAAGGGCTCGCCGATCCCGAACGCCGCGGTCACGACCGTCGCGCCGTCGACGCGACCGGCGCCGCGCCGTGGCGCTTGAGCGCCGCTGCCGACGGTGTCGACGAACAGCTGCGACAGGTAGACGACATCGTGCGGCAGATGGGCGCGCGCGATCGCGGCGCGATTGCGCCACGCACGGCAACGACGGCCAGCTCGCGCTCGACGATGGTCGCGGGCGCGGCGCGTGGCGAACGTGGCGTGCGCGGCAAGCAGCGGCACCACGCCGATGTCGCCGGTGGGCCGCAGCTGGCACGCGAGACGCACGCCCGGCGGGCGCCGAATGCGCGCGAGCGTGGCGCGCTCCTGCGGCGCCGGGCGGCGGACAGTGGTCCTCGCCGTACACCACGCGCACGCGGCACGTCGAGCAGCGCGCCTGGCCGCCGCACAGCGACAGGTGCGGGATGTGGTGGCTGCGACTCGCCTCGAGCACGGTCCAGCCCGCGGGCACGCGCGCGTTGCGCTGCGGATAGGCGATGGTCAGCACGGCGCTGCGCCGGCGCTCGACGATCGCGCGGACCTCGCGCGCGACGAAGATCGCCGCCGATCAGCGCGAACCACAGCGGCGATCAGCGCATCGCGCACCCGCGCGAGCGCGATGCGCGTCGCCGCGTCGACCTGGCTGTGCGCGTCGAGGATACGCGCGGGTCGCTCGTCCGCGGCGAGCTCGCTGCCCATCGCGAGGAAGCCGAGGCCGCCCAGCACCGGCAGCAGCAGCGCGAGCGCGAACAGCGCCGGCCGCAGCCGCTGGTACCACGCACGGCGGCCGAAGGCGAAGTTGACGCCCGAGGCAGCCGTGCAGCCATCCGGGCACCAGCAGCGCGAGCTGGCGGCCCTCGCTGTCGGACAGCCACAGGTTCCACACCACCGCGAGTAATCCGGGCGCAGAGCCCCTACGCTTCCCACGCGATGCGCGTGTCCGACCGCGTGGCCGATGAGCAGGATCGGAATGCCGAGCCCGAGCGCGATGCGCAGCACCTCGAGCGGCGGCATGCGCAGCGTACGCCGCCGGTAGAGTGCGTTGAGCGCGAGCGTGACGTGCGTCGACCGCGGCGCCGTACAGCAGGACCGTGCCCGGCAGCGCTCTGCCAGAAGCGCACCGCGAGCGTCGAGCCGTGCTCGGCGACGGCGACCGAGACGAGGCCGAGCGCGTGGTTGGCGAGGTGCAGCGGCGATGTACGTGAACAGCACGAGGCCGGAGGCGAGCCGCAGGTCGCGGCGCGATGGGCCAAAGCGCATGTAGCGAGTCGCGGCGCGCATCGCGCGGTCGTGCCGCGCGGACCCGATTCCGCGCGACAATCGCGGCCCTTGACGCATCAGCGCCGGGCCAAGGCACGATGACCCTCGGAAGCGCGTCGCCGTCGACAGCGGGACAGGCGCGACTCGCCGTCGCCGACCGCGGCCGGGCACGGGCAGCCCGTCGTGTTCCTGCACGCGGGCGTGGCCGACCGGCGGATGTGGCAGGCGAGGTAGCCGCGCTCGCGGATGCCGGCGGCGTATCGCGCGCATCGCCTACGACCGGCGCGGCTTCGGCGAGACGCTGCACGCCGACGAGCGCTACTCGCACGTCGCGCGACCTCGTCGCGGTGCTCGACGCGCTGCGCGCCGCGGCGCGCCCGCGGTGCTGGTCGGCTGCTCGCAGGGCGGACGCATCGCGATCGACGCCGCGCTCGCGCATCCCGAGCGCGTGCGCGCGCTCGTGCTGGTCGCGCCGGCGATCACCGGCGCGCCCGAGGTCAGGCGTCGTTTCCGCCCGCGATCGAGCGCTGGCTCGAGCGGATGGAGCAGCGCCGAAGGCGCAGGCCGACGTCGACGCGATCAACGCGCTGGAGGCGCACGCGTGGCTCGACGGTCCGCTGGCGCCGGAGGGCCGCGTGGACGGCGACCGGCGCGCGACGCTGTTCCTCGCGATGAACGACATCGCGCTGCGCGCCGAGCAGCGCGGCGACGAGATCGAGCCGCGCCCGCGTACCCGCGGCTCGACCGGATCTGCCGCGCCCGCGCTGGTCGTGTGCGGCGATCTCGACTTCCCGCACATCGTCGAGCGCTGCGCGGAACTCGCGCGCGCGGATGCCGGCGGCCCGCGCTGCACATGCTGCGCAACGCCGCGCACCTGCCCAATCTCGAGCATCCGGCCGCGCTTCATCGCGCCTGCTGCCCGCGATTCCTCGCGCGCGCTGCCGGCCTGAGGCGTCACGTGCAGCGTAGCACCACGTGCAGGTCGCGGCGGCGGCCGAGGTCGACCTGCTCGATGCGTCGACGCCGAGCAGCGTGACCGTGGCCGCGGCGCCGGTTCGTGCCGGTGTCGCTGTACTCGAAGCGATAGACGCGGCGAAGCCGCATGCGGCCGTCACCGTCGCGCGCGAGCCGGATGCGATCGAGCGCGACGGTGTCGTCGAGGAACAGCAGGCCCTGCGCGCGGCACGCGGCGCGCATTCGACGTTGGCGGCCTCGCGCGCCTTCAGGCTGTCCCACAGGAACCACCGCGACGGCGCGCCACCGCCGCGAAGCCCGCGAGCTCCCACATCGTCGCGCTACGCGGCGCGGTCGCTCCGCGGCTCGCCAGTCATCGGCCGGCGATCTGCGCGCGCACCTCGCCGCCCGGGTACTTGGCGCTGTGCACGTTGAGGTAGAGGTTGCCGGCCTTGTAGCTCGCGTACTGCGCTTCGGTGAGGCTGCGCGCCGTCGGGCGCCACGAACGAGTCGTCGCTGATCTTGTCGAGCGGCACGATGACCGGGCCGTTGGTGCCGGCCGCGCCCTCGTGGATGTGCGCGGCGGTCGGCGTCATGTTCACGACGGTGAGCGTGACCGATCACCGAGCGGTCGGTCGTCGATGTTCACGGTTGCCGGTGCCATAGGCCATCGTGGTCGACCGGCGGCACTTCCTTGCTGCCGTCGAGGCGCAACTGCTGCCCGGTGGCTTCGTATCTGGATCGTCGGCGCAACCGGCCGTCAAGAGCGAAGGCGGCGGCCGCGCGCCGCGGCGGCGATGCGCGTGCCGATGTCCCAGCGTGTCTGCATGAGCGTCTTCCTCGAAGTGATGGCGGCCGCACGCGGATCGCGGGCAATGCGGCGGCGCGCGCGGATACGATAACACCGCGGACGCCGATTTATTGCGATGCGCGCGGCGTCCGCACCATCGTGTCCAGCAGGTGCTCGAGCAGCGCCGCGGGATCGTCGCATCGGCCGGTGTGCGCGGGCGAGCACTGGATGAGCGCGCTGCGCGGCGCCGTCAGCCAGCGGAAGCGCTCGCGCGGCGACAGCTTGCCGAGCGGGCCCGCCGCCGTCGCCGCCCGCGCAGATGACGCGGGATCGTCGCCAGATGGGCGCGCAGCGCGTCGAGGTCGAGCGTCGGATCGAGCGCCGCGATGCGCGCCGCGTCGACCTCGATGCGCGCGGCCAGGAAATCGCTCGCCGGGCACGACACGATCACGCCGACGTTGACGAACTCCTCGCGCTCGACGCGCGGGACCACGCGGATCACCGCGTAGTCATACGTGCTCGGCGTGGGCACGGTGCGCCTCCTGGGCGAAAGCGCGCGGCGCGCGCAGGCGCTCGCGCAGGTAGTCGACGTACGCGGCGCGACGCGCCTCCGCGGAGGCCCATCCGTCCTCGGCCAGGAGCCACGACGTCGGGACCGAGCGCGGCGCACTCGCGCAGCACCGGCCGGCGCAGGCGCGCGCTCATGCGCGCGTCGGCGGCGGGCAGGGCGGTCGCGTACGGCAGCAGCACGTGGTCCCTGATCGGCGCGAAGCGGATCGCCGGCGCGCGCCGGTAGTCGCCGGCGTCGCGTGATGGAAGTAGAACGCGGCGCCGTGATCGATGAGCCACAGCCGCCGGTGCCACAACAGCATGTTGGTGTTGCGCGACGTGCGGTCGACATTGGACACGAACGCGTCGAACCAGACGATGGCCGAAGCGAGCGTCGCGCCGCGGGTCGATCGACCAGCGGATCGAAGGCGGCCGCGCCCGGCAGGTAGTCGAGGCCGAGGTTGAGCGCCCGCGCTCGCGCGGATCAGATCCTGGATCTCCGGGTCGGGCTCGCTGCGCGCCAGGTCGGCGTCGAGCGTGAGCAGCACGAGCTCGGGCACGCGCAATCCCGCCGCGCGCGCGAGCTCGCCCGCGAGCACCTCGGCGATCAGCGCATTGGCGCCTTGGCCCGCGCCGCGGAACTTGAGCACGTAGAGGCCGTCGTCCTCCGCCTCGACGATCGCCGGCAGCGAGCCGCCCTCGCGCAGCGGCGTGACGTAGCGGGTGGCGCAGAGCGTTCGCAGGGGCATGGGCGTGACCGGCCCGATGCGGCCGGCATCGCGATTATCCGCGAATCACGGTCCGGAGGACGGCATGAATGCGTCTGCGGCCCGCCGGGCGTCGGCTTTGCAGGGCACGCGATCCGGTGCATTGTTCGCATTGCAGGGCCGCGACGCCGCGCGGCCGCCTTTCCAGAAAGGGAGCGCCATGGCGCAGGCTGCCGTCGACAAGGTGATCGTCACGCATCGCGCCGCGTTGCAGGCGAAGTACGGCGCGGCCTACACGAGGCGCGGTCAAGCCCGCGCTCGCAGCGCTGGTCGCCGCGGACAAGGCGCGCGGACTGGTGACGCGCGTCGTCAACCTCGACGTGGCGAGCGAGATGGGGAAGCTCGGTGCGCCGCCCGTCACGCAGCGCGCGAGTCCGCGTCAGCACAAGGCCGCGATCGACGGCGTGTTCAAGGCGCTGCAACCCGCTTACCTCTGCATCCTCGGCGCCGTCGGACGTGGTGCCGCACCAGGACCTCGTCAATCCCATCGCGAGCGATGGCGATGCGATCGCCTGGAGCGACCTTCCGTATGCGTGCGAGGGTGCGTACGGCAAGCAGATCGACAAGTTCCTGAATCCGACGCGCGTGGTGGGCCGGCTGCCGGACGTCACCGGCGCCAAGGCACCCGGCGACCTGGTCGCGGTGCTCGGCGTCGCCGCCAATGCGTCGAGCCGCGCGGCGAGCGACTACGACGCGTACCTGGGTCTGACGGCGAAGGTCTGGACCGCATCGACGCAGCTCAGTCTCGCCAACGTGTTCGGCAACAGCGCCGACCTCGCGACGATCCCGCCCGGCAAGCCCCCGTGGAGCACGCTCGCGCGCCGCGCGCACTTCGTCAACTGCCACGGCGCGACCGCGGACCCGCATTTCTACGGCCAGCAGGGCAAGACCGATATCCGGTCGCGCACGACAGCGCCAAGCTCGCAGGCCTGACCGAAGGCACCGTCGCGAGCGTCGAATGCTGCTACGGCGCGGAGCTCTACGATCCCGCGCTCGCGGACGGGCAGGCAGGCATCTGCAACACCTATCTTCGCCTGGGCGCGCACGCCTACTTCGGCAGCTCGACGATCGCGTACGGCCCGGCGAGCGGCAACGGCCAGGCCGATCTCCTGTGCCAGTTCTTCCTCCAGCAGGTGCGGGCCGGCGCTTCGACCGGCGAGGCCGCGCTCAAGGCGCGGTTGCAGTTCATCCAGCTGCTGTCGATCGCCGATCCCACCGACCTCAAGACGCTGGCGCAGTTCAGTCTGATGGGCGACCCGTCGCTGCACCCGGTGGCGGCCCCGCCCCACACGGGCGACGCGATGATCGCCGAGCCGAAATCCGCGCGCGGCGGCACCGAGGCACCGCTCGCCGACGATTCGTTGCGCGTCCGTGCCGCCTCGCGCGCGCTGCGCCGTCGCCACCTCGCCGCGCTCGGTGGCGTGGTCGCTTCAGCAGTGGCCGTGGCGGATCCGCGCAGCCGGCGCGCGACGGCGAAGGCGCCGCGCACGCTGCTGGAGGCGGAGCTTGCGCAGGCCGGCGCCCGCTGCGTGGACGTCTCGTCGTTCACCGTGCGCGCACCGCGTGGCTCGAACACGGAGGCGAAGAGTGCGCCGGCCGATCGCGTCGATGTCGCGGTGGGCGAGTTGCCGCGCGGCGACGCGCCGTTTCCGCGCTTCTACGTGGTGGTGGCGCGCGCGACCGCCGGGGGCACCGTCGTGCGCCGGCTCTTCAGCCGGTGACGGCCGTGAATGTCGAAGGCACGGTCCTGCGGGCGCGCGTCGCGCCCGGCTCGAAGAGCGACCGCGACGCCGTGATCCTGCGCACGCCCGACGGCGACTACGTGCTGCGGGTGCAGGGCGGCCATCCCTTCGCCGATCCGCGCCTCGACGCGCTGGTCGGCAAGCGCATCCGCGCCGAAGGCGAGTTGTCCGCGTCGACGCTGCTGATGCGGACCTGGGACCTGCTGTAGCGCGCGGCGCGCGTCCCCAGGGAACTCCCCGGCCGGGCCGTGGCCCAACCCTCGCGCGGGAACGTGCCCAGGGCGGGGTCGGGCACGCCCCTTATACTGGAAGGTTTGCGGGCCCGCGCGCCCGCCGTGGGACGGCACAATGAAGTGGGAAATGAACGAAAACTCGCTGTTCGCGATCCTGTTGCGATCGGCGTGGTGGATCAGCTTCGCCATCGGCCTTGCGATCGCGGCGGTCGGAGCCACGGCGATGCCGGCCAACTGGCGCGTGTTCGGCATCGTGATGGGCTTGCCGTTCCTCGTGATCGGCTGCATCGCCGCGTGGCGGCAATGGCGGGCGCCGTCGTCGGCGCGCGTCGAGCGCACGCTTTCCGCGGTGCGCGCGATGTCGTGGAGCGATTTCGCCGGCGCGCTCGAGGACGCCTATCGCCGCGACGGCTATGCCGTGAGTCGCGTCGACGGCGCCGCCGCCGATTTCGAGCTCAGGAAGGAGTGGCGGACGCTGCTCGTCAGCGGCAAGCGGTGGAAGGTCGCGCGCACCGGCATCGAGCCGCTGCGCGACCTGCACGCGGCGCGCGTCGCGCGCGATGCGCACGAAGGACTCTACGTGGCCACCGGCGAGGTCACCGACAACGCGCGCAAGTTCGCGGCGGACCACCGCATCCGGGTGGTCGACGGCGCCGAGCTCGCGCGCCTCATGCCGGCGGCGGGCCGCGCCGGCAAGCGTGCCTGACCGGGCGATGCGCTCCGTGCGCGCCCGCGTCCGTATGCCCTGCGCGCCGCGCAGGAGATCGCGACACCGTTGAGCTATACCGCATACGACACGCGGTCGCGCGACGACGTCGTCGCCATTCCGCGCGTCTGGCTCACCTTCCTGCTGTCGCTCCTCCTGCACGGGCTCGCGCTCTGGCTCGTGCTGCCGCATCTGCCGAACCTGCGCCAGGGATCGAACGCGCCGGCCGACACGCCGGGCCAGCTCGCGGTGCAGCTGGTCCCGCAGAACACGGAGCCGCGCTCGGCCCCCGTCCCGCCGTCGCCGGCCACCCCGCCGCCCGGTGCGCGCGAGGCGCCGCCGCCACCGCGCGCGGTGTTGGCGCCGCGCAAGCCGGTTCCTGCGCCGAAGCCGCCGTCGCCGCCCGTGATCGCCGTCGCGCCGGCCACGCCGCCGCCGCCGACGGCCCGCGTCGTGCCGCCGCCCGCCCCGCCGGCGCCGGCGCCGCCCGCGGTCACGCCCCCGACGCCACCGCTCGACGGCGATCTCGCGTCGTACATCGCGTCGCGCCGCCGTGCGCGCGGCGAAGAGGGCGAGTCGAGCGCGACCGGGCAATCCGCCGCCGACGCGGAGACCGCGCGCCGCGATCGGCTGGTGGCGATGAACCTCGGGGTGTCGACGCGCTCGGCCACCACGCTCGGCAACGAGCCCAAGAACGGCGGCGGCACGTTCCAGATCCGCACGATGGAGTACGACTACGCGGAGGTCACGTTCTTCGGCTGGAACAAGGAGATCAACCGCCGGGCGTTCCAGGTGATCGAGGTGCGCAAGGGCGGCAATCCCGACATCAACATCGCGATCGTCCGCCGCATCATCGCGATCATCCGCGAGCACGAGCAGGGCGACTTCCGCTGGGAGTCGAAGCGCCTCGGCCGCGATCTCACCCTGTCGGCGCGTCCGGCCGACAACGCCTCCCTCGAGTCCTTCATGATGGAGGAATTCTTCACCGCGTCGCATCAGCCGCGGTGAAGGTTGGTTTCGCCGCGCGGCGCGCCGCAACGCGCCGCGGCGCCGGCGTCACCAGTAACGCATGGCGTCGCGGTAGAGACCCTCGAGATCCTGCTTGCTGACGCTGCGCGGGGCCATGATCAGCGGACGCTGCTGCGCATAGGCGCCCTCGGCCAGCGCGGGCACGTCGCCTTCGCCGTAGCCCAGCGCGGCGATGCCGGAGGGCAGCCCCGTCGCGCGCATCAGCGCGATGAAGGCGTCCGCGAGGATGCGGCCGGCGTCCTCCGGCGCCGCGCCGCCGACGTCCGCGCCCAGCGCCGCCGCGGCTTCGAGGTGCCGCGCCGGATTCGCCGGGGCCGTGAAGCGGAATGCGGCCGGTGCATTGATCACCACCGCGATGCCGTGCGGAACCATCGGGTCGCGCTCCTCGTAGCCCTTCGCCGTGTAGTCGTGCTTGAGCGTCGCGATCGAGTAGGACATCGCGTGCGGGATGTGCACGCCCGCGCTGCCGAACGCGAGGCCGGCGAGCGTCGACGCGAACATGAGCTGGTGCCGGGCCTCGATGTCGCGGGCGTCGCGCACGGCGCGCACGAGGTACTTGCCGCCGATGCGGATGGCCGCGAGGCTGCCGATGTCGTTGTACGGCGTCGAGCCCTGGTAAGGCGGACGCTGCGCCGGATGCGTCGGACGCGCGCGGCTCGTATAGGGGCGTGCGGTGAACGACTCCACCGCGTGCGTGAGAACGTCGAAGCCCGACGCGGCGACCACGCCGCCGGGCAGCGTCTCGGTGGTGGTGGGGTCGACGATCGCGAGCGAGGGCTTCAGCAACGGCGACGCGATCCCGGTCTTGAGGCCCACCGACTTCAGGTCGACGATCGTGATGCCGGTCGTCTCGCTGCCGGTGCCGCACGTGGTGGGGCAGGCGATATGCGGCTTCAACCGGCCGGGAATCGGCTTCGCCTTGCCGATGGGCGCGTTGACGTAGGCGATGAGGTCGTCGGGATACGTCGACAGCAGGTTGGCGGCCTTCGCGGTGTCCATCACCGAGCCGCCGCCCAGCGAGACGAAGCCGTCGAAGGCCCCGTCGCGCGCGAACGCGGCAGCGGCCTCGAACGAATCGCTGTTGGGCTCGCAGCGCGCGTGCTCGTACACCGCCACGTCGAGGCCGGCCTCGCGCAGCGATGCGAGCGTCGTCTCGCCGGGCGCGCTGCGAAGCACGTGCGGATCCACGAAGAGCGCGACGCGCTTCATGCCGAGCGCCTGCGCATCGGCGCCGACTTCGCGCAGCGCGCCGGGGCCGAACTTGATGGGGGCGGAGTTGACGGAGAAGATCGTCTCGCCTTCGCCGGGGGCGTGATAGGTGGGGTTGGCCGACATGGTGTGGGGACTCGCGGTTGGATTCAAAGGGCGCGGGCGCGCGGCCCGGTCTCCGGGTCCGCATTGTGCGCCAATGGAGCCGCGTTGCCCGCGGTCATCGCTTCAGCGCGAGGACCACCGCGCCGGCGCCGATCAGGACGATGCCGAGCCAGTCCTTGGCGCTGGGACGCTCGCCCAGGAACAGGACGGCGAAGATCGCCACCAGCACGACGCTCAGCTTGTCGATGGGCGCGACCTTCGACGCATCGCCGATCTTCAGCGCGCGAAAGTAGCAGACCCACGAGGCGCCCGTGGCCAATCCGGAGAGCACGAGGAACGCCAGCGTCCTGCGCGAAAGGGAAAGCGGATTGGTCCACTTCGCCGTGGCCCACACGAAGACGCCCAGCGCCAGCAGGATCACGAACGTGCGCACCAGCGTGGCGAGGTCCGAGTCGACACCCTCGAGGCCCACCTTGGCGAAGATCGCGGTGAGCGCGGCGAATCCGGCCGACAGCAGCGCCCAGAACAGCCAGTTCGATGTGGAGACCATGGGATTGCGACGTGACGAAAGGAATTGTCGGATGGCGCGGAGGGTCGGGCGCGAATGGCGCCTGGGCTAGTTCGGAATCCGCGAGATCTGCACGCTCACGATCTTCCAGACGCCGTCGCGACGGACGTAGATGTCGATGTAGCGATAGTGGCTCGCGAACGGCTTGCCCCGGTAGCGACCGGTCATCCGGGTTCGCCCGCAGAGGAGCGCGACGTCGCCATACAGCCGGACGTCGAAGTCCTCGACGGTGTACGGATCGATCTCGAGGTCGGGCGACACCAGGTCGTTCAAGAACGATACCCGGGTCTCGACATTGCCGGCGGCGTCGATCTGGCGGAAATCCTCGGCCATGTTCTGCTCGATGGCGGGACGGTCCTTGCGCACGATGGCCTGGTCCCAGCGATCCGCCTGCGCTGCCAGTGCGGCAACGATGGCGACGGGATCGTCGCGCACCGGCGCAGGGCCGGCGCACCCCGGCAAGAGCATGGACGGCAACGCAAGCGCCACGAAGCAGCGGGCTGATCGACGATTCATCTGAAGATTCGGAACGGCGTGCACGGGATTCCGGAAGTTTGCAGCAAAGAAGCCGATGAGCCAAACCGCGCATCCCGCCCCGTCGACATGCGCGTCGATGCTCCGTCGGCAGGCTCACGGTCAGGCGCCGCGGACGACCATCGGGAACACCGCCAAGGGGGTTGCCTCATCCCGCCTGCAGCAGCATCACGCTGCCCTGACCGCCATCCGCGCAGATGCTCACGATCGCCCGCGCTGCCCGGCGGCTGCGCCGCGAGCTCCTTCACGGCCTGGCTGATGATGCGCGCGCCGGTCGCGCCGAACGGATGGCCGAGCGCGATGCTGCCGCCGTTGGGGTTCATGCGCTCGCGCGGGAACGTGCCGAGCGGCGCGGTGACGCCGGCCTTGTCGCGCAGGAACGCCGGCATCCTCGAGCGCGGCGATGTGCGCCAGCACCTGCGCGGCGAAGGCCTCGTGGATCTCCCAGAGGTCGATGTCGCGCGTAGGCGAGGCCGTTGCCGCGCGAGCAGGCGCGGGATGCCGTAGGCGGGCGCCATCAGGAGGCCTTCGGTGCGCAGGTCGATGGCGGTGATCTCCCAGTCGACGAGCCGCGCGCGCGGGACGTTGTCGCGGCAGCTTCGCGAGCCCGGACGTCGTCGCCACCCACAGCGCCGCGGCGCCATCGGTCAGCGGCGACGAATTGCCCGCGGTGAGCGTGCCCTGGCCGCTCGTGCGGTCGAACGACGGCGGCAGCCTTGCGAGCTGCGCGAGCGACGTGTCGCGCGCGCGGAATCGTGTCGCGCGTCGACGTCGTCCACCGGCGATCACGAGATCGTCGAAGAATCCGCGCTGCCACGCCGCGACCGCGCGCTCGTGGCTCGCGAGCGCGACTGCGGTCCTGCGCGTCGCGCGACAGGTGCCAGTCCGTCGCCGTGATCTCGGTGTGCTCCCCCATGCTCATGCCGGTGGTGCGGTTGCGTCACCGACGGGATGTACAGGCGCACGTCGGCGAGCCTGAGGTCGGTGACGTGCGACACCTTCTGGCCGAGCGAGCGCGCCTGCTGGAAGCGGCGCAGCCAGTCGGACAGCGACTGCCCGAGCCCCAGCTGCACGCGGCTCAGGCTTTCCACGCCGCCGACCAGCGCGAGGTTGCGGTTGACGCCGTTCAGCATGCCCGCCGCTTCGATCGCGGCGATCATGCTGGTGCTGCACGCCATCACCGTGGAGAACGCGGGGATCGTCGGCGCGACGCCGGCGTCCATCAGCACCTCGCGCGCGATGTTGCTCCACGTGAGGTTGGGCACGACCGTGCCCCACACGGCGAAGTCGGGCGCCGCGCCGTGCAGCTCGCCCAGCATGTGGCGCACCACCGGGCACCGACAGCGCGATCGCGTCGAGGCGCGCCAGCGCGCCGTCGACCTTCGCGAACGGCGTGCGCACGCCGGCGGCGAGCCAGATCGGGAGAGCGGGACGATTCGCTCATGCGCGCGCACCTTGGCGTCGTGGCTCGACGGCGATTATGCCCTGCGTCACGCGGCGCGCCGGGTGCACGTGCTGCCCTGTAGTCGCCGTCGCACACCCGGTAACATCCACGATCTTGCATCGGCCGGCGCGCACCCATGTCGTCCGGTCCGCCGCCAGCGCGCTCCATGCTCGCCAGGCCGCCCCGTCCACCCTCGCCGTGAGATTCGCCCGCACGATGCTGTGGCTGTCCTTGACGCTCTGCGCTCCTGCTGGCGGGCCCGCTGCTGACGCTCGCGTTCGGCCGCGCCGCACCCAGCGGCGACTGGCGCACGGCCACGCATCGCGCGACGGGCCTGGCGCCGGATCCGGCCGCTGCACCGCGAGGCGGTCGTGCAGGTCTACGCGAGCCGCACCTTCGGCTGGCGCGGCGCGTTCGCCGACCACACGTGGCTCGCCGCCAAGCCGGAGGGCGCCGACCGCTACACGCGCTACGAGGTCATCGGCTGGTACGCGAGGGGCGGGCGGCTCCGTCGTTGTCGGTGTCGGCAGCGCGCGCGCGCCGGACGCCGAGTGGTACGGCGCGCCGCCGCGGCTCATCCGCGACCTGCGCGGCGCGGACGCGGCCAGCCGTGATCGCCAGGCTGCCGCAGGCCGTCGCCGTCGTACCCCTACGCGCACGACTTACCGCGTGTGGCCGGGCCCAACAGCAACACGTTCGTCGCCCACCTCGGCCGCGCGATTCCCGGAGCTGCGGCTGCCATGCCGTCGACGGCGATCGGCAAGGACTACGTTTCGCTCCCGCGAAATCGTCGGCTCGTCGCCCAGCCACACCGGCGTCGCAGCTGTCGCTGTATGGTCTCGTCGGCGTCATCGCGAGCCTGGGACGAAGGGCTCGAGGTCAACGTGCTGGGCCTGGTCGCGGGCATCGACGTCCGCCATCCCGCGCTCAAGCTGCCCGGGCATCGGCCGCGTGCCCGGCGACGGCTGAATCCGCCGCGCGGCGTCGGAGCATCGAAGTGCGCATGCCGGGCGGGCCGCGCGTGTCCGGTCCGCGGACCGCTCGCGCAGCCGCGCTACCTGGCCGCGAGCCGATGCGGGCGGCCGCGGCGTTCGTCGCGGCCGCCGCATGCCCTGTCGCACCAACCCGCTTCGCCGAGGTCCCATGCAACTCACCATCCGCGACCTGTCCAAGCGCTACGCCAACGGCGTGCAGGCGCTCGATCGCGTGTCGCTGACCGTTCCGCCGGGCATGTTCGGCCTGCTCGGGCCGAACGGCGCCGGCAAGTCGACGCTGATGCGCACGCTGGCCACGCTGCAGAGCGCGGACGCGGGGCAGCGCGACGCTGGGCGACATCGACATCCTGCGCGAGCCGGAGAAGGTGCGCGCGGTGCTGGGCTACCTGCCGCAGGACTTCGGCGTCTATCCCAAGGTGTCGGCGGTCGAGCTCCTCGACCATCTGGCGCGCCTCAAGGGCCTCGTCGACGCGAAGTCGCGCCGCGAGACCGTCGACGCGCTGCTGCGAGCGGGTCAACCTGCACGCGGTGCGCAAGCAGAAGCTCGGCGGCTTCTCGGGCGGCATGCGGCAGCGCTTCGGCATCGCGCAGGCGCTGCTCGGCAATCCCAAGCTCGTCATCGTCGACGAGCCGACCGCGGGCCTCGATCCGGAGGAGCGCGTGCGCTTCCACAACCTGCTCGCCGACATCGCCTCCGACGTCGTGGTGATCCTGTCGACGCACATCGTCAGCGACGTCGCCGACCTGTGCAGCCACCTCGCGGTCATCGACCAGGGCCGCGTGCTGCTGACCGGCGAGCCGGCGGCGCTGGTCGCCGGACGTCGCAGGCCGCATCTGGCGCAAGGTCGTCGACCAAGGCCGAAGCCGAGGCGCTGAAGGCGCAGGTGCCGCGTCGTGTCGCACGCGGCTGCAGGCCGGCCGCACGGTCGTGCGCGCGTACGGCGAGGCGTCGCCCGGCGCCGGCTTCGAGCCGGTCGAGGCGGACCTCGAGGACGTGTACTTCTGCACGATCGCCGGGCTACCTCGCCGCGCCGCTCGCCGCGGCGGCCTGACCATGGCGCTGCTGGACCATCGCCTGGTTCGACTTCGTCCGCCGGCTGCGGATGGTGTCGACCTACGTCTACTTCGTCGCTGTTCGCCGTCGCTCGCGGGCCTGTGGATGGCGGCGGCGGGCGGCGCGCTCGCCGAGCGCGTCGGTCAACTTCGGCGGCGACAAGGTGCTGATCAACGGCCCCTACGCGCTCGCGATCGGCATCGCGTTCCTGGGCTTCGCCGGCGTCACGGTGATCGGCTCGGTCGCCGGCCGCGCCGTGCAGCAGGACTTCGAGTACGGCACCTATCACTTCTTCTACACGCGCCGATCGCCAAGCGCGACTACTTCTTCGGCCGCCTGCTCGGCGCGTGCATGACGCTGGTCGCTGGTCTTCCGAGCATCGCGCTCGGCGTGCTGATCGGCACGCACTGGCCCGGCGTCGACGCCGGCGCGCATCGTCGCGCATCCGTCGTGGCAGAGCTTCGCTGCGGCCGTATCTCTTCCTGCTGCTGCCCAACGTGCTCTGGCTCGGCGGCTGCTTCTTCGTGCTCGCGGCGCTGACGCGGCAGATGGCGCCGGTGTACGTCGCGGGCGTCATCGTGCTCGTCGGCTACCTGTTCGCGATCAACCTGCTGGGCGACATGGAGAACAAGACGCTGGCGGCGCTGGTCGACCCGTCGGGCGCGACCGCGCTCGACGTCCTCGCGCGCTACTGGAGCGTCGCGCAGAAGAACGGCGAGGAGATTCCGCTCGCCGGCGTGCTGCTGTGGAACCGCGCGCTGTGGCTCGGCGTCGGCGTCGTCGTCACGCGCTCGGCTATCGCGCGTTCCGGATGCAGGCGGTGACGGCCGGCGCGCGCGCAGCAAGCGGCGCCGCCGGCGGAGGCCGAGCCGCGCGACGCGGCGCCGCGCCACGCGCCGTGCCGGTCGCGCGTCGCTCGACCGCAGCGCCGGCGCGTATCGCGCGCATGCTGCCCGGGCTCACGCGCCTGTACCTGGCGCGAGATCCTGCGCAGCCCGCGCTTCCTGACGATCGTGCTGGGCGGCGTGCTGCTGGTGATCGGCAACGCGGTCACGCTGGGCTCGCTTCTACGGCACCAACACCTACCCGCTGACGTACAAGGTGCTCGACATCGTCGGCGGGCTCTTCGGCCTGTTCATCCTGATCGTGACCGCGATCTACGCGGGCGAGCTCGTCTGGCGCGAGCGCGACGCGCGCATCGACGACATCACCGACAGCATGCCGGCGCCGACGTGGCTCGGCTTCCTCGCCAAGTTCGGCGGCGCTGGTCGCGCTGCAGGCGGTGCTGATGGTGGTGGTGCTCGCGTGCAGCATCGGCGTGCAGCTCGCGAAGGGCTTCACGCGCATCGAGCTCGGCCACTACCTGTTCGAGCTCTTCGTGCTGCAGCTGCCCGGGCTTCGTGCTGATCGCCGTGCTCGCGCTCGCCGTGCACACGCTCGTCAACAACAAGTACGTCGGCCACTTCGTCGTGCTGCTGCTGTTCCTCGTGATCGTCGCGGCTGCCGGACTTCGGGCTTCGAGGACCGCCTGTACCGCTACGCAGCCGCGCCCGGACGTCATCTATTCCGACCTCAACGGTTACGGCCACTTCCTGCCGGCCGTGTTCTGGTTCCGCCTGTACTGGGGCGCGTTCGCGGTGCTGCTGCTCGTGCTCGCGTACGCGCTCTGGGTGCGCGGGCGCGACGGCGGCTGGCGCGGCCGGCTGGCGCGCCGCGGCGGCGCGCATGAGCCGCGCGGCGTGGTCGATCGCCGGCGCGGCCGGCGCCGTCTTCGTCGCCACCGGCGCGTGGATCTACTACAACACGCACGTGCGTCAACCCGTACCTGTCGCGAAGCACGACGCGCAGCGGCTCGCGGCCGACTACGAGAAGACGCTACAAGGCGCTGGCGCGGCGCGCCGCAGCCGCAAGGTCACGGCCGTCGACGTGCGCGTCGACATCTATCCCGGAGCGGCAGCAGCGCGCGCATCGCGGGCACGCTTACGCTCGTCAACCGCAGCGGAGCAGCCGATCACGCGACCTCTACGTGCTCTATCCGCGCGCCGCGCGGGCGCAGACGATCGAGTTCAGCGTGCCCGCGACGCTCGCCGACGAGGAGCCGGCGATGCGCTGGCACCACTACGCGCTCGCGACGCCGCTGGCGCCCGGCGCGACGACGGACCTCGCGCTTCGACCTCGAGTACGGCGCGCGCGGCTTTCGCAACGACGGCGCCGACCCGGTCGTGCTCGCCAACGGCACGTTCCTCAATCCGGGCCTCACGCCCGAGACGTCGCTGATCCCGAGCTTCGGCTACGACGAAGGCGCGCGAGCTCGCCGTCCGACAGCGACCGCAGGAAGTTCGGCCTGGCGCCGCAGGCCGCGCATGCACGACCTCGACGACCAGGCGTGGCACCTGCAGAGCGCGCTGTCGCGCGACGCCGACTTCATCGACTATCGCGCGCAGGTGTGCACGGCCGCCGACCAGCTGCCGGTCACCTCCGGCTACGTCGAGCGCGACTGGACCGAGAACGGCCGCCGCTGCATCGCCTACCGGATGGACTCGCCGATGGCCGCGATCTATCCGTTCGTGTCCGCGCGCTACGCGGTCAGGCGCGACGTGTGGAACGGGCCCGGACGGCGACGTCGCGATCGAGATCGACTACCACCCCGGCCACGAGTACAACCTCGACCGGATGGTCGCCGGCGTCAAGGATTCGCTCGACCTACTTCACGCAGCACTTCGGACCGTACCAGCACAGGATCCTGCGCATCATCGAGTTCCCGCGCTTCTCGCGCAGCGGCGGCTTCGCCGAGTCGTTCCCGAACACGCGTGCCGTTCAACGAGGCGATCGGCTTCACCGCCAAGGTCGACGACCGCGATCCCAAGGACATCGACTATCCGTACTTCGTGACCGCGCACGAGGTCGCGCACCAGTGGTGGGCGCACCAGGAAGTGCCGGCGAACGTGCAGGGCGCCGAGTTCATCACCGAGAGCCTCGCCGAATACTCGGCGCTGATGGTGCTGAAGCACAAGTACGGCGACGCGAAGATGCGCCGCTTCCTGCAAGTACGAGCTCGACCGCTACCTGCAGGGCCGCGGCACCGAGCAGAAGGGCGAGCAGCCGCTGCTGCGCGCCGACGGCGCGGCGTACGTGCACTACCAGAAGGGCGCGCTGGCGCTGTACGCGCTGCAGGACGCGATCGGCGAGGCCGCGATGGACGACGCGCTGTCGGCGTTCGTCGAAGCGCTGGCGCTTCAAGGGCCCGCCGTACGCGACGTCGCGCGACCTCTCGCCGAGCTGCGGCGCGTGACGCCGCCCGAGCAGCAGGGGCTGATCGACGACTTCTTCGAGACGATCACGCTCTACGACGAGCGCGCGGTGAGCGCCCAGGCGCAGCAAGCGGCCCGACGGCAGGTACGACGTCGACCTCGTCGTGCTCGCGAAGAAGATCCGCGCCGACGGCGCCGGCAACGAGAAGGACGCGCCGCTCGACGTGACTGATCGACATCGGCGTGCAGGACGCGAAGGGCGACGTCCTGCTGCCTCGAAAAGCGGCGCGTGAAGTCCGGCGAGAACCGGTTCACGCTCGAGGTCGCGGGCGAGCCGGCCAAGGCGGGCATCGATCCGCTGGACAAGCTGATCGACCGCGATGCGACCGACAACACGGTCGAGGTGACGCGGTCG
This sequence comes from uncultured beta proteobacterium, assembly GCA_963725735.1. GTDB lineage: Bacteria > Pseudomonadota > Gammaproteobacteria > Burkholderiales > Casimicrobiaceae > VBCG01. The sequence goes on along the minus strand of CAVRZM010000003.1, from coordinate 2,839 downwards.
TAGACGTCACCGTTCACCAATCGTGATCGCGGGCGTAGCCGAGCTCGATCAGCAGATCCCCGACTTCCTCCTTCACCGCCTGCCGGTCCGCCGCCGACAGCTCGCGCCGCCAGCGGCCCGCCGACGTGTGCGTGAGCGGCTGCGCGACCTGCGCCGCGCTCGACTCGTCGCCGAGCGGGCGCGGGACCTCGTGGTAGGCGAGCACCGCGGGCTCCCAGGCTCGCCGAGAAACGCGAACAGCTCGCGCAGGCACGCCTGCGGATCGGCGAGCAGATCCTCGTAGCGAACCTCGCGATAGTGACTGCTGCCGGCGGTCAGCCCGCAAACGCGCGTCCCGCGCGCACCGCGTGCGCCCAGTAGCGCGCGGCGAGGCGCGCGTCGCGCGTGTAGTCGACGGGGGCGCCGTCGGTCGTCCTCCAGCGCATCGTGAGCAGCGACGCCACGACGTCGCGGCCGTCGCGCAGCATGTGCAGGAACGACGCGTCCGGAAACATCCGGTGCAAGTGCGGGAAGAAGAACACGTTGTTGGGCGACTTCTCGGCCACGCGCGGCTTGCCCGCGCCGCGGCGCAACGGCTCCAGCAGGTCGACGATGAGCCGGCCGAACACCCGGTCGATGTCGTCGCCCTGCACGCGCGAATCCGCGAGGACGGCGCCCAGCGCGTGGAAGTCCGCCCACAGTGACGCGACGGAGGGAATGACCTTGAGCTCCGGCCCGCAGGCGATGCGCGAATGCGAGTCGAGAACGACGCGCAGGAGCGTGGTGCCGGACCGGCCGGCGCCCCCGATGAAGATCGGCGGGAGGGTCGGCCCGGGGGATCGCCCCGGGGTTGCAATGCGCGTTCGCCGCGGCGGCGGGCGCCGGGTGGTCCGTGCGGGGGGAAGAGCCTTCGCGCATGCGCATGCGGGGATACCTTCGTCAAAGCACATAGCCCATCCCCGGTCGTTGTGATCGGCGCGCGCCACGCCGTTTGTTGGATCTGCGCCCGTACCTTCGCCCCTATTGCCCTCGCAGGTTCGTGGTCGCGAAGGGCCACGGATTCCGGGGTTGCCCCGATGTTTCCCACGAAATGGAGCGTCGATCACGGAGAACGACAACGCGGCGGGTTCGATGACGGTGATGGCCGGGTAGAACGGAGGAAGCGCCCGTGACTGAGCGCACCGGCCGCGACGTACACCCGGGACGTTCGCCTTCACAGGGGAATGACGCACGAAGCGCGGTGTACGGGCTGGTGGGGACGTCGACTCCGCCGGCCGGCTGAAGGTGGGCAAGCCGTGACGCCGGTGCCGCGCGCGCGGCTTCTCGCTGATCGAGATCATGGTGGCCGTGGCCATCGTCGCCGTGCTGGCGACGCTGGCCGTGCCGTCGCTCCTGCGACCGGTCGTGCGCGACCAGATCGTCTCGGCGGCGCCGCTCATCGACCTCGCCAAGAAGCAGGTGGCGGCCGTGTGGACCGCCACGCAGTCGATGCCCGCCGACAATGCGGCGGCGGGCCTGCCGGCGGCGGACCGGATGGTGGCCAACTACGTGCAGTCGGTCATCGTCGCCGACGGCGTCATCGAAGTCACGTTCGGCAACAGCGCGCACCGCGAAATCGCGGGCAAGGTGCTGACCATCCGCCCGGCCGTCGTCGACGACGCGCCCATCGTGCCGATCGCGTGGGTGTGCGGTTTCGCGGTGGTGCCCGAGCGGATGACGGCGCGCGGCGAGAACCGCACCGAATCGCGCGCGGCCTCCTGCCGTACAATTGCCTGCCGCCGGTGAGCGGCGGCGCGCGGTCGCGCACGATTTGCGACAATCGGCGCTTTCGACGACTGGTGCGCTTCACATGCGACTCGCCATCCTCGATCCCGGCCACTTCCACGCGGCGCTGCTGCAGAAGTCGATGTACCCGAAGTGGACCCGACGGTGCGGGTGTACGCACCCGCCGGCCCCGATCTCGACGACTACCTGCGCCGCGTGGAGGCGTTCGACACCCGCGCGCAGAATCCGACGCGCTGGCGGAGCGACGCCTACACCGGCGCCGACTACCTCGAGCGCTTTGCGACGACCGCCGCGGGCGACGTCGCGGTGATCGCGGGCAACAACGCGCGCAAGACGGAATACGTGACCCGCGCGGTGGCCGCCGGCTACCACACGCTGGCGGACAAGCCGATGCTGATCGAGGCGCGCGACTTCGACGCGCTGGTCGCGGCGTTCGCGGCGCGCGCGAGCGGCGTGCTCCTGTGGGACATCATGACCGAGCGGCACGAGATCACGCCGACGATCCTGCAGAAGGCGCTGGCGGGGACCCGGCGGTGTTCGGCGCGTTGGAGCGCGGTACGGTAGACGCACCCGCGATGGCCAAGGAGAGCGTGCACCACTTCGCGAAGCAGGTGTCGGGCGTGCCGATCACGCGGCCCGCGTGGTTCTTCGACACCGCGCAGCAGGGCGAGGGGCTGGTCGACATCACCACCCACCTCGTGGACCTCGTGCAATGGGAATGCTTCCCGGGCAGACGCTCGACTACCGGCGCGACGTCCGCATCGAGCGCGCGCGGCGGTGGCCGACGATCCTGACGCCGGCGCAGTTCACGCAGGTGACGAAGCTTGCCGCGTACCCGGAATTCCTGCGCAAGGACGTGGCCGCCGACGGCACGCTGCACGTGTACGCCAACGGCGCGATCGACTACGCGCTGAAGGGCGTGCACGCGAAGGTGTCCGGTGCGGAACTTCGAGGCACCGGACGGCGCAGGCGACACCCACTACTCGGCGATGCGCGGCACGCGCGCGAACCTCGTCATTCGCCAGGGCGAAGCGCAGGGTTGCTGCCGACGCTGTACGTCGAGCCCGTTGCGCGG
>CAVRZM010000002.1:0-28975 GCA_963725735.1 uncultured beta proteobacterium | reverse complement strand
ACGATTGCTTGGCGAGCTTGATGCGGGCATTCCCGGCGGAGACGCGAGACGGTCGACGGACAGCGCGTCCGATTAGCGAATCCGTGACCGCGCCTATTGTAAGGATCGTCACAAGTGCGATTGGAATTTCAATGCGGACCTCGTTACGATGAAATACTTCATTTTCAATCTGGTTGACGGCGATCGGGAACGGGCCGTGTCGTTTATCAATGCGAAGAGGTGGGTGGTCGGCCGTGAGGAGCGCCATCGCGATGCCCTCGCGAGCCGGTGATCTCGTCCTGGTATTCGTTGCGGCGACAAGCGAATTCGTCGGTCGGGCGAAACTCGAGACCGCGTTCCTCGATCCGATACCGGTCGATCCTGCCGCTCCGGCCCGGCGGTGAGTGGGGTGCTACTCGCCGACACTGACGCGTGGACGAGCGGCGTACCATTGGCTGTCGCAGTGCAGCGTATCGATTCGACGAGTTCCAACCCCTACGTCCAGGCGAATGCGGCCGGATTCCGTTCGGCGTGGTGCAGATCACCGCCGAGGAGTACGACAAAGTGTTGTCGCTGCACGACGAGGCACGTTCTACGTGAATTCGAGCGATACGTGGTGGTGACCGCGCACGTAGGCGCAGTCGTAGGTTCAAAGTCGCGCAATAAGGGCGCGCCGTCTCCGGTCTCGACCAGCAGCGGCCCGTCGAGGTTTCCACAACAAGCGGACGGTCGCGCATAGAATTTCGTGGTTCGGACCGGTGCGTCCGCAAACGCGGAGAGGGTTGATGCCCATTCCCGAGACCGTAGGTGCCTTTGCCATAGTTCCGAGCAACGAACTTTCAGCCGCGATTCCCTTCTGGGAGCGCTTGGGTTTCGTACGGACGGGTGGTGACAGTGCGTACGTGATCATGACTGGCTGGGGATGCCAAGTGCACCTTACCCAAGCCGGGTCGGGCGCTTGGCAGGTTCCAGTAGAACACAATCCCTTTGGCGTCTTCATACGCACCCCGCAAGTGGACGCCATTGCTGCGCTGGTTGACGACCTGATCATCCGTCCCGGCGGTGTACTTCGTCACCGCGAGTGGGGACTCTATGAGGTCGGAATCGCCGGGCCGGACGGGATGCTCGTCCGCATCGGCTGGCCATCCAGATTGATGCAAGCGTAGCCGCCGCTCGTTGTAGATGTCTGTTATGTGGGACCTTCAATGTCTGCCTGCAGGCTCATCTCCGTGCCGACATTGGGTAGCCGCTTCGTCAAGAAGTGGGTCGACCCCATCGCTTGATACGCCTGTCGAGAACCAGAAGTCCTCTATCCGCAACGTTGTCAGGAAGGAGCGCAATGATGATGATGCAATTTTGCCCCGCCCGAAATGCGACGGGTGGACTGCTGTTGGCCACGCTTGGCCTTTCCAGCCATGTCAGAGCGGATTCGGGACCGGTGATCACCGACAGCTACGCCGCCGCTAATGGGGTGAAGCTCCACTACCTCGTTGCGGAAAATGCGACCCCGTCATCTTGCTCCATGGCTACGCGCAGAACAGTCACATGTGGCGCCCGTTGATGAAGGAACTGGCGAAGACGCACCTCGTGGTGGCACCCGACCTACGCGGCTTCGGCGATTCCACCAAGGCCGAGTCCGGATACGACGATGGCGCAGGACATACACGCGCTAGCGAAGTCGCTGGGCATTCAGAAGGCCGGCGTGGCCGGGCACGACATCGGTTTGATGGTGGCCTATGCGTACGCCGCGCAGTATCCAGGAGAAGTTGATCGGCTCGCGCTGCTGGACGCCTTCATCCCGGGTGTCGGCGACACGACCGGCCTTTTTCTTCTGAAAGACCTTTGGCATTTTCACTTCTATGGTCCCACCCCCCTTGCACTGGTGAAGGGTCGGGAGCGCATCTACTTTGAGCATTTCTGGAATGACTTTGCCGCGGACGGAAAGAAGTCGGTCTCCGAGGCGAATCGCCGCTTCTACACGCAAAAATATGCGCAACCTGGAGCGATGAAGTCTGGAATGGAGGTCTTCCGGAACTTTGATCAGGACGCCAAGGACAACGCTGTCTTCGCCACGACCAAGCTCACGATGCCCGTGCTGGTTCTTGGCGGCGAAAAATCAGGTGGCGATTTCCTCATCTCGCAGGGAAAATTGGTCGCGACCAATGTAGAGGGCGTGCTCGTGCTCGGGTCGGGACACTGGCTGATCGACGAGGCGCCAGGGCAGGTAATTCCCAAGCTGGTGGAATTCTTCAATCGCTAGCGGAACGCTCACCAAGCGCTGCCGGCCTGGATGCGACCATTGTTGCGAGTTCGCAGCGGCAAGCCGGTGGCGTTTGAAGCTATGCAGTGGTGCGTGATATCCACCGCCGCATGATCGTTATATCCCATGACGCCCGTCCCGCGAGCGCTGGCCGCCATTGACCGAGGTAGGCCGGACGCTCGGTGTCGGCGGGTCTCGCGCCACCGAACCCGAACTGAATCAGCTCCAGTTCCTCGACGAAGCGACGCGTCAATGAGGCTTCACGCAGCCTCGGTCAAAAAGCCGTCCTTCATTCAACAAAAAACGCGGACACCCGGTCCGCGTTTTCGTCAGGAGAGATTGCGCTGCATCTCTCAATCCCAGCTCAACGCCCCGCCCGTCTGATACTCGATCACCCGCGTCTCGAAGAAGTTCTTCTCCTTCTTGAGATCGATCATCTCCGCCATCCACGGGAACGGGTTGTCCGCCTTCTCGAATAGCGGATCGAGCCCGATCTGCTGGCACCGCCGATTGGCGATGAACCGCAGGTACTCCTTGAACATCGGCGCGTTCAGGCCCAGCACCCCGCGCGGCATCGTGTCCTCGGCGTACTTGTACTCGAGCTCCACGCCCTGGCGCATCAGCTCGGCGATCTCGGCCTTGAACTCGTTGGTCCACAGGTGCGGGTTCTCGAGCTTGATGGTGTTGATGAGGTCGATGCCGAAATTGCAGTGCATCGACTCGTCGCGCAGGATGTACTGGTACTGCTCGGAGGCGCCGGTCATCTTGTTCTGGCGGCCCATCGCGAGGATCTGCACGAAGCCGACGTAGAAGAAGAGGCCTTCCATGATGCAGGCGAAGACGATCAGGCTCTTCAGGAGCTGCTGGTCGGCTTCGGGCGTGCCGGTCTTGAACGTCGGGTCGGTCAGGACGTTGATGAACGGGATCAGGAAGTCGTCCTTGTCCTTGATCGACTTGATCTCGTGGTACGCGTTGAAGATCTCGCCCTCGTTGAGGCCCAGGCTCTCGACGATGTACTGGTAGGCGTGCGTGTGGATCGCCTCCTCGAACGCCTGGCGCAGCAGGTACTGCCGGCACTCGGGCGCCGTGATGTGGCGATACGTGCCGAGCACGATGTTGTTGGCGGCGAGCGAATCGGCGGTGACGAAGAAGCCCAGGTTGCGCTTGACGATGAGGCGCTCGTCCTCGGTCAGGCCGTTGGGGTTCTTCCACAGCTCGATGTCGCGCTGCATGTTCACTTCCTGCGGCATCCAGTGGTTGGCGCAGCCGGCCAGGTACTTCTCCCACGCCCAGCGGTACTTGAACGGGACGAGCTGGTTGACGTCGGCGGCGCCGTTGATGACGCGCTTGTCCTCGAGGCGGACGCGATGGAAATCGTCGGGCATGCACTTCCTTCTCGACGTCGATGTCGTGCACGGGCTCACGCGAGAGGATGCCGCCCAGCACCTGGGCGCGGATGGTCTCCGGCGTGCGCGGGGCGCGCGGCGGGGAGGGCGGGAGCGGGGGCGTCGTCGTCGAAGCTGAGCATGTGGGTGTCTCCTGAAACTCTTCTTATGGGGGCGGCTCTGGGCCCGTTGCTCGTCTGTTCAATGTGGGGGATGCGCAGGCCCTTCGCCCCGGCCCTCCCTCGCGCGGGGCGGGGAGAGGGCGCAGGCTGCGACGGGGCGTCGGTCCTGATGCGTCCTAGTGCATTTCCTTCAGCTTCTCGTACAGGAACTCGGGCGCGAAATCGATGCCGTCGTGCCAGGCGATCGAGGCGAGTCCGTAGTCGAGATAGAACGCCGAGAAGAGCTCGCGGTTGCGCAGCGGGCAGGCGGGCGTCGCCGTGCAGCTCGTCGGCGAGATCGACCACGCCCTTGCGGCCATCGTTGAACTCCAGCCAGACCTTGTAGTCACCGAGATAGCGCGCTTCGACGACATGCCGGGGTGAGCTTTCGTAGCGAGGCAAGGGGTCCATCCTTTCGCGAGTGGGCAAGGGTGCATCGGTACCGCGCCGAAATCGGCCCGGGAAAAATGGGGTGCGCGGATGCTCTCGCGCACCTCCCGGATCAATGTCCTGCTTCGGACCGCATGACGCTGCGATCCGGGTCGGCGCCGTACGGACGCCAACCCTTCGGTACCGCTGTCCCTCGCGTCCACACGCGGCGCTTGTCGCATCGCGTTCCTGTCTGGGTCTCGCGGGGTGCTTGGCCTCGTCGCTGGCCGCGCGGCGCTTCTTCGAGCGCCGCTGCCGTCGCGCGACGGGTCACCGAATCCTGTCAGTTCTCCTCGTCGCGACCGGCGTCCGAATGTTGCCGGCCGGCGAGCGATGCATGCGATGATGAGCGACGATGCTCGTCGACCGAATGCGTGCGCTCGGGAAAGTAATGCCGGTTGAGCCGCTCGCCCTCGTGATGCCGCGCGATGATGATCGAGATCGTCGGCGACGTGGTACGAGACCCACACGCCGCGCCTGGCGTCGCCGATGCCCCAGCCAATGCATGAAACCGACGTGCCCATCGACCATCAACTCGTCGTGCAGGTTTTGACTCGCGCCGATATGCAGCAACTTCATGTCTCCCCGCAAATTGCGCACCTGAATCGCGTACAACCCGGGATCGGGCGGCAGACACGCCTGGCTCAAGAGTTGCGGTGCCGTGAAATCGCGCCCGCCGTAGCTCGCCCGGCGCAGCCTGCGCGGACGCCGCAAGACGAAATCGGCGAGCCGCGTCATCGCGTGTCGAAAGGCATCGATCGACAAAGCTCGCATGTCGCTGCCCTTTCCCTCCGCGCTGCCGGACAGCCACTTGCGTTCTCCACCGCATGTTCAGCCCGGACGCCGACGCCGATATCGCGCACCGGCGCGGGCGGGACAAACCCGGTTCGAAGCCCATCGCACCCTGCGCCACGACGACGGCGCAGGTGTGATGCGGCTCAGATGTCGCTCAATGACGCTTCTCCTTTTTGCCTGTTCCTGATCCCGCCGCAGTCTCGGCTTCCGTCAGATCATCCCGCCGCGTCCGTGCTCTACTGGCACGCTTCGCAGGTCGGGTCGTCGATCGCGCAGAACTTGGGCGCGACCTCGTCCATCGCCGCGGGCTTTCCCGGGCCCGACGCGGCGCCGAGCCCCGCGGCCATCGTGCCGCTCCCGGCGGTCGGCCCGGCCGACACGGCGTTCAGTTCGCCGCCGCGGCCCGTCGACTTCTCGGCCGAAGTCGCGGCCAGCGTGCGCAGGTAGTAGGTGGTCTTGAGGCCGCGCACCCACGCGAGCTTGTAGGTCTCGTCGAGCTTCTTGCCCGACGCGCCGGCCATGTAGATGTTGAGGCTCTGCGCCTGGTCGATCCACTTCTGGCGGCGCGCGCCGGCCTCGATGATCCACTTGGTCTCGACCTCGAACGCGGTGGCGTAGAGCTCGCGCATCTCGGCCGGCACGCGGTCGATCTTGGCCAGCGAGCCGTCGAAGTACTTGAGATCGGCGACCATCACCTCGTCCCACTGGCCGATGGCCTTGAGGTCGCGCACGAGCTGCTCGTTGACCACCGTGAACTCGCCGGAGAGGTTCGACTTCACGTAGATGTTCTGGTACTCGGGCTCGATCGACGCCGCCACGCCGATGATGTTGGAGATCGTCGCGGTCGGCGCGATGGCCACGCAGTTGGAGTTGCGCATGCCGTGCTCCTTGATGCGCTCGCGCAGCGCGTCCCAGTCCATCGACGCGGAATCGTCGATCTCGACGTAGCCGCCGCGCTCTTCCTTCAGGAGCTTCAGCGTGTCGTGCGGCAGGACGCCGCGGTCCCACAGGCTGCCGGTGTACGACGCGTAGCGGCCGCGCTCCTGCGCGAGCTCGGTCGACGCCCAGTACGCGTAGTAGCACACCGCTTCCATCGAGCGGTCGGCGAACTCCACGGCGGCCGGCGACGAATACGGCGTGCGCGTCAGGTGCAGGCAATCCTGGAAGCCCATGATGCCGAGGCCGACCGGACGATGGCGCATGTTGCTGTCGCGCGCCTTCTTGACCGCGTAGTAGTTGATGTCGATGACGTTGTCGAGCATCCGCATCGCGGTGCGGATGGTCTTCTGCAGCTTCTCGTGATCGAGCTGCCAGACGCCCTCGCTTGCGTCACCGACCTGCTGCATGTGGGCGAGCATGTTCACCGAGCCCAGGTTGCAGACGGCGATCTCGGTCTCGCTGGTGTTGAGCGTGATCTCGGTGCACAGGTTGGAGCTGTGCACGGTGCCGACGTGCTGCTGCGGCGAGCGCACGTTGCACGCATCCTTGAACGTGATCCACGGATGCCCGGTCTCGAACAGCATCGACAGCATCTTCCGCCACAGCTGCACGGCGGGGATCTTCTTGAAGAGCTTCAACTCGCCGCGCGCGACCTTATCCTCGTAGCGCTTGTACGCTTCCTCGAAGTTGTGGCCCCACTTGTCGTGCAGGTCGGGCACGTCGGAGGGCGAGAACAGCGTCCAGTCGCCGCCTTCCACGACGCGCTTCATGAACAGGTCCGGAATCCAGTTCGCGGTGTTCATGTCGTGCGTGCGGCGGCGGTCGTCGCCGGTGTTCTTGCGCAGCTCGAGGAACTCCTCGATGTCGAGGTGCCACGTCTCGAGGTACGTGCACACCGCGCCCTTGCGCTTGCCGCCCTGGTTCACGGCCACGGCCGTGTCGTTGACGACCTTGAGGAACGGCACCACGCCCTGCGACTTGCCGTTGGTGCCCTTGATGTGCGAGCCCATCGCGCGGACGTTGGTCCAGTCGTTGCCCAAGCCGCCCGCGAACTTGGAAAGGAGCGCGTTTTCCTTGATCGCCTCGTAGATGCCGTCGAGGTCGTCGGAGACCGTCGTCAGGTAGCACGACGAGAGCTGCGAGCGGTGCGTGCCCGAGTTGAAGAGCGTGGGCGTGCTCGACATGAAGTCGAACGTGGACAGCACGTTGTAGAACTCGATGGCGCGCGCCTCGCGGTCGACCTCGTTCAGCGCGAGGCCCATGGCCACGCGCATGAAGAAGCACTGCGGCAGCTCGAAGCGGCGGCCCGCATTGCCGTGCGACGCGTACTGGTCGACGAGGAAGTAGCGGTCGTAGAGCGTCTGCAGGCCGAGGTAGCCGAACTGCAGGTCGCGCGCGGGGACGAGCGCCGCGCCGAGCTTGGCCATGTCGTACTGCAGCAGCGCCTCGTTCAGGAGGCCGATCTTCACGCCGTGCTTGACGAAGCGCGGGAAGTACTCCGGGATACTTCTCCGTCATCTCGCTCCTGCGTGGCTTCCTCGCCCAGCGCCTCGAAGCGCAGCGCGTCGAGCAGCAGCCGCGCGGTGACGTACGAGTAGGCGGGATCCTTCTCGATCAGCGCGCGGGCGGACAGCACCACGCCCTTGCGCACTTCCTCGATGGCCACGCCGTCGTAGAGGTCCTTCAGGGTCGCCTTGAGGATGCGCTCCGGCTCGACGTCGGCCAAGCCCGCGCACGACGACTTCACGAGATAGGTGAGGCGGTCGAGGTCGAGCGGCTTGCGCGCGCCGTTCTCGGTGACCTGGATGACGTGCTCGACCGCCGCGCCCTTGTCCTTGCCCTTGGCGTGCGCGCGCTCCTGCGCCCGCTTCTCGCGATACAGCACGTAGGCGCGCGCGACCTCGTGCTCGCCGCCGCGCATGAGCTGCAGCTCGACCTGGTCCTGGATTTCCTCGATGTGGATGGCGCCGCCTTCCGGCTTGCGCTTCACCAACGCCGCGACCACGCCTTCGGTCAGTTTCGTCACTTCCTCGCGCACGCGCGCCGACGCCGCGCCTTGCCCGCCGTTGATGGCGAGGAACGCCTTGGTCATCGCGATGGTGATCTTGGACGGCTCGAAGGCCACCACCGAGCCGTTGCGGCGGATGACCTTGTACTGCGCGAAGCGGGGATCGGCGCCACTCATGACCGGACTTCCAGGCTCTCCTACGATCAGCTCCCGGGGCGGGACAGCGGTGGGGGCGGACGGTTGAGCGCTGGCGATCTGCATGGGCGTATCTCCTGTCGATTCTTCTTGTTGGGTACCGGTTTGTGCGGGATTCGCGCGGGGCCGGCGATTTTTCGCAAAGCCACCGCCGTTGCCAATTCGGCGCGGGTTTCGGAAGGGTGGCCATGCAGGCCGGCGGCGGCCTTCCCCGCGGCATCGGGGTCGTCCGGGAAGCCGCTTCCGAAACGCTTGCTAAATCAAAATCTACTATATCTTGTGTTCAAGTGCCTACTGAGCACAAAGAATAGTGGCTCGGGCCGCTCCCCGCAAGGGATATTTGATGCACAGGAAGGGGCCTCCAAAAACGGCAAGAAAAACAGTCCGATGCGCGCGTGCCGCTGGCATATGCGCAGGTAATCCACCGGTTGTTCACCGTTTCGTCCACCCTTGACGGCGCCGACGAACGGTGATCGGGACGTTGCGGGATTACCACAGAGGCAATCCCATGGTGCGGCGCAATGAAAAAGCCCATGAATGGCACGATGGAACCCGAGCGGCCATAGCGGTGGGAATGTGGACAGCACGCCGATCGGACGTCTCCGCCATTCGGGGCGTCCCCACGTTGCCCACCGCCGGCGCACGCGTTGTCCACCAGGTTGTGCACCGCGGGCGTGGCCCGCCCGCCGGTTCCGGTAAGCTCGATTCCGAGCTTTCCGTTCCCCCTCCAACAACATGAACACAACACGCATGGCGCACGCCGCGCTCGCGCTCGCCGCTGCGCTGTGCCTCGCCAACGTCGCAGCCCAGCCGGCCGCGATGTACCCCAGCCGAGGGGTCCGGCTCGTCGTGCCCGACGCCCAGGGCAGCGTCACGGACAGCGTGGCGCGCGCGCTCGCGCCGAAGCTCGGCAGCGCGCTGGGGCAGGCGGTCAGCGTGGAAGATCGTCCCGGCGGGAACGAGGTGGCCGGCACCGATGCGGTCGCGAAAGCGCCGCCCGACGGCTACACGCTGCTGCTGGCGAGCGGGGCGTTCACGGTGAATGCGGCATTGCAGGCCGCGCTGCCGTTCGACGGCGCGAAGGCGTTCACGCCGGTCGCGCTCGTGGCGAGCACGCCGTACGTGCTGGTGGCGGCCACGACGATGCCGCTCGACACCGTGCAGGACGTCATCGCGATCGCCAAGGCGAATCCGGGCCGCCTTCGCTACGCGTCCGCCGGCAGCGGCTCGGCGAGCCACCTGGCCGGCGAGATGCTGAAGTCGCTGGCCACCGTGCAGCTCGCGCAGGCGCCGTACAAGGACAGCGCCGCCGCGCTCGCGGATCTTGCCGTCGGCAAGGTGCAGCTCTATTTCGGCCGATTCGACGAGGTGAGGCCGCTCGTCAAGTCCGGCAAGGCGCGCGCGCTCGCGGTGACGGGGCCGCGCCGTCTCGCTGCCGCGCCCGACGTGCCCACGATGCAGGAGTCGGGCGTGGTCGGCTTCGACCTCGTGCAATGGTTCGGCGTGCTCGCGCCGGCCGGAACGACGAAGGCGATCGTCGATCGTCTCAACGCGGATCTGCGCAAGTCGATGCAGGCGCCCGACGTGCGCGACCGGCTGGCCGCGCAGTTCGCGGCGGACGCCACCGTGAGCTCGCCCGAGGCCTTCGACGCGCTATTGCGCGGCGAGATCGCAATGTGGCGCAAGCTCGCGCGGGAGATGAATCTCAAGGTGGAGTGACGGCGCGGCGGGTGCCGTTTCGCCGTCAGTGCGCGCGCGGCAGCGCCACCACCTGCCGCAGCTTGCCGTCGCGCGCGTCGGCGCAAGGCTCCGCCGGATCGAGCGCCACGCGCACGTGGCGCAATCCCTGCCGGTCGAGGTAGACGCGCAGCGCGGCGAGCGCCGGTCCCGCGGCCTCCTCGCGCTCGCAGGACGCGAGGCGCAGGCCGAGTGCGTCGCCTGCCACCTGCAGGATCTGGAAGCGATGCACATGGGCGGCGTCTTCCACCACGGTCGTGAGCGCCAGCGGCGGCAGCGGCACGGCGCGGCCGGCGGCATCGCGCAGCACGAGCACGTCGTCGCAGCGGCCTTCGACCTGCAGCGCCGGCAGCGCGCTGCCGCAGGCGCACGGCGCCGCGAGCATGCGCACGCGATCGCCCAGGTCGTAGCGGATGATGGGCTGCACCGTGTTCGCAAGGTTGGTGAGGAGGACGGTGTGTGAAAGCGCGCCCGGCGGCGTGGGCGAGTGGTCGCGTTCGACCGGCTCGAGGATCACCCAGTCGGCATTCACGTGGAGCGCGCCCGCGGGGCAGCCGCAGCCGATGGTCAGGCATTCGGACGCGCCGTACTCGTTGTGCAGCGGACAGCCGAACGCCGCCTCGATGGCGCGGTGCGCGGCGCGCGACAGCACTTCGCCACCGGCCCACAGCGCCACGGGCCGCAGCGTCAGGCGGCCGGCCTGCTGCTCGGCGGCGAGCATGGCGAGCACCGTCGGATAGCTCGCCACGAACGCCGGTGCATAGTCGTTGAGCGCGGTCACCAGCTCCGCGAGCGGCAGCGTCACCGGGAAGCTCTTCATGTCGAGCCACGGCTTGCCGCGCGCCACGCGCCGCCACGAGGCGATGCTCGCGAAGTGATCGCAGTCGGCGGTCACCAGCGCCGCGCGCCCGCCTTGGACCGTCGCGGCGGTCCAGTCGCACTGCAGTCCGGTCCCGCTCACGAACTGCACGGCGACCATGGCGTCGTAGGCGGCGAGCGCGGTGGGGTCCTGCAGGAATACGCCGGGCGTGCCGGTGGTGCCCGAGCTCGTCCACACCACGTAGCGATCGCGGAAGCGCTCGCCGATGTGCGCGCGCGCCGCGACGAAGCGCTCGACCTCGGTCCACGTGATCGCGCGGTCGGTGCACCAGTCGTCGAAGGCGGCCATCAGCGCGGACTTGGTCGTCACCGGCAGGTCGGCGAGCGCGACGTCGCCGCGGGGCAGATGCTGCCAGGCCCGCCGGCAATACGGCGAGCGCTCGCGCGCGACGTGGACAAGGTCGGCCAGCCGCTGTCGCTGCGCCGCTGCGATGGCCGCCGCGCCGAGCGTGCGCGTCCACACGATGTTGCTCGTGAACGTCGCCACGCTCCACTGGTCGAACAGCGAACGCAGCGAATCGCGCAGGCGCGGGCCGGGTGGCAGCGGATTCATCCAGGATCCATTGTCGCACCGGCGGGGTCGTCCTCCAGAGGCCGCGCTCGGGCAATCACCGGTCCGTTGACGGCTGTCAATGCACGCGCCCGTGCAAGACCTAGAATGAATGTGCGACGCGGCGCACTGCCGGGTCCGACAGGTGGCAGGCCCACGGCGCAAGGTCGATCGGCGGCAGCACACGAGAGGCCCGCCGGTCTCCTCGAAAGATCTCTCGAGGAGTGAATCATGGCAACCACCAATCTGAGAACCTACGAACCTCTCGCGGATTTCTTCCGCGGGACGCCCTTTTACGACATGACGCCCGTCTTCGACATGCCCCGCATGCGACGGGCCTTCGCCGCGATGCCTGCGGCCCCCGAAATCAAGATGGACGTGAAGGAAGACCCGGAAGCGTACTACGTGAAGGCGGAAATCCCCGGCATGAAGAAGGAGGATATCCGCATCACGGTGGAAGGCAACACCGTGTCGATCGCCGCCGAGACGACGCGCAAGGAGGAGAAGAAGGAAGGCGAGAACGTCCTGTGCACCGAGCTCTATGAAGGACAGGTCGCCCGCACCTTCACGCTGCTCGGCGACATCGACGACGCCAAGGCCGAGGCCAAGTACGAGAACGGCATGCTCGAGCTCAAGCTGCCCAAGAGAGCCGGCGCGAAGACGAAGACGTTGACAGTCGCCTAGCGTCATGGCGGCGGGCGCGGCGGACGTTGGCGCCACGCCCGCGGTGCGATCGGCGCCCCTATCTATGCAGGAATCACCGGAGGCACCATGAAACATGCAGCCGAAGCGGCGGCGCCGAATCCTTTCGACGTCCGCGCGCTGTGGGACGTGAACGACGGCGTGGCCGTCTACGGCGGCGCGGCGATGCGGGCCTGGATGGACAGCGCGACCCGTCTGCAGGCGGACACCACCGCCTTCTGGACGGGACGCGTGAGCAAGGACGTGGCGGCGATGACCGCGCTCGCCCGGTGCACGACGCCGGCGGAAGTGATGGATGCGCAGATGACGTATGCGCGCGACGCGGCCGCGGATTTCTACGCGGAAGGGCAGCGGATGATGCGCATCGTCAACGACGCCGCGAAGCTCGGCATGCCGGGCGCAGCGGTTAAGGCCGAATGAACTGACGTGAAGGAAGCAGCATGGACATGCGCCGGACGGATTCCCGTGCAACCAAGGTGAGGGCGTCCGCCCGAACGCATGCGAAGGCGCAGGCGACGCGTCGGGCGAAGGCGGTGACGCGCCCGGCGCCGCAGCGCATCCCGGCGGCGGCAGCGCCGCAGGGGCCCGATCCCTCTTTCCTGCGCGACTCCTACGCGTCGACCGCCATCGCGGAGACGATGGACCGCTCGCTGCACGCGGGCATCGCGCGCTATTCGACCGGCCTGTCGCCGATGGCGCAGATGGCCGCGTACTGGGACTGGGCGGCGCACCTCGCGTTCTCGCCGGGCAAGCGCATCCAGCTCGTCGAGAAGGCGGGCAAGAAGTGGCTGCGGCTCGTCAACTATGCGATGCGCAAGGCGATGCAGATCGACGGCTCGACGCCGTGCATCGAGCCGCTGCCGCAGGACCGGCGCTTCGTGCACGAGGCGTGGCAGGCACCGCCGTTCGACGTCATCTACCAGTCGTTCCTGCTTACGCAGCAGTGGTGGTACAACGCGACCAGCGGTGTGCGCGGCGTCACGCGGCAGCACGAGCGCATGGTCGAGTTCGGTGCGCGCCAGTTCCTCGACATGTTCTCGCCGTCGAACTTCGTCGCGACCAATCCCGAGGTGCTGAACCAGACGCTGCTCGACGGCGGCATGAACTTCGTGCGCGGCGCGGGCAATTTCATCGAGGACATGGATCGCGCGATGGGCGGCCGGCGGCCGGTCGGCGCCGAGGATTTCCAGGTCGGGCGCGACGTGGCCATCACCCCCGGCAAGGTGGTGCTGCGCAATCGCCTGATCGAGCTCATCCAGTACGCGCCGGCCACCGCCACGGTGCGGCCGGAGCCGGTGCTCATCGTTCCTGCATGGATCGAGAAGTACTACATCCTCGACTTGAGTCCGGCGAACTCGCTGGTGAAGTACCTGACCGAGCAGGGCTTCACGGTGTTCATGATCTCGTGGCGCAACCCCGGCCCCGAGGATCGCGACATCACGATGGAGGACTACCGCGTGCTTGGGCCGATGGCGGCGCTCGACGCCGTCAACGCGATCGTCCCGGGCGAGCGCGTGCACGCGGCCGGCTACTGCATCGGCGGCACGCTGCTCGCGATCGCCGCCGCCACGATGGCGCGCGACGGCGACAACCGCCTGGCGACCACCACGTTCTTCGCCGCACAGACGGACTTCACCGAGGCCGGCGAGCTCATGCTGTTCATCGACGAGAGCCAGCTCGCGTTCCTCGAAGACGTGATGTGGGAGCAGGGCTTCCTCGACAGCCGGCAGATGGCCGGCGCCTTCCAGCTCCTGCGCAGCAACGACCTCGTGTGGTCGCGCGTCATGCACGATTACCTGATGGGCGAGCGGCGCACGATGACCGACCTCATGGCGTGGAACGCCGACGCCACGCGCATGCCGTTCCGGATGCACGCCGAGTACCTGCGCAAGCTGTTCCTCCAGAACGACCTCGCGGAAGGGCGCTACACGGCCGGGGGCAGGCCGATCGCGCTCAAGGACCTGCGGCTGCCGCTGTTCGCCGTGGGCACCGAATGGGACCACGTCGCGCCGTGGCACTCGGTCTACAAGTTCCACCTGCTGGCCGACGCCGACATCACGTTCGTCCTCACCAACGGCGGGCACAACGCGGGCATCGTCTCCGAGCCGGGACACAGCGGCCGCCGGTTTCGCATCTCGAACAAGCCGCACGGCGGCGCGTACGTCGATCCGCAGGTGTGGGCGGCGGAGACGCCGGCGCGCACGGGCTCGTGGTGGCCGGCGTGGGCGCAATGGCTCGCGGACCAGTCCGGTGCGCCGGTGGCGCCTCCGGCGATGGGTGCACCGGCCTACGCGGCGATCGGCGACGCGCCCGGCACCTACGTGCTGCAGCCGTAGCGCGCGGGACTTACGCGGGCAGCGGAAAGAGCTGCGCGCCGGCGATCGCGACGAGGCGATCGCCGCGCGCGGGCGTCACGATCGCGAGGCCGGTGAAGCTGCCGAACGCGGGCAGGATCGCGCGGCGCGTGCCGAGCACGAAGCAGGACAGGCGCGCCGCGCCGCCGGTGCCGGACAGGATCACGCCCGGGTGCAGGTGACCCGAGAGCACGTAGCCGCTCGGCGGCGTGCACGGCGCGTGGCAGGCGATGAAGGGCGGCACCGCGTGCGGGTCGTCGACCACTGTCACGCCCCATGCGGCGGGCGGATCGCCGGCGCGGTCGTCGTGATTGCCGCGCACCAGCGTCAGCGCCACGCTGCGATGGGCGTCGCGCCAGGCGACGAATGCCGCATCCAGCGCGGCGACGCGGCCGGCTGCCGCGTGCAGGAAATCGCCCAGGACCACCAGGTGTCGCGCGCGTCGTCGACGCGATCAGCGCGGACAGGCGCGCGAGGTCCGATTGCGTGCTGCCGCGGGGCAGCGGCACGCCGCCCGCACGAAACGCGGCGGCCTTGCCCAGGTGCACGTCGGCGACGAACAGCGTGGAGGCGCGCGGCCAGAACAGCGCGCGCTCGGCGAAGAGCTCGACGGTCTCGCCGGCGAGGTTCGTCACGTACGAGCCACGCGCACGCGGCGCGCCGGCGTCGCCGGCCGGTTCGAAAGCGAGATCGTGCGTGCGCTGCATGGCGTGTATCGGCGTTCCGGATTGCGTCGCGAAATGTTACCCCGTCCGTTGCGATCACGGCGCGCGTAGCGCAAACTTCGCCTTCGCGATCGAAGCCTCCCGCGCGCGCCGTCCCGACGAAGTGCAACCAGCGGCGCGCGACGCCGTGCGCGTTCATCGCCGTGCTCATGCCGCGCTTTTCCGCCAATCTTTCCTTCCTGTTCAACGAAGTTCCGTTCCTCGATCGCTTCGGCGAGGCCGCGCACGCGGGCTTTCGCGCCGTCGAGTTCGCCTTCGGCTACGACTACCAGGCGCGCGAGATCGCGGCCCGCGTGGCCGAGCACAAGCTCGAGGTCGTGCTGATCAACGCGCCGCCCGGCGACTACGAGGCCGGCGACCGCGGCCTCGCGTCGCTCTGCGGCCGCGAGCACGAGTTCGCCGCGAGCATCGTCACCGCGCTGCGCTACGCGCAGGCGCTGAACTGCCCGCGCCTGCACGTCATGGCCGGCGTGCTGCCCGAGGGCGCCGACGACGAGGAGCGCGCGCGGCGGCTGCGCACCTACAAGCGCAACCTCAAGCTTCGCGTGCCAGGAGGCGGCCGAGCAGAACGTCACCGTGCTGATCGAGCCCATCAACCCGCGCGACATGCCGCGCTATCTCCTCAACACGCAGGCGGAGGCGCACGCGATCCGCGAGGAGCTCGGCATGGCCAACCTGCGCGTGCAGATGGACCTCTATCACGCGCAGGTGGTGGAGGGCGACCTCACCACCAAGATCCGCCGCTGGCTGCCGCACATCGGGCACGTCCAGATCGCGGGCGTGCCGAGCCGCAACGAGCCCGACTCGGGCGAGGTCAACTACGAGCTATCTGTTCCAGCTGCTCGACGAGCTCAAGTACGACGGGTGGATCGGCTGCGAGTACCGGCCGCGCCACCACGACGGCCGCGGGACTCGGCTGGCTGTACAAGCTCATCGACCGGCGTCGCGGCACCTAGTGGTGGAATGGCCGGACGTTGTTTTGTGATGCACGAGTCCGGCTCAACCGTCGTCCCCGGGAAGGCGGGGACCCAGCGTCGTGCGTTGGCGAGCGAGAACCGAAAGCCACTGGGTTCCCGCCTTCGCGGGAACGACGCGCCCGATCATGCGGCTGCCGCGTGCGCAACGATAGCGCCTCCTGACGTCTCACGCCCGGCTTCCCGGGCGCCCGGCGAGGATCGTCGTGGCTAGAGCGCAACCGACATGCCGCCGTCCATGACCAGCATCTGCCCCGTCATGTAGTCGGCGGCGCGCGAGGCCAGGAACACCGCGAGACCCGCAATCTCCGGCGGTTCGCCCCAGCGGCCGGCCGGCGTGCGCTTGCACACCCATGCGTTGAACTCGGCGTTGTCGATGAGCGCGCGATTCATCTCGGTCGCGAAATAGCCCGGTGCGATCGCGTTGACCTGGATGTTGTGCGGCGCGAGCTCCACCGCCATGCCGCGCGTCAGCTGCCGCACGCCGCCCTTCGCCGACGTGTAGGGCACGACGGTGGGACGCGCGAGTTCGCTCATCAGCGACGCGATGTGGATGATCTTGCCGGCCTGCCTCGCGATCATGGCCGGCAGCACGGCCTGCGACACGATGAACGGCGCGGTGAGGTTGGTCGCGATGACCGCGTCCCAGTCCTCCTGCTTGAATTCGACGAACGGCGCGCGCCGCTGGATGCCCGCGTTGTTGACGAGGATGTCGATGGCGCCGTGCTTCCTCGCGGCGGCGTCCACCGCGGCGTGCACGGCGCTCGCGGTCGGTGACGTCGAACGCGGCGACGTCCGCGCGCGAATCCCGCGTCGACCAGGCTCTGCGCGGCCGCGTCGAGCTCAGCGGGCTTGCGTCCGTTGAGGATCACGCGGGCGCCGGCTTCGGCCATGCCGCGGGCGATGGCGAAGCCGAGACCGCGATAGGCACCGGTGATGAGTGCGACGCGGCCGGTGAGGTCGAAGGGAGAGGCAGGCATGGGTCTTCGGCTTTCGGGAACGGGGTCGGATGCGCATTCTACCGACCGCGTGGCCCGCTACGGCGCCGACGCCAGCGACGCCGCGCTCCATCCGCCGCCCAGCGCGCGCACGAGATCGACGCTCGCGGCGAGCCGGCGGGCGGTGATCGCGAGCGCGGTGCGCTCGCTGTTGAGCGCGTTCGCCTGCAGCACCACCACCGCAAGGTAGCTCGCCGTGCCGGCGCGGTACTGGTTGATGGCGATCGTGGCCGATTGCGCGCGCGGCGTTCACCGCCTCCTGCTGCACCTCGAGCTCCTGCGCCGAGCAGGCTCAGCGCCGCCAGGTTGTCCTCGACCTCCTGGAAGCCGGTGAGCACGGTCTAGCGGTAGTCGGCCACGGTCTCGTCGTACGTCGCGATCGCCTGCTCCTTCTGCGCGCTGCGCAGGCCGGCGTCGAAGATGGACTGCGCGAGCGCGGCGCCGAGCGACCAGTAGCGGTTCGGCAGCGACAGCAGGCTGCCGATCACCGAGCTTTGCAAGCCGCCGTTCGCGGACAGCGTGACGGTGGGGAAGAACGCCGCCTGCGCGACGCCGATCTGCGCGTTGGCCGCGGCGACGCGGCGCTCGGCGGCGGCGATGTCGGGCCGGCGCTCGAGCAGCGCCGAGGGCATCGCGAGCGGAATGTCCGGATACACCGCGGCGAGCGTGGGCCGCGCCGCGATCGCGAAGTCGCCGAGGGCGGCTTGCCGATCAGCACGGCGATCGCATGCTCGAGCTGCGCGCGCGGCAGTTGCGCATCGTAGATCTGCGCCTGCGTCGACTTGAGCTGCGCCTCCGCCTGCACGACGTCGCCGCGCGCCACCACGCCGGCGGCGTACTGGTTCTGCGTGAGCTGCAGCGAGCGCTCGTAGGCGGTCACGGTGTCGCGCAGGAGCGCGATCTGCGCGTCCTGCACGCGCAGCAGGAAATAGTTGTGGCGAGCGCCGCCTGCACCGACAGCCGCGCGCCCGCGAGGTCGGCGTCGCTCGCCTGCGCGGTGCCTCCCGCCGCTTCGATCGAGCGGCGGATGCGGCCCCAGAGGTCGAGCTCCCAGCTCGCGCCCAGCGCCAGTCCGTAGGCGCTGGTCGATCCGCTGCTGCGCTCGCCGGTGTTGCTGCCGCCGCTCGCGCCGCTGCTGCGCACGGCCTGGCCGGTACCCGACACGATCGGGAACAGCGCCGCGCGCGCCGCCGCCGTGGCCGCAGTCGCCTCGCGCACGCGCGCCTCGGCGGCGGCGACGGTCTGGTTGCTGATGTCGACCTGCGCTTCGAGCGCGTTGAGGTCCGGATCGTCGTACACCTCCCACCAGGCGCCGCGCGGCGCGTCGTCGGCGGGCTGCGCGACCTTCCAGCCTTCGGCCTCCTTGAAGTGCGCCGGGACCGGCGCGGCGGGCCGGACGTAGTCGGGACCGACCGTGCAGCCGGCGAGCGCGAGCGGCAGCGCTGCGACGGCCGCGCGCCGTGCGAACAGGAAAAGGCGATGCGTTCATGGTCATGGAGGGACTCAATGCGCCGGCGCCGGCAGCGCGGCGCCCGCGCGGCGCGACCGCGCGCGCAGCGCCCACAGGCGGAAGCGGTCGAGGTAGAGGTAGACGACGGGCGTCGTGTAGAGCGTCAGCACCTGCCTGAGCATGAGGCCGCCGACGATGGCGATGCCGAGCGGCCGGCGCAGCTCGGCGCCGTCGCCCGCCGAGAACGCGAGCGGCAGGGCGCCGAGCAGCGCCGCCATGGTGGTCATCATGATCGGCCGGAAGCGCAGCAGGCAGGCCTCGAAGATGGCGTCGCGGGTCGACAGCCCGCGCGCGCGCTCGCCGTCGAGCGCGAAGTCGATCATCATGATCGCGTTCTTCTTGACGATGCCGATCAGCAGGATCACGCCGATGAACGCGATGATCGAGAACTCGGTGCCGAACAGCAGCAGCGCGAGCAGCGCGCCGACGCCCGCCGAGGGCAGCGTCGACAGGATCGTGATCGGGTGCACGTAGCTCTCGTAGAGCACGCCGAGCACGATGTAGACGGTGAGCAGCGCGGCGAGGATCAGCCACGGCTGGCTCGCGAGCGACGCCTGGAACGCGCGCGCGGTGCCCTGGAACGTGCCGTGGACCGTGGTCGGCACGCCGATGCGCGCCATCTCGTCCTCGATCGCGCGCGTGGCCTGCGACAGCGAGACGTCCGGGCGCCAGGTTGAACGAGATGGTCGACGCGACGAACTGGCCCTGGTGGTTCACGCCCAGCGGCGTGCTGGTCGGGCCGTAACGTCGCGAACGCCGACAGCGGCACCTGCGCGCCCGCTGGAGGTGCTGACGTAGACGTTCGCGCAGCGACTCCGGGCGCTGCCAGAACTCCGGCGCGACTTCCATCACCACGTGGTACTGGTTGAGCTGCGCGTAGATGGTCGACACCTGGCGCTGGCCGAAGACGTCGTTCAGCGTGTTGTCGATCATGCGCGCGGTGACGCCCAGGCGCGCCGCCGTGTCGCGGTCGATGACGAGCGACGTCTGCAGGCCCTTGTCCTGCGTGTCGGTGTTGACGTCGGCGAGCTGCGGCAGGTTGGACAGCGCCGCGCGGATCTTCGGCTCCCACGCGCGCAGCTCGCGCGAGGTCGTCGGCCTGCAGCGTGTACTGGTACTGCGCGTTGCTCTGCGCGGCCGCCGATGCGGATGTCCTGCACCGGCTGCAGGAACAGGTTGGCGCCCGGCGACCTTGGCGAGCTTGCGGCGCAGGCGCGCGATGACCTGGTCGGCGCGTCATGCGTGCGCTCGGCGATCGGCTTCAGCGAGATGAACATGAAGCCCGAGTTGCGCTGCGCCGCCGCCGGTGAAGCCGACGACGTTCTCGACCGCCGGATCGCGGCCGACGATGGCCATGAACTCGGCGAGCTTGCCGCGCATCGCCTGGAACGAGATGCTCTGGTCGGCCTGGATGCCGCCGATCAGCCGGCCGGTGTCCTGCTGCGGGAAGAAGCCCTTCGGGACGACGACGTAGAGGTAGACGTTGAGGCACACGGTCGCGAGCAGCACCAGCATCACCAGCGGACCGTGGCGCAGCGCCCAGGCGAGGCGAGCGGCCGTAGCCGCGCAGCGATGCGCGCCGAACATCCGCTCGCCGAGCGCGGCGAGCGCCGGTCGGCCTGTCGCTGCGGCCTGGGCCGCAGCAGGCGCGCGCACATCATCGGCGTGGTGGTGAGCGACACCACCAGCGACACGAGGATCGCCACCGACAGCGTGACCGCGAACTCGCGGAACAGCCGGCCGACGATGCCGCCCATCAGCAGGATCGGGATGAACACCGCGATCAGCGAGAGGCTCATCGACAGCACGGTGAAGCCGACCTCGCGCGCGCCCTGCAGCGCGGCGGCGAACGGCGGCATGCCCTCCTCGATGTGGCGCGTGATGTTCTCGAGCACCACGATGGCGTCGTCGACGACGAAGCCGGTGGCGATGGTCAGCGCCATCAGCGAGAAGTTGTTGAGGGTGAAGCCGGCGAGGTACATCACGCCGAAGGTGCCGATCAGCGACACCGGCACGGCGACGCTGGGGATCAGCGTGGCGCGCCCGTTGCGCAGGAACAGGAACACCACCAGGATCACCAGCGCCACCGCGATCGACAGCGTGCGCTCGACGTCGCGCAGCGAGGCGCGGATCGTCGTCGTGCGGTCCATCGCGAGCGTCGACGTTGATCGCGCTGGGGATCGACGCGCGCAGCTGCGGCAGCAGCGCCGTCACGCGGTCGACCGTCTCGATGATGTTGGCGTTGGGCTGGCGGTTGATGATGACGAGCACCGACGGCTGGCCGTTGGCCATGCCGGCGTTGCGCAGGTCCTGCACCGAATCGACCACGTGGCGACGTCGGAGAGGCGCACCGCGGCGCCGTTGCGGTAGGCGACGATCAGCGGCAGGTATTCGGCGGCCGTCTTCGCCTGGTCGTTGGCGTAGATCTGCCAGTGGCGGTCGCCGTCCTCGACCGCGCCCTTCGGCCGGTTGGCGTTGGTGGCGGCGAGCGCGGCGCGCACGTCCTCGAGGCCGATGCCGTACTTGTTGAGCGCCGTCGGATTGAGCTCGACGCGCACCGCGGGCAGCGAGCTGCCGCCGACCGTGACCTGGCCGACGCCCTCCACCTGCGACAGCTTCTGCGCGAGGATCGTCGACGCGGCGTCGTACATCTGGCCCTGCGTCAGCGTGTCCGAGGTGAGCGCCAGGATCATGATCGGCGCGTCGGCCGGGTTCACCTTGCGGTAGGTCGGGTTGCTTGGGCAGGCCGGTCGGCAGCAGCGCTGCGCGCCGCGTTGATCGCGGCCTGCACGTCGCGCGCCGCGCCGTCGATGTCGCGGCGAGAGGTCGAACTGCAGCGTGACGCGGGTGGAGCCGAGCGAGCTGCGACGACGTCATCTCGGTGACGCCGGCGATGCGGCCGAGCGAGCGCTCGAGCGGCGTGGCCACGGTGGTCGCCATCGTCTCCGGGCTCGCGCCGGGCAGCGAGGCCTGCACCGAGATGGTCGGGAAGTCGACCTGCGGCAGCGGCGACACCGGCAGCAGCTGGAAGGCGATGCGCGCCCGGCGAGCGCGACGCCGAGCGTCAGCAGCGTCGTGGCGACGGGCCGGTCGATGAAGGGCGCCGAGAGGTTCAACACGGTCGGTCCTCAATCCGCCGGCCGCGCCGGCGTGCCGACGGGCGCGTGAGCGGCGCGAACGCCGCGCGAGGCGGTCGAAGGCGAGGTAGATCACCGGCGTGGTGAACAGCGTGAGCGCCTGCGAGAAGACGAGGCCGCCGACCATCGTGATGCCGAGCGGATGGCGCAGCTCGGAGCCTACGCCCCAGCCGATCATCAGCGGCAGCGCGCCCAGGATCGCCGCCATCGTGGTCATCATGATCGGCCGGAAGCGCAGCAGGCAGGCCTGGAAGATCGCGTCGCGCGGCGGCGAGGCCGTCGCTCGCGCTCCGCGTCGAGCGCGAAGTCGATCATCATGATCGCGTTCTTCTTCACGATGCCGATCAGCAGGATGATGCCGATGATGGCGATGATCGACAGGTCGTTGCCGGAGAGCATCAGCGCGAGCAGCGCGCCGACGCCGGCCGAGGGCAGCGTCGACAGGATCGTGATCGGGTGGATGAAGCTCTCGTAGAGCACGCCCAGCACGATGTACATCGTCACGATCGCGGCGAGGATCAGCAACAGCTCGTTGGCGAGCGACGCGCGGAAGGCGAGCGCCGCGCCCTGGAAGTTGATCTGCACGCTGTCCGGGACGCCGAGCTCGCGTGCGCGCCGCCTCGATCGCCTTGACCGCGTCGCCCAGCGAGGCGCCGCGCGCGAGGTTGAACGAGATCGTCGCGGCGGGGAACTGGCCGATGTGGTTGATCGGCGAGCGGCGCCGACTTCTCGACGACGCGCGCGACCGTCGACAGCGGCACCTGCTGCGCCGGCTGGCCCGGCACCGTCGACGTCACGTAGATGCCGTCGAGCGCGCTCGGGCCCGCGCTGGAACTCGGGCTTCACCTCGAGCACCACGCGATACTGGTTCGATCTGCGTGAAGATGGTCGAGACGAGGCGCTGGCCGAACGCGTTGTAGAGCGCGTTGTCGATGGCGGCGGGCGTGATGCCGAGGCGGCTCGCGGTGGTCGCGGTCGATGTCCACGATAGGCCTGCAGCCCGCTGTCCGACAGGTCGCTCGCGACGTCGGCCAGCTGCGGCACCTGGCGCAGCCGCTCGACGAGCTTCGGCACCCACGTCGACAGGTTCGCGATGTCGGCGGACTCCACCGTGAACTGGTACTGCGTGCGGCTGACCCGGTCCTCGATCGTCAGGTCCTGCACCGGCTGCATGTAGAGCGTCGATGCCCTCCACGTGCGGCGCAGCTGCGGCTGCAGGCGGCGGATGATCTCGCTCGCGATCGCGTCGCGCTCGCGGCGCGGCTTCAGGTTGATCAGCATGCGGCCGCTGTTGAGCGTCGCGTTGGTGCCGTCGACGCCGATGAACGACGTGAGGCTCGCCACCGCCGGGATCCTGCAGGACGACGTCGGCCAGCGCCTGCTGGCGCTCCGCCATCGCGGCGAACGAGATCGACTGCGGCGCCTCCGAGATGCCCTGGATCGCGCCCGTGTCCTGCACCGGGAAGAAGCCCTTGGGGATCACCACGTAGAGCACGACGGTGAACACGAGCGTCAGGACCGCGACGACCAGCGTGGCCGCCTGCCGGTCGAGCACCCAGTTGAGCATCTGCCCGTAGCGGTGGATCACGCGGTCGAAGAGGTCGCCGCTCCAGCGGTAGAAGCGGCCCTGCTCGTCCTCCGGCAGCGTGGCGCAGCAGCTTCGCGCACATCATCGGCGTCAGCGTCAGCGACACCACCGCGGAGATGAGGATCGACACCGCGAGCGTGATCGCGAACTCGCGGAACAGCCGGCCGACCACGTCGCCCATGAACAGCAGCGGGATCAGCACCGCGATGAGCGAGAAGGTGAGCGAGATGATGGTGAAGCCGATCTGCTGCGTGCCCTTGAGCGCCGCGTCGAGCGGCGTCTCGCCCTCCTCGATGTAGCGCGCGATGTTCTCGATCATGACGATCGCGTCGTCGACCACGAAGCCGGTGGCGATGGTCAGCGCCATCAGCGTCAGGTTGTTGATCGAGAAGCCGGCGAGGTACATGACGCCGAACGTGCCGACCAGCGACAGCGGCACCGCCACGCTCGGAATGATGGTCGCGCGCACGTTGCGCAGGAACAGGAAGATCACCATCACCACGAGCGCGACGGCGAGCAGCAGCTCGAACTGGACGTCGGTCACCGAGCCGCGGATGGTGACGGTGCGGTCGGTGAGCAGCGTCACGTCGACGCTCGCCGGCAGCGACGCCGGACAGCGTGGGCAGCAGCTTCTTCACGCGGTCGACCACCTCGATGACGTTGGTGCCCGGCTGGCGCTGCACGTTGAGGATGATCGCCGGCGTCTCGTTCGCCCACGCGGCGAGCCGCGTGTTCTCGGCGCCGTCGACGGTGTCCGCGACGTCCTGCACGCGCACCGGCGCGCCGTTGCGGTACGCGATGATCAGCGAGCGGTACTCGTCGGCGGTCTTCAGCTGGTCGTTGGCGTCGATGGTCGACGCGCGCGTGGGGCCGTCGAAGCTGCCCTTGGCCTGGTTGATGTTGGCGGCCGCGATGGAGGTGCGCACGTCCTCGAGCGAGAGGCTGTACGCGGCGAGCGCCTTCGGGTTGACCTGGATGCGCACCGCGGGGCGCTGGCCGCCGCTGATGCTGACCAGGCCGACGCCCGGCAGCTGCGAGATCTTCTGCGCGAGGCGCGTGTCGGCGAGGTCCTCGAGCTTGGGCAGCGGCAGCGTGGAGGAGGTGAGCGCGAGCGTGAGGATCGGCGTGTCGGCCGGATTGACCTTGTTGTAGATCGGCGGGCTGGGCAGGTCGGTCGGCAGGAAGTTCGACGACGCGTTGATCGCCGCCTGCACCTCCTGCTCGGCGACGTCGAGCGCGAGCGCGAGGCTGAACTGCAGCGTGATCACCGATGCGCCGCCCGAGCTCGTCGACGACATCTGGTTCAACCCCGGCATCTGGCCGAACTGGCGCTCGAGCGGCGCGGTGACCGACGACGTCATCACGTCGGGGCTCGCGCCCGGATACAGCGTCACGACCTGGATCGTCGGGTAGTCGACCTCCGGCAGCGCGGACAGCGGCAGCACGCGATAGGCGACGATGCCCGCGAGCAGGATCGCCACCATCAGCAGCGTGGTGGCCACCGGCCGCAGGATGAACTGCCGGGACGGGTTCATCGCATTCCGTCGACGGTGGCGGGGCGCGCGGGTTCGACCACGCCGCTCGCGGCGTCAGCCGCGCCCCGGTCCGCCGCCGGGCGGAGGCAGCGCAGGCGCATCGGCGGGTGGGGCGCTTCCGTTCTGCGGGCGTTTTGCGGCGGTGCCCGCGCCCGCCGGACGCTCGCCGCGGGGCCCGCGCGGACCTGCGGCCTTCGGCGGCGCCACCGCCTGACCTTCGCGGGTGATGAGCGTCGACCGTCGCGCCTTCGCGCAGCTTGTCGGCGCCGTCGACGACCACCTGCATGCCGGGCCGCACGCCGCTCGTGACCACCGTGGTCTCGCCCTGCGTGGGCCCGAGCTTCACCGGCGTGACGGTGACGGTGTGATCGTCCTTCACGACGTACACGAACGTGCCCGGCGCGCCGCGCTGGATGGCCGCGCTCGGCACCAGCGTCGCGTCGGGCAGCGTCTGCGTCAGCATGCGCACGTTCACGAACTGGTTGGGGAAGAGCGCGTTGTTGTCGTTCGCGAACTCGGCCTTCATCTTGACCGTGCCGGTGGCGACGTCGATCGTGTTGTCGGCCGTGACGAGCTTGCCGGTGGCGAGCTTGACCTTCTGGTCGCGGTCCCACGCCTCGACGGGGGACGCGTCGCCGGATTGCAGCCGCTTCAACGCGAGCTGCACGTTGTCCTCGGGAATCGGGAACACGACGCTGATCGGTTGCAGCTGCGCGATGATCACGATGCCGTTCGCATCGGACGCGTGCACGACGTTGCCCGGATCGACCTGCCGCAGGCCGACGCGTCCGGAGAGCGGCGCGGTGACGCGCGCATAGGACAGCTGCAGCTTCGCGCTGTCGACCGCGCCCTGGTCGGCCTTGACCGTGCCTTCGTACTGGCGCACCAGCGCGGCCTGCGTGTCGACCTGCTGCTTGGAGATCGAGTCCTGCGACAGCAGCGTCTGGTAGCGCTCGAGGTCGACCTGCGCGTTGGTGAGCAGCGCCTGGTCCTTCGCGAGCTGGCCTTCCGCCTGCGCGAGCTGCACCTGGAACGGCCGCGGATCGATCTCGGCGAGCAGCGCGCCCGCCTTGACGAGCTGGCCCTCCTCGAACGCGACGCGCATCAACTGGCCGTCGACGCGCGGCTTCACCGTGACGAGGTTGCGCGGCGTGACGGTGCCGAGCGCGTTGAGGTAGACGTCGACGTTGCCCTTGCGCACCGGCGCCGCGACCACGGGCAGCGCGCGCGACGCGGGATCGAAGCGGCCGCTTCCCGGTGCTCCCGGGGCGCCGGAAGTCGCGCCGGCGGCCGGTGCCGCCGGGGCATTAGCGCGCTGCCACCAGAAATAGCCGCCGACGGCGGCCGCGACGACGACAAGCACGGCCAGCACCCACGGCCACGCGCGCCGCGGGGGCGGGCCGGGCTCGGGGTCGAGCGCCGGAGGTGTCGGGCGGGGATCCTCGCCATCGAGCCGGGGCTCGACCGGCGCGCTCGCGGTGCGATCGGCAGGATGGAGGGTGGAGGCCATTGTTGGATGTTGTGCGACCTGTGCGCCGTTGACGGACTCGACGGTAGGAATTGTCCGCGAAGTCAAAGTTTCCTGCGGCGCACAATTGTTGCGATCTGTTACAACCTTGCACGCCTGCGGACGCAGTATTGCAGCCCGCGGTCGCGCGGCGCTGCAACATTATCGGGCCGGGCGGCCGGCCGGCCGCCTAGCGGAGGAGGAGGAAGGGCGTCAGGCGAGCCCGTAGCGGCGCGCTTGCCCGCGGGCGAGGGCGCGGCGTGTGCGCGGCATTACCGGCGGGATCGACCGCAACACCCCGTCGCGGCAGCGGGGTCCGCACGCGGACGACGTGCGCGCGAACAAGGACGCGCACGCGCGCTGCATGGCGCGCGGCGCATCGTTGCGTTCACTCACTCGGCCTTGATGCCGGCCGCCTTGATGAGCGGCCCCCACTTGGCGCGCTCGGCGCGGCCGAACTCGGCGAGCTGCGCGGGCGTGCCGCCGCCGACGTCGAAGCCCAGGTCCTTCAGCTTCTGCCGCGATTCCGGTTGCGCGAGGATCTTGTTGATCTCGGCGTTGAGCTTCTCGATCACATCCTTCGGCGTGCCCTTCGGCGCGTAGAGCGCGTTCCACGCGATGACCTCGAAGCCGGGCAGTCCCTGCTCGGCGACCGGCTTCACGCCGGGCAGGAGCTCGGTGGGCTTCTGCGACGTCACCGCGATGGCCTTGAGCTTGCCCGCGGCGACGTGCGGTCGCACCGCCGTCACGGTGTCGATGAGGAGCGGCACCTGGCCGCCGATGGTTTCCGACACCGCCGTCGCCGAACCCTTGTACGGAATGCCGACCACCGGCGCCTGGCTCTGCGCCTTCAGCAGCTCGAACACGATGCGCGCGGTGGTGCTCGGCATCGCGATGTCGATGCCCTTGGGCGTCGCCTTCGCGTTCGCGATGATGTCGGCGACCGAATTGCCGGGGAACGACGGCGTGGCGGCGATCGCCATCGGGAACGAGCCGATCAGGATGACCGGCTCGAAGTCCTTCTCGGCGTCGTAGGGCAGCGTGTCGTAGAGGAACTGGTTGGTGCCGTGCGTGGCGTTGGTGCCCATCGTGAGCGTGTAGCCGTCGGGCGCGGCGCGGGCGGCGGCCTCGGTGCCGATGTTGCCGCCGGCGCCGGGCTTGTTGTCGACGACGAAGCCCTGGCCGAGCGCGTGGTTCAGCCGGTCGGCGATGTAGCGCGTGGCGACGTCGGTGCCCTGGCCCGCCTGGTAGGCGACGATGATCCGCACCGGCTTGTTGGGATAGCCCTGCGCGAGCGCGAGCGGCGCCAGGACCAGGCCGGCCGCGAGGGCGGCCACGCAAATCGAATCGGTTTCATTGCAGAATTCCTCCTGTGGTTGCGGTGCTCTAGCGGCGCAGCGGAAGCTGGCGCACGACGTTCGTGCTACGGAATTCGGCGATCTCGCGGGCGGTGTATCCCGCCTCGAGCAGGATCGCCTCGGCATGCTCGGCAAAGCGCGGCGGCTTGCGCGCGGGGCGCGGCGCGGTACCCGAGAGCTTCACCGGGGCGCCGATGCCGCGGTAGCCGTCGTCCTCCACCACCATCGCGCGATGCGCGGCGTGCGCCTGCGCGAAGGCCTGCGGTACCGAATGCACGGGTCCCGCGGGAACGCCGACGCGCATGAGGTCGCGGCACAGCGGCCCGGGGGCGTGTCCGGCGAGCGCCGCTTCCAGCGCGGGACGCAATGCCGCGCGGTGCTCGACGCGGAGCGCATTGGTCGTGAAGCGCGGATCGGATGCGAGATCGGCCCGGGCCAGGTAGTCGCACAGTTTCCGGTACTGGCCATCGTTGGCCACCCCGAGAAAGATCTCGGCGCCGCCGACGGGGAACTTGTCGTACGGATAGATGTTGGGATGTCCGCTGCCGAGGAGGCGCGGCGCCTGCCCGGACGCGAACCAGTTGGCCCCGTGCGGGACGAGCAGGCTCAAGCCCGCGTCGAACAGCGTCGACTCGACGCGCTGCCCGACGCCCGTGCGCTCGCGCGCATACAGCGCCATCAGGATGCCGGTCATCGCGACGTAGCCCGTGAGGTGATCGACGATCGGCACGCCGAGGCGCATCGCGCCGGTCGCGTCGGAGCCGTTCACGCTCATGAGCCCGCACATCGCCTGCAGCACGGCGTCGTAGCCGGGCAGGCCGCCCAGCGGGCCGTCGGCGCCGAAGCCGGAAATCGTGGCGTAGACGAGCCGCGGGTTGCGGCGCGCAAGCTCGTCGTACGCGAGCCCCCAGCGCTCCATCGTTCCGGGCAGGAAATTCTCGACCAGCACGTCGGCGCGCAGCAGGAGCCGCTCGAGCACCGCGCGCCCCTCAGGGCTCGCAAGATCGAGGGCGATCGCGCGCTTGCCGCGATTCACGGCGGAGAAATACGCGGCGTCGCCGGCGGCGTCGAACGGCGGCCCGAACAGCCGCGTCTCGTCGCCCGCGGGCGGCTCGACCTTGATCACGTCGGCGCCGTGGTCGGCCAGCATCTGCGTGCACAGCGGCCCGGCCAGGACGCGCGACAGATCGACGACGCGGACGCCGTCCAACGCTCCCATGGTCACGCCTCGGCCTCGTTGCGCTCGCGTCGGTGTGCGCAAGCGCAGCAC
>CAVRZM010000001.1:0-154368 GCA_963725735.1 uncultured beta proteobacterium | reverse complement strand
TCGACGCGCGGAGCGAAGGCAGCAGCGCCGTCACCCGGTCGACCGTCTCGATGATGTTCGCGTTGGGCTGACGGTTGATGATGACGAGCACCGACGGCTTGCCGTTGGCCATGCCGGCGTTGCGCAGGTCCTGGACCGAGTCGACGACGTCGGCGACGTCGGACAGCTGCACCGCATTGCCGTTGCGGTAGGAGACGATGAGCGGCAGGTATTCGGCCGCCGTCTTCGCCTGGTCGTTGGCGTAGATCTGCCAATGCCGGTCGCCCTCCTCGAGCGCGCCCTTCGGTCGGTTGGCGTTCGCGGCAGCGATCGCCGCGCGCACCTGCTCGACGCCGATGCCGTACTTGTTGAGTGCCTCGGGATTGAGCTCGACGCGAACGGCGGGCAGCGAACTGCCGCCGACGCTCACCTGGCCGACTCCGGACGACCTGCGAGAGCTTCTGCGCGAGGATCGTCGACGCGGCGTCGTACATCTGGCCCTGCGTCAGCGTCTCGGAGGTGAGCGTCAGGATCATGATCGGCGCATCGGCCGGGTTGACCTTGCGGTAGGTCGGATTGCTTGGCAGGCCCGTGGGCAGCAGCGAGCGCGCGGCGTTGATCGCCGCCTGCACGTCGCGCGCCGCGCCGTCGATGTCGCGGCTCAAGTCGAACTGCAGCGTAACGCGGGTCGACCCCAGCGTGCTCGACGACGTCATCTCGGTGACGCCGGCGATGCGCCCCAGCGAACGCTCGAGCGGCGTCGCGACCGTCGCCGCCATCGTCTCGGGACTGGCGCCGGGGAGCGACGCCTGCACCGAGATCGTCGGGAAGTCGACCTGCGGCAGCGGCGACACCGGCAGCAGGCGGAACGCGAGCGCGCCCGCGAGCGCGATGCCGAGCGTCAGCAGCGTCGTGGCGACCGGGCGGTCGATGAACGGTGCCGACAGGCTCGGACATCCCGCGCGTTCGCTCACTCCAGTGACGCGAGCGCGGGGCGCCCGCGCCGTGATCCGGCGAGGGTCCGTGTGCGCCGGCACGCGCCGTCGCGCAGCGCGATCGAAGGCGAGATAGATCACCGGCGTCGTGAACAGCGTGAGCGCCTGCGACAGGATCAGGCCGCCGACCATCGCGATGCCCAGCGGATGGCGCAGCTCGGAGCCCTCGCCCCAGCCGATCATCAGCGGCAGCGCGCCCAGGATCGCCGCCATCGTCGTCATCATGATCGGCCGGAAGCGCAGGAGGCAGGCCTGGAAGATCGCGTCGCGCGGGGCGCATTCCGCGCTCGCGCTCCGCGTCGAGCGCGAAGTCGATCATCATGATCGCGTTCTTCTTGACGATGCCGATCAGCAGGATGATGCCGATGATCGCGATGATCGACAGGTCGTTGCCGGAGACCAGCAGCGCCGAGCAGCGCGCCCACGCCCGCCGACGGCAGCGTGGACAGGATCGTGATCGGGTGGATGAAGCTCTCGTAGAGCACGCCCAGCACGATGTACATCGTCACGATCGCGGCGAGGATCAGCCACAGCTCGTTGGCGAGCGACGCGCGGAAGGCCAGCGCCGCGCCCTGGAAGTTGATCTGCA
The DNA here is from genome assembly GCA_963725735.1 of uncultured beta proteobacterium. Taxonomy (GTDB): domain Bacteria; phylum Pseudomonadota; class Gammaproteobacteria; order Burkholderiales; family Casimicrobiaceae; genus VBCG01. Next base: position 152,805 of record CAVRZM010000001.1, on the reverse strand, counting down.
CGCTGTCCGGGCACGCCCAGCGTCCGTGCGCGCCGCCTCGATCGCCTTGACCGCATCGCCCAGCGAAGCGCCCCGCGCGAGGTTGAACGACACCGTCGCGGCGGGAAACTGCCCGATGTGGTTGATCGCGAGCGGCGCCGATTGCTCGACGACCCGCGCGATGGTCGACAGCGGCACCTGCTGCGACGGCTGCCCGGGCACCGTCGACGTCACGTAGATGCCGTCGAGCGCCGCGGGGCCGCGCTGGAACTCGGGCTTGACCTCCAGCACCACGCGGTACTGGTTCGACTGCGTGAAGATGGTCGAGATGAGGCGCTGGCCGAACGCGTTGTAGAGCGCGTTGTCGATCGCGGCGGGCGTGATGCCGAGCCGGCTCGCGGTGGTCCGGTCGAAGTCGAGATAGGCCTGCAGGCCGTTGTCGGAAAGATCGCTCGCGACGTCGGCGAGCTGCGGCACCTGCGCGCAGCCGGTCGACGAGCTTCGGCACCCACGTCGACAGGTTCGCGATGTCGGTGGACTCGCACCGTGAACTGGTACTGCGTGCGGCTGACCCGATCCTCGATCGTCAGGTCCTGCACCGGCTGCATGTAGAGCTCGATGCCGTCCACCTGGGCGAGCTTGCGGCTGCAGCCGGCGGATGATCTCGCTGGCCGATGCGTCGCGCTCGCGGCGCGGCTTCAGGTTGATCAGCATGCGGCCGCTGTTGAGCGTCGCGTTGGTGCCGTCGACGCCGATGAACGACGTGAGCGTCGCCACCGCCGGGTCCTGCAGCACGACGTCGGCCAGCGCCTGCTGGCGCTCCGCCATCGCGGCGAACGAGATCGACTGCGGCGCCTCCGAGATGCCCTGGATCGCGCCCGTGTCCTGCACCGGGAAGAAGCCCTTGGGGATCAGCACGTACAGCACGACCGTGAACACCAGCGTCAGCACCGCGACGACGAGCGTCGCCGCCTGGCGGTCGAGCACCCAGTTGAGCATCTGCCCATAGCGGTGGATCACGCGGTCGAAGAGATCGCCGCTCCAGCGGTAGAAGCGGCCCTGCTCGTCCTCCGGCGCGTGGCGCAGGAGCTTCGCGCACATCATCGGCGTCAGCGTCAGCGACACCACCGCGGAGATCAGGATCGACACCGCGAGCGTGATCGCGAACTCGCGGAACAGCCGCCCCACGACGTCGCCCATGAACAGCAGCGGGATCAGCACCGCGATGAGCGAGAACGTGAGCGAGATGATGGTGAACGCGATCTGCTGCGTGCCCTTGAGCGCCGCGGCCAGCGGCGTCTCGCCCTCCTCGATGTAGCGCGCGATGTTCTCGATCACGACGATCGCGTCGTCCACCACGAAGCCGGTGGCGATGGTGAGCGCCATCAGCGTCAGGTTGTTGATCGAGAAGCCGGCGAGGTACATGACGCCGAACGTGCCGACCAGCGACAGCGGCACCGCGACGCTCGGGATGATCGTCGCGCGCACGTTGCGCAGGAACAGGAAGATCACCATCACCACCAGCGCGACTGCGAGCAGCAGCTCGAACTGGACGTCGACCACGGAGCCGCGGATGGTCACGGTGCGGTCGGTGAGGAGCGTCACGTCGACGCTCGCGGGCAGCGAGGCCGACAGCGTGGGCAGCAGCTCCTTCACGCGGTCGACCACCTCGATGACGTTGGTGCCCGGCTGCCGCTGCACGTTGAGGATGATCGCCGGCGTCGTCGTTCGCCCACGCGGCGAGCCGCGTGTTCTCGGCGCCGTCGACGGTGTCCGCGACGTCCTGCACGCGCACCGGCGCGCCGTTGCGATACGCGATGATCAGCTAGCGGTACTCGTCGGCGGTCTTCAGCTGGTCGTTGGCGTCGATGGTCGACGCGCGCGTCGGCCCGTCGAAGCTGCCCTTGGCCTGGTTGGTGTTGGCGGCGGCGATCGACGTGCGCACGTCCTCCAGCGAGAGGCCGTACGCGGCGAGCGCCTTCGGATTGACCTGGATGCGCACCGCGGGCCGCTGGCCGCCGCTGATGCTGACGAGGCCCACGCCCGGCAGCTGCGAGATCTTCTGCGCGATGCGCGTGTCGGCCAGGTCCTCGAGCTTGGGCAGCGGCAGCGTGGACGACGTCAGCGCCAGCGTGAGGATCGGCGTGTCGGCCGGATTGACCTTGTTGTAGATCGGCGGGCTGGCAGGTCGGTCGGCAGGAAGTTCGACGACGCGTTGATCGCCGCCTGCACCTCCTGCTCGGCGACGTCGAGCGAGAGCGCGAGGCTGAACTGCAGCGTGATCACCGAGGCGCCGCCCGAGCTCGTCGACGACATCTGGTTGAGACCGGGCATCTGGCCGAACTGGCGCTCGAGCGGCGCGGTGACCGACGACGCCATCACGTCGGGACTGGCGCCCGGATAGAGCGTGACGACCTGGATCGTCGGGTAGTCGACCTCCGGCAGCGCCGAGAGCGGCAGCACGCGGTAGGCGACGATGCCCGCGAGCAGGATCGCCACCATCAGCAGCGTGGTGGCCACCGGCCGCAGGATGAAGAGGCGGGACGGGTTCATCGCATTCCGTCGACGGTGGCGGGCGCCGGGTTCGACCACGCCGCTTCGCGGGGTCAGCCGCGCCCGGTCCGCCGCCGGCCGGAGGCGCGCGGCGCTTCGGCGGGTGGGGCGCTTCCGTTCGCGGCGCTCTCGGCGGTGCCCGCGCCCGCCGGGCGCTCGCCGCGGGGGCCCGCGCGGACCTGCGGCCTTCGGCGGCGCGACCGCCTGCCCCTCGCGCGTGATGAGCTCGACCTTGGCGCCTTCGCGCAGCTTGTCGGCGCCGTCGACGACCACCTGCATGCCGGGCGCGACGCCGCTCGTGACCACCGTGATCTCGCCCTGCGCGGGCCCGAGCTTGACCGGCGTGACGGTGACCGTGTGGTCGTCCTTCACGACGTAGACGAACGTGCCCGGCGCGCCGCGCTGGATGGCCGCGCTCGGCACGAGCGTCGCGTCGGGCAGCGTCTGCGTCGAGCATGCGCACGTTGACGAACTGGTTGGGGAAGAGCGCGATGTTGTCGTTGGCGAACTCGGCCTTCATCTTGACGGTGCCGGTGGCGACGTCGATCGTGTTGTCGGCCGTGATGAGCTTGCCGGTGGCGAGCTTGACCTTCTGGTCGCGGTCCCACGCCTCGACGGGGGACGCGTCGCCGGCCTGCAGCCGCTTCATCACGAGCTGCACGTTGTCCTCGGGAATGGGGAACACCACGCTGACCGGTTGCAGCTGCGCGATGGTCACGATGCCGTTCGCATCGGACGCGTGCACGACGTTGCCCGGATCGACCTGCCGCAAGCCGACGCGTCCGGACAGCGGCGCGGTGACGCGCGCATAGGACAGCTGCAGCTTGGCGCTGTCGACCGCGCCCTGGTCCGCCTTGACCGTGCCTTCGTACTGGCGCACCAGCGCCGCCTGCGTGTCGACCTGCTGCTTGGAGATCGAGTCCTGCGACAGCAGCGTCTGGTAGCGCTCGAGGTCGACCTTCGCGTTGGTGAGCAGCGCCTGGTCCTTCGCGAGCTGGCCTTCCGCCTGCGCGAGCTGCACCTGGAACGGCCGCGGATCGATCTCGGCGAGCAGCGCGCCCGCCTTCACGAGCTGGCCCTCCTCGAACGCGACGCGCATCAATTGGCCGTCGACGCGCGGCTTCACAGTCACGAGATTGCGCGGCGTGACGGTGCCGAGCGCGTTGAGATAGACGTCGACGTTGCCCTTGCGCACCGGCGCCGCGACCACGGGCAGCGCGCGCGACGCGGGATCGAAGCGGCCGCTTCCCGGTGCTCCCGGGGCGCCGGAAGTCGCGCCGGCGGCCGGTGCCGCCGGGGCATTAGCGCGCTGCCACCAGAAATAGCCGCCGACGGCGGCCGCGACGACGACAAGCACGGCCAGCACCCACGGCCACGCGCGCCGCGGGGGCGGGCCGGGCTCGGGGTCGAGCGCCGGAGGTGTCGGGCGGGGATCCTCGCCATCGAGCCGGGGCTCGACCGGCGCGCTCGCGGTGCGACCGGCAGGATGGAGGGTGGAGGCCATTGTTGGATGTTGTGCGACCTGTGCGCCGTTGACGGACTCGACGGTAGGAATTGTCCGCGAAGTCAAAGTTTCCTGCGGCGCACAATTGTTGCGATCTGTTACAACCTTGCACGCCTGCGGACGCAGTATTGCAGCCCGCGGTCGCGCGGCGCTGCAACATTATCGGGCCGGGCGGCCGGCCGGCCGCCTAGCGGAGGAGGAGGAAGGGCGTCAGGCGAGCCCGTAGCGGCGCGCTTGCCCGCGGGCGAGGGCGCGGCGTGTGCGCGGCATTGCCGGCGGGATCGACCGCAACACCCCGTCGCGGCAGCGGGGTCCGCACGGACGACGTGCGCGCGAACAAGGACGCGCACGCGCGCTGCATGGCGCGCGGCGCATCGTTGCGTTCACTCACTCGGCCTTGATCCCGGCCGCCTTGATGAGCGGTCCCCACTTGGGCGTTCCGGCGCGGCCGAACTCGGCGAGCTGCTCGGGCGTGCCGCCGCCGACGTCGAAGCCGAGATCCTTCAGCTTCTGGCGCGATTCCGGCTGCGCGAGGATCTTGTTGATCTCGGCGTTGAGCCTCTCGATCGATGTCCTTCGGCGTGCCGTTCGGCGCGTAGAGCGCGTTCCAGGCGATGACCTCGAAGCCGGGCAGCCCCTGCTCGGCGACCGGCTTCACGCCGGGCAGCAGCTCGGTGCGCTTCAGCGAGGTCACCGCGATCGCCTTCAGCTTGCCGGCCGCGACGTGCGGCCGCACCGCGGTCACGGTGTCGATGATGAGCGGCACCTGGCCGCCGATCGTCTCGGTCATCGCGGTGGCCGAACCCTTGTACGGAATGCCGAACAGCGGCGCCTGGCTCTGCGCCTTGAGCAGCTCGAACACGATGCGCGCCGTGGTGCTCGGCATCGCGATGTCGATGCCCTTGGGCGTCGCCTTCGCCGTCGCGATCAGGTCGGCGACCGTGTTGCCGGGGAACGCCGGATTGGCGGCGATCACCATCGGGAACGAGCCGATCAGGATGACCGGCTCGAAGTCCTTCTCGGCGTCGAAGGGCAGCGTGTCGTACAGGAACTGGTTGGTGCCGTGCGTGGCATTGGTGCCCATCGTCAGCGTGTAGCCGTCGGGCGTGGCACGCGCGGCGGCCTCGGTGCCGATATTGCCGCCGGCGCCGGGCTTGTTGTCGACGTAGAAATGCTGGCCGAGCGCCTTGTTGAGCCGCTCGGCGATGTAGCGCGTCGCGACGTCGGTGCCCTTGTCCGGCCTGGTAGGCGACGATGATCCGGACCGGCTTGTTGGGATAGCCCTGCGCGAGCGCGAGCGTGCGCGAGGCCAGGCCGGCGGCGAGGGCGGCCGACGCAATCGAATGCGACGTTTCATTGCAGAATCTCCTCCTGATCGGTTGCCGGATTGCTCTAGCGTGCGCAGTGGACGCTCGCGCACGATGTCCTTCCTGCGCAGATTCCGCGATCTGCGTCGGCGCGGTGTAGCCGGCCTCGGCGAGGATCTGCGTCGGCATGCTCGCCGAAGCGCGGCGGCTTGCGCGCGGGGCGCGCGCGCGTGTCGCGAGAGCTTCACCGGCGTGCCGACGCCGCGATAGCCGTCGTCCTCGACCAGCATCGCGGCGATGCGCGGCATGCGCCTGCGCGAAGGCCTGCGGCACGGTGTTCACAGGTCCGGCGGGAACGCCCGCGCGCATGAGGTCGCGGCACAGCGGTCCCGACCTCGTGCGCGGCAAGCGTCGTCTCGAGCTCGGCGCGCAGCGCCGCGCGGTGCTCGACGCGGCTCGCATTGGTCGCGAAGCGCGGATCGGCCGCGAGATCCGGCCGACCGATGTGGTCGCAAAGTTTCCGGAACTGGCCGTCGTTGACGACGCCGAGAAAGATCTCGCCGTCGCCCGCCTGGAACTTGTCGTACGGAGAGATGTTGGGATGCGCGCTGCCGAGCAGGCCCGGCGCGCGGCCCGAACAGAACCAGTTCGCGGCGTGCGGCACGAGCAGGCTCAGGCCGGTGTCGAACAGCGTGGCCTCGACGCGCTGCCCGCGCCCGTGCGCTCGCGCGCGTACAGCGCCATCAGGATGCCGGTCATCGCGACGTAGCCCGTCAGATGATCGACGATCGGAATGCCGAGCCGCATCGGGCCGGACTCCGTCGGAGCCGTTCACGCTCATGAGCCCGCACATCGCCTGCAGCACGGCGTCGTAGCCCGGCAACCCGCCGAGCGGGCCGTCGGCGCCGAAGCCGGAGATCGTGCAATAGACGAGGCGCGGATGGCGCTGCGCGAGCGTCGTCGTAGCCGAGGCCCCAGCGCTCCATCGTGCCGGGCAGGAAATTCTCGACCAGCACGTCGGCGCCCATCAGCAGCCTCTCGAGCACCGCGCGGCCGTCGGGCTCGCGACAGGTCGAGCGTGATCGCGCGCTTGCCGCGATTCACCGCGGCGAAATAGGCCGCGTCGCCGGTGGCGTCGAACGGCGGCCCGAGCAGGCGCGTCTCGTCGCCCATCGGCGGCTCGACCTTGATCACGTCGGCGCCGTGGTCGGCCAGCATCTGCGTGCAGAGCGGCCCGGCCAGCACGCGCGAGAGATCGACGACGCGAATGCCGTCCAGCGCGCCCATGGTCGCACGCCCGCTTGCGCGACGGGCAGCTCCACGATGCCGGAGCCGACGACCGACAGCTCGTCGTCCTGGTTGCGCGCCTCCTGCTCGATCTCGACCAGATGGCGGCCGTCCTCGACGAACTTGCGCTTCACCTTGCCCTTGATGAAGAGCAGGTCGCCTTCCGGATTGTGGCGGCGGATCTTGCAGTTCGCGTTGCGCAGGAAGCCGTCGTCGCCCATCCAGTTGGTGAGGTGGTGCGTGAGCCACGAGCAGCGCTCCGGGCCGTAGTCGTAGGCGCCGGGCGCGCCGACCTCGAGCGCGAATTCCTCCTCCCAGTGCACGCGCTCGGGACACGTCGGGGATGCCGAAGCGGTTCTTGATGCCGAGGCCCGGATGCGCGTCGATCAGCTTCCACGCGAGCTTGTTGGCGCGGATGTAGAGACCGCCCCAGCCCTGCGCGTAGGCGATGAAGCCGGTCACCGTCATCGGTCCCTTGGCCATCGTCGGCAGCGCCTCGCCTTCCTTGACGTCCTCCCAGTAGCGCGTGCTCGCGCCGCGGATCTCCTCGTTGGCGTAGAGGTCGTAGACCTCGCGCCAGCTCCGCGTCGGTGTAGCGGCGCGGCTCGCGCGCGCGCACTTCCTTGTACTTGGTGCCCTGCTCGCGCGCGTGGTCGCGCTCGGTGCGGAAGCACCAGCTGTCGGCATCGGCGACCTGGTCGCCGTGCTGGTTGAAGAAGTCGACGTGATAGATCTGCTGGACCGCGCGGCCGGCGAAGCGCGTCTCGTGCTCGATCAGATCCTTGAGGTAGCGCCTCGGTCGAGATCTCGTCGTTGCGCATGCACCGGCTTGTGCCAGTTCCAGTCGGCGCCCGACCACATCGCGTGCACGCCGGGCAGGCCGCCGACGTAGCCCGAGATGATGCGGCTGGTGGCGAACAGGAAGCTCGGCAGCGCGACGATGCCGCCGTAGCGCGTCTTCGCCGCGTAGTCGGGATCGCACCACAGCGGATTGTCGTCGCCGATGCCGTGCGCGTAGTGGCGGATGTTGTCGCGCGTCGCCTCGTGGCACCACGGCTCGACCGTCGCGCCGATCTTGACGCCGATGCGCTGCCGCAGGTCGTCCAGGCCCTGCTGCGGTGATCTTGGGAAACTCGCGCTCGATCTTGCGCGCGCGGCTTCTCTTCGGTCAGCATGCTGCTCTCCTCGTTGCGATTCAGTAGGGGACGATGTCGGCGCGGCGGCCAGCGCGGCAATCTCGCGCTCGCGCAGCACCTTGCGGTGGACCTTGCCGGCCGGCGTCTTGGGCAGCTCGGCCACGAACGCGACGTGCCGCGGATATTCGTGCTGGCTCAGGCGCGTGCGCACGAGCTCCTGGATTTCCTTGACGAACGCCTCGTCGCCCGGCGCGGTCGGCCACGACGAAGGCCTTCACGACCTGGCCGCGCAGCGCGTCGGGCACGCCGATCGCCGCCGCTTCCTGCACGTGCGGGATGCTTGAGGATCGCGTCCTCGATCTCGACGGCGCTCATCGTCCAGCCGGCGGAGATGATGACGTCGTCGGCGCGGCCGCCGTGATAGAAGTAGCCGTCCTCGTCGACGCGGCCGAGGTCCTTGGTCGGGATCCAGCCGTCGCGGCGCCAGACCTTCAGCTCGCCCGTGACGCCGGGCGGGCACGGGCTTGCCCTCGCGTCCTGCACCTCGACCCTGCCGCCCGGGCACCGGCTTGCCGAGCGAGCCCGGCTTGACGACGAAATCGGCGGCGCCCGGATAGTTGACGAGGATCACGCCGATCTCGGTCGTGCCGTACATGCTGCACACCGGGTGGCCGAAGGTCTGCTCGGCGAACGCGGCGGTCTCGCTGTCGATCGGCTCGCCGGTGAACGAGAGCTTCTCGAGGAAGTAGCGTGTAGCTGCGGCGCGGCGCCGCAGTTGCGCATCATCCGGTAGTGCGTGGCGGCCGCCGACAGGTTGGTGAAGCGGTGGTCGTGCAGCGCCTTCAGCAGCCGCTCGGCGTCGAACTTGCCCGGAGAACGCGCCGATCGTGAGGCCGAGCGCCAGCGGCGCCAGCGTGCCGTGCCACAGGCCGTGGCCCCACGCCGGCGACGACGGGCAGAAGAAGCGGTCGCCGGGCCGCAGGCCGGTGCCGTAGAGCGCGGCCAGCATCAGCGTGACGATGGAGCGGTGCGTGTGCTTGACCGCCTCCGGCAGCTCGCGCGTCGTGCCCGACGTGTACTGGAAGATCGCGTAGTCGTCGCCGCGCGTCGCCGGCGCGAACGCGTCCGGGTAGCGTGCGAGCCGCGCCATGAACGCGTCGTCGGCGACGACGACGCGCGTGCCCGGGATGCCGTCGGCGCATGGGCGCCTTCTCGGCGTTGGTGATCAGGAGCTTCGGCGCGCAGTCCTGCACGCGCAGGCGGATGCCGTCGGGCCCGAACAGCGTGAACAGCGGCACCGCGATCGCGCCGAGCTTGATCGCGCCGAACATCGCGACGTAGAACGGCGCGCGACGGCTCGAGCATGACGGCGACGCGGTCGCCCGGCTGCGACGCCCTGCGCGGCCAGCCAGTGCGCGAACTGCGACGACGTCGCGCGCGATGTCGGCGAAGGTCAGGCATCTCGTCGCGGCCGTCGGCGTGCGCGAGGATCACCGGCCGGTCGCGGTCGCCGTCGACGTGCCGGTCGATGCACTCGTGCGCGATGTTGAGCTGCGTCGCGGTCGCCGTCGAAGAGCTCCCACAGCTTGTCCGGCGACCAGTGCTTCTGCGCATCGGCGTAGGACGTGTACTCGGTGAGCTTCGGCACGGGAGCGCTCGCGCGGTCGGTGTGTTGCAAATGATGCCGGCGCGCGCTACAGTTGTCAAATAGAACGTATGATTGTACTAATACAAATACCGAAGCACCGTGCCCGTATGCCACCGCCATGCCGCATCAGCATCCCGACCGTCCCGCGCCGCGCGCCGCCCGCGCGCGTCCGCCCGGTGCCCGCGGTCTCCCGCGCCGTCGCCATCCTGCGGCTGCTGGGCCGCAGCCGGAGCCGATGGGCGTGAAGGCGATCGCGCAGTCGCTCGGCATGGTGACCAGCACCTGCCTGCACATCCTGCGCGTGCTGGTCGACGAGGAGCTCGTGAAGGTCGACGCGACCAAGCGCTACAGCCTGGGCGTGCGGCATGCTGTCGCTCGCGCGCAGCGTGATCGAGGGCAACGGCTTCCCGGCGGCGGTGCAGCCGGTGCTCGACCGCCTCTCGCGCACGATGGAGCGTCACGGCGATCGGCGTCGAGATCGGCGGCCTCGAGCACATGGTGGTGCTGGCGCTGTCGCACTCGCAGGTGCCGTTCCGGCTGCACGTCGACGTCGGCAGCCGCTTTCCCGCGCTGATCAGCGCCACCGGGCGGCTCGTGGCGGCGTTCAGCCGCGCAACCGTGGAGCGAGATCGAGCGGCGCTTCCGCGCGCTGCGCTGGCAGAATCCGCCGCCCATCGAGGCCTGGCGCAAGGAGGTGGAGAGCGTGCGCAAGAGCGGCTACTCGCATCGACCGCGGCAACTACATCAGCGGCGTGACCGTGCTCGCGGTGCCCGTGTTCAACGCGCGCCGCGAGCTCACGCACACGCTGGTCGCGGCGGGCGTGGCGGAGCAGCTCGACAATGCCCGCTGCGTGGCGATCGCCAGGGACATGCAGCGCCGAGGCCGACCGCTTTCCGCGCTGCTCCTTTCGAAGGCATGACCGCCATGACGGATCCCGCGCTGGAAGGCTGGAAGGCGCGCGAGCTGCCCGGGATTCTTCGGCCTGGTGGGTCCGTTGTGGACGAGGAAGGAAGGCGACGCCTGGGCGTACGGCTTCCTGGCCGAGGACGAAGCACACCAATCCCGCGGGGATCGTGCACGGCGGCATGCTGACCACGCTGCTGGACCACGCGCTGAGCGCGATCGCCTGGGAAGCCAACGAGCGCAAGCCGTGCCTCACGGTCGCGCTGGACGTGCACTTCCTCGCGCCGGCACGCCCGGGCGACTTCGTCGCGGCGCGCGGGACGCATCGTCCGCCAGACGTCGTCGCTGGCCTTCACCCAGGGCAGCCTGACCGTGCAGCGAGCGCGCGATCGCCACCGCCTCGGCCATTCTCAAGATCCGATCATGACCCCGAATCCTCGCTGTCGATCGATCCGACTCACGCGGCGCGACATCGCCGCCGCGGCGCGCTCGCCGCGGCACGCCGTGCGCCTTCGGGACGGGCTGCCCGATGAGACACCCTGCGCTCCAGGCATCGATCCGCGCGCGGAAGACTTCCGCGCCAACGCGCAGCTCATGCGCGGACTCGTCGCCGACCTGCGCGCCAAGACCGCCGCGGTCGCGCGCGGCGGCAGCGAGGAGGCGCGCGCCGAAGCACCTCGCGCGCGGCAAGCTGCTGCCGCGCGAGCGCGTCGACGCGCTGCTCGATCCGGGCGCGCCGTTCCTCGAGCTGTCGCCGCTCGCCGCCTACGGCATGTACGACGGCGAGGTGCCGGCGGCGCGCATCATCACCGGCATCGGCCGCGTCTCCGGGCGCGAGTGCGTGATCGTCGCCAACGACGCGACGGTGAAGGGCGGCACCTACTACCCGATGACGGTGAAGAAGCACCTGCGCGCGCAGGAGATCGCGCGCGAGAACCGCCTGCCGTGCATCTACCTCGTCGATTCCGGCGGCGCGTTCCTGCCGCAGCAGGACGACGTGTTCCCCGACCGCGAGCACTTCGGCCGCATCTTCTACAACCAGGCCAACGATGTCGGCGCAGGGCATCCCGCAGATCGCCGTGGTGATGGGCTCGTGCACGGCGGGCGGCGCCTACGTGCCGGCGATGTCCGACGAGACGATCATCGTCAAGAACCAGGGCACGATCTTCCTCGGCGGCCCGCCGCTGGTGAAGGCCGCGACCGGCGAGGTGGTGACCGCCGAGGAGCTGGGCGGCGGCGACGTGCACACGCGCATCTCGGGCGTCGCCGACCACCTCGCCGAGAACGACGCGCACGCGCTGCAGCTCGCGCGCCGCATCGTCGGCCAACCTCAACCGCGTGAAGACGGTCGGACTCGACGTGCAGCCGCCGGTCGACGCCGCTCTACGACGCCGAGGAGCTCTACGGCGTCATCCCGAGCGACACGCGCAAGCCCTACGACGTGCGCGAGGTGATCGCGCGCATCGTCGACGGCTCGGCGCTCGACGAGTTCAAGGCGCGCTACGGCACGACGCTGGTCACCGGCTTCGCGCGCATCCACGGCTATCCGGTCGGCATCGTCGCCAACAACGGCATCCTGTTCTCCGAGTCGGCGCTGAAGGGCGCGCACTTCATCGAGCTGTGCGCGCAGCGCGGCATTCCGCTGCTGTTCCTGCAGAACATCACCGGCTTCATGGTCGGGCCGCAAGTACGAGCACGAGGGCATCGCGAAGGACGGCGCCAAGATGGTCACCGCGGTCGCGTGCGCGAACGTGCCCAAGTTCACCGTGATCATCGGCGGCAGCTTCGGCGCCGGCAACTACGGCATGTGCGGCCGCGCCTACGGCCCGCGCTTCCTGTGGATGTGGCCGAACGCGCGCATCTCGGTGATGGGCGGCGAGCAGGCGGCGTCCGTGCTCGCCACCGTGCGGCGCGACGGCATGGCCGCGGCCGGCAAGACGTGGAGCGAAGGAGGACGAGGAGGCGTTCAAGGCGCCGATCCGCGAGCAGTACGAGACGCAGGGCCATCCGTACTACGCGACCGCGCGGCTGTGGGACGACGGCGTCATCGACCCGGCGCAGACGCGCCGGGTGCTCGGGCTCGCGCTGTCGGCGGCGCTGAACGCGCCGATCGAGAAGACGCAGTTCGGCGTGTTCCGGATGTGACGATGCGACAACCCAAACGAACCGGCGCCTAGCTCATGTTCCGCAAGATCCTCATCGCCAACCGCGGCGAAATCGCCTGCCGCGTCATCAAGACCGCGCGCCGGATGGGCATGCGCACCGTCGCCGTGTTCTCCGAGGCGGACGCCAATGCGCGCCACGCGCGCCTCGCCGACGAGGCGGTGCTGATCGGGCCGCCGCCGGCGCGCGAGAGCTACCTCGCATCGACCGCATCATCGCCGCGGCGCAGCGAGACGGGCGCGGAGGCGATTCACCCGGGCTACGGCTTCCTGTCCGAGAACGAGGACTTCGCGGAGGCGTGCGCGGCCGCGGGCATCGTCTTCATCGGTCCGCCGGTCGCCGCCATCCGCGCGATGGGCAGCAAGAGCGCGGCGAAGACGCTGATGGAGAAGGCGCCGGTGCCGCTGGTGCCCGGCTATCACGGCGAGGAGCAGGATCCCGACGTTCCTGCAGCAAGGAGGCCGACCGCATCGGCTACCCGGTGCTGATCAAGGCCTCGGCGGGCGGCGGCGGCAAGGGCATGCGCGTGGTCGAGCGGTGCGGGCGAGTTCGCCGAGGCGCTCGCGTCGTGCAAGCGCGAGGCGACGTCGAGCTTCGGCGACGACCGCGTGCTGATCGAGAAATACGTGACGCGGCCGCGCCACATCGAGATCCAGGTGTTCGCCGACCACGCACGGCAACTGCGTGTACCTGTTCGAGCGCGACTGCTCGGTGCAGCGGCGCCACCAGAAGGTGCTGGAGGAAGCGCCGGCGCCCGGCATGACCGCGGCGCGCCGCGCGCGAGATGGGCGAGGCCGCGGTGGCGGCCGCGCGCGCCGTCGGCTACGTCGGCGCGGGCACGGTCGAGTTCATCGCCGACCAGGACGGCCGCTTCTACTTCATGGAGATGAACACGCGGCTGCAGGTCGAGCATCCGGTGACCGAGATGATCACCGGGCTGGACCTCGTCGAATGGCAGCTGCGCGTCGCGGCCGGCGAGCCGCTGCCGCTGACGCAGGAGCAGCTCGCGATCCGCGGCCACGCGCTCGAGGCGCGCATCTACGCCGAGGATCCCGACAAGGGCTTCCTGCCGTCGACCGGCAGGCTCGTGCACCTCGCGCCGCCGCGCGGAGTCGCTGCACGTGCGCGTCGACACCGGCGTCGAGCAGGGCGACGAGATCACGCCGTACTACGACCCGATGATCGCCAAGCTGATCGTCTGGGACCAGACGCGCGACCGCGCGCTGGCGCGCATGCTGCAGGCGCTCGCGCAGTACCGGATCGTCGGCGTGGCCAACAACGTCGAGTTCCTGTCGCGGCTGGTCGCGTGCCCGGCGTTCGCGCGCGCCGATCTCGACACCGGCCTGATCGAGCGCGAGCGCGACGTTCCTGTTCCCGCAGCGAAGGCGATGCGCCCGACCAGGCGTATCTCGTCGCCGCGCTGGCCACGCTGCTGCGCGAGGACGAGCGCGCGCGCGCCACGACCGGCGCCGAGCGGCGACCCGCACTCGCCGTGGCGGCTGCCGGACGGCTGGCGCCTCAATTCGCGCGCCGAGCGCCGGCTCGTGTTCCGCTACGGCGAGGCGAGCGCGCGGTCGTCGTGCGGCTACGGCGACGGCGGCTATCGAGCTGGCGCTCGACGGCCATGCCGTGCCCGCGCGCGGCGAGCTCGGTCCCAACGGCACGCTGCGCGTCGAGCTCGCGGGCCTGCGCCTCGACGCGAGCGTGATCGTCGCCGGCGAGAAGCGCCACGTGTTCCTGGCCGGCCGCAGCTACCAGCTCGCGCGCGTCGATCCGCTGCACCAGGGCGGCGAAGGGCAGGGCGCGGAAGGCGGCCTCGTCGCGCCGATGCCGGGCAAGGTGATCGCGTGGCTCGCGCAGCCCGGCACCGACGTCGAGAAAGGCGCGCCGCTGCTGATCCTCGAAGCGATGAAGATGGAGCACACGATCACCGCGCCCGCCGCCGGGACGCTCGTCGGCGTTCCGCTTCGCCGTCGGCGAGCAGGTGACCGAAGGCGCGGAGCTCGTCGACTTCGAGAAGGCGAAGGCGTGATGGCCGAGATGCCTTCCCGGGTAACGCATCGTCGAGGTCGGGCCCGCGCGACGGCCTGCAGAACGAGAAGCAGGCGATCCCCACCGCGATCAAGATCGAGCTGATCGACCGCCTGAGCGATGCCGGGCCTGCCGGCGATCGAGGCGCGTCGTTCGTGTCGCCGAAGTGGGTGCCGCAGATGGCGGACGCCGCGGAGGTGATGGCGCGCATCCGCCGCAAGCCGGGCGTCGCGCTACCCGGTGCTGGTGCCCAACCTGAAGGGCCTCGAGGCCGCGCTCGCGGCGCGGCGTCGACGAGATCGCGGTGTTCGGCGCGGCGTCGGAGTCGTTCTCGCAGAAGAACATCAACTGCTCGATCGCCGAGAGCCTCGAGCGCTTCGCGCCGGTGGTGGCGGCGGCGCGGCAGCACGACGTGCGCGTGCGCGGCTACGTGTCCTGCGTGCTCGGCTGTCCCTACGAGGGCGAGGTGGCGCCGCACGCGGTGGCGCAGCGTCGCCGGCGCGCTGTACGAGATGGGCTGCTACGAGATCTCGCTCGGCGACACCATCGGCGTCGGCACGCCGCGGCAAGACCCGCGCGATGCTCGAAGCGGTCGCGCGGCGCGTGCCCGTCGCCAAGCTCGCCGGCCACTACCACGACACCTACGGCAGGCGCTCGCCAACATCTACGCGTCGCTCGAGGTGGGCGTGCGCGTGTTCGACAGCTCGGTCGCGGGACTCGGGCGGCTGTCCGTACGCGAAGGGCGCGACCGGCAACGTCGCGACCGAGGACGTCGTCTACATGCTGGACGGCATGGGCATCGCGACCGGCGTGGACCTGGACAAGCTGCTCGACGCCGCCGAGTTCATCTGCGACGCGCTGGGCCGGCCGACCACGTCGCGCGCGGGCCGCGCGCTGATGGCCAAGCGCGCGGTGGTGCCAATCCCGTGAGCGAGGCGGACGACGCGCGAGCGCTGCGGCGCGACGTCCCGGTGCCCGGCGCGCCGGACGGCGGCGTGTGGGGCAGCGACGCCATCGCGCTCATGCTGCGCGCGCTCGACATTCCTTACGTGTGCCTCAATCCGGGCGCGAGCTTCCGCGGCCTGCACGACAGCCTCGTCAACTGCCTCGGCAACGAGCGTCCGCAGATGCTGGTTTGCCTGCACGAGGAGCACGCGGTCGCCATCGCGCACGGCTACGCGAAGGTGACGGGGACGCCGCTGGCCGCGATCGTGCACAGCAACGTCGGCCTGATGCACGCGTCGATGGCGATGTTCAACGCGTGGTGCGACCGCCTGCCGGTGATCGTGCTCGGCGCGACCGGGCCCGTGGACGCGGCGAAGCGGCGGCCGTGGATCGACTGGATCCACACGATGCGCGACCAGGGCGCGCTGGTGCGCAGCTTCGTGAAGTGGGACGACCAGCCGGCGTCGGTCCCCGCCGCGTACGAA
This sequence comes from uncultured beta proteobacterium, assembly GCA_963725735.1. Lineage (GTDB taxonomy): Bacteria > Pseudomonadota > Gammaproteobacteria > Burkholderiales > Casimicrobiaceae > VBCG01. The sequence goes on along the minus strand of CAVRZM010000001.1, from coordinate 136,863 downwards.
GCGCTGCTGCGTGCGCGGCAGATCGCGCAGACGGCGCCGATGGGGCCGGTGTACGTGAACCTCGACGTGTCGCTGCAGGAGGATCGGCTGGCGTCGCTGCCGCCGCTGCCGGAGGTCGCGCGTTACCTGCCGCCGCCGCCCGTGCACGCCGCGCCGGCCGCGATCGCGCAGGCGGCGCAATGGCTGCGCGAGGCGCAGCGGCCGCTGCTGCTGATGGGCCGCGCGACCCGCGACCAGGACGAATGGAACGCGCGCGTGGCGCTGGCCGAGGCGCTCGGCGCGCGCGTGCTCACCGACCTCAAGGTGGGTGCCGCGTTCCCGACCGATCATCCGCTCCACGCGGCTCCGCCGGGGGTCTTCCTGCCACCCGCCGCGACGGCCGTGGTGCGGGACGCCGACGTGGTCCTGGCACTCGACTGGGTCGATCTCGCGGGAACGCTGAAGCAGGCGTGGGGCACGGACACCGTGACTTCGCGCGTGATCAACGTCTCGCCGGACCAGCACGCGCATCACGGTGCCGGGATGGAATATCACGCGCTGCCGCCCGCCGACCTGTACCTGCTGTGCGATGCGGCGACGGTCGTGCACGACCTGCGGCAAGCCGTCGGGTCCGCCGCGCAGCGACCCGTCCCCGCGAGCGTCGCGAACGGCCGCGACGACGCAGCGACCGCCGCCGCGCAAGGCCCCATCACGATCGCCGCCGTCGCGCAGGCATTGGAGCGCGCCGCGCAGGGCATCGCCGTTTCCCTGACGCATCTTCCCCTGGGCTGGAGCGGCGAGATGTGGCACTTCCGCCATCCGCTCGATTTTCTGGGCAGCGACGGCGGTGCGGCGGATCGGTGCGGGACCGGGCCTTACCGTGGGCGCCGCGATCGCGCTCAAGGGCACCGGGCGGATGCCCGTCGGCATCCTCGGCGACGGCGATTTCCTGATGGGCGCGACCGCGCTGTGGAGCGCCGCCAACGCGCGCGTGCCGCTGCTCGTCGTGGTGTGCAACAACCGCTCGTTCTACAACGACGAGATCCATCAGGAACGCGTAGCGAGGATGCGCGAGCGACCCGTCGAGAACAAGTGGATCGGCCAGCGCATCGACGATCCCGCGCCCGACCTGGCACTGCTCGCGCGAGCGCAGGGTATGACGGGCATCGGCCCGGTGACCGACGCGCAGGCGCTGCCCGAGGTGCTCGCCGACGCGGTCGCGCGGGTTTGCCGCGGCGAGGCGGTGGTCGTCGACGTGCACGTGGCACCCGGCTACAGCCCGTCGATGGCCGCCGGCGTGGCCCGCGGGCACGCGACCAAGGAGGCGCGATGAACGCGGTGACCTCGCCGACCGGCAAGGACCTGTCGCCGGCACGCGTGCTGCCGCAGCACCGCGACCTCTTCTACGGCGGCGCGTGGCATGCACCGCACGGCGGCCGGTATGCGGACACCCTCAATCCCGCGGAAGACGCGCCCCTGGCCGCCGTGGCCGAGGCCGACGCGGCCGACGTCGACGCCGCGGTGCATGCCGCGCACGCGGCGTTCGCCGGCTGGCGGGCATTGAAGCCGCTGCAGCGCGCCGAGGCGATGCGCGCCGCGGCCGCGATCCTGCGCGCGAATGCGGAAGAGCTCGCGATGCTCGACGCGCTCAACACCGGCAACCCGGTGGCGGAGATGGTCGCCGATGCGCGCGTGGCGGCCGGCGCGCACGAGTACTTCGCCGGCCTCGCGATGGAGGCGAAGGGCGTCACCGTTCCGATGGGACCGGACCACCTCAACTACACGCTGCGCGAGCCGCTGGGCGTGGTCGCGCGCATCGTCGCGTACAACCATCCGCTGATGTTCGCGGCCGCGAAGATCGCCGCGCCGCTCGCGGCAGGCAACACGGTGATCGTGAAGGCGGCGGGCCAGGCGCCGCTGTCGGCGCTGCGCATGGCGGAGCTGATCGGCGGCTGCTTCCCGCCCGGCGTGCTCAACGTGCTCGCCGGCGACCGCGCGTGCGGGGAGGCGCTGTCGACGCACCCGCTCGTGCGCAAGGTCACCTGATCGGCAGCGTGCCGACGGGCAAGGCGATCATGCGCGCTGCCGCCGACACGCTGAAGCCGGTGCTGCTCGAGCTCGGCGGCAAGAATGCGCTCATCGCGTATCCGGACGCCGACGTCGAGCGCGTGGCCGACGGCGTCGTGCGCGGGATGAACTTCACCTGGGCCGGGCAGTCGTGCGGCTCGACGAGCCGCGCGTTCCTGCACGACGCGATTCACGACCGCGTGCTCGAGCGCGTGGTCGCCCTGATCGGGGAGCGCCATCGCGCAGGCCCGCCGACCGATTTCGCGACGACCATGGGACCGCTCGGCAGCCGCGCGCAGTACGACAAGGTCATGCGCCACATCGGCTTCGCGCACGAGGACGGGGCGCGCCTCGTCCTCGGCGGCAAGCGGCCGGACGATCCGCGCCTCGCGCGCGGCTTCTTCGTCGAGCCGACCGTGTTCGCCGACGTGACGCCCGGCATGCGCATCGCGCGCGAGGAGATCTTCGGGCCCGTGCTGGCGGTGTTGCGCTGGCGCGACGAGGACGCGATGCTGCGCGACGTCAACGCGGTCGACTACGGCCTCACCGCGGCCATCTTCACGCGCGATCTCGCCACCGCGCATCGCGCCGCGTCGCGCGTGGAGGCGGGCTTCGTGTGGGTCAACCAGGCCGGCACCGCATTTCGCGGGTGCGCCGTTCGGCGGCGTGAAGCAATCCGGCATCGGCCGCGAGGAATCGCTCGAGGAGCTCCTCGAGTTCACCCAGCTGAAGAACGTCAACGTTCGCCTCTGACTCTTGACTGACGCAGAAATCGTCGGGCTCCGCCCGCGATTTCTGTTCTGACCAGCTTGTCGAATGGCGTTCAGCGTCGTCGATTCTTCCAAGGGGTCGCGGCGTTAGCCTTGCGACCCCTTCGGACTTATCTACTGCCGGCCGCCGCGGCTTCGAGCTCGGCCACCATCCGCGCCACGCGCGTCTCCAGCGCCTCGGTGGTGAGGCTCTCGCGAAAGATCTCAACCAGCAGCGGAAACGCGAACGGCGTGGGTCGCGCGGGACGCGTCAGCAGCGCGCGGCTGCCGCGCAGGCGCGCCAGCGCCGCGGTCAGCCGCGGCGCCTCCAGCCGCCGCTCGAGCACCTCGCGCACCGCCTGTGCCAGCAGCGGATTGTCGCGGTCGTACTCGGCGAACACGTTGTAGAGCAGCGCGCTCGACGCCTGCAGCTGGCGCTGCGGATGCGGCTGCCCCGGATAGCCCTGGAAGATCAGTCCCGCCACGCGCGCGATCTCGCGGAAGTGGCGGCGACCGAGCTCGGTCGCGTTGAGGCCCGACAGGATGTCGCGCTCGACGTCGGGCGCGGCCAGCAGGCGCCCGAGATCGCCGAGCGACAGCGCGACCGGCTGCGCCGACACGAGGCCGAAGCCGTAGTCGTTGGCGGTGATCGTGAACGTCGCGGGCACCTGGCGTGCCAGGCGGTACGAGAAGAGCGTCGCGAGCCCGAAGTGCGCGAGCCGGCCTTCGAACGGATAGAAGAAGAGGCCGTGCCCTTCGCGCGTCGCGATCGCCTCGACCAGCCACTCGCGCTCGCCGGGCAGCGCCGACCAGCGCTTCTGCAGCTCGAGCAGCGGCCGCACGCGCGCGAGTTCGGGCGACGTCGAATGCGCCGCGCTAGCGCGCCGGCGATCAGCGCGCGCGTGGCGTCGGCGAGCTCGCTCGGTCAGCGCCATCTTGCTGCCCATCCAGCGCGGCACGCGCGCCGACGTCCTGCTCGCGGGCTTCACCCACGCGGTCAGCTCGCGCACGCGGATGAACTCGAGCACGCGGCCCGCGAACGCGAAGCAGTCGCCGGGCGACAGCGACGCCGCGAAGCCCTTCCTCGACGTGGCCGAGCTTCGCGCCGTTGCGGAACTGCACGGTGATCGACGTCTCGCTGACGATGGTGCCGATGCTCATCCGGTGGCGGCGCGCGATCTGGCGGTCGGGCACGTGCGCGATGCCGTCGGCGTCGATGACGACGCGCCGGTATTCGGGATAGGCGTTGAGGCTCGCGCCGCCGTGCACGACGAAGTCGAGCGCCCACTGCCATTCGTCGTCGGCTGAGCCTCGCGTAGGCATGCGTGTCGCGGACCTCGTCGCGCAGCTCGTCGGGCCGGAAGCCGCCGCCGAGCGCGCAGGTGACGAGGTGCTGCACGAGCACGTCCGGCGGGTTGGCGATCGGCGTGCGCGGCTCGATGCGCCGCTGCGTGGCCGCCTCGCGCGCCGCCGCCGCCTCGACGAGCTCGAGCGCCTGCGCCGGCACGACCGTGACGCGCGAGATCTCGCCGGGCCGATGGCCGCTGCGGCCCGCGCGCTGCAGCAGGCGGCCGACGCCCTTCGGGCTGCCGATCTGCAGCACCTGGTCGACCGGCGCGAAGTCCACGCCGAGGTCGAGGCTCGACGTGCACACCACGGCGCGCAGGCGCCCTTCGCGCAATCCCGACTCGACCCAGTCGCGCACGTCGCGCTCGAGCGAGCCGTGATGCAGCGCGATCTGTGCCGGCCCAATCGGGCCGCGCCTCGAGGAGCGCCTGGTACCAGATCTCGGTGGCCGAGCGCACGTTGGTGAACACCAGCGTGGTCCGCGCGCGCTCGATCGCGCGCACCACTTCCGGCAGCATCCTGAGGCCGATGTGGCCGGCCCACGGAAAGCGCTCGATGGTCGTCGGCAGCGCGCTGACGATCTCGATCGTCTTGGTGTCGAGGCCCTTGCACGATGCGCGTGCGCGGCGGCTTCGCTGCGACGAGCCGCGCGGCCGACGAGGCACGCGAGCGCCTCGTCGAGATTGGCGAGCGTCGCCGACAGGCCCCACGTCCGCAGCGTCGGCCGCAGCCCGCGCAGGCGCGCGAGCGCCAGCTCCGTCTGCACGCCGCGCTTGCTCGCCATCAGCTCGTGCCACTCGTCGACGACGATCGCCGTCGACGTGCGCGAACCGCTCGCGCCAGTCGGCGCGCGACAGCATCAGCGTGAGGCTCTCCGGCGTGGTGACGAGCGCGGTGGGCAGGCGCACCGCCTGCCGCGCGCGCGCCGACGACGACGTGTCGCCGGTGCGCACGTCGACGGTCCAGTGCGGGTTGAGCGCCTGCGCGGCGCGCGCGAGCGCGAGGCCGGTGTCGCTCGCGAGCGCGCGCAGCGGGGTGAGCCACAGCAGCGTCAGCGGCGGCGGATGCGGCGGCGGACCCGCGCGGGCCGAGGACGATGGGTCCGAGCGCCGCCGCGTAGGTCTTGCCCATGCCGGTCGGCGCGTGGACGAGCCCGCTCTCGCCCGCCGCGTACGCCGCCCAGACCTCCTCCTGGAAGGGAAAGGGCGAGAAGCCCTGCGCCGCGAACCACGCGCGGGCGGGAGCGAAGGGATCGGCCTTCGCGGCGGGAACGGCGACGGGCATGGGCGAATTCTACGAGGCGGCCGGCAACCGCCGAGATTCCCCGGAGAACGCGCCGCGGGCGCGCGCCCGGACCGCCGGCCGCTACACCGCCATCTTCACCACCGCCGGCGCCGCCGCCGGCTCCTTCGCCCGGAACGCGTCGAGCAGCGCCGTCTCGCGCGTCTTGGCCGTCTTGAGGTGCCGCTCCTTCACGTGACCGTAGCCGCGGATGTGCTCGGGGATCGAGCGCGAGCTCGACCGCGGTCGCGTGGTTCTTCGGCAGCGAGCCGGCGAGGATTTCCGTCGACCAGCGCCTCGTACTCGCCGATCAGCTGCGCGCTCCATCCGGCGCTCGGGCGTCCGGCCGAACACGTCGAGCGCGGTGCCGCGATACTTGCGCAACTTCGCGAGCACGCCGAACGCCTTCAGCATCCACGGGCCGTACGTGCTCTTCCTGGGCTCGCCCGTCGCGGGGTCGGGCTTGTTGAAGATCGGCGGGGCGAGATTGAACGTGAGCTTGTAGTCGCCCTCGAACTGCGCGGCGACCTGCTGCACGAAATCGGTCTCGGCGTACAGGCGCGCGACCTCGTACTCGTCCTTGATCGCGAGGAGCTTGAAGTAGTAGCGCGCGACGGCCTCGGTGAGCTCGGTGATGCCGGGCATCGCGCGCGACTCGGCGGCGCGCACCTGCGGCCACCAGCGCGGCGTAGCGCCTGCGCGTACGCGGCGTCCTGGTAATCGGTGAGGAACTTCACGCGGCGCGCGATCATCTCGTCGAGCGACTCGCGACAGGCGCTGCGAATCGGGCGCGAGCGCCGCGGGCACCGCGGCGGCGGCCACCTTCGCGGGCTCGACGGCGGCCAGGCGCCCCCACTGGAACGCGAGCGTGTTCGACTCGACCGCGGCGCCGTTGAGCTCGATCGCCTTGCAGGATCGCCGCTTCCGACACCGGGATGCAGGCCGCGCTGGTACGCGTAGCCGACCATGAAGAGGTTGGTCGCGATCGAGTCGCCCATGCAGGCCGGTGGCGAGCTTCGTCGCGTCGAGGAACTCGGCGTCGCCGGGACCGACCGCGTCCTTGATCTCCTGCTCCATCGAGCCCAGCGGGAACCTGAGGTCGGGCTCGCGCGTGAACTGCGCGGGCATCACGAGCGCGGTGTTGACGAGCGCCTTGGTGACGCCCTTCTGCATCTTGGCGAGCGCCTCGTAGCCGACGCTCGTCAGGATGTCGCACGCGAGCACGAGCGACGCCTCGCCGGCGGCGATGCGCGTCGCGTAGAGCTTCTCCGGCGTATCGCCGATGCGCACGTGCGAGACGACCGCGCCGTTCTTCTGCGCGAGGCCGGTCATGTCGAGCACGCTGCCGCCCTTGCCCTCGAGATGCGCGGCCATGCCGAGCAGGGCGCCGATCGTCACCACGCCGGTGCCGCCGATGCCCGTCACGAGGATGTTGTACGGCTCCGCCGCGCGCGGCAGCGCGGGCTCGGGCAGGTGCGAGAAATCGGCGCCCTCCGCCTTCGGCGGCTTGCGCAGCGTGCCGCCCTCGACGGTGACGAACGACGGGCAGAAGCCCTTCACGCACGAGTAGTCCTTGTTGCACGACGACTGGTCGATCGTGCGCTTGCGTCCGAACTCGGTCTCGACCGGCGCGACCGACACGCAGTTCGACTTGCACGCCGCAGTCGCCGCAGCCTTCGCACACGAGCTCGTTGATGACGACGCGCTTCGCCGGATCGGCGATACTTGCCGCGCTTGCGGCGGCGGCGCTTCTCCGCCGCGCACGTCTGGTCGTACAGCAGCACCGTGACGCCCGGGAACCTCGCGCAGCTCGCGCTGCACGGCGTCGAGCTCGTCGCGGTGGTGGATGCGGATGTCGCTGGCGAAGTAGCCCGTCGGGATACTTGTCCGGGTCGTCGCTGACGACGATGATCCGCTTGACGCCTTCGGCCGCGACCTGCTGCGCGATGTCGGCGGCGTGAGCGGCCCGTCGATCGGCTGGCCGCCGGTCATCGCGACCGCGTCGTTGTAGAGGATCTTGTACGTGATGTTGACGTTGGCGGCGACCGCGGCGCGGATCGCGAGGATGCCGCTGTGGTAGTAGGTGCCGTCGCCCAGGTTCGCGAAGATGTGCTTCTCGTCGGTGAACGGCGCCTGGCCGATCCACGGCACGCCTTCGCCGCCCATGTGCGTGAACTCGGACGTGTTGCGGTCCATCCAGATCGCCATCACGTGGCAGCCGATGCCGGCGGTCGCGCGGCTGCCTTCGGGCAGGCGCGTCGACGTGTTGTGCGGGCAGCCCGAGCAGAAGTACGGCTGGCGCACGAGCTCGATCTTGGGCTTCGCGAGCGCGTGCTCCTTGGCGTTGATCCAGTCGACGCGCGCGCTGCAGCTCGCTCGATCCGGCGCGGATGCAGGTTGAGGCGCTCGATGCGCTTGGCGATCACCCGCGCGATCATCGCGGGCGTCAGCTCGCCGGCGGCGGGCAGCAGCCAGTCGCCGTGCGGGCGCACCCATTCGCCCTTCTCGTCGAACTTGCCGACCACGCGCGGGCGCACGTCGTCGCGCCAGTTGTAGAGCTGCTCCTTCAGCTGGTACTCGACGATCTGCCGCTTCTCCTCGACGACGAGGATCTCCTCGAGCCCTTCCGCGAAGTTGCGCACGCCTTCCGGCTCGAGCGGCCACGGCATCGCGATCTTGTAAGACGCGGATGCCCATCTCGGCGGCGTCCTGCTCGGTGATGCCGAGGTCGTCGAGCGCCTGCCGCACGTCGAGATAGCTCTTGCCCGACGTGGCGATGCCGAGGCGCGGCCTGCGGCGAATCGATGACGATGCGGTTGAGCTGGTTGACGCGGCAGTAGTGCAGGGCGGCGTAGATCTTGTAGTCCTGCATCCGCGCCTCGGTGGCGAGGAACGGATCGGGCCAGCGGATCGACACGCCGTCGGCCGGCAGCGGGAAATCGTCGGGCACGATGATCTGCGTGCGCGCCGGATCGACGTACACCGACGAGCTCGACTCTCACGGTGTCGGCCACGCACTTGAAGCCGACCCAGCAGCCCGAGTAGCGCGACATCGCCCAGCCGTGCAGGCCGAGGTCGAGGATCTCCTGCACCGACGACGGATAGAGCACCGGCATCATCGCCGCCGAGAACTGGTGATCGGACTGGTGCGGCACCGTCGACGACTTCGCGGCGTGGTCGTCGCCCGCGAGCACGAGGACGCCGCCGTGCCTGGACGTGCCCGCGATGTTCGCGTGCTTGAACACGTCGCCGCAGCGGTCCACGCCGGGACCCTTGCCGTACCACATCGCGAAGACGCCATCGACCTTGGCGTCCGTGTGGAGATTGACCTGCTGCGTGCCCCAGATGGAGGTGGCCGCGAGATCCTCGTTGAGGCCCGGCTGGAACTTGACGTTTGCGCGCTCCAGCCACTTCTTCGCCTTCCACAGCGACTGGTCGAGCGCGCCGAGCGGCGACCCGCGATAGCCGGACACGAAGCCGCCCGTATTGAGCCCGGCGAGCCGGTCGCGCTGCTGCTGCAGGATCAGCAGCCGGACGAACGCCTGCGCGCCGGTGAGGAACACGCGGCCGGTTGCGAGCTCGTACTTGTCGTCGAGCTTGACGTCGTGCAAGGCGGGAAGAACGGCAGCCATCGGGGTCACTCCGCGAAGATCGTGTCTTGGGGAACGTGCGGTCGCCGAAGGTCAGGCGTCGCAACGGGCGCGGCGCGAGGATTGTGTCCCCGGTGCGCGGCGCGCATTCTACGCGAGCGTCCGGTGCGCGGCAATTTGCGGCGACCGCCGCCTCTTCGTACGCTTGCGGCCGGCAGGGACGACGGTCGCTGCCGGCCGGCGGTGAACCATGGTACGCGTCCCCCTGCGCTTCCTCGCCAAAGTGCGGGCGCGCGCGGGCTATGTCAATGCAAAGGTGGCCGGCGCGCGCCGCGAGCGCGGTCCGGTGCGCGGCCTACTCGTTGCGGCATTCCGCCGGAAGGTAGCGCGCGGGAATGTCGATCGGGACGCACACCCAGCGGACCTCGCCGTCGTTGTCGCGACTCGGGAACAGCAGGATGGTCTTGCCCCAGAGCTGGCGCAGGGCGGGGCCGAGCGCCAGGCGCACGCGGCCGGTGATCGGATTCACGTCGACATCCGAGAGTGCCGCCTGCTCGGCCTTCGCCTGGACCGCGGGATGATGCGTCTGCTGCGGCACGAGGCGCGCGCTGGTCCAGGTCGACTGGATGTCGTCCTCGAGGCCGCGCACCGCCTCCAGCGTGTCGGTCAGGCGCTCGCGGATGTCGAGCGCGCTGTAGGTGGCCGCGAGTGGGGGCAGGAGCCCCCACAGCGCGAGCAGCGTGGCGCCGCCGCCCAGGAACACCGCGGCCAGCACCGACGTGGGACGCGATTGCGCCAACCGACGCACTGCGTCCGCCGCGCTGCGGGTCGTACCCTCCGCGCGGCGCACCTGCCCGCGCACGCTGCGATAGAGCAGCGAATCGGCGATGAGCGCAGGAATCACGCCCGGCAGGACCCACATCGCGAGCGCCGCGCTCGCGATCCAGGTGGCGTCCGCATGCGGGAGCTGGGGTTCGATCAGTCCGAACGCCACTGCGCCGAGTAGCGGCAGCAGCGCGAAGAGCACGCCGGGAATCCAGAGGCGGCGATAGAACGCCCATACCGGCGGCAGCAGGAACGAGGACCAGTGCCAGCCGACGCGCGCGCAACCGTTGCGCTCGTAGGCGAGAAAGCGCCGCACGTAGCGGTCGGCGGAGGGCCCGACCGCGATGCGGTACAACACCGCGAGGGCGGGGCGCACCACCGTATCGGGTTCGTGGCCGCCGCCTGGAACGCGGATCCTCAGGGCCCGGGCTTCGACTGCCAGCGACGGCAGGGCGGATGGGCCGTCGAATATGGGCACCAGCGCGTGCCCCATTGGCGCCTGGAGTGCGCCGCATCCTTCAACCTGCTTGGTCAATCGCCAATCCCCCACTTCTTCCGACAGCTTGCCCCTCGTGCGATTGTATCAACGGAAAGGGGCACTTGTCCCCCTGGTCTGCGCAAGAAATTCGCCGCTTTTGACGCATGGGCGCGCGAATCGCGATAATGACGGGTCCGTTGCACCCATGACATCCTCCGGAGGAACCGTCTTATGCGCCGTCTCGTCGCGCTGCTGGTCATCGCATTCGCCGTCGCCGCGCCCGCGTTCGCGCAGGCGCCCGAAAAGCCCAAGCTCTCCATCGGCGTCGGTGGCAAGCCGCTGTTCTACTACCTGCCGCTCACCATCGCCGAGCAGAAGGGCTACTTCAAGGCCGAGGGGCTCGACGTCGAGATCCTCGACTTCCCCGGCGGCGCCAAGGCGCTGCAGGCGCTGGTCGGCGGCAGCGTCGACGTCGTCTCCGGTGCCTACGAGCACACGATCACGCAGCAGGCGAAGGGCCAGAACATCGAGGCGCTCGTCCTGCAGGGCAAGTACGCGGGCATCGTGCTCGGCATGCCGAAGGACAAGGCCGCCGCGTACAAGGGACCGGCCGACCTGAAGGGCATGAAGATCGGCGTCACCGCGCCCGGCTCGTCGACCAACATGTTCATCAACATCCTGCTCGCCAAGGTGGGCCTCAAGCCCGACGCCGCGGCCTACGTCGGCGTGGGCGCGTCCGCGGGCGCGGTGGCGATCATGAAGAAGGGCGAGATCGACGCGATCTCCAATCTCGACCCGGTGATCTCGATGCTGGAGTCCGACGGCACCATCGTGCCCGTCGTCGACACGCGCACTGCGAAGGGCATGGAGCAGGTCTACGGCGGCGCGTACGCCGCGGGCTGCATCTACGTGCCGGTCGGATTTCGCGAAGAAGAATCCCGAACACCGCGCAGGCGGTGGTCAACGCGATGGTGCGCGCGCTGCGCTTCATCCAGGCGTCCACGCCCGACCAGATCGTCGACGCGGTGCCGAAGGAGTACTACACCGACCGCGCGCTGTACAAGGCCGCGCTCGTGAAGAACCTCGACGGGTTCAAGCACGACGGCGCCATCAGCATGGACGCCGCGCAGCACGTGTACCGCGACCTCAAGACGTTCGATCCGGGCCTGCAGAATGCGACGGTCGACCTCGCGAAGACGTTCGACATGACGTTCCAGCAGAAGGCCGCGCAGAAGTTCAAATAGGGGCTGCGCGGTGCCGTTCACGTCCCCGCCCGAGGCGGCCGCAGGCGCCCCCGCGCTTTCGCTCGCGGGCGTGACCTGCACCTTCGCCGCGCGCGGCGGCAAGGGCCGCTATACCGCGGTGCGCGACACGGACCTCGTCATCGCGCCGGGCGAGTTCGTGTCGGTGGTGGGGCCGACGGGATGCGGCAAGTCGACGCTGCTCAACGTCGCGGCCGGCCTGCTCGCGCCGTCGTCGGGAACCGTGCACGTCGACGGCCATCCGCTGTCCGGCATCAACGCGCAAGGCCGGCTACATGTTCCAGGCCGACGCGCTGATGCCCTGGCGCAACGCGCTCGACAACGTGACGGCCGGCCTGCAGTTCCGCGGCGTTGCACCGGGCGAGGCCGACGGCGCGGCGCGCGAATGGCTCGCGCGCGTCGGCCTCGTCGGATTCGAGGATCGCTATCCGCACCAGCTCTCGGGCGGCATGCGCAAGCGCGTGGCGCTGGCGCAGATGCTGATCCTCGATCCCGAGATCCTGCTGATGGACGAGCCGTTCTCCGCGCTCGACGTGCAGACGCGCCAGCTCATGGAGAACGAGCTCCTCGAGCTCTGGGGCGCCGACCGCAAGTCGGTGCTGTTCATCACGCACGACCTCGAGGAGGCGATCTCGCTGTCCGATCGCGTGGTGGTGCTGTCCGCGGGGCCGGAGACGCATCCGATCGGCGAATTCGTGATCGACCTGCCGCGGCCGCGCGACGTCGCCGAGATCCGCATGACGCACGGGTTCGTCGCGCTGCACGAGGCGATCTGGCAGGTGCTGAAGTCCGAGGTGCTGAAGGGCTATCAGCAGGGCAAGGCGAAACTCGCATGAGCGCGGCCGGCAGCGCCATGAACCGCACGCGTCTCGGCGTCTACCACCTGCTGCTCGCCGCGGCGGTGTTCGGCTGCTGGTACCTCCTCACCGAGCCGATCCTCACGTCGCCGGAGTTCGCGAAGAAGATGGCGTTCTTCTTCGGGCGCCCGCTCGAGGTGGTCAAGGTCGTCATCGAGTGGTTCGTCAGCGGGAAGATCTACCCGCACCTCGCGATCACGCTGTGGGAGACCGTTCTCGCGTTCGCGATCGGCAGCCTGCTGGGACTGGTCGTGGGCCTGTGGCTCGCGCTGTCGCCCACGGCGAGCGCGCTTTCCGATCCCTACATCAAGGCGATGAACGCGATGCCGCGGGTGATCCTGGCGCCGATCTTCGCGGTGTGGTTCGGGCTGGGCGTGCTGTCGAAGGTCGCGCTGGGCGTCACGCTGGTGTTCTTCATCGTCTTCTTCAACGTCTACCAGGGCGTGAAGGAGGTGAGCCCGGTGGTGCTCGCCAACGCGCGCATGCTGGGCGCGTCGAAGCGGCAGCTGCTGCGCTACATCTACCTGCCGTCGGCGACGTCGTGGGTGTTCTCGAGCCTGCACACGTCGGTGGGCATGGCCTTCGTCGGCGCGGTCGTCGGCGAATACCTGGGCTCGGCGAAGGGCGTCGGCTACCTCATCCTGCAGGCCGAGGGCATGTTCGACATCAACACCGTCTTCGCCGGCATTCTCGTGCTGACGCTGTTCGCGCTGCTCCTCGACTTCCTCGTCACCCACATCGAGGCCCGCCTGCTGGTCTGGCGGCCGCGAACCGCCGAGACCGAGCCCATGTAGGAGCGGCGGCGCTGGTGCCGTGGGATAAAATCGCGCCATGCCCGATCTTCTCCCCGCCATCGAAATCGAAACCGCGCCGAAGCCCACGGCGTCCGTCATCTGGATGCACGGACTGGGCGACGACGGCAACGGCTGGTCGCAGGTGGTGCCGGCGCTCGGCATCCCGTCGCACGCTCGCGGTGCGCTTCCTGTTCCCGCACGCGCCGACGATGCCGGTGGCGATCAACAACGGCTACGTGATGCGCGCGTGGTACGACATCCGCGAGGCGGATCTCAACGAGCGCGCCGACCTCGACGGCGTCAAGCGCTCGCAGGCGCAGGTCGAGGCGCTGATCGACCGCGAGAAGGCGCGCGGCGTGGACGAGGGCGCGCATCGTGCTCGCCGGCTTCTCGCAGGGCGGCGCGATCGCGCTCTACACGGCGCTGCGGCACCCGGTGCGGCTGGCCGGCGTCGTCGCGCTGTCGACGTATCTGATCGACGCGCCGAACCTCGCGGCGCAGGCGTCGGCCGCGAACCGCGACCTGCCGATCTTCATGGCGCACGGCACCTTCGATCCGGTCGTGCGCTACGCGTGGGCCGAGGCGTCGCGCAATGCGCTGGTCGGCGCCGGCTGGCAGGTCGAGTGGCACAGCTACCCGATGGAGCACTCCGCGGTGATGGAGGAGATCGCTGCGGCAGGGGCGTTCCTGCGGCAGGTGCTCGCCTAGCTGCGGAGTTCCAATGCGTTGTTTCCGTGACGCATGAATCGGTCTCAATCGTCGTTCCCGCGAAGGCGGGAACCCAGTGGCTTGGCCCTTTCGCTGGCAACGGCACGCCGCTGGGTCCCCGCCTTCGCGGGGACGACGAGGCTATTGATGCGTCTACTGCATGCAAAACGATAGCAATCTCTTGACGCTCCACACCTAGCGGTCGGCGAGCGCGGCGCGCGGCCGCGGCGTCGTCGGCTCACTCGTCCGCGTCGTCCTTGGGATCGATCGTCGGCGACGGTGCGCCGTCCGCGCGCGGCCGGATGCCGCGCCTTGCCAGCGCCGCGCGCAGCAGGAACTCGACTTCGGCGTTCACGCTGCGCAGGTCGCGCCTGCGCGAGCCGCTCCACCTCGGCCCAGAGGGCCGGGTCGACGCGCAGCAGGAACGACTTCTTGGCGCTCACGAAGGGGATGGCGGCGGTCAGCGCGTCCGGCGGAAGTGCGCCACCATGATCGCGATCCACGCGACGATGGCCGCGAGGAACACGCCGAGCAGCGGGATGAACGCCGTCTCGGCGAGTCGCGGCGGCGTCACGAGGTTCGCCTGGACGGTGAGGAGGTGCATGCCGAGCAGGAGGCCCGCGAGCGTCACGCCCATCCAGCACGCGTGATCGGCGATCCACGCGAGCGACGCCGCGCGCCGCTCCGGCGCGAGCCAGTACTCGCGCTGCGGCCCCTTGAGGTTCGACGTCGCGATGCGGGGCACGAAGCCGACCAGCGCCACGACGACGAGCGGCACCAGCGTGGTCAGCACGAGCATGAACGCGAGATAGCCGTCCCGCGATCATGTAGCCGTTGGCGTACCCGCCGTGGCCGAAGTGCGTGGCCACGCGGCGGGGCAGGCCGGCGCACGTCGCGTAGACGACCGCGGGCACGATCACCAGCGCCAGCACGAACACGAGTCGCGGAATCACGTTCATGGCGGACTCCTCCCTGCGCCGGCTAGGTGTACAGCGTGCCGGTGTTGATGACCGGCTGCACGTCCGATTCGGCGCACAGCACCGTCATGAGGTTCGACACCATCGCCGCCTTGCGCTCGTCGTCGAGCACGACGACCTGCTTTTCCGACAGCTCGGTCAGCGCCATCTGCACCATCGAGACCGCGCCGTGCACGATCTTCTGCCGCGCGGCGATGATCGCCTCGGCCTGCTGGCGCCGCAGCATCACCTGGGCGATCTCCGGCGCGTACGCGAGGTGCATGAGGCGCGCCTCCTCGACCACGACGCCCGCCTGCTCCAGGCGCGCCTGCAGCTCGCGCTCGAGCGCCTTGGCGACGATGTCGGCGCGACTCGAGGAGCGTCGGCTCGCGCGCGGCGTCCTTCACCTCCTCGGCGTCGTAGGCGAACGAGGACGCGAGGTGGCGCACCGCCGCCTCGCTCTGCACCTTCACGAAATTCTCGTAGTCGTCGACGTCGAACGCGGCCTTCGCCGTGTCGTCGACGTGCCAGACGACCACCGCCGCGATCTCGATCGGGTTGCCGCGCTTGTCGTTGACCTTGAGCCGGTCGCCGTTCAGGTTGCGCGCGCGCAGCGAGATCTTCTTGCGCGAGTAGAACGGGATTGGTCGCGCGCAGGCCCGGCACGCGGCTGGTGCCGCGGTAGGCGCCGAAGAGCTGGATGATCGCCGCCTCGTTGGGCTGCAGCGTGTAGAGGCCGGCGAGCGTCAGGACGGCGACGACGAGCAGCAGGAGGCCGATGCCGAATCCGCCCCAGCGCAGGCCGTCGATGCCGACCGACCGGGCCACCATCAGTCCGCCGAGTGCGAGCAGCAGCAGCGCGACGACCAGCGCGATGAAGCCGTTCGCGGTGGCGATCGGCGCTTCCTGGTGAGCCGGCCCTTGTATGGTCTTCGTGCGATCCATTGTCGTTCTCCCGTGCAGAGGGCACTCGCGCCGCCTCGGCCGTCCGCCCCTCTATCAAAATGATATCATTTTTATATCATCGAGGCGCAACGACCGTTCGTCGGCCCGGACCTTCCGCAGCCGAGTGCAGGTTGGGGGTGATGCAGGGACCACCGCTCCCGAGCGCCCCGGGCCACCGAGAACCCGGCAATCGGACGGCGGTGCAGCCAATCGTCGGGAACTGCCCGCAATCCGGCCGTCGCGAGCGCGTCGATCGGAGGGCCGTGCCGCCGACGGTGCGAAGGGCGTGCACCGTGGCGCGGGCACGCCCTTCCGCGGTGGCTACTTCGTGGGCTCGAACTTCAGCGCCGCCGAGTTCATGCAATAGCGAAGCCCGGTCGGCTCGGGTCCGTCCGGGAACACGTGGCCCGAGGTGCGCGTCGCAGGCCGCGCAGACGACCTCGGTGCGGCGCATCCAGAACGTGTTGTCCTCCTTCTCCGCGACGTTGTCGCCGGTCACCGGCTGCGTGAACGACGGCCAGCCGGTGCCCGACTCGAACTTCGCGTCGGACGCGAACAGCGGAGTGCCGCAGCACACGCAGCGGTACAGGCCCGTGCGGTGGTTGTCCCAGTACTCGCCCGAGAACGCGCGCTCGGTGCCCTTCTTGCGCGTGACGCGGAATTGCTCGCCCGTGAGCTGTGCCTTCCACTCGGCGTCGCTCTTGTGCACTTTGTCGACCATGGTCTCCCTCGATTCCTCGCCGTTCCGGCGCGCACGCCTTTCGCGCCGCGGGCGTCCAGGGCGCCGCGTCGCCGTGCGCTATAGTGTCGGCTTCTCCGCGCGTTCCTTACAGGCGAGCCGCATCGCCTCGCCGTGTCCTTGGAAACCGCAGCCCCCGAGTCGTTCCGCCGCGACGTGCGCGTCATCGGCCTCATCGGCGTCGCCCACGCGTTCTCGCACTTCTTCCAGCTCGCGCTGCCGCCGCTGTTTCCGCTCCTGCGGGCGGAGTTCGACGTGTCGTGGACGCTGCTCGGCCTGCTGGTCGGCGTCTTCTATGGCGGGCAGCGGCCTCACGCAGTTCGTCGCCGGCTTCGCCGTCGACCGCCTCGGCGCGCGGCCGGTGCTGCTGGGCGGCCTCGCGCTGCTCGCGGGCGGCACGCTGCGTGGCCTCGCTCGCGCCCGGGCGCCTACTGGCTGTTTCCCGATCGTCGCGCTGATGGGCGTGGGCAACGGCGTCTTCCACCCGTGCGACTTCGCGATCCTCAACGCGAACGTTGCGCCGCGGCGGCTCGGCTACGCGTATTCGACGCACGGCGTCGGCGGCAACCTCGGCTACGCGTCGGCGCCGATCGTGGGCTTCGCGCTCGCGACGGCGTTCAACTGGCGCGTCGCGCTCGCCTGCATGGGCGTCGCCGGGCTGGTCGTGCTCGGCGTGCTGGCTCGCAGCGCGCGCTACCTCACGTCGCACCGCGCGCACGACGCGCACACGCACACGCTGCGCGGCAGCATGCGGCTGTTCCTGCAGCCGGCGATCGCGCTGTGCTTCTGCTACTTCGTCGTGCAGACGATGGCGTCGGTGGGCCTGCAGACGTTCCTGCCGTCCGCGCTCAACAGCGGGCTCGACGATGCCGCTGGTGCTCGCGACCTCCGCGGTCACCGCGTACCTGCTGGGCGGCACCGCCGGCATCGTGGCCGGCGGCTTTCTCGCCGCGCGCACGCAGCGGCACGACCTCGTCGCCGCCGACGGGACTCCTCGGCCGGCGCGTCGCTGCTCGCCGTCGTCGGCGTTCGGCGCCGTGCCGGTGCGCGATGATCGTGCCGCTGTTCGCGCTGATCGGCTTCGTGGTGGGCTCCACCGGCCCGTCGCGCGACCTCATCGTGCGCAACGCGACGCCCAAGGGCGCGGCCGGCCGCGTGTACGGCTTCGTCTACTCGGGCCTCGACCTCGGCGCGATGATCGGCCCCGTGTGGTTCGGCCTCATGCTCGATCACGCGCTCGGCCGCGAGATGTTCTACGTGGTCGCCGGCGCTGCTGCGTGCTCGCGGTCGGCGACGGTGGTCCGCGTCCGGCGCGCGATCGTCGCGGCCTGACTTCCTTTCGAACGGAGAAGACGCATGGACCTGGGCATCGCCGGCCGCCGCGCGCTGGTCTGCGCGGCGAGCAAGGGACTGGGCCGCGGCTGCGCGGAGGCGCTCGCGCGCGAAGGCGTGGACGTCACGATCCTCGCGCGCACCGAAGCCGACGTCGGCGCACGGCCGCGGAGATCGGCGCCGCGACGGGCCGGCCGGTCGCGTGGCTCGCCTGCGACATCACCACGCCCGAGGGACGCGCGGCGGCGCTCGCCGCGTGTCCCGATCCGGACATCCTCGTCAACAACGCCGGCGGTCCGCCGCCCGGCGACTTCCGCGACTGGGACCGCGACGCGTGGATCGCGCGCTCGACGCCAACATGCTGACGCCGATCGAGCTCATCCGCGCGACGGTCGACGGCATGATCGCGCGCAAGTTCGGCCGCATCGTCAACATCACGTCGTCGGCCGTGAAGGCGCCGATCGACATCCTCGGCCTGTCCAACGGCGCGCGCAGCGGCCTGACCGGCTTCGTCGCGGGCATCGCGCGCAAGGTCGCGCGCCACGGCGTCACGATCAACAACCTGCTGCCCGGCAACTTCGACACCGACCGCCTGCGCGGCACGATGCGCGGGCCGCGCGAAGGCGCGGGCAAGGACCTGCGAAGCCGTGATCGCGGCGGCGCGCGAGGCGATTCCCGGCGGGCCGCTTCGGCGCGCCGGCGGAGTTCGGCGCGGTCTGCGCGTTCCTGTGCAGCGTGCACGCGCGGCTACCTCGTCGGCCAGAACATCCTGCATCGACGGCGGCGCTGTATCCCGGGACGTTCTGATCCGCGCGCACGTCCCGATCTCCGACTCGCAATGATCGACCTCTACTACTGGACCACGCCCAACGGCCACAAGATCACGATCTTCCTCGAGGAGACCGGCCTGCCGTACACGATCAAGCCGATCAACATCACGCAAGGGCGACCAGTTCGAGCCCGAGTTCCTCGCGATCTCGCCGAACAACCGCATTCCGGCGATCGTCGATCACGCGCCGCCCGACGGCGGCCCGCCGCTGCCGCTGTTCGAGTCCGGCGCGATCCTGCTCTACCTCGCCGGCAAGACCGGCCGCTTCTATCCCGCGCGACCTGCGCGGCGCGCTGCGACTGCGCGCAGTGGCTGTTCTGGCAGATGGGCGGGCTCGGGCCGATGGCCGGGCAGAACCATCACTTCGCGCTCTACGCGCCGGAGAAGATCCCGTACGCGATCAACCGCTACGTGAAGGAGACCGGGCGCCTGTATCGCGTGCTCGACAAGCGCCTCGCCGACCGCGAGTTCGTCGCCGGCGACTACACGATCGCCGACATGGCGTGCTATCCGTGGATCCGTCCGGAGCGGCAGGGGCAGGACATCGACGAGTTCCCGCACCTCGAAGCGCTGGCTCGCGACGATCAAGGCGCGGCCCGCGGTCGAGCGCGCCTATGCGCTCGCGAAGAAGGTCAACGAGGCGCCGGCGGTGTCCGACGAGCAAGGCGCGCACGATCCTGTTCGGGCAGGACCAGAACACGGTGCGCTGAGACCGGCGGCGCCAGACCCTCGCCGGCGAGGCGGCCACCGACCTCCGCGAGTGGCGGGAGCGAGGCTACTGGCGCCGTCGCGCGACGAGCGGCGCCCAGCCGTCCTTCGCGACCTTGGCGCGACGATGCGGAACCGGTCGTCGCCCTGCGGCTCGATCACCGCGATCTCGCCCTCCGCGAGGTACGGCGGCCCGGCGACGCCGAGAACGGATTGCCGTGGCTCGCGATGGCGAGGTTGGTGCCGCGCGGCGACCGGCGTGCGACAGGAGCGTGCGCAGCTCCGCGTAGCGATCCGGACTGTCCGGGCGCGCGGGTCCGCCGCGCACCGCCATGCGACGACGGTCGCGCTGCCGAACACGAGACGTCCCGTCTCCAGCGTGCGGCAATACGGGCTCGCGAGCACTTCGCCGATCGGGATGCGCGAGCTCGCGCAGCGCGGCGCCGATCGCGCGCGCCTCGGCGCGGCCCGCGTCGGTGAGGTTGCGCTGCTTGCGTGCAATCCGCGAAGCTCGGTCATCGCGCTCGTCGTTCTCGCCGAAGTCGGTCGACGTGTGGCGCAGGTAGAGCACGTAGCCGCCGTGGCGCAGCGCGGCGACCAGTGCGCGGCCTTCGAGCGTCGCGCCCTGCGCGAACGCGCTCCCGGCCAGCGCGAGCGCGGCGACGAATGCGGTGCAGCGCGACGCGGCCGGCGAAGGAGGGCGGGCGCGGCCATGGGCGCATGGTATCGCTCGGCCACGCCGGTCATCGCCTCGTCACGGCTTTTCGCCGATGTCCTTCCCGAGGCCGGTGGTCAGCCGCGCGCGATGGGAATGCCGGCGACGGCCGGGGCGGTCAGGGCCTCGGCATCCGCCGCCGCCTCCAGGACCGGATCGACGTCGAACGCGATGTCGCCGTCCGGCTCGGCGCGCCCGGTGGCGCGGACCGCGGCGAAATCCTGCAGCGTGCGGTCGAGCAGGTGCGTCGGCTCGACCTTGCCGAGCGCGTTGAAGATCGAATCGAGGCGGCCCGGATGCTTGCGCTCCCACTCGCGCAGCATCAGCGCCGACCTGCTTGCGCTGCAGGTTCTCCTGCGAGCCGCACAGCGTGCACGGGATGAGCGGGAACTGCTTGCAGCTCGGCGTAGTGCGCGAGGTCGCGCTCGCGCACGTAGGCGAGCGGGCGGATCACCACGTGCCGGCCGTCGTCGGACACGAGCTTCGGCGGCATCGTCTTCAGCTTGCCGCCGAAGAACAGGTTGAGGAAGAACGTCGCCATCAGGTCGTCGCGATGATGGCCGAGCGCGATCTTGGTGGCGCCGAGCTCGCCGGCGACGCGATAGAGCACGCCGCGGCGCAGCCGCGAGCACAGCGAGCACATCGTCGCGCCTTCGGGAATCAGGCGCTTCACGACGCTGTAGGTGTCCTGCTCGGCGATGCGGAACGGCACGCCGCGTGCCGTCGAGGTAGCGCGGCAGCACGTCGGCGGGGAAGCCCGGCTGCTTCTGGTCGAGGTTGACCGCGACGAGCTCGAACGGGCACCGGCGAGCGCCGCTGCAGCGCGAGCAGCACGTCGAGCAGGCCGTAGCTGTCCTTGCCGCCGGACAGGCACACCATCACGCGGTCGCCGGCCTCGATCATCGAATAGTCGGCGATGGCCTCGCCGACCTGTCGCTGCAGGCGCTTCGCGAGCTTGTTCGCCTCGAATTCCGCCTTGCGCGGGTCGCGCCGGGCGCGCGGGGCGCCGCGGTGCGGCGGCGGCGACGACGGACGCAAGGGCGGCGAGCCATGTTCCATGGCCCGCGATTTTACGCGGATGCGCGGCAGTAGCCGTCAGTGCAGAACGAGCAGCACGACGCCGATGCCGAGCGCCGCCGCGACGAAGTAGACGGGCAGCGGCGGCCGCCACGGCTCGGAGGTGCCGGCGCGCGGCAGCCGGGTCGAGCGCAGGTCGATGCGCGGCGCGGTACGCGGCTGCGGCGAGCCCGGGCCGCTGGAACGCGACCAGCTCGAGCTCGGCGAGCCGCACGAGCTCCTGCTCGAGCTTCGGCGCCTCGCATGCGGCTCGCGGCGGCGAGCGTCGGCGAACGGCGCGGCTGCGCGAGCTTCTTCAGCAGGCGCCGTTGCGACGAGCGACAAGGCCGCTCGTCGGCCGAGCGATCTCCCGGTCGCCGTCGACCGTGCGGCCCCAGAGGGTGTCCGGTTCGTAGTGCATGACCTTGCGTCTCCCGTTGCGCGTGCGGCCGCGAAGCACCGTCGCCGCGCGCATGCGAAAATCGCATTCCTGCGCATCGCACTTCCAGAGGCAAGCCACATGCCACGCGCGCTTTCCATCCGCCGGACGGCGCGCCTGTCCGCGCGCAACGCGACGGCTACGGCGCGTAGATGACAATCCCGCCGACCAGTCCCGCCTGCGCATCTCCTGCGCGTTCGACGCCGGCGCCATCGACGTCGTGCGCCGACGCGCGATGCCGCGAATCTGCAGGTCGACCTGCGCGCCGACTCGCACGCCGACTTCCGCCAGTGGTTCCACTTCCGCCTGCAGGGCGCGCGCGGGCGGGCCGTGCGCATCCGCTTCGTCAACGCCGGCGCGGCGACCTACGTCGAAGGCTGGCGCGACTACCAGGCGGTGGCCTCGTACGACCGCGAGCGACTGGTTCCGCGTGCCGACCACGTTCGACGGCAGCGAGCTGGCGATCGCGCACACGCCGGCGCGCGACAGCGTCTACTACGCGTACTTCGAGCCGTATTCGTGGGAGCGGCACCTGGCGCTGCTCGGTCGCGCCGACGACTCGCCGCGCGCGCGCGTGCGCGACCTCGGCGCCACCGTCGACGGCCGCGACATGAACCTCGTGACCGTCGGCACGCCGGCGCCGGGCAGCAAGGCGGTGTGGGTGATCGCGCGCCAGCATCCCGGGCGAGACGATGGCCGAGTGGTTCGTCGAAGGCATGCTCGAGCGCGCTGCTCGATCCCGCCGATCCGGTCGCGCGCTCGCTGCTCGCAGCGCGCGGTGCTGTACGTCGTGCCGAACATGAATCCCGACGGCAGCGTGCGCGGCAACCTGCGCACCAACGCCGCCGGCGCGAACCTCAACCGCGAGTGGATGGCGCCGTCGCTCGAGCGCAGCCCGGAGGTCTTTCACGTGCGCGGCGGCGATGCAGGCGACCGGCGTCGACGCGTTCCTCGACGTCCACGGCGACGAAGGCCTGCCCGTACGTCTTCACGGACGGCAACGAGCGCCTGCCGACGTATTCGCCGCGCATGGCAGGCGCTGGAGCAGCGGCTTCTGCGACGGCGCTGCGCGCGGCCAATCCGGACTTCCAGACGGTGCACGGCTATCCGGCGAACAAGGAGACCAAGGTCAACCTCACGGTCGCGTCGAAATGGGTCGGGCACACGTACGGCGGGCTCGCGCTCACGCTCGAGATGCCGTTCAAGGACAACGCCGACCTGCCCGATCCCGTGCGCGGCTGGAGCGGCGCGCGCTCGCGGCGGCTCGGCGCCGACACGCTGACCGCGCTGTACGCGATGCTGCCGTCGCTTTGACGGCCGCCGCACGGGCGGACGAACCTTCGCAGACGCACGGGGACGAGGGGAGAAGATCGTGCAGACGATCCTGGTGGCCAATCCGAAAGGCGGCAGCGGCAAGACGACGCTCGCCACCAACATCGCGGGCTGGCTCGCCGGCAAGCGCCAGCGCGTGGGCGCTGCTGGACGCCGACCCGCAGGCGCTCGTCCACGCAATGGCTGGCGCGCCGGCCGACGCTGTTTCCGTCGATCGCGGGTTTCGCACGCGACGCCGGCAAGAAGGAGCTGAAGGACGTCGGCGCCCGAGTGGCTCGTGGTGGACAGCCCCGCCGGCACTGCACGGCGACGACGCTGCGCGACGCCGTGCAAGCGCGCCGACGCGATGGTGGTGCCGGTGTCGCCGTCGGCGTTCGACATGGCGGCGACCGCGCACTTCCTGCAGGCGATCGCGCGACCACAAGGCCGTGCGCGAAGGCGGCGCTCGCGATCGCGCTCGTCGCGATGCGCGTCGACGCGCGCACGCGCTCGGCGGCGCGAGCTCGACGAGTTCCTGCAGGGTTCGACGTTCCCGCTGGTCACGCACCTGCGCGACACGCAGGTCTACGTGTACTGCGCGCGCGACGGCTATTCGGTGTTCGACCTGCCGCGCTCGCGCGGCGAGCAGGACTGGGAGCAGTGGAAGCCGCTGACGCGGTGGATCGCGAAGCACGCGGCGGTCCGCAACGCATGACGCCAGGTCGCAGCGACGTTCGCTGCCGGCCCCGACGCGCGACGCGCCACGAAAACGGCCGGCGCCCTCGCGGGCGGCCGGCCGTCGTACGGTTCCTGGATCGGCGTTACTTCTTGGCCGCGTCCTTGGCGGCCTGCACGGCCTTGTCGGCCGCTTCCTTGCTCGCGTCGACGGCCTTGTTCGCGGCGTCCTTGCGTCGCGTCGGCGGCCTTGCTCGCGGCATCGGAAGTCGCTTGCGCGGCGTCCTTCGCCGCTTCGGTCGTCTTGGCGGCGGCGTCCTGCGCGGCGGTCTTGGCGGCTTGCGCGGCCTTCTCGGCGGCTTCCTTGGTGGCGCGGCAGCCTGCTCGGCGGCCTTCTTCGCGGCTTCGGCTTCCTGCTTCGCCTTGTCGCCGCACGCGGTCAGCGTGAACGGCGAGCGCCAGCGCGGTCAGCGCGGCAACGATGGTTTTCTTCATGTGGTTCTCCCCAGGGTTGGTCGTGGCGCGGCGTCGCCGCCGTCAACCGGCAAGTTATAGCGGATTCTGCTGCGATCGCAGCACGCGCGCGCGGCGCTCAGGGAAAACTGCGCCCAGCCGCGCGCGCCGGCGCTCGAGCGACCGCGAGCAGCACGCCGCTCGCGACGATGATCGCCATGCCGAGCGCCGACCAGCCGGTCCGGCAGCTGGTCGAACACGAGTAGCCCGAACAGCGTCGCCCACACCATCTGCACGTAGGTGAACGGCGTGAGCAGCGACGCGCGGCGCCAGCGAGGAAGCGCGCGGTGATGAGCCAGTGCGCCGGTGCCGGCGAGCAGCCCGGCAGCGAGCAGGAGAGCCAGCCGCGCTGCCAGCGATGGTGCTCTGGTCGAATCCCCACGGCAGCGCGAGCGTGAGCACGACGGCGCCGACCAGCGCGCTGTAGAAGAGCGTCGTGTACGAGCTGTCGCCGGCGACCTTGCGCGTGAGCACCTGGTACAGCGCGTTGGTCAGCGCGGCGCCGAGCAGCAGCAGCGACCGCCGGATGGAGCACGGCGATCCCGGCCGCAGCAGCACGAGCGACGCCGATGAACCCGACGATCGACCGCGATCCAGCGCGCGCGCGTCGGCCGCTCGCCGAGCATCGGCATCGCGAGACGACGACGAGCACCGGCGCGAGGAAGCTGATGGCCGACGCTTCGGCGAGCGGCAGGTAGCGCAGGCCGCCGAAGAAGAAGCAGGTCGCGGCGACGAGCAGCAGCGAGCGCAGCGAGCTGCATGCGCAGGTGGCGCGTGCGCCAGAAGCGCGGGCCCGGCGCGATGGCGCGCGAAGGGGGTCACGACCAGCATCTGCCCGGCGTAGCGCGCCCACACGACGAGGAACAGCGAGTGGTCGCGGCACGAGGTACTTCGCCGTCGTGTCGAGCGACGTGAGCAGCACGCCCGCGAGCAGGAACAGCGGCAGCGCGTGCGCGAGCGGGTGCCGGCGTGCGGCATCCGGCGGGTGCGCGCCGCTGCCGAGACCGCGGGCCGCAGTGGCGCGCGGCGCGCGTGCCGTCGGGGGCGCGGCGCTACGCCGCCATCAGCTCGCGCAGCACGAACGGCAGGATGCCGCCGCCGTTGTAGTAGTCGACCTCGATCGGCGTGTCGATGCGGCACAGCACGGTCGACGTTCCTTGCCGCGTGCCGTCCTTGCGCGTGATGACGAGCGTCAGGTCCTGCTGCGGCCGGATGTCCTTCGGCACGACGATGTCGAACGTCTCCTCGCCGGTGATGCCGAGCGACTGCGCCGATGTCGGTGCCCTTGAACTGCAGCGGCAGCACGCCCATGCCGACGAGGTTGGTGCGATGGATGCGCTCGAAGCTCTTCGCGATCGACCGCCTTGACGCCGAGGAGCTGCGTGCCCTTGGCCGCCCAGTCGCGCGACGAGCCGGTGCCGTATTCCTCGCCGCCGAACACGACCGTCGGCGTGCCCTGCGCGATGTACTTCATCGCGGCGTCGTAGATGAACATCTTGTCCGCCCGACGGCTGGAACAGCGTGACGCCGCCTTCCTCGCGCGTGCCGTCCGCGCGCGGCGGGATCATCAGGTTCTTGATGCGCACGTTGGCGAACGTGCCGCGCATCATCACCTCGTGGTTGCCGCGGCGCGAGCCGTAGCTGTTGAAGTCGACCTTCGGCACGCCGTGCTCGACCAGCCACTTGCCGGCGGGCGAATTCTCCTTGATCGCGCCGGCCGGCGAGATGTGGTCGGTCGTGACCGAGTCGCCGAAGATGCCGAGCGCGCGCGCGCCCTTGATGTCGGTCGTGGCGGCCGGCTTCATCGTGAAGCCGTCGAAGAACGGCGGCTTCGCGATGTACGTCGACGTCGGCCAGTTGTAGACCTGGCCCGACGCGCCGGCGATCCTGCCCCACATCGGATTCGCGTTCGCGACGTTGCCGTACAGGCGGCGGTAGACCTCCGGGTCGCGCGCGTACTGCGACACCGCGGCGATCTCGTGCGACGTCGGCCAGATGTCCTTGAGGTACACCGGCTTGCCGTCCTTGCCGGTGCCGAGCGGCTCGCGTCGTGAGGTCGCGCAGCACCGTGCCGGCGATCGCGTAGGCGACGACCAGCGGCGGCGACGCGAGGAAGTTCGCCTTGAGGTTCGGATGGATGCGCGCCTCGAAGTTGCGGTTGCCCGACAGCACGGCGGCGCAGATGAGGTCGTTGGTGACGATCGCGTCGTTGATCTCCGGCGCGAGGTCGCCGGCGTTGCCGATGCACGTCGTGCAGCCGTACGCGGCGACGTGAAGCCCAGCTGCTCGAGATACGGCAGCAGGCCCGGCCTTGGTCAGGTAGTCGGTGACGGTGCGCGAGCCGGGGGCGAGCGACGTCTTGACGTGACGTGCGCACCGTGAGCCCGCGCTCGACCGCCTTCTTGGCGAGCAGGCCCGCCGCGAGCAGCACGCCCGGGTTCGACGTGTTGGTGCACGAGGTGATCGCGGCGATCAGCACGTCGCCGTTGCCGATCGACACGTGCTTGCCGTCGGGCTCCGCCGAACGTGATCGGGCGTCGGGCCGGTTGTTGACCATCTCGACGACGTCCGCGGCGCGCCGTGCTTCACCTGCATCGACGCGTCGCTGATCGCGCCCGCGCCGGTCGGCGACGAGCGGCGTCACGATGCGCTGGTCAGCTCGGCGGCCGGCTTGGCGAAGCCGTTCTCGGCGATCGGCTTGCTGAAGAGCTCGGTGAACTTGCGCCTTGAGGTTGCCGAGCTCGATGCGGTCCTGCGGGCGCTTCGGGCCCGGCCAGCGACGGCTTGATCGTCGCGAGGTCGAGCGTCACGCACCTTCGTGTAGTCGATCTCGCCCGCGCTGCGGGATGCCGAACATGTCCTGCGCCTTGAAGTACGACGCGAACGCGTCGATCTCGTCGGCGCGTGCGGCCGGTGGCGCGAGGTAGTCGACGGTGGCCTGGTCGACCGGGAAGAAGCCCATGGTCGCGCCGTACTCGGGCGCCATGTTGCCGATGGTCGCGCGGTCGGGCACCGACAGCGACGCCGTCCCTTCGCCGAAGAACTCGACGAACTTGCCGACCACCTTCTCCTTGCGCAGCATCTCGGTGACGGTGAGCACGAGGTCGGTCGCGGTGATGCCTTCGTTGAGCTTGCCCTTCAGCTCGACGCCGACGACGTCCGGCGTCAGGAAGTACACCGGCTGGCCGAGCATGCCGGCTTCCGCCTCGATGCCGCCCACGCCCCATGCGACCACGCCGACGCCGTTGACCATCGTGGTGTGGCTGTCGGTGCCCACGAGCGAGTCGGGGTAGTACACGCCGTCCTTCTTGTGCACGCCGCGCGCGAGGTACTCGAGGTTGACCTGGTGCACGATGCCGATGCCCGGCGGCACCACGCCGAACGTGTCGAACGCCTGCATGCCCCACTTCATGAACTGGTAGCGCTCGTTGTTGCGCTCGAACTCGAGCTTCATGTTGAGGTCGAGCGCGTCCTTCGTGCCGTAGTGGTCGATCATCACCGAGTGGTCGACGACGAGGTCGACCGGCACCAGCGGCTCGATCGTCTTCGGATTCTTGCCGAGATCGGCCGCGACGTTGCGCATCGCCGCGAGGTCGGCCAGCAGCGGCACGCCGGTGAAGTCCTGCAGGACGACGCGGGCGACCACGAACGGGATCTCGTCGACGCGCTCGCCGGCGGCGCTTCCAGTTCGCGAGCTCCTTCACGTGCTGCTCGGTGACCTTCTTGCCGTCGCAGTTGCGCAGCACCGACTCCAGCACGATGCGGATCGACACCGGCAGGCGCGAGACCTTGCCGACGCCCGGCCCTCTCGAGCGCGGGCAGCGAATAGAGCTTGCCGGCTTGCCGGAAGCGAGCTTGAATTCCTGGAACGTGTTGTGCAGGTTGTGGCTCATTGCGGGGCCTTTGCGGGACTCTGCGGGTTGAACGGGCGGCGGGCGGCATCTTCATGGCTGGCGATGCCCTTGAGGTTGAACTTCTGGCCGTTCGGGCCGATGAAGTCGCCGGGCACGAGGCCGTCGCGGCAGGGACCGACGTACTTGCCTTCGAGCGTCGTCTTCGACTCCTTCATTCCCATGAACGGCGGATCGTAGCTGGCGGTGACGTCGGTGCGGTACGCGGTATCGCCGGTCAGCGTCATCACCGAGTGCGAGAGGATCTTCGACTCGCCGATCTTGCACTCGGCATTGCCGATGATCCGCGTTGCCGTCGCGCTTCGAACTCGTTCTTCGTGCACATCTCGCGGCTCATCCCGGCGCCCATCGACATCATTTCCTTCTGCAGCGCGTCGTCGGTGCACATCGTCGAGCGTGGCGGGGGCGCCGCCGGGGCCGTTCCGGACGTGGTCGTCGTAAGCTCCCATTGGCCGGCCTTGAGCTTCGGATAGTCCTGCGCGAGCGCCGGCAGCGCGAGGGCCGCGGCGAGCAGTGAGACGAGCAATGCGCATGGGGGCATACCTCCGCGACACGGTGCGACGCGCGGCGTCGCGGCGGCCGGGAAGGCCCGGCGGCGTTGCGAGGGAGTGCGTCGCCGTCATGGGACCTGGCCTTCCGCAGTGAAATAGCGCCGCGGCGCGCGGCGGGCAGCGCGACGCCGGCCGCGTGCGCGCGCTGCAGCACCGTCCACGCCTGCCGGTACGACGCGCGGTCGTGCAGCTCGCCGTCGATGCGCAGCGGCGCCCAGTCGGCGTCCTGCGCGGCGGCGAGGATCGCCGGCGGCGTGCGTCACCTCCGGACGCTGCGGGCCGCATCGCGTCGACGATCGGGTCGATCTGCGACGGATGGATGCTCCACATGCGCAGGAAGCCGAACTCGTCGCGGGCGCGGCGCGCATCGGCGTACACGAGCTCGGGATCGTCGAGCGCGCGCGTCACGTTGTGCGCGGGCACCACGCCGTGCGCGAGCGCGGCGGCCGCGATCTCGCACTTGGCGCGGCGCACCAGCGGATGCTCGAACTGGCCCGGGCGAGACCATCGCGCTCGCCGGGATCGCGCCGTGATGCGCGCTCACGAAATCCATGAGCCCGAAGTCGAGCGACACGACGCCGGGCAGCGCGGCGATCTTCCAGGCGTCGTGGAGCGCGCCGGGCGTCTCGATCAGCACGCTCGCCGGAATCGTGCGGCGGAGGCCCAGCTGCGCGACGCGGTCGGCGACGTGGGCGAAGAAGCGCTCGACGTCGGCCGCGCTCTCGGCCTTGGGCAGCGTCAGGAACGCGATGCGGTCGCCCGCGCCGTCGAGCAGCACGTCGACTTCGGCCTGCCACGCCGGATGGTGCACGTCGTGCACGCGGGCGCCGACGCGCGCGTAGCGGTTGTCGGCGCCGCCGATGAGGCCGGCCATCAGCACCGCGTGCGCGCGCTCGGCGCCGATCGGCGCGCCGTCCTCGCAATCGCACGCGATGTCGAACACCGGCCCGCGCTCCGCCTGCAGCGCGAGCGCCTTGCGGATGTAAGCGCTCGCTGCCCGGCGTAGTGCACGCACGGCGGCAGCGCGCGGCAGCGCCCGCTCGCCGCCGTAGAGCGCCGCCTGCGGTGCGAGCCGCGCGGTCACCGGCGGCGCCGCAGCCGTCAACCCAGCAGCGGCGCGACGCCGGCGCGCTCTTCCTCGAGCTCCTTCAGCGTGCGTTCATCCTCTCGCGCGAGAAGTCGTCGATCGGGAGATCGCGCACCAGCGTGTACTCGCCGTTGGCGGTGGTGACCGGCACGCCGTACAGCACGTCCTGCGGGATGCCGTAGCTGCCGTCGGACGGCGATGCCCATCGTCACCCACTTGCCGTTGGCTGCCGAGCACCCAGTCGCGCACGTGGTCGATCGCGGCGTTGGCGGCGGAGGCGGCCGACGACAGGCCGCGCGCCTCGATGATCGCCGCGCCGCGCTTGCCGACCTTGGGCAGGAACTCGTTGCGGTTCCAGTTCTCGTCGTTGATGAGCGTCCTTGAGCGACTTGCCGTCGGTGGTCGCGAAGCGGTAGTCCGGATACATCGTCGGCGAGTGGTTGCCCCACACGACGAGCTTCTCGATGCTGCCGACCGGCACGCCGGCCTTGGCCGCGAGCTGCGACAGCGCGCGGTTGTGGTCGAGGCGCATCATCGCGGTGAAGTTCTTCTTCGGCAGCGACGGCGCCGACTTCATCGCGATGTACGCGTTGGTGTTGGCGGGGTTGCCGACGACCAGCACCTTGACGTTGCGCGAGGCGACGGCGTCGAGCGCCTTGCCCTGCTCGATGAAGATCTTCGCGTTCTCGAGCAGCAGGTCCTTGCGCTCCATGCCCGGGTCCGCGCGGCTTGGCGCCGACCAGCAGCGCGACGTCGGCGTCCTTGAACGCGACCTTCGGGTCCGACGGTGCCGGTCATGCCGGCGAGCAGCGGGAACGCGCAGTCCTCGACTTCCATCATCACGCCCTTGAGCGCGGCCTGCGCCTTGTCGAGCGGCAGCTCCAGCAACTGCAGGATCACCGGCTGGTCGCGGCCGAGCATTTCGCCGGAGGCGATCCGGAAGAGGAGGGCGTAGCCGATCTGGCCGGCGGCGCCGGTGACGGCGACGCGGACGGGTGCTTTCATGAGCGGAGGCTCCGATGAAGGGTGGGGAATGGACGACGCCGCGGCCGGCTGCGCGAGCGCATGGTGCGGTGCAGCATACCGACGCCATCCGTGCCGGTCCGCCGCGAGGGCGGCGCGACCCGACCGCGATGCCGCATTCTAGGCGCGCGCGCGGACGCCGTGTCAATGAAGTCTTATATCTTATATAAGACATAAGACAGTGAGTTACGACTAGACACGCGGTGCGCGGCCGCCGATAATCGTGGCCGGTCGCCAGTCGCATCGACCGCGCCGCACCGTCCCGGCATTACCGCCACCCCGTCGTTCGCGCCGCTCTACCTCCAGATCAAGGCGCTGCTCGAGAAGAGCCTCGAGGCGCGCGAGTGGCGGCCCGGCGAGGCGATTCCGTCCGAAATCGACCTCGCGCGCCGCTACGGCGTTTCGCAGGGCACGGTGCGCAAGGCGATCGACGCGCTCGCGGCCGACAACCTCGTCGTGCGCCGGCAGGGCAAGGGCACGTTCGTCGCCACGCACACCGAGGAGCGCTCGTCGCTGTTCCGCTTCCTGCGCATCCGGCGCAACGACGGCGCCGACGTGGCGCCGGTCAGTCGCCTGCTCGACGTCCGCCGCGCGAAGGCGGGCGCCGACGTCGCGCGCGCTGCTGGCGCTCAAGGCCGGCGACGCCGGTGCTCGTGCTGCGCCGCGTGCTCGACTACGCCGGCGAGCCCGTCGTGCTGGACGAGATCACGCTGCCCGCGGCGCTGTTCCGCGGCCTGACCAAGGCGCGCTACGACGCCTACCGCGGCTCGATGTACAGCTTCTTCGAAAGCCAGTTCGGCGTGCGCATGCTGAAGGCGCAGGAAAAGATTCGCGCGGTGGCGGCCGACGCAGCCGACCGCGCGACATCCTCGGCACCGAGGCCGGCGCGCCGCTGCTGGCCGTCGATCGCGTGACGCTCACCTACGGCGACCGGCCGGTCGAAGTGCGCCGCGGGCTGTGCGTGACGCGCGCGCTATCCACTACCTGAACGAGCTTACTGAGCCACTGTCCGCGTCGGCACGCCTCGCGCCATGTCAAGCGTTCTGGCGCGGCGCGGCGCCGGTGTGGCTATAATTGTGTGCTGCGCACAAAAGTGCGCGCTTTCCGACGTGCGTGCGCCCGATTTCCGCCGTCGACTCCGCTCGTTTCGAGGACACTCCCAAGATGGCTGCGCTGGACCGCCCCGTCGCCAAGCCGCGCCCGGTCTACCTCAACCTGTTCGCCATCCGGCTGCCGCTGCCGGCGTTCGTTTCCATCCTGCACCGCGTCTACCGGCGCGCTGCTGTTCCTCGATCGGCATCCCGTTGCTGCTGTGGGTGGTCCAGCGCGCGCTCGCCTCGCCCGACGCCTGGGCGGCGATGCGCGCCACGCTCGCGCATCCGCTCGCCAAGCTCGTGCTGCTGGTGCTCGCCTGGGCGTACTTCCATCACCTCCTCGCCGGCCTGCGCCACCTCGCGCTGGACCTGCACATCGGCATCGGACTTGCCGTCGGCGCGCCGGTCGGCGGCGGTCGCGCTCGTGCTCGCGCTGCGTGCTGACGCTGGCGGTCGCGGTGAAGCTATGGTGATGCCCAATCGCATCGTCGTCGGCGCGCACTACGGCTGGCGCGACTGGCTCGTCCAGCGCGATGAGCGCGGTCGTCATGGCGCTGTACACGCTGCTGATCCTCGTGCCTGCTGCTGTGGCACGGCGGCCTCGACTACGCGGCGTGGAAGGCGACGTTCGGCAGCGAGCTCGTTCCGGCTCGCGACGTTCGTGTTCATGCTGTCGCTGCTGTGGCACGCGTGGGTCGGCGTGCGCAACATCGCGATGGACTACGTGAAGCCGGTCGGGCGTGCGCCTCACGTTCGACGTCGTGGTGATCGCGCTGCTCGTCGGCTACGCCGGCTGGACGATCCAGATGCTCTGGGGGAGCGTCGCCTAGATGGCCGCTTCCCGTCCGCAAGTTCGACGCGATCATCGTCGGCGCCGGCGGCTCCGGCATGCGCGCGTCGCTGCAGCTCGCCGAGGCCGGCCTGTCGGTCGCGGTGCTGTCGAAGGTGTTTCCCACGCGCTCGCACACGGTGGCCGCGCAGGGCGGCATCGGCGCCTCGCTCGGCAACATGTCCGAGGACAACTGGCTCTGGCACATGTACGACACGATCAAGGGCTCCGACTGGCTCGGCGACCAGGACGCGATCGAGTACATGTGCAAGATGGCGCCGCACGTCGTCTACGAGCTCGAGCACTTCGGCATGCCGTTCGACCGCAACCCGGACGGCACGATCTACCAGCGTCCGTTCGGCGGCCACTCGGCGAACTTCGGCGAGAAGGCGGTGCAGCGCGCGTGCGCCGCGGCCGACCGCACCGGCCACGCGATGCTGCACACGCTCTACCAGCGCAACGTGCGCGCGCGCACGCAGTTCTTCGTCGAGTGGATGGCGCTCGACCTCGTCCGCAACGCCGACGGCGACGTGCTGGGCGTCGTCGCGCTACGAGATGGAGACCGGCGACGTCATGATCCTGCAGGCCAAGGTCACCGTGCTCGCCACCGGCGGCGCGGGGCGCATCTTCGCCGCGTCGACCAACGCGTTCATCAACACCGGCGACGGTCTCGGCATGGCCGCGCGCGCGGGCCTGCCGCTCGAGGACATGGAGTTCTGGCAGTTCCACCCGACCGGCGTCGCCGGCGCCGGCGTGCTGATCACCGAAGGCGTGCGCGGCGAGGGCGGCATCCTGCTCAACGCGAACGGCGAGCGCTTCATGGAGCGCTACGCGCCGAACCTCAAGGACCTGGCGTCGCGCGACGTCGTGTCGCGCTCGATGGACCAGGAGATCAAGGAAGGCCGCGGCGTCGGGCGAGCACAAGGACCACGTGCTGCTGAAGCTCGACCACCTCGGTCCCGAAGTGATCATGAAGCGGCTGCCGTCGATCCGCGAGATCGCGCTCAAGTTCGCCAACGTCGACTGCATCAAGGAGCCGATCCCGGTCGTGCCGACGATCCACTACCAGATGGGCGGCGTGCCGACGAACGTCCACGGCCAGGTGGTGGCGCCGAAGAACGGCAATCCGAACGCGATCGTCCCCGGGCTGTACGCCGTCGGCGAATGCGCGTGCGTGTCGGTGCACGGCGCCAACCGGCTCGGCACCAACTCGCTGCTCGACCTGCTGGTCTTCGGCCGCGCGGCCGGCAACCACATCGTCGAGCAGAACTTCCGCGGCGCAGCGGCACCAGGCGCTGCCGCAGCGACGCGGGCGACCTGTCGCGCGCGCGGCTCGCGCGCCTCGACGGCGCGACGTCCGGCGAGTCGGTGCCCGAGGTCGCGCAGGCGATCCGCAAGGCGATGCAGGCGCACTGCGGCGTGTTCCGCAACCAGGAGCTGCTGTCCGAGGGCGTGCAGCAGATCATGGAGCTCGAGGGCGCGCGTGGCGCGCACGCGCGATCAAGGACAAGAGCCGCGTGTTCAACACCGCGCGCGTCGAGGCGCTCGAGCTCGACAACCTGATCGAGACCGCGAAGGCGACGATCGTGTCGGCGGAAGCGCGGCGCGAGTCGCGCGGCGCGCAGGCGCGCAGCGACTACCCGAACCGCGACGACGCCAACTGGCTGAAGCACACGCTGTGGTACCGCGACGGCAACCGGCTCGACTACAAGCCGGTCAACCTGAAGCCGCTGTCCGTCGAGGCGTTCCCGCCGAAGGCGCGGACGTACTGAACGACCACCGCACGCGACGAGAACCGCGCGATGAAATTCCACGTCTACCGCTACGACCCCGAGAAGGACGCCGAAGCCGTACTACAAGGAGTACGACGTCGCGCTCGAGCCGACCGACCGCATGCTGCTCGACGCGCTGATGCGCCTCAAGGCGCGTCGACGACACGCTGTCGTTCCGGCGCAGCTGCCGCGAGGGCGTGTGCGGCTCCGACGCGATGAACATCAACGGCAAGAACGGCCTCGCCTGCATCACGAACCTGAAGGACGTGAAGGAGCCGGTGACGCTCAACCCGCTGCCCGGGCCTGCCGGTGATCCGCGACCTGATCGTGGACATGTCGCAGTTCTTCAAGCAGTACCACTCGATCAAGCCGTACCTCGTCAACGACACGCCGCCGCCCGAGAAGGAGCGCCTGCAGTCGCCCGAGGACCGCGAGGAGCTCGACGGCCTGTACGAATGCATCCTGTGCGCGTGCTGCTCGACGGCGTGCCCGTCGTTCTGGTGGAACCCCGACAAGTTCGTCGGCCCGGCGGGGCTGCTCGCCGCGTACCGCTTCATCGCGGACAGCCGCGACCAGGACACCGCGGGCCGCCTCGACAACCTCGAGGATCCCGTACCGGCTGTTCCGCTGCCACACGATCATGAACTGCGTCGACGTGTGCCCGAAGAACCTCAATCCCGACGCTCGCGATCGGCAAGATCAAGGAAATCATGGTGAAGCGCGCCGTCTGACGGAGGCGACTCCGCGAGGAGGCCGACGCCGAGAGGCGCCTGCGCATCGCATCGAGTTCCCCGGTGACCTGCTCGCACTCCGCGCTACCTGTGACGCCATGCTGAGCGACGAGCGCATGAACCGCATTCGCTGGCGCTGCCGGCGCGGCATGCTGGAAAACGACCTCGTGCTCGTCGCGCTTCCTCGCGGCGCGCGGCGCCGCGCTGACGCGAGGACGAGGTGGCGATGCTCGACCGCCTGCTCGACCTCACCGACAACGACCTGTGGGACCTGCTGTCCGGGCGCGGCGAGCCCGCCGATCCCGTCGGTCGCCCCGCTGCTCGCGCAGCTGCGCGCCGCGTAAGCGCCATGTCAGCGAGCGCAACGTAAGCTTTTCACGCCGCACCGGCGGCTGGCGCCCTGCGGATCCTGCAAGGCTTCCGACGCACTGGAGCCATCGCAATGACCGATCGTACTGCCACGCTCAACTTCTCCGACGGGTCGGCGCCCGTCACGTTTCCGGTGCTCACGGGCACGGTGGGTCCCGAAGTCATCGACATCCGCACGCTGTACGGCAAGACCGGCAAGTTCACCTACGACCCGGGCTTCCTGTCGACCGCCTCGTGCAGCTCGGCCATCACCTACATCGACGGCGACAAGGGCGAGCTCCTGTACCGCGGCTACCCGATCGAGGAGCTCGCCACGCGCTGCGACTTCCTCGAGACCTGCTACCTGCTGCTGTACGGCGAGCTGCCGACGCTCGACCAGAAGGAGAAGTTCGTCGCGACGCGTGACCAAGCACACGATGGTCAACGAGCAGATGCAGTTCTTCCTGCGCGGCTTCCGCCGCGACGCGCACCCGATGGCGGTGATGACGGGCCTCGTCGGCGCGATGAGCGCGTTCTACCCGGACTCGATCAACCTGCACGACGCGCACCAGCGCGACATCTCCGCGATCCGCCTGATCGCCAAGATGCCCACGCTGGTCGCGATGGCCTACAAGTACTCGGTCGGCCAGCCGTACATGTACCCGCGCAACGACCTGTCGTACGCCGCGAACTTCATGCGCATGATGTTCGCCACGCCGTGCGAGGACTACAAGGACAACGACGTGCTGGTGCGCGCGATGGACCGCATCTTCATCCTGCACGCCGACCACGAGCAGAACGCGTCGACGTCGACGGTGCGCATGTGCGCGTCGTCGGGCACCAACCCGTTCGCCGCGATCGCGGCGGGCGTCGCCTGCCTGTGGGGCCCGGCGCACGGCGGCGCCAACGAGGCGTGCCTCAACATGCTCTACGACATCCAGGCGCAGGGCGGCGTGGCGAAGATCGGCGACTTCATCGCCAAGGTCAAGGACAAGAACTCGCAGCGTGAAGCTGATGGGCTTCGGCCACCGCGTGTACAAGAACTACGACCCGCGCGCGAAGCTCATGCGCGAGACGTGCCACGAGGTGCTGGCCGAGCTCGGCCTGCACGACGACCCGCTGTTCAAGCTCGCGATGTCGCTGGAGAAGATCGCGCTCGAGGACGACTACTTCGTGTCGCGCAAGCTCTACCCGAACGTCGACTACTACTCGGGCATCGTGCAGAAGGCCATCGGCATCCCGGTGCCAGCTGTTCACGGCGATCTTCGCGCTCGCCCGCACGGTCGGCTGGATCGCGCAGCTGAACGAGATGGTGTCGGATCCCGAGTACAAGATCGGCCGTCCGCGGCAGCTCTACACCGGCGCCACGCGCCGTACCGTGGTGCCGATCGCGCAGCGCGCCTGACGCGCGCGCGCATCCCTCGGGCGGGCCGGCCGCGGACCGCCCGAGTTGCATTCGGGGGCCCGCGCCCCCATCTTCGACACCGCTTGTCCGCGCGCATACGAGGTGACTCGCATGGGCATCATGAAGGAATTCGAGTCGACCAGCACGCTGTTCGGCGCCAACGCGCCGTTCATCGAGGAGCTCTACGAGTCGTACCTGGCCGATCCCGAGCGCGTGAGCGCCGAGTGGCGCGCCTACTTCGACGAGCTGCGCGGCGGTGCCGCCGACGTCGCGCACGCGCCGGTGGTCGCCTCGTTCGTCGAGCTCGCGCGCAACCGCCGCGTGCAGGGCGCGATGGTCGACGCCACCACCATGCACAAGCAGGTGCTGGTGCTGCGCCTCATCAGCAAGTACCGCACGCTCGGCATGCTCAACGCCGACCTCGATCCGCTGAAGCAGCACGAGCCCGACTACGTCGCCGACCTCGACCTCGACACCTACGGCTTCACCGACGCCGACATGGACACCGAGTTCGACGTCGGCTCGTTCAAGGCCGGCCCGGCGCGCATGCGGCTGCGCGACATCGTCCAGGCGCTGCAGGAGACGTACACGCGCACGCTGGGCGCCGAGTACATGTACATCACCGACACGGCGACCAAGCGCTTCTTCCAGGAGCGGCTGGAGCCGATCCGCTCGCGGCCCGCGTACACGCCGGAGCAGCGCCGGCACATCCTCGAGCGGCTGACCGCCGCGGAGACGCTCGAGCGCTACCTGCACACGAAGTACGTCGGGCAGAAGCGCTTCTCCGGCGAGGGCGGCGACACGATCATCCCGATGCTCGACCGGCTGATCGAGATCGCCGGCGCCGCCGGCGTCGGCGAGATCGTGCTGGGCATGGCGCATCGCGGCCGGCTCAACGTGCTCGTCAACATCCTGGGCAAGATGCCCGCGCAGCTGTTCTCCGAGTTCGAAGGCAAGGCGGCGCAGGACCTGCCGGCCGGCGACGTCAAGTACCACCAGGGCTTCTCGTCCGACGTGTCCACGCCCGGCGGCCCGGTGCATCTCACGCTCGCGTTCAATCCGTCGCACCTCGAGATCGTCAATCCGGTGGTCGAAGGCTCGGTGCGGGCGCGCCAGCATCGCCGCGGCGACGCGCGCGGCGACCAGGTGCTGCCGATCCTGATCCACGGCGACGCCGCCATCGCCGGGCCAGGGCGTCAACCAGGAATGCCTCAACATGGCGCAGACCCGCGGCTACTACACGGGCGGCACCATCCACATCGTCATCAACAACCAGATCGGCTTCACGACGTCCGACCCGCGCGACGCGCGCGGCACGACGTTCTGCACCGACATCGCCAAGATGGTCGAGGCGCCGGTGCTGCACGTCAACGGCGACGACCCGGAGGTCGTGCCTGCTCGCGATCGAGATCGCGCTCGAGTACCGCCAGCGCTTCCACAAGGACGTGTTCATCGACCTCGTGTGCTTCCGCCGCCTGGGCCACAACGAGGCCGACGAGCCGAAGCTCACGCAGCCGCTCATGTACCGGCGCATCGCGCAGCATCCGGGCACGCGCAAGCTCTACGCGCAGACCGCCTGGTCGGCGACGGGCGTGATCAAGGCCGAGGAAGCCGACGCGATGGTCGCCGCGTACCGCGCCGCGATGGACAAGGGCCAGCACACGAACAAGACGGTGCTGTCGAACTACAAGCCGCCGTTCACCATCGACTGGTCGCCGTACGTGGGCCGGCACTGGTCCGACACCGTGGACACCAGCGTGCCGATGGACAACGCTGACGGCGCTGTCGACGCGGCTGGCCGACGGTGCCCGAGGGCTTCAAGCTGCATCCGCGCGCCGAAAAGGTGATCGCCGACCGCCGCGCGATGGGCGAGGGCAAGCTGCCGCTCGACTGGGGCATGGGCGAGACGCTCGCCTACGCGACGCTGCTCAACGACGGCTACGGCGTGCGCCTGTCCGGCGAGGACATCGGCCGCGGCACGTTCTCGCACCGCCACTCCGTGCTGCACGACCAGAACGCGCGAGCGCTGGGACACGGGCGCGTACATCCCGCTGCAGCACGTGAAGGACAACCAGCCGACGTGCGAGATCATCGACTCGGTGCTGACCGAGCAGGCGGTGGTCGGCTTCGAGTACGGCTACTCGACGTCCGATCCGCATCGCCTCGTCGTCTGGGAGGCGCAGTTCGGCGACTTCGTGAACGGCGCGCAGGTGGTGATCGACCAGTTCATCAGCGCCGGCGAGGTGAAGTGGGGCCGCATCTGCGGCCTCGTGCTGCTGCTGCCGCACGGCTACGAGGGCCAGGGCCCCGAGCATTCGTCGGCGCGGCCGGAGCGCTTCCTGCAGCTGTGCGCGCAGCACAACATGCAGGTGGTGCGTGCCGTCCACGCCCGCGCAGGTGTTCCACATGCTGCGCCGGCAGATGCTGCGCAAGTACCGGAAGCCGCTGATCGTGATGAGCCCGAAGAGCCTGCTGCGCCACAAGGAGGCGATCTCGTCGCTCGACGAGCTCGCGAGCGGCGGCTTCCAGACGGTGATCGGCGAGATGGAGAAGCTCGACGCCGAAGAAGGTGACGCGCGTGCATCGCGTGCTCGGGCAAGGTCTACTACGAGCTCCTCGCCTACCGGCGCGAGAACAAGATCGACAACATCGCGATCGTCCGCCTCGAGCAGCAGTATCCGTTCCCGCACGAGGACTTCGCGCGCGAGGTCGCGCAGCTTCCCGA
The DNA here is from genome assembly GCA_963725735.1 of uncultured beta proteobacterium. Lineage (GTDB taxonomy): Bacteria > Pseudomonadota > Gammaproteobacteria > Burkholderiales > Casimicrobiaceae > VBCG01. The sequence goes on along the minus strand of CAVRZM010000001.1, from coordinate 97,232 downwards.
ACGCGAAGGAAGTGGTGTGGGTGCAGGAGGAGCCGCAGAACCAGGGCGCGTGGTATCGGCTGCGCGCGTACCTGCGCGCCGACATCCCGCCGCAGCAGGTGCTGGCGTACGCGGGTCGCGCGATCTCCGCGTCGCCGGCCGTCGGCTACGCCACCAAGCACAACGCCGAGCAGAAGCAGCTCATCGAGGACGCGTTCGCGCGCCGACTTGAAGTCCGGCGAGATGGTCGTCGCCCATTGATCTCCAGGGTGTAGAACATGCGCATCGAAGTGAAAGTCCCGCAGCTGCCCGAGTCGGTCGCCGAAGCGACGCTCGTCAGCTGGCACAAGAAGCCCGGCGACGCGGTGGCCCGCGACGAGAACCTGATCGACGTCGAGACCGACAAGGTCGTGCTCGAGCTGCCCGCGCCCGGCGACGGCGTGCTGGTCGAGCTCGTGAAGCCCGACGGCTCGACGGTGACGTCGAACGAGGTGATCGCGATCATCGACACCGAAGCGAAGGGCGCCGCGGCCGCGGCGGCCGCGCCGAAGGACGCCGAGGCGAAGAGCCCGCCAAGCCGGCGCCGGCCGCGGCCGCCGCCGCGGCGCCCGCGGCGCAACGTCACGGCGCTGCCGGCCGCGCGCAAGATCATGGGCGAGCAGGGCGTGGATCCGGCGACGCGTCGCCGGCACCGGCCGCGGCGGCCGCGTGACCAAGGGCGACGTGCTCGCCGCGGTCGAGGCGAAGGCGGCGCCGCTGCCGCCGCGCCGGTCGGCGCAAGGCGCCGCCGGCGCCGGCGCCGTCGTGCCGCTGCCGATCGCGCTGGGCTCGCGGCCGGAGCAGCGCGTGCCGATGTCGCGCCTGCGCCAGCGCGTCGCCGAGCGCCTCGTGCAGTCGCAGTCGACGGCCGCGATCCTGACGACGTTCAACGAAGTGAACATGCAGCCGGTCATCGACCTGCGCAACAGGTACAAGGACCGCTTCGAGAAGGAGCACGGCGTGAAGCTCGGCTTCATGAGCTTCTTCGTCAAGGCCGCCGTGCACGCGCTGAAGAAGTACCCGCTGGTCAACGCGTCGATCGACGGCAACGACATCGTCTATCACGGCTACTACGACATCGGCATCGCCGTGGGCAGCCCGCGCGGCCTCGTGGTGCCGATCCTGCGCGACGCCGACCAGATGTCGATCGCCGACATCGAGAAGCAGATCGCCGAGTTCGGCAAGCGCGCGCAGGACGGCAAGCTGACGGTCGAGGAGCTGACCGGCGGCACGTACACGATCAGCAACGGCGGCGTGTTCGGCTCGATGCTGTCGACGCCGATCATCAATCCGCCGCAGTCGGCGATCCTCGGCGTGCACGCGACCAAGGACCGCGCGGTGGTCGAGAACGGGCAGGTCGTCGTGCGCCCGATGAACTACCTCGCGCAGTCGTACGACCACCGCATCATCGACGGCCGCGAGGCGGTGCTGTCGCTGGTCGCGATCAAGGAAGCGCTGGAGGATCCGGCGCGGCTGCTCCTCGACATCTAGAACTCTGACGGAACACAGGGCGCGGCGCAGCCGGCCTGACTTCAGGAAGACTTCCCATCGATGGCTGAATCAATTCGACGTCGTCGTGATCGGCGGCGGTCCCGGCGGCTACATCGCCGCCATCCGCGCGGCGCAGCTCGGCTTCACGACGGCCTGCATCGACGACTGGTCGCGCAAGGACGGCAAGCCCGCGCCCGGCGGCACCTGCACCAACGTCGGCTGCATTCCGTCGAAGGCGCTGCTGCAATCGTCGGAGAACTTCGAGCACGCGGGCCACGCCTTCGCCGAGCACGGCATCGGCGTGACCGGCCTGACGATCGACGTCGCGAAGATGCTGGCGCGCAAGGACAAGGTCGTCGCGCAGAACAACGACGGCATCCTGTACCTGTTCAAGAAGAACAAGGTCGCGTTCTTCCACGGCATCGGCTCGTTCGCGGGCAAGGACGGCGACGCGTGGAAGATCGCGGTCGCCGGCGCCAAGCCCGGCGGAGCTCGCGGCCACGCACGTGATCGTCGCGACCGGCTCGAAGCCGCGCGCGCTGCCCGGCGTCGCGATCGACAACGTGCGCGTGCTCGACAACGACGGCGCGCTCGCGATTCCCGCCGTGCCGAAGAAGCTCGGCGTCGTCGGCGCGGGCGTGATCGGCCTCGAGATGGGCAGCGTGTGGCGGCGGCTGGGCGCCGAGGTGACGGTGCTGGAAGCGCTGCCGGCGTTCCTCGGCGTCGTCGACACGGCGATCGCGAAGGAAGCGCAGAAGCTGTTCGCGAAGCAGGGCCTCGCGATCCACACCGGCGTCACGATCACCGACGTCAAGGTCGGCAAGGACGGACGTGACGGTCGCGTACACCGACAGCGCGGGCAAGGCGCAGTCGCGGCGACGTTCGACCAGCTGATCGTGTCGATCGGCCGCGTGCCGTTCACCGGCGGGCTCGGCGCGCGAGGCCGTCGGGCTCGCGCTCGACGAGCGCGGCTTCGTCGCGGTCGACGACGACTGCCGCACCAACCTGCCGAACGTGTGGGCGATCGGCGACGTCGTGCGCGGCCCGATGCTCGCGCACAAGGCGGAGGACGAGGGCGTGGCGGTCGCCGAGCGCATCGCGGGCCAGCACGGCGCACGTCGACTTCAACACGGTGCCGTGGGTGATCTACACGTCGCCCGAGATCGCGTGGGTCGGCAAGACCGAGCAGCAGCTGAAGGACGAGGGCGTCGACTACCGCGCCGGCAGCTTCCCGTTCACCGCCAACGGCCGGGCGCGCGCGATGGGCGACACCCGCGGCTTCGTCAAGATCCTCGCCGACCGCAAGACCGACCGCATCCTCGGCATGCACGTGATCGGCCCGATGGCCTCGGAGCTCATTTCCGAAGGCGTGGTCGCGATGGAGTTCGGCGCGTCCAGCGAGGACCTGGCGCGGATCTGCCACGCGCACCCGACGCTGTCCGAGGCCACCAAGGAAGCCGCGCTGGCGGTGGACGGCCGGACGCTGAACCTCTAGGATAGGCACGAAAACGGGCCGCGAGCCGCGCGATCGCCGCGAGACGCGGAGGAGAGCGGGTTGCAGGGCAGCAACGTCGCAATGGCGGCCTTCGAACGGACGGCAGGCTTCGCTGCCGCACGCTGCGCGTGACAATCGCGGCCCGTCCCGCAAGGCGCCAGGAGCGCTCCCGGGCGGCGCGGACGCCGCAAGCGTCGGGGATTCTCGGCAATGACCGGGGCGCTCGCCCCCGGCCAGATCGCGCGCCGCGACGGCGCGCTCATCGCACTACCTCGACCCGCTGCTTGCCCAGCGCGGCGCCACGCTCGACCACGCGCAGGCGGCCGCGCTCGACCGCCTGCAGCAGCTGTGCGACGAGCTCGCCGAGTTCAGCAGGCCGCGCCGCTCCACGCTGAAGCGGCTGCTGGCGCCGCCCGACGTGCCGCGCGGGCTCTACCTCTGGGGCGGCGTCGGCCGCGGCAAGAGCTTCCTGATGGACAGCTTCTACGCCGTCGTGCCGATCGCGCCGCAAGACGCGCGTGCACTTCCACGCGTTCATGCGCGACGTGCACGAGGAACTGAAGACGCTGAAGCACGAGGTCGATCCGCTCGCGACCGTCGCGCGCGCGCATCGCCACGCGCTACCGGCTCGTCTGCTTCGACGAGTTCCACGTGTCGGACATCGCCGACGCGATGATCCTCGGACGCCTGCTCACCGCGCTCTTCGACGCCGGCGTGGTGTTCGTGATGACGTCGAACTATCCGCCCGACCGGCTCTATCCCGAACGGGCTGAAGCGCGAGAACTTCGTCGCCGACGATCAAGCTCCTGGAGCGCTGGCTCGACGTGGTCGAGGTCGACGGCGGCGTCGACTACCGGCTGCGCACGCTCGAGCACGTCGCAGACGCTTCCTCGTGCCCGCGGGACCGGCGGCCGATGCCGCGATGGAGCGCGACGTTCGAGGCGATGCGCACCGGCCCCGACGAGTCGCCGCAGCTCGTCGATCGAGGGCCGCCCGCTGACCGCGCGCCGCCGCGCGGGCAGCGCGGTCTGGTTCGACTTCCCCGCGCTGTGCGACGGGCCGCGCTCGCAGCGCGACTACCTCGAGCTCGCGCAGCGCTTCGCCGTGCGTGTTCCTGTCCGGCATCCCGGTGATGACGCCCGACGCAGGGCGACCTCGCGCGCCGCTTCACGTGGCTCATCGACATCCTGTACGACCACCGGGTGAAGCTCGTCGCGTCCGCCGAGGCGCCGGCCGGAGCGCTCTACGTCGCCGGCCACAACGCGCAGGAATTCCCGCGCACCGTGAGCCGCCTCACCGAGATGCGCACCCACGACTACATGGCGCTGCCGCACGCCGCCGACGGCGCGCCGGCGCGCTGACCGATTCCCGCCTGACCATCACGCACACCGCAAGGAGGATCGCCATGCCGAACAAGTTCAAGGCCTACCGCACGTTCGAGGAGAACGGCGTGGTGTCGAGCCATTTCGTCGACATGACGATCGACGAGCTCGACCATGGCGACGTGATCATCCGGACCAAGTACTCGACGATCAACTACAAGGACGCGCTGTCGCACAACGGCACCGGCAAGATCATGCGCAAGTTCCCGACCATCGCCGGCATCGACATGGCCGGCACGGTCGAGGCGTCGTCGCGACCCGCGCTTCAAGGCGGGCGACAAGGTGATCGTGCACCGGCTACGACATGGGCGTCGCGCACGACGGCGGCTACGCCGAGCACGTGCGCGTGCCGGCCGACTGGGTGGTGCGCCGGCCGGAGAGCATGACCGCGTTCGACGCGATGACGCTCGGCACCGCCGGCTTCACCGCGGCGCTGGCCATCGAGCTCATGCAGCACAACGGGCCTCGACGCCGGAGGCCGGGCCGGTCGCGGTGACCGGCGCGACCGGCGGCGTGGGCTCGGTGGCGGTCGAGATCCTGGCCAAGCTCGGCTATCACGTCGTCGCGATCACCGGCAAGGGCGAGGAGGCGGACTACCTGAAGGGCATCGGCGCCAAGGAAGTCGTGCTGCGCCAGTCGCTCGATCTCACCAAGATCCGCCCGCTCGATCGCGCGACGTTCGCGGGCGCCGATCGACAACCTGGGCGGCGACATCCTCGCCTGGCTGCTGTCGATGCAGAAGATCGGCGGCACGGTGGCGTCGGTGGGTCTCGCCGCCGGGCTACAAGCTCAACACCACGGTGATGCCGTTCATCCTGCGCGGCGTGCACCTGCTCGGCGTCGACAGCGTCAACTGCCCGATGGCGCATGCGCCAGAAGCATCTGGAACAAGCTCGCCGTCGAGTGGCGGCCGGACCGCGTGCACGACAAGGTGCGCACCATCGACTTCGACGAGCTGCCGACGCACTTCGACGCGTACCTCAAGGGCCTCGTGCGCGGCCGCACCGTCGTGCGGATCGCGCCGGACACGCACGGGGGCTAACCCCCGGCGGGTTGACGCCGCGCAAGGTTCGCGCAAGCCGCGCCTTCTAGGATGGGCGACGATCGCGCGGTCGCACCGCCTTGCGCACGGTGCGCGGCGCGCGCGTCCTTCCCTCATCTGCGGAGCCTGACTGCCATGGCCAAATACCGGGACTACCACCGACGCTCGCTCGCCGACCGCGATGCGTTCTGGCGCGAGAAGGCAACGCTCATCGACTGGCAGACGCCGTTCACGTCGGTGCTCGACTACTCGCGGCCGCCGTTCGCGAAATGGTTCGTCGGCGGCCGCACGAACCTCTGCCACAACGCCGTCGACCGCCACCTCGCCACGCGCGGCGACCAGCCCGCGCTCGTCTACATCTCGACCGAGACCGGGCAGGAGTCGACGCTACACGTATCGGCGAGCTGCATGCCGAGGTGAACCGCTTCGCGGCGATCCTGCGCGAGCTTGGGCGTCGGCCACGGCGATCGCGTGCTCGTCTACATGCCGATGATCCCGGAGGCGGTGTTCGCGATGCTCGCGTGCGCGCGCATCGGCGCGATCCACTCGGTGGTGTTCGGCGGCTTCGCGGCGGCGTCGCTCGCCACGCGCATCGACGATGCGAAGCCGAAGGTGATGATCACGTCGGATGCCGGCATGCGCGGCGGCAAGGCGGTGCCGTACAAGCACCTCGTCGACGAGGCGTGCCGCCTTGCGCAGAACCCGCCGCAGCACGTCGCTGATCGTCAACCGCGGCCTCGATCGCCGGCATGGCGCGCGTCGCGGGTCGCGACCTCGACTACGCGGAGCTGCGCGCGAAGCACATGAACGCGCAGGTGCCGTGCGAGTGGCTGGAATCGAGCGAGCCGTCGTACATCCTCTACACGTCGGGCACCACCGGCAAGCCGAAGGGCGTGCAGCGCGACACCGGCGGCTACGCGGTCGCGCTCGCGATGTCGATGCGCGACATCTTCTGCGTGGCGCCGGGCGAGACGATGTTCACCACCAGCGACATCGGCTGGGTGGTCGGGCACTCCTACATCATCTACGGGCCGCTCCTCAACGGCTCGACGACCATCATGTACGAGGGGCTGCCGATCCGGCCCGACCCGGCGATCTGGTGGAAGATCGTCGCCGATCACAAGGTCAAGACGATGTTCAGCTCGCCCACGGCGATCCGCGTGCTGAAGAAGCAGGACCCGGCGTACATGACGCAAGTACGACCACTCGACGCTCAAGTACCTGTTCCTCGCCGGCGAGCCGCTCGACGAGCCGACCGCGCGCTGGGTGTCCGATTCGCTCGGCGGCGTGGCGATCATCGACAACTACTGGCAGACCGAGTCCGGCTGGCCGATCCTGTCCGCGCAGCTCGGGCGTCGAGGAAACGCCGCGCAAGTTCGGCAGCCCGTCGTTCCCGGCCGCCGGCTACGACGTGCGCCTGCTGCACGAGACGACGGGCGAGGAAGTCGGCGCCGACGAGAAGGGCGTGCCTGACCATCGCGCCGCCGCTGCCGCCCGGATGCATGTCGACCGTGTGGGGCGACGACGAGCGCTTCGTGAAGACCTACTTCGGCACGTTCCGCGACCGCTTCGTGTACTCGACGTTCGACTGGGCGACGCGCGATGCCGACGGCTATTACTTCGTGCTCGGCCGCACCGACGACGTGATCAACGTCGCCGGCCACCGGCTCGGCACGCGCGAGATCGAGGAAGCGGTGCAGGCGCACCCGGGCATCGCGGAGGTCGCGGTAGTCGGCGTCGCCGATCCCGCTCAAGGGCCAGATTCCGGTCGCGTTCGCCGTGGTGAAGGACCCGCGCGCGTCGCCACGCCGGAAGGCGTCGGCGACCATGCGCAAGGAAGTGATGGACACCGTCGACCGCGAGCTGGGCGCCATCGCGCGGCCGGGCGCGGTGCACTTCGTGTCGCTGCTGCCGAAGACGCGGTCCGGCAAGCTGCTGCGCCGTTCGATCCAGGCGCTCGCCGAAGGCCGCGATCCGGGCGACCTCACCACGATCGAGGATCCGGGCGCGCTGGAGCAGATCAAGGCCGCGCTCGCCGCTCGACCGTGACCGCCGCGGGCCGCGCCGGGCCCGCGGCGCACTGCTCCTTCCCGGTTGCAAGACGGTTGTGCTGCGTCGGCGACGCGATGAGCGATAATGCGCGGTTGGCCCCGCTCCCGCGCTCGATGACCGCTGTCACTTCCCACCTTTGCGCGCACGTTCCCCTGGCCGCCGTCACGCGCGGCGGCATGCTCGAGAGCGTGCACACGGGCTCGGTCGCCGTCGTCGACCGCGCACGGCCGCATTGCTGTACGCGGCGGGCGATCCGGAGTTCCTCACGTTCACGCGCAGCTCGCTGAAGCCGCTGCAGGCGCTGCCGTTCGTCGCGGCGGGCGGGCCGAGCGCTTCGGCTTCACGCAGCCCGAGACCGCGACTGCTGTGCGCGAGCCACGCGGGCGAGCCGCGGCACGTCGAAGCGGCCGCCGCCATGCTGGCCAAGGCCGGCAACACGGCCGCCGACCTGCAGTGCGGCACGCATCGCGCCGTACTGCTACGAGGCGCGCGGCGAGGTGCCGCCGCCGCCGCCGTATTCGCCGCTCGCGCACAACTGCTCGGGCAAGCACAGCGGAATGCTCGCGCACTGCACCGCGTGCGGCTACGCCAAGCACGACTACCTCGCGTTCGGCCATCCGCTGCAGCAGGAGATCCGCGCGCGCGGTCGCGCGTTCGTCCGGCGTGCCGGAGGCAGCGCTCGTCGCGGGCGTCGACGGCTGCTCGGCGCCGAACTACGCGATGCCGCTGTCGCGGCTCGCGCTGGCGTTCGCGCGGCTGGCCGCGGCCGCCGACGACCCGGACTACGGGCGCGCGCCGCGCACGCTGGCCGACGCGATGACCGCGCATCCCGAGATGGTCTCGGGCGAGCAGCGGCAGCGACCTGGCGCTCATGACGCGCCGGCGCGCGGCGACTGGGTGACCAAGGTCGGCGCGGAAGGCGTGCAGGCGATCGGGGTCCGCAGCCGCGGCTGGGGCATCGCCGTCAAGGTGGCCGACGGCAACGCGCGCGGCCTCCACCCGGCGATCGGTCGCCGTGCTCGACCAGCTCGGCCTGCTCGACGCCGCACGCGCGCCGCGCGCTGCGCGCCGTGGGCGCAGGCCGCACGGTGCGCAACTTCCGCGGCACCGTCACCGGCGACGCCCGTGCGGTCGTTGTCCTGGACAAAACCGATCGGACGACTGACGCCCGTCGCGAGTGGGGCCGACCAAGTGAACTTAAGCCCCGGAAACAGTCTGTTACGACAAGCGTGCGCTGCGGCGCTCGACCCCTCGGGTACGGACGGGTGTGGGGCCGGTTCTGCCGGCTGCCGCACCTGCCGTTCGGCGGGATAACAACGAATGAATCAGGGACTACCCGCGGATGGGTGATCGCGAAGTCGATCAGCAGCTCGTGGAGCGGGCACAGCGCGGCGACAAGCGTGCGTTCGAGCTGCTGGTCATGAAGTACCAGCGCAAGCTGGGGCGGCTGTTGTCGCGGCTGGTGCGCGACCCGGCGGAAGTCGAGGACGTGTCGCAGGAAGCCTTCATCAAGGCCTACCGCGCGCTTCCGAGCTTCCGCGGCGACAGTGCGTTCTACACGTGGTTGTATCGCATCGCGATCAACACGGCGAAGAACTACCTGGTCGCGATGGGCCGGCGCGCGCCGACGACGACGTCCTTCGACAACGAAGAGGCCGAGGGTTTCGAGGAAGCGGAGCAGTTGCGGGACAGCGCGACACCGGAGGACGAGCTGATCGGCAAGCAGATCGCCGCCACGGTGAACCGCGCGATGGATGCGTTGCCCGAGGATCTGCGCACGGCGATCACGCTGCGCGAGATCGAAGGGCTTGAGCTACGAGGAAATTGCCGCAGTGATGAATTGCCCGATCGGTACCGTGCGCTCGCGGATCTTCCGCGCGCGGGAAGCGATCGCCGCCGAGCTGCGGCCGCAGCTCGGCACCGATGAAAACCGGAGATGGTGATGAACGAGAACATTTCGCGCCTGATGGACGGCGAGCTCGACGACGTCGGAATTCGAGCGCTGCTGCGGCGAGCTCAAGTCCGACGACGCGATGCGAACGTGGGTGTGCTATCACGTGATCGGCGACCACCTGCGCGGCGCGCACGGCGCGCTCCGGGCGGTTCGCCGCGCGCGTTTGCCGCGGCGCTCGCGGCCGAGCCGACGGTGCTGGCGCCGACGCCGCGCGTGCAGCGCGCCGGCGCAGCCCGCCACGTTCGCGTGGGCCGTCGCCGCGACGCTGGCCGCGGTCACCGTCGTCGGCTGGACGGCGTTCTCGATGGTCGACGTCGCCGCCGGACGCGTCGCCAAGGCGCGCGAAGCGGCCACGGTGCGCGCGGCGCAGGTCGACGCCGCCCGCCGGACGTCGCCGCCGACTACCTCCTCGCGCACCAGGAATACTCGCCGGCGACCGCGATCCAGGCAGGGCGGCACGTACCTGCGCGCCGTGGCGACGCGCCGGGTGGCGCCGCCAGCCGCCGTCCCTGATCGCATCGGCGGCTCCGGAATCTCGATGATGCGACCCGTCTGAGCTGTATGATCAGCGGCCGGGCGAATCCGGGCGCCGCGCGGCGCCGGCGATGGGATGTGCTCGCGGCGGCCTGGCTGGCGGCGCCGCTCGGCGCACGCGCAGAGGACGCGGCGCAGTGGCTGACCGGCGTGACGCAGGCCGCGCGCACGCTCAACTACTCCGGCACCGTGGTGCTGCAGTCGGCCGCCGCGCATCGATACGTTCCGGCTTGCGCACCTGAACGAGAACGGGCAGGAGTGGGAGAAGCTGCTGAGCCTCGACGGTCCGGCGCGCGAGATCGTGCGCACGGGCACCGAGGTGCGCTACTACTTTCCCGACGCGAAGATCGTGCGTTCGAGCCGCGCACGTTCCGCAACGTGTTTCCGTCGCTGTCGGCCGAGCCAGATCCGCAACCTCGCGCAGTACTACGACTTCAAGTCGGATCGCCGGCGAGCGCATCGCGGGACACACGGCGGACATCGTCGTGTTCGAGCCGAAGGACGGCCTGCGCTACGGCCACAAGTTCTGGTCCGATCGCGACCACCGGGCTGCTGCTCAAGGCGCGCCTCGTCAACGAGAGCGGCGACGTCGTCGAGCAGTTCGCGTTCACCGACGTCACGGTCAACGCGAAGATCGACAAGGACATGGTGAAGCCGTCGTGGGCCTCGGTGCCCGCGGACTGGAAGGTGCAGCAGAGCGGCCCCGGCGAGGTCGTGCTGAACGACACCGGCTGGGCGGTCGGCAAGGTCCCGCCGGGCTTCGCCAAGATCATCGGAGGGCTTCCGCAAGCTGCGCCGGCAAGCCCAATCCGGTGGCGCACATCGTGTACTCCGACGGCCTGGTCGCGATCAGCATCTTCGTCGAGCCGTTCACGGTGACGCAGACGCAGATCGGCCTCACGCAGACCGGCGGCCTCGCGCAGTACACGACGAGCAGCGACGCGTTCCTCGTCACCGTGATGGGCGAGGCGCCGCCCGCGACGGTGCGCCAGATCGCGCAGTCCGTCACCCGCAGCAAGTCAGCGATCGCATTCCCATTACCGTTCCACGCACAGCACCCGCAAGAGGAATTCCATGTTCATGCGTTCCCTTGTCCGTCCGGCTCGCCGCCGGCGCGCTCGCTCTTCGCGCTCTCCACGCGCGTTCGCGCCGGCCGCCGCCGCGCAGGGTCGCGCGGCGGGCCTGCCCGACTTCACCGATCTGTACGACAAGAACGGGCCCGCCGTCGTGTCGATCGACGTGACGCAGAAGTCGCGGCGCGCGCGCGGCATGCCGGAACTGTCCGAGGACGATCCGTTCTACGAATTCTTCCGCCGCTTCGGCCAGGTGCCGCCGCGGCGGGGGCCCGAGCGCGAGCCCGAGGCGCAGGCGGTGGGCTCCGGCTTCATCATCGGCAGCGACGGCGACGTCATCACCAACGCGCACGTCGTCGACGGCGCCGACGAAGTCACGGTGCGCCTGTCCGACAAGCGCGAGTTCAAGGCCAAGGTGATCGGCGCCGACAAGCGCACCGACGTCGCGCTCCTGAAGATCGAGGCGAAGAACCTGCCGAAGGTCATCGATCGGCGATCCGGACAAGCTGCGCGTCGGCGAATGGGTGGTCGCGATCGGCAAGCCGTTCGGCCTCGAGAACACGATGACGGCCGGCATCGTCAGCGCCAAGGGGCGCGACCTCCCGCAGGAAAACCTCGTGCCGTTCATCCAGACCGACGTCGCGATCAATCCCGGCAACTCCGGCGGCCCGCTCTTCAACATGAAGGGCGAGGTCGTCGGCATCAACTCGCTCATCTACTCGCGCACCGGCGGCTACATGGGGCTCGCGTTCGCGATCCCCATCGACGTCGCGATGAACACCGTCGCGCAGCTGAAGGACAAGGGTCGCGTGACGCGCGGCCGCATCGGCGTGCAGATCCAGCCGGTGAGCCGCGAGGAAGCGGAGGCGTTCGGGCTCGGCGCGCCGCGCGGCGCGCTGGTCAACGGCGTCGAGAAGCGACGGCCCGGCGGCCAAGGCCGGCGTCGAGGTCGGCGACATCATCCTCAAGGCCGACGGCCGCGACGTCGCGTCGTCCAGCGAGCTGCCGCGGATCATCACGGCCGTGCGGCCGGGCGACAAGATCAACGTCACGGTGTGGCGCAAGGGCGCGCAGAAGGAGCATCACCGTGACCGTGGCCGAGATGAAGGAAGACGCGGCCACGCAGCCGCGCCGCGGCGGCACGCCGGCGCCGAAGGAAAAGGCGAAGCCCAACCAGATGGGCCTCGTGCTCTCCGACCTGACCGACGAGCAGAAGAAGGAAGCCGACGTGAAGGCCGGCGTCGCGGTCGACGACATCGCGCCGACGGTGCGCGGCAACGTGCAGCCGGGCGACATCATCATCGCGATCGTGCGCGACGGCGTGACGACCGAGGCGAAGAGCGCCGCGCAGGTGAACGACGTGCTGTCGAAGGTGGAGAAGGGCGCGTCCGTCACGCTGCAGCTGAAGCGCGGGCGAGCAGCAGTTCTTCAGCGACGCTGCGGCGGTCAACGGCGAATAGCGCTCGCGACGTCGCGCCTCGAATCTCCCTCGCCCCGCGCCCGCCCGCGAGGGCTGAGGGAGCGCCGCTCGCGGCGGGGACCGCCATGCCCGTCCTGACGCTCCTCTCCCGCGCGTACTGCCACCTGTGCGACGAGATGCGCGACGCGCTCATGCCCCTCGCGCAGCGCCATGGCGCGATCGTGGTCGGAAGTCGACATCGACGCGCTATCCCGACGCTCGAGGCGACGCTACGGCGACCTCGTGCCGGTCCTGCTGCTCGGCGCGCCCGCCGACGGCGTCGCGCTGTGCCATTACCGCCTCGACGCGCGGGCGGTCGAGGCCGCTGCGTTGGCCAAGCTCGCGTGAAGCTGGCGAATCGGTTAAAATTCAACGTCTTTCCGATGGCATCCTGACGTCCGGCGGCACGCGCCGGGCATGCACGTGGGGCACCGTGCGGTGCCCTTCGATTTTTCGGACGACAGGCGTCCGTGCGCCACATCCGCAACTTCTCGATCATCGCCCACATCGACCACGGCAAGTCGACGCTGGCCGACCGCTTCATCCAGCGCTGCGGCGGCCTCGTCCGACCGCGAGATGAGCGAGCAGGTGCTCGACTCGATGGACCTCGAGCGCGAGCGCGGCATCACGATCAAGGCGCAGACCGCGGCGCTGACGTACAAGGCGCGCGACGGCCAGACTACGAGCTCAACCTGATCGACACGCCCGGACACGTCGACTTCGCCTACGAGGTGTCGCGCTCGCTCGCCGCGTGCGAGGGCGCGCTGCTGGTGGTCGACGCGTCGCAGGGCGTGGAGGCGCAGACGGTCGCCAACTGCTACACGGCGATCGAGCAGGGCGTCGAGGTGATTCCGGTCCTCAACAAGATCGACCTGCCGTCGGCCGACCCCGAGCGGGTCATCGAGGAGATCGAGGACATCATCGGCATCGACGCCGACGGACGCCGTGCGCGCCAGCGCCAAGAACGGCGATCGGCATCGACGACATCCTGGAAGCGGTGATCGCGCAGGTGCCGCCGCCCCGGGGCGACGCGGACGCGCCGCTGTAGGCGCTGATCATCGACTCGTGGTTCGACAACTACGTCGGCGTGGTGATGCTGGTGCGCGTGTTCGACGGCACGTTGAGGCCCAAGGACAAGATCCTGCTGATGGTCACGCGGCGCCACGTACCACTGCGAGCAGGTCGGCGTGTTCACGCCGAAGTCGATTGCGCGCGACGAGCGCTCGGCGGGCGACGTCGGCTTCATCATCGCCGGCATCAAGGACCTCGCCGAGGCGAAGGTCGGCGACACGTCACGCCCTGCGAAGCCGGCCGCCGCGGCCGCTGCCGGGCTTCAAGGACGTGAAGCCGCAGGTGTTCGCGGGCCTGCTACCCGGTCGAGTCGAACCAGTACGAGGCGCTGCGCGACGCGCTCAACAAGCTGAAGCTCAACGACGCGTCGCTGCACTACGAGCCCGAGGTGTCGCAGGCGCTGGGCTTCGGCTTCCGCTGCGGCTTCCTGGGCCTCCTGCACATGGACATCGTGCAGGAGCGGCTCGAGCGCGAGTACGACATGGACCTCATCACGACGGCGCCGACCGTCATCTACCAGGTCCTGATGCGCGACGGCGACGGTGCGTCGAGATCGACAACCCGTCGAAGCTGCCGGACCTCTCGCGCGTCGAGGAGATCCGCGAGCCGATCATCACGGTCGACGATCCTCGATGCCGCAGGAGTACGTCGGGCCGGTGATCACGCTGTGCACCGAGAAGCGCGGCGCGCAGAAGAACATGCAGTACCGCGGGCCGGCAGGTCGATGCTGCACTACGAGCTGCCGATGGCCGAGGTCGTGATGGACTTCTTCGACAAGCTGAAGAGCGTGTCGCGCGGCTACGCGTCGATGGACTACGAGTTCAAGGAGTTCCGCGCCGCCGACGTCGTGAAGCTCGACATCCTGATCAACGGCGACCGGGTCGACGCGCTGTCGGTGATGGTGCACCGGTCGGTGTCGCAGTACCGCGGGCGCGAGGTCGTCGCCAAGATGCGCAGCGCTCATCCCGCGCCAGATGTTCGACGTGGCGATCCAGGCGGCGATCGGCGCGCAGATCATCGCGCGCGAGTACGGTCAAGGCGATGCGCAAGAACGTGCTCGCCAAGTGCTACGGCGGCGACATCACGCGCAAGAAGAAGCTCCTCGAGAAGCAGAAGGCCGGCAAGAAGCGGATGAAGGCCGTCGGCAGCGTCGAGATCCCGCAGGAAGCCTTCCTCGCCATCCTGCAGGTCGGGGAAAAGTAGACGAACCGCGGAAAGCGCGGGCCGGGCGGCGTCCGGCGCGCGCGACCGCGCGTGACACAATCCGGCCTCACCGGCCTTCGCACCGCACCAGACAACAATGAACTTCGCTCTGATCCTCTTCCTGCTGACGCTCGCGACCGGCGTGCTCTGGTGCGTCGACCGTTTCCACTTCCGCAAGCGCCGCGCGCCGGACGCGCCCGAGCCGGCGTGGGTCGAGTACGCCGCGAGCTTCTTCCCGGTGCTGCTCGTCGTGTTCCTGCTGCGCTCGTTCGTGGCCGAGCCGTTCAAGATCCCGTCGTCGTCGATGCGCCCGACGCTCGAGGTCGGCGACTTCATCCTCGTCAACAAGTTCACCTACGGCCTGCGGCTGCCGATCGTCGAGCAGAAGGTGGTGCCGCTCGGCGACCCGCAGCGCGGCGACGTCGTCGTGTTCCGCTACCCGGTCAACCCGAGCGCAGGACTTCATCAAGCGGGTGGTCGGCGTGGGCGGGGACATCGTCGAGTACGAGGACAAGAAGCTCACGGTGAACGGGCAGCCGCTGCCGCAGCAGCAGGACGGCACGTACAGCTACCTCGAGAGCCTGCGCTTCGAGACGATCGACCGGTTCGACGAGACCGCCACCGGCGGCGAGGGCGACGCGACGTACACGATCGGCGAGAATCCGCAGGCGGCGCCCGTCTATCCGCAGAACGTCCGGCCGTTCCCGGGCCGCGACAATTGCGACTACAATGACCGCGGATTCACGTGCAAGGTGCCGCCCGGCCACTATTTCATGATGGGCGACAACCGCGACAACAGCGACGACAGCCGCTACTGGGGCTTCGTCCCGGACGACCACATTCGCGGCAAGGCGTTCTTCATCTGGTTCAACTGGGACGACATTTCGAGCCTGGCGTTCAAGCGCGTCGGCAGCGGCATCCGGTGACCCGTCGGCGCGACGAGGGGCGCGCACATGCAACGGGGAATGGCAACGTGGCAACGGCGACAGCGCGGGCTGTCGATGATCGGATTCCTGTTCGTCGCCGCGGTGGTGGTGGTCGTGGCGCTGCTCGCCTTCCGGATGATCCCGGCCTACATCGAGTACTACACGATCCAGAAGGCGCTCGACACGGCCGCTGGCGGACGTCCAACGACCCGACGCTCGCAACGATCCGCCGGTCGATGGACCGCAAGCTCAGCGCCGACTACGCCGATGCGGTGTCCGGCCAAGGACGTCGAGGTCACGCGAGGACGGCAACAAGATCACCGCGTCGGTCGAGCTGGCAGAAGAAGCTCCCGCTCGTCAGCAACGTGAGCCTCCTGCTCGACTTCGACGCGACCGCGTCGCGATAGCAGCCTGCGAGCCGGATGGCCGCCACGCTGCGCGCGCAACTGGGCTACGCGTTCCGGCAGCCCGACCTCCTCCGGCACGCGCTCACGCACCGCAGCTACGGCGCGACGCCACAACGAGCGGCTCGAATTCGTCGGCGACGCGGTGCTCAACTGCGTCGTCGGCGCCGCGCTCTACGAGCGCTTTCCCGGCGCTGCCCGAAGGCGACCTCTCGCGCGTGCGCGCTGCGCTCGTCAACCAGGACACGCTGGCGCGCGTCGCGCGCCGGACTCGACCTCGGCCGCGAGATCCGGCTGGGCGAGGGCGAGCTGAAGAGCGGCGGCGCCGACCGTCCGTCGATCCTCGCCGACGCGCTCGAGGCCGTGTTCGGCGCCGTGTTCGTCGACGGCGGCTTCGAGGCCGCGCGCGCGCGTGATCGTCGACTGCTACGGCGACGTGCTCGCCGCAGGCCGATCCCGCGCTGCTCGGCAAGGATCCCAAGACGCGGCTGCAGGAGTGGCTGCAGGGGCGGCGCATGCCCGTGCCCGAGTACGTCGTGATCGCGACCACGGGCGAGGCGCACGCGCAGACTGTTCGAGGTCGAATGCCGCATTCCGGCGCTCGGCATCGTCGGCCGCGGGCAGCGGCAGCAGCCGGCGCGCGGCCGAGCAGGCGGCGGCGGAGCTCGCCGCTCGGAGCGCAGCGCGACGACGCAGGGGACCGGGCGGCAGCGTGGCTGACAGGCGGCGCCGCGGCGTTCCGCTGCGGCCACGTCGCGATCGTCGGCCGCCCGAGCGTCGGCAAGTCGACGCTCATGAACGCGCTCGATCGGGCGAGAAGATCAGCATCACGTCGAAGAAGCCGCAGACCACGCGCCATCGCATCGTGGGCATCGACACGGGCGCGGACGCGCAGTTCGTGTTCGTCGACACGCCGGGCTTCCAGACGCGAGCATCGCTCGCGGCTCAACGAGCGCCTCAACCGCACCGTGCGCGAGAGCCTCGGCGGACGTCGACGCCGTGGTGCTGGTGCTCGACGCGACGCGGCATCACCGAGGCCGATCGCGCGGTCGTGACGCTGCTGCCGGCGCAGCGTGCCGGTGATCGCCGCGCTCAACAAGATCGACCTCGTCGCGCGACAAGTCCGCGCTGCTGCCGCGGCTCGCGGAGGTGGCGCAGCTGCTTCGCGTTCGCGGCGATCGTGCCGGTCTCGGCGGAGCGCGGCACGCAGCTCGCCGGCGCTCAGTGCGGAGATCGCGAAGGTGCTCCCGGTGTCGCCGCCGCTCTATCCCGACGACGACCTCACCGACCGCGACGAGCGCTTCCTCGCGGCCGAGTTCATCCGCGAGAAGATCTTCCGCCTGCTGGGCGACGAGGTGCCGTACGCGACCACCGTCGGCATCGAGCAGTTCGAGCTCGAGGGCGCGCTGCGCCGCATCCACGCGACGGTCTACGTCGACAAGGCGAGCCAGCGCGCGATCCTGCTGGGCGAGGGCGGCGCGACGCATGAAGGCGATCGCGACGCGAGGCGCGCGCACGACATGGAGCGCGCTCTTCGGCGGCAAGGTCTACCTCGAGGTCTGGGTGCGCGTGAAGCGCGGCTGGGCCGACACCGACGCGTCGCTCGCGCGCTTCGGCTACTGACGCCGCAGCGGCACGCATGGCGACGCCGCGCACGCCCGTCGAGCGGCGCGACGACGAGCCCGCGTTCGTCCTGCACGCGTATCCGTATCGCGAGACGAGCCTCATCGTCGAGGCGTTCACGCCGGGCTTCGGCCGGGTCGCGATGGTGGCGCGCGGCGCGAAGCGCCCGCGCTCGGAGACCGCGCGGCCTGCTGCAGGCGTTCCAGCCGCTCACGCTGTCGTGGTCGGGCGCGCGGCGAGCTCAAGACGCTGCATGAAGGCCGAGTGGCGCGGCGGCATGCCGCTGCCCGGCGGCTCGGCGCTGCTGTGCGGCTTCTACCTGAACGAGCTGCTGCTGAAGCTGCTCGCGCGCGAGGATGCGCACCCGGCACTCTTCGACGACTACGCGGCGGCGCTCGCCGCGCTCGCCGCGCGAGCCGGCGGCGGCGGCGCAGGCGGCCGTGCTGCGGCGCTTCGAGGTGCGGCTGCTGGCGGAGCTGGGCTACGCGCTCGAGCTCGACGCGCGACGTCGACCGGCGCGCGCGATCGATCGCCGCGCGGCAGGTACCATTACGTGTTCGAGCGCGGGCCGCGCGCTCGCGGCGAGCACGCGGCGCGCGAGCCCGGGCGCGCGCGGGCCGCTGGTGCGCGGCGCGACGCTCCTGGCGCTGGCGGCGCAGGCGTTTCCCGACGCGGAAGCCGCGGCGGAGGCGAAGCGCCTGATGCGCGAGGTCCTCGACCATCACCTCGAGGAGCGGCGCATCGTCAGCCGGCGCGTCGTGCGCGATCTCATGGCACTGGACGAGGAAGGACTCGGAACGTGATCGAGCTCGGCGTCAACATCGACCACGTGGCGACGCTGCGCCAGGCGCGGCGCACCTACGAGCCCGACCCGTATGGGCGGCCGTGGAGGCGCACCTGGGCGGCGCCGACGGCATCACCGTCCACCTGCGCGAGGACCGCCGCCACATCCAGGACGAGGACGTGCGGCGGCTGCGCGAGCTCGTGCACATCAAGCTCAACCTCGAGATGGCGGCCACGCCCGAGATGATCGGCATCGCCTGCCGCGTGAAGCCCGAGATGGCGATGCTGGTGCCGGAAGGCCGCCACGAGATCACGACCGAAGGCGGGCTCGACGTCGCCGGACAGGAGGCGGCGCTGCGCGACGTCGTGGCGAAGCTCGCCGACGCGCGGCATCGTCACGTCGGTGTTCATCGACGCCGAGCTGTGCGCAGGTCGAGGCCGCGGCGCGCATCGGCGCGCGCGTGTGCGAAATCCACACCGGCCCGTACGCGCACGCGTTCCACGCGAAGGGCCGCGACGCGGAGAGCGCCGCGGTGGTCGCCGAGCTCGCGCGCATCCGCGCGGCCGGGCGACGCGATCCGCGGCGCTCGGCATGCGCTTCAACGCGGGCCACGCGCTCAACTACTTCAACGTGCAGCCGGTCGCGGCGCTGCCGGGCGTGCGCGAGCTGCACATCGGCCACGCGATCGTCTCGCGCGCGGTGTTCATCGGGCTTGCGCGAGGCCGTGCGGCAGATGAAGGCGCTGCTGCGCGAAGCGGCCGACGTCGGCGACGGCGAGCGGGTGCCATGACGGCCGCCGCGTTGCCGCGCGGCCCGGTGGTCCTCGGCGTCGAAGGGCTCGAGCTCACGCGCGGCCGATCGCGAGCGGCTCGCGCATCCGCTCGTCGGCGGCGTCATCCTGTTCGCGCGCAACTACGCCGACTGCCGCGCAGCTCGCGCGCGCTCACCGCGGCGATTCGCGCGCTGCGCGCGCCGGCGCTGCTGGTCGTGCGTCGACCACGAGGGCGGCCGCGTGCAGCGCTTCCGCGACGGCTTCACGCCGATTCCCGCCGATGCGCACGCTGGGCGAGCTGTGGGACCGCGACGTCGCGCGCGCGGCGGCCGAGGCGCGAGCGCGCTGGGCAGGATCATCGCGCGCGAGCTGCGCGCGCACGGCGTCGACTTCAGCTTCACGCCGGTGCTCGACCTCGACTTCGGGGCGAGCACGGTGATCGGCGACCGCGCGTTCTCCGACAATCCGAACGCGGTCGCGCATCTCGCCGTCGTGCCTGCGGCGCGGCCTGCACGCGGGCGGCTGCGCCGCCGTCGGCAAGCATTTCCCGGGACACGGCTTCGTCGCCGCCGATTCGCACCTCGAGGTGCCGGTCGACGAGCGCCCGCTCGCCGACCTCGTCGCGCACGACCTCGTGCCGTTCGCCGTGCTCGGCGCAGCGAGGGCCTCGAGGCGGTGATGCCCGCGCACGTCGATCTACCCGGCGGTCGACGCGCGTGCCGGCCGGCTATTCGCGCGTCTGGCTGCAGGACATCCTGCGCGGCCGCCTCGGCTTCGACGGCCTCGTCTTCTCCGACGACCTCGGCATGGCCGGCGCGCATGACGGCCGGCGACATCGTCGCGCGCGCCGACGCCGCGCTCGCGGCCGGCTGCGACATGGTGCTCGCCTGCAACGAGTTCGACGCGATGGACGACGCTCCTGTCGCGCTGGCATCGCCGCGCCGCGCGCCCGACCTCGCGCGGCGGCGCGGAGCGCATGCTCGGGCGCGCCGCCGCGCTGAGCCGTCGCGACGGTCGGGCCTGACGCTCGCCGAGCACCTCGCGCCGGCGCGTCCGGCGCATCCGGCGGTGTTCATGGTGCTGTGCACGCCGTTCGGCGTGGTCAGCGGCTTTCTTCGGTCGCGATCGGGTACCTGCTGTCGCAGGCGGGCCTGTCGGTCGACGAGATCGCGGCGCTGGTCGCCGCCAGCTTCATCCCGCAGACGTGGAAGTTCCTGTGGGCGCCGATCGCCGACACCACGCTCACGGCCAAGCGCTGGTACGTGATGTCGTGCGCCGTCAGCGCGCTCGGCATCTACGCGATCGCGGCGCATGCCCGCCACGCGCGAATCGCTGCCGTGGCTCTACGCGATCGCGCTGCTGTCGAGCTTCGCCACCACCTTCCTCGCCATGGCGTGCGAGAGCCTGCTCGCCTACGACACGCCGCACGACCAGAAGGGCCGCGCGAGCGGCTGGTACCAGGCCGGCAACCTCGGCGGCGGCGGCCTGGGCGGCGGCGCGGGGCTGTGGATGGCGCAGGCGCTGCCGGCCCCGTGGATGTCCGGCGCCATTCTCGCCATCGCGTGCTTCGCCTGCTGCCTCGCGCTGCTCTTCATCCGCGAGCCGGTCAGCGACGCCGCGCGCTGCCCACTACCGCCGCGACCTCGCCAACGTGCGCGCGCGACCTGTGGTCGGTCACGAAGTCGCGGGCCGGGATGCTCGGCGCTGCTGATCTGCTTCCTGCCGCTCGGCACCGGCGCGGCGTCGGGTCTCTGGTCGGCGGTGGCGAGCGACTGGAGCGCGAGCGCGGACACGGTCGCGCTGGTCACCGGCGTCGTCGGCGGCGTCGCGTCGGCCGATCGGCTGCTTCATCGGCGGCTGGGCTGTGCGACCGCATGGAGCGCAAGAACGCGTACGCGCTCTTCGGCGTGCCTGCTGGCGCTGTGCGCGATCGGCATGGCGGTAGCACCGCGCACCGAGGCGATGTACATCGTGCTTCACGACGATCTACTCGCTGATCAGCGGGCTCTCGTACGCCGGCTTCACCGCCATCGTGCTGGAGACGATCGGGCAGGGCGCGGCGGCGACCAAGTACAACCTCTTCGCGTCGCTGTCCAACATGCCGATCGCGTACATGATCGTCGTCGACGGCTGGGCGCACACGCGCTGGGGCGCCGGCGGCATGCTCTACACGGAGGCCGTCATCGGCATCCTGGCGATCGGCGTGTTCTACGCGGTCGCGAGGGCGCGGTCGACCGCCCGATCGTCCCGGCGGACCCCCGCCTGGCGACGTCCGCAGACGACACTTAGCGCGCGTCAGCGGCCCGTGCGGCCAGCGTCCGCCGAGCCGGTGCGTGAGCTCCTCGGCCGTGTGCGCGACGAGCGGGCCCAGCTGCTTGATGCGCTCGTCGGGCAGCCGCGACGACGGTCCCGCGAGCGAGATCGCGCCCAGCACCTCGGCGTGCTCGTTGTAGATCGGCGAGGCGACGCAGCGCGTCGCCGAGCGCGTGCTCCTCGTCGTCGAACGACCAGCCGCGCTGGCGGATCACGCGGATGCTCGCCCACATCGTCTCCGGCGACGTGATCGTGTTGCCGGTGATGCGCGGCAGCCCCTTCACCTTGAGGATCGCGTCGATCTGCTCGTCGGGCAGCGCGGCGAAGATCGCCTTGCCCACGCCCGACGCGTGCAGCGGCACGCGGCTGCCGAGCTTGACGATCGTGCGCATCATCTCGCGGCACTGCACCTGGTCGATGAACACCGCCTCGGTGCCGTCGAGGATGCCGAGGTTCGCGGTCTCGCCCGACTGCTCCATCAGCCGGCGCATGTACGGATGGCTCTGCGCGACGAAATCGCGGTTGGCGAGGAAGCTCGTGCCGACCGTGAACGCCTGCAGCCCGATGTACCAGCGGCCGAGCTCGCCGCCCTGGTACACGTAGCCCATCTTCTCGAGCGTCGCGAGCAGGCGATGCGCGGTCGACGGCGCGAGCTGCACGCGCTGCGCGAGGTCGGTCAGCGTGAGGCCGCCCTCGGCGCGGGCCAGCGCCTCGAGCAGCGACAGGCCGCGCGTGAGGCTCTGCACCTGCACGGTGGCGGCGCCGGGCTTGCGCGGGCGTGCGGCCGCGGCGCGGCGGCGGCGTGGGACGAGGCGGTGCGGCATGCGGGATCGTGATGAGGAGCACGCGTTCAGCGTAACGGCAAGTGCGGGGTGACCGCAAACGTGCGCGCCGGCGATGTCGACCTCGTAGCGCGCGGCGAGGATCGCCGCGTCGGTGAGCGGCGCGCCGTCGGGCCGGGCGCGCGCATAGCCCATCGCCACCGCGCGCCCGTAGCTTGCGGCTGTAGCCGGCGCGACGTGAGCTCGCCGACGTTGCGCCCGTCCATGAGGATCGGCTCGCCGCCCCACGGGAACGCCGCGGGATCGTCGAACGTGAACTGCACGAGCCGCTTGCGCACGCCCGCGGCGCTGCTGCCGCACCAGCGCGTCGCGGCCGATGAACGGCGCCGGCTTGTCGAGCTTGACCGCGTAGCCGAGGCCCGCTTCCCACGGCGTCTCGTCGGGCGACAGCTCGGCGCCCCACGCGCGGCGGCCGGCCTCGATGCGCAGCGCGTCGATCGTGTAGTAGCCGGCGTCCTTCAGGCCGAAGCGCGGCGCCGGCGCTCGACGAGCGCGTCGTAGAGCGTCACGCACTGGTCGGTCGGCACGACCATCTCGTAGCCCGGGCCCGCCGACGTAGCTCATGCGCGCGGCGCGCACGCGCGCGTAGCCGACGTCGATCTCGGCGCGTCGTCGAGAACGGCAGCGCCGGCCTTCGACAGGTCGTCGGGCGACAGCGTCGCGCAGCAGCGCCTCCGCCTTCGGGCCCATCAGCGAGATCACCGAATACGCGCTCGTGACGTCGACCAGCGCGGCGAACTCGTCGGCGCCGATGTGCCGCTCGATCCACGACGCGTCGCGCGTCGCCTGCCCCGAGCCGGTGAGGATGAAGAACGTGTCGCGCGCGAGCGCGCGTGATCGTGAGGTCGCTCTCGAAGCCGCCGCGCGCGTTGAGCATCGCCGTGTAGACCATGCGGCCCGACGGGCACGTCGATCTCGTTCGCGCACAGGCGCTGCAGCACGGCGAGCGCATCGCGGCCCTTGAGCACGAATTTCGCGAACGACGTCTGGTCGAACACGACGACGTCCTCGCGGCAGGCGCGCTGCTCGTCGAGCACCCACGGCAGCCAGCCGGGCGTGTCGAGCGTGGACGGCGGCTCGCGCTGCGCCCGGCGGGCAGGAAATAGTTCGCGCGCTCCCAGTTGAGCTTGGTGCCGAACACCGCGCCCTTCGCCGCGCAGGCGGTCGTAGAGCGGCGAGCGGCGCAGCGGCCGCACGCGTCGTGCAGCTCCTCGCGCGGCCAGCGCATCGCGTAGTGCAGGCCGAGCGACTCGACCGTGCGGTCGGCGAGGTGGCGGCGATTCGCGTGGAACGGCGCGAAGCGGCGGATGTCGACGTCCCACAGGTCGAGCGGCGCCTCGCCGCCGACGATCCATTCGGCGACCAGCCGGCCGGCGCCGCCCGAGTTCGCGATGCCGGCGGAGTTGAAGCCGGCGCACACGAAATAGCCGCGCGACCTCGGGCGCCTCGCCGAGGATGAAGTTGCCGTCGCGGCGTGAAGCTCTCCGGGCCGTTCAGCAGCATCTTGATCTGCGCCGTCTCGAGGCACGGCGTGCGGTGGATCGCGTTGGTCATCAGGATCTCGAACTGGTCCCAGTCCTCGGGCAGCAGCTGGAACTCGAAGCCGTCGGGAATCGGCGACGACGTTCCACGGCTTGGCCACCGGCTCGAAGCCGCCCATCACGAGGCCGCCGACTTCCTCCTTGTAGTAGATGAAGCCGTCGGGATCGCGGATCACCGGCAGGTCGGGCGTGACGCCGGCGATCGGCTTGGTGACGATGTAGAAGTGCTCGGCGGCGTAGAGCGGCACGTTGACGCCGGCGCGCCGCGCCGAACTCGCGCGCCCACTGGCCGCCGCAGTTGACGAGCGTCTCGCAGCGATCGCGCCTGCGCCGTCGGCCGTGCGCCACGTCGACGCCGGCCACGCGGCCCGTCGACGACCGTCACGCCGGTGACCTTGACGCCCTCGACGATGCGCGCGCCGCCGCATGCGCGCGCCGCGCGCGAGCGACTGCGTGAGGTCGGTCGGATTGGCCTTGCCGTCGCCGGGGATCCACACGGCGCCGGCGAGGTCGTCGGTGCGCAGGATCGGCGCGATGCGCCCGGCCTCGGCGGGCGAGACGAACTCGAACTCGATGCCGAAGCTCTTCGCGCGCGCCATCTGTGCGCTTGAGTCAGCGCGAGCCGCTCGGGCGTCTTCGCGACGTTGAGGCTGCCGCACTGCTTCCAGCCGGTCGCGAGCCCGGTCTCCGCTTCGAGCGATCGAGTAGAGCTCGATGCCGTAGCGGCTCATCCGCGTCGCGTTGCGCGTCGCGCGCGTCTGGCCGACGAGACCGGCCGCGTGCCACGTCGTGCCGCAGGTGAGCTTGCCCTGCTCGAGCAGCACGACGTCGGCGACGCCGAGCTTGGTCAGGTGATACGCGGTGGACGCGCCGGCGATGCCGCCGCCGACGATGACGACCTGCGCTGGGATGGGGATCGGGCGACATCGGAGTGTCCTTCTAGAGCTTGAGCGCCGCGACGCCGGCGACCACGCTCGCCGCGCCGGCGAGGCGCGCCAGGCCGAAGCCTTCCTTCAGCAGCACGCGTGCCGATGATCGCGGCGAACAGCACCGACGTTTCGCGCAGCGCCGCCACGGCCGCGACCGGCGCGCGCGTCATCGCCCACAGCACGATGCCGTAGGCGGCGACGCTGCAGAAGCCGCCGAGCAGGCCGCGCCGCCACTGCGCGCCGCATGTAGGCGACCGACCGCGCGGCCGCGGCGTCGCGCGGATCCACGCGAGGAACGCGAAGCCCTCGAGGAACGTCAGCCACAGCACGTAGCCGAGCGCGCTGCCCGACGCGCGCGCGCCGGCGCCGTCGACCAGCGTGTAGACCGCGATGATCGCGGCGTTGGCGAGCGCCCAGTACACCGCGGCGCGCGGATGGTGATGCCGCTGCGCGAACGCGATGGCGAAGATGCCGCGCGCTGATGAGCACGATGCCGAGCGCGACCTGCAGCGATCGGCAGCTCGCGCAGGAAGAGCATGCCGAGCAACGTCGACGAGCAGCGGCGCGGTGCCGCGCATCAGCGGATACGCGAACGACAGGTCGCCGGTGCGGTACGCGCTGCGCGAGCGTGATGTAGTAGCCGAAGTGGATCACCGACGAGGCGAGCGCCATCGGCCACGCGGCGGCGAGCGGGAATCGGCACGAACGGCAGCGCGACGAGCGAGCACACGGTCGAGCCCGCGACGACCGTCGCGGTGTCGAGCAGCGGATCGCCGCCGCCGCGCGACTTGAGCAGCGCATTCCAGCCCGCGTGCAGCAAGCCCGCGCCGAGGACGGCGAGCGTGACGCCGAGCGTGAGTTCCACCGGCGGGCGATGCGGCGACAGCGACACGGCCATGCGCGCGCATCAAGCGGCGCGCGGCTTGCGCTTCTTGCCAGTTGGCGGCGCTTGGCACCGCTCCGGCTTCCCGCGGGGACGGGGTCGTCGTCGGGCGCCGGCGCGCGGGGCCGGCTCCTTGAGGCGCGTGCGCGCGAGCACGCCGGCCTCCTCGAGGATCGGGTAGGCGATCGAGCAGATGTGCGAGTTGATCCGCTTCAGGTCGGAGATGAGGTCGAGGTGCAGCGACGACGTCTCGATGCTCTCCAGCGTGTTGCCGGCGAGGCGCGCCAGGTGCGAGTCGGCGTAGGCGCGCTCGAGGTCGCGGAACAGCACCTTCTGCGCGAGCAGCTCCTGCGCGCTCTTCAGGTCGCCGTGCAGGAACACGCTCATGCCGAGGCGCAGGTTGGCGACGAGGCGCGCGTGCAGGTCGCAGATCTCCGCCATGCCGGCCTCCGAGAAGCTGCGCTGCTTGCCGATCTTCTTGTCCTCGATGTCGGTCAGGACGCGCTCGATGATGTCGCCGACCTGCTCGAGGTTGATCGTGAACGAGACGATGTCGGCCCAGCGGCGGCCCTCGCGCTCGTCGAGCGCCTCGCGCGAGATCTGCGTGAGGTAGAGCTTGACCGCCGTGTAGAGCTCGTCGACGACGTCGTCCTTCTTGCGCAGGCGCTCGGCGAGCGCGCGGTCGTTGGTCTTGAGCACCGTGAGCATGCCGGTCAGCATGTCCTCGATGACGTCGCCGATGCGCATCGCCTCGCGCGCGGCGTTGGCGATCGCGAGCGGCGGCGTGTCGAGCGCGGACGGATCGAGGTTGCGCGGCTTGGCGGGATCGTCGGCGAGCGGCTTGTTGGGCAGCAGGCGCTCGGCGACGCGCGCGATCCTCTCGGTCCAGAAGATGAAGAGCAGCGCCAGCGCGACGTTGAAGAAGAAGTGGAACAGCACGACCTCGCGCGCGGGGTCGAGATCGAGGCCGGCGATCCAGCCGTCCACGTGCGGCAGCGTGGGAATGGCCAGCACGCAGCCGATCAGCTTGAACAGGAAGTTGCCGAGCGTGACGCGCCGCGCCTCCGGCGGCGAGCGCAGCGTCGACAGCATGCCGAGGATGCCGCTGCCGAGGTTGGCGCCGAGCACGAGGCCGAGCGCGACGGGCAGCGAGATCATCGACAGCGAGGCGAGCGTGGCCATCAGCAGCACGACCGCGAGGCTCGAGTAGCACAGGATCGTGAACAGCGCCGCCACGAGCATGTCGAGCAGCACGTCGCCGGTGAGCGAGGCGAAGATCACCTTGACGCCGGCCGCCTGCACGAACGGCTTGGCCGCGACCGAGATCCACTGCAGCGCGAAGATGATGAGGCCGAGGCCGATCAGGATGCGCCCGAAGCGGCCGACGTTGGTCGACTGCTTGGCGAGGAACAGCGTGACGCCGACGAAGATCAGGAGCGGCGCGAGCCACGACAGGTCGAACGACAGGATGATCGTGACGAGCGACGTGCCGACGTCGGCGCCCAGCATCACGGCGAGCGCGGGCGCCGTGCTGATGAGTCCCTGGCCCGCGAAGGCGGCGACGATGAGCGCGGTGGCGGTGCTGCTCTGGATGAGCGCCGTGACGCCGAGCCCGGCGACGAACGCCGTGAAGCGCTGGTTGATGCTCTTGCGCAGCACGCGGCGCAGGTTGGCGCCGAACAGGCGCAGGATGCCCGTGCGGACGATGTGCGTGCCCCACACGAGGAGCGACACGCCGGCCAGCAGGTTGAGCAGGGTCTGCATGCGCTAGGCGTCCGGCGTCGCCGTCGACCTCGGCGATGGCGTCGTCGAGGATCGTCGAGCGCGCGGTCGAGGTCCGCTTCCGCGATCACCAGCGGCGGCGACATCGTGATCACGTTGCCCTGGCCGATCTTGAACGCGAGGCCGCGCGCGAGGCAGCGCGTACATCACCCGCTCCGCTTCGCGCCGCGCCGGCGTGCCGTCGGACGCGCACCAGCTCGACCCCGAGCAGCAGGCCGACGCCGCGCACGTCGCCGACCAGCGGGTGGCGCGCGGCGATCGCGTGCAGCCGCTCCATGCGCGCGCGCGCCGAGCGTGCGCGCCCGCTCGAGCAGGCCCTCGTCGGCGATGACGTCGAGCGTGGCGAGCGCCGCGGCGCAGCCCACCGAGCTCTTCTCGTGCGTGTAGTGGCCGAGCGCGCGATCGCCGGCGACGTCGAGGTCGCGGCGCGCGATCAGCGCCGCCATCGGGAACACCGCGCCGCCCAAGCCCTTGCCGAGCACCACCATGTCGGGAACGATGCCGTAGCGCTCGAACGCGAACATCGTGCCGGTGCGGCCGAGCCCGATCGGCACCTCGTCGAGGATCAGCAGCGCGCCGTGGCGGTCGCAGGCGTCGCGCAGCACGCGGTAGTAGGACGGCGGCGGAATCTGCACGTCGGTGCAGCGGACCGTCTCGACGACGACCGCCGCGACGTCCTCTTCCTTGCCGAGCACGTAGTCGACGTAGTCGGCGCAGCGCGCGTCGCAGGTGCCGCCGCAGCCGAAGCGGCACGCGCCCGGATCGCACGGCGGCACGTGCTCGGTGCCGGGCAGGAGCGGTCCCATCGCCGCGGCGGAACACCGCCTCGCCGCCGATCGAGATGGCGTCGAGCGACGCGCCGTGGAACGAGTCCCACATCGAGATCGTCTTGTGCCGGCCGGTGGCCACGCGCGCGAGCTTCAGCGCCATGCCGATCGCGAGCGTGCCGGCCGGGCGCCAGCAGCACCTTGCCGAGCGGATCGGGCGCGAGCGCGGCGAGCCGCTCGGCGAGCACGCACGGCCGCCTCGTTGGTGAAGCGGCGCGGCGAGAACGGCAGGGTGTCGAGCTGCGCCTTGACCGCGGCGATCACGCGCGGGTGGCGGTAGCCGACCTGGTGGACGTTGTTGCCGTGGAAATCCATGAAGCGGCGGCCGTCGGCGTCGGTGAGCCAGATGCCTTCGGCCTCGACCAGCGCGTCGAAGCACGGCGTGGACAGCGACTGGTGCAGGTAGGCGGCCGCGTCGCGGTCGAGCAGCGCACGCGTCGTCCCGCGGACATGCTCGCGCTCCCATGCGGCGCGCAGCGGCGACAGGTTGACGTCGCCTTCGGCCGCGAGATCACGGGTCGGAGCGGAATCGTTCATCGCGGGACGCCGGCCTCCGTCACCACGGCAGCGAGTACGTCTTGGTGTTGGTGAAGCTCTTCATCGCTTCCTGCACGCCTTCCTTGTAGCCCAGGCCCGAATCCTTGATGCCGCCGAACGGC
This sequence comes from uncultured beta proteobacterium, assembly GCA_963725735.1. GTDB lineage: Bacteria > Pseudomonadota > Gammaproteobacteria > Burkholderiales > Casimicrobiaceae > VBCG01. Next base: position 68,173 of record CAVRZM010000001.1, on the reverse strand, counting down.
GTGAGCTCGAGCCGGTAGCCGGGCACCTCGCGGACGTTGACCGTGCCGACGTTGAGCTCGCGACACGAAACGCGTGATGTAGTCGAGCCGGTTGGTGCACACCGCCGAGGACAAGCCCGTAGGCCGTCCCGTTGGCGATGCGCGATCGCGTCGTCGATGTCGCGGAAGCGGATCACCGGCGACACCGGGCCGAAGGTCTCGGTGCGCACGACGTTCATCGCCGGATCGACGTGGTCGATGCACCGTCGGCGAGTAGAGCGCACCGCGGCGCACGTTGCCGGCGAGCAAGCGCGCGCCGCGCGCGACCGCGTCGTTCACCCGCTCCTCGCAGTTGCGCGCGCTGCCTCGTCGATGACGGTGCCCATGTCCATCTTCGGGTCGGCCGGATCGCCGTACGTCCACTTCTGCGTGAGCGCGACCAGCCGCTCGACGAAGCCGTCGGCGACCGTCTCGTGCACGAGCATCCGCTTGACCGCCGTGCAGCGCTGCCCGGAGTTCTTGTACGACCCGGCCGCCGCCAGCGCCGCGGCCTCGTCGAGGTCGGCGTCCTCCATGACGATGATCGGATCGTTGCCGCCCAGCTCCAGCACCTGCCGCTTGTAGACGGCCTTGGCCGCGATGTACTTGCCGATCGGCACGCCGCCGGTGAACGTCACGAGGTCGACGTCGTCGTTGACCAGCATCTCGTCGGCGATCTCGCGCGGGATCGCCGGTGACGACCGACAGCATCGGCGGCGGCAGCCCCGCCTCGTAGAGGATGTCGGCGAGCAGGATCGCGGTGAGCGGCGTCTTCTCGGTGGGCTTCAGCACCATCCGGTTGTTGGTGGCGATCGACGGCGCGATCTTGTGCGCCACCTGGTTCAGCGGATGGTTGAACGGCGTGATCGCGGAGATGACGCCCAGCAGCGGCTCGCGCGTCGTGTAGACCTTGCGCGACTTGCCGTGCGGCGTGAGGTCGCACGAGAACACCTGGCCGTCGTCCTGCAGCGCCGCGTTGCCGGCGAACGTGAACACGTCGCACGCGCGGCCGACCTCGTACAGCGTGTCCTTCTTGCACAGGCCGGATTCGGCGGTGATGAGGTCGGAGATCGCGTCGGCGCGCTCGCGGATCAGCGCCGCGGCCTTCTGCATGATCGCCGCGCGCTCGTAGCGCGTGAGCCTCGCGCGATAGCGCCCTGGCCATCGCGAACGCGCGGCGCACGTCGTCGACCGTGGCCTTCGGCACCGTGCCGACCAGCGCGCCGGTGTACGGATTGCGCACCTCGATCGTGCGGTCGTTGCCGACGGGCTCGCCGGCGATGCGCATCGTCGCGGCCAGCGGCGCGCCGTGCTTCACGCCCGCCAGTTCCGTCATCATGTTCATGGCGCGGCTACTGCAGGTGGTTCAACGCGAGGTCGAACGCGTCGAAGTTGCGCCAGCGGCGCGGCGGGCAGGTCGCCGGTGCGGCGGTTGGCGATCAGCGGCACGCGCTGCTCGGAGATGCCGCCGTGCGAGCGCAGCGGCGCGTCGAGGCCGGACAGGTCGTGGCGGTCGCGGCGACGTGCCGATCACGGTGAGCCGCTCGGACACGACGACGAGGTCGCCGACGCGGTCCGGCGGCAGCTCGAACGTCGCGCACGCCTGCTCGCGCGAGTACACGCTCCTCGATGCCCGGCAGAGCGGCGATCCGGCGCGCGCCGTCCTCGCGCTGCGCGGCATCGGTGAAGTAGACGGTGGCGTACGAGCCGAGCGCGCCGTGGTGCACGACGTAGGGATCGGTGATCGGCAGGATCACGCGCGTGGCGCCCGCGCCGAACCACTCGTCGAGCACGCTCCTGCAGGAACACGATGTTGGGCCGGCCGAGCGCGTCGGTCTTGGCGTTCATGCCGTGGTCGGCGGTGAGCACGATCGTGGCGCCGAGCGCGTCCATCTGCGGCCAGGTAGCGGTCGAGCATCGCCGTGAAGTCGTTCGCCGCCGGCGTGCCGGGCGCCGCCTTGTGCTGCACGTAGTCGGTGGTCGACAGGTACATGACGTCGGGCCGCTCGCGCTTCGAGCAGCGCGACGCCGGCGGCGAACACGAACTCGGACAGCGCGGCGCTGTACACCGACGGCACCGGCATGCCGGTGAGCGACAGCACGTCGGCGATGCCGTTCTCCGCCAGCGTCACCTGGTCCGCCTTCTCGGACGAGAAGCAGATGCCCTTCATCCCGTGGCCGAGCAGCGCGCGCAGCTTGTCCTTGGCGGTGACCACGGCGACCTTCGCGCCGGCGTCGGCGAGCGCGGCGAGGATGGTGCCGGCGCGCAGGTACTTCGCGTCGTTCATCATCACCTCCGCCTTGGCGTCCGGATCCCAGAAGAAGTTGCCGCAGATGCCGTGCACCGACGGGCGGCGCGCCGGTGACGATCGACAGGTTGTTGGGATTGGTGAACGACGGCACCACGCTGTCGGCCGTCAGGCACGTGCCGCGCTCGCGCGAGCGAGGCGAGGAACGGCGCGCGTCCGGCCTCGATCGCCTGGTTGATGTAGTCGGGCTCGCAGCCGTCGACGCAGACGACGACGAGCGGGCGGTCCGGCCAGCGGTAGCGTGCGGCCGTTGACGGTGACGGTGCGGGCGTTGTCGTTGTTCATCGTTTCCTGCGGCGGCGCATGGGCGACGGCGCGGCGTGCCGGGCGTCGCTGGCGCGAGAGGTGCATGCGCTCGCGGCTGCGCATCGCGTGGTCGTACAGCGCGCGCCGGCGCCGGCGGCGTCGTCGGCGGCGATCTTGTCGAGGATGTCGTGGTGCTCGCGCACGGAGACGGGCAGGGTGCCCGCCTGGGCGAGCGTCGCGCGGCGGTAGAGGTGCAGCTCGTTGACGAGGCGGCGGTAGGTGGCGAGCAGCTTGCGGTTGCCCGCGAGCGCCACCAGCGTGTCGTGGAATTCGAGGTTGGCGGCGTGATAGGCGTCGATGTCGTCGCGCGCGACGGCGCGGTCCATGCGATCGACCAGTGCCCGCAGCGCGCGCAGGTCTGTCCGGCGCGATCTTCTGCGCGACGCGGCGACCCGCATGCTCGTCGAGCACGGCGCGCAACTCGTAGATCTCGTCCGCTTCCTCGATGGCGATCTGGCGCACGAAGACGCCACGGTTCTTCTCGAGGCGCACGAGGCCGGACTCCTCGAGCGCGCGAAACGCCTCGCGCACCGGCCCGCGCGACACGCCGAGCAGGTCGGCGATGGCCGCTTCGTTGAGCTTGCCGCCGGCCGGGAACTCGCCGGCGAGGATGCGCCGCTCGAGCTCGCGCTGCACCAGCATCGGCAGCGAGTTCGACTGCAGCACCGCGATGGTGCCGTCCGGGCGCGGCGCTGCCGCGCGCCTTGCGGGTGGCCGGGGCGGGCAGCGAGCCGCCGCCCGGCGCGGACGTCGTTGCCGGTCTTCAACATGTTGCGATTAGACGGCGCCGCGTGTAGATTGTCAACAATCTGCAATCGATCGGCGCCTAAGCTGGCGGCACGCGCGGCGCCGGGCGTGCCGGTGGTGCGCGGGATGCACCGGCAATGCGTTGCGCAGCAGGCGACGCGCGCGCGTAGCATCCGACTGGATTGCGGGGGGCCCCTAGCAAGGCCCCATGGCCCACCAACGAGGGAGCACCACACAATGAGACCCACCCGCATCGCCCGCTGGCTGTCTTCCGCCATTGCCGTCGCCGCGCTCGCGGCCGCCGGCGCCGCAGCGGCGCAGAAAACGCAGCTCACCGTCTACACGGCGCTGGAGACCGACCAGCTCAAGGCGTACACCGAGGGCTTCAACAAGGTCTATCCCGACATCGAGATCACCTGGGTGCGCGATTCGACCGGCATCATCACCGCGAAGATCCTCGCGGAGAAGGCGGCGCCGAAGGCCGACGTGATCATGGGCGTCGCGGCGACCAGCATGGCGATCTTCGCCAACGACGGCATGCTGCTGGGCTACGCGCCGCCCGGCACTCGACCGCATCCCGCGCGCAATACAGGATTCGCAGAACCCGCCGCGCTGGGTCGGCATGGACGTGTGGGGCGCGACGATCTGCTTCAACACCGTCGAGGCCGCGAAGAGGAACATCCCGAAGCCCGAGACGTGGCAGGACCTCACGAAGCCGGTGTACAAGGGCCAGATCGTGATGCCGCATCCGGCGTCGTCGGGCACCGGCTTCTTCGACGTCACCGCGTGGCTCCAGCTCTACGGCGAAGCCAACGGCTGGAAGTACATGGACGGCCTGCACCAGAACATCGCGCAGTACATGCACTCCGGCAGCAAGCCCTGCGCGTCGGCGGCCGCCGGCGAGTACGTCGTCGGCATCTCGTTCGAGTACCGCGCCAACAGCGAGAAGGCGCGCGGCGCGCCGGTCGAGCTCGTGTTCCCGAAGGAGGGACTGGGCTGGGACCTCGAGGCGGTCGGCATCGTGAAGACGACGCAGAAGCTCGCCGCGGCCAAGAAGCTCCTCGACTGGTCGGTGACCGACGCCGCGATGGCGCTGTACGGGGCCAACTTCGCGATCGTCGCCGTCCCCTCGCTGTCCAAGCCGCTGCCCAACGTGCCGGCCGACTATGGGCAGCGCCTCGTGAAGAACGACTTCGCCTGGGCCGCCGCCAACCGCGACAAGATCCTTGCGGAATGGAGCAAGCGCTACGAGTCGAAGGCGGCGCCGAAGTAAGGAGGACGTTCGCGCCGCGCGAACGTCGCGCGGCGCGCTTGCCGGGCCAGCGGCCAACGGGCGCTTCGTCCCGCGCTGGCCCGTTTGCTTGTCGGGATACGCATGGCCGTAGAGTCGCAACACGCGGCGGAAGCGCTGCGCATCGAATCGGTCCACAAGGCGTTCGGCAGCTTCGTCGCGCTGCAGTCGATCGACCTCACCATCACGCCTGGCGAGATGGTCTGCTTCGTCGGCCCCTCCGGCTGCGGCAAGACCACGCTCCTGCGCATCATCGCGGGCCTCGAACGGCAGACGAGCGGCCGTGTGATCCAGAACGGCCGCGACGTCTCGTTTGCGCCGCCAGCGGCGCGCGACTACGGCATCGTGTTCCAGTCGTACGCGCTGTTCCCCAACCTCACGATCGCCGCCAACGTGGCGTATGGCCTCGTCAATCGCCGCAAGGGTCGCGCGGAGATCGCCGCACGCGTGCAGGAACTGCTGACGCTCGTGGGCCTGCCGGATGCCGGGCCGAAGTACCCGGGGCAGCTGTCCGGGGGCCAGCAGCAGCGCATCGCGCTCGCGCGGGCGCTCGCCACCGCGCCTTCGCTGCTGCTGCTGGACGAGCCGCTGTCCGCGCTCGACGCCAAGGTGCGCGAGCGCCTGCGCGGCGAGATCCGCGCGCTCCAGCGCCGGCTCAAGGTCACGACGATCATGGTCACCCACGACCAGGAGGAGGCGCTGTCGATGTCCGATCGCGTGGTCGTGATGCGCCATGGCGCGATCGAGCAGATCGGCACGCCGCAGGACGTCTACGAGCGGCCGGCCACGCCTTTCGTCGCCGACTTCCTCGGCAAGGTGAACGTGCTCAAGGGCGTCAGCACGGGGCCCGGACGCTATCGCGTCGGGACCACCGACCTCGAGCTGCCCGTGAACGGCTTCGCCTCCGGCGATCCGGTGCGCATCTACCTGCGTCCCGAGGACCGGCACATCGAGGGCGACCTCGCGCAGTTGCCCAACCGGCTGTGCGGCCGCGTCGATCACATCGAGTACCTCGGCACGGTGTGCCTCGCGCGAGGTGATGTGCGAGCGGCTGGGCCAGCCGATGCTGGTGTCGATGTCGCTCAACCAGCTGCATGACCTCGGCATCCGCGAGGGCGCCGACCTCACGTTCGCGCTGCGCGTCGATCGCGTCCGCGTGTTCGCCGAGGCGCCGTCGCCGTGAGCGCCGTCGCGACCTCCCTGCCGGTGCAGCGGGTGCGCATCTCGCGCCGCGTGCTGGCGGAGAGCTTCGCCACCCACGGCGGTCTGTGGCTGCTCGGCGCGGGGCTGCTGGTGTTCCTGACCCTGCCGCTGCTCACGCTGCTGGTGCGCAGCTTCCAGGACCAGGCCGGCGCCTGGATCGGCTTCGCCAACTTCGTCCAGTACGTGCAGACGCCTGCCCTCGCGCGCTCGACGGTCAACACGGTCATTTTCGCGAGCCTGACCACCGTCATCACGATACCGCTCGCGTTCGCCTTCGCGTACGCGATCCAGCGCACGCTGCATCCCCATCAAGGGCGTGTGGCGAAGCATCGCGCTGATCCCGATCCTCGCGCCGTCGCTGCTCGCCGCGCTGTCGTTCATCTACCTCTTCGGCAACCAGGGCGCGGCTGAAGTTCGTCCTCGGCTGGTTCGGCCTCGACACCATCTACGGGCTGCCCGGGATGGTGCTCGCGATGACCTTCGCGGCCTTTCCGCACGCGGTGATGATCCTGCTCGCAGCGATGGCGCTGTCGGATGCGCGGCTCTACGAGGCGGCGGAGTCGATGGGCACGCGCCCGTGGCGCCGCTTCCTGACCATCACGTTGCCGGGCGCCAAGTACGGCCTCATCTCCGCGGCCATGGTCGTGTTCACGATGGGGGTGTCGGAGTTCGGCGTGCCGAAGGTGATCGGCGGCAACTATCCGGTGCTTGCGATCGACATCTACAAGCAGGTCATCGGCCAGCAGAACTTCCGCATGGGCGCGGTGGTGGGCCTCGTGCTGCTGCTGCCGGCGATCGTCGCCTTCGTCGTCGACCAGCGGATCCGCCGCAAGCAGCAGGCGCTGCTCACCGCGCGCAGCGTGCCGTACGAGCCGCGGCCGTCGCGGCTGCGCGACGGAATCTTCCTGGGCTTCGTGATCGTCATGTCGCTCGCCATGCTGGTGGTGATGGGCATGGCGGTGTTCGGCTCGTTCGTGAAGCTGTGGCCCTACAACCTGTGCGCTCACGCTGGTGAACTACACCTACGGGTTCGAGGAGGCGAACGTCGAGCACGCGTACCGCAACAGCCTCGTCATGGCGGCATGGTGCGCGGTGCTGGGGGCGGCGATCACGTTCGCCGGCGCCTACTGGCTCGAGAAGACGCGCGGCGGCGAAGCCGTCCGGCCGCTGATCCGGTTCCAGGCGATGCTGCCGATGGCGGTGCCGGGACTCGTGCTCGGCATCGGGTACATCCTGTTCTTCAATCATCCCGACAACCCGCTCACGTTCCTCTACGGCACGATGGCCATCCTGGTGGCGTGCACGATCGTCCACTTCTACTCGTCGAGCCACCTGACCGCCGTCACGGCATTGAAGCAGATCGACGCCGAGTTCGAGTCGGTGTCGGCGTCGCTCAAGGTGCCGTTCTACACGACGTTCTGGCGCGTCACGGTGCCGGTGTGCCTGCCGACGGTTCTCGACATCGGCCGCTACTACTTCGTCAACGCCATGACCACGATTTCGGCGGTCGTGTTCCTGTACTCGCCGAATACGATGCTGGCGTCGATCTCGATCCTGCAGCTCGACGAGGCCGGCGCGATCGGCTCGGCCGCGGCCATGGCGACGCTGATCGTCGCCACGTCGGCGGTCGTGACCGTCGTCACGCTCGCCGCCGAGAGCTTCCTGCTGTCGCGCACGCAACGCTGGCGCCGGCCGTCACGCGGTTGACCCGCCGGCGACGCCGCGCCTTCCCTTCGAAGGATTTCCCATGAGCAACCACGATCGCGATCCGATCCTGCTGACGCCCGGTCCGCTGACCACCACGCTCGCGACCAAGTCCGCCATGCTGCGCGACTGGGGCTCGTGGGACGCGTCGTTCAATGCGGTCACCGCGCGGGTGCGCGCGAAGCTGACCGACATCATCCATGCCGGGGAAACGCACGTGTGCGTGCCGATGCAGGGCAGCGGCACCTTCTCCGTCGAAGCGGCGGTCAATACGCTGGTCCCGCGCGACGGCCACCTGCTGGTGCTGGTCAACGGCGCGTACGGCAAGCGCCTCGCGCGGCTGGCGACGATGATGGGACGCAAGACGTCGACGTTCGAGACAGCCGACGACGTGCCGACCACCGCCGAGGACGTCGACCGACTGCTCGCCAAGGACCCGTCGATCACGCACGTCGGCCTCATCCATTGCGAGACCTCCACCGGCATCGAGAATCCGCTGCAGGCGATCGCGGCCACCGTCGCCCGGCATGGCAGGCGGCTGATCGTCGACGCGATGAGTTCCTTCGGCGCGCTGCCGATCGACGCCCGCGGCACGCCGTTCGACGCGCTGATCGCGGCGTCGGGCAAGTGCGTCGAAGGCCCCCCGGGCATGGGCTTCGTGTTCGTGCGCCGCGACGTCCTGGAGAAGGCCGCGGGCAACTCCACGTCGCTGGCCCTCGACCTGCACGACCAGTGGACCTACATGGAAAAGACCACGCAGTGGCGCTTCACGCCGCCGACGCACGTGGTGGTGGCGCTGGACGCGGCGCTCGACCAGTACGTCGCCGAAGGCGGCCAGCCGGCGCGTCTCGCGCGCTACGCGGCCAACTGCGAGACGCTCCTCGCCGGCATGCGCGAGCTCGGCTTCCGCTCTTTCCTGCCGGCGACGATCCAGGCGCCGATCATCGTCACCTTTCACGCGCCGGCCGACCCGCGCTACGCGTTCAGGGACTTCTACGATCGCGTGCGCGACAAGGGCTTCGTGCTGTACCCCGGGAAGCTCACGCAGGTCGAGACGTTTCGCGTCGGCTGCATCGGCGCCATCGGGCCGAGCGAGATGCGCCATGCGGTGAATGCGGTGCGCGACACGCTGCAGGAAATGGGCATCCGGACGGTCACGCCGGCGAACGCGGCGCGCGCGGCCGCGTAGCGATCGGCGCCGGGGCCGTGCTTCCGGCCTGTGGTGAATCCCGTCAGCCGTAATCCCGACGCACCAGCGCTTCGAGCCGATCGCGGGCGGACGCGGTGCGCGGGATCGCGCCCTGCCGCAACAGACAATCGAGGATCACGAGGCTCGCGTCGGCGGTGACCACGTCGGGGCCGTCGCTCTGCGCGGCGAGCCGCGCCGCCTCGGCGAGCGACACGAGGCGGTGGTCGACCGCTTCGCCGTCCTGGTTGGCGGGCGACGAACGACGAAGGCAGCCACAGGTCGTGCACGTGGATCGTCTCCCACTGCAGGCCATCGGGCTGCATCGCGGCGAATGCGCACGGTGCCGCGGGCGTGCGCCTGGCTCGCGAGGTGCCGCGTCGATGCCGGCTTCCTCCCACGCTTCCTTGACGACCGTGCGCGGCGACGTCCGTCCGGCGGCGATACCGCCGCCCACGAGGTTGTCGAGCAGGCCAGGATCGATCGCCTTGTGCCGGGCTGCGGCGGGCGAGCCACATGCGCGTGCCGCGCGACGAAGCGCACGAGCCCGTTCACGTGCGCTGCGTACGTGTGCACGCCGAAGTAGCGCGCCGCGGCGCGCTCGAGCAGAACCACGGCGGCGCATCCGAACGCCGCCGCCACGGCATAGCGCTCGTCGCGCCACGGCGATGAGCGCGCCTTCGCGCCGCCAGCGCCTGCGCGACCGTCGGCCATCGCCGCGCTGCGCGCCGTTGCGTCGGCGAGGCCGGGAACGAATTCGATCGACGCCGCTGTTCATGCGGAAGACGTCGATCGAACCTGACAACGCCGAGCCGCGCGCTCGGCGTCATCCAGCCCGCGCTGGCTGCCGTCCGATCGCGAGCGGCGACCAGCGGGCACGGGGACGGCGCGAGCGCACGCGCGAGACGCGCGTCGCAGGCGCGGACAGCGTGACGTCGTCGATCATGCCGCCCATTTTAGAGCCCTTGCTCCAGCGCGAGTCGTAGACTGGACCGTATGGCCCCCGACGTCCTCGCGCTGTTCGACCTCGACCACACGCTGCTGCCGCACGACACCGACGAGCAGTGGACGGAGTTCCTGGTCGACAAGGGCAAGCTCGACCGCGCTCGCGTTCGACGGCCGCCAACCGCGACCTCGTTGCGCGCTACGACCGCGGCGAGGCGGAGCCCTCGAGTTCACCGAGTTCTACCTGTCGACGCTGGTGCCGTTCGAGCCGCGACGAGCTCGGCGTCGCTGCACGCGCAGTTCATGCACGAGCGCATCGTGCCGGCGATTCCGCAGCGCTGCGCGCGCGCTGATCGCCAAGCATCGCAGCCTCGGCCACCTGCTGGTGCTGACCACCGCCACCAGCCGCTTCCTGACCGCGCCCGTCGCGCGCGAGCTGGGCTTCGAGCACCACATCGCCACCGAGCCGGAGATGAAGGACGGGCGCTTCACCGGCCGCGTCGCCGGCACGCCGAACATGCGCGAGGGCAAGATCGAGCGCCTGCTCGAATGGCTCGCCGCACGCGGGCTCAAGCTCTCCGACTTTCGCGAGAGCTGGTTCTACAGCGACTCGCAGCAACGACCTGCCGCTGCTGTCGCACGTCACGCATCCGGTCGCGGTGAATCCCGATTCCGTGCTGGCCGCGCACGCGCGGCACAAGGGCTGGCCGGAGATCAGCCTGCGCTGATCCGGCCATCGGCATCCGGCAGGCCTCGGAATTGCCGCTGGCGCAGCGCGACGTGGCCATGGCGGCGGGTGACGCATTGCGCGACCCGCGCAAGGCGCCGCGGGCGCCGCGCGGTAAAATTCGCTCCCTGGACGCGCGCGTTGCGTCTCGGTGGCTCGCCGCCGGCGTTCCCGATTCCCGATCCCTGACCTTCCGATTCCCGATGATCCTCGACGGCAAGGCAGTCGCCCAGCGCGTCACCGACGAAGTGCGCGCGGTCGTCGCCGCGCATGTCGCGGCGGGCCATCCGCCGCCCGGCCTCGCGGTCGTGCTCGTCGGCGAGAACGCGGCGTCGCAGGTCTACGTGCGCAACAAGCGCAAGACGACGGAGACGGTCGGCATGCGCTCGTTCGCGCACGACCTGCCGGCGACGACGAGCGAGGCGGAGCTGCTGGCGCTCATCGATCGCCTCAACGCCGATCCCGCGGTCAACGGCATCCTCGTGCAGCTGCCGCTGCCGAAGCAGATCGACCCCGAGCGCGTGATCGAGCGCATCGATCCGAAGAAGGACGTCGACGGCTTCCATCCCGTACAACGTCGGACGGCTGGTGCTCAAGATGCCGATGCTGCGCCCGTGCACGCCCTACGGCTGCATGCGCCTGCTGAGGGAGACCGGCGAGGACCTCGTCGGCAAGCACGCGGTGGTCATCGGCCAGTCGAACATCGTCGGCCGGCCGATGGCGCTGGAGCTGCTGATGGCCCGCTGCACCGTCACCATCTGCCATTCGGCCACGCGCGACCTGCCGGGTCTCGTGCGGCAGGCCGACATCGTCGTCGCGGGGGTCGGCAAGCCGCGGTTCGTGCCAGGCGCGCTGGATCAAGCCGGGCGCGATCGTGATCGACGTCGGCATCAACCGCCTGCCCGACGGCAAGCTCGTGCGGCGACGTCGATTTCGAGTCGGCGAAGGACGTCGCCGGCTGGATCACGCCGGTGCCGGGCGGCGTGGGACCGATGACGATCGCGACGCTGCTCGCCAACACGCTGCGCGCGGCGCAGTGGCAGCGGGGGCTGCTCTAGGTCCCCTGGATCCGGCGCACGCGCCTACGCGCTGCGCAAGTGCCACGCCTTCGGCCGCGTGAACGTCTGGATGCCGTAGGTCGACAGCGTCAGTCCGATGCCGGAGTGCTTGACGCCCGACCAGGGCAGCCGCGGGCTCACGCGGTCGCAGCAGTTCCAGTAGACGGTGCCGGCATTGACCTGCGCGCAGGATGCTGCGCGCGCGCTTCTCGTCGGCGGTGTACACGCCGGCGGTGAGGCCGTACTCGGTGTCGTTCATCAGCGCGACCGCCGCGTCGTCGTCCGTCGACCGCCTGAGGCCGATGATCGGGCCGAACGACTCGTCGCGCATCAGCGACATCGTAGTGGTCGACGTCGGCGAACACCGTCGGCGCGAACCAGTTGCCCTTGGCCTTGATCGGGCGCGCCGCCGATCAGGAGCTTCGCGCCCTTCTTCCTCGCGTCGGCGACCTGCTTCTTCAGGACGTCGAGCTGCGGCTTGCGCGTGATCGCGCCGATGTACGTCGCGTCGTCGAGCGGATCGCCCATCTTGAAGCCCTTGACCTCGGCGACGAACGCCTTCGACGAACGCGTCGTAGATCTTCTCGTGCACGTAGACGCGCTCGACCGAGCAGCACGACTGCCCGGTGTTGTAGAACGCGCCGTCGGCGACCGCCGCCGCCGCGCCGCGTTCACGTCGACGTCGTCGCACGACGTAGATCGGGTCCTTGCCGCCCAGCTCGAGCTGCGTCTTGATCATGCGCTTGCCGGTGCTGGCGGCGATCTTCGCGCCGGTCGCGTACGAGCCGGTGAAGAAGACGCCGTCGACCGGTTGCTTCAACAGCGCGGCGCCGGTCTTGCCGTCGCCGATCACGGCGATGAAGACGTCGTCCGGGACGCCGGCCGCGTGCAGCATGTCGGCGATGTGCATGCCGGTCAGCGTCGCGAATTCCGACGGCTTGTAGAGCACGGCGTTGCCGGCGGCGAGCGCCGGCACGAACACGTTGCCGCCGACGAAGTACGGATAGTTCCACGCCGAGATGTTGGCGATGACGCCGAGCGGCTCGTGACCGATGCGCTCCTCCATGCTCTGGGCATCGGCGAACACCTTCTCGTCGCGCAGCGTCCGCTCGGTCTCGGCCAGGAAGAAGTCGATGCGGCCGAGCAGGCCGTTGAGTTCGTTGCGCGACTGGCGGATCGGCTTGCCGACCTCGAGCGACAGCGTGCGCGCGAGCTCGTCGCACGGCGATCGACGACGAGCTCGCGGAACCTGCGGATGCACGCGAGGCGCTTCTTCATCGGCATGGCCGCCCATTCGGGCTGCGCCGCGCGCGCGCGCGCGTACTTCGCGCGCACGGCCTTGGCGTTGTCGGCGACGACGTCGAGCAGCACGCCGCCGGTGGCGGGATTCGATGATCTTCATGGCGTTGGACGTTCTCAGAGGGCGTAGGCCGCGGACTTGTGGCGCGCCGCGGCCGCCAGGAAATCGTCGAGGAGCGGCGTGTCGTCGATGAAGCGTCGTCGTCGCCGGGCGGATGGAACTCGGGTGCCATTGCACGCCGAAGAGGTACGACGGCCCGGTCCAGCGGATGGCTTCGACGCACGCGGTCGGGCTCCGACCACGCTTCGACGACGAGGTCGCGGCCGAGGTCCTTCACCGCCTGGTGATGCACCGAGTTGGTCTTGACCAGCGACAGCGCCGGGATAGAGCCGCGCGAGGCCGCTGCCCGGCGACGATCGACGTCGCGTGGCAGTTCTTCTCGTAGAGCGACTGCATGCGATGGCGCAGCGCGTCCGGACGCTGCGTCGGGATGTCCTGGTAGAGCGTGCCGCCCATCGCGACGTTGATCACCTGCGCGCCGCGGCACAGGCCGAGCACCGGCTTGCCCGTCGCGACGAACGCGCGCAGCAGCGCGATCTCGTAGTCGTCGCGGACGCGGTCGCCGTTCCACTGCCGGCGCAGCGCGCGTCTCGCCGTAGGTCGCCGGGCAGACGTCGGAGCCGCCCATCAGCACCAGCGCATCGAGCTCGCGCGCGTAGTCGGCGACGGTGACGCGGCTCCCGCTGCGGCGCGTGCTCCCGTCCGGCGACGGGATCATGAGCGCGAGCACGTCGCGCTGCATCAGCCAGTGCGCGACGTTCTGCTCGATGTACTGCAGCGTCATCCCCTGGAAGATCGCCCGGGGCTGGTCGCTGTGGAAGAACGACGCGGAGATGCCGACCTTCAGCACGGAACGGTCCGCGCGTCGACTCAGAACGCGCGCGGCGAAGAGCTTCTCGAAATCCGCCGCGGTGCACTTGCGCGGATTGGTCTGGTGGCAGATGTCGGCGGTCGCGACCTCGACCAGCGCGCGGGATGTCGGCGCGCGCGACCGGCCGCGGCGCGCAGTAGTCGGAGAGCCTCGCCGGGAATGCCGAGGTGGCCTTGAGCTCGGTCAGCCACGCGATGAACGCGCGGCCGCGCGCTTCCGCGCTCCCGCGTCGCCGCCCGGCGCGCGCGCGACGTGCGCGAGCTCGGCCATCTTGTCGGTGGCCGCCGGCAGGTTGAAGCGCATCACGTGGTCGATCATGATGCCGTTGGCGAGGCCGTGGTGCAGGTCGGCCACCGTCGACAGCGCGTGCGCGCACGAGTGCACGGCGCCCAGGTCCTTCTGGAACGCGATCGCGCCCATCATCGAGCTCATCAGCATGTCCGAGCGCGCGGCGAGGTCGTGGCCGTTCGCGCACCGCCGGCGGCAGCGCGCGCGCGGCGATGCGCACGCCCTCGAGCGCGATGCCGTCGCACAGCGGGTGATAGGCGGGCGACAGGTACGACTCGACGTTGTGCGTCAGCGCGTCCATGCCGGTCGCGGCGGTGATGAGCGACGGCAGGTCGAGCGTGAGCTCGGGATCGGCGAACACCGCCTTCGCGAGCAGCAGCGGCGAGAAGATGATCTTCTTGACGTGCGTCTCGTCGTCCGAGATCACCGACGAGCGGCCGACCTCGGAGCCCGTGCCCGCGGTCGTCGGCAGCGCGACGAAGTACGGCATGGCCGGTCGATCGGCCGCACCTGCGGGTGGTCCCACGCGTATTCGAGGATGTCGCCCGGATGCTCGGCCATCAGCGCGATCGCCTTGGCGACGTCGAGCGCCGCGCCGCCGCCGAGGCCGATCACCGCGTCGGCGCGGTGCGCCTTGTACGCGTGCGGCGCCGTCCATCACCTGCTTGCGCACCGGATTGCCGCGAGATGTCCGAGAACACGGCGACGTCGAGGCCGGGCAGGTCGGCGAGGAACGACTTGCAGCAGCGGCAGCGCGGCGATGCCGCGGTCGGTGACGAGCAGGGGGCGCTTTGACGCCCTGCGCCTTCAGGTGGTCGGCGACGAGCTTGCGGGCGCCGGCGCCGAAATGGATCGTGGTGGGAAAGCTGAATTTTTCGATGCCCATCAAACGGTCCTCGTGCGTCCGGCGCGCTGGCGCGGCGGCTCAAATGATCTCGAAATAACGCTTCAATTCCCAGTCGGTGACGCCGTCGAGCCATTGCCGCCATTCCCATTCGCGCGTCGCGGCGAAATGATCGACGAAGTCGTCGCCGAACCAGTCGCGCGCGACCTCCGAGTGCTCGAAAATGCGCGTGGTCTCGATCAGCGTGCGCGGCGCGCGCGGAATGTTCTCCGCGCCCTGGTTGGTGCCGGTGATCGGCTTGCGCGGTGAGCTTGAGCTTCTTCTCGACGCCGTGCATGCCGGCGGCGATGCACCGCCGCCATCGCGAGGTAGGGATTGACGTCGGCGCCCGGGCAGCGCGTCTCGAGGCGCGTCGACTTGGGCGAGCCCGGAATGACGCGGAAGCTCGCCGTGCGGTTGTCGACGCCCCACGTCGGCTTCACCGGCGCCCAGAAGCCGTCGACCAGCCGCTTGTAGCTGTTGATCGTCGGCCAGAACATCGGCGCGAACTCCATCAGCGCGCGCGACCTGGCCCGCGAGATAGCTCTCGAACAGCTTGCTCATGCCGTGCGTGCCCTTGGCATCGTAGAAGCGCGTTCTTCTTGCCGTCGGACAGCGACTGGTGGATGTGGCCCGAGCAGCCCGGATACTGCGCGCTCCATTTCGCCATGAAGCTCGGCATGATGCCGAAGCGCGAGCCGATCTCCTTGGCGCCGGTCTTGAACAGGATCGCGCGGTCGGCCTGCCTCCAGCGCCTCGGAGAAGAGGATCGCCGCCTCGTAGACGCCCGGCCCCGTCTCGGTGTGCAGGCCCTCGATCGGAATGCCGAAGGCGCCCATGTCGTTGAACAGCGCCTCGAAGAACGGCGCGACCGCGTTCGCGCGCAGCAGCGAATAGCCGAACATGCCCGGCGTGATCGGCTCGGGACCGACGCCTTTCTTCGCCGCCCACGACTGCGGCGTCTCGGCGAAGTTGAACCACTCGAACTCCATGCCGCACATCGGCGTGAAGCCGAGACTTCCGCGCGCGCGCGAGCACGCGCTTCAGCACCTGCCGCGGGCACAGCGGGAACGGCACTTCCTTGCCGTCCTTGCTGCCACACGAAGTCGCCGAGGAAGAACGGCACGTTGTCGTCCCACGGCACCGTGCGGTACGTGCCGAGGTCGATGCGCGCCAGCGCGTCGGGAAAGCCCTTGTGCCAGCCGGTGATCTTCGTGTTGTCGTAGCAGACGTCCTGCGAGTCCCAGCCGAACACGACGTCGCAGAAGCCGAAGCCGCCTTCGACGGCCGAGACGAACTTGTCCTTGTGGATGTACTTGCCGCGCAGGATGCCGTCGATGTCGGAGACCGCGACCTTGACGCGCGTGCCGGGCGCCTTGCGGACCGCGTCCAGGATCTCGGACGGGCTGAACGGCGTCGGCATCGCTTGGGCTCCCCTTTGTCGTTGGTGCATGCGGCCAAGCCGTCGGATTCTAGCGCACGGCCTCTGCGGCAATGGCATCATGCGCGCGATGGCCGACGCGCGCCCACCGTCCGCATTGTCGCCGGCCGGTGCGCTCGTCGCGCTGCACGTCGCCGTCGCGCTGTTCGGATTCGCGGGCCTGTTCGGCAAGTGGATCGCCTGGGATCCGGTGGCGATCGTGCTGGGCCGCACGGTGGTCGCCGCGGTCGTGCTGGCGTTCGTCGTGCGCTAGCGCGACGGGGCGCATGCGGCCTGCCCGACGCTGGGGATGGCCGCCGAACGGCGTGATCCTCGCCGTGCACTGGGTCGCGTTCTTCGCGGCGATCCAGGTGTCGACGGTCGCCATCGGCCTGCTGGGCTACGCGAGCTTTCCGCTGTTCGTGCCGCTGCTCGAGCGTGCGATGCTCGGCATTCCGCTGCGGCCGCGGCGAGCTCGGCGACAGCGGCGCTGGTGGCCGCTCGGGCTCGTGCTGCTGGTGCCCGAGTTCACGTGGGCGAGCCACACGGTGCGCGGCCTCGCGTGGGGCGTGCTGTCGGGCTTCACGTTCGCGCTGCTGACCGTGCGCACGCGCAAGCTGCGTCCCGAGCGCTGGTCGTCGGAGATGGCGCTGTGGCAGAACGCCGTCGCGGCGCTGTGCGTGGCGCCGCTCGTGGTCGCGGCAGGGCGGCATGGGCGGCCGCGCTCGATGCGGCGCACGCTCGGCGCTGGTCGTCGCTGCTCGGCGTGTTCTGCACGGCGCTCGCGCACACGCTGTTCATCGCGAGCCTGGCGCGCCTGTCCGGCCGCGACGGCGGCGCGTGGTCGCGGCGCTCGAGCCCGTGTACGGCATCGCGCTCGCGGCGCTGCTGCTGCACGAGATCCCCGACGTGCGCACGCTCGCCGGTGCGCGCGCTGCTGGTGGCGGCCGCGGTGATCGCCTCGCGACGCGCGCAGCGCCGCGCGTTCGGCCTCCTGATGGGCTGCGATTGCGCTTCGCCCGGCCTTGTCGGTAGCATCGGTTCTTGCGCACCTCGCGCCCATGCCACCCATTGACGTCGGATTGGTCGGTCTGCGCCGGCCGGCGCTGTATCGCCGCTGGCTGGCGCGCGCGGCGTGCGCGTGCTGGGCTTCGACGCGGACCGCGAGCGTGCGCGACGGCGGGCGATGCCGGCGTCGTGCTGTGCGCGTCGGCCATCGCCGTGGCGCAGGCCGCTGGCCGCGCCGCGCGTCGTCTGGCTCGATGTCGCCGCCGGGCCGGTCGACCGAGCTCGCGATCCAGGACGTGTGGCCGGAGCTCGCGCGCGGCGACGTGATCGTCGACGGCGGCGACGGCGCACTATCGCGATGCGCCGCGGCGCGCCGCGGCGCTCGCGTCGGCCGGAATGCACTTCGCCGATTGCGGCGTCGCCGACGGCGTGCAGGCGGTGGGAACGATCACGGTCGGCGCCTCGCGCGAGCGGTCGCGCTGCTGGCGCCCGCGCTCGATGCACTGCATGCCGGCAGGCGGCGCGGTATGGCTGCATTGCGGCCCGCCCGGCGCCGGTCACTACGTGCGCATGGTGCGCGCCGGCCGCGACGTCGCGATGCGACGCGGCGGAGGCCGAGGCGCGCGCGCTGCTGCGCGGCAAGCGCGATCTTGCGCCTCGACGCAGGCGCGCGTCGAGGCCTTCTGGCGGCGTCACGAGCGCGGCCGTGCGCACGCGATCGCGCGCGGCTTGCCGCACGGCACTGTCGACGAGGCCCTCGAGCAGGGCGTGGCGGCCCCGGTATTATCGATGGCATTGCGGCCCGCGCGGCCGACGATGGGTCGGCGGCGGCCGCGGCACCGGAGAGGACGAGCCGTCGTGATTCTCGTGGTGATGGGCGTGTGCGGTTGCGGCAAGACGACCATCGGCGAGGCGCTCGCCGCGTCGCTCGGCTGGCCGTTCTACGACGCCGACGAGTTCCATCCGGCGGCCAACGTCGCGAAGATGGCGGCGGGCCAGCCGCTCGACGACGACGATCGCTGGCCGTGGCTCGACCGCATCGCCGACGAGATGCGGCAGGTGCTCGCGCGCGGCGGCCACGCGGTGCTCGCGTGCTCGGCGCTCAAGTAGGCGTATCGCGAACGGCTGCAGCGCGCCGGCGACGTGCGCTTCGTCTACCTCGAAGGGCGACGAGGCGACGATCGCCGCGCGCCTTGCGGCGCGCCACGCACAAGTACATGCCGGCGTCGCTGCTGCCCTCGCAGTTCGCGACGCTCGAGGAGCCGGCCGATGCGTTCGTGGTCGACATCCGCGAGCCGGTCGAGGCGCAGGTGCGAGGACATCCGCGACGGGTTCGCGCCTCGGCGGCGCGCACGTGAGCGGCCGGAAGACGCGAGCAAGCGGCCGCGCACGCCAGGTCGGCCACCTCGGCCGCACGCCGCGCAAGTGGATGGGCGCGGTGAACACGCCGGTGTTCCGCGCGTCGACGATCCTGTTCCCGACGGTCGCCGATCTCAAGGCGGCCGCGAAGGGCGAGTATCCACGGGCTCACCTACGGCCTGCATGGCGTGCCCACCGTCACCGACCTGCAGTCGGCGATCGCAGAGCTCGAGGGCGGTCACGCGGCGCTGGCGGTGCCCGTCGGGACTCACCGCCACCACGCTGCCGCTGCTCGCGCTGACCAAGCCCGGCGATCACGTGCTGGTCACCGACGTCGTCTACGGGCCGACGCGCCGCTTCTGCGAGCTGCATCTGCAGCGCATGGGCGTGCAGGTCGACGTACTACGATCCGCTGGTCGGCGCCGACATCGAGAAGCTGAGTTCCGCCCAGAGACGCGGCTCGTGTTCGTCGAGTCGCCGGGCTCGCTCACGTTCGAGGTGCAGGACGTGCCCGCGATCGCCGCGGTCGCGCATGCGCGCGACGCCGTCGTCGTGATGGACAACACGTGGGCGACGCCGCTCTTCTTCCGCGCGTTCGACCACGGCGTCGACGTCTCGGTGCACGCGGCGACCAAGTACATCGGCGGCCATTCCGACGTGCTGCTCGGCCTCATCGTCGCCAGCGCCGCCACGTTCCCGACAGCTGCACCGGCTGTGGACCGACATGGGCGTCACCGCGTCGACCGACGACTGCTTCCTCGGCTTGCGCGGGCTGCGCACGCTGGCCATCCGCCTCGCGCAGCAGCAGGCGTCGGCGTTCGAGATCGCGCGCTGGCTGCAGCGCGCGGCCGGAGGTCAGGGAAGTGCTGCATCCCGGCCTGCCGGGTGCGCGGGGACACGATCTGTGGAAGCGCGACTTCACGGGGGCGTCGAGCCTCTTCGGCGTCATCCTGCAGCCGGTGGCCGAGGAGCGCGTGGCGGCCATGCTCGACAGCCTCGAGCTCTTCAGCATGGGCTGGAGCTGGGGCGGCTTCGAGAGCCTCATCATCCCGACATGGCCCGAGCGCACGCGCTCCGTCACGACGTGGCATGCGGGCGGACCCTGCCTGCGCCTGGCGATCGGCCTCGAGGACCCGGCCGACCTCATCGCGGATCTCGACGCCGGCTTCGCGCACCTGGTCGGCTGATCTCGCCACGCGGCGGGAGTGGCCCATCCGCGGGCAGCGTGTCGCTCCGACGGACGCGCTACAGGCGTTTCTGCTTCGCGGCGGCCTGAACGTGCTCGATGAGGGCGATGGCAGGCCCGTAGCGTTCGAGCGAGCGATGGAAGACGACGCCCGCCTTGCCCTGCAGGATCCGCTTGCCGTACGGCACCACCCCGAGTCCGACGTCCGGCATCGAAGCGATCGGCTCCGCGAAGCAGGAAAGGTATTCTCCGGCGCGCAGCAGCCGCACCATCGAGCTCAGCGACGTCACCTCGACGTTGATGCGCGGCGTGCGGCCATGCTCCGTCCCGAGCGTGGCGAGGATGCGCTTCACGATCTCGCGATCGTGCTGGATCACGACCCACGGATACGCCGCCAGCTCAGCCGCCCGGACCGGTCTCGCCCGCACCAGCGGATGGTTGGCGCCCGCGACGACGCGCGAATTGAGCTCGAGGATGGGCCGATGCACGAGGTAATCGGGAATGTCGTCGAGCGGCGGCAGCAGCCCGAACATGAGGTCGATCTCGCCCGCGCGCAGCAGCGAGAAGTTGGTCTCGGTCACGCCGGAGATGAGCTGGATCGCCACGCCCGGGTACTGCGCATAGAGCTGCGCGATCGCCGTGGGCACGAACGTCGCGCCGAACATCAGGCCGGCGCCGATGCGCAGGAGCCCGCGGTGACCTTCGCCGAACGACTGCAGCTCGAGGTCGGCAAGGCGGCACTCTGCGACGATCCGCTGCGCATGCGGAAGCAGCGTCTTGCCATAGGCGGTCAGCGCGATGCCGCGCGGCAGGCGCTCGAACAGCGGCGCGCCGACGTCCTCCTCGAGCTTGCGGATGCTCTTGGTCAGCGCCGACTGCGTCACGGCGACCTTCCGCGCCGCCGCGGTGAGGCTGCCTTCGTCGACGACGGCGAGGAACTGCCGGAGCAGGTGGGCGTTGCGCAGGATGGACATTCCGTTCGGGAATGAGAGCGGAGCGAATTCTCATGGTCAGTATAGGACCAGCCACCCTTCCGTTCGCCTATATTGCGAACTACAGTGAGCCGCGGCGGCGGCATCGGCAGGATCGCCAATGGAACGACCGAACGTGTTGCTCGTCCTCGTGGACGACATGGGCTTCTCCGACATAGGCTGCTATGGCGGCGAGATTCGCACCCCCAACATCGACCGCCTCGCACGCGAGGGCGTGCGGTTCTCGCAGTTCTACAACACGGCGCGGTGCAGCCCGTCGCGGGCGTCGCTGCTCACCGGCCTGCATCCGCACCAGACCGGCATCGGCATCCTCACCAATGACGACCGTCCGCGGGGGTATCCGGGCACCATCGGCGACAAGTGCGTCACGCTGGCCGAAGTGCTGAGGGCCGCCGGGTACTCCACCTGCCTCTCGGGCAAATGGCATCTCGCCTCCGAGATGCGCAAGCCCAACGACGCGTGGCCGACACGACGGGGCTTCGACCGCTTCTTCGGCACGCTCACCGGCTGCGGCTCGTTCTTCCAGCCCGGCACGCTGACGCGCGGCGAGACGAACGCCGAGCACGAGGCGCTCGACCCCGATTTCTACTACACGGATGCGATCGCCGCCGAGGCGTCGCAATTCGTCCGCGACTGCCACCGCGAGCGTCCGGGCGTGCCGTTCTTCCTCTATGCCGCGTTCACCGCGCCACACTGGCCGCTGCATGCGCGCGACGAGGATGTCGCTCGCTATCGCGGCGTGTTCGACGACGGCTGGGATACCCTGCGCGAGCGGCGTGTCGAGCGGCTGCGCGCGTCCGGGATCCTCGACGCCGACACCACGCTGTCCGAGCGCGACCCGACGCAGCCGTCGTGGCAGGACGCCGGATTCAAGGAATGGCAGGCGCGGCGCATGGAAGCCTACGCGGCGCAGATCGACCGCATGGACCAGGGCGTGGGCCGCATCCTCGACGCGCTGGCGGACACCGGCCAGCTCGACGACACGCTGGTCATCTTCCTGTCCGACAACGGCGCGTCGGATGAAGACCTGCCGCTCGTGGCGCTCGACCTCTTCCGGCAACGTACCGACATCCTGCGCACGGTGACGCGCGACGGCCGCGAAGTGCGCATCGGCAACGAGCCCTCCATCGTGCCCGGCGCGGAGGACACGTATGCGAGCTACGGCCGCGCGTGGGCCAATCTCTCGAACACGCCGTTCCGCTACTACAAGCGCTGGGTGCACGAGGGCGGCATCGCGACGCCGCTGATCGTGCGCTGGCCGCACGGCGCGCTCGACGCCGGCGCCATCGTGCGCGCGCCGTTCCAGCTCACCGACGTGATGCCGACGGTGCTCGAGGCGACGGGGGTCTCCTATCCAGAGCGCTACAACGGCCGCGACATCGTGCCGTTCGAAGGCCGCAGCATGTTGCCCGCGCTGCGCGGCCGCTCGTCGCGCGATGGCGCGCTCTACTGGGAGCACACGGGCAACGCGGCCATCCGGCGCGGCAAGTGGAAGCTCGTCCGCGATTATCCGCAGCCGTGGGAGCTCTACGACATGGAGAACGACCGCACCGAGCTCGACGATCTCGCGGCGATCCATCCCGAAGTCGTGCGCGAGCTGGACTCGCAATGGCAGGCGTGGGCCGAGCGCGTCGGCGTGATACCGTGGCCCGTGACCCAGGCCATCTATGCGGAGCAGGGCAAGCTCCCGCGCGAAGCCATGGGTTGAACCCGTGGCGCAACGCAACGTGCGATGACCGAGCCGGAATTCACGATGCCGCGATCCGCCGACAATGCGGCGATGCAGCCTGGCGCCGCCCCTTCGCGGAATCGGTGCTGTGCGCCGTCGATGGCGCGTTCCGCGGAAGGAAGTCCGAGCGCGCCGCCGGCGGTCGCGCGAGGGCGTCCCGCGCACGATCTCCTGCACGGCATGGTCGTCATCCCGGCGGGGCCGTTCGTGATGGGCAGCGACGATGCCGACGGCTTCCTCGACGACGGCGAGGGTCCCGCTCGCGAGGTCACGGTGTCCGGCTTCGCGATCGATGCCACCGCGGTGACGCGCGAGCAGTTCGCGGCGTTCGTCGCGGCCACGGGCTATGTCACCGACGCCGAGCGCATCGGGTGGTCATTCGTCTTCCATCTGTTCGTCGATCCGGGCGACGCACGATGCGTGCGCGAGGGCGCGGTGCCCGGTGCGCCGTGGTGGCGCGCCGTGGACGGCGCCGATTGGCGCCATCCCGAGGGGCCGTCCTCGCAAGCGTCCGATCGCGGCAGGCACCCCGTGGTGCACGTCTCGTGGCACGACGCGTCGGCCTACGCGGCATGGATGGGCAAGCGCCTGCCGACCGAAGCCGAATGGGAGAAGGCGGCGCGCGGCGGTCTGCGGCAGGCGCGCTATCCGTGGGGCGACGAGCTGCGACCGGACGGCGTGCATCGCTGCAACATCTGGCAGGGACGCTTCCCCGCGATCAATACCGGCGAGGACGGCTTTGTCGGCACCGCGCCCGTCGACAGCTTTGCACCCAACGGCTTCGGCCTCTACAACGTGGCGGGCAATGTCTGGGAGTGGTGCCACGACTGGTGGAGCGCGAACTGGCACGCGGACGCCAGTGTCGAGACGCGCGAGGACCCGCGCGGACCTGCGCATGGCAGCGAGAAGGTGATACGCGGCGGCTCCTACCTGTGCCACGCTTCGTATTGCAACCGCTACCGCGTCGCCGCGCGCACGAGCAACAGCATGCAGAGCAGCACCGGCCACATGGGATTCCGGTGCGCGGCGTCGGTCCCCGAGGGCTGATGCGCCACCCGCCGGACCCCGTCACCGCGCGGCGGCCGGCAGGACCACAAGAGCGGAACGGAGGAGCGTCATGAAGCGGATTGGAACAGTGGCAATCGCAGCGGCGATGGCGATCGCGTTGGCGGGTGGCGGCATGGATCGTGCGCGCGCGGCGGCCCCGTTCGTCGACGTGGGCAAGCAGGAACCCATCACCATCCTCACGCCATCGACGCCGTGGCTGCCGGCATTCACGAGCGTGGTCGGGCTGTACGAGGAGCAGACGGGCAACAAGGTGAAGCTCGACGTCAATCCGTTCGGCGCCGTGCTCGAGAAGGCGCGCAACGACCTGCGCGGCGGCGGCGGCGTCTACGACGCGGTGCTGCTCGACACGCAGTGGACCATCGAGATGTACGAAGGCGGCTTCCTGGCCCCGTTCCAGGACATCGACGCGGCGTTCGTGCCCCCGAAGGAGCTGCTCACCTACGACGATTCCGGATACTGGAACGAGCAGAAGCGCTGGCGCACGGCCAAGGGCGGCAAGCTCATGGCGTTCACGGTGCTGGGCAACGTGCCGGTGTGGTACTACCGCATCGATGCGCTGAAGGATGCGGGCGTCGCGCCGCCGAAGACGATTCCCGAGGTGCTCGCCTCCTGCGCGAAGCTCAGCAAGCCTCCGGCGAATTACGGCGCGGTGATCCGCGCCGAACGCGGCAACGGAATCCGCTACGAATGGCAGCAATGGATGCTGAGCCGCGGCGGATCGGTGGTCCGCGATCCGGAGAACGGCGACTTCACGGTGACGCTGAACAGCCCCCAGAACAAGGCGGCGCTCGACGACTTCATCGAGGTGACGAAGAAATGCGGCCCGCCCAACCCGGGGTCGATCGGGCAGGGCGACGTGATCCAGCTGCTCGCGACGGGGAAGGCGCTGCAGGCGCAGCTCGTGCTCGCGGCGTGGGCCAACTTCCAGGATCCGAAGAAGTCGGCGGTCGTCGGCAAGATCGACGTGGTGCCCATTCCGCGCGCGGCCGATGGCAAGACCGCGGCGGTGATCGGCAACTGGAACTACGCGATCCCGAAGGGCGCGAATGCGGCGCATCGGAAGGCGGCGCTCGCGTTCGCCCGGTGGCTCATGAGCTACGACGCGCAGTATGCGTTCGCGAAAGCCGGCGGCATTCCCAATCGCTCGGACGTGCTCGCGTCCGATCTCGCCAAGAACCCCGACTACCGCTGGATGCCGGCTTATCTCGAGACGCTCAAGACCGCGCGGCAGGAGCTCGGTTATGCCGAAGGCGCGCAGGTGGAGCAGGTGATGGGTCTTCGCCTCAACCAGGCGGTCATCGGCGAGATGTCGTCGGCGAAGGCGCTGAACCTCGCGGCGCAGGAGATCCGGGACATCTTCGCGAAGAACAACCGCAAGACGGGCCTCGGCACGCCGCTTCCCGAGTGATGATGCGCGCGGCATCGCTCGATCTCGACCGCCCGCCATGCCGGCGGCGGCCGCCGCGCGTGGCGGCGCGCATGCGGTAGCGCAAGGCACGGATCAGCCATGGCCACGGTCAGCGTGCGCGGGGTCGAGAAGCGCTTCGGCGACGTCCCGGTCATGCGCGGCATCGACCTCGAGATCGCCGACGGCGAGTTCGTGGTGCTGGTCGGCGCGTCGGGGTGCGGCAAGTCGACGCTGCTGCGCATGATCGCGGGCCTCGAGACGATCACCGCGGGCGATATCCTCATCGGCGGCCGGCGCGTCAACGATCTCGAGCCGCGCGAGCGCGACGTGGCGATGGTATTCCAGAGCTACGCGCTCTATCCGCATCTGGACGTGCGCGGCAACATGAGCTTCGCGCTCAAGCTCCGGCGCGAGGCGCCGCCGGCGATCGCCGCGCAGGTGGACCAGACCGCCGCCATCCTCGACCTTGCCCGCCTCATGCAACGCTATCCCCGGCAATTGTCGGGCGGGCAGCGGCAGCGCGTCGCGATGGGGCGCGCGATCGTCCGCCATCCGCAGGTATTCCTGTTCGACGAGCCGCTGTCCAATCTCGATGCGCAGTTGCGCATCGCGATGCGCACGGAGATCCGCGCGCTGCACCAGCGCCTGGCGGCGACCTCGATCTACGTCACGCACGACCAGGTCGAGGCGATGACGATGGCCGACCGGATGGTCGTGATGAACGCGGGCCGGATCGAGCAGATCGGAGCGCCGCTCGACGTGTACGACCGCCCACGAACGCTGTACGTCGCGCGCTTCATCGGTGCGCCGTCGATCAATGTCGTCGACGCCGTCGTCACCGATGCGTCGACCGTGCGCACCGGGAGCGGCGCGTCGATCGGTCCCGCCCGGGAACGAGTCGGGGGCGCGGTGAGCGCTGCGTTCCGTCCCGAGCACCTGGTCGTCGAGACCGGCGGGCCGCTCGCCGGCTCCATCGGCGTCGTCGAGAACCTCGGTCACCAGACCTACGCGTTCGTGGAAACACCCGACGGACGGCTGTGCGTGCTGCTCGATCGGTCCTATCACCCGCGCGTCGGCGACGCCATCGCCCTCGCGGTGCGTCCCGGGCACCTGCATCTGTTCGATGCGGCATCGGGCGCGACCCTCGCGGCAGCGGCCTAGCGCACCGTGGAAGTACGGTATCGCAGGGCAGGCTTCACCGGCTGGCTGAATGCCACGTTCCAGCACTGGAGCCTGCTGCCGGCGGTGGTGCTGTTTGCCGCGCTGACCGCGTACCCCGCCCTCAATCTGCTGCGCATGAGCGTCTCCACCATCACGTGGAAGGGTAATGCCGACTACTGGTCGTTCACCCCGCGCCAGAACGTCGAAGCGCTGCTGAGCGACCCGTCGTTGTCTCCGGCCGTCGTCAACACGCTGGTGTTCGTGGTCGTGGCGGTGGCCGTGGAAATGATCGTCGGGCTCGCCCTCGCGCTGCTCGTCGGTGCGATGACGCGCGGGAAGGGGCTGCTGCGCACCATCATGATCGTCCCCATCCTCGTGCCGCCGGTGGCCATCGGCAGCATGTTCAAGTTGATGTTCAATTACGATTTCGGGTTGTTCAACCAGCTGCTCGCCTTTGCCGGGCTGGGGCCGGTGAGCTGGCTCGGTTCGACGTCGCTCGCGCTTTGGTCCGTCGTGCTCGTCGACATCTGGCACTGGGTGCCTTTCGTCTTCCTGATCCTGTTCGCCGCCGTCGACGGCCTTCCACGCGACGTATTGGAGGCCGGGCGCGTCGACGGGGCGACGCGCGTGCAGCTCCTGCGTCACGTGACGCTGCCGCTGCTCATGCCCGCGATCACGGTCGCGCTGCTGTTCCGCGCCATTCTCGCGTTCAAGGCATTCGACGAAGTATTCCTGCTCACCGGCGGGGGCCCGGGGACTGCCAGCGAGCTCTTGAGCCTGCATCTGTACCGCGTGTTCTTCGAGCAGAACCAGCTGGGCTATGGCGCGATGCTGTCGGTGCTCACCATTGTCGCCATCCTGATGGCCCTGGGTGTCGGGCGGTGGCTCACGATGGCGGGCAGGCGCGCATGACGCCGCCGCCCAGCACCATGCGCATCGCCGGCTGGGGACTGATTGCGCTTTCGCTGTGCATCGTCGTCGGTCCGTTCCTCTGGATCCTGATGAATTCGTTCAAGACGCAGATCGCGATCCTGAGCGGCGCCTGGATCTTCACGCCCACGCTCGACAGCTATGCCGACGTCCTGCTGTCGCGCCGGTCGGACTTCCTGCATGCGCTGTACACGAGCGCGATCGTCGCGTCCGCGAGCACCGTGGTCGTCCTCGTGGTCGGCACGCTCGCCGCGTATTCGCTGTACCGGTTCAAGTGGCCGCGCTGGGTAGTGCTGGGCTTCCTCGGCTGGACGCTCGCGTTCCACGTGATTCCCGTGATCACGCTGGTCGGGCCCTGGTACCTCGTGTTCAAGGAACTGGGTCTCTACGACAGCCGGACCGCGCTGGTCCTGACGCACGTGACCATCAACCTGCCGATGGCGGTGTGGCTGATGCTGTCGTTCCTGCGCGCGCTGCCGCCCGAGATCGAGGAGGCGGCGCTCGTCGATGGCTGCACGCCGCTCATGGCGTTCCTCAGGGTGACGCTGCCCCTGGTCGTCCCGGGATTGATTGCGACGGGCGTGCTCACCTTCATCTTCAGCTGGAACGACTTTCCGGTGGCGCTGAGCCTCACGTCGCAGGCCAATGCGACGGTGCCGGTGGTGGTGTCGAAGTTCGCCAACGACTACGAGGTGCTGCATTCGCAGATGGCGGCGGCCTCGGTGCTGGCGACGCTGCCGGCATTGGTGCTCATGTTCATCGGGCAGCGGTTCATCGTCCAGGGACTCACGGTGGGGGCGGTGAAATAGGACGCCGGGCACGTCGGCGGGAGCTGCCGAGAAGCACGACCCTCAGCGGCGCCGGCGATCGCTATCGCCCCCCGCTTGCATCCCGCAGCAGCCCCTTGGCCCGTCCCGTCGAGACGACGCGATCGCATTGTTCCGCCGTGAGCCGCATATGGCCCGGCGCGGTCTCGTCGCGCATCAGGTTGTCCGGGGCCAGCGAATGCTCGCCCGAATCGGTGAGCAGGTGCACGAGCTCGTGCGCGAGCGCGATGGGCAGATCGCGAATCGCCGCGGTGATCCACACGGTGTCGATCAGCTCGGGGCGCGTCTTTCCGTTCGCGCGTCCGATGGCCTCGGCGTCGAAGGCCGGTGCCTGCAGCGTGTCGTCGACGAAGAAAATCGCGGGCCGCGCCAATCCCGAGCGTCGCGCGAACTCGCGCGCGTCGGCGGTCCGGAAGTAGCGATACCGTTCGGGCCCCTCGAACTCGTGGACGCGGACGCGGGTCACCGCGACGTTGCACTGCGCCAGGATCCCCGCGGCTTGCCGCGCCGCATCGAGGATGACGTCGGGCTGCCAGTGCGCGCCCGCGACGAAGGCCATCTCGAGCTGCAGGCGAACGCCTGCCGGTGGGCGCAGGTCGCCTTCCTCGAGCGTCCACATGCGTCGGTCGGCAAGAGGCGCCAGGGGGTCGTCGGCGCACGCCGGCGCGATGGAGCCGAGCCCGGCCACCAGCGCGGCCGCGACGACGGTCCATGGCCGGTGCGCCGTCATGCCCCGAGCGCCGGGGCATTGCAGGATTCGCCGTTCCGCGATGCCATGCGTCGGCGCGCCGGGCGCTAGCTGCGGACTGCGTGATCGACGCGGATCAGCCGCTTGCCCAGGTTTTCGCCGCGATAGAGGCCGGCGATCGCGTCGGGCGCCTGCGCCATTCCGTCGAGGATCTCTTCGCGGTACCGAACGCTGCCGTTGCGCACCCACGCGGCCAGCCGCGACACCGCTTCCTCGTACCGGTGCTCGTAATCCCAGACGAGAAAGCCCTGCATCCGCGCGGACTTGTTGAGAAGATGCCGCTCCACGCGGGGTCCGGCGGGCCACGGCGACCAGCTCGCCACCGACGCCGTGCCGCAGACGATGACCCGCGCGCGCTTCGCAAGGTGCGGCAGCACCGCATCCGACACCGCGCCCGACGTGTTGTCGAAATAGACATCGACCCCGGCCGCGCAGGCGCCTGCGAGCTCGTCGGCGAAGGAGGGCGCGCGGTAATCGAGCGCCGCATCGTAGCCGAATTCATCGAGGCAAATCCTCACCTTGGCCGGGCCGCCGGCAATTCCCACGGTGCGGCAGCCCATGAGTTTCGCGATCTGCCCGGCCGCAGAGCCCACGGCGCCGGCGGCGGTCGAGACGACCACGCAATCGCCGGGCCGCGGCTCGCCCACCTCCGTCAGCGCGAAGTACGCGGTCACGCCGTTGAGGCCGAGCACGCCGAGCGACGCGACAGCGGCAGGTCGTTCTCGCGCACCTTGCGACGGATGGCGCGCCCGTCGTCGATGGCGTAGTCCTGCCAGCCCAGCATGCCCATCACGCGATCGCCTTCCGCGAAATGCGGATTGCGCGAGGCGACGACGGTGCCTGCTGCGAACGAGCGCATCACCTCGCCGATGCCGACGGGCGCCGAATAGTTGGCCGCCGCATTCACCCAACCGCGCATCGCCGGGTCGACGGAGAGGAATTCGTTGCGGACGAGCACCTCGCCGTCGCGTAGGGCGGGCAGCGGCGTGCTCGGTCAACGCGAAGTGCGCGGCCTGCGGAATCCCGACGGGCCTCGCGGCGAGCACCACCTGGCGGCGCGTGGCAGGGAGCACGGCATCAACCCGCGGCGACGCCTGCCGGACGCTTCAGCATCAACGCGCTGCGCTTGCACGTCATCACGAGCTCGTCGCGCTGGTTGTAGCCCCGATGCTCGAACACCACGATGCCGCCGATCGGGTTTCGATCGGCTCTCGCGTGCCTCCACCACCACCGCTCCACGCGAATGGTGTCGCCGTGGAATACCGGCTTGGGAAAGCGGACCTCGTCCCAGCCGAGATTGCCGACGGTCGTGCCGAGCGTGGTGTCGCCGACCGACAGACCCACCACGAGGCCCAGCGTGAACGCGCTGTTGACCACGCGCGTGCCGTACTCGGTGTGCTGCCGGCAATAGTCCTCGTCGAGGTGCAGCGCCGCGGGATTCATCGTGAGTGCGCTGAAGAACACGTTGTCGGCTTCGGTCACGGTCCGCCGCGTGCCGTGGCGGAACGCGCGACCGACGGTCAGCTCTTCGAAATAGAGTCCGGGCATCGCGGGCGCCTCCTGTCGATCGATGTCAGCCGGCGTTGCCGGCCAGTGCGATGATGCGCTGCGCCTGCGTGAGGTGCGGCTTGTCGAGCATCTTGCCGTCGAGCTGCACCGCGCCCGCGCCGCCCGCGCGCGCGAACGCATCGAGCACCGCGCGGGCGTGCCGCAGCTCGTCCTCGTCGGGCGCGTAGCCGGCGTTGACGCCCGCCACCTGGTCGGGGTGGATGCAGATCTTGCCGCTGAAGCCCGCGCGACGCGAAGCGCGCACCTCCCGTTCCAGGCGCGCCCGATCCCGGAAGTCCGGCGTGATGGTGTCGATCGCCTGCACGCCTGCCGCGTGCGCGCCGAGCAGGCACAGCGACCTCGCCAGCTGGTAGGTGAATTCGTAGTCGCCGCTGTCGACGCGGTTGGTGCTGGCGCCGATCGCGGTGGAGAGATCCTCCGCGCCCCACGTCAGGCCGGCGAGACGCTTCGACGCGCCGCGGTAGGTGTCGAGATTGAACATCGCGCGCGGCGTCTCGGTGGCCACCGGGATGATGCGGATCGAGCCCGGGGTCACGCCTTCGCGCGCTTCCAGCGCCGTCAGGTAGTGATCGAGGAGGACGATCTCCTGCGCGGAGTCGATCTTCGGCAGGAGGATGCCGTCCGGCGCGCCCGGTACCACGCCGACGAGATCCGGCAGCGCGAGCGGCGTGTCGAGCGGGTTGATGCGCACCCACAGCTGCTGCCGCGAGCGGTCGCCGTGGTGCTTGAGGTAGTCGCGGACCATGCCGCGCGCGATGTCGATGCGCTCGATGGAGACCGAGTCCTCCAGATCGAGGATCAGCGCGCTCGCCCCGGTTGCCTGCCCCTTGGCGAGCTTCTTCTCGCTGTCGCCGGGCACGAACAGCAGCGATTTCAGGAGCACCTGCGGTGGGGGCGTGGTGGTGGACATGCGTCGAGTCTCCGTCGTGATGCGTCGCGCGCCGCGCGCGCTACGTGTGGAGCGTCAAGAGGTCGTTATCGTCTTGCCTGCAGCAGACGCATCAATAGGCTCGTCGTCCCCGCGAAGGCGGGGACCCAGCGGCGTGCCATTGCCAGCGAAAAGGCCAAGCCACTGGGTTCCCGCCTTCGCGGGAACGACGATTGAGTCAGATTCATGCGTCACGGAAACTATGTACTGAAACTTAACGGCTAGGTGCCCTTGAACTCCGGCTTGCGCTTGGCGAAGAACGCGCGCACGCCTTCCTGGTGATCGTCGCTCAGCAGCGCCAGTCCCTGCGCCCATGCTTCCGCGTCGAGCAGCGTCTCGAGGTCGGGCTGGTACATGAGCTTGAACATCTTCTTGGCGATGCCCAACGCGAACGTCGGGCCGCGGGCGAACGACTGCGCTTCGTCCCACGCGGCGGCTTCGAGTTCGGCATCGGGCACGACCTTGCTCACGAGGCCCAGCGCCTGCGCCTCCGCCGCGTCGATGCGGCGACCCGAGTACACGAGCTCCTTCGCGCGCAGGAGGCCGAGATGCTGGGTCAGGAAATAGACCGCGCCGCCGTCCGGCACCAAGCCCACGTGGCGGAACACCATCGAGAACCGGGCCGACTCCGACGCGATGATCGCGTCGCAGGCGAGCGCCATGCTCCAGCCGATGCCGGCCACCGGCCCGCGCACGGCGGCAACCACCGGCTTCTCGATGTTGGCGAGGTTGCGCACCATGCGATGCGCGAGCTTCAGGAGATCGCGGCCGGAGGACGGCGTGAAATCGCCCATCCTGCTCACGTCGCCGCTGGCGCAGAACGCGGTGCCCGCCGCCTGCAGCAACACGGCGCGCACGGTCGGATCGCGACCGGCGGCATCGAAGTGCGTGCCGAGCGCTTCGCGCATCTCGACCGTCAGCGCATTGAGCTTCTCGGGCCGGTCGAGCGTGACGACGCCGACCGCATCGCGCACCTCGTAGCGGACCGTCATGGCCGTTCCCTTGCGCCTTCTGCGCGCCGCGAGGCGTCCATGCTATTCGCCCTTGACGCCCGCCGCGCGGATCACCGGCGCCCACTTGCTGGTCTCGGCGGCGACGAACGCCGCGGCCTGCTCGGGCGTGGTCGGATCGAGCACGTCGAGCCCGAGGTCCGCGAAGCTCTTCCGGACTTCAGGGCTGGCGATGACGGCGTTGATCTCGCGGTTGAGACGCTCGACGATGTGCCGCGGGGTGCCCTTGGGGGCGAAGATCACGTTCCAGCCGTACGCCGCGAAGCCGGGCAGGCCCGCCTCGGCAATCGTCGGCACCTCCGGGATGGACGCGAGGCGTTTCGGCGTCGTCACGCCCAGGCCCACGAGCTTGCCCGTCTTGACGTAGGGGACGGCGGTCGACGCCTGGCCGACCATGAACGAGACCTGGCCGCCGACCAGGTCGTTCATTGCCGGCGCCTCGCCCTTGTACGGCACGTGCACGGCGCTGACCCCCGCGGCGGTGACGAAGTGCTCGGCGGCGATGTGCAGCGTGGTTCCCTGCCCCGAGGAGGCGAAGTTGTACTTGCCCGGATTGGCCTTCAAAAGCGCGATGAACGACTTCAGGTCCTTCGCCGGCACCGACGGGTGGATGGTCAGCATGAGCGGCGTGATGTTGACCACCGTGATCGCAACGAAATCGTCCTGCGAGTACGGCAGCTTCGAATAGACCGTAGGCGAGAAGCTGTGCGCCGCCGAGGCGAACAGCAGCGTATAGCCATCGGGCGGCGACTTGGCGACGATGTCGGTGCCGATGGTCGACCCCGCACCGGCCCGGTTGTCCACCACCACGGGTTGCTTCAGCCGCTCGGCCAGCGACTTGGCGACGATGCGGCCGACGACGTCGGTGCCGCCGCCCGCGGAGAAGGGCAGCACCATGCGGATCGCATGGTCGGGGTACGCGCCCTGCGCACGGGCCGTGCCGGCGGCCAGCGCGATTGCGCTGCAGACGAGTGCGGTTGCGAGCCGCGGCAACGTGACGTTTCTCATGCGTTCCTCCTGTGGTCGATCGTCGCGCACTAGCGGCCGGTGAAGGCCGGCGTGCGTTTCTCGGCGAAGGCCTGGGTGCCTTCGCGCACGTCGTCGGACGTCTGCAGCACGCGCAGCATCATCTGCTCCATGCGCAGGCCCGCGGCGAGGTCGAGATCGCGGCTGCGGATCGCGAGTTCCTTGGCCGCCTGTACCGCGAGCGGCGCATTGCGCGCGAGCCGCGCCGCGTAGTCGCGCGCGGCGTCCATGAGCGCGTCCGCCTTGACGACGCGGTTGACGAGCCCCCACCGCAACGCCGTCTGCGCGTCGAAGGTGTCGCCGATCAGCAGCATCTCCATCGCGATGGCGTGCGGGACCTGGCGCGCGATGCGCTGGGTGCCGCCGTTCGCGGGGAACACGCCGCGCTTCACTTCCGCCAGCGAGAACGTCGCGTGCTCGGCCGCCACGCGCAGGTCGGTGCCGAGCAGCAGCGTCATGCCGCCGCCCAGGCAATAGCCGTTGACCGCGGCGATCACCGGCTTCCAGACCTCGAGCCCGCGATTGAGGAGCTGGTCCTTCTGCGTGAGCATGAGCGCGGATAGCGGCGGCTGGGCGTTGACGAAGGACTTGAGGTCGGCGCCGGTGGTGAACGACTTGGGCCCTGCGCCCGTGACGATCGCGACCCGGATCTCCGGGTCGTCGCGCACCCGCACCCACGCGTCCGACAGCGCCGCGTAGTGCTCGGCGTCCATCGCGTTCAGGCGCTCCGGGCGGTTGATGGTGATCGTCGCGACGTGCGCGTCGAGCGAGAATTCGATGGCCACGAGGGGGCTCTCCTCCGGTTCACTCGGGCTGGATGCCCGCTTCCTTGATGCTGTTGCCCCAGCTCGCGAGCTGGTCCTTGAGGAAGGCTGCGAGCTCCTCGGGCGTGCTCGACGCGACCTCGGCGGCGAAGCCGGCGATCTTCTCCTTCACCTCCGGCTTCGTGAGCGCCTTGCGCACCGCCGCGTTGAGCTTGTCGACGATGTCCTTCGGCATGCCGGCGGGTCCCAGCATGCCCACCCACGCGATGAGGTCGAAGCCTTCGAGGCCCGGCGTCTCCGACATGGCCGGCAGGTTCGGCATGATCGGCGAGCGCTTGGCGCTCGAGACCGCGAGCGCCTTGAGCTTGCCGTCCTTGACGAACGCCTGGCCCGACGCCATGTCCGCCACCGAGTAGCTGATCTGGCCTCCGAGCACGTCGGTGATCGCCTGCGGCGTGCTCTTGTACGGCACGGTGATCACGTCGAGGCCGGTGCGCTTGGCGAACGACGCGCCGACGACCTGGCCGATGCTGTTGCCGTAGCCGAACGACAGCTTGCCCGGGTTGGCCTTCGCGTACGCGACGAGCTCGGGCAGGCTGTTCACCGGGAGCTTCGGACTCACGACGACGATCACCGGGATGCGCATGATGTTGGCGATCGGCGTGAAGTCCTTGATCGGGTCGTACGGCAGCTTCTTGAACAGGAACGGGTTCGCCGAGTGCGACGTGTTCGTGGTCACGAAGAGCGTGTAGCCGTCGGGCGGCGCCTTGGCCACGAGCTCGGCGCCGATCTGCGCGGACGCGCCGGGCTTGTTGTCGATGACGAAGGACTGGTCGAAGGTCGCACGCAACTCGTCGGCGATGATGCGCGCCATGATGTCGGTGGCGCTGCCGGCGGCGAACGGCACGACGATGCGCACCGGGCGCGACGGGTAGGGTTGCGCGACGCCCTGTTGCGCGACGAGCGCGCTGGCGGCGACGGCGACCAGCAACAGCAGTTTCTTCAGCATGACGCGTCCTCCTTCATGGACCGGGTCCGGCGCCGCTTCCCATCGGCGGCTGACCGGGGTGATCCGGTGCTAGTCGAGCACGGCGGGTGCGTGCGGGAATGCCTTCATCTGCTCGGTGAGCGCCGCGAGATGGCGCGTCATGCGCCGCCGCGCGGCGTCGGCGTCCTGCGCCGCGATCGCGTCGAAGATGCGGCGGTGCGCCTTCAGCACGACCTTGCGCACCTCGTCGGTGGCGAAGTCCTCGATCGCGGAGGCCCGGTAGACCATGTTCGAGATCGCGACCATGAATGCGCGCAAGAGCTCGTTGTGGCTCGCGGCGGCGATCGCGCAATGCCACTTCACGTTCTCCTCGAGGTAGCGCGGGACATCGTCGTAGGCGCGCTCGACGCTTTCGCGTGATCTGCTGCGAGCTCGGCGAGCTCGTCGTCCGTGCGGTTCTGGGCCGCGAGGAACGCGAGCGACGGCTCGACCGCTTCGCGCGTCTGCAGGAGCGACAGCAGGGAGATGCCGCGGCCCTCGACGAACATGCCGATGTAGCGCGCGAGCGAAGCGTCGCCCGGCTGGCGCGCCACGGAGCCGCCCTGGCGGCCGGGTCGGGTGCTGACGAGGCCTTCCGCTTCGAGGATGCGCAATGCCTCGCGCACCGAGCCGCGGCTCAGTCCGGTCTGCGTGACGAGGTCGCGTTCGGCCGGCAGCGACGCCCCGGGCGCGAGCGTGCCGCGCAGGATCTGCTTGCGCAGTCGATCGGCAAGCACGTCCGACGATTTGGGGACGTGGATCGGCTCGAGCTTCAGCGGGTCGGCCAAGGTGGGATCGCGACGTTGAAAAAAGCGGTTCCTGGGTCTTTACGAGTCGAGTGTACTTGGCTATTATTGGATTAGTCAATGGTTAGACCAAAGAGAAATCGAGCCGGCTTCCGCCCGCGACGATTTCCCGACATGGCGCCGCGACCCGGTTGGCTCACTCGGGAGTCGCTGGGCGCGGTAGCACGGAGGACGCACATGAAGCCGCTCACCGGCCTTACGGTCGTGGATTTCTCGAAGGTCCTGGCCGGGCCCCTCTGCGCTCAATATCTGGGCGATCTCGGGGCCGACGTGATCAAGGTCGAAGCCTATGTGGACGGGGACGACACGCGCCGCTGGCCGCCCTTCCGCGGGAACGATGGCACGGTGTTCCTGAGCGCCAACCGCAACAAGCGCAGCATTGCGCTCGACTTGAAGCGCCTGGAAGGGCAGGCCATCGCGCAGCGTCTGCTCGCGACGGCGGACATCGCGGTCGAGAGCTTCGGCCCGGGCGTGGCGCAGCGCCTCGGCATCGATTTCGAGCACGCGCGCGTCGGCAATCCCAAGCTCGTCTATTGCAGCATCTCGGGCTTCGGCCGTCGCGGCCCGCTGCGCGAAGGCAAGGGCTACGACGTGATCCTGCAGGCGTTCAGCGGCATGCTCGCTATCACCGGCGAAGCCGACGGCCCGCCCGTGCGCAGTCCGTTCTCGCCCGTCGACCAGGCTACCGGATTCCACGCGGTGACCGGCATCCTCGCCGCGCTGCTCGAGCGCGCGCACACCGGCCGCGGCGCGCTGGTCGAGACGTCGCTCTTCGACTCCGCGCTCGCGTTCCTCGGCTACTTCTTCCAGTCGTATTGGGAGAAGGGCACCGAGCCGGTGAAATCCGGCTCGGGCCACGAGTCGCTGTGCCCCTACCAGGCCTTCCAGGCGGCCGACAAGCACATCCTGCTCGGCGTGGCCAACGACGTGCTGTGGCGCAAGTTCTGCGATCTCGCGGGCCTTTCGAGCGTGGCCGACGATCCGCGTTTTCGCACCAACGCCCTGCGAGTGCAGAACCGCGCCGCGACCGTCGGCATGGTGCAGGCGGTGATGATCACGCGCACCTGCGACGACTGGATGCGACTGCTCAACGAGGCCGGCATTCCGGCCGCCCCCATCAACAGCTTCGCGGACATCACGTCGCATCCGCACACGCAGGCGAGCGGCATGGTGACGGAGCTCCAGCATCCCGCCTACGGCCCGCTGAAGACCGTCGCGCAGCCGATCCTGTTCGACGGCAAGCGCAACGCGCCGTCGGCGCCGCCGCCGCTGCACGGCGAGCACACGCGGTCGATCCTGAGCGAGTTGGGCTACGCCGAGGCCGACATCGAGACGCTCGTCGGCGATCGCGTGGCATTCGCGCTCGCCGCTGCGTAGACACGGGGGCCGCCATGGACTTTTCGCTGACCGACGACCAGCTCGCGATCCGCGCCGCAGTCGGAAAAGCTGTGCGCCGATTTCGGCGACGACTACTGGCTGCGCAAGGACCGCGAAGGCGGCTTTCCGCACGACTTCCACGCGGCGATGGCGCAGCGCCGGCTGGCTCGGCATGGCCATGCCGCACGGACGTCGGCGGCGCCGGGCTCGGCATCACCGAGGCCGCGCTCATGATGCAGACGGTCGCCGAATCGGGCGGCGGCATCGCGGCGGCCTCGTCGGTGCACATGAACATCTTCGGCCTGCATCCGGTCGTGGTGTTCGGCACGCCGGAGCAGCAGCGGCGCTGGCTGCCGCCGCTCATCGCCGGCGAGCACAAGGCCTGCTTCGGCGTGACCGAGCCCAACGCGGGTCTCAACACGCTGAAGCTCAAGACGCGCGCGGTGCGCGACGGCGACCACTACGTCGTGCACGGCCAGAAGATCTGGATCTCGACCGCGCAGGTCGCGCACAAGATCCTGCTGCTCGCCCGCACCACGCCGCTCGAGGAGGTGAAGAAGCCGCGCGACGGCTTGAGCCTGTTCTACACCGACCTCGACCGCGCGACGGTCGATGTGCGCGAGATCGAGAAGATGGGCCGCAAGGCGGTCGATTCCAACGAGCTCTTCATCGACGGCCTGCGCATTCCGGTCGCGGACCGCATCGGCGAGGAGGGCAGGGGCTTCGACTACATCCTGCACGGGATGAATCCGGAGCGCATCCTGATCGCCGCGGAGGCGATCGGGCTCGGCCGGGTGGCGCTCGAAGCGCGCGGCGCATTACGCGAAGGAGCGCGTCGTGTTCGACCGCCCGATCGGCAAGAACCAGGGCATCCAGCATCCGCTCGCCGAGCGCTGGATGGAGCTCGAGGCCGCGCACCTCGATGATGCTCAAGGCCGCGTGGCTCTACGACCGCGGGCGAGCCTTGCGGCGCCGAGGCCAACGCCGCCAAGTACCTCGGCGCCGAGGCCGGCTTCCGCGCCTGCGAGACCGCCGTGCTCACGCACGGCGGCATGGGCTACGCGAAGGAATTCCACGTCGAGCGCTACCTGCGCGAAGCGATGCTGCCGCGCATCGCGCCGGTGAGCCCGCAGCTCATCTTCTGCTTCATCGCCGAGAAGGTCCTCGGCCTTCCGAAATCGTACTGATGGGTCCCGCGACGACACCGCTGTGGCAGCCCGACGCCCTGCGCGTGCGTGCGGCGCGCATCACGGACTACGCCGCGTGGCTTGGGCGCACGCGCGGTCTCGCGTTTGCCGACTACGAAACGCTGTGGCGGTGGTCGGTCGCCGACCCGTCCGCGTTCTGGGATTCCCTCTGGGACTATTTCGACGTAGTCGGCGAGCGCGGCACCGGCGCCGCGCTGGCCCGGGCCGCGATGCCCGGTGCCGTATGGTTTCCGGGCGCGGCGCTCAATTACGTCGAGCAGGTGTTCCGGCACGCGAGTGACCAGCGGCCGGCGATCGTCGCCGGACGCGAGGGTGGCCACCTGACCGAGGTGAGCTGGGCCGAGCTGCAGCGCCGCGTGGGCGCGCTGGCGGCGACGCTGCGCGCGCGCGGCATCACGCGCGGCGATCGCGTGGCGGCGTATCTGCCCAACACGACGGACACGGTGGTCGCGTTCCTGGCCACCGCCAGCCTCGGCGCCGTGTGGTCGCTGTGCTC
This sequence comes from uncultured beta proteobacterium, assembly GCA_963725735.1. Classification (GTDB taxonomy): domain Bacteria; phylum Pseudomonadota; class Gammaproteobacteria; order Burkholderiales; family Casimicrobiaceae; genus VBCG01. The sequence continues at coordinate 29,230 of CAVRZM010000001.1, read as the reverse complement.
GCCGGACATGGGCGCCGCCAGCGTCCTCGACCGCTTCCGGCAGATCGCGCCAAAGGTGCTCGTCGCCTGCGATGCCTATCAGTTCGGCGGACGCGCATACGACCGGCGAGAGGTCGTCGCCGATCTGCGCAAGTCGCTGCCGAGCGTCGAGACATTCATCCACGTGCCGTCGCCCGCGGGCGAAGCCCGCGCGCCGGACGACGCGCTGGCGTGGGAGGATGCCACGGCCGGCACGGCGCCTTTGCGGATCGAGCGCGTGCCGTTCGACCATCCGCTGTGGATCGTGTACTCGTCCGGCACCACCGGGCTCCCGAAGCCGATCGTGCACGGCCACGGCGGCGTCGTGCTCGAGCATCTCAAGCTGATGGCGCTGCACAACGATCTCGGCCCCGCCGATCGCTATCACTGGTATTCGAGCACCGGCTGGATCATGTGGAACTGCCAGATGGGCGGCCTGCTCACGGGCGCCACGATCTGCATCTACGACGGCAATCCCGCGTATCCGGACGTCCGCGCGCTGTGGCGACTTCGCCGATGCCGCGCGCGCGACGTTCGTGGGCGCGGGCGCCGCGTTCTACGTGATGTGCATGAAGGCCGGCATCGCCTTGCGCGACAGCGGGCTCGCCGCATTGCGCACGCTGGGCTCGACCGGCTCGCCGCTGCCGCAGGATGCCTATCGCTGGCTGCAGGAAGCGCTCGGTCCCGGCGTGTTCATCAATCCCATCTCGGGCGGAACGGACATCGCGAGCGCCTTCGTCGGCGGCGTGTGCACGCTGCCGGTGTACGCGGGCGAGATGCAGGGGCGCTGCCTCGGCGCAAAGGTCGAGGCCTGGAACGCACGCGGAGAAGCGGTGGTCGGTTCGATCGGCGAGCTCGTGTGCGCGGCGCCCATGCCGTCGATGCCGCTGTACTTCTGGAACGATCACGACGGCGCGCGCTATCGCGACAGCTACTTCGACATGTACCCGGGCGCGTGGCGGCACGGCGACTGGATCGAGATCACGGCGCGCGGCGGGGCGATCATCTACGGCCGCTCGGACGCGACGATCAACCGCGGCGGCATTCGCCTCGGCACCAGCGAGATCTACAGCGCCGTCGAAGCCCTGCCCGAGGTGGCGGACAGCCTCGTCGTCGACCTCGAGTATCTCGGGCGCGAGTCGTACATGCCGCTCTTCGTCGTGCTGCGACCGGACGCAACGCTCGACGACGCGCTCAAGTCGCGCATCACGGCGGCCATCCGCAGGGCGGCCTCGCCGCGGCACGTGCCCACCGAAATTATCGCCGTGCCGGTGGTCCCGCGCACGCTCTCGGGTAAGAAGCTCGAAGTGCCGATCAAGCGCATGCTGCTGGGCGAGCCGCTGGATCGCGTCGTCAACCGCGATGCGGTGGCCCATCCGTCCAGCCTCGACTGGTTCGTGGCCTTCGCGGCGTCGCATCCGCGCTGAAGTCCCCGGAGAATCCATTGGAAGCTACCGCGATCAAGCGCACCCGGCCCGAAGACCATCCTCATGTTCTTCTCATCACGATCGACCGGCCGCCGGTGAACGCGATGACGCTTGCCGCGCACCGCGAGCTGCTGGCGGCATTGCGTTCCGTCGACGACGATCCCGACGTGCGTTGCGTCGTGCTCACGGGTGCCGGCGACCGGGCGTTCGTCGCGGGCGGCGACGTCGGCGAGCTCGGCGCCATGGATCCGCAGTCGGCGCTGGCGCGCACGCGCGTCATCCGGCAGGTATTCGACGCGATCCGCCGCAATCCGGTGCCGGTGATCGCGGCGGTCAACGGCGCCGCCCTCGGCGGCGGCCTCGTGATGGTCGCGCAATGCGACATCGTCGTCGCCGCGGAGCACGCGACGTTCGGCTTGCCGGAAATCAACGTCGGCGTGATGGGCGGCACCAAGCACCTGGCGCGGATCGTGCCGGAGAAGGTGATGCGCTGGATGGCGCTCACCGGCCAGCGCGTGGACGCGGCCTGCCTCGAGCGCCTGGGCGCGGTGCAGCGGGTGGTGGGAAAGGGCGAGGCGCTCGTGGCCGCACTGGCCATCGCCGACGACATCTGCGCGAAGAGTCCGGCCGGCGTGCGTCTCATGAAGGAGGTGATCAACCTCACCGAGCCGATGGACCTCGACAACGGCTACCACGTCGAGACCTATGCGACCGCCATCATCTCCGCGCATCCTGATTCGAAGGAAGCCGCGAGGGCGTTCCGGGAAAAGCGCAAGCCGACGTACGGGACGCCGAAGTGACGCGTTATCCGCTCCGGTCGATCACCGTCGTCGATCTCGGCCAGATCTACAACGGGTCGTACGCCACGTTCCTGATGGCGATGGCGGGCGCGCGCGTGGTCAAGGTGGAGGCGAAGGAGGGCGAGCACCTGCGGCGGCGCGCCAGCGTGGGCGGCGCGGCGCTGCCGTTCGCGATGCTCAACTCGAACAAGCTGTCGGCGACGCTCAACCTCAAGTCGGCGCGCGGACGCGAGCTGCTCCACGAGATGGTCAAGCGCGCGGACGTGCTGCTCGAGAATTTCGCGCCGGGCACGATGGATCGCCTGGGCGTCGGCTGGGACCGGCTGAAGGCGGTCAATCCGCGCCTCGTCTACGCCTCGGGCTCGGGATACGGCCTCACCGGCCCCTATCGCGACTATCCCGCGATGGACCTGACCGTGCAGGCGATGGCGGGCGTCATGAGCGTGACGGGATATCCCGACCGCCCGCCCGTGAAGGCCGGACCGGCGATCTGCGATTTCTTCGGCGGCGTGCATCTCTACGGCGCCGTCATGACCGCGCTGTTCGAGCGCAGCCTCACCAACGAAGGCCGCCGGGTCGAGGTGTCGATGCAGGAAGCCGTGTACGCGTCGCTCTCCTCGAATCTCGGCCTCTTCTTCGGCGACGATCCGCAGATCCCGATGCGCACCGGCAATCGCCATGGCGGACTGGCCGAGGCGCCGTACAACGTCTATCCGACCGCGGATGGGTACATCGCGATCATCTGTGTCGGCGAGACGCACTGGAAGTCGCTGCTGAAGGCGATGGAGCGGACCGATCTCGCCGACGATCCGCGGTTCGCGAGCCTCAAGGCGCGCGTGGCCAACATCGAGGCGGTCGACGAGGTGGTGGGTGCGTTCACGCGGCGGCTCGGCAAGGAGGCGCTCTTCGCGCTGCTGATGAGGCACCGGGTGCCGGCGGCGCCGGTCCGCGATCTGCACGAGGTCGTGCACGACCCGCACATGCTCGCCCGCCGAGCGCTGGAATGGGTCGACCACCCCGACCTCGGCCGCGTTCCGCTGCCCAACTCGCCCATGCGCTACGAGGACGCGGAGCCGATGGCGATCGTGCCCAGCCGTCGCCTGGGCGCTGACAACGACGCGGTTTACGGGGAATGGCTCGGCATCGCGAGCGCCGAGCTGGAAACGCTCAGGGCCGACGGCGTCATCTGACGTCGCGTCCGACGACATCGGCCAACGAATCCGAAATGGGAGGTCATGTGAAGAAAGCGATCGCGGCACTCGTCGTCCTGTTGGGCACCGCCCTGGCGCCCGCATGGGCGCAGGACGCCTACCCCAGCCGTGCCATCACCATCGTCGTTCCGTTCGGGCCGGGCAGCGGCACCGACGTGGGTGCGCGCCTGCTCGGGCAGAAGCTCACCGATGCACTGGGCAAGCCGGTGGTCATCGAGAACAAGCCCGGCGCCAACGGTGCCATCGCCGCCGCTTACGTGGCCAAGGCGAAGCCCGACGGCTACACGCTGTTCATGGGCACCAATTCCTCGCATGGCGCCAACCCGGCGCTGCTGCGCGAGATGGGCTACGACCCCATCCGCGACTTCGCGCCGATCACGCGCGTGGCGGTGTTCACCAGCATCATCGTGGTGAACCCGAACCTTCCGGTGAAGAACATGCAGGACCTCCTGGCCTACGGCAGGGCCAACGAGTTGTCCCTCGCGACCGGAAATGCGAGCGGCGTGGTGATGAGCGAGACGCTGGCGCGACAGGTCGGCTGGAAGCTCCTGCGCGTGCCGTTCAAGAGCAATCCGCAGGCGATGACGGAAGTCGTCGCGGGGCGCGTGCAATCGATGTTCACGGACATCGCGGCCGCCAGCGCGCAGATCAAGGCCGGCACGCTGCGGCCGATCGTCGTGACCTCGAAGCAGCGCAGCGCGCTGATGCCCGACCTGCCGACGATCTCGGAGACCGCCGTCGCCGACTACGACCTCTCCGGCTGGATCGGGCTGTTCGCCCCGGCCGGCACGCCGAAGCCGATCGTCGACAAAGTCAACGCGGAAGTGACCAGGGCGCTGAACCTGCCCGACGTGCGCACGCGCCTGCTCGACCTCGGCGCGGAACCCAGCCCCATGCCGGTCGCGGACTATGCCGCGTGGGTGCAGCGGGAGGTCGACAAGTGGACGAAGCTCGTCAAGGAAGCGGGCATCCAGCCTGAATAGCAGCGTCGCGCCCTCGCCGGGGCGCGCGGGAGAGATCGCGATGGACTTTCGTTTCACGCACGAGCAGCAGATGTGGCACGACACGGTGCACGACTTCATGGAAAAGGAGGTCGGGCGCGAGTACACGCGCGCGCACGACGCGAGTCGCGAGTTTCCCTACGAGGTCTATCGGAAGATGGCGGCGCAGGGATGGCTCGGCCTGCTGCTGCCCGAGGTGGACGGCGGAGTGGCGGCCGATCCGGTGATGTTCGCGATCTTCTGCGAAGCCATCGCCAAGTACAGCCTCGACACCGCCGCCTGCATCATGACCTCGATGTTCACTGCGACCAACATCTCGAGCCACGGCACGCAGGCGCAAAAGGACACCTACCTGCCGCCGTTCCTGCGCGGCGACTCGACGTTCTCGATCTCGATCAGCGAGCCCGGCTCCGGTTCGGATGCCGCCGCCGCCCGGACCAAGGCCGAGCTCGATGGCGACGAGTGGGTGCTGAACGGCAGCAAGGTGTTCTGCTCCGGCGCGCACCTGCCCAACACGACCATCTGCATCATGGCGCGCACCGGCGAGGAGCGCTACAAGGGCCTGAGTCTCTTCCTGCTGCCCAACACCACCAGGGGCCTCACGATCACCAAGCTCGACACGATCGTCCGCCGCAGCCTCGGCACCACGCAGTTCTACCTCGACGACGTGCGCATCCCGAAGGCGAACCTCATCGGCCAGGTCGGGCGAGGGCTGGACGTACATCGGCGAGCACCTCGAGCACGAGCGCCTGAGCCTGGCCGCGTCGTACGTCGGCAACGCGCGCACGGCACTCGACGACACGATGCGCTACACCAAGGATCGCAAGCAGTTCGGACGCTCGCTGTCGTCGTTCCAGGTGCTGAAGCACCGGATGGCGGAGAACGCCATCCAGGTGGAGGCCGCGCGCCTGCTGACCTATTCGGCGGCGACGCAGGATGGCGCACGGCGAGCGGGCGCGTCAAGGAAGTGTCGATGGCCAAGGTGTTCGCCGCCGACGCGCTCTTTCAGACCGCGTTCAACGGCATGCAGGCGCTGGGCGGCTACTCGCAGCTCCCGGAATTCGACATGGAGCGGTACTTTCGCGAAGCCAAGCACGCGATGGTGGGCGGCGGCACGCACGAGATCCAGAACAGCATCATCGCCAAGGAGCTCGGACTGTGAGGGATGTCCGTGAGTAGCCCGAGGCAGGCCGCGATGGACGACCTGTGGGTGGGTTGCGCGGCCGGCGGTTCCGGCGATCGCGTCGATGCGGCACGGCCGATCGTCGACGCCATGATCGCGGCGGGCAAGCGCGGCGTGCTGACGTTCGAGAACCTGGCCGAGCGCACGCTCGCGTTCGCGCAGCTCGCCAAGCGCGCCGATCCCGCCGCGGGTTACGAGCCGCTGCTCGACAAGGAACTGCGCCCGATCCTGGCCGACTGCCTGCGCCACGGCATCGCGATCGTCAGCAACTTCGGCGGCGCGAATCCGAGGGGCGCCGCGGCGCACATCTTGCGGCTCGCCGAGGAGCTTCGCGTGGCCCGGCCAAAGGTGGCGGTCGTCGAAGGCGACGATCTCTCGGATGCGCGAGGACAGGACCTGCTGCGGCCGTGGTTGCCGCCCCACGCCGCGTCGCGCGCGTTCGTGAGCGCCAACGTGTACCAGGGCGCCCTGGAGATCGCCGAGGCGCTGCGGGCAGGCGCGCAGGTGGTGGTGACCGGGCGCGTGGCCGATCCTTCGCTGACGCTCGGCCCGGCGCTCGCGCACTTCGGCTGGGCGCGCGATGACTGGAATCGGCTCGCCGGCGCGACGATGGCCGGGCACCTCCTGGAATGCGGCGCGCAAGTGACCGGCGGCTACTTTGCCGATCCAGGATGGAAGGACGTTCCCGATCTCGCGGACGTGGGGTATCCGATTGCGGAGATCGCGGAGAACGGCTCGTGCGTGATCACGAAGCCGCTGCGGACCGGTGGCGTCGTCGAAGTGCGCAACGTGAAGGAGCAGCTTCTCTACGAGGTGCACGACCCGGCCGCCTATCTCACGCCCGACGTCGTGGCCGACGTCAGCGACGCCCGGTTGACGCAGGTCGGCCGCGACCGCGTGCGGCTGACCGGCGTGCGCGGGCATCCGCGACCGCCGACGCTCAAGGTCCTCGCCTATTTCGCGGGAGGCTGGCTGGGCGAGGCCGAGATCTCGTATGCGGGCCCGAATGCGGAATCGCGTGCGCGTCTCGCGATGGACGTCGTGCGCAAGCGCATGGGGCCGGACGTCGCATTGCGCTTCGACCTCATCGGACGCTGCAGCATCCTGGGCGACGACGCGGGGCGCACGCTGTCCGCGGCGAGCCCCGGCGACGCCCAGGACGTCCGGCTGCGCGCGGCGGCACGTCACGACGATCCGGACGAGATCGAACGGCTGCTGCGCGAAGTCTATTCGCTCTGGCTCTGCGGGCCGGCGGGCGGTGGCGGCGTGCGGACGGCGAAACGCCAACGCCTTTCCAACATCGCCTGCCTCGTTCCGCGGGAGCAGTTGCCCGCCACCTTCACCTTCGTGAGCTGACGCATGGACGATCGCACGACGTCTTCGGTGCTGCTGCACGCCATTGCCCACGCGCGGGCGGGCGACAAGGGCAACCACTCCAACATCTGCCTGTTCGCCTATCGCCCGGAGGATTACCCGATCCTGGTCGAGCAGGTGGTGGAGGCGCGTGTCGCGGAATGGTTTGCCGCGCGCCGCCCCACCTCCGTCCGGCGGTACCTGCTGCCGCGCCTTGCTGGCCTGAACCTGGTGCTGGAGAACGTGCTGGACGGCGGCGTCAACGATTCCCTCAACCTCGACATGCACGGCAAGGCACTGTCCTTCCATCTGCTGATGCAAGCCGTGCCCGTGCCCGCCGGATTCGTGCCGCCGCAACGCGCGCGACCGGTCCCATGAGCCGATCTCGATCCATGCGCATTCCCGAAGGAGCCATGATGCAAATCCCGACACGTCGTGCCGCGGTGCTCGCGGCACTGTTCGCGATCGCCGCGGCCTCCACGCCGCAGGCGTTCGCGCAGGGCGAGTTCCCGACCAAGCCCATGCGCATCGTCGTCGCCAACACGCCGGGATCGACGGTCGACCTCGTGGCGCGCCATCTCGCGGAGCGCATGACCGCCGGCCTCGGACAGCCGATCGTCATCCTCAACCAGCCGGGCGCGGGCGGGCTCGTCGGCGCGCAGACCATCGCGCAAGCCCCGAAGGACGGCTACACGCTGGGCTTCTACGGCAACACCGCCGTCATCGTCCCGCACCTGCAGAAATCGCTGGCCTTCGATCCCATCAAGGACATCACCACCGTCGCCATCGTGGGGAGCATTCCATTCGTCGCGGTGGTGCCGAAGGATTCGCCGTACAAGGACCTGGCCCAGCTGATCGAGGCCGCGAAGCGCGCGCCCGGCTCGGTGAAGATGGGTTCGGCGGGCAATGGCACGGCGATCCACCTCGCGGCGATGCAGTTCCAGTCCATGGCGGGCATCGATCTCCTGCACGTCCCGTACAAGGGTGTCGCGCCGTTGCAGGCCGCGCTCCTGTCCGGCGAGATCGACGTCGCGTTTCCGACCGTCGGCAGCGTGGCCGGCATGGTCAAGGAGGGGCGCCTCCGCGCGCTCGGCACGACCGGCAAGCAGCGGGCGCCGGTGCTGCCGCAGGTCCCGACCATTGCGCAGGCGGGGCTTCCCGGTTACGAGTTCGAGAGCTGGCTCGCGCTAGTCGCCCCGGCCGGCGTGCCTGCGCCGATCCTGCGCAAGCTGGGCGACGACGTGCGTGCCATCGTCGCGGGCGAGCCGACGCAGAAGCTGTTCGCCGAGAATTCGATCACGCCGGACGTCGTGCTCGGCGATGCCGCGCAACGCGTCGTCGTGCGTGACTACGACGTGATGGGCGTGCTGGTCCGCAAGTCGGGCGCCACCGCCAACTGATCGTGGCCGGCGGCGCTCCTGCGCCCGCTGCGCCTATCTGGAGAGCATCGATGATTCGATTCAGCAAAGTTAGTGCCGTCCTCGCCACCGCGCTGTTCGCGCTCGGGCTTCCGCTGCAGACCGCGCACGCTCAGGCCTGGCCCAGCCAGCCGGTCAAGCTCGTCGTGCCGTTTCCGGCCGGCAGCGCGACCGACAACATTGCGCGCATCCTCGCCAAGGAGCTGCAGGACGATCTCGGGCAGCCTTTCGTCGTCGACAACCGGCCCGGCGCGCAGGCCATGCTCGGCACGGAGTTCGTCGCGCGCAGCGCACCCGACGGCTACACGATCCTGGTGGCGGCCGTCTCATTCGCGGCAACGCCCAGCATGTTCCGCAAGGTGCCGTTCGATCCCGTCGCGGACTTCGTGGCGGTCAGCCGCATCGCCACCACGCCGCTTGCGCTGATGGTGAAGCCGGACTTTCCGGCGCGCACCGCGCGGGAGTTCGTCGACTATGCGAAGGCGCAACGCGGCAAGATCTCCGCGGGCTACGGCTCCTCGAGCTCGCAGGTGTGCATCGCGCAGCTCGTGTCGCTCGCCGGCATCGAGGTGCTTCCGGTGCCTTACAAGGGCATTCCGCTCGCAGTGAACGACGTGCTGGCGGGCACGCTGCAGTTCACGTTCGTCGACCTCGGCAACGCCATCGCGCAGGCCAAGGGCGGCAAGCTGCGGGCGATCGGCGTGACCTCCGAGAAGCGCAATCCCCTCGTGCCCGAGTGGCCCGCGCTCGCGGAAACGTTGCCGGGGTTCGACATCGATGCGTGGATCGCGACCTTCGGCCCGAGGGGATTGCCGGAACCCATCGCGCGCAAGCTGCACGAGACGACCGCGCGCGCCATGGCCAGGCCGGAGGTGCAGGCCAGGCTCGCCGCGCAAGGCTTCACGCCGGCGCTGCTCGGTCCCGGCGAAGCGGCGCCGTTCGTAAAGGCCGAGGTGCAGAAGTGGGCGAAGCTGTCCAAGCAGGCGGGCATCGAGCCGGAATGACGCGCGGCGCATCGGTGACCCGCGCGCGGTGCCGGCGATGAAGCTCTGCGTCTACGGTGCCGGCGCCGTGGGCGGCGCGCTGGCGGTTCGCCTCAAGTCCGCCGGGGAGGACGTCACCGTCGTCGCGCGCGGCGCGCACGGCGACGCCATTCGCGAGCGCGGGCTCACGCTGGTCGCGGGCGAGACGACGCGCACGGCCCGCCTGCACTGCGTCGGCGATCCCGGCGCGCTGCAGGCGGTCCCCGACGTCGTGTTCGTCACCGTCAAGCAGACGCATCTGCCTGCCATCGCGCAGCCGCTGGCGCGGCTGCAATCCGGTGGAGCGCGCATCGTGCTCGCGATGAACGGCATCCCGTGGTGGTATGCGGACGAATTGCCCATCTCGCGCAAGGCAGCGTTCGTCGACGGACTCGACCCGGGTCGCGTGCTGCGCAGCGCGCTCGATACCGAGGCGCTGATCGGCGGCGTCGTGCAGTCGTCGAACGAGGTCGTGGCCCCGGGCGTGGTGATGGCCACCACGCCCGCGCGCAATCGCCTGATCCTCGGCAACGTGGCGTCCGGCGCCGACAACCGCATCGGCGAGATCGTCGCGGTGCTGCGGCGTGCGGATTACGATGCATGGGAGACGGCCGACATCCGCCGCGAGATCTGGAACAAGATGGCGCTGTGGCTCGCGGTCTCGCCGATCGCCGCCTTGACCGGTCTTCCGCTCGACCGGCTCGCGTCCGATCCCGGCGGCTTCGCCGTGATGAGCGCGGTGATGCGCGAGGCCAACGTCCTCGGCCGGAAGCTGGGCTTCGAGCTCGCCGACGACGCGGAGGAGAGGATCGGCTTCTACCGCGACAAGCCGACGCGCCCGTCGCTGCTCAAGGATTTCGAGCTCGGTCGCGAGCCCGAGCTCGCCAGCGGGGTGCTCGTGTTCGACGCCATCGCGCAGGCGCTCGAGGTGCCCGCGCCGCACATCGCCACCATCGCGGCGCTCGCGCGGCTCAAGTTCGCGGCGATCCGGGAGCCCGGCGCCTAGCCTCGACGCGGATGGTGCGGATGTGCGGATCGAGCTTCTGGACGAAGCGGCGGGACGTCGATGCCGCCGATCCGCGGGCCCGTCGCGACCGTCGCGTCTGGCGGGGGCCGGTGGCGACGCGCAGAAATCACGCCGGCGCGCGCCCCGCATCCGCGACGCTGCGCGCGGTGCGGGGCGGCATGACGCAATGCTACGATCCACCGAGCACCGATGTGTCTGTCCTGGGTGGGGAGGGGCGATGCGACGGCGACACTTCATTGGAGCGCTCGGCTGGGCAGCAACGTCGGCGTGGCCTGGCGTCGCGCGGCCACAGCCCGCATCGCCCGGGGGGCTGCCGCCGCGGACGTCGAATGCGCCGGTCGTCGGCTTCCTCAACAGCGCCTCGCCCGCCACCTACCGCTTCAATTCCGACTCGTTTCGCGAGGGACTGGCGCAGGCCGGTTTCGTCGACGGCCGCAACGTGCGCATCGAGGAGCGCTGGGCGAACGGCGACTATCCGGCGCTGCCCGCTCTCGCGGCCGAGCTCGTGGCCAAGGGCGTCGTCGCCATCGCCGCGACCGGCGACGTGGCCTCCGCACGCGCGGCGAAGGGAGCGACGACGACGGTCCCCGTCGTCTTCACCATCGGCGGCGATCCGGTCCGCTTCGGGCTGGTGGCGAGCTTCAACCATCCGGGCGGCAACGTCACCGGCATCATCTTCGTCCCGAGCCTGCTCGGCTCGAAGCGCGTGCAACTTCTTCACGATCTCGCGCCCAACGTCACGCGCATCGCGCTGCTGATGAACCCCGACAATGCCAATGCCGCGGCCGAGCAGGCGGACGCGGAGGCTGGTGCGGCCAGGCTCGGCCGCCAGACGATGGCGTTCAACGCGCGCAACGCAGCGGAAATCGACGCGGCCTTCGCGGACCTCGTGCGCGCCCGCGCCGACGCCGTGATCAGCCCGACCGACCCCGTGCTGCTCGACCGTCGCGAGCAGGTCGTGGCCCTGGCCGAGCGACACGCGTTGCCGGCCGTGTCCTTTACGCGCACGTTTGCGGCGGCGGGCGCGCTCATGAGCTATGGCCCCAACATTACGTGGATGTACCGCCAGGCCGGCGACTACATCGGACAGATCCTCAAGGGGACGAACGGCCGACATGCCCGTCATGCAGTCGACGAACATCGAGCTGGTGCTCAACCTCAGGACCGCGAAGCGCCTGGGGCTGACGGTGCCGCGGACCTTTCTTGCGTCGGTCAACGAAGTGCTCGAGTAACCGGCGCCTCCGGTCCGCTTCCGTTCACGCCGCGCCTGGGCGCCACGCGGCGGTCAGGTCACCGACGCGGCGTAGATGCTGGCGATCGACGCGTCCAGCGCGCGGTTGAATTCCTCCTCGCTCTGCTGCGCGGTGAGGCCTTCGGTCAATGCGCGCGAAAAGCTCGCGACCACGCCGGTGGTTGCGCGCGAGCAGCGTGTTCGCCTCGTCGCGCGAGTAGCCACCGGAGAGCGCCACCACGCGCAGTATCTTCGGATGCTTGACCAGGTCCGCGTAGAAATCATCGACGGAGGGAATCGTCAGCTTCAGCATCACCTGCTGCTCCGGTCCCAGAGCATCGAGGTGCTTCAGGAGCGACGCCTTGAGGAGCAGCTCGGCGCCCTGCTTGTCCGTGGCGTGGATGTCCACCTCGGGCTCGACGATGGGCATGAGGCCGGCGGCCAGGATCTGCCTGGCGAATGCGAACTGCTGGGTGACGACGTCCTCGATCCCCTTGGCGTTCGCCGTGCTTCACGACGGAGCGCATCTTGGTCCCGAAGATTCCTTTGTCCCTGGCGCGCGCGAGCAACGCGTCCAGGTCGGGCATCGGCTTCATCATCTGCACGCCATTCGCCTCGTCGGCCAGGCCCTTGTCCACCTTCAGGAACGGCACGACGTTTTTCACGGACCACAAGTAGTCGGCGGTTCCGCGACCGTCGATCTGGCGGTCCATCGTCTGCTCGAAGAGGATCGCGCCCAGGATGCGTTTGCCGTCGAACGCGGACTCACGATGATCCGCGTACGCATCGCGTGGATCAGGTCGAACATCTGCTGGTCGCCCGAATAGGCTTCGGGCTTGATGCCGTAGAGGCCGAGCGCCTTCGGCGTGCTGCCCCCGCTCTGGTCGAGCGCGGCGATGAAGCCCTTGGCGGATCTGATCTTCTCGAGTTGCTGCGAATTCATAGCGATTCCCATGGGTGAGTGCGAATGTCGAGCTGTGATTTTACGCGCGTGGCGATGTTTCGCCATGCGAAAGCGCGCGCCGCCCGGGCACGACATTGCGCCATGTCAACCTGCGTGCGCGGCAACGGATCAGACTGAATCATTGGGTCACCGTCCCGGGCGACGCGCGGAACGCAACGGCTTGAGCAGCACGACAACGATTTCGATCCCGGCGACGCGCCGTACGGTCGCGGCGATGGGGACCGTGACCGGATTCGCGGCGACGGCCGTCATGCAGGCACGCAATGTTCGGTTGCGCCGGCCTGCGATGGCGGCTGTGCGGTGGCGCCGCTGCGCCGTGGCGTTGTTGTGCCTGCCGCTCGTCTCGGGCTGCTGGCGGGACGCGGATCGCGGCGCCGATCGATCCGGCGGTTTCGCCGCGCTCGCGTTGCTGGCCGGCTATCCCGAAAACGAGGCCGCCGCCGTTTCTGCCGACGGTCGCGTGGTTGCGGGCTCGGGCCGGTCGCGCGCGGGACCGGCGCAGGCGATTCGCTGGAGCGGCCCCGGGAGCAGCCCCACGGCGCTCGGTTACCTTCCGCAAGGCTCCTACTCCCGCGCCGCGGCGATTTCGGCCGACGGCGCCGTCATCGTCGGCAGCGCCGACGGCGGCGATGCGCCCGGCCCGCACGGGTTCCGCTGGACGATCGATGCCGGCCTGACGCAGCTCGCCGGGCTCCCGGCCGCAAGTGCGTGCGCCGCGAACGCCGTCGACGCCGTGGGATCGGTCGTGGCGGGGACCTGCCTCGCGCCCACCAACGAGGCATTGCGGTGGACGCAGGCAACCGGAGCGGTCGGCTTGGGACGCTTCGGCGCCGGCAGCAATGCGACCAGCGCGGCGGCCGCCATCTCCGGCGACGGCGCGATCATCGGCGGCGCCGGCCATCCGGTGCTGACCGGCGCCATCCTCTGGAATGCATCCAACGTGCCTACGATCGTCGGCGGATTGCCCGGCGATACCGGTGGCGCTATCACGGCGCTTTCCCGCGACGGCGCCGTGGCGGTGGGGCTGTCGCTCGATTCCGCCGGTCGCGAGCGCGCATTTCGCTGGACGGCCGGGACGGGCAGCGTACGGCTGGCCGCCGGCACATTCGTTGCGACCGTTGCCGCCGCCGTCTCGTCCGACGGCCAGCGCATCATCGGATGGGCGCGCCCCGACAACGGCCCGGACGTTGCCGTCCTGTGGGACGGGGCGGGTGCCCCGCGCGCGATCGCCGACATGCTTTCCGACGATGGGCAGGCCGCGAGCGCGGGCTGGTCTCTCGCGCGCGCACGCGGGATCTCGGGCGATGGCCGCGTCATCGTGGGCGACGGCTTCGACCCCGAAGGCGCCGCGCGCGGCTGGATCGTCACACTGGGCGAATGAGGCGTCGCGCCGGCGCGACACGGGCGGGCTCGCGCTCGACGTAGCGCGCCTCCCTCGGCACCTGCATCGCCAACGTCGCGCTGCCCACCCTGGCGCAGGCGTTCCGCGCGTCGTGGCGATTTCGTGGATCGCCCTCGCGTATCGCCAGGCTGTCACGACGGTCATCGTCGGCGGGGAAGCGCTCGCAGACCTCGTCGGCTGCCGCCTGCTGCTGGGCGGCATCGTGCGGTTCACGGTGGCGTCGATCGCATGCGGCACCGCGCTGACGCTCGCGGCCAATGCGCTCGCCATGACCCTCGGACCCGGGCGCTTCGGCCTGTCCAACCGCGCACTGCTGGTGGCGGCAGTTGCCGGCGCGGGGCTCTTCGTGCTCGGAATCCCGAGCTTCGCTCGGCATGCGTTCGCGGGCCGGGGCCGCGCCTTCGGCGCGACGTCGGCCGAACGGCGACCGCCGCGCAGACCGGCGCGAACCCGAACCGCGCGCCGCCACCTGTCAGCGCCCATTCCCGAGCTGAAGAATCTCGAGGCGCGCGTCCACGACGCCGTCGTCGAGCATGTCGATGCGCCGCGCCGCCGCTTCCGACAGGTCGGCGATGCGCCCGGCGACGAACGGGCCGCGATCGTTGACCACTACCTCCACGCTGCGCCGGTTTTCGAGATTGGTGACGCGCACGCGGGTGCCGAACGGCAGCGTGCGGTGCGCCATGGTGAGCGCGGAGGGATCGAACGTCTCGCCGCTCGCGGTCTTGCGGCCCGCGAAGGCATTGCCATAGGTCGAGATGCGGCCGTGCAGCGGCGCGCTGGCCGCGGTGTCGCCGGCCGCCGGCGGCGCGGGCTCGGGCGTACGCTCCACCTGCGCGCAGCCGAACAGCAGCGCACAGGTGAGGGCGGCGACCAGACGCGGCGAGGGCCGGGGCCGTGAAATGCGCGCGGGCATCGCGGACTCCTGCACGGTGATGCCGGGCACTGTACAACGGTAAGGCAGGCGCAACCGGTTCGGTCCGGACCGGGACGGACGTACAACTTCCGGAACCGGGCATTCGCGGCGCGCGCGTGAACCGCATCACGGCGTCGCGCGCCTTGACCGGGCGCGCGCCGTCGCGGAGGATTGCGGGGCGGGCTCCCCCGCCGAAGGATGGCGATGAAGCGCAGCGTCGACCGGTTCCTCACGACCCATACGGGCAGCCTGCCGCGGCCCGAGGACCTGATCCGGATGATGTACGCCAAGGAGGAAGGCGTCCCGGTCGACGCGGAGGCGCTGGCGCGGCGCATCGCGTCCGCGGTTGACGAGGTCGTCCGCAAGCAGGCCGAGTCCGGCGTGGACATCGTGGACGACGGCGAGATGAGCAAGCCGAGCTATGCGACGTACATCAAGGATCGCCTGGCTGGCTTCGGCGGGACCGGCAACACGTTCGTCTACCAGGACCTCGCCGGCTTCCCCAATCTCGCGAAGCGCGTGTTCGGCGACCCCGGGCGTTCGCGCCGGAAGACGCCGGCGTGCAACGCGGCGATCAGCGTGCGCGACCCGCAGGCGGCACAGGCCGACGTCGACCACCTGCGGGCGGCGCTCGCGGGCGTGACGGTCGAGGACGCGTTCCTCACGGCCGCGTCGCCCGGCGTCGTGTCGCTCTTCTTCCGCAACGAGCACTACCCCACGGAGGAAGCGTACCTGTACGCGATCGCCGACGCGATGCGGCAGGAGTACGAGACGATTGCGCGGTCGGGCCTGGTCCTGCAGATCGACTGCCCGGACCTCGGGATGGGGCGGCACATCCAGCATGCCGATCTCTCGCTTGCCGAGTGGCGCAAGAAGGCCCAGCTGCATGTCGAGGTCCTCGATCACGCGGTCGCCAACATTCCACCCGAGCAGCTGCGCATGCACCTTTGCTGGGGCAACTACGAAGGGCCGCACCACTGCGACGTGCCGCTAGGCGATGTCATCGACATCGTGCTGCGCGCGCGACCCTCGGCCATCGCGCTCGAGGCCGCCAACCCGCGGCACGCGCACGAGTGGAAGGTATTCGAGACGGTGAAGCTGCCCCCGGGCAAGGTCCTCATTCCCGGCGTGATCGAGTCGAAGTCCAATTTCATCGAGCACCCCGAGCTTATCGCCCAGCGCATCGGCCACTACGCGAAGCTCGTTGGACGGGAGAACGTGATCGCCGGCAGCGATTGCGGCTTCGGGACGTGGGTCGGACAGGCGGCGGTCGACCCGGACGTCGTGTGGGCGAAGCTGGCCGCGATGGCGGAAGGCGCGCGGATCGCGTCACGGGAGTTCTGGAAGCGCTGATCGCAACGGGACCACGCGGACACGGCTGCGGGAATGAAGGTCGTGCTCGCCGCAGGGGAACCGGGCTCGCTGCGCCGCGACGCGGGTGCGGCCGCGCCTGCGCTCAGGCGGCCTGCGACGGCGTCGCGACTACGTCCGGTTCGCCGAGATACACCGCCTGCACCCGCGGATCGGCGCGCACCTCGGCCGGCGTTCCCTCCGCGATGATCTTCCCCCGATCGAGCACGATCACGCGATCCGCGAATCCGAACACCACGTCCATGTCGTGCTCGGTGAACAGGACCGCGACGCCGTCGCGCTGCGCGAGGCCGCGCGCGAGGGTCATGAGCCGTGTGCGCGAGCGTTGCGCCAT
This sequence comes from uncultured beta proteobacterium, assembly GCA_963725735.1. Classification (GTDB taxonomy): domain Bacteria; phylum Pseudomonadota; class Gammaproteobacteria; order Burkholderiales; family Casimicrobiaceae; genus VBCG01. The sequence goes on along the minus strand of CAVRZM010000001.1, from coordinate 12,552 downwards.
GCCCGCCGTGGGCTCGTCCATCAGCAGCAGGCGCGGACGATCGGCCAGCGCCAGCGCGAGCTCGACGCGCTTCGCGTTGCCGTAGGCGAGCGCGGCGCAGTGCGCGTCGGCGAGATCGGCGCAGCCGACCCGCTGCAGCAGCGCGTCGACCTCGGCATCGTCGATGCTCGACGCGAGCGTCGCGAGCTCGCCCTCGCGTCGCGCGCCGGCGAGCATCGCCACGCGCACGTTCTCGCGCACCGTCATCGACGCGAACGTCGCGGCCACCTGGAACGTGCGGCCCGACGCCCAGGTGCGCGACCGCCTGCGGCGGCTTGCCGTCGATGCGCGTCGCCCGCCAGCAGCACGCTCGCCGGCATCGGGCGCGAGCTGGCCGTTGACGAGGTTGAAGCAGGTCGTCTTGCCGGCACCGTTGGGTCCGATCAGCGCGACCAGTTCGCCCGCCGCGACGGCGAACGACGACGTCGTCGACGGCGCGCACGCCGCCGAACTCCTTGCGCAGAGTCCCGTGACGCGCAGCACCGGGCCCGGCGTTCGTTCGACGTCGCTGGCCTTCGCCGGCGCTGCAGGACGCGCGCGAGCGCGCCGCCGATCCCGATCGGGAACACCAGGACGATGACGAGGATCAGCACGCCGAGTCCCGCGCGCCAGTAGTCGGTCGCGCGCGCGAGCACGTCCGCGAGCCACGTGAACGCCGCGGCGCCGAGCAGCGGCCCGAACAGCGCGTTGAGTCCGCCCAGCAGCACCATCACCAGCGCGTCGACGGAGCGCGGGATGGCGAGCGACTCCGGCGAGATGCTGCCCTTCGAGAACGCGAACAGGCCGCCGGCGAGCCCGGCGAACAGTCCGGCGAGCGCGAAGCCTTGCCACTGCGTGCGGCGCACGTCGATGCCGAGCGCGGCGGCGCGCAGCGGCGAATCGCGCACGCCGCGCAGCGCGAAGCCGAAGGGCGAGCGGCCGATCCGCACCAGCGCCAGCACGCTCAAGCCGACGACCGCGAGCGTGAAGAAGTAGAACCGCGTCCGGTCCGTGAGCCACGGCGCGGGCCAGATCCCGATGAGGCCGTTGCTCCCGCCGGTCACGCTGTCCCACTGGTACACGATCGACCATGACGATCTGCGCGAACGCGAGCGTCAGCATCGCGAGGTAGACGCCGGAAAGCCGCACGCAGAACCAGCCGAACACGAGGGCGGCAACCAGCGCGCCTACCGGCGCGGCGACGCAGCGCCGCGGCCATCGGCCAGCCGCGCCTTGATCGCCAGCGCGGCCGCGTACGCGCCGACGCCGAAATACGCGGCGTGGCCGAACGACGTCATGCCGCCGGTGCCGAGCAGGAACTGCAGGCTGGCGGCGAACAGCGCGGCGATGAGGATGTCGGTCGCGAGCACCACGGTGTACTCGTCGCGCAGCCACGGCACGGCACGACCAGCAGTGCCAGCAGCGCGCGCATGCGACGAGCGCCTCGCGCCGGCCCGGCGCGACCACGAGCTCGCGCTGCTCGGGCAGCGGCGTGGTCGTCCGGCATGCTCACCGGCGCGCCGAGCAGTCCCTGCGGCTTCACCGCCAGCACCACGGCCATCACGACGAACTCCGCGACCAGCGTGAGCTTGGGAAAGGCGAACGCGATGCCGGCGACCTCGACGTTGCCGAGCGCGATGCACAGCGCCTTGGTGAGCCCGATCAGCAGCGCGGCGAGGAACGCGCCGGGGATCGAGCCCAGGCCGCCGACCACCGTCACGACGAACGCGTCGGCGATGATCGCTAGGTCCATGCCGAGGTTCGCGGGCTCGCGCGGCAGCTGCAGCGCGCCCGCGAGTCCGGCGAGGAACGCGCCCAGCGCGAACACCGCGGTGAAGAGCTTCGCCTCGTCGATGCCGAGCGCGCGCGGTCAGCACGCGATTCTCCGACGCGGCGCGGATCAGCACGCCGAAGCGCGTGCGCGTGACGAGCCACGTCAAGGCGACGAGCACCACGCGGACCGACCGCGATCAGGAAGAGGTCGTACTGCGGAATCGCGCGGCCGAGGATCTCGACCGTGCCCGCGAGCCCCGGCGCGCGCGGGCCGAGCAGGTCTTCCGCGCCGAACGACGCGAGCACGGCGTCGCGCACGATCAGCACCACGGCGAACGTCGCGGTGAGCTGCAGGAGCTCGGGCGCCGCGTACAGGCGCTTCAGCAGCAGCATCTCGATCAGCGCGCCGATGCAGCGCCACGGCCAGTGCCGCGAGCAGCACGCCGAGCCAGAACGAGAACGCGCCGCGTCCGGCCAGGCCGGCGACAAGAGTCGCCGCGCCGCGTACGCGCCGTACGCGCCCAGCATGTACAGCGATCCGTGCGCGAAGTTGACGATGCGCGTGACGCCGAAGATCAGCGTGAGGCCCGCCGCGACGAGGAACAGCGCCGAGGCGCCGACGACAGGCCGTTCAGGAGCTGCAGGAGGAAGGAGGCGAGGGTCATGCGCGGCGAGGCAACGCGGCGGAACGCATGGCAGGGCGCGCCATGCCGGACATTCTGACACGGAAGGCGCGCCATCCCCGCGCACGCCCGGCGTGCCCGGTCAATCGAGGCGCGCGCCCGAGGCCTTCACCAGTTCCGCACGCTCGCGCAGCTCGCGCCCGATGTGCGCGGCGAATGCGTCCGTCGGGAGCGAGCCCGGCTCGTATCCCTTGGCGAGCAGCTCCTTGTCGCGCACCTCGGGCGTAGGCGAGCACGTGCGCGACGTCGCGCTGCACGCGGTCGACCACTGCGCGCGGCGTTGCCGCCGGCGCGAAGAGTCCGAACCACGGCACGTAGTCGATCGCCGGGAAGCCCAGCTCCGCGAACGTCGGCACGTCAGGCAGGAACGGCGATCGCCGCGGCGCCGCGATCGCGATGGCGTGGAGGCGTCCCGCTTTGACGTGCGCCTCGGTCGAGTAGACGCCGGCCCAGGTCAGCATCGCCTCGCCCGCCACGACCGCCGAAACCGCCTGCCCGAGCCCCTTGTAGGGCACGTGCAGGAGGTCGATGCGCGTCTGTTGCCGCAGGAGCTCCGAATGGACGGGCTAGTGCTGCGGGCGCAGCGTACGGACCACGTCGTCGGTCGGCTGGTAGTCCTTGCCGTCGGCGTAGTGCCAGTCGACCATCACGCCCTTGCCGTCCTTCACCGCCGTGCGTCCGACGTACGCGCCCATCGTCGATTGGTGATCGATCGGGCGGAACGTCACGCTGCCGAACGGCGAGGAGAACGTGAGGCCCGACAGCGCCGCGACGATCTTCTCCGGATCGGTCGAGCCCGCCTTCTTGAGCGCCGCCGCCGCGGCGATCACCGTGCTGTAGCCGACGACCGAGCCCAGGCGCGGATAGTCGTTGAAGCGCTTCTGGTACGCGTCGAGGAACTTCTTGTGCTCGGGCGTGGCGATGCGCGTACCACGGATAGCCGGTGACGTACCAGCCGACGGGCGCCTCGTCCTTCAGCGGATCGAGATACTCCGGCTCGCCGCCCAGCAGGTTGAACACCGGCCGATCCTTGAAGAGGCCGCGCAACTGGCCCTCGCGCACGAAGCGCGCGAGGTCGGGGCCGAACAGCGACGAGAAGATCGCGTCGGGCTTGCGCGTCGAGCAGCGCCTGCACGACCGGGCCCGGATCGATCTTGCCGAGCGGCACCGCCTGCTCGATGAACTACGAGGCCGCCGGTCTGCTGCACGTTCATCTGCTTCTTGAACGCCGCCGTCGCCGATTGGCCGTACTCGTAATTGGGGTACACGATCGCCCAGCGCTTCTTGCCGAGCTTCGCGGCCTCCGGCACGAGCATCGCCGTCTGCATGAACGTCGACGCGCGCAGCCGGTACGTGTACTTGTTGCCGTTGTCCCACACGATCTTGTCGGTGAGCGGCTCGGCCGCGAGGAACGGAACCTTGCGCTGCTTGGCGAAATCCGCGACCGCGAGGCCGACGTTGGACGCGAACGTCCCCATCAGCATCACGACCTTTTCGCGCGAAACCAGCTCCTCGGCGACGCGCACGGCGTCGCCGGGCGTGCCGTTGTCGTCGCGCGACACGACCTCGATCTTGCGACCGAGCACGCCGCCGGCGGCGTTGACCTCGTCGAGCGCGAGCTCCATGCCCTTCTTGTACGGCTCGAGGAACGCGGGAAAGACCTTGTAGCTGTTGAGCTCGCCGAGCTTGATCGTCTGCGCGGCGACCGGAAGCGCGGCAGCGAGCGCGAGGGCGGCGACGACAGAGCGGACGAAACGCGGTCATGCGATGCTCCATCGCGGGTCGAGAGGGTGGGCGCCACAACGCGGACGGTGCCCCGCAGGTTGACACTGCATTATCGCCCATGCGACAAGCGGCCGTGCGTCTAAGCATATGCCGCGCGGCGCCCGCGAGGCGCGCGTGGGGGCGCGGGTAAAATGGACAGCTTTTGCCGTACGGCCGTCGCGCGGGCCGCCGAATGCTCTGACACGATGTCATCGCACCGCTCACGCTCGCCCACGGCCTCACGTTCGCCGACCTCTACTCGATCGAGGGCGCGCGGCGGATCGACGCGCGCTTCGTCGCACACCTGCGCGGCCGCCGACGCGGCGCTCGGCGCAGCGCCTGGCCGCTGCGCGCCGCGGCGCCGGACGCGCTCGGCCGCAAGGCCGAATCCGATCTGCTGATCGCGCTCGCGCCGCATCTCGAGGACTTCCTCGCGCGACCTGTTCGGCATCGCGCCCGAGGTGCAGCGCGCTGGAGGCGCGGCATCACGAGCTCGCGCCGCTCTTCGCCGTCAAGCGCCAGTTCGTCCAGCGCAAGGCGATGAACGCGCACAAGGCGGACGTGGCCGCCGACGTTCGACGGCCCGGCGCTGCGCGCCGAGCTCGAGCGCGCGATGGGCGCAGCCGTTCTCCGAGCTCGGCGTTCGCCGCAGGCGGTGACCGCGCTGGCTGGCGACGACGAGCCGAGACCGCCCATGCGGCGGCGCTCGATCTCGCGGCAGCGCTACGCGGCGTGGGCCGCGCACACGCCCGGCGGGCCGCACCGCGCACCGCGGCGGCGTGCTGTTCCGCGCGCCGCGCAAGCTCGACTACATGAAGCTCGTGCCGGTCGCAGCCGGAGACGCGGCACGGCGTCTCGGCGTGGAAGCTGCCTCGCGACCATCCGCTGCGCCAGCGCGACGGCTTCGCGCTCGACCGATCCCGGCACCGATCTCGTCGGCGGCCTCGACCAGGCGCACTACTGCATCTGGTGCCACGAGCAGGGCAAGGATTCCTGCGCGCGCGGGCTGCCCGAGAAGAAGCCGTCGCCGGGCGAGCGTGCCGTTCAAGAAGTCGCCGTTCAACGTGACGCTCGCCGGCTGTCCGCTGGAAGAGCGCATCTCCGAGTTCCACAAGCTGCGCGCGGAAGGCGTGCCGGTGGGCGCGCTCGCGATGATCTGCGTCGACAACCCGATGGTCGCCGCCACCGGCCACCGCATCTGCAACGACTGCATGAAGTCGTGCATCTACCAGAAGCAGGATCCGGTCGACATTCCGCAGTCGGAGACGCGGCTGCTGAAGGACGTGCTCGCGCTGCCGTGGGGCTTCGAGATCTATTCGCTGCTCACGCGCTGGAATCCGCTCAACCTGCGCCGCCCGCTGCCCGTGCGCGCGCACCGGCAAGCGCGTGCTGATCGTCGGCATGGGACCCGCCGGCTTCACGCTCGCGCATCACCTCGTCAACGACGGGCACACCGTGGTCGGCATCGACGGCCTCAAGATCGAGCCGCTCGATCCCGCGCTGTCCGGCATCACCATCGCCGGCGAGCGCGTGCGCGTTCGCGCCGGTGCGCGACGTCGCGACGCTCATCGAGCCGCTCGACGACCGCGCTGATGGCGGGCTTCGGCGGCGTGGCCGAGTACGGCATCACCGTGCGCTGGGACAAGAACTTCCTCAAGATGATCCGGCTGCTGCTCGAGCGCCGCGACCGCTTCGCGCTGTACGGCGGCGTGCGCTTCGGCGGCACGCTCGACGCGCGGGCGCGTTCGCGCTGGGCTTCGACCACATCGCGCTCGCCACCGGCGCCGGCAAGCCGACGGTGCTCGAGCTGCCCGAACGGTCTCGCCAACGGCGTGCGCACCGCGTCCGACTTCCTGATGGCGCTGCAGCTCACCGGCGCGGCCAAGCGCGACTCGATCGCCAACATGCAGGTGCGCCTGCCGGTGGTCGTCGTCGGCGGCGGCCTCACCGCCATCGACACCGCGACCGAATCGCTCGCCTACTACCCGGTGCAGGTCGAGAAGTTCCTGTCGCGCTACGAGGCGCTCGTGGCGGAGAAGGGACGCGACGCGGTCGAGGCCGCGTGGACAGTCGAGGAAGGCGCTTGTCGCCGACGAATTCCTCGACGCACGCGCGGGCGCTGCGCGAGGAGCGCGCCGCGGCGGCGCGCGCAGGACGGCCGCCGCGCGTCGCGCAATGCTGCATCGACGTGGGGCGGCGTCACCATCGCGTACCGCCGCCGGCTGATCGACAGCCCGTCGTACACGCTGAACCACGAGGAAGTGGAAAAGGCGCTGGAGGAGGGCATCCGCTTCGCCGAAGGCCTGACGCCGCTCGCCATCGAGGTCGACGAGCGCGGCGCCGCGACGGGCCTCAAGGTCTCGCTGCAGCACACCGACGGCGACGGCGTATGGCACGAGACGCGCGCGCACGACGCTGCCGGCGCGCACCATCTCTGATCGCCGCGGGCACGCAGCCCAACACCGTGCTCGCGCGCGAGGATGCCGCGCACTTCCATCTCGACGGCAAGTACTTCCGCGTGCTCGACGAGGACGGCACGCCGGTGAAGGTGGCAGCGCGGGCTCGCCAAGCCGGCGCACGCCGGCCGTGCTCACCGACATCCTGCCCGACGGCCGCGCGATCAGCTTCTTCGGCGACCTGCATCCGTCGTTCTTCGGCAACGTCGTGAAGGCGATGGCGAGCGCGAAGCAGGGCTATCCGATCGTGTCGCGCATGCTCGCGAGTGACGCGCCGCCTCGGCTGCGACCGACGCCGCGTTCTTCGCGACGCTCGACGATCGCGCTGCGCGCGACCGTCGAGCGCGTCGAGCGCCTGACGCCGACCATCGTCGAAGTGGTCGTGCGCGCGCCGGCCGCCGCGGAGCGCTTCGAGCCCGGGCCAGTTCTACCGGCTGCAGAACTACGAGGCGCTCGCGCCGGTGCGCGACGGCACGCGGCTCGTGATGGAAGGACTGGCGCTCACCGGCGCGTGGGTCGATCGCGAGCAGGGTCTCGTGTCGACCATCGTGCTCGAGATGGGCGGCTCGTCGGACCTGTGCGCGCGAGCTGAAGCCGGGCGAGCCGGTCGTGCTGATGGGTCCGACCGGCACGCCGACCGAGATCGAGCCGGACGAGACGGTGGTGCTCGCCGGCGGCGGCCTCGGCAACGCCGTGCTGTTCTCGATCGGCCAGGCGTTTCGCCGCGCGGGCTCGCGCGTGCTGTACTTCGCGGGCTACAAGAAGATGATCGACCGCTACAAGGTCGCGGAGATCGAGGCGGCCGCCGACGTGGTGGTGTGGTGCAGCGACGAGGCGCCGGGCTTCGCGCGCGGACCGGCCGCAGGACCGCGCGTTCGTCGGCAACATCGTCGAGGCGATGCGCGCGTACGCCTCGGGCGCGCTGGGCGAGCAGCCGATCCCGTTCGCCGACTGCGATCGCATCATCGCCATCGGGTCGGACAAGATGATGGCCGCGGTCGGCGCGCGCGCGGCACGGCGTGCTGGCGCCGTTCCTCAAGCCGGCGCATCGCGCGATCGGCTCCATCAACTCGCCGATGCAGTGCATGATGAAGGAGATCTGCGCGCAGTGCCTGCAGCCGCATCGCGATCCGGCGACGGGCAAGGTGACGCTACGTGTTCTCCTGCTTCAACCAGGACCAGCCGCTCGACGCGTCGACTTCGCGGCGCTCGACCTGCGCTTGCAGCAGAACGCCGTGCAGGAGAAGCTGACGGCGCAGTGGATCCGGCACGCGCTGGCGCGCTGACGGGGGTAGTCGGCAAGGCCGCCTGACGATGCCGAGCGGCCGCTGCGCGGGCGTGCCTGGCATGCGATGATGGCGGCGGCGAAACCGCGGTTCTCCGCTGCCCCCGAGGGGAATGCACGTTGCGCGACGCTTGGAATTCGTTGCGGATCCGATGAACCTCACCACATCGCTGCGCGAGCAGGCCGCGCGCATGCCCGACGCGATCGCCTTCGTCGGCGTCGGCGGACCGACGCTGACCTATGCCGCGCTCGACGGCGCGGTCGACGCCGTCGCGGCGCGAATTCGCGACCGGGGACTGCGTGCCGGCAACACGGTCGTGCTCGCGACCCGCGACGCGGCGCGGCAGCTGGTGACGGCGCTCGCACTCGCGCGCCTGAGCGTCGCGCAGGCCGCGCCGGGATTTTCCGCGGGGCCGGTGGACGCCACCCTGGCCGACGAGCCGAGCGGCGAAGCGGCGCACACGCTGGCCATCGCCGACGTCTGCCCGCGCACGTTCGCGCCCGGCACGCCGGTGCCCGTGCACGACGACGCCGAAGCGATCCTGCTCTACTGCCCGTCGTCGGGCACCGCCGGCGAACGCAAGTACGTGCCGATGACCCACGCGCTGGCACTGCGCCGGGCCGAGCGCCGCGCGGGGCAGGTGGCCGGGGTACCGCAGCGCGACGGTCCTGCGTTGCGTCTGGCCTGTCTCATCGGATTGCAGTCGTCGTTCGGATTCGGCAGCGCGATGCACGCGCTCATACGAGGCGGCACCGTCGTCGAGCCGGATCTCGACGCCGGCCGCCTCGCTTCGTGGCTCCTCCATTCGCGCGTGAGCTACCTCATCACGTCGCCGATCGGCCTGTCGCGCCTCCTCGACGCGCTGCCGGCCGCGCGCGTGCCGAATGTGCTCGACGCGATCGAGGTAGGCGGCGCCGCGCTGCCGCCGAACGTGCTGGCCGCCGCGCGGGAGCGCTTGTGCTCGACGGTGCTCGTCGGCTACGGGCTCACGGAGTGCGGCCGCGTCGCCGGGGCGGAGGCCTCGCTGCTGGCTGGCAAGCCCGGCGCCGTCGGCTTTCCGTATCCCGACGTCGAGGTACGCATCGTCGACGACGACGGGGCGCAGCTGCCGCGCGGCGACGAAGGCCTCGTGTGCGTGCGCAGCCCGCGCATCGCCGGCGCCTACGCAGGCGATCCCGCCGGCTCCGCGCGGACCTATCGCGACGGCTGGGTCTACACCGGCGACCGCGGCTCCCTCGATGCCGACGGGCTCCTGCGCATCGCGGGTCGCGCGGACGACGTGATCAATCGTGGCGGGGTGAAGATCCATCCGGGCGCGGTGGAGGACGCGCTGGTCGCGCTGGGCGGAGTGCGCGAGGCGGCGGCGTTCGGCGTGACCGACGACAGCGGCACCGTCAGCCTCTGCGCCGCCATCGTGCCGGAGGTGCCGTTCGACGCCGACGACTTCCACGCGCGCTGCCGGCACAAGCTTGGTGCACTGGCGCCCGTTTTCATCATGCACGTGCCGTCGCTGCCGCGAAACGTCAACGGCAAGGTGCTGCGGCAGGAGCTGGCCCGCATGGCGCGTGCGGCTGCCGCACGCTAGCCGATCCGTTCGGCCCGACGTTGCGCTTCATCGGGCGAGCCAATCCTGCGCGGCGTCAACCGGAGCGCGGCGGCCGGCGTGAGAAAATAGGCGGAGCAGCCCGCCTTCCGGCCCGTCCGACCCCGTGGATTCCCGATGTCGCTCAACCTGTTCAGCCGACTCATGCCGCCGGAGGAGAGCTTCACCGCGCTCTTCTGCGAGCAGGCGCAACGCATCCTCGACGCCGCGCACGAGTTGCGCGAGCTGGTCGCCGGCACCGGCAACCTCGAGCAGCACGTCACCGCGATCCGCACCATCGAGATGGCCGCCGACGAAGTGGCGAAGCGCGTGTTCATCGCGGCCAACCGTGCGTTCAACGCGCCGATCGACCGCGAGGACATCCTGATGCTCGCGCACCTGCTCGACGACGCCGTGGACCTGATCGAGGACACGGCGAAGGGCATCCAGCGCTACGAGGTCCGCGATTTCCCCGCCGAGATGCACAAGATGGTGGAGGCGATCGTCGAGAGCGCCGACATCCTGCACGACGTCATGCCGCATCTCGACCGCGTCGCCGGCGACCACAAGGTGATCTTCGCTTTGTGCGAGAAGATCGGGCATCTCGAGGGGCGCGCCGACGAGTGCTTCGACCACGGTCTCACCCAATTGCGCAGCGACCTGCGCGCCGGCAAGATCGACACCATCGGCTACGTCGACCGCAAGGAGCTCTACGAGCTCGTCGAGGAAGTCGTCGACAAGTGCGACGACATCGCGAACACCGTCCAGTCCATCACCGCCAAGCACGTATAGCCGCCGTCCCCGCGCCCGCCCGCGAACCGCCATGGACGCCTCCGCGCTCGGACTGCCGATCCTCGTCGGCCTCATCGGCATCGCGCTGCTGTTCGACTTCCTGAACGGCCTGCACGACGCGGCCAATTCGATCGCCACGGTGGTGGCCACGCGCGTGCTGCGCCCGCAGCTCGCCGTGATCTGGGCCGCGTTCTTCAACTTCATCGCGTTCGCGGTGTTCGGCCTGCACGTGGCCACCACCGTCGGCACGGGCATCGTCGCGCCGGGGGTCGTCGATGGCGCGATCGTGTTCGCGGCGCTCATGGGCGCCATCGTTTGGAACGTGGTCACGTGGTTCGCCGGCATTCCATCGTCCAGCAGCCACGCGCTGATCGGCGGCCTCGCGGGCGCTGGCCTCGCGAAGGGCGGCTTCGCGGCGATCGTGTTCAAGGGCCTCGGCATCACCGCGCTCGGCATCGTGCTCTCGCCGCTGCTGGGCTTCGTGCTCGCGCAGCTCCTCGTGGTCGCCGTGAGCTGGGCCAATCGCCGCGCGACGCCCTATGCCGTGGACCGGCGCTTTCGCATCCTGCAGCTCGCGTCGGCGTCGATGTACTCGCTCGGCCACGGCGGCAACGACGCGCAGAAGACGATGGGCATCATCGCCGTGCTGCTGTACTCGCAGGGCCTGCTCGGCGGCGAGTTCCACGTGCCGTTCTGGGTGGTGCTCGCGTGCCAGGCGGCCATGGGCCTCGGCACGCTGATGGGCGGCTGGCGCATCGTGCACACGATGGGCTCGCGCATCACGCAGCTCAAGCCCATCCAGGGGTTCTGCGCGGAGACCGGCGGCGCGATCACGCTCTTCCTCGCTACGTCGCTTGGCGTGCCGGTATCGACCACGCACACCATCACGGGCGCGATCGTCGGCGTCGGCGCGGCACGCCGCGCCGCCGCAGTGCGCTGGAGCGTCGCGCAGCGCATCGTCATCGCGTGGGTGGTCACGATGCCCGCGGCGGCGGCGGTCGCCGCGCTGGCGTACTTCGGGGTCCGGCTCTTCTAGCGGCCGGTCTCGCTCGCACGCAGCGCCGCGCGCGCGAGCTCGCGGCGCATCACCTTGCCGTTGGCGTTGCGCGGCAGCGCGCGCACTTCCATGATGAATTCGGGCGCCTTCGGCCCCAGCGTCTCGCGGCAGCGCGCCTCGAACGCGGCGGCATCGTACGTCGCGCCGGGCACGATGGCCGCGCACACGCGCGTCGCGCCGCCGCGATCGGTGAACCCGAAGACCGCGGCCTCGCGCAGGTCGGCGAGCGTGAGCAACTGGTCCTCGACCGCCTGCGGGTTGAACTTGTAGCCGCCGACGTTGATGCGGTCGTCGACCCGGCCGGCCACGCGCAGCACCCCGCCGGGCTCGAGCCATCCCCGATCGCCGGGATAGACATAGCCGTTGCGGTAGACCATCGCGGTCGCTTCGGGATCGTCGAGGTAGCCGCTCGCGTTCTGCGCGCCGCGGATGCGCACGATCCCTTCGTCGCCCGCCGGCAGCGGCCGATCGTTCTCGTCGACGATCTCGACCGTCACGCCCGGGTAGGGCGTGCCGCCCGCGTCGCTGACGCCGGGGATCGCTTCCGCAAGCGACCAAGCCACGCGCCCGGCCTCGGTCGCGCCGTAGTTGACGACGATGCTGCGCGCCAGGCGCGCGTGCGCCAGCGCGGTGACGCTCGGCGCGAGCGCGCCGCCGCCGATCTCCACGGTAAGCCGCGGGACCGGCGTCTTCGCTGCGGGGATGGCCTCGACCAGCTTCTGCAACATGATCGGCGACATCACGAGATACGTGACGCCCGACTGCGCGAGCCACGCCACCATGCGCGCCGGTTCGGCCGGCGGCTCGAGCACCGCGTTGCCGCCGTACAGCGTGATCATGAGGCTGCTGAACCCGTACGACGCCGTCGGGTCGATGCAGCACGCCTGGCGCACGCCGGCGGTCCCGTGACCGCAGGGCAAGCGGGGGAATTCGAGCGCGCCCGTCGGCGCGGCGAACGGCGAGAGCGTGGCAGATCGGGGTGAAGCGGGGACGCCCCGTGGTGCCCGACGACGGGCGCCGCCGTCACGCCCCGTTCCTTCACCAGCTTTGCCGCCTCAAGCGGGAATATCGCTTCGATGTGCCCATGACTCCATCCTCTCAAAGTTTGGAGGCTCCTGGAATCCCGGGGCGGTTCATTCGT